>NZ_JH414799.1:2944-50601 GCF_000238715.1 Klebsiella sp. 4_1_44FAA
ACTGGCGATGTTATTCACCCTGGCCAACCTGTTTCGGGTGGACCAAATGATACGTCAGTGGGAGAGATCTCAGTAAAAACCGGAAATAACGCCAGAAATGGTGGAAAAAAATAGCCTAAATAGGCTGATTCGATGTGTTTGCGGGAAAAAAATCGGCCCAGATCCGCGAAATTTTAATCAGCGAGTCAGCTTGGGAAGAAATGACCTGCTTATTCGCACCTTCCTTAAGCCTCTTGTACATCAAGTCGATATCAAAATAATCATTCATTCGACCGGGGCCAAGAAGCTGTCTGACATCAAAATGGACATTGTCAGGTTTTCCGAAGAGTGATATGACCTGATCCAGCGTATGACAGGCATGTCCGTAAAGATAGGAATGAGCTCGACTAAACGTGGTGGATGCTTCAGGCACTTCAGGGCGAAAATAATCATAATGCATTTCCAGTTCGATTAAATCACCCAATTTTCCGCTACGAATGACCTCCTGAACCGTCAAGAAATCGCTGTCAAAACGGCGGTTCTGATAGCACTGAACCATTACGCCTTTCTCTTTAGCAAGACGGAAAAGTTCGACAGCCTGCTCAGAGGTTTCAGTAAAAGGCTTTTCGACAACACAGTTTTTACCTTTATTGATAGCCTGTTTCGCCAGCTCATAATGGAATTCAGGAGGCGTTGTTATAATTACCGCCTGAATTTCATCATCGTTCAGCAGATCATCGATATTTGTAGTATAGCTGATACCGTCTATTTTGGGCCAACCAGTATTTTCAACAGGAGAGAAAATACGCTTAACGCTAATCAGATCTTTTAATTTAAGTGAAAAAGGCAGGTGATAGCGATTGGTGCTTTTTCCATTACCGATATAACCAATGGTGAGTTTACTGGACATGCGTATTCTCCTTTGTAACCTGTTTACTTACTGTCTCAAGTATTTCAGTTGCAATAATGCTATTTTCTAACATTTTAGCGGCTTTTTGAAAATCATCGGATTCAATGATCCGAATAAATTCTTTAAATTCAGGAATAAGGCGGTGCCCGTTCCACTGTTCAGATTCAACAAACGATCCGTCGTTAAATCTGATTTTATAACCTGTCAGGGTATTCACTGGTGATTCCAGAATAATACATCCCTTGTCGCCCTGAATCGTCGATACCGCAGGTGCCTGGCAATCTTTGGCACCAATACATACGGCTTTGAATGTTGGATAATTCAACACGAGTATGCCGCTGGTATCAACATTGTTCATAATGTTTGGCATATAATGATAAGAATCAGGACGCCCGAACATCCCCACAACCAGATGCAAGTTGTAAACATTAATATCCAGCATCGCGCCGCCACCTCGTGAAGGGTCAAACGCGGGGTGAATTATACCCTGCCTGAAGTCGTTATATCTCGATGAATATTGGCTGTAATTAAGAGAAACTAATTTTAGCTCGCCGAGTTGTTTCAGGTTTTTTCTGATTAACTGTACTGGATAGAGATAATGAATATTCATTGCCTCAAGAATGAAACATTTCTGCGCTTCAGCAATATTTTTTAATGCCAGTAATTCTGCTATAGACAAGACTATCGGTTTCTCAATAATAACATGCTTCCCAGCATTCAAAGCTTTCTGAGCAAATGAGAAATGAAGATGATTAGGTAGGGCAACATAGATGACATCTACATTACTTGCAAGCATGGCGTCATAATCAAAAAAGACTTCATCAAGCCCATAACGGTCTTTTAATTCTAACGTTTCGTTTCTTGTTTGCTCTGTTCCCAGCACAGAAATATAATCAAAGCACAATTGGTCAATAACGGTAAGCAGATCTTTTACGATCATACCAGTACCCAGAATGCCTATTTTCATCTTTAGCTCCTCACTCAATATGTTATCTTTGTAGTAATATTTTCATCGTTCAATGAGGCACCGTTAGTGCTAATGACGTCTTTATACCAGTAGAAAGATTTCTTTTTATAACGTGCAAATGAACCTGAGCCATCGTTGTTACGATCAACATAAATCAGGCCATAACGTTTACTCAGTTGCGCTGTTGCTGCACTTACCAGATCAATACAGCCCCAGCAGGTGTAACCCATAACTGGCACACCATCTTTGATAGCTTCACCAATCTGAACAAGATGGTCATTCATGTAACTAATGCGATAGTCATCGTCAACAGTAAAACTGCCATCCTTAGTCTGTACTAACCGGTCTACGGCCCCAAGACCATTCTCAACAACAAATAATGGTTTCTGGTAACGATCATAAAAATGATTCAAAACGATACGCAACCCTCGCGGATCAATCTGCCATCCCCATTCACTAGCTTTCAGATAAGGATTGGGTACACCACCAAGCAAATTCCCCTCTCCAGCAGAGATAGATTTATCGGCTGTCTCACAGACGCTGACATAATAGCTAAATGAAACAAAATCAACGGTATTCAGTAATGCCTCTTCGTCACCAGGCATGAATTTGATATTTATATCATTTTCACGGAAGTAGCGTTTCATGTAGTTTGGGTATTTTCCTCTTACATGGACATCGCCAAAGAAATCATTCATATGTTCCGCTTCCATCACTGCAATCACATCTTCAGGTTTAGGGGAAAGCGGATACACAGGCATGCTGAGAATCATGCAGCCAAATTGAGCATCTGGAATAATAGCCTTACCTGCCTTGGTAGCCAGTGCACTGGCGATCAGTTCGTGATGTACTGCCTGATAGAGATCTTGCTTACTCAGTTCAGACATGGGAGTCATAATTCCGCCGCTCATCAGTGGATGATGAAGAACAGAGTTGATCTCGTTAAATGTCAACCAATATTTAACTTTATCTTTATAGCGATTAAATAACGTGGTTGCGTATGTTAAATACAATTCGACCAAGTTTCTAGATGCCCAACCATTATATTTTTTCGCCAAATTATAAGGTGTTTCATAATGAGAAATTGTGACTAAAGGCTGGATCCCATATTTCAAGCATTCATCAAATACACTGTCGTAAAACGCTAACCCTTGCTCATTCGCGATCTCATCGTCGCCATTGGGATAAATACGTGACCAGGCAATTGAAATACGAAAAACCTTGAATCCCATTTCAGCCAGAAGTTTAATATCATCCTTATAGCGATGATAGAAATCGATCCCTTCAAGCTTTAAATTATCTGGGGTTGGTGTTTCTGTCATTGGCCCCATAATACCCTTGGGCATGAGATCTTGAATACTCAGCCCTTTACCATCAACATTGTATGCACCTTCACACTGGTTGGCTGAAATCGCACCGCCCCAAAGAAAATCACTATTAAAAACCATTACATATTCTCCCATTAAGCCAGTGATAAAAGAGGTTGTCTTACATGAGCAATTTGCTCTGAATAAGTGTCTACTTTCTGATAATTCTCTGAGTTTGCAATAACCACAATCGTTGTTATGTCATAGCCAAGTGACTGAATCATCTCAATATCGAACTCGATCAACAGGTCACCTTCTTTTACCGTATCGCCATTATTTACAAATGAGGTAAATCCGTTGCCGTTAAGTTTTACGGTATCAATACCAATATGAATCAGTAATTCAATGCCAGTTTCAGAAGCCAGACCTATAGCATGTTTCGTCGGGAATATTGACAGTACAGTGCCATTGAAAGGGGCATATACGCGGCCTTCATCAGCAATGATACCAACACCTTTACCCAAGGCTTCTGTAGAAAACGTTAAATCATTTACCTTAGACAGCGGTACTATCTTACCCGTTACTGGTGAATTTAAAATCTGTCCATCGATTGTCTTGAAAGTTGAAACGATGCTTTGCGAATTTTCATTGTTTTTTCCTTTCAAGTCACTTAGCTCAATGTTTTTTTCATCAGCAGGGTCGTCAAAGCCAAGGATGAAGGTTAAAGCCATGGTCAAGAAAATCACCATAAGAGCGGCTGAACAAGCGAAGATAATATTGCTGTGGTTTTCCGGATTGATAAACATAGGTAATGCAACCAGAGAGGAAATACCGAATGCAAAGGATTTTAACTTTACCAGACAAATGAACAAGCCAGTGATACCTGATGCAATGCATGCCGCAATCATCGGTTTTTTCAACGGCAAATTGACCCCATACATGCACGGTTCGGTAAGACCTGAAAATATACAGGTAAAACCTGCCGCCAGAGATGTCTGTTTAAGTTTAGAATTACGGCTTTTGATCCCTACAGCAATACTCGCAGCACCCTGAGCCATATTTATAACCAGCATGATTGGCAGGATAAGTCCGTCACCCTGGCCTGATGCAAGAGAGCCAAGAACAATGGGTGTAAATGCCCAGTGCAGGCCAGTCATCACGATAAAAGGCATGAATGCAGCGAGCAACACCATCGTCAGAAGGTTCAAGTGCGACTGCATAAGTTCTACGCCTGAGGCTAAGCTGGTCGCTAAAAAAGTTCCTACAGGTCCAATTATGGTAAAGGCAATAGGGGCAGAAATCAGGATAATAAGCGCTGGGTTCAGAAATGTTTTTGTCATCGAGGGAGTAAAGCGATCAACAATTTTTCCGGTACAGGCAACGATCCAGGCAATCAGGATAGCGGGTATGATGGTTGAAGCGTACTGCGCTGACATCACAGGAATACCCAGGAACGTCACGTCAGTCGTTTTGGCTTCGTTCATCACCTCAATAAACTGAGGGTTTAACAGTACTGCCGTCACAACGGCTGCGAGTACCGGGTTGGCATTAAATCTTCTGGCTATTGCATAAGCAATAAAAATAGGCATGAAGTAAAAAGCAGAATGACTAATAATTGATAGAAAGCGTAATGTTGAGTTGTCTTGCCCGAGGAAGAAACTCATGATGATAACAATCATCTGGATAATCCCCGCGCCAATAAGTGCGGGGATTACTGGTGTCATTGACGAAGCAATAATTTCTATAGCACCAGTAATGACTCGTTTAACAATATTTCCTTTTTGCTCTTTTTTTACGCCTGACGAATGTTCTGAAACAGGCCCAATAATTTTTTGAATGGCGTTAAAAAAATTGACAACCTCTTTACTAATGATTAATTGATACTGCCCCCCCTGACGGACAATCCCTGTCACACCTGATATTGATTTTATTTTTTCATCATTAGCCAGACTTTCATTTTTAAGTTCAAACCGCAGACGGGTCATGCAGTTATATACGTTATCAATATTTTTGGCACCACCAACCTCATGAATAATTTTCTCGGCTATTTCATTATAATTCATATGCCAACTCCCTTGTAATAAGATAGGGTAAGTTCAGATCTATTCAGGATCCGGACAGGATAAAATAAGTTTATTGCTTAGCTATCAGATTTAATAAGTCTATTAATATGCACAACAAGATACATTGTTTCTTCTTCAGTCATTTCATGCTGATAACCATTAAAGATATAGCTCTTTATTTTTTCTGCGCAATGATATTCATTCGGATATTCACTACGTAGAACTTGATAAAAAGCACTATCTTTACTGGCATAGGTCTTATTTTCTTTAAGACGCTGCATGAAAAATCTAAGATGTGTAAGAAAACGATTATAATCAAGTCCCTGATCATCAAAAATAATATTAAAATGATATTTTATTATGTTCAGAACATCCTGTATCAAGTGAGTAACCTTAACAGTTTCGTCGAACGTCCCCCCAGCTTCAGCATTGACTATGTGGAGTGCAATAAATGCCGCCTCGTCCTCAGGTAATCGAATCCCCGTCTTATGAAAAACCATATCGAGCGCAATCATACCAAGTTTATACTCATGATAATAAAATCGCTTAGTCTCCCATAGTAGTGGATTACTCAGAATGTGCCCTTTCTTACAGCGTTCAATAGCAAAACTGAGATGGTCAGTTAATGATACATAGATGTTGTCGCTAACCGACTTACCAAGTGAGCATTTAACATAGCTAATGATTTCGTCGGCAAGCGAGATATGCTCTAACGGTATCTCAGTAACTAATCTTCTAAATTTAGTCTGAGTCTCTTCATCAATAATAGAAAAGCATTTTTCAATCTTATCCGTCACGATATTATCGCCAACAGATACACCGAAGCCAAGACCTTTGCCAACAGCGATACATTCTTTTCCATTATCATCCAGGCAAATTACCTGATTATTATTAAGTATTTTGGCTACCTGCATTTATCACCTCGCATATAGAATCTGTATAATGCAGACATAAAAAAGACCAGATCGTTTTTGCACGTATACGTGAAAAACAAACCTGGTCATGCCGACGATTATGTGTCGTAACACCCATCTAGTCTGATTGTCTTTGACAGCAACTTTACGGTTTTCACTGCCTGTTGAATGTGACGAACGTCAAAAAAAATAAACACAAGTACGAATCAAATACTATTTTCACATCGATAGGATAAGCATTAAATAGTTTGTTGATTTTTATTCAACGCCCCGTTTAACGTCATTAACGATTCCCAGTCTACTTAAAAATAGAACGAAGTTAAGCATCAATATAGATTCACACTGTAATGTTAACAAAAAACTACAACAATAATTATTATGTTGTTTTTCTCGTCATTCGTACTGATAAATACATTAAAATTAAACCGATAAAAGAAAAGCAAACTCCAACCCAACCAGTTGACACCCATGAGCCACCATAGGCAATAGCAAGCCCTCCAAAAGATGCCCCAAGCGCATTTGAAATATTGAACGCACTATGCGTCAATGATGAGGCCAGGGTTTGCGCATCTCCGGCGATATTCATCATATGCGCCTGAAGCGCAGGTACCAGGGCAAAGCCATTTCCGAGCATGAATATGGTAAATAAAACTGAACCTTTCCACTGTGCAAGTAACGCAAATAGTCCTAAAAATATTATATTCCAAACGATCATTCCATAAATTGCAGGAATCAGTGCTTTATCAGCTAATCTTCCTCCCACAATATTCCCGGTAACCATCCCCATCCCCCAAAGCACAAGTATCCAGGGAACGTGATTAAGAGAGAAACCGCTAACTTGAGTCAATGCTGGCGTTATAAAGCTATAAACGGCAAACATCCCGGCGAATCCCACTGACGCAACACCAAAGGCCATCAGTACCTGGGGACTTCGTAATGCACTGAGTTCCTTAAGAGGGGTGGCATTTTTATCTGGCGCAATCCCAGGAACAAATAGTGAGACCATTAATCCAGTCAGAACAATACCAAGACAAACGAATGTAAAGGACATGCGCCATCCCAGTTCTTGCCCAGCCCAAGTCACCAGGGGAACTCCGGCAACATTAGCTATACCTAATCCAAGCATGACATAGCCGATATACCTCGCTTTTTGGTTTTCCGGGACCATTGATGCAGCGACCAATGCTGCAACGCCATACCATGCCCCATGTGGGAGACCAGAAATAAAACGAGCAACCATAAGGGATGAATAGTTCCATGACAGGGCACTTAACGCATACCCTATGACAGCAATCACCAGTAATGTCATCAAAAGCACTTTACGAGGCCACCTGGCAGCAAGGACAGCAAGTGCAGGTGCTCCAATCACGACACCAGCTGCATAGGAGCTTATGTACGCACCTGCTGCGGGTACAGATACAGAGGTTCCTGCTGCCAGATCGGGTAAAAGACTCATGGGTGCAAATTCACCAGTTCCTATACATAATCCTCCACTGCCCAGTGCTAGCATTGCCAGTAACAAACCAGAGCTTGGTACTGTTTTTTCTTGATCCATACTTTTTGTCTGAGACAGCATTAGGCAAACATCTCCTGTTGTTCTGGGCATCGAAATCAGAGCAAACTGTCTAAACCTATGACGACATGCGTCATGTGAACATACAGATGGTTTATTTTTGATGCGCATGAGGGAATAATGTTGAGATGGATTTAACTATACATGAGTATATATGCAATAACGTTTAGATATTTCAGAAGCTCCATTGAATATAATTCATCATTAGCATTGAAAATTGAAAGTTAACTAAGTTCAGAAGCTTAGTGTAAGCCCATTTGCCAATTGATCTCCTCCCTGAAAACAGTGCCAGGCTAAACTGAAGCCTCCGGTCTTTCTTCCATCTCACGGAGAGGCACATCGCCATGAAAAGACCCGCTATACCGAAGAACAGATAGCATTTGCGCTGAAACAGGCCGAAACCGGCACCCGCGTCGGGGAAGTCTGCCGAAAGATGGGCATTTCTGAGGCCACTTTTTATAACTGGAAGAAGAAATTCGCCGGTCTGGGCGTGACCGAACTGCGGCGTCTGCGGCAACTGGAGGATGAAAATCAGCGGCTGAAGAAACTGGTGGCTGACCTGAGTCTGAACAAGGAGATGCTGCAGGAGGTACTGAAACAAAAGTTCTGAGGCCGGCTCAGAAGCGTCAGGCGGTGCATTTTCTGCGGGAGGCTTACCGTACAGTGTCCGACGGGGATGCGGACTGCTGATGCAGAGCAGAACCGTTTACCACTGGCAGAGCTGGCGGGATGATCGGGCGATAACCCTGTGTATCCGGGAAATAGCGGAAACCCGGATCCGCTACGGTTGCCCGCGTATTCATATTCAGCTGCGGCGGGAAGGCTGGCCTGTTAACCACAAGAAAACATACCGGATTTACTGTCTGGAAGGCCTCAACCTGCGCAAAAAGCGCCCCCGCAGGCATGTCAGTGCAGCACATTGTCAGCAACGTCCGGTCCTGACCGGTGTCGATCAGTGCTGGAGTATGGCTTTCGTGTCGGATAACCTGTTTAACGGACGACGTTTCCGGGCGCTGACTGTAGTGGATAATTTTAGTCGGGAGTGTCTGGCGATCCATGCCGGAAAGTCGCTGAAAGGTGAGGATGTGGTCGGTGTGATGGAAAGGTTGCGGGTGCTGGGCAAGCGCCTGCCGGTACGTATTCAGACAGATAACGGCAGCGAGTTTATCTCGAAAAGTCTGGATAAATGGTCGTATGTGCACGGGGTCACAATTGACTTCTCCCGCCCCAGAAAACCAACGGATAACCCATTTATTGAATCATTTAACGGCAGTCTGCGGGATGAATGCCTGAACATCACTGGTTTCTCTCGCTGGAAGATGCACAGGACAAACTCGACAACTGGCGCAGGGAATATAATCATGAGAGAACGCATTCATCATTAAATGACATGACTCCGGCTGAATTCATCCTAAGTATCCGGAAAGACGAAGATCTCTGATTTAGCACTGCACTGATTTGGGCCAAGGTCACCATGATGTTTCGGAAAATCAATAAATTGATCCTTACTAAAGATAGATCAAAATCTTTACCTTTATAAATTCACGTAGACACTACGAATTTTATTACATTTACTTAGGTACTTTCTCGTTACCAATAAAAAATTGAGAATATAACTTCAACATAACCATTTAAGAAGAAAAATTAATTGAATTAATAAAAAATCAAAAATTCCATCAACGTTAATCTTTAAATCTCTATTTTCGATACACTTGTTGTGATTTTCCAAGTCTTAAAAAGGTTAACGCATAAGCCGCTCAAGTCAGTAAGTGCCTCATCACATAGAATAAAAAACAACAATTGTGATATAGATCACGAAAATTGTGCATAGCGCTCATTGAATAATTACTGTAATATATTGTTATTTCAAACTTTGTGATGACGATTATGGGTGAATTTTCAAAATACGTTGGTGAAGTAGGCGAAGATATTGTCAATGATTTTCTAACTCTATTTGGTTGGCGAAACATGTGCAATAATAAAAAAGTAGATTGCTGTGTTTCAACACATGAAAAAATAACACATGGTGTCGATGCTTTATACGTATATGATTCTCTACTTCAAAAACAGACATTAGTTAGTGTTGTTGTTTCTGCTAAATACTCTGCATCATCTTACACTAGTGTCAAATCAACCTTTAGAGATCATTTTAAAGATATTGCAAACACAATTGAATGTTACAATAAATCACAACTAAAAAGAAACATTACCAAAAACTTTAAAGGCAGTTCTCGAAAAGAGGATATTGGTGTATTGTTTTATTTAAACAATGATGAGAATGAAGAAAAAGATAACATTAAAGGTACCATAGCAAATACCAGAATAGAGAGTACATTAAAATTTAATACAATTCATGTCATTGATAACGCAAGAGCTAAATTTTTATTTGAGTCATTAAACTTCATTAGAAAAAATATAAAGATTGTGATTTTTTTTGCAATAATACAACATTAAATATAGCATCTTCAAAAACACACACAAAAATCATGCCAGTAGAATATATCACATCACCAATAATCCCTATATCTGTTGCATCTGAAAATGGTCGAAGATTTATTTTGCTTTGCGATTTCGATTTTAGTAAAGAGTCCCTCATTCTTGTTTTCAATTTAGCCAGAAAATTATGCTCTGACTTTTCAAGTCACTATGAAATATACTTCAGGCAATATAACGCGCTCACCGACGATCCTATAATAGATGAAGTTAAAATGTCACAAATAAATGAAGATGATGACATCATAGAGAGCATAGATGTACAAATCTCATCTTATAATTCTAACTTCAGGAATATCAAAAATGAGAAATAAAATTGACTTCATTCCATCTGGTGACGAATTAAAAAATCTAGTTGGACAAATGAACTGCACAGCCACAATAATTAATAATATATTGCGGGAGAGAGGGGTATTCTGCTCTTCTTCAGAAAAGACTATAACAGTACCCAATCTAATAACTTCTTTTTTGAGCCCTGAAGAATCCTATGAATTACTCCAAAGCATCAAAACAAAAGAAAAATTAGATAAAGTTAATTTTCGTAATTTTGAGATTGATAATGACGCTGAACTTTTAGAAGAACTTAGTGGATGTATCGATGTTGATGATTTAATAAATAACGAATATACTAACATTGAAATTTCTGATTTTAACGATTTTACATCATTAGATGGTAAATCAAATAATTCTATAATAATGGAGTTCGAGTTATGTCGTAAAGATATATTAGATGATTGGTATATCACCGAGAAATTTTTCAGAGGTTCTGTAGAAATTAAGAAAGATTATGATGGCGAACGTGCTCAACTATTAATGAATGTTAAATTGAATCATACATCACCAGAAACAAAAGAAATATCTGAACGAATTGTGTCGTTAGTTGAAAGTAAACTCCTTAAAGATCAAATCATCAAAGATTCCCCTCATGGTGGGAAAGTACTCTTTGACGATTTTGAAAATGAATATCGTGTATCATTTTTAAGCGAACTTGCTAAACAGCACATTGGGTATGAATTTTACTATAAAAAAATTGATGATGTTCATTTCAATCCAGATAAAGATGCAGATTACTCTACACAACCTAAATTAGTAACTAATTTCCTTGAAAAAGATATTGAGCAATATCGGGTTAAAGGGGATCTTGATAAAATCATATCAATAAAATGGAAACATATTCACCCATACGTTAAAGTAACTAAAGTATTAGCTAGTTATACAATTGCACATGGTAAATATGAGGGCGATTGTAAAGTCTCATATGAATTTAGCGATTACGGACGTAAAAACTCTCATAATCCAGAATTATGCATTACTGTTGTAAACATAAAAATGAAAGGGGCCTCTCAAGAGAGGTTGAATGAAATACAAGACTTAATAATGCGACAAATCGAGACAAGAAAAGCTGAATTACTCCGTAAGTACAAAAAATCATAATCATGAAACCCCATCACTAATTAAACAGAGATGGGGTTATATAAATGTTAAAAAACTTTCTTTTGTTAAATAAAAATTTCAAAAAAAATCATCAGTAATGACATATTATTTATAACAGTTTTAAATAATCACTATACCACTGCATCATCTCTCTCCGTCCCTCCATATACTGCGCATGGTTATACGTCCCACGAATCGCGTTCTTGTCCACGTGCGCAAGTTGGGTCTCAATCCACGCAGTATTAAATCCTTCCTCATGTAAGATTGTGCTCATGGTGTGACGGAAACCATGCCCCGTTACCTTCCCCGTATACCCAATCCGCTTAAACACCTGATTAATACTCGCTTCGCTCATCGTTTTGCGGGGATCATTCCTCCCTGGAAACACAAGAGGATATTGCCCAGACATCACTTTGAGCTGCTGTACGATCTCCAGCGCTTGGGTAGAGAGGAGGACAAGGTGAGGGCGTTTCATCTTCATACGCTCCGCGGGAATTTCCCACACCGCTTTTTCAAGATCAAACTCACTCCAGAAAGCACCTCGAAGCTCGCCGGTACGAACTCCCGTAAGGATCAGCAAACGTGCGGCAAGAACAATTAACGGGCTGCCTGTATAGCCAGAGAGAGCTTTAAAGAAGTCTGGTAACTCCTCAACGGTAAGGAAGGGATAATGCTTCGATTCATGCCCTGACATCGCACTGGTTAGATCTGCAGCAGGATTGTATTCCGCGCGTCCAGTAACGATGGCGTAACGAAAGACTTCACTGCAGCGCTGACGAACCTTCTTAGCCTTCTCTGTCGCACCACGGCTTTCCATTCTACGCAGCACATTCAGCAGAACCAGTGGTTTGATTTCATTCACCGGCTGCTGGCCGATATAGGGAAAAATATCTTTATTGAAAGCTTCGATAATGTCGGAGGCATAACCCTCTGACCATCGGCTCACCTTCGTTCCGTGCCATTCAAGCGCCACAGCCTGAAATGTATTATGGAGCCGCACATCCCGAACCAGCTTTTCTTCTTTCTTGGCAAACGATGGATCGATACCCTCGGCCAGTTTTTTCTTGGCTTCATCGCGCAGTGCCCTCGCTTGTGCAAGGGACACTGCTGGATAGACTCCAAAAGCCATACGCTTCTCTTTTCCATTGAAGCGATATTTCATCCGCCAGTATCGTGAACCAGAGGGAACAACCTCAAGATACAAACCAGCACCATCTGCCAGCTTGTAGGCTTTCTCTTTGGGTTTAGCAGCATCTACCTGCCGCGCATTTAACTTCATTGGGGGCATCTCCCTGGACCGAACACAGAATGCCCCCACTTATGCCCCCAACTGTAACTTGATTCCGGTTGAGTCCCGTTGATAACAGGAGATAAAATACGGGCCAGAAACCGCAGTATACGGGCTTTAAGTTGATTTCGGTAGACTTGGGAAGAGTTTGAAATGGTGCCGATAATAGGAGTCGAACCTACGACCTTCGCATTACGAATGCGCTGCTCTACCAACTGAGCTATATCGGCCCTGCAAGAGGTGTTCACGAGGGTGAATCACGAGGCAAAAGGTTAGAACTTAGCGGGCGATGCGTCAATAGCCAGTGGAATCAACTGCCTATTTTTGCATCGCCCGTTCTCATTTACGCACGAATGGTATCGTCGCCGAAACCAATCCACTTATAGGTGGTTAACGCTTCCAGCCCCATCGGGCCGCGGGCGTGCAGCTTCTGGGTGCTGACCGCCACTTCCGCGCCGAGGCCGAACTGGCCGCCGTCGGTGAAGCGCGTGGAGGCGTTCACATATACCGCGGAAGAGTCCACTTCATTGATAAAGCGGTTGGCGTTACGCAGGGTGCGGGTCAGGATGGCGTCGGAGTGCTGGGTGCCATGTTCGCGGATATGGGCGATAGCCTCGTCCATATCAGCCACCACTTTGACGTTCAGATCCAGCGACAGATACTCGTCGTCATACTGCTCCGCTTTCACCGGCTCGACCTTCGCTGGGCCGTTTTGCAGCGCGGGGAGGGCGGAAGGGGCGGCGTGCAGGGTGACGCCGCTCTCGGCCATCTGCTTGCTCAACGCCGGCAGGAAGGTATCGGCGATGTTGCGGTGCACCAGCAGCGTTTCCACGGTATTGCAGGTGCTCGGCCGCTGGGTCTTGGCGTTGACGATGATCTTCAGCGCGGGGGCGATCTCGGCGGTTTCATCAACGAAAATATGGCACACGCCAATCCCGCCGGTGATCACCGGGATCGTTGACTGCTCACGGCATAGCTTGTGCAGGCCCGCGCCGCCGCGAGGGATCAGCATATCGATGTATTTATCCATCTTCAGCATTTCGCCCACCAGCGCGCGATCCGGGCTCTCGATAGCCTGTACCGCGGCGGCCGGCAGGCCGCACTCCTGCAGCGCCTGCTGGATCACCTTCACCGTGGCGGCGTTGGTGCGCCAGGTCTCTTTCCCGCCGCGCAGGATCGCCGCGTTGCCGGTTTTCAGACACAGGGAGGCGACGTCGACCGTCACGTTAGGACGCGCTTCATAAATCACGCCAATCACCCCCAGCGGGACGCGGCGACGTTCAATACGCAGACCGCTGTCCAGCAGCCCGCCGTCGATCACCTGGCCGACCGGATCGGCCAGATTGCACACCTGGCGCACATCGCTGGCGATGCCGCTCAGACGCGCCGGGGTCAGCGCGAGGCGATCGAGCATCGCTTCACTCAGGCCATTGGCGCGAGCTTCGGCTAAATCTTCCGCGTTGGCGCGCAGAATATCGTCGGTCTGCGCTTCCAGATAATCGGCGATCTTTTCCAGTACCTGATTCTTTTCCCGGCTGGAGAGTAACGCCAGCTGCCAGGAGGCCGCTTTGGCGGCAATGCCCATTTGTTCCAGCATTTTCAGCTCCTTAACGGATGATCATATCATCGCGGTGGACGGCCACCGGGCCGTATTCATAGCCCAGAATGGCATCGATTTGCTGCGAGTGCTGGCCGGCGATAAGGCGCAGCGCATCGCTGTTGTAGCGGCTGACGCCGTGAGCGATGTCGCGTCCTTCGCTATTGCGGATGCGGATCACTTCGCCGCGGGAGAAGTTGCCGCTGACGATTTTGATCCCTTTTGGCAATAGCGAGCTGCCTCTTTCGAGGATCGCCTGGGTCGCGCCCGCATCGACGGTGATTTCCCCCGCCGGCGGCGCGCCGAAGATCCAGCGCTTACGGTTCTCCAGCGGAGACTCCTGGGCGTGGAAGCAGGTACCTACCGGCAGGCCTGCCATGGCATGGCCGATAACGTCCGGACGGTTCCCGGCGGCGATGATGGTATCAATCCCCGCCCGGCAGGCGACGTCCGCGGCCTGCAGCTTGGTGCCCATGCCGCCGGTGCCGAGTCCGGAGACGCTATCGCCGGCGATGGCGCGCAGCGCGTCGTCGATGCCGTAAACGTCTTTAATCAGCTCCGCCTGCGGGTTGCTGCGCGGGTCGGCGGTGAACAGGCCTGGCTGGTCGGTTAACAGCAGCAGCTTATCCGCCCCGGCGAGGATCGCGGCCAGCGCGGAGAGATTGTCGTTATCGCCCACTTTGATTTCCGCGGTGGCGACGGCGTCGTTTTCGTTAATGACCGGGACGATGCTGTTATCCAGCAGCGCGCGCAGAGTGTCGCGGGCGTTGAGGAACCGTTCTCTGTCTTCCATGTCGGCGCGGGTCAGCAGCATCTGGCCAACGTGAATGCCATAGATAGAAAACAGCTGTTCCCACAGCTGGATCAGACGGCTTTGTCCCACCGCCGCCAGCAGCTGCTTGGAGGCGATGGTGGCGGGCAGTTCCGGGTAACCAAGGTGCTCGCGCCCGGCGGCAATGGCCCCGGAGGTCACGATGACAATACGGTGTCCCATGGCGTGCAACTGTGCGCACTGGCGCACAAGCTCGACGATATGGGCGCGGTTCAGGCGACGGGACCCGCCTGTTAAAACACTGGTGCCCAGTTTTACCACCAGCGTCTGGCTTTCACTCATGATTCTCTGCCGTTCAAAAGGAATATCGATATCGAGCTGATGTTGTAGCAGGAGTCGGCCCGCTTGCCAACACCCGGGGCGGCGGGCGCGCCATTTTATTGCGCGGGATCGGGCATTCTGGAGAGGGAATGTGACAAAAATATGTCAGATACATTTAAATACTCTTTTTATAAAAAGTTCCATCTTGTCATAAATATTTAATATCCCGGCGTTAAAAAACCTCCAGTTTTTGATGGGCGAGCGCCCGCAATTGAATAGCGCGTATAAATAAATCACCAGGACTGAATAATGAAAAAGAGTACTCTGGCATTAATGATGATGGGCTTTGTGGCTTCAACAGCGACGCAGGCAGCGGAAGTTTATAATAAGAACGCGAACAAGCTGGATGTGTACGGCAAGATCAAAGCCATGCACTATTTCAGCGACTATGACAGCAAGGATGGCGATCAGACCTACGTGCGTTTCGGTATTAAAGGCGAAACGCAGATTAACGACGACCTGACCGGCTATGGCCGTTGGGAATCTGAATTCTCCGGTAACAAAACCGAGAGCGACTCCAGCCAGAAAACCCGTCTGGCGTTCGCCGGCGTGAAGCTGAAGAACTACGGCTCCTTCGATTACGGTCGTAACCTTGGCGCCCTGTACGACGTGGAAGCCTGGACCGATATGTTCCCGGAATTCGGCGGCGATTCCTCTGCCCAGACCGATAACTTTATGACCAAGCGCGCCAGCGGCCTGGCGACCTACCGCAACACCGACTTCTTCGGTCTGGTGGATGGCCTGGATCTGACCCTGCAGTACCAGGGTAAAAACGAAGGCCGTGAAGCGAAGAAACAGAACGGCGACGGCGTCGGCACCTCGTTAAGCTATGATTTCGGCGGCAGCGACTTCGCCGTCAGCGCGGCCTACACCAGCTCCGACCGTACCAACGATCAGAACCTGCTGGCCCGCGGCCAGGGTTCGAAAGCGGAAGCCTGGGCGACCGGCCTGAAATATGACGCCAACAATATCTACCTGGCGACCATGTACTCTGAAACCCGCAAGATGACCCCGATCAGCGGCGGCTTTGCCAACAAAGCGCAGAACTTTGAAGCGGTGGCGCAGTATCAGTTCGACTTCGGTCTGCGTCCGTCCCTCGGCTATGTGCTGTCGAAAGGGAAGGATATCGAAGGGGTGGGAAGTGAGGATCTGGTTAACTACATCGACGTGGGCCTGACCTACTACTTCAACAAAAACATGAACGCCTTCGTGGATTACAAAATCAACCAGCTGAAAAGCGATAACAAACTCGGCATCAACGATGACGACATCGTCGCGCTGGGTATGACCTACCAGTTCTGATTAACCGCAGAACCACCCGCCGCAGCCCTGGCTGCGGCTTTTTTTTAGCGGCGATTCTTCGCCAGATGCAGGGTGTCGCTGTTCATGGTGATCTGCGCGTTATACTCCTTCGGCAGACGACGCGCCTGATAGAACGCCGATTCCCAGTAAGGGTTGTCCAGCGAAGAGCGCATCACGCCCTGGCTGCTCGAGGCGTGAAGGAAATTATGATCGGTATCGTAAAAGCCAACGTGCATCCCGGCCCGGGTGCGGAAGAACACCAGATCGCCGGGACGTAAATCCCGCTTATTGACCCGCACGCCCATGTGCAGCAGTTCGCGGGTGGTGATCCGCTCCATCGGCAGGTTAAAGCGATCCTTCAGCGTGCGCCAGACGAAACCCGAGCAGTCGACGCCGCTTTGTTCAGTACCGCCCCATTCATAGGGGGTTCCCTGCCAGGTGTGCATCTGATCATGCAGGGCCGCTACCACCGGGATCAGATCGTCCGATCCGCCGTCAATGGTCATATCCGCATGAGATTTTGTGTTCTTTGCCTGTTTCGGTGAGGAGGAGCATCCTGCCAACAACAAAAAAGGAATTAAAAAGAGAGCATGCGTCAGTTTTGGCTTCATATCGTTATTTTCGAAGTAGCAAGCAGACTGCTTTGTTTTATAGCCGATTAAAAACCACGGCTGAATAAGCCGAGGCCGCCTTTACGTTTATTTACGATTAAAAATAAACAACCTCGGGATGGATCAGCCATAAAGGGCAGTTGTCACTTCGCAACGGTCTGTGCCAGGATGCTGACAGGAACATTTCACGAGGCATTCCATGACGCATTACGCCATCTCTAGCGAGACTTTGCCCGGCGCCGCTTTCGACGCGGGGTGGATGACGTCTGCGCCTCATCATCGCTTCGCCACGCTCTGCCCACCGCCTCCCCCTCCAGACCGGGTAGTTTTCGGCGCTTAACGCCGTCTTTAGCAGGCGCTTACCTGCCGGTATGACGCTTGATACCTTGTGTTTGACGTTCTGGAGCATGCTATGCACGTTCGCTATTCTCTGCTCGCCTCGCAGGCGACAACGGCCCTTTTTGTGCTGCTGTGGGGCAGCGCGGCCATCTTCACCCGCTGTGGACTGGATAACGCCTCGCCGATGGCGCTGCTGGTCTTTCGTTTTCTGGTTGCCCTGGTCGCGCTGGCGCCGCTGGCTATCGTCCGTCGGCGCTGGCTGCCCGCGCCGGGCACCCGCCTGCAAACAGCGGCCACCGGTCTGATGCTGATTGGCGGCTATTCGGTCTGTTACTTCGAGGCGATGGCCAACGGCGTGACGCCGGGACTTATCGCCACCATCATGGGGATCCAGCCCATCCTTACGCTTTGCGTGGTGGAGCGCCGCCTGCATGGGCGGCGGCTGTCAGGGCTGCTGCTTGCCCTGGCGGGGCTGGTGCTGCTGGTGTGGCGCAGCCTGGCGGCCTCGCCGATGGCGACGGCGGGGATCCTGTTTGCGCTGGCGGCGCTGCTGCTGATGACCTTTGGCGCGCTGTGGCAAAAGCGCAGCCGTCAGGCGCCGGCGGATGTCCTGCCGCTGCAGTATGCCGTTAGTCTGGGGCTGTGCCTGCTGATTGCTCCGGTCAGCGGCTTCCGGTTTACCGTTAACGCCGGGTTGATTATTCCGGTGCTGTTTCTCGGGCTGCTGATTTCGGTGGTCGCCCAGCTACTGCTGTACCGTCTGCTGAGCGCGGGAAATATCGTCAATGTCACCAGCCTCTTTTATCTGGTGCCAGCGATCACGGCGCTGCTGGATTATCTGCTGCTGGGCAACCGGCTGCCGGCGGCGGCGATGATCGGTATGATGGCGATCGTCGGCGGGATCGTGCTGGTGTTCCGCACCGCGAAGGTCCGCGCCGGCTGATGGCGAGCCGGGCGCTGCGGCGTCCGGTTCATTTTCCTGTCATCTTTTTTACGCATGCTCCCGGCAGCTTATTTTGACCAGTAAGGGAAAGTACCATGGGCAACACGCTGACGATTTTTGATCTCGATAACACCCTGATACAGGGCGATAGCAGTACGGTCTGGAGCCAGTTTATGGTTCGCGAAGGGCTGGCGACGCAGAAGGGGCATCTTGCCCGCGAGGCGCGGCTAATGGCGGATTATGACCGGGGAGAGATGAATATCGCCGATTATGTGGCCCTGATCCAGGCGCCGCTGGCCGGAATACCGAAGTCGGACGTTGACGCGCTGGTGGCCCGCTGCGTGCGCGAGGCGATCCTGCCCCGGGTCTATCCGCAGGCGTGGGAGCTCATTCGTCGTCTGCGGGCCGAGGGAGAGCAGATGCTGATTATCTCCGCCTCGGTTAGCCTGCTGGTGCAGGCGGTGGCCGCCGCGCTGGAGATCGATCAGGCGCTGGGTATTGACGTGGCGATGGTCGACGGCGGCTACAGCGGTGAAATCACCGGGATCCCCAGCTATCAGCAGGGGAAGGTGGCGCGTCTGGCGCAGTGGCGCGAGGCGCATCCGCAGTATGACGGCGAGGTGACGTTCTATACCGATTCCATTAACGATCTGCCGCTGTGCCTGCATGCGGATCGCGTGCGGCTGGTCAATCCCTGTCCGCAGCTGCAGGCGGCCGGTGCCGGATACGGCTGGCCGGTGCTGAGCTGGCGGCTGGAATAGCGGAGCGGATAAATTTTTCTACAGGCCTGTGGGTTCAGTCGTCCCAGTCCGGATAAGCCCTGTAGGCCGGGTAAGGCGCCAGCCGCCACCCGGCAATAAAGCGGCTCCGTGCCTGATGGCATCGCCCGGTGGTGCTGCGCTTACCGGGCCTACGAGGTGTGAGCCTGTGAGAGGCCCCGGTAGGCCGGGTAAGGCGCCAGCCGCCACCCGGCAAAATAACGGCGCAACCGGAAATGTCCCTGCCCGCGCTGCGCTTAGCAGGGCTACCATCCAGGGCTATTTCCGGGCAGATTGCGCTCCCGATATGTCTTCTGCGCTATGTCACTTATGGCGCCTGGAGCGCACAGGGGGCGGCCAGTCGCCGCCGCCCCCTGTACCCCCGGGCTCCGGCCAGCAACATCGCCGCTGCGCGGTCCCTTCGACTTATCCCTGCAGGCTTCGGGTCGGGCCGAGGCAGCGTCCATGCAAAACACGGCCCTCAGCCCGCATCCATGCGGGCTGCCCCGGCCTTCCGGGAACGTCTCAGCGATGTTGAGGCCGCCAGCACCGGCAGTTTCAGCAGCCCCAGCGCCAGTGGTGATTTGGGGTTGTAGGCCGGGTAAGGCGCAGCCGCCACCCGGCATAAAAGCAGCTCCGTGCCTGATGCCATCGCCTGGCGGCGCCGTTGCTTGCCGGGCCTACAGACAGTCGGAGCCGGACGAGTAGGCCGGGTAAGGCGCAGCCGCCACCCGGCATAAACGCAGCTCCGTGCCTGATGCCATCGCCCGGCGGCGCCGTTGCTTGCCGGGCCAACAGACAGTCGGAGCCGGACGAGTAGGCCGGGTAAGGCGTAGCCGCCACCCGGCATAAACGCAGCTCCGTGCCTGATGCCATCGCCCGGCGGCGCCGTTGCTTGCCGGGCCTACAGACAGTCAGAGCCGGACGAGTAGGCCGGGTAAGGCGCAGCCGCCACCCGGTATAAACGCAGCTCCGTGCCTGATGCCATCGCCCGGAGGCGCCGTTGCTTGCCGGGCCAACAGACAGTCGGAGCCGGACAAGTAGGCCGGGTAAGGCGCAGCCGCCACCCGGTATAAACGCAGCTCCGTGCCTGATGCCATCGCCCGGCGGCGCCGTTGCTTGCCGGGCCTGGAGACAGTCAGAGCCGGACGAGTAGGCCGGATAAGGCGAAGCCGCCATCCGGCGCAAATGTGCGCTAGCGTCCGCCCTGATACAGTGGCACCGCGGCGCCGCCGATATAACGACGGCGCAGCCAGGCGGAAAGGGTGTCCATGATCATTACCACCGCCACCAGCAGCAGGGTGATAAACATCACCACATCCCAGTTCCACAGACGCATATTCTCGGCATAGATAAGCCCGATACCGCCGGCGCCGACGAAGCCCAGCACCGCCGCGGAGCGGGTGTTGGATTCAATCTGATACAGGCTAAGCGCGAGGAAGGTCGGGAACGACTGGGTAAAAATGCCAAAGCGATGCTTTTGCAGGCCATTCGCGCCCACGGCGGTCAGCCCGCGCCCGGGAGATCGGTCCACGGCTTCGTGTCCTTCCGCGTACAGCCGTCCCAGCAGGCCGGTGTCCTGCATGATGATCGCCAGCACCCCTGCCAGCGGCCCGAGGCCGACCGCACGCACGAAAATCAGCCCCCAGATAGCCATGTCGATCCCGCGCAGCACATCAAACAGGCGGCGCATCAGCAGAGCGAGGGTCCCCAGCACCACGCCGCGCATGATGTTGCGGGCGGCGAAGAAGGAGAGCAGCAGCGCCAGCACCGTGGCGGTCAGCGTCCCGGCGAAGACGATGGCCAGGGTGACGCCGATTTGCGTAAAGTAATAGCCGAACGGCCAGTTCCAGAAGTCGTGCCAGACGAACATCCGCGCCAGGTAGCGGCCAATCTGCTGCAGGCCGGTGGTCAGCTGCTTGCCGCTGATACCAAACTGCAGAAAAAACCAGACGTAATAGAGCAGGCAGGCCAGCGCCACCAGCCCGACGTAGCGCAGGTAGCGCCCCTGGACCTGATAGAGCTGCTTATGCTGCCGCCGGCTGGCGGCGATATCCGGTTGCATGTGCCAGACGCTCATTTTTTTCCCTCCAGTACCCACAGGCGCAGACGACCGGACAGCATGTCCAGCGCCGACACCACCAGAATGATCAGCAGCAGGGTGATGCTCACCTGATCGTAGCGGTCGAGCTTGATGTTGGTCATCAGCTCCTGACCGATGCCGCCCGCGCCCACCAGCCCGAGAATGGTCGACGAGCGGAAGTTGATTTCAAGCCGCATAAAGCCGTAGGAGAGAAACAGCGGTTTCACTTGCGGCCACAGGGCGAAGCGAATTTTCTGCAGCGGGGACGCGCCGCAGGCCGCCAGGCCGCGTACCGGTTTGTTTTGCGCGCTTTCCACCGCCTCGTAGAACAGTTTGGTCAGGCTGCCGACGGTATGCAGCATCAGCGCCAGAAAGCCCGGGATCGCGCCGATGCCGAACGCCATCACAAAGATCACCGCCCACGCCAGCTCGGGCATGGTGCGCAAAAACGCCACCAGCACGCGAATGGCAAAGCGCACCGGCGCCGGGGACCAGGCGTTATTGGCGGCAAGAAACGCGAAAACCGTGGCGATGGCGACCGCCACCAGGGTCGAGGCCAGCGCCAGCTGCAGGGTTTCCCAGATCAGCGGCAGCTGGATCGGCAGGCGATAGCCCCACCAGGCCAGCGACCCTTTGGTCTGCACATCGGCGAACAGGTTGCCAGCGCTCAGGGGCGGAATGGTCTCTGCCATATAGTCAAAGAAGTGGGGCAGCGAGTGCCAGATAGTCAGCAGATTAAATTCCGCGGCGCTGCCGGCGGCAAAATAGAGCGCCAGCAGCAGCAGCGACCAGCAGACGGCATCGCGCTTTTGCCGCGAGCGTACCTGCTGGTAATAGCGTTCAAATTCGGTGTGGGTTGTCTTCATGCGTCGGGGATCTTCAACGTAGCGCCGCCGCTTACCCTGGGGCAAGCAGGCGGCGTTGAGGCAGGATTAACGCGCGCTCACCAGCTCGCGTTTCATATCAATAATCTGCTGGAAGTCAGCCACGCTGCCCGGGCCGATGTGCTGAGTACCGCCCATCGCTTTGATAAAGCAGGCGTGATCCTCGGTGTCCAGCTTTTTCACTGCCGCCACGACCTTCGCTTTAAAGTCCGCCGGCAGCGCATTGCTCACCAGGATCGGGCCGTTCGGGATCAGCGGCGATTGCCAGATAATGCGGATCTGCTTCATCAGATCCGGATGATCCATGCGAATCAGGCGGTTGAACGCGCCGGTAGTGTAGCCGGTGTTGTAATCGCCAACCATCGAGGCCCACGTGACCGCGCCCGCGAACTGGCCATTCAGCACGCCGAGGATGTCCTGCTCATGGCCGCCGGAGAAGGTGACGCTGGAGAAGGTGTTGTTGTATTTGTTGTCGGCGTTACCGCCAAATTTTTCTTTAAACGCATGGTTAGGGATCAGATACCCGGAAGTGGAATCCGGATCGGCGAAGCCGAAGGCTTTGCCTTTTAAATCGTCCAGCGTTTTGTAGGGGGAGTCGGCTTTGACGATCACCACTGAGTGATAGCCGCGAGACTGATCTTTGTCGTCCACGGCGATGCCGACGATATCCACCGCTTTCGGATTATTGAGATAAACCGAGGCGTAGGAGGAGGGGGACATGCTCAGCACCACGTCGACTTTGCCCCCCAGCAGGCCCTGGATCACCCCGGAATAGTCGGAAGAGTTGCGCAGTTTGGTATCCACGTTCAGCTCTTTATCGAGGAAGGCCTTCACGCACTGGTTATCGCCGATTTGCTGGGTGGCGTTCTGGCCGCCGAGAATGCCCAGATTGAGCTCTTTCGGCTGCGCCGCCGCTGCCTGCCATGCCATCATCATGCCCGCGACCATTGCGGATAAACGAACTGCGCCAGTCATATATTTTTTCATTATGTTGCCCGTGTGAGTGAAATTAATGCAATTGGCTAACTTCATCGCCGTACAGCCGCTGCAGCACATCCTGCGTCAGCCGGGAGGGGTGATCGTCAAAAATAAGCTGGCCGCTGGCGACGCCGATAACCCGGGTGCAGTAGGCCCTGACCAGCTCCACCGAATGCAGGTTTACCATCACGCTGATACCCTGCTCGCTAATCTCGCGCAGCACATCCATGATGCGCTGAGTGTTTTTCGGATCCAGCGAGGCGACAGGCTCGTCGGCCAGCAGGATCCCGGGGTTTTGCATCAGCGCCCGGCAGATCGCCACCCGCTGCATCTGCCCGCCGGAGAGGTTCTCCGCCCGCTGCAGCGCGTGCGGCAGCATGTTCATCCACTCAAGCAGCGCAATGGCGCGCGCCCGGTCGGCTGCGGGAAAGATTTTAAACAGCGATTTCAGGGTTGAAGTCTGGCTGAGGCGGCCCAGCAGGACGTTGGTGAGCACGTCGAGGCGCGGCACCAGGCAGAAGTCCTGAAAAATCATTCCGCAGTGGCTACGCCAGGCATTGAGCGCGCGGCCTTTCAGCTGTGAGACATCGTGCGGGGTACCGACTTCCGGGTAGCTAAGAATTTCTCCGCCGCTGGCGCTGTGGGTGCCGTTGAGGACATGCAGGAGCGTCGATTTACCGGCGCCGGAGCGGCCAATGACCCCGACCATTTCCCCGGCGTGCAGATCAAAGCTGATGCCGTCCAGCACCTTGTGCTGGGCTTGATAAGCTTTACTCAGATTACGCACGCTTAAGACCTTCCGCTGCCGGCCGGCAGCGAGATCGGTGAACGGCTGGAAATCAGTTTCGGCCACCGCGGCAAGAGAGCTGTTCATAAGAGTGTCCAGGTTCGTCATTAACTGGCCACTATTAATAGGTCTTTATATGAAATTTCGATGACGGTATTGCGAACAAAGCGTGAACTGGCGTGAAAGAGCGACGGCCAGCGGCTCAACGCGTGCGGCATGCTGGCGGCTGGCGAAGCGCCGAAAAGCCGCTATGCTTTGGAGGGCGCGGAGACAGACCGGTTCGTAGGCGTAGGCAGCCTTCGGCAATCTTCGCTTAATCTTGATGAAGAAGACTGTTTAATCGAATAGATAATGCGTCTGCCTTTGTTTAGCATTCAACATCCCGCATGTATTAACATATACATAACTATTTTGTGCGGCAGGTTAATCTATTCATGAGTCTTATGTGTTGGTGAATCATCCTGGTTTTTGTTTATTTGTAGATTTATATCCTTTCTTTTGTGCTAAATCCGGTTTATTTGATAAGCCATTCAAGAGTTCCATTAAGAATATTCCTAACATAATAGGGCGAAGATCCTGGATAATATAAAGCGCAGATAAGAATTGACGGTTATATTACCAATAACCTTATGAAAATAAATGTCTTTTTCTGGCGCTCAAAAATTTGATATTTTCAGTTTTTGTAAATATTGACCTGGGCGCGAAATTCATTGCCTTTCCGCATGTTGACACTCCATAGGAAAAAACTTAAATTCAACGCCAAGCAGAAAATAATTATAGTTTAATCCCCCGCTTATCCAATATTGATAAGTAATGCGTGTCTTATTTAATGGCGATTTATTAAAGGAAACGAATACGCCAGTAAACTTTATAGGCCTGGCAAGCAGTGACGTTGTAAAAATGATTACTTCAAGGACTATGAGGTTAAAAACTATATGGAATATAAAAGCTGTTCCGATAAGTATATTTGGTCTGCCGATGACTCCTATTTCTATAAAGGACTGTCCGAACTGATTGTAGACATCGACGAATTAATTTATCTCTCACTGGAGAAAATCAGAAAAGATTTTGTGTTTATCAATCTCAATACGGCTTCATTAAACGAATTTATCAGGCGCGACAGCGAATGGCTATCCGCGGTAAAGGGGAAACAGGTCGTATTGATTGCGGCTAGGAAATCAGAGGCCTTAGCGAACTACTGGTATTACAATAGCGATATTCGCGGGGTGGTATATGTTGGTCTGAGTCGCGATATTCGAAAAGAACTGGCCTATGTAATTAATGGCAGGTTTCTCCGCAAAGATATTAAGAAAGATAAAATTACAGATCGGGAAATGAAAATTATCCGCATGACCGCCCAGGGCATGCAGCCGAAATCGATCGCCAGAATTGAAAATTGTAGCGTGAAGACAGTGTATACCCATCGGCGTAATGCTGAGGCCAAACTGTATTCCAAAATATATAAGTTAGTTCAGTAACACCCAGGCAATTCTGTTTTTTAAATGGTTCACCGGGACATCATGTCCTTAATTCAACTCAGGATGAAAAAGCGATGAAAAAAAAGGTTCTGGCAATAGCTCTGGTAACGGCGTTTACCGGTATGGGCGTGGCGCAGGCTGCTGACGTAACGGCTCAGGCTGTAGCGACCTGGTCTGCGACCGCTAAAAAAGACACCACCAGCAAGCTGGTTGTGACCCCGCTCGGCAGCCTGGCGTTCCAGTACGCCGAAGGCATTAAAGGCTTTAACTCGCAGAAAGGTCTGTTTGACGTGGCGATTGAGGGGGACACAACGGCGACCGCCTTTAAGCTGACCTCGCGTCTTATCACCAACACCTTAACCCAGCTGGATACCTCCGGCTCCACGCTGAGCGTGGGCGTGGATTATAACGGCGCCGCGGTGGAAAAAACTGGCGATACCGTGATGATCGATACCGCCAACAATATTATGGGCGGCAACCTCAGCGCGCTGGCTAATGGCTACAACGCCAGCGGCCGTACCACCGCGCAGGATGGTTTCACTTTCTCCATCATCAGCGGCACCACCAACGGCACCACCGCCGTGACCGATTACAGCACTCTGCCGGAAGGGATCTGGAGCGGCGACGTCAGCGTACAGTTCGACGCCACCTGGACCAGCTGATCCTTCTGATGCACCAGCAGGGGGATCCCCCCCTGCTTTTTTCACGGACGGAATTGTTATGAAAAAGCACCTTCTGGCCCTCGGGCTGCTGCTTGCCGGGGTGTCGCCGGCGCAGGCGCTGGATGTCGGCGATATTTCATCCTTTATGAACAGCGGCAGCAGCACGCTGAGCAAAACGATCAAGAACAGCACAGACAGCGGTCGACTGATCAATATCCATCTCGAACGGCTCTCTTCCCCGCTGGACGGCGGGCAGGTTATCCCGATGGACAAACCGGATGAGGTATTGCTCACTCCCGCCAGCCTGCTGCTACCCGCCCAGGCCAGCGATGTGATCCGCTTCTTCTACAAAGGCCCGGCGGATGACAAAGAGCGCTACTACCGCATTGTCTGGTTCGATCAGGCGCTCAGCGATGCCCAACGCGATAACGCCAACCGCAGCGCGGTGGCCACTGCTTCCGCCCGCATCGGCACCATCCTGGTGGTGGCGCCCCGGCAGGTGAACTATCGCTTTCAGTACGCCAACGGCTCTCTGACCAACACCGGGAATGCGACGCTGCGGATCCTCGCCTACGGCCCCTGCCTGAAGGCCGCCGATGGTAAGGAATGTAAAGAGAATTACTACCTGATGCCGGGTAAATCGCGCCGTTTTACGCGCGTGGACACGGCGGATAAAAAAGGACGGGTGGCGCTTTGGCAGGGTGAGCAGTTTGTTCCCGTGAAATAGACAGCTGTGCAGATGGATAACGACGATGCCTCTACAACGGATTACCCCAGGACTGAAAACGCGACTTGCCTTCGGCATGATCTTTTTGTTCGTTCAGCCCGACGTCAGCGCTACCGCCGCAGGCGCGCAGCAGATTGGCGGGGTGATTATTCCGCAGGCCTTCAGCCAGGCGCTGCAGGACGGCATGAGCGTCCCGCTCTATATTCATCTCGCCGGCAGCCAGAGCACCCGGGACGATCAGCGGATCGGCAGCGCCTTTATCTGGCTGGACGGCGGCCAGCTGCGCGTTCGGCAGATCCAGCTGGAGGAGAGCGAAGGTAACGCCAGCGTCAGCGAGCAGACCCGCCAGCAGTTGATTGGCCTGGCCAACGCCCCGTTCAGCGAGGCGCTCACCATTCCCCTGACCGACAGCGCACAGCTGGATCTCAGCCTGCGCCAGCTGCTGCTGCAGCTGGTGGTCAAGCGCGAGGCGCTGGGCACCGTCCTGCGCTCGCGCAGCGAAGATATCGGTCAGTCCAGCGTCAACGCTCTCAGCAGCAACCTGAGCTATAACCTCGGCGTCTATAACAACCAGATGCGTAACGGCGGGAGCAACACCTCCAGCTACCTGTCGCTGAACAACGTCACGGCGCTGCGGGAGCATCACGTGGTGCTCGACGGCTCGCTGTACGGCATCGGCAGCGGTCAGCAGGACAGTGAATTATATAAGGCCATGTATGAGCGCGATTTCGCCGGCCACCGCTTTGCCGGCGGGATGCTTGACACCTGGAACCTGCAGTCCCTGGGACCGATGACCGCTATTTCGGCCGGTAAGATTTACGGCCTTTCCTGGGGGAACCAGGCCAGCTCCACCGTCTTCGACAACAGCCAGTCCGCCACGCCGGTGATCGCCTTTCTGCCGGCGGCGGGCGAGGTGCATCTCACCCGTGACGGTCGGTTGCTGAGCGTCCAGAACTTCGCCATGGGCAACCATGAAGTGGATACCCGCGGCCTGCCGTACGGTATTTACGACGTGGAAGTGGAGGTGATCGTCAATGGTCGGGTGGTCAGCAAACGCACCCAGCGGGTCAATAAGCTGTTCAGCCGGGGACGCGGCATCGGCGCGCCGCTGGCGTGGCAGGTATGGGGCGGCAGTTTCCATATGGATCGCTGGTCGGAAAGCGGAAAAAAGACCCGGCCGGCAAAAGAGAGCTGGCTGGCGGGCCTTTCGACCTCCGGGTCGCTCAGCACCCTGAGCTGGGCGGCTACGGGCTATGGCTACGACAACCAGGCGGTGGGTGAAACCCGCCTGACGCTGCCGCTGGGCGAGTCGATCAACGTTAACCTGCAGAATATGCTGGCCAGCGATAGCTCCTGGAGCAGCGTCGGCAGCATTAGCGCCACGCTGCCGGGGGGCTTCAGTTCAGTGTGGGTCAACCAGGAGAGAACCCGCATTGGCGATCAATTGCGGCGCAGCGATGCCGACAACCGGGCGATCGGCGGCACCCTCAACCTGAACGCGCTGTGGTCGAAGCTGGGGACGTTCAGCGTCAGCTACAACGATGACCGCCGCTACAACAGTCATTACTACACCGCGGATTACTATCAGACGGTCTACAGCGGCGCCTTTGGATCGCTCGGCCTGCGGGCGGGGATCCAGCGCTATAACAATGGCGACAGCAGCGCCAACACCGGGAAATATATCGCCCTCGATCTCTCGCTGCCGCTGGGTAACTGGTTCAGCGCCGGGATGACCCATCAGAACGGCTACACCATGGCGAACCTCTCAGCGCGCAAGCAGTTTGATGAAGGCACCATTCGCACCATCGGCGCCAATCTGTCGCGGGCCATCTCCGGCGATACCGGGGATGACAAAACCCTCAGCGGCGGCGCGTATGCTCAGTTCGACGCCCGCTACGCCAGCGGCACGCTGAACGTCAACAGCGCGGCGGACGGCTACGTCAACACTAACCTCACCGCCAGCGGCAGCGTCGGCTGGCAGGGCAAAAACATCGCCGCCAGCGGACGAACCGACGGTAACTCCGGAGTGATCTTCAACACCGGGCTGGAGGACGATGGTCAGATTAGCGCCAGGGTTAACGGGCGGATCTTCCCGCTCAGCGGCAAGCGTAACTACCTGCCGCTCTCTCCCTATGGTCGCTATGAGGTGGAGCTGCAGAACAGCAAAAACTCGCTCGACAGCTACGACATCGTCAGCGGGCGCAAGAGTCATCTGACCCTTTATCCGGGCAACGTCGCGGTGATTGAGCCAGAGGTGAAGCAGATGGTCACCGTCTCCGGCCGTATTCGTGCAGAAGACGGCACGCTGCTGGCGAATGCGCGGATTAACAACCATATCGGCCGTACCCGCACCGATGAAAACGGCGAGTTTGTCATGGACGTGGATAAGAAATACCCCACTATCGATTTCAGCTACGGCGGCAATAAAACCTGCGAAGTGGCGCTGGAGCTCAGCCAGGCGCGCGGCGCCGTCTGGGTGGGGGATGTGGTCTGCAGCGGCCTCTCGTCGTGGGCGGCGGTGCAGCAGTCAGGAGAAGAGAATGAAAGTTAATGCACTGATGGCGCTGGCGATCCTCGCGCTGCTCTGGCCGGCAGCAGCGCTCAGGGCGGCGGTGACCAAGACCACCTGGTCGGATGCGCCGGCGCGCGAGTTTGTGTTTGTGGAAAACAACTCCGACGACAACTTTTTCGTCACCCCCGGCGGGGCGCTGGATCCGCGTATGACCGGCGCTAACCGCTGGACCGGCTTAAAATACACCGGCTCCGGGACCATCTATCAGCAGAGTCTCGGCTATATCGATAACGGCTACAACACCGGGCTCAATGCCAACTGGAAGTTTGATATGTGGCTGGAAAACTCACCGGTTTCACACCCCTTAACCGGCCTGCGCTGCATCAACTGGTACGCCGGGTGCGATATGGCTACCAGCCTGATCCTGCCGCAGACCACCGACGCCAGCGGGTTTTACGGCGCGACGGTGACCAGCGGCGGCGCGAAGTGGATGCACGGCATGATGTCGGACGCCTTCTATCAATATCTGCAGCAGATGCCGGTCGGCGGCAGCTTTACGATGACCATCAATGCCTGTCAGACCTCGGTGAACTACGATGCCAGCAGCGGCGCGCGCTGTAAGGATCAGGCCTCCGGTAACTGGTATGTGCGCAACGTCACCCACACCAAAGCCGCGAACCTGCGGTTGATTAATACCCACTCGCTGGCGGAGGTGTTTATCAACAGCGATGGCGTGCCGACCCTCGGGGAAGGGAACGCCGACTGCCGGACGCAGACCATCGGCAGCCGCTCAGGATTAAGCTGTAAGATGGTCAACTATACCTTGCAGACCAACGGCTTAAGCAACACCTCGATCCATATTTTCCCGGCGATCGCCAACTCGTCGCTGGCCTCGGCCGTCGGGGCGTACGATATGCAGTTCAGCCTCAACGGCAGCTCATGGAAGCCGGTGAGCAATACCGCCTATTACTACACCTTCAACGAGATGAAGAGCTCAGACTCGATCTATGTTTTCTTCTCCAGCAACTTCTTTAAACAGATGGTGAACCTCGGGATCAGCGATATCAACACCAAGGATCTGTTCAACTTTCGCTTTCAGAACACCACCTCGCCGGAGTCAGGCTGGTATGAGTTTTCCACCTCCAACACGCTGATTATCAAGCCCCGTGATTTCAGCATCAGCATTATCTCCGACGAATATACCTCGGCGCCGTCGCGCGAGGGGTATGTCGGCAGCGGCGAACCGGCGCTCGATTTCGGCTACATCGTCACCACCAGCGGTAAAACGGCCGCCGATGAAGTGCTGATCAAGGTGACCGGACCGGCGCAGGTGATTGGCGGGCGTTCCTACTGTCTCTTCAGTTCCGATGACGGTATGGCGAAAGTGCCGTTCCCGGCGACGCTCTCTTTTATCACCCGCAGCGGCACGACTCAGACCTACGATGCCGGGTGCGATGACAGCTGGCGGGATATGACCGATGCGCTGTGGCTGACCACGCCGTGGACCGATATCTCCGGCGAAGTGGGGCAGATGGATAAGACCACGGTGAAATTTTCGATTCCGATGGATAACGCCATTTCGCTGCGGACGGTAGACGATAACGGCTGGTTTGGCGAAGTCAGCGCTTCAGGAGAGATTCATGTCCAGGCGACGTGGCGCAACATTAACTAAGGCCCTGCTGACGGTGGGCTGCCTGCTGGCAGCGCCGCTGGCGCAGGCGATCTCGGTCGGCAACCTGACCTTTTCCCTGCCGGCTGAAGCGGATTTCGCCAGCAAACGGGTGGTCAACAATAATAAAAGCGCGCGGCTGTACCGCATCGCCGTCAGCGCCATCGATCGCCCGGGCGGCAGCGAAGTCCGCTCCCGGCCGGTGGATGGCGAACTGCTGTTCGCCCCCCGCCAGCTGGTGCTGCAGGCAGGTGAGAGCGAGTATTTTAAATTTTACTATCATGGGCCGCGGGATAACCGCGAGCGCTACTATCGGGTCTCGTTTCGCGAAATCCCCACCCGCAACCTGACGAGGCGCAGCCCGACCGGCGGCGAGGTCAGCATGGAGCCGGTGGTGGTGATGGATACCATTCTGGTGGTGCGCCCGCGCGAGGTACAGTTTAAATGGTCTTTCGATAAGGTGGCCGGGACGGTGAGCAACACCGGCAATACCTGGTTTAAGCTGCTGATTAAGCCCGGATGCGATTCGACCGAAGAGGAGGGGGACGCGTGGTATCTGCGTCCCGGGGACGTGATTCGCCAGCCGGCGCTGCGCCAGCCGGGGAACCACTATCTGGTCTATAACGACAAATTTATTAAGATCAGCGATACCTGTCCGCTGAAGCCCCGTCCCGCGGAGTGAGCCTTATCTGGTGGTCGCGCGGCGGGTAAAGCGCCGGCTGGCCAGCAGGCTCAGACCGCAGCACAGCAGGTAGTACACCGCGCCGGTGAAGACGAAGATCGCCAGGGGATAGATCTGCACCCGGTTGTTGACCTGGCCGGCCACGGTGGTCAGCTCCGGGACGTTGACGATAAACGCCAGCGAAGTGTCCTTCAGCAGGCCGATAAAGATCCCCACCAGCGACGGCTGAACGTTGCGCAGCGCCTGCGGGAGCAGCACCAGGCGCAGCGTTTGCCCGGGAGCGAACCCCTGGGTCAGCGCCGCCTCATACTGTCCTTTCGGCAGCGACTGCAGCCCGGCCAGCACCGAGTGCATCACCGAGGCGGCGGTAAACCACGCCAGCGCCAGGGTCACGGTCACCGCGCCGGGCAGATCGCCGCCGGTCAGCATCGGCAGCAGATACCACAGCCAGAAGATGACAAATATCAGCGGGATGCCGCGGATAATTTCCGCCCACAGAAACAGCAGACGCCGCACCAGCCCGCCGTAGCGCCAGGCCAGGCCCGCCAGCGCAATGCCTCCCGGCAGCGCCAGCAGGGTGGCGCCGATGGCCATCAGCAGGGTCAGCGCCACGCCGCCGGGCTGGCCCTCCGCCAGTCGGCCCCACAGCAGGTAATCGAGGTTATCGGCGATCACCGCCAGATTAGCGTTCATGTCGGGCGCTCCGTTGCAGTTTTCTTCCCGGGCCGAGACGCGTGAGCGCCACGCCCATCGCCACCCCCAGCGCCAGGTACAGCGCGGTGCCGACGGCAAACGCCTCCAGGGCGTGCGCGTTATAGCTCTCAATCTGCCGCACCTGATAGGTCAGTTCCGCAAAGCCGATGCCGCTGGCCAGCGATGAGAGTTTCATCAGGTTAAGATACTGGCCGACAATCGGCTGCCAGGCGTTGGCCAGCCCCTGCGGCAGGAGGATAAAGCGCAGCTCCTGCCACGGCGTAAAGCCCTGCGACAGCGCGGCTTCCCGCTGCCCGTGGCTGACGGCGCGCAGTCCGGAGGCGATCTCTTCCACCAGAAAGGCGGAGGTAAAGACCCCCAGCCCCCACATCGAGCAGAGGAACTCCGGCGTCAGCCACCAGACGTTGCCCGGCAAAATGGACCAGGCGTGTTCGTCGTTCACCACCTCCTTCACCGCCAGCGGCAGCAGGTTCCAGGCGGCAAAGTACCAGAACAGCAGCTGGACCAGCAGCGGAGTGTTGCGAAACAACGAGACCCACGCGGCCACCAGTCCGCGCCCCGCGCGTCCGCCGCCGAGGCGCAGGGCCAGCAGCAGGACCGCCAGCAGGGTGGCGAGCAGGATCCCGGCGACGCTGACCCAGATGGTGGTGAGAAAACCAGAGATAATCCATTGCAACGGCTGCCCGCTCAGGACGCCGTGCCAGTCAAGCATCGGCGTCACTCGAGGCTCTCCTGGTGCAGCGGATCCAGCACCTTCTGCAGAAAACGCCGCGCGCGGGCATGCTGCGGATGGGCGAAAAACTCAGCCGGCGGGGCGACTTCGAGGATGTCGCCGCCGTCGATAAACACCACCCGGTCGGCAATTTCGCGGGCAAACTGCATTTCGTGGGTCACCACCAGCATGGTGATCCCGCTGTGGGCGAGGGTTTTCATCACCTGCAGCACTTCGCCGATCATCTCCGGGTCGAGCGCCGAGGTGGGCTCATCGAACAGGATAATCTGCGGCGAGGAGGCCAGGGCGCGGGCGATGGCCACCCGCTGCTGCTGGCCGCCGGAGAGCTGCGCCGGCATCTGCTGCGCTTTTTCTTCCAGTCCGACCTGACGCAGCAGCGCCAGCGCCCGCGCCTGAGCCGCGCTTTTTTCCCAGCCATGAACGCGCTCCAGCGCCAGAGTGATGTTCTCCTGCGCCGTCAGGTGGGCATAAAGGTTGAACTGCTGGAAGACAAAGCCGACGCGGCTGCGCAGCTGGCGCAAGGCGCTGCCGCTCAGCCGGCTGGTGGGTTTGCCGTCGATCAGGATCTCGCCGCCGCTTAAGGATTCGAGCTGGTTGATCAAGCGGATCAGCGTCGATTTTCCCGAACCGGAAGGGCCGAGGATCGCCACCACTTCGCCGGGCTCGACCTGCAGGTTGATGGCGTTAAGTACCTGATGATCGCCGTAGCGCTTGGCCACATCACGGAACGTAATGCTGGCGCGCTGCAGACGTGAAAAATCCGCGGCCGGAGCCGCGGAGTGGGAGAGTAAACCCGAGAACATATTATTTCGCTTCTATGGTAAAGGCGCGCGGCTGCGGCGTTTTGGTGGCAGGGCCAAACCAGACATCGTAAATTTTCGCGGCTTCGCCGGTTTTCTCCAGCTTCACCAGCTCATCGTTGACGGCCTTCAGCAGGGCCGGTTCGCCTTTCTTCACGCCCACGCCAATCTCTTCTTTGCTGAGCAGGTCGGGCAGAATTTTAAACTTGGCTTTATCCGGCGCTTCCGCCAGCAGACCGGCGAGGATGGTGCTGTCCTGGGTGATGGCCTGGACGTTGCCGTTGCGCAGGGCGGTCAGGGCCAGCGGAATATCGTCATAGGAGAGGACGCGAGCCTGCGGGAAACGCTGGTGCAGGGCCTGTTCGCCGGTGGTGCCTTTCACCGCGCCGATGCGCGCTTTGCTGTACTCATCGAGCTTATCCGGAGAGCCGGCCGGCACGAGGAACTGCTGGCCGGTGACGAAATACGGCGTTGAGAAATCAATAACCTGGGCCCGCTCCGGGGTGATGGTAATGTCGGCGACGATCAGGTCGGCTTTGCCGGACTGCAGCAGCGGAATACGGTTGGCTGGGTTGGTGGCCACCAGCTCGAGTTTGACGCCGAGCGCTTTCGCCAGCGCCTGGGCAAAGTCAACGTCGTAGCCGACGATATGGTGGGTTTTGGCGTCCACGGAGCCGAACGGCGGGTTGGCGTCGAAGGTGGCGACTTTTACGACGCCGGCGGCTTTGATGTCAGCCAGCTGGTCCGCCTGTGCCTGCGAGGCGAGCAGCAGCATACCCAGCGCCAGTGCGATTTTTGTGGTTTTATTGCGCATAGTTTTTCCCCTGAATCCCTGTTTTGTTTTGTGGACATCACGCTCCCACAAATTGCCCGTCGGCGGCAAAGAAGAAAAAATTCTTATCTATAACCAAAAAGAACTTAACAAACCTATGGGTATTCTTTATGCGTCGCTGGCGTTTTACGAGGACGACAACGACTGCCGGGCGGTCCCCTCTCCCTCAGGGAGAGGGCCAGGGAGAGAGTGATAGGACCGGGGGTAATATGCGCCAGCCAGGATTGCAAATTCGGAATTAATATTTCCCGCGCCCGGCCAACTGTGGTTGAAATAGACCCAGGCGATTCGCTTCCCGACAGAGGAGAAAACGAAAGTGGCATTGTGGCAACGGTTAACGGGCTGGCTGGCTTTTTTGTCCAACGGTGAAGCCGGACAGCAGGATACCCAGCGCGTCATGGAGGCGATCCTGCCGGTAGCCAGCCTCTACGGCGTGGACATTGGCAACGTGGAAACCCGGTGGTTCCGTCATGATAAGACATACTGAGCGACGCAGGACGCGAGAAGCCTACTGGAACGAGGTGTGCTTTGTGTAGCAAGAGACTGCCTGAGGTTGCGGCCTCGCAGGAGGCGCCGCCGCAGCCCAGGCAGTTTTGACCATGCCTATCCCCCCAGATACATCCGCTTAATTTCCGGATTAGTCAGCATCTCCCGCGCCGCGCCTGACAAGGTGATCCGGCCATTCTCCAGGACATACGCCCGATCGGCGATCGCCAGCGCGGCCGTCGCATTCTGCTCCACCAGCAGCACCGTCATATTCTCTTCGCGCAGTTGCTTAATGATGCCGAACAGCTCGCCGACAATTTTCGGCGCCAGCCCGAGGCTCGGTTCATCCAGCATCAATAACACCGGCTCGCTCATCAGCGCCCGGGCGATGGCCAGCATCTGCTGCTCGCCGCCGCTCATGGTGCCCGCCATCTGATGGCGCCGCTCCTTGAGCCGCGGAAAGAGGGCGTACATGCGATCGCGCAGGCGGGCGTAGCCGGCGAGATTATTGTAAGCGCCCATGCGCAGGTTCTCTTCGATGGTCAGGTTGGTAAAGACGCGCCGTCCCTCCGGCACCAGCGCCAGCCCGCGACGCACGATCTGGTGGGTCTGGCTGCGTGAGATATCGTCGTTGAGGAAGCTGACGCGCCCACTGGAGCGCACCAGGTTGACGATCCCGTTCAGGGTGGAGGTTTTACCGGCGCCATTGCTGCCAATCAGGGTGACGATTTCCCGGTCATAGACGTCGATATCGACGCCCTTCAGACCCTGGATCACGCCGTAAAAGACCTTCAGTTCCCGGGCGTTAAGCATAATTGGCTTCTCCCAGATAAGCGGAAATGACGTCCGGATGCTGGATCGCCTCGGCCATCAGGCCGCTGAACAACGGCTTACCGTACTCCAGAACCATCACCCGCTCGCACAGGCGGTTGACGAAGGGCATATCGTGCTCGATTAACAGGACGCTTAGCTGATAGTCATGGCGCATGCGGAAGATCAGCTCCGCCAGATCCTCGGTCTCCTTCGGGTTCATCCCGGCGGCCGGCTCATCGAGCAGGAGCAGCTTCGGCGCGGTGGCCAGCGCGCGGGCGATCTCCACTTTGCGCTGGTTGCCATAGCTTAGGTTTGTGGCCTGCATATGGGCGAAGTGGGCGATGCCGATATCCTCCAGGATGGCCATCGCTTTGGCTTTCGCCGCCCGCTCGGCCGGAAAGTAGCGACCAATATGCAGGGCCGCCTCCAGCAGCGAGTAGCGGCTGGCGCGGTCGAGCCCGACCATCACGTTCTCCAGCACCGTCATGGAGTTAAACAGGCGGATATTCTGGAAGGTGCGGGCGATCCCGGCGTTCACCACCTGGTTGGGCTTCAGCCCCTTCAGCGACGTGCCCGCCAGGGTGACGCTGCCGCTGGTGGGTTTATAGTTGGCGGTAATGACGTTAAACAGGGTCGTTTTGCCCGCGCCGTTAGGGCCGATAAGGCCAAAGATCTCCGACTCGTCAACATGGAAGCTGACGTTGTCGATGGCCCGCAGGCCGCCGAACTGCATGGTGACGTCCTGCACCTGCAGGATAACGTTATTTTCCGCCATAGCCGCCGCTCCTTCTTCCGGTCTGCCAAATCTCTTTTTTCCCCAGCAGCCCCTCGCGGGCGAAGAGCATGATGATCAGCAACAGCAGGGAGAAGACCACCATTCGCAGGCCCGGGTACGCGCCGAGATCGTGACCGAAGAACTGCAGCGGCTGATCGAGGAAGCGCAGCCACTCGCCGCTGCCGACCACCAGCACGGTGCCGAGCAGGGCGCCGGTGGTGCTGCCGAGCCCGCCGAGGACGATAATAATCAGCAGCTGGAAGGTGAGCATAAAGTCGAACAGTCCCGGGGAAATGGTGGTCAGCAGGGAAGCCAGCAGACCGCCGCCGATCCCTTCGAAGAAGGCGCTGGTGGCGAAGGCGCAGGTTTTAATGCGGAAGGTGTTGACCCCCATAGCGATCGCCGCATCTTCATCGTCGCGAATAGCTTTCATCATCCGGCCATACTTCGACCACACCAGCTGGAGGATCATGCCGGTGGCCAGCAGGGCGAACAGTCCGCACCAGAACAGGAGATGCGGCTGCTGCGGAATATCGTTCAGCCCGATGGCGCCGTTGGTGATTTGCGGGTTGTTAATGGCGAGGATCTTGATGATAAACCCAAAGCCGAGGGTGACAATGGCCAGGTAGTCGCCACGTACCCGGAAGACCGGCACGGCGAGGCACACCGCCAGCGCCGCCGCGCACAGGCCGCTTATCAGCAGGGCAGGGAGGAAGCCCGCGTGCAGGCTGAGGATCCACGGGCTGGGGGCGGCCATTTCAAACATGTCTACCTTGCTGTCGCTGGAGAGGATCAGCAGGGCGGTGACGTAGGCGCCCACCGCCACGAAGCCGTTCGGCTCCAGCGACAGCTGGCCGGTCACGCCGTTGATCAGGTTGTAGCTGACCGCGAGGATCATAAAGATAAAAATGGTGCTGATGACACGAACAATGTAGTCATTGAAAACCACGTTGATTCCGGCCAGCAGCGCGATACAGATGACAATAATGACCAGGTTGCGCAGCTGCGCCCCGGCGGTCGTCGTCGCGTTGAGCATCAGAAACGGCTCCTTTCCAGACGTTCGTCGCCCATAATGCCGACCGGGCGGAACAAGAGGACCAGAATCAAGAACAGGAAGGCGAAAGCGTCTTTATAGCCGCCCAGTTCGGGGAAGATCGCCACGGCGACCACCTCGGTAAAACCGAGGATAAAGCCGCCCAGCACCGCGCCGGTGACGCTGCCGATCCCGCCCAGCACGGCGGCGGCGAAGGCCTTCAGGCCGATAAGCACGCCCATCAGGGGATCGATCGTCGGGTAGCTGATGGAGTAGAACACGCCGCCGAGCGCCGCGAGACTACTGCCGAGGGCGAAGACCAGGGAGATGATCCGGTTGGCGTCAATGCCCATCAGGCGCACGGTGTTGACGTCAAAGGCCACCGCGCGGATCGCCATCCCATAGCGGGTGCGGTACAGCAGCCAGAGGATCGCCAGCAGCAGCAGGACGGTGATCAGCGGCACAATCCACGCCACGTTGGTAATGATGACGCTGCCGAAGGCCCGGGTCTGGTTGAAAAAGTCAGGGGCGGAGAAGAAGCGCGAGCTGCCGCCAAACAGTACGTTAAACAGGTTTTCGAGAAAGAAGCTGACGCCGATGGCGGTGATCAGCATGGAGATTTTCGAGGCCTGACGCAGCGGACGATAGGCGACCCGGTCAATCAGCATACCAAACAGGCCGCACAGCCCGAGGGTCAGGAAAACGGCTACCCCGAAGGGTAGCCCAACCGAAGAAAATAAAAACAGCGTACTAAACGCGCCGACCATCATCACGTCCGCATGGGCGAAGTTGATCAGCCGCAGCACGCCATAAACCATCGTATAACCGATGGCAATCAGGGCGTACATGCCCCCAAGACTCATTCCATTGACCACTTGCTGGAGAAAAATGGCGCCGTCCATTTTGTAGCCTCGTCACAACTTAAGGGTTAACCACGGTACGAAACGCCAGCTTGCCATCTTTCACTTCGTTGATGACCGCGCTGCGAATGGCATCGCCGTTCTGTAACGTCAGCGTGCCGGTCACCCCCTGGAAATCTTTGGTGGCGCGGATTTTTTCATTCACGCAGACCCGATCGTGGGGATCGCTGCACTGGTTCATGGCGTTGACGATGACGTTATAGGCGTCCGCCGCCATTGCGCCCCAGGTATGGGTCGGCTGCTGGTATTTGGCTTCCCAGGCTTTGATGAAGGTTTCCCCCGCCGGGGTCTGCTCTTTGGCGTTCGGCGAGTAATAATCGGTGGTCATATAGCCGTTGACCGCGTCTTTACCGACATCGAAGAAGACCTGATCCGCGGCCAGACCGTCGCCGCCCACCACCGGTTTGTTGAGCCCCAGTTGTTTAGACTGCACGGCAATCAGCGCCCCTTCGGTGTAGTAGATCGGCATGTAAATCATGTCGACATTCTTCGCCTTGACGCTCGCCAGCTGGGCTTTAAAGTCCTTGCTGCCGCCCGGGGCCTGGACCTCGATGGGAATGGTGCCGCCGTTTTTCAGGAACTGGGTGCGGAACGCTTTCGCCAGGCCGACGGAGTAGTCGTTGCTGCTGTCAAACACGATGGCGGCGGTTTTGGCTTTCAGATCGCGGGAGGCCAGATTGGCCCCGACCACCCCCTGGAAGCTGTCCGAGAAGCAGACCCGGCTGACGTAGGGATGGTTGCGGGTGACGCGGTCGTTGGTGGCGGTGGAGGAGACCAGCGGCGTTTTGCTGTCGTCGGCGATTTTGGTCATCGCCAGGGTGTTGGAGGAGGTGACTTCCCCGATCACGGCATCCACTTTATCGCTGGAGACCAGGCGCTGCATGGCGTTGGCTGCTTCGACTTTGTCGCTTTTATCATCGATAACGATAAGCTTGATGGTATCGCCATTTTTTAACGTTGGGGTGATGGCCTGAATAATGTCCAGCCCTTTCTGCGACGGCTGGCCATAGCCGCTGAGGGCGCCGCTCAGGGGTAATACCACCCCGATTTTAATTTCCGCTGCCTGCGCGCTGCTGGCGCCGACCAGCGCGGCAACCAGCGTGGCCATTAAAGATGCTTTCCCGGAAAACGATTTCATTGATATTTCTCCGTCGGTCGATTATTTATCTTTAACCATCAATGACTGCATAACATTGAGGAATAATGCGCCAGCGTATCCGGCGAATTATTGGCTGTTATGTTGAATAGATAACGAGATATATACCCTAAATAATTCGAGTCGCATGAAGGCGGCAAGTAAGCGAGTCTCCAGGCGCTTACAGAAGTAAGTGACTGGGGGAGAGAACGCAGCCAACGCACATGCAACTTGAAGTATGATGGATATTTTTAATGCGCTGATTTACCTTACAACGTCCGTTTCGTTTTTACTCATGCAATATTCTTATTACCTGCAGGGAAGGGCATAAGGCTGGCGACAACACGGTTTTTGGTACGGTGAAAGCATTTTGCCGGGGGGCGACTGGCGCCTTACCCGGCCTGAAAAATACGCCATATAAACCGCTGGCACGGCTTCCGTAAACCCGTACCAGCGAAGCGCCGCCGGGCAATTTCAGCACGCGGCGGAATATAAAGTCAGGTGCACAAGATAATATTAAAAATCTATTCTGCTGCTCGCGTGACTTATTATTTTAAAGGGGGCAACGGTTTTATTTTACCATGCAGCGCCGGATTATCGCTTTCATCTTTCAGACCCACCCCGGTAAGCCGGCGCAAAAAAGCCTGCTCCAGCAGCCAGGCCAGTTTAAAGGCGGCGGCGTCATGGCTTAATCCCTCCGGCCGAATATTGGAGATACAGTTGCGCTCAGACTCCAGGCGCTGACGATGAGGCTGCCAGGTGAGGTAGACGCCGAGGCTGTCCGGCGAGGAGAGACCCGGTCGTTCGCCAATCAGGATCGCCACCGCGCGGGCTTTCAGGGTTTCGCCAATATCATCTCCCAGCGCTACCCGCGACTGATGCGCCAGCACCACCGGCGCCAGGCCGATACCCAGCGTCTGCAGATAGGGCAGCAGGGCGCGGATCAACGGCACCGCCTGGCGCTCTACCGCCCAGGAAGAGAGGCCGTCGCCGATCACCAGCAGCAGGTCGGCGGGGCGGACGCCGCTGGCGGCGAGGTCGGCGCGACTCTCATCGGCGAGCTGCCGCCCGAGATCCGGGCGCCGCAGATAGGTATGACGGTCCGGCGCGGCGCTGTGCACCGTCAGGGCCTCGAGGCCGAGCGCCGCCAGCGGCGCCACCAATTGTTGGCTGGCGAACGGCTGATGAATGGCATCCCGCGCTCTGGCATGGGCCAGACCAAAGTTGAGGACTTCGCGGGTCGGCAGACTGGCGCCGCTGCGCCCCAGGGCGATCCGCGCATCGGTAAATTCACGCAGCGGGTTCCAGGCATCGGGACGGTTCATACGGAGGCTCCTTGCGGCAGGACGGACAGCAGCGGATGGCGGGCGTCGGTGAGCCGCAGCGCGCCGTGCGGATCGATAATCTGCATCTTCGCCAGCCAGTCGGCGAACTCCGGGGCATGCTTTAAGCCCAGCAGACGACGGGCGTACAGCGCGTCATGGAACGAGGTGCTCTGGTAATTGAGCATGATATCGTCCGCTCCGGGCACGCCTATCAGGAAGGTGAGCCCGGCGGCGCACAGCAAGGTCAGCAGGGTGTCCATATCATCCTGATCCGCTTCCGCGTGGTTGGTATAGCAGACGTCGCAGCCGATCGGCAGGCCCATCAGCTTGCCGCAGAAATGATCCTCCAGCCCGGCGCGAATAATCTGCTTGCCGTCGTAGAGATACTCCGGACCGATAAAACCGACCACGGTATTGACCAGTAGCGGTTCAAAGTGGCGGGCGACGGCGTAGGCCCGCGCCTCACAGGTTTGCTGATCGACGCCGTGGTGGGCGTTGGCCGACAGGCAGCTTCCCTGGCCGGTCTCAAAATACATCACATTGCTGCCGAGGGTACCGCGCCTGAGGCTGAGGGCCGCCTCGCGGGCCTCCTGCAGCAAGGCAAGATTGATGCCGAAGCCGCTGTTGGCCGCTTCGGTACCGGCCACCGACTGGAACACCAGATCCACCGGCGCGCCGCGCTCAATCAGCTGCAGCGTATTGGTCACATGGGTCAGAATGCAGGACTGGGTAGGGATGGCGAAGCGCTGAATAATATCGTCCAGCATGACGTTCAGCTGCGCCAGCACCGGTAAGCTGTCGCTGGCCGGGTTGATGCCGATCACCGCGTCCCCGGCGCCGTACAGCAGCCCGTCGAGCATACTGGCGGCGATGCCTTTCAGGTCGTCGGTGGGATGGTTGGGCTGCAGGCGTACGCTGAGGTGGCCGGGCAGGCCGATGGTGTTGCGAAAGCGCGTCACCACCTGGCATTTGCTGGCGGCAAGGATCAGATCCTGATTGCGCATCAGCTTACTGACCGCCGCCGCCATCTCCGGGGTGATGGCGCGGGCGACCCGCTGCAGCGTGGCGGTATCGGTAGCATCATCCAGCAGCCAGTCGCGAAAATCGCCGACCGTCAGGTGACGCAGGGCGGCAAAGCCCTGCGCATCATGGGTGTCGAGGATCAGGCGAGTCACTTCGTCCTGCTCGTAAGGGATAAGCGGGTTGTCGAGAATGTCGGTCAGCGGCACCTCGGCGAGGGCCATTTTCGCCGCCATCCGCTCTTCGGCTGAGGTGGCGATAACCCCTGCGAGGGCGTCGCCGGAGCGGGCTGGCGACGCTTTCGCCATCAACGTTTTCAGACTATCAAAGCGCCATACCTGGCCCGATAGCGTGGTTTTATACATGCCGCCTCCTCAGGAGACCGTGCGCAGTTGAGGATCCACTGGCGCCCGTTCACGGGCCGCTGCGGTTTTGCGGAACCACAGGTAGCCGCCGAGCATCATCGCCGCGAAAATCAGCGCCAGCAGCAGGTTATACCAGACCATCGCCACCAGGCAGAGCACCGCCATGCCGAGGGCAAAGGCCGGCGCCAGCGGGTAGAGCGGGGCGCGGAACGGACGGATCAGCTTCGGCTCGCTACGGCGCAGTTTGAACAGCGCCGCCATGGAAGTGATATACATAACAATAGCCCCAAATACCGACATGGTGACGATGCAGGCGGTCAGCGGCATGCCGCTGATGGTGATCAGCGAGTCGGAGAAGATCGCGGCGATACCGACCACGCCGCCGGCGAGGATCGCCAGATACGGGGTGCGCGTGCGGCGGTTGAGGGAGGCCAGCCCGGCGGGCAGATAGCCGGCGCGGGCGAGGGAGTAGATCTGCCGCGAGTAGCCCATAATGATGCCGTGGAAGGAGGCGACGAGGCCAAACAGCCCCAGCCACACCAGCATATGCAGCCAGCCGCTGCCGTTGCCCACCACCGTTTTCATCGCCTGGGGCAGCGGATCGTTAATATTGGACAGCGCGCGCCAGTCGCCGACGCCGCCGGCGAAGACCATCACGCCGATCGCCAGCACCGTCAGCGTCAGAATGCCGCCGCCCAGGGCGCGGGGAATGGTGCGCTGCGGATCTTTGGCCTCTTCGGCCGCCATGGAGGCCCCCTCAATGGCGAGGAAGAACCAGATGGCGAACGGAATGGCGGCGAACATCCCCGGCAGCGCCAGGCCGCTGAAGCTGTCCGCGCCCGCCCAGCCGTTAGTGGTGAAGTGGCTCCAGGAGAAGCCGGGGGCGACCACGCCCATGAACACCAGCAGCTCGAAGATGGCCAGCAGGGTGACGATCAGCTCGAAGGTGGCGGCGATGCCGACGCCGAGAATATTGAGCGTCATAAAGATCACGTAGGCGCCGCAGGCGACCCATTTCGGATCCAGCGCCGGAAACTGCACGTTGAGGTAGGCCCCGATGGCCATGGCGATGGCCGGCGGGGCGAAGACGAATTCAATCAGGGTGGCAAAACCAGCGATAAAGCCGCCGGTGGGCCCGAAGGCGCGGTAGGCGTAGGCGAAAGGGCCGCCAGCGTGCGGGATGGCGGTGGTCAGCTCGGTAAAGCTGAAAATAAAGGCGCAGTACATGGCGGCGACCGCCAGGGCGACGACCATAAACCCCATCGTGCCCGCCTGCGACCAGCCGTAGCTCCAGCCGAAGTACTCCCCGGATATCACCAGTCCGACGGCGATCCCCCATAAACGAAAACTGCCGAGCGTTCTTTTTAAGGTGGTGGTGTGCTCTGTCATACGTATTGCCTCGCCAGATAGAAAGGTGCTGAACGACAGGCTGCAAAGAGAGTGCCAGAACGTTGCCTGCCGCGATAAGGCGTCAGTCCGTGGCGCGCCCGCTGGCGCTGCGCAAAAATGGGGCAGGCTGCACGCTGTCGGCGCGCGCCCTGGTGCAGCGGCTTTGCTTTTTCAACGGCGGCACGGTATAACACTTCTTCTTTTGGATGTTTAGATGTCTATGCGTTTATACGCATCATGACCCGGGCAAGCGGGCTGGCGTGAGAAAATAAAATGCAAAGCACAACACAACAACAAGGTGGGCAGCTGAAGCGCACCATGAAAACGCGCCATCTGATCATGCTGTCGCTCGGCGGCGTGATTGGCACCGGCTTATTCTTCAATACCGGCTATATCATCTCCACCACCGGCGCGGCCGGGACGCTGCTGGCGTATCTGATTGGCGCCCTGGTGGTCTGGCTGGTGATGCAGTGCCTTGGCGAACTGTCGGTGGCGATGCCAGAGACCGGCGCCTTCCACGTTTACGCGGCGCGCTATCTTGGCCCGGCGACGGGCTATACCGTGGCGTGGCTCTACTGGCTAACGTGGACGGTGGCGCTGGGGTCGAGCTTCACCGCGGCGGGATTCTGCATGCAGTACTGGTTCCCGCAGGTGCCGGTCTGGATCTGGTGCGTGGTGTTCTGCGCAGTGATCTTCGGCCTTAACATCATTTCGACGCGCTTCTTCGCCGAAGGCGAGTTCTGGTTCTCGCTGGTGAAAGTGATCACCATCGTCGCGTTTATTATTCTCGGCGGCGCGGCCATTTTCGGCATCATTCCGATGCAGGATGGCTCCCCGGCGCCGGGCCTGCGCAATATCACCGCCGAAGGCTGGTTCCCGCACGGCGGCCTGCCGATCCTGATGACCATGGTGGCGGTGAACTTCGCCTTCTCCGGGACGGAGCTTATCGGCATTGCCGCCGGAGAGACGGAAAACCCGCATAAGGTTATTCCGGTTGCCATCCGCACCACCATCGCCCGGCTGATTATTTTCTTTATCGGCACCGTGTTTGTGCTGGCGGCGCTGATCCCGATGCAGCAGGCGGGAGTGGAGAAAAGCCCCTTCGTGCTGGTGTTTGAGAAGGTGGGCATCCCTTATGCGGCGGACATGTTCAACTTCGTGATCCTGACGGCGATCCTGTCGGCGGCTAACTCCGGCCTGTACGCTTCCGGGCGGATGCTGTGGTCGCTGTCGAACGAGAAGACGCTGCCGGCCTGCTTTGCCAAAGTCAATAAACGGGGCGTGCCGGTGACCGCCCTGTCGGTGAGTATGCTGGGCGGCGTGCTGGCGCTGTTCTCCAGCGTGGTGGCGCCCGATACGGTGTTTGTCGCGCTGTCGGCGATCTCCGGTTTTGCGGTGGTGGCGGTGTGGTTGAGCATCTGCGCCTCGCACTTTATGTTCCGCCGCCGCCATCTGCAGCAGGGTAAGGCGCTGAGCGATCTGCAGTATCGCGCTCCCTGGTATCCGGTAGTGCCCGTTCTGGGCTTTGTGCTGTGCCTGGTGGCCTGCGTGGGCCTCGCTTTTGACCCGAGCCAGAGAATTGCGCTGTGGTGCGGGATCCCCTTTGTGGCCCTGTGCTATGGTGCCTGGTATCTTACTCGTTCACGGAATATGACTCAGGAGCCCCAACATGTCGCAGACTAATCCGTTTACCGCCCTGCTTGCCGCCCAGCCTTTCGTGCTGCTGGACGGCGCCATGGCCACCGAGCTGGAGGCCCGCGGCTGCGATCTGGCCGACAGCCTGTGGTCGGCGAAAGTGCTGCTGGAGAACCCGCAGCTGATCCGCGATGTGCATCTCGACTACTTTCGCGCCGGGGCGCAGGTGGCGATCACCGCCAGCTATCAGGCCACTCCGGCGGGCTTTGCCGCGCGCGGGCTGGATGAGGCGCAGTCCCGGGCGCTGATCGGCAAAAGCGTCGAACTGGCGCGCAAAGCGCGCGAGGCGTACCTCGCCGAGAACCCGCAGGCCGGCACGCTGCTGGTGGCCGGTTCGGTAGGGCCGTATGGCGCGTTTCTCGCCGACGGCTCGGAGTATCGCGGCGATTATCAGCGCAGTGCGGCAGAGTTCCAGGCTTTCCACCGCCCGCGCGTCGAAGCGCTGCTGGATGCCGGCGCCGACCTGCTGGCCTGTGAAACCCTGCCGTCCTTCGCCGAGATCCAGGCGCTGACGGCGTTGCTGCAAGCGTATCCCCGCGCCCGCGCCTGGTACGCCTTTACGCTGCGCGATGCCGAACATCTCAGCGACGGCACGCCGCTGCGCGAGGTGATGACCGCCCTGGCGGATAACCCGCAGGTGGTGGCGGTGGGGATCAACTGTATCGCGCTGGAAAATACCCCCGCGGCGCTGGCGCATCTGCACAGCCTGACGGCCCTGCCGCTGGTGGTCTATCCTAACTCCGGCGAACATTATGACGCGGTGAGTAAGACCTGGCATCATCATGGCGAAGCCTGCGCCAGCCTGGCGGATTATCTGCCGCAGTGGCTGGCGGCCGGGGCGAAGCTGATTGGCGGCTGCTGCCGCACCACGCCGAAGGATATTGCTGAGCTTAACGCGAAGCGCTGAGTTTTGTGCCGGGTGGCGCTGCGCTTACCCGGCCTACACTTTGCGCGAACCGGAGGCCGGGTAAGGCGTAGCCGCCACCCGGCGCCAACCCTCTGCCACTCATCAACCGCACAAAACCAACTATCCTTTCCCGCTTTTGTTCTAAAAACGATTCGCTATTAGCCAGAATTTTTAATTACTTCATCTCCCTCCTGATGCCGGAAATACTGCACCTATAACAACTCAGGGGAAGCAGACATTATGGCATTCACATCGCGAATTACGGTAATGACTCCAACTTACTGATAGTGTTTTATGTTCAGATAATGCCCGATGACCTTGTCATGCAGCTCCACCGATTTTGAGAACGACAGTGACTTCCGTCCCAGCCTTGCCAGATGTTGTCTCAGATTCAGGTTATGTCGCTCAATGCGCTGAGTGTAACGCTTGCTGATAACGTGCAGCTTTCCCTTCAGGCGGGATTCATACAGCGGCCAGCCATCCGTCATCCATACCACGACCTCAAAGGCCGACAGCAGGCTCAGAAGTCGCTCCAGTGTGGCCAGAGTGCGTTCACCGAAGACGTGCGCCACAATCGTCCTCCGTATCCTGTCATACGACGTAAAACNGCCAGCGCTGACGT
>NZ_JH414799.1:50689-66911 GCF_000238715.1 Klebsiella sp. 4_1_44FAA
CAGCGCAGACAATCACATCACTGCCCGGCTGTATGCGCGAGGTTACCGACTGCGGCCTGAGTTTTTTAAGTGACGTAAAATCGTGTTGAGGCCAACGCCCATAATGCGGGCGGTTGCCCGGCATCCAACACCATTCATGGCCATATCAATGATTTTCTGGTGCGTACCGGGTTGAGAAGCGGTGTAAGTGAACTGTAGCTGCCATGTTTTTACGGCAGTGAGAGCAGAGATAGCGCTGATGTCCGGCAGTGCTTTTGCCGTTACGCACCACCCCGTCAGTAGCTGAACAGGAGGGACAGCTGATAGAAACAGAAGCCACTGGAGCACCTCAAAAACACCATCATACACTAAATCAGTAAGTTGGCAGCATCACCGCGAATTACTCTTCTGGCGGCGCTGGCCGTCGCCGCCTTCCAGGCGCAGGCGGTCAACGTGACCGTGGCGTATCAAACCTCCGCTGAGCCGGCGAAAGTCGCCCAGGCGGACAACACCTTCGCCAAAACCAGCGGCGCGACCGTTGACTGGCGGAAATTTGACAGCGGCGCCAGCGTGGTGCGCGCCCTGGCCTCCGGCGATGTGCAAATCGGCAATATCGGCTCCAGCCCGCTGGCGGTGGCCGCCAGTCAGCAGGTGCCGATCGAAGTGTTCCTGCTTGCCTCAAAGCTCGGTAACTCCGAAGCGCTGGTGGTGAAAAAGAGCATCACCAAACCGGAAGATCTGATCGGCAAGCGCATTGCCGTGCCGTTTATCTCCACCACCCATTACAGCCTGCTGTCGGCGCTCAAACACTGGGGCATCAAGCCGGGTCAGGTGCAGATTATTAACCTGCAGCCGCCAGCGATCATTGCCGCCTGGCAGCGCGGGGATATCGATGGCGCTTACGTCTGGGCGCCAGCGGTTAACGAACTGGAAAAAGAGGGCAAGGTGCTGACCGATTCTTCCCAGGTGGGGGAGTGGGGCGCGCCGACGCTTGACGTCTGGGTAGTCCGTAAGGACTTCGCCGAGCAGCATCCGGAGATCGTCAAAGCGTTCGCTAAAAGCGCCATCGACGCCCAGCAGCCCTACATCGCCAACCCGGAAGCATGGCTGAAACAGCCGGACAACATCAGCAAGCTGGCGCGCCTGAGCGGGGTGCCGGAGGCCGATGTCCCCGGGCTGGTGAAGGGGAACACCTACCTGACCGCCGCTGAGCAGGCGCAGGCGCTGAACGGGCCGGTCAATCAGGCCATCGTCGATACCGCGCGCTTCCTGAAAGAGCAGGGCAAAGTGCCCGCGGCGGGAACCGATTATCGTCAGTACGTCACTGACCGTTTCGTGAAGTAAAGGAGGCGGCGATGCTGCAAATCTCGCATCTTTCCGCTGACTACGGCGGTAAACCGGCGCTGGCGGATATCAACCTGACGCTGGAGAGTGGGGAGCTGCTGGTGGTGCTGGGGCCTTCGGGCTGCGGTAAAACTACCCTGCTGAACCTGATTGCCGGATTCGTGCCCTATCAGCACGGCAGCATCACCCTCGAAGGTCAGCGGGTGACCGGGCCGGGCGCAGAGCGCGGGGTGGTCTTCCAGAATGAAGGCCTGCTGCCGTGGCGCAATGTGCAGGATAACGTGGCGCTGGGCCTCCAGCTGGCGGGCGTGGATAAAGCGCAGCGCCGGCAAGCGGCGGCGCAGATGCTGAAGAAGGTGGGTCTCGAAGGGGCGGAAAAGCGCTTTATCTGGCAGCTGTCCGGCGGTCAACGTCAGCGGGTGGGCATCGCCCGGGCGCTGGCGGCGAATCCGCAGCTGTTGCTGCTGGATGAACCCTTCGGCGCGCTTGACGCCTTTACCCGCGAGCAGATGCAGACATTGCTGCTGAAGCTGTGGCATGAGACCGGCAAACAGGTGCTGCTGATCACCCATGACATTGAAGAGGCCATCTTTATGGCCACCGAACTGGTGCTGCTGTCGCCGGGGCCGGGACGGGTGGTGGAGCGGCTGCGGCTTGATTTCAGCCGTCGCTTTGTCGCGGGCGAATCCTGCCGCAGCATCAAATCCGACCCGCAGTTTATTGAACAGCGGGAATACATTCTGAGCCGGGTGTTTGACCAACGGGAGGCTTTCTCATGAGCGTGGTACTGAACGACAAACCGCGTCAGACGACGCTGAAATGGCGCTGGCCGCTCTCCCGTCAGCTTACCCTCAGCGTGGCGACCCTGGCAGTATTGCTGGCCATCTGGTGGGCGGTCGCGGCGCTGCAGCTGATTAGTCCGCTGTTTCTGCCGCCGCCGGGCCAGGTGCTGCAGAAGCTTATCACTATCGCCGGGCCGCAGGGCTTTATGGATGCGACGCTCTGGCAGCACCTGGCGGCAAGCCTGACGCGGATCGTCATCGCCCTGCTGGCGGCAGTGCTTATCGGCGTGCCGGTGGGGATCGCCATGGGGCTCAACTCAACGGTGCGCGGGATCCTCGACCCGTTGATCGAACTCTATCGTCCGGTGCCGCCGCTGGCCTACTTACCGCTGATGGTGATCTGGTTTGGCATTGGTGAAACGTCAAAGATCCTGCTGATCTACCTGGCGATTTTCGCGCCGGTAGCGATGTCGGCGCTGGCGGGGGTAAAAAGCGCGCAGCAGGTGCGCATTCGCGCCGCCCGTTCGCTTGGCGCCAGCCGGGCGCAGGTGCTGTGGCTGGTGATCCTGCCCGGCGCGCTGCCGGAGATCCTCACCGGGCTGCGCATTGGTCTCGGGGTGGGCTGGTCAACGCTGGTGGCCGCTGAGCTGATCGCCGCCACCCGCGGATTAGGATTTATGGTGCAGTCTGCCGGCGAGTTTCTCGCCACCGATGTGGTGCTGGCGGGGATCGCGGTGATTGCCATTATCGCCTTTTTACTGGAACTGGGTCTGCGCGCGCTGCAGCGGCGCCTGACGCCCTGGCATGGAGAAGTACAATGAGTGAACGTCTGAGCATTACCCCGCTGGGGCCGTATATTGGCGCGCAGGTGAGCGGGGCGGATTTAACCCGTCCGCTGAGCGACAACCAGTTTGAACAGCTGTATCACGCGGTGCTGCGTCATCAGGTGGTATTCCTGCGCGAGCAGAATATCACCCCGGCGCAACAGCGCGACCTGGCGCTGCGGTTTGGCGACCTGCATATCCATCCGGTCTACCCTCACGCCCCCGGGGTGGAGGAGATTATCGTCCTCGATACCCACAACGATAATCCGCCGGATAATGACAACTGGCATACCGATGTCACCTTTATCGACACGCCGCCCGCCGGCGCCATACTGGCGGCTAAAGAGTTGCCGACGACCGGCGGGGACACTCTGTGGACCAGCGGCATCGCCGCCTGGGAAGCGCTGTCAGAACCCTTCCGGCAGCTGCTGAGCGGCCTGCATGCCGAACACGATTTCCGCAAATCGTTCCAGGAGTTTAAGTACAACAAGACCGAAGCCGAGCATCGGCGCTGGCAGGAAGCGGTGGCGAAGCATCCGCCGCTGCTGCATCCGGTAGTGCGTACCCACCCGGTGACCGGCAAGCAGGCGCTGTTCGTTAATGAAGGGTTTACCACGCGAATTGTCGAGGTGAGTGAGAAAGAGAGCGCAGCGCTGCTGAACTTCCTGTTTGCCCATGTCACTAAACCGGAGTTTCAGGTGCGCTGGCGCTGGCAGCCAAATGATATTGCGATCTGGGATAACCGGGTGACCCAGCATTACGCCAACGCCGACTATCTGCCACAGCGGCGGATCATGCACCGGGCGACGATCCTCGGCGATAAGCCGTATTACCGGGCGGGGTAAGGCTTGTAGCCGGTTAAGGCATCAGCCGCGAGCCGTGGAAAAAAGCGGATGCACCTTTTCCGGGCTACCGGTCCGTCAGAAACGGTGAACCGTAGCCCGGCTAAGGCGCAACGCGCCGCAAGCCGGGAAAAAGCGTTTATGCCGATTTTTGCGCACCCAGATGCGCGCCAATATAGCGCTGATAGCGATTGGCCTTCAGGTAGGTGAGATCCACCAGCACCAGACCATCCACGCAGTTATTGAAATCCGGATCGCTGCCGAAATCGATAAACTGCACCCCGCCCGGCTCGCACACTTCCGAGTACTGCTTATACAGCGGCGGGATCGCGCAGCCGAGATTGCCGAGCAGGGACTTCAGCCGGGCCAGGTCGTCGTTGTAATCCTCCCCGCCAAACTGCGCCAGCACGTCGGGCAGCGACGCCGGATAAGGTCGACGCGACTCCGCCAGCGGGTGCGTCGCCGGAAACCACAGCCGGTAGAACGCGACCAGCAGATCGCGGGCGGCGGGCGGCAACCCGCCAGAAATCGACACCGGGCCAAACAGGTAGCGATAGTGCGGATAGCGCGCCAGATAAGCGCCGATGCCGGACCACAGATAGTCCAGACCGCGACGCCCCCAGTAGCGCGGCTGGATAAAGCTGCGCCCCAGCTCAATGCCGTGCTGCAGGACATCGTCCATCCGCCCGTCGTAATGGAACAGACTGTAACTGTAGATCCCTTTCAGGCCGCGCTGTGCCAGCTGGATGGCCGTCGGTATAAAGCGATAAGCGCCGACGATTTCCAGATCGTCTTCATCCCACAGGATCAGATGCAGATAGTCGTCGTCATATCCGTCGATATCCCGCCGTTTGCCGCTGCCTTCCCCGACCGCGCGGAAGGCGATTTCCCGCAGACGCCCCAGCTCGCGCAGCAGCGGCGCGTCCTCCTGGCCGTTGCGCTGCCAGAGGTAAATCACTTTGCCGTCGGCTGTGCGGCCCAGGCACTCGGCCTTGTGCAGTTCGCGTTTGAGCAATGCCCGGTCTTCCGGGCGGGCGATGGCGCTTTCGGTTTTGAACTGCCCCGGCAGCCCTTTGCGCAGTTGTTCAAGGTGCTGATAGCAGCGGCCGGTAAGCTCGCGAGCGCTGGACTGGGCATCGAACCAGCTCGACCAGGGGATCTGCTGGCCGATGCGTACCGGCAGGCTGCTGTTGCGTCGGCGAAACATCTGCTGCATTAGCAGGAGCAGCGGCAGGTTGTCAGATACCAGCGTACTGGCGTAAAACAAGGCGCTGTTGCGGGCGTTAATCCACGCCGGCAGCAGCGGGGCGCGATATTTCGCCGCCAGCTTAATAAAGCCCGAGTGCCATTTTTTTATCGCGGATACCGCGACGGGTCAGACGGGAGACTTCCCCCGCCGGGAAGAAGATCAGCACCCCGCCGGCCTGCAGCTGCTGGTCCATCTGCTGCAGCGCCGCTTTAGCGGTGCGGCCATGAATGTTATCCACCGGGATAAACAGCGAGCTCAGGGGCTCAAGGTGGGTGAGCATGCGGTTGGTGACCACTTTGACATCGCGGCGCACGCGGGATACCGCATACAGGAGCGCCAGGCCGTCGAGGGTGCCGGTGGGGTGGTTGGCGATAATGACCAGCGGGCCATATTCGGGGATTTGTTCGAGATCGTGCGCCGGGATGGCACAACGGATATTGAGGTATTCCAGTACCTGTTCGACCGTATCAAGCCCCTTCAGGTGGCGATGACGATCGGCAAATTGTTGAAACTCTTCCTCATAAAACAGCTTTTTTAACAGTTTCTTTTGCCAGGGGGCGGGCCTCGCCTGAGGCCACAGGTCATCGAGTACGTTGTCGAGACTAAACATAGTGGCTCCTCCTCCGTCCTGCCCAGACAGTAGAAGGTGGAGATGTCGTTCAGATTACAGTTGGGTGAAGTTTCGGTCGCAGCGGGGGAGACGACGGATAGGGAGCCGTTTTTGCGCCGGGTGGCGGCTGCGCCTGACCCGGCCTACATGCGGGATGGGACTGCGGGCCCGGCAATCTCGTAGGCCCGCGCAAGCGTCAGCGCCTCAGGGCAATGGCAACGGGTAGGGAGACGCTTTTGTGCCGGGTGGCGGCTGCGCCTGATCCGGCCTACATGCGGGATGGGACTGCGGGCCCGGCAATCTCGTAGGCCCGCGCAAGCGTCAGCGCCGCCGGGCAATGGCTACGGGTAGGGAGCCGTTTTTGTGCCGGGTGGCGGCTGCGCCTGACCCGGCCTACATGCGGATGGGACTGCGGGCCCCGGTAAGCGCAGCGCCACCGGGGAGGGGCGGGTTTAACGGAGGATCTTTTTCTCGGCCAGATCGAGGGCGAAATAGCTGAAGATCAGGTCGGCGCCTGCGCGTTTGATAGCGCCGAGGCTTTCCAGAACCACTTTCTCTTCATCGATAGCGCCCGCCTGGGCAGCAAATTTGATCATCGCGTACTCCCCGCTGACCTGATAGGCGCCGAGCGGCAGATCGCTGCGTTCGCGGATATCGCGCAGAATATCCAGGTAGGCGCCAGCCGGTTTCACCATCAGGCAGTCGGCGCCCTGGGCTTCATCGAGCAGCGACTCGCGAATGGCCTCCCGGCGATTCATCGGGCTCATCTGATAGGTTTTCCGATCGCCCTTCAGCGCGGTACCGGCCGCTTCGCGGAACGGACCGTAGAAGGAAGAAGCGAACTTGGTCGAGTAGGACATGATCGCCGTATTGGTGAAGCCGGCGGCGTCCAGCGAGCGGCGAATCGCCTGCACCTGACCGTCCATCGCGGCGGAAGGAGCGATGAAATCCGCCCCCGCGGCGGCGGCGACAACGGCCTGTTTGCCGAGGTTTTCCAGGGTCGCGTCGTTATCCACCCCGTGGTCGCACAGCACGCCGCAGTGGCCGTGGGAGGTATATTCGCAGAAGCAGGTATCGGACATGACGATCATCTCCGGCACCGTGGACTTACAAATCCGCGACATACGCGCCACCAGACCATTTTCATTCCAGGTATCGCTGCCGGTGGCATCGGTGTGATGAGAAATACCAAAGGTCATCACCGAGCGGATCCCGGCGTTGGCGATGCGTTCGATCTCGCGCGCCAGATATTTTTCCGGAATGCGCATCACGCCGGGCATGGCCTCTATCGCTTTGTAATCATCAATTTCTTCTTCAACAAAGATCGGCAACACCAGGTCGTTCAAACTCAGTGTTGTCTCTTCAAACAGGGCGCGCAGCGCAGCGGATTGACGCAGGCGGCGGGGGCGAGTGATTAAATCTGTCATGGTTTGCCTGATTTTGTGAAATGAAAGACGATAGTGTAACTGAAATGGCAGCGGGATGTTTCGCCAAAACGATCGTTATGGCGCATCGGCGAAACCTTCCCCGGGCTTACTGGCTGGCCGTCTGCATGTTGGGCTGTGCGCCGCTCAACTCGCTGACCAGGTCGTTGATGCCATCGCTCATATTGTTGAAGCGGGTTAACGGCGAGCGGGTTACCACCACAAAGGCGCCAACGTTAGCCTGCGGATTCATCGCCATATAGGTGATAAACCCGCCGCCGCCGCCGGTTTTCTGAATAATCCCCGGATGGCCGTTCTTCGGCTTCATATACACCCAGCCGAGGCCCAGCGCGTCTGCGCGGCCCGGCACGTCCATACCAATCACCCGGGTCAGCTGGTTACGCTGATAAATCAGCGTCTGCATCCGGTCGGCCTGCTGGCTGCGGGTATAGAAATCGGATGACAGGAACTGCTGCATCCAGCGCATCATATCCCCCGGCGTCGAGTAGACTCCGCCGCTGCCGATCGCCGCCAGGGTGTTGTTGCATGGGCTGGCGCCTTTTTCCGGGATCATCAGCCGCTGGCACTGATCCGGTGACGGGGTAAAGGTGGTGTCCTTCATCCCCAGCGGCCGGGTGATCTGCTCTTCAAACAGCTGCGGATACGGTTTGCCGGCGGCGGTGGAGAGCGCGTCCGCCAGTAAATCGAAGGCCAGGTTGGAGTAGGCCGCCTGCGAGCCCGGCGCGGTCTTCAGGGTCGCGGTAGAGAGCCAGTTCCAGCGCTGCTGGCGGGTCGGCCAGACAAACACCGGACGATGAGCGGCGCCGCCAGGCTGCTCGCGCGGCAGGGCGCTGGTATGGGTCGCGAGGTTAACCAGGGTGATTGGTTTTCCCTGCCAGTCAGGCACCCGGGCGCCCGGCGGGGCGTATTTACTCAGCGGATCGTTGAGTTTCACCACCCCCTGGTCGAGCAGCTTCACCAGCATCTCGCTGGTCATCAGTTTGCTGAGGGAGGCGATACGGATCACCGAGTCGAGCTGCGGGTGCTGATTATTCCCCGGGCGGGTTTCGCCAAAGCTGCGAAAAACACGCTGATTGCCATCGATAACCACCAGCGCCATGCCGGTGGCGCCGCTGCCGTAGTAGATATGATTGGCGTAACGATCGACCACATCCGAGGCGAAAACCGGGTCAACGGTAGGCTGTGCGGCCTGCACCGAGGTCCACGACGCCGCGCACAGCGCAGCAAAAATGAGCAAACTACGTTTCAACGGAGATCATCCATTAAATAAATAAAAAGAAGAGGGTATTTATACTACGAAGTGGCGCAGAACAAAGCGGGATTCACGACATTCCTGCAGGAAAAAGGTAACGGTGCGTAAAAAAGACTTTTTTACGCTTTCGGATACCGGCTTTTTTCGCCGGCGCGTATGATGACCGTTTGGCTGAAGGTTCGTGGGAGAGAACAATGACGGCTCAACGGGTAGTGATGGTCGTGGATATGCAAAACGGCGTGTTCGCCACGCCACGTCTGGCGCGCGAGCGCTGCGTCGCGCAAATTAATCGTCTGGTGCGCGCGGCGGACAAGGTTATTTTCATTCAGCATGATGAAGCCGGCGGCCTCGAAGCCGGCAGCGAAGGCTTCGCCCTGCTTCCTGAGCTGGAGCAGCCGGCTGGCGCGCTGTATGTCACCAAAACCGCCTGCGATGCCTTCTATCACACCTCGCTGGCGCAGGTGCTGGACGAACACGACATTCAGCAGTTCGTCATCTGCGGCTGCGCCACCGACTACTGCCTCGATACCACCATTAAAAATGGCGCCAGCCGCGGGTACGTTATTGTTATCGCGGAAGATGCCCACACCACCGCCGACCGCCCCGCCGCGCAGGCCGCGACGCTTATCGCCCACTACAATGAGGTGTGGCGTACGCTGACCATTCCTGGCAATCCTTTACAGGTGAAACCCACAGAAACAATTCTGCACGCATGGCAGCAGAACTAAGCTGTTGATATCCGGTCTTATCATTCGTCTGTCCCGCGAGGGCTCATCCACGCGGCGGCCGACGTATGCGTCGTACACAGCAATAGCAGAACGATAAGAAGTTAGCAGGAGACAATGATGTTTAAATCTTTTTTCCCCAAACCGGGGCCGTTTTTTATTTCTGCCTTTATCTGGTCGCTGCTGGCCGTGATCTTTTGGCAGGCGGGCGGCGGCGACTGGCTGCTGCGGGTCACCGGGGCATCGCAAAATGTGGCGATCAGCGCGGCGCGCTTCTGGTCGCTCAACTATCTGGTGTTCTACGCTTACTATCTGTTTTGCGTCGGCGTGTTCGCGCTGTTCTGGTTTGTCTACTGCCCGCACCGCTGGCAGTACTGGTCGATTCTCGGCACCTCGCTCATCATCTTCGTCACCTGGTTTCTGGTGGAAGTCGGGGTGGCGATCAACGCCTGGTATGCGCCGTTCTACGACCTGATCCAGAGCGCGCTGGCCACCCCGCATAAGGTCAGCATCAACCAGTTTTATCAGGAAATCGGCGTCTTTCTCGGCATCGCGATCATCGCGGTGATTATTGGCGTGATGAACAACTTCTTCGTCAGCCACTACGTCTTCCGCTGGCGCACGGCGATGAACGAGCACTATATGGCCCACTGGCAGCATCTGCGCCATATCGAAGGCGCCGCGCAGCGTGTGCAGGAAGATACCATGCGTTTTGCTTCCACCCTCGAAGATATGGGCGTGAGCTTTATCAACGCGGTGATGACCCTGATCGCCTTCCTGCCGGTGCTGGTGACGCTCTCCGAACATGTTCCCGACCTGCCTATCGTCGGCCATCTGCCGTATGGCCTGGTGATTGCCGCTATCGTCTGGTCGCTGATGGGTACCGGCCTGCTGGCGGTGGTGGGGATTAAGCTGCCGGGCCTGGAGTTTAAAAACCAGCGCGTGGAAGCGGCCTATCGTAAAGAGCTGGTTTACGGCGAGGACGATGAAACTCGCGCCACGCCGCCGACGGTGCGCGAGCTATTCCGCGCGGTGCGTCGCAACTATTTCCGTCTCTATTTCCACTATATGTATTTCAATATCGCCCGCATCCTCTATCTGCAGGTGGATAACGTTTTCGGCCTTTTCCTGCTGTTTCCGTCGATCGTTGCCGGTACGATTACCCTCGGGCTGATGACGCAAATTACTAACGTCTTCGGCCAGGTGCGCGGCTCGTTCCAGTACCTGATCAGCTCGTGGACAACGCTGGTGGAACTGATGTCCATCTACAAACGTCTGCGCAGTTTTGAACGCGAGCTGGACGGCAAACCGCTGCAGGAAGCGATCCCGACATTACGTTAATCAAGACAAGGAAGCATAATGGCCGCACGTTTATCGCGCATTATTCCCGTTTCATTGACGCTGCTGGCGGCCATGGCGCTGAGCGCCTGTACCAGCCAGCAGGCTCCGGCGCTGAAAGAGGGCGAGAAGCCTGTTGACGTGGCGTCGGTGGTGCGGCAGAAAATGCCGGCCAGCGTCAAGGATCGGGAGGCCTGGGCGCAAGCCATCGCCACCGCGTTTGACAGCCAGAAGCTGGCGCCGACGGAAGAAAACGTCTGCTCGGTGCTGGCGGTCGCGCAGCAAGAGTCTAACTATCAGTCCGATCCGGTGGTGCCGGGGCTGAATAAAATCGCCTGGCAGGAAATTGACCGCCGGGCGGAAAAAATGCACATTCCGCCGTTTCTGGTCCATACCGCGCTGAAGATCACCTCGCCAAACGGTAAAAGCTATAGCGACCGTCTGGACAATGTGAAGACGGAAAAGCAGTTGAGCGCCATTTTTGATGACTTTATCGGGATGGTGCCGATGGGGCAGAAGCTGTTCGGTTCCCTTAACCCGGTGCACACCGGGGGGCCGATGCAGGTCAGCATTGCTTTTGCCGAGCAGCACACCTCCGGCTACCCGTGGAAAATGAACGGCACGGTGCGCCAGGAGGTCTTCAGTCTGCGCGGTGGCCTGTGGTTTGGCACCTATCATCTGCTGAACTATCCGGCCAGTTATAGTGCGCCATTGTACCGCTTTGCCGACTTCAACGCCGGCTGGTACGCCAGCCGTAACGCCGCCTTCCAGAACGCGGTGGTGAAAGCCAGCGGGGTAAAACTGGCGCTCGACGGCGACCTTATCCGCTACGACAGCGAGGAGCCGGGCAGCACCGAGCTGGCGGTGCGTCGCCTGGCGAGCCAGCTGGGGATGAGCGACAGCGAGATCCATCGTCAGTTGAAAAAGGGCGACAGCCTGGCGTTTGAGAAGACCGATCTCTATCAGCAGGTTTTCCGTCTCGCCGAGAAAAAGACGGGCAAAACCCTGCCGCGGGAGATGTTGCCAGGGATCCAGCTGGAGAGTCCAAAAATCACCCGAAATCTGACGACGGCGTGGTTTGCGAAACGGGTTGATGAGCGGCGGGCAAACTGTATGGCGCGGCGTTAACGGCGCTGACGCCAGCGCACGATAAGCGCCAGTACCCCGATGAACGTGCAGCCGATCAGGAAAGGGATCAGACCAAAAAGGGTACCCACGGCGAGGCTGATGTCGACTTGCGGACGGCTGGCGTCCTGGGCTTGCATCAGGCGTTCAAATACCCCCGGGGCGTGGATCAGCATGCTGAGCATCTGCGCGCCGGCCCAGCAGCAGATCAACACGAACAGCCCGTAGGCGACATGGCTGCCGGTCAGCGCGCCCCTTTTTTTATTTCCCAAAAGCGATTTTGAAAAACTGAATTCAGCCATAGGCCCTCCCACATCTGCGCTGCTGGTTTTTTCTCCAGCTCTATGTCAGGTATTCTGGCAGTCAGGGGCCATCATCAGTATCAGATTGCTGGTAATTGCCGTCCAGGAATAATCCTGTTTTCGCCGTTGTGTTAACCGCGCCACAGGAGCACAAAAGGGAGAGCGGCGTCGCAATCCAGCAACATTCTCCATATCGCTACAGACCGCCGCGGGCGGCTATGCGAAGATGCGTTTTTTGCTGTTGGAGGCCGCATGAAGCTCACTGATAAAATTCGCCGCGATTGGCACTACTACGCCGTGGCGCTGGGGTTGATTTTTATTCTTAATGGCGTGGTGGGGCTGCTGGGGTTTGAAACTCAGGGGTGGCAATCCTACGCCGTCGGTCTGATCACCTGGGTCATTAGCTTCTGGATTGCGGGCTTTGTGATCCGCCGCTGCCCGGCAGAAGAGGCCTGAGGCCGCCGCTGCCAGGCGGGGTAAAACGCGTTTTAGTTCATGGAGGTTTTCAGCGCCCGGTCCGCGGCATGGCGCTCCAGCGCCAGCTCAATCAGGCGGGTGATCAGGCTGGTGTAGTCGAGACCGCTGGCCTGCCACAGCTTCGGATACATGCTGATGTTGGTAAAGCCCGGCAGGGTGTTGATCTCGTTGATCACCACCTCGTTGTCGGCGGTGAGGAACACGTCGACACGAGCCATGCCGCTGCAGCCCAGGGTCTGGTAGGCCTGCACCGCGATAGCGCGAATTTTGTCGTTGATCTCAGGGGCGATAGCGGCCGGGACTACCACCTGCGCGCCCTGATCGTCGATATACTTGGTGTCGTAGGCGTAAAACTCGCTGTTGAGGACGATTTCACCGCAGGTGCTGGCCTGCGGGTGGTCGTTACCCAGCACCGCACACTCAATTTCCCGCCCTTTAATGCCTTGCTCCACCACCACTTTATGGTCAAATTCGAAGGCCAGGGCCACCGCCTGATGGTACTGCTCTTCGTTTTTAACTTTGCTGACGCCAACCGACGAGCCCTGATTAGCCGGCTTAACGAACAGCGGCAGGCCAAGCTTCGCTTCGACATCGGCAAAGCTGAACTGCGCGCGGTTGGCGCGGGTGAGTGTGATAAACGGGGCGACGGCGAGCCCGGCGTCGCGCAGCAGACGTTTGGTCACGTCTTTGTCCATACAGGCCGCAGAGCCCAGCACATCGGAGCCGACGAACGGCAGATTCGCCATGCGCAGCATCCCCTGCAGGGAGCCATCTTCACCCAGCGTGCCGTGGACGATCGGGAAAATCACATCGATGGCCGCCAGCGGTTGGCCGCTTTCGGCGTTAATCAGCTGCTGCGCTTCGCGGCCCGGGATCTGCGCCAGAGTCACCGTGGAAGGGCGCAGGGCAATGCGGGCAGGATCCTGTGCGTTGAGCAGGTAGTTGCCGGCGTCGTTGATGTGCCACAGCCCCTGTTTATCAATACCCAACAGAACCACATCGAAGCGCGATTTATCAATCGCTTCCACGATATTCTTCGCTGACTGCAGCGACACTTCATGCTCCGCCGACTTGCCGCCAAAAACGATCCCAACCCTCATCTTTGCCATTTCAACTTCCATCCAGATAACATCAAAGGGCATAACATACCATGTGAAACCGCTGCCTGGCTGCCATAATATTTACCTGATCAATTGACGGGAGTGGGCGTGAGAGGAAAGACGCTGCTGGTGCTGGCCGGGCTGCTCGGCGCGGGCCTGTTGGGATACCGCAATCTGCCGCCGCACCTGAATCCGCTGGCGCCGCTGGCGCTGGACGATCCCCCGGGCTGGCTGACGTCGTTTAAGCTGCGCAGGCTGACGGCAGACCAGTGCGCCTCCCTGCTGGCGGAAGCCAATCGCCGGCGGCTTATCGCCAGCCGGCCGGTGGCCGACAGCGAGGGAAGCTGCCCTCTGCGTAACGTGGTGCGGGTGGCGAATTTTGGCTCGGTGCAGCTGAGCAGTAGTTTTCTCGCCAGCTGCCCGCTGGCGCTGAGCAGTGCGCTGTACATCGAGCAGCAGGCGAAGCCGCTGACCCGGCAGCTGATGGCGAGCGATCTGCGTCAGATCGATCATCTCGGCAGCTTTGCCTGCCGCAATATTTACCATCGTCAACAGGCGCGGCGCAGTGAACACGCCACGGCGGACGCGCTGGACGTCAGCGGTTTCCGTCTGGCGGACGGTAGACGCGTTAGCGTCCTGCAGGGCTGGCGGAGCGAGACTTCGCGCCCCTGGCTGGCGGCGCTGTTGAGCAGCAGTTGCCATTACTTCGGTAACGCGCTGGGGCCAGAGTACAACGCGGCTCACGCCAACCATTATCATTTCGGCATGCGCGGGCAGGGCTTCTGCTTTTGAGCATAAAGCGCTATGAGCAGCCTAAATGACCAGAAAATGCTTCGTCAGGCTCTCATCCGCAGCCATAAAACACCAAACTCACCGCCAGCGCATCTATGGTAGTACACCAGTGGGATGAAATTGCTAAGCTAGATAATAATTGGCAAATCATTAATGAATACGCGTAGTTATGGAATCCTGGAAGGTTAATCTCATCTCCGTCTGGTTTGGTTGCTTTTTTACCGGCCTGGCGATTAGTCAAATTCTCCCCTTTTTACCCCTCTACGTCTCCCAGCTCGGCGTCACCTCGCATGAAGCGCTATCGATGTGGTCGGGGCTGACCTTCAGCGTCACTTTTCTTGTCTCGGCGATCGTCTCGCCAATGTGGGGAAGCCTGGCGGACCGTAAAGGCCGCAAGCTCATGCTGCTGCGCGCCTCGTTGGGGATGGCGATTGCCATTTTACTGCAGGCTTTCGCCACCAACGTCTGGCAGCTGTTTATCCTGCGGGCGATCATGGGCTTAACCTCCGGTTATATTCCCAACGCCATGGCGCTGGTGGCCTCCCAGGTGCCGCGCGAGCGCAGCGGCTGGGCGCTAAGCACGCTGTCGACGGCGCAAATTAGCGGGGTGATCGGCGGTCCGCTGCTGGGCGGTTTCCTGGCGGACCACGTCGGGCTGCGGATGGTCTTTTTTATTACGGCGATCCTGCTGACCATCAGTTTTCTGGTGACCCTGTTTCTGATTAAAGAGGGCGTTCGCCCGCAGGTCAGCAAAAGCGAGCGTCTCACCGGGAAACAAGTCTTTGCCTCTTTGCCCTATCCGGGGCTGGTGATCAGCCTGTTCTTCACCACCCTGGTGATCCAATTGTGCAACGGCTCAATCGGCCCGATTCTGGCGCTGTTTATTAAGTCGATGGCGCCGGACAGCAACAATATCGCTTTTCTGGCCGGGATGATCGCCGCGGTGCCCGGCGTGTCGGCACTGATTTCTGCGCCACGGTTGGGTAAGCTTGGCGACCGCATCGGCACCTCGCGGATCCTGCTGGCGACGCTCTGCTGCGCGGTGGTGATGTTCTTCGCCATGTCCTTTGTCACCACCCCGCTGCAATTGGGTACGCTGCGTTTTCTGCTCGGCTTTGCCGATGGCGCGATGCTCCCGGCGGTGCAGACCTTATTGCTGAAGTACAGCAGCGACAGCGTCACCGGGCGTATCTTTGGCTATAACCAGTCGTTTATGTATCTGGGCAACGTCGCCGGGCCGCTAATTGGCGCCTCTGTGTCAGCCATGGCCGGCTTCCGCTGGGTGTTTATTGCCACCGCCATTATCGTTTTCATTAACCTCTGGCAACTGGCGTGGATGCTGCGCCAAACCCGCCGGGCTAACGCCTGAACCTCTGCTGACGGTATTTATTGCGATACCGTCAGCATTATTCGCCGTCAGCGGATTTACTATTACTTTTTGTTATCGTTATGGCGTGAACGCTATTCCATTTTATTATTTTCCAGGCAATCTGGTTATAAGTAACCCCGGTCATGATTAAACAATACTATTTATAGTGGTATTTTATTGTGGTAAAACGTTTCGCTGTATATTGGGTGTTGCGATGATTCTTAATTTAAGTAATTCTGAGGTCCGTCATCGCGTATGACATCCCAATCAAAACAGGCCTCGCATAAGGAACTGGTGCTATGAAGAATCTCATTGCTGAGTTACTGGTTAAACTGGCGCAAAAGGAAGAAGAAGCAGGTGATGCTGCCAACTTACTGATTTAGTGTATGATGGTGTTTTTGAGGTGCTCCAGTGGCTTCTGTTTCTATCAGCTGTCCCTCCTGTTCAGCTACTGACGGGGTGGTGCGTAACGGCAAAAGCACTGCCGGACATCAGCGCTATCTCTGCTCTCACTGCCGTAAAACATGGCAACTGCAGTTCACTTACACCGCTTCTCAACCCGGTACGCACCAGAAAATCATTGATATGGCCATGAATGGTGTTGGATGCCGGGCAACCGCCCGCATTATGGGCGTTGGCCTCAACACGATTTTACGTCACTTAAAAA
>NZ_JH414799.1:67232-126507 GCF_000238715.1 Klebsiella sp. 4_1_44FAA
AACGCACTCTGGCCACACTGGAGCGACTTCTGAGCCTGCTGTCGGCCTTTGAGGTCGTGGTATGGATGACGGATGGCTGGCCGCTGTATGAATCCCGCCTGAAGGGAAAGCTGCACGTTATCAGCAAGCGTTACACTCAGCGCATTGAGCGACATAACCTGAATCTGAGACAACATCTGGCAAGGCTGGGACGGAAGTCACTGTCGTTCTCAAAATCGGTGGAGCTGCATGACAAGGTCATCGGGCATTATCTGAACATAAAACACTATCAGTAAGTTGGAGTCATTACCGAAGAAGCAAAGGAACTGACGGTGCAGGTTGAAGCGCTGGAGATCGTGGTCACCGCATTATTGCGCCATATGGAGCATGATGCCCAGCAGGCATTGATTCAGGATATAGAACAGGCGATTGACCAGGTGACGCCCTGTCCGCCGGTCAACGACCATGATGCGATGCTGCTGCAGCAATATCTAAAGAAGCTGTTGCGGCATCCTCGTAGCTAGTCTTTGTGACACGACAAGGATGCCGTCATTTTTCTGTCATCTCCCTTTTATAAAGTCTCCCTCGTTTTGTTTTTTTAAGTATTTTTTACATGGAGATGACAAAAGTGAAATTAAGCGCCCTGTTTATTGCCCTGATTCCTCTACTGGGCTCGCCGGTTATTCATGCAGAAACTACTGCTGCGCCGGTTCTGGAAAATCGCGCTGCGCAGGGAGATATCACCACTCCTGGCGGCGCGCGTCGTTTAACAGGCGATCAAACCGAAGCGCTGCGCGCCTCGTTAATCAATAAGCCAGCTAAAAACGTTATTCTGCTGATTGGCGATGGCATGGGTGATTCGGAAATTACCGCTGCGCGAAACTATGCCGAGGGGGCGGGCGGTTTCTTTAAAGGAATTGATGCTCTGCCGTTAACCGGGCAGTACACGCATTATTCGCTGGATAAAAAACCGGGAAACCGGACTACGTGACCGACTCGGCGGCCTCCGCCACCGCCTGGACCACCGGCGTGAAGACTTATAACGGCGCGCTGGGCGTCGATATTCATGAGAATGCGCATCAGACCATCCTCGAGCTGGCGAAAGCGGCGGGGCTGGCCACCGGCAACGTTTCCACCGCCGAGCTGCAGGACGCCACCCCCGCGGCGTTGGTAGCGCATGTGACATCGCGTAAATGCTACGGCCCGACGGTCACCAGCGAAAAATGCCCCAGCAATGCGCTGGAAAAAGGGGGCAAAGGCTCCATTACCGAACAGCTGCTGAACGCCCGACCGGATGTCACCCTGGGCGGCGGCGCGAAGACCTTTGCCGAAACGGCGACGGCGGGCGAGTGGCAGGGCAAAACCCTGCGCGAGCAGGCGCAAGCGCGCGGCTACCAGATTGTGACCGACGCGGCTTCTCTTGCCGCCGCGACGGAAGCCAGTCAGGTAAACCGCTGCTGGGACTCTTTGCCGATGGCAATATGCCGGTACGCTGGGAAGGACCGAAGGCGTCTTATCACGGTAATATCGATAAGCCGCCGGTGACCTGTACGCCAAACCCGAAGCGTGACGCCTCGGTGCCGACGCTGGCGCAGATGACCGAGAAAGCGATTGACCTGCTGAGTCGCAACGAGAAAGGTTTCTTCCTGCAAGTCGAAGGCGCGTCAATCGATAAGCAGGACCATGCGGCCAATCCGTGCGGCCAGATCGGCGAAACGGTTGATCTTGACGAAGCGGTGCAGAAGGCGCTGGAATTCGCGCGAAAAGACGGTAATACCCTGGTGATCGTCACCGCCGACCATGCGCATGCCAGCCAGATCATCCCGGCGGATAGCAAAGCCCCGGGGCTGACCCAGGCTCTGAACACGCACGATGGCGCGGTGATGGTGATGAGCTACGGCAACTCTGAGGAAGAGTCGATGGAGCACACCGGCACCCAACTGCGCATTGCGGCCTACGGTCCGCATGCGGCTAACGTCGTCGGCCTGACCGATCAGACCGACCTGTTCACGACCATGAAAGCTGCCCTGAGTCTCAAATAAGTCGCAGCCGGTGGCGAAATTGCGTCACCGGCTGGTTTTTTTTCTATCTGCGTCCAGACTTACAACGTTCCACTCACAGAAGGATGGTGCGATGAAAATAACTTTATTGATGACCCTACTGTTTGGCTTGATCTTTATCAGCGCGGTTGGCGCGGCAGAAAAAACGCCCACTCCTCAGCAGCAAAGGATGACGGACTGCAATCAGCAAGCGTCAGCCAAAATGCTGAAAGGTGAGGAGCGCAAAACCTTTATGAGCCAGTGTCTGAAAAAAGAGACCACGACCTCGCAGGGAAAGGCGCTCACCCCTCAGCAGCAGAAAATGAGCGACTGCAGCAAAGCGGCCACGGCGAAATCACTGAAGGGCGATGAACGCAGTACCTTCATGAGTAGCTGCCTGAAGAAAGCCTGAAAAAAAGGGAGCGCTCGCGCTCCCTTGTTCTTTAACCTCTCAGGGCTTGAAGCCCGCCGGCTCAGCTTCAGGAGCGGCTCAGTTTCTCTGATTTTTCCATACACTGGGTGATGGCTTCGATTACCGCCGAGCGGAACCCTTTCTCTTCCAGCACGCGCACGGCTTCGATGGTGGTCCCGCCAGGGGAACAGACCATATCTTTCAGCGCCCCTGGGTGTTCTCCGCTCTCCAGCACCATTTTGGCGGAGCCCATCACCGCCTGGGCGGCGAATTTATAGGCCTGAGCGCGCGGCATTCCGCCGAGGACGGCGGCATCGGCCATCGCTTCGATAAACATAAAGACATAGGCCGGCGCCGAACCGCTTACCCCCACCACCGGATGGATCATCGGCTCGGCAATTTGCTCCGCCTGGCCAAAGCAACGGAAAATAGTCAGCACTTCGGCAACATCTTCGCTGCTCACCAGGGCGTTAGGCGTGACGGAGGTCATACCGGCGTTAACCAGCGACGGCGTATTCGGCATCGCGCGAATGATTTTGCGATCGTGGCCAAGGGCGCGCGCCAGCTGCTCAAGCGTAACGCCGGCGGCGATAGAGACCACCAGCGACTCTTTATTCAGGCTGGAGGCGATATCGCCCAGCACTTTGGTCATGATCCCCGGTTTAACCGCGCCGAAGACGATATCGGCAATCTGCGCCACTTCCTGGGCGCTGTCGGCGGCGTTGATGCCATACTGGTCGCGCAGAGCTGCAACCTTGTCCGGCGACGGGGTGTAGACCCAGATTTGTCCCGGCTGTACCTGACCGCTGGCGATCAGCCCGCCCAGAATGGCCTTACCCATATTGCCGCAGCCGATAAAGCCAATTTTCTTATCCATCACCATTCCCCTCTGCTTTTTTCGTTACGATCTGATTAGCTTACCATCCTGGCGCTTTCCTGGGGGAGAAAAGCAGGTAACATTGGCGTCACTTATTGCAGGTAACAGGAGCTGGCATGGCCATTTGGGTGGATGCGGACGCGTGTCCGAACGTGATTAAAGAGATTTTGTTCCGCGCGGCAGAGCGGACCCAGACTCCGCTGACGCTGGTGGCGAACCAGCCGCTGCGCGTGCCGCCGTCGCGTTTCATCCGCACCCTGCGGGTTGAGCAGGGTTTTGACGTGGCGGATAATGAAATCGTTCGCCAGTGCGCGGCGGGAGATTTAGTGATCACCGCCGACATCCCGCTGGCGGCGGAGGTGCTGGCGAAGGGCGGGGCGGCGCTGAATCCGCGCGGGGAACGTTACAGCGAGGCGACGATCCGCGAGCGGCTGACAATGCGGGATTTTATGGAGACATTACGGGCCAGCGGCGTTCAGACCGGCGGCCCGGATAGTTTATCGCAGCGCGATCGGCAACAGTTTGCCGCCGAGCTGGAGAAGTGGTTGCTGGCGGTTAAGCGTCGCCAGGGTTAAACCCAGCTATCGTCATCGCTGCCAAAATCATCGTCGCCAAAGCCGGTGTCGAAGTCGTCGTTCCAGGTATTGTCGGCAAGGAACTGATCGTCTCCCTGGCGGAACGGATCGTCACCTGCGGTGGTGTCCTGCGCGATGCTGTCCTGCGCGGAGGCGGCATCAGGCTGCGGCTTCTCTTCGATGATATTGACTATCTCCTGCGGGTGCGAGCCGCTGAACATATTGGTCAGCATATTGCCCAGCACCACGCCGCCTGCCACGCCAGCGGCCGTTTGCAGCGCGCCCGCCATAAAGCCGCCGCCGCGTGCGGCAGCCTGCGGGGCATAGTTCTGCTGCGGTGGTGGCGTATACTGCGGCTGAGCGCTGGCCTGCGGGCGACCATATTGCTCCGCGCCCGGGATAGGGTCAGAACCGCGTGACGAGCCGCCACCGCCAAACAGGCCGGAGAGGAAGCCGCCGCTGCTGGGCTTTGCCGCCTGCAGTTGGCTGACCTGACTCTCCAGCGCCTGGATGCGATCGTTAAGCTGTTTAATCGCGGCTTCCTGGATAAGAATGGTTTGCGCCATATAGTAGGGGGCCGCCGGCTGCGCGCTCACGTGTTGGGCAATCCGCTCCTCGGCGCTGGCATCGCGCGATGCGCTGTGCGCCTCAGCCTCTTTCAGCCGGGAAAACAGTCCATCAATAAGGCGTTGTTCTTCAGATTGCATGTTACATTCCTCTGTCACACTGTCGAATAGGCATCAGGGTGCTTCTGAAACATGATGTTGTAAATATGTTGCTTCGTAAAGCTATGCATAAATGTGTTACCGTTTACGCCAGCGGTGGATAAAAAATAACGCCAAGCGGAAAGTAAAGCTGGTTAAACACTAAATGCAATGATAAGTTTACATTAATAGCCCCTCTTCTCACCGTGGTAATGGGGTGTAAAGAAGTTGTGTAATTTTTTCTTTACGTATGCATTGCGGGACAGACAGCGATAATACGTGCTTTCGTTTTCATTTTTTTGCGACAGACGGAACCAGGGGGTCTTCGGTTATGACACAGCCTATCTTTCTTATTGGGCCACGCGGCTGCGGTAAAACCACCGTCGGCCATGCGCTGGCGCGAGCGCGGCATTTTCAGTTCTCCGATACCGATCATCGGCTACAGGCCCATGAGCAGCGGACGGTGGCTGAGATCGTGCAGGCGGAAGGGTGGGCGCGTTTTCGCGAACTGGAGACCCTGTCGCTGAAGGCCGTGACCCTGCCGAATACGGTAATCGCCACCGGCGGCGGCATTGTGCTGGCGGAAGGTAACCGTCAGTTTATGCGGGAGAATGGCGTGGTGATTTATCTGCAGGCCTCGGTGTCGGCGCTGATTGACCGTCTGGAAGCCTACCCGAAAGCTGAACAGCGGCCGACGCTGACCGGAAAACCGGTGCGCGAGGAAGTGGGCGAGGTGCTGGCGCAGCGCGAAGCGTTATACCGGGACGCTGCCCACCATATTGTGGATGCCACGGCCTCGCCGGATCGGGTGGTGGAGCAGATTATGTCCATGCTATGCAGCGCGACGGCAACCCCGGTAAGTTAAGAATTTACTTACATTAAGGCGGCGAGGGGCGCCTATACTTAATAGTTCTGCTACCAGAAGAAGGAAGAACTATGCCAAACAGGCCCCCATATCCGAGAGAAGCGCGCGTGGTTGCGGTAGAGAAAGGTCCTCAGGGTCAGACGGTGACCTGGTATCAGCTCCGTGCGGATTATCCTGAGCCTGATTCGCTTATCAGCGAACATCCTACCGAGCAGGAAGCCGTGGATGCCAAACGGCGTTATGAAGATCCTGACAAGTCGTAACCCCCTGAGCCCGAATTGCCCGCCATGCTGGCAATATCGGGCGTATCTCACATTTTTTATTTATCAGTCGTACTAATGAATATCTAACACACGGATTTTTCAGGCACGGCGCCGCCGCCCGGCAATCTTTACATTCAACCGCGGCGTGGAGCTGCTACGCTTCTCGACGGTTGATTTTTACTCACCAGGGGGGCGGATGCTGTGTGTGGAAAGCCTGTGTTGAAGCAGTGGTTGTGAAAAGGTACATGATATGAGTAGTGCAACGATGGCAATTTTGACCATCGGCGTTGTGCCGCTGGCGGGAGTATTGCCGCTCCTGACCGAACATATCAGGGAAGAACAGATCGCCCACATCAGCCTGCTGGGCGAGATGACGCCTGACGAGGTAATGGCCGAGTACGCCGTAGGTGACGGCGAGAAAGGACTCCTGACCTTGCTCAGTAATAACCAGTTGGTGATGGTGTCGCGACAGAAAATTGAACGCGATGTCCGCAGCGCGATCGCGATGCTGGATCGACAACATTATGATGTGATCCTGCTGCTCAGTTCCGAACAGCTGACCGGTTTTACCACCCACCACGCGATCCTCCTCGAGCCGCAGCGGATCATCCCGCCGCTGGTGGCATCGATCGTCGATGGGCACCAGGTAGGGGTGATCGTGCCGGTGGAAGAGATCATGCCCATGCAGCGGCAAAAGTGGCTCTCGCTGGAAAAGTCGCCATACTACGCGCTGGCCAATCCGTTTACCGGCAGCGACAGCGAGCTATTAACCGCCGGCAAAACGTTGCTGGAGCAGGGCGCCGACGTGCTGGTCCTCGACTGTCTCGGTTACTATCAGCATCATCGCGATGTGTTACAAAAAGCCCTCGATGTTCCGGTTTTGCTGTCGAATGTGCTGGTTTCCCGACTGGCGGCAGAACTATTGGTCTAATGTGTTAATTTCGCGTGACAGGGGCAAGGAGCGCCCCCTATATTGAGCCTTTAACCGACGATCAGAAGGGCTTGTTTATGCTTCAAAGCAATGAATACTTTGACGGAAAAGTGAAATCCATTGGCTTCACCAGCAGCAGTACCGGTCGCGCCAGCGTTGGCGTGATGGCGGAAGGGGAATACACCTTTGGTACGGCGCAGCCGGAAGAGATGACGGTAGTCAGCGGGGCGCTGAATGTCCTGCTGCCGGGTGAGACTGAGTGGAAAGTTTACGCTGCCGGCGAAGTTTTCAATGTGCCAGGCAACAGCGAATTTCATCTACAGGTGGCTGAGCCAGCCTCTTATCTGTGCCGCTATCTGTAAGCCAGCGTGACGCCCGGCGCCTGCCGCCGGGTTGTTTTTTCCTTCCTGCCCGGCAGGAAGGAAAGCGGCGCTTAGCGCTGCGCTTCGCCGCCGAGCCCTTCCACCAGGCTTTGGATCAGGGCAGCCAGCTCGCCGGTCATTAAGATAAAGTCGGCGTCAAAGCGCTGGGCGAAATCTTCCCGATCGATATCTTCGTTTTGGTCGCGCAGTTCATCACAGAACTTGAGGCGCTTAATTGACGCGTCGTCGCAGATCACAAACTGAATACGCTGCTGCCAGTCCAGCGCCAGCTTGGTGACGACCTTCCCGGCCTCAATGTGTACAGCGATTTCGTCGCTAACCAGATCCTGCTTCTTGGCGCGGATCACGCCGCCATCTTCCAGCATCGCTTTCAGCTCGGCTTCGTCCAGCAGCTGGAAGCCCTGCGCCACGGTGCCGGAGCGAACCCACTCGGTCAGCGTTAGCTCAATCGGATTCTCCAGGGTCAGCGGCACCACCGGCAGCGAGCCGAGGGTTTTACGCAGCAGGGCCAGAGTATCTTCCGCTTTCTTCGCGCTGGCGCAGTCGACCATGATCAGGCCGTTGACGGTGTCGATCCACATCATTGTCTGGCTGAAGCGGCTGAAGGCGCGCGGCAGTAGCGAGTGCAGCACTTCATCTTTCAGGGAATCTTTCTCGGTCTTCTTCAGCTTGCGCCCCTGATCGGCTTCCAGCTTCTGGATCTTTGCCTCCAGCGCCTGCTTAATCACCGGCGACGGCAGGATCTTCTCTTCTTTACGCGCGCAGATAATGATCTGGCCGTTTGCCGTATGCGTCAGCGCGTCGCTGTGCGATCCCATCGGCGACACCCAACCGGTTTTCGCCATATCCTGGCTGCCACAAGGGGTAAATGTCAGCTCGGCCAGCTGTTTTTCCATCTCCTCGGCGCGCAATTCGATATCGCGGCTGAGACGGTAAACCATTAAATTTTTGAACCACAGCATGATAATTTCCACGGCTTTGTCGTTAAATCAGGCGGGCATGATAGCGAATTGTCGCTATGCTTGCATTGTTAATCGGGGTGAGGAGCTGAGCGTGCGTATTGGTATTGATTTAGGTGGAACAAAAACCGAAGTGATAGCCCTGAGCGACCAGGGAGAGCAGCTGTTTCGCCACCGGTTACCCACGCCGCGGGAGGACTACCGGCAAACCATCGAGACCATCGCCACTCTGGTGGCGATGGCCGAGCAGGCGACCGGACAGCAGGGTACCGTGGGGATGGGCATTCCTGGCTCAATTTCGCCTTATACCGGGGTGGTGAAAAACGCCAACTCGACCTGGCTCAACGGCCAGCCCTTTGATAAGGACCTCAGCCTGCGCCTTGAGCGGGAAGTCCGGCTGGCTAACGATGCCAACTGTCTGGCGGTGTCGGAAGCGGTGGACGGCGCGGCGGCGGGGGCGCAAACGGTATTCGCGGTGATTATCGGCACCGGCTGCGGCGCCGGGGTGGCGCTCAACGGGCGGGCGCATATCGGCGGCAATGGTAACGCTGGCGAATGGGGACATAACCCATTGCCGTGGATGAACGACGATGAGCTACGCTACCGTGCGGAAGTCCCTTGCTACTGCGGCAAACAGGGGTGTATCGAAACCTTTATCTCCGGCACCGGTTTCGCCACCGACTATCAGCGGCTGAGCGGCAAAGGGTTAACCGGCAGCGAGATTATGCGCCTGGTGGGAGAAGGTGACGAAAAGGCTGAACTGGCGCTGAGCCGCTATGAACAGCGGCTGGCGAAATCGCTGGCCCACGTGGTGAATATCCTCGACCCGGACGTTATCGTGCTGGGCGGCGGGATGAGCAACGTCGAACGACTGTATCAGACGGTGCCGGACCTGGTGAAGCAGTGGGTCTTCGGCGGCGAGTGTGAAACGCCGATCCGCAAAGCGATGCACGGCGACTCCAGCGGGGTACGCGGCGCGGCCTGGCTGTGGCCGCTCCAGGGGACCTGAACCGCTTCCCCGCACCCGGACCCTCTCCCTCGGGAGAGGGTTAGGGGGCGGGGACATCGCCATAATTCAGACCTCACTCCACCGCAAACGCTTTGTCCAGCCGGCTATAGCCCAGGCCGTTAATCTTCTTCACTTTGATCTGCACCGGAATGCGGTCTTTCATCGCCTCCACGTGGCTGATCACCCCGATAATCTTACCGCTGGCGTTAAGGGCATCCAGGGCGTCCAAGGCCGTGTCCAGCGTTTCGCTGTCGAGGGTGCCGAAGCCTTCATCAAGAAACAGGGAGTCAATCCGCGTCTTATGGCTCACCAGGTCTGACAGCGCCAGGGCCAGCGCCAGGCTGACGAGGAAACTTTCGCCGCCGGAGAGGGTGCGGGTGTCGCGCACGGCGTCGGCCTGCCAGGTATCGACAACCTCCAGCTCCAGCGCCTCGCTGGCCTTGCGCTGTAGCAGATAGCGGCCATGCAGGCGGTTGAGCTGCTGGTTTGCCAGCCAGACCAGATTATCCAGCGTCAGCCCCTGGGCGAATTTGCGGAACCGGTCGCCGGTGCTGGAGCCGATCAGCGAATTGAGATAGCCCCAGTCGTCCGCCAGCTGCGCCGCCTCTGCAATCTGCTGCCCCAGCGCCTGCTGCTGTTGACGGCTCTCTGCGTCCTGCCTGAGCTGCTGGCGGATCTCACCCTGGCGGGTAGTGTTATCCCGCAGCCGCTGGGCCAGGGCGTGCAGCTGGGTTTGCAGGGTGGGGACGTCAGCGTCCACCCCTTGCGGACGCAGCGCCAGGTGCGCCTCATGTTGCCGGGTCGCCTGCTCGCAGAGCGCGACCGCCTGCTGAAGCTGCTGCTCCAGCGTCTGTTTTAACTGCGTCAGCCGCTGGGCGGTCTCGTCATCCAGCAGCGCGGCGAGGAACGCCTCCCGATCGCTAAAGCGGCTGGCGGCCAGGGCGGAGGTGAATTGCGCCTGCGACTGGTCCAGACGCGCCTTTTCCTGGGTTTCCTGCTGCTGCTGGGCGACAAGCTGGCTGTGCAGCGACAGGCATTCCTCGTGGATTTCGCGCCAGTTGTCCGGGATGGCCGACTCAGCTTCAACCTCTGTCTCGTCGCTGGTCGGCAGTGTCTCCAGCAGTGGCCGCAGAGCAGCGATTTGCTGCTGAATGGCATCATGTTGGGTCTGTTGCGCCTGCCACTGGGCAAATTCGCTTTCGCGAGCGTGCAGCCAGGCGGCTTCTGTCCCTTCTACCGGCAGGCTCAGGGCCAGGGCCTGCAGGGCGCTCTCCAGTCCCTGGCGCGTGGCCGCCAGCTGCTGCTCGGCCTGGCGCTCCAGCGCCTGCTGATCGTTAAGCTGACTCTGCAACATCAGGCGCTGGCTGAGCTGATAGAGCTGCTGCTCGTAGCGCTCCTGCTCCTGCATCCAGTCGTTTATCTCTTGCGCAATATCCCGCGCGATGTGCAGAGAGGCGCAGGTCTCCTGCCACGCTTTAGTAAGCGCTTGCTCTTCCTCTGCGAGCCGCCCGGCCGCTTCGGTGTCACGCTGAAGCTGTTGCGTCAGGGCCTTGACCTGCCCGAGGATCAGTAGGCCTTCTTCTTTCAGCGCGGCGACCTCCTTTTCCAGCGCATCGCGGCGGCGCTGATTATCCGTGAGCGTCAACGAGGCGTATTGTTCAATCGCCGGGTGTTCACAGGCGCCGCACAGCGGACAGGGCTTACCCGCCTCGAGCCGGTCGCGGTAGCTTTCCAGGTCTTTAATCGTTTCTTCCCGCTGGCAGAGCGCCTTCAGGTCGAGATAGTGCTGGTTTTTGTCTTTATATTGTTCCCGGCGCAGCGTCAGGGTGGCGTTAAGTTTTACCTGCTCCGCCTGCGCCTGCTGGACGCTCTCGGCGTTCTGGCGCAGACGCTTGCGCAGCAGCTGATGCTGCTCATGCAGGGAGATCAGGCGCTGGCGCAGCGGCCGCGATTGGGTTTGCTGTTCTATCGCTGCGGCAACGTCATCCGCGCTCAGGGTGATAGGGCTGGCTGGCAGCGTGGCCAGCTTCTGGCGTAGCGCGTCCAGGCGGGTGCTCTGAGCCGTTAGCTGTTGTTTATCCCGCGTCAGTTGCGAGAATTGCGCTCGCCAGCCGGCGATCTCCTGACCCCATAAGCGGAAACGCTCATGGGCGGCCAGCCACTGCGCCAGATCGGCCAGTTCAGCCTGACGCTGCTGCTGAGCGCGCAAGGCGCCCTGGCGGATGCGCGCGCGCAGCGCCGTGCTGGCAAGTAAGCGAGCATTTACTTCACTGATCCGCTGCCGGGTTTGCGCCAGGCCTGCCGTCTGCTCCTGCTGGCGCTCCCACAGGGGACGCAGTTGGGCGGCGGGCTGGGCCAGCTCAAGCTTCGCCAGCGCCGGGGCGGCGTCCGCCAGCGCCTGGCGGGCCTGCTGCTGCCGGGTGGCGGCCTGCTGCTGCTGCTGCGCCAGCTCGTCGCGGCGGGTCAGCCACTGGAGCTGCTGCTGCTGGCTCTGCTGCTGGGCCAGCAGGGCTTTTTCTTCGTCAGTAAGTACCTGCAAACTTTCCTGCAGCGCCTGCTGCTGGGCCTCCGTCAACAGGACGATGCCCGCCGCCTGGGCTTCGAACTTCTCCAGCGCATGGCGAGCGGCTTTGTGCTGTTCGTAGACCATGGCAGAAATCTGGCCGTAGATTTCCGTGCCGGTCAGCTCCTCCAGCAGCTCCGCGCGATCGCTCGGCTTCGCGTTCAGGAAGGCGGCAAATTGCCCCTGGGAAAGCAGCATCGAGCGGGTGAAGCGGCCATAGTCGAGGCCGGTAAGCGTCGCGGTTTGCTCCAGCTTGTCCGAGACTTTATCGGCGAGGATTTTGCCGTCAGCGCAGCGCGCCAGCTCGACGCGGGGCGCCTGCAGATTGCCATCCGGCTGGTTACGGGCCCGGTTCTGGCTCCAGAAAGCGCGGTAGGCGATGCCTTTTACTTCAAACTCGACTTCCGCCAGACACTCGGCGGTATCGCGGGTCATCAGGTCGTTTTGCGACTGGGAGACTTTATTCAGGCGCGGCGTCTCATGATAGAGCGCCAGGCAAATGGCATCGAGCAGCGTGGTTTTCCCGGCCCCGGTGGCGCCGGTAATGGCGAACAGGCCATTGCTGGCGAACGGCTCGGCGGTAAAGTCTATCTTCCATTCCCCTTTCAGGGAGTTGAGGTTTTTCAGACGCAGACTGAGGATTTTCATGCGTTTTCGTCCTCCGCGGTGAGCGTATGCACCGTATGGGCGAACAGCTCATGCAGCCGGGCGCGCTTCATCTCGTCAATTTCGGTCAGCGCCAGCCGGCGCTCGAATACCTCCTCCACCTTCAGTTCACTGAGCGTCTCCCGCTGGGCGTTGAGCAGTATTTTCTCGCGCTGCTCGCGGCTGCGGCGCACCAGCAGCACTTCCACCGGCAGATCCTCCGTTAGCGCCTGAATATGCCGTTGAATATCGTGCAGATAGTCCTCGGTGGTGATTTCGATATCCAGCCACACCGGCGGGTCCTGCTCGACGCCGCGCCACTGCTCCAGCTGGGCGGTGATGGCGGCCAGATCGCATTTGATTACCGCCAGAGGCTGGGTCACGGGCACCTCCAGGGTTTCCACGGCGCTAAGTCGCCCCTCGCTAAAGCTCACCAGATGCACCGATTTCGCTTTGCCGGTTTCATCGAAGCTCAGCGGCAGCGGCGAGCCGCTGTAGCGGATATGCTCGCAGCCGCCGACCATCTGCGCCCGGTGAATATGGCCCAGCGCAATGTAGTCGGCAGGGGGGAAGTGTTGCGCCGGAAAGGCATCCAGTGTGCCGATGTAAATGTCGCGGACGGCATCGCTTTTGCTGGCGCCGACGGTGGTCAGATGGCCGCTGGCAATGATGGGCAGCGGCCGATCGCCGCGCAGCGCGCAGGCCTGCTGATACTGCTCCTGATAATAGTCGCTGATGGCGTGCAGCAGCAGCTGCTGTTTTTCCCGACCGGAGTGACCGGCCTGGCTGGTCACCAGCTCGCGCGGGCGTAAAAACGGCACCGGACAGAAGATGGCGCCCGGCGTGCCGTCGCGCAGCGGCAGCTCAATCGGCGCGTAGCCGGCGTTCGCCACCACGGTGGTGTGTAAAAAGGCGAGGATATCGCGGGATTCATTGAGCATCGCCACCGAGTCGTGGTTGCCCGCCAGCACCACCAGGCGACAGCCGGTCTGCTGCAACTGGACGACGAAACGGTTATACAGTTCGCGGGCGTAGCTCGGCGGCGAGCCGGTATCAAAAATATCGCCAGCCACGATAATGGCGTCGACTTCATGCTCCTGCGCGCGGTCCAGTAGCCAGGTAAGAAAAGCGTCGTGTTCGGCCGCGCGGCTTTTGCTGTAAAAATTCTGGCCCAGGTGCCAGTCGGAGGTGTGAAGGAGGCGCATAAATCTTCCCTAGCGAAAAAAGCATGGGCGGCAGTATACCACTTGTTAGTGAGGGGTAAGTCCGCGTCGTGCTTCAAAATACCCGATCATCAGACGGTCATTTTTTTCATAAATCTGTCACAAAAGTGACGCATAATGACGCCGCACTTCTATACTGATGGCTAAAAAACACAGGGTAAATAATGGCGAGAAGAATTCTGGTCGTTGAAGATGAAGCTCCAATCCGCGAAATGGTCTGCTTTGTTCTGGAGCAAAATGGCTTTCAGCCTGTCGAAGCGGAAGATTATGACAGCGCGGTGAATCAACTCAATGAACCCTGGCCTGATTTGATTCTCCTGGACTGGATGCTGCCGGGCGGTTCGGGGCTGCAGTTTATTAAACTGCTCAAGCGCGAGGCGATGACGCGGGATATTCCGGTAGTGATGCTGACCGCGCGTGGAGAAGAAGAGGATCGCGTTCGCGGCCTGGAGACCGGCGCGGATGACTACATCACCAAGCCTTTCTCTCCGAAAGAGCTGGTGGCGCGAATCAAAGCGGTGATGCGCCGTATTTCACCGATGGCGGTGGAAGAGGTGATCGAAATGCAGGGGCTGAGCCTCGACCCTTCATCGCACCGGGTAATGACCGGCGACAGTCCGCTGGATATGGGACCGACGGAATTTAAATTATTGCACTTCTTTATGACCCATCCGGAGCGGGTGTACAGCCGCGAACAGCTGCTGAACCACGTCTGGGGGACCAACGTTTATGTGGAAGACCGCACGGTGGACGTCCATATTCGCCGCCTGCGCAAAGCGCTGGAACACAGTGGCCATGATCGTATGGTGCAAACGGTTCGCGGCACGGGGTATCGTTTCTCCGCCCGTTTCTGAATTTTGACAGGAGTGTGACCCGTGCTGGAACGGCTGTCATGGAAAAGGCTGGCGCTGGAGCTCTTTTTAGCGTGTATTCCGGCCCTGATTCTGGGGGCGTTTGTGGGTCATCTGCCGTGGTTTTTACTGGCGGCAGTGACCGGTTTGCTGATCTGGCATTTCTGGAATTTGATGCGCCTGTCGTGGTGGCTGTGGGTGGACCGGAGCATGACTCCTCCGCCTGGCCGCGGCAGTTGGGAGCCGCTGCTGTATGGTCTGCACCAGATGCAGATGCGTAATAAAAAGCGTCGGCGCGAGCTGGGAAGCCTGATTAAACGCTTTCGCAGCGGGGCGGAATCGCTGCCGGATGCGGTCGTCCTGACCACGGAAGAGGGGGCTATTTTCTGGTGTAATGGCCTGGCGCAGCAGATTCTAAACCTGCGCTGGCCGGACGACAGTGGCCAAAACATTCTTAACCTTCTGCGCTATCCTGAGTTCGCCAACTATCTGAAACAGCGCGATTTTTCAAAGCCGCTCAATCTGGTGCTGAATAACGCCCGTCATCTGGAAATTCGCGTGATGCCCTACAGCGACAAGCAGTGGCTGATGGTGGCGCGCGACGTGACGCAGATGCATCAGCTGGAAGGGGCGCGGCGGAACTTTTTCGCCAACGTCAGCCATGAGTTGCGCACCCCACTGACGGTGCTGCAGGGCTATCTGGAGATGATGCAGGAGCAGGTGCTGGAGGGGGCGACCCGAGAAAAAGCCCTGCACACCATGCGGGAGCAAACTCAACGTATGGAAGGCCTGGTGAAGCAGCTGCTGACGCTGTCGCGTATTGAAGCCGCGCCGGCGCTGGCGATGAATGATCGCATCGACGTGCCGATGATGCTGCGGGTGGTGGAGCGCGAGGCGCAAACTCTCAGCCAGGAGAAACAGACGCTGATCTTCACCGTCGATGAGCAGCTCAAGGTGCTGGGTAATGAGGAGCAGCTGCGCAGCGCCATCTCCAACCTGGTCTATAACGCGGTGAACCACACCCCGCCGGGGACCGAAATTCGCGTCAGCTGGCAGCGAACCCCGCAGGGAGCGCTGTTCAGCGTCGAGGATAACGGGCCAGGCATTGCGCCGGAGCATATTCCCCGTCTGACCGAGCGTTTTTATCGGGTGGATAAAGCCCGTTCCCGGCAAACGGGGGGCAGTGGCCTGGGACTGGCGATCGTCAAACACGCGGTTAACCATCATGACAGCCGGCTGGAAATCGACAGCACGGTGGGCAAGGGAACCCGCTTTAGCTTCCTGCTCCCGGAACGATTAATTGCCAAAAATGACGCCTGATCGACGCGCTGTCAGTTTATCTTGCCAATGACCAGCTTCAGCTGGTCATTTTCATTGGCAGTCGTTTTTTCTCGCCTATTTAATGAGCGCGCGCTGCTTTTTTGTTCGCATGATAAGCCACGGGTTTTCTATCAATATGGTAAATGATTCTGGTGTGAAAGACATAACCAGCATAATCATCTGCTTTTGCGATCGTGCCTTGCTTTAAAACGTTATAAGCGTTTAAATTGCGCCTGCGCAGTCGATGACAGACTGCTTTTGCGTGGTAATACCAAAAACAATTCTTTCCCACGCCGCTTCGGGAGCATATCTCGCTGAGTTTACCGGCAATGGCCGCTGTATCGTCCCTGAGAGGGGAGCGCGGTATTTTTCCATTTTTTTTACAACACCACATCCACAGGCAGTAATGAATTTATGACCCATCAGTTAAAATCTCGCGACATCATAGCGTTGGGCTTTATGACCTTCGCGTTGTTCGTTGGCGCAGGCAACATTATTTTCCCTCCGATGGTTGGCTTACAGGCGGGCGAGCACGTCTGGACGGCGGCGATCGGCTTCCTGATCACTGCGGTGGGTCTGCCGGTGCTGACGGTGGTGGCGCTGGCGAAAGTCGGCGGCGGCGTTGAAAGCCTGAGCACCCCGATTGGTAAAGTGGCCGGTATCCTGCTAGCGGTGGTGTGCTATCTCGCGGTAGGACCGCTGTTCGCGACGCCGCGTACCGCGACCGTCTCCTTTGAGGTCGGTATTGCGCCGCTGACCGGCGACGGCCCGCTGCCGCTGCTGATCTACAGCGTTATTTACTTCGCGCTGGTGATTCTGGTCTCCCTCTATCCGGGCAAACTGCTGGACACCGTGGGCAATTTCCTTGCGCCGCTGAAAATTATCGCCCTGATTGTGCTGGCGGTCGCCGCCATCATCTGGCCAGCGGGCCCGATCAGCGACGCGCTGGAAGCGTATCGTACGGCGCCATTCTCCAATGGCTTCGTCAACGGCTACCTGACCATGGATACCCTCGGCGCGATGGTATTTGGCATCGTGATTGTTAATGCCGCTCGCTCACGCGGCGTCAGCGAAGCGCGTCTGTTGACCCGTTATACCGTCTGGGCTGGCCTGATGGCGGGCGTCGGCCTGACCCTGCTGTATCTGGCGCTGTTCCGTCTGGGCTCTGACAGCGCTACTCTCGTGGATCAGTCCGCCAACGGCGCGGCGATCCTCCATGCCTACGTGCAGCACACCTTCGGCGGGGCGGGCAGTTTCCTGCTGGCGGCGCTGATCTTCATCGCTTGCCTGGTGACGGCGGTGGGCCTGACCTGCGCCTGCGCTGAGTTCTTTGCCCAGTATCTGCCGTTCTCCTATCGCACGCTGGTCTTTGTTCTCGGCCTGTTCTCCATGGCGGTCTCCAATTTGGGCCTTAGCCATCTGATCCAGGTATCGATTCCGGTGCTGACCGCTATCTATCCGCCGTGTATCGCACTGGTTGTATTAAGCTTTACCCGCAGTTGGTGGCATAATTCGTCCCGCGTTATCGCGCCGGCCATGTTTATCAGCCTGATGTTTGGTATCATTGACGGGATTAAGTCATCAGCATTTGCCGCGATTCTGCCGGACTGGACCGCGCGTCTGCCGCTGGCGGAGCAGGGCCTGGCCTGGCTGATGCCCACCGCCGTGATGACCATTCTCGCGGTGATCTGGGATCGCGCAGCCGGACGTCAGGTGACTTCCAGCGCGCATTAACCGGCGGTGAGGACAAGCGTTTAACCACGGGACTTCGGGTTCCGTGGTTTTTTATTTTTGTGTTAAACGGCATTGAAAAACCACGATGGAAAGTAGTAACAAGCTTAAGCGCGGGCTAAGCACCCGGCACATTCGCTTTATGGCCCTGGGTTCCGCCATCGGCACCGGGCTTTTTTACGGCTCGGCCGACGCCATTAAAATGGCCGGACCCAGCGTACTGTTGGCCTACATTATCGGCGGCGTCGCGGCATATATCATTATGCGGGCGCTCGGTGAGATGTCGGTGCATAACCCTGCCGCCAGCTCATTCTCCCGCTATGCCCAGGAAAACCTCGGCGGACTGGCGGGCTATATCACCGGCTGGACCTACTGCTTTGAAATCCTGATCGTCGCCATCGCCGACGTTACCGCCTTCGGCATCTACATGGGCGTCTGGTTCCCGACGGTGCCGCACTGGATCTGGGTGCTCAGCGTGGTGCTGATCATCTGCGCCGTCAACCTGATGAGCGTCAAGGTGTTTGGCGAGCTGGAGTTCTGGTTCTCGTTCTTCAAAGTGGCCACCATTATCATCATGATCCTCGCCGGGTTCGGCATCATTATCTGGGGGATCGGCAACGGCGGCCAGCCGACGGGGATTCATAACCTGTGGAGTAACGGCGGCTTCTTCAGCAACGGCTGGCTGGGAATGGTGATGTCGCTGCAGATGGTGATGTTCGCTTACGGCGGCATCGAAATCATCGGCATTACCGCCGGTGAGGCGAAGGACCCGGAGAAATCCATTCCGCGCGCCATCAACTCGGTGCCGATGCGCATTCTGGTGTTCTACGTCGGCACGCTGTTCGTCATTATGTCCATCTACCCGTGGAATCAGGTGGGAACCGACGGCAGCCCCTTCGTCCTGACCTTCCAGCATCTGGGCATTACCTTCGCGGCCAGTATTCTTAACTTCGTGGTCCTGACGGCTTCGCTGTCGGCGATTAACTCCGACGTGTTCGGCGTGGGCCGTATGCTGCACGGCATGGCTGAGCAGGGCAGCGCGCCGAAGGTGTTCGCTAAAACGTCGCGTCGCGGTATTCCGTGGGTGACGGTGATGGTGATGACCATTGCGCTGCTGTTTGCGGTATACCTAAATTACATCATGCCGGAGAACGTTTTCCTGGTGATCGCCTCCCTGGCCACCTTCGCCACGGTGTGGGTGTGGATTATGATCCTGCTGTCACAGATAGCCTTCCGCCGCCGTCTGTCGCCCGAAGAGGTTAAGGCGCTGAAATTCAAAGTCCCTGGCGGGGTGGTGACCACGGTGATCGGCCTGCTGTTCCTGGCCTTTATTATCGCCCTTATCGGCTATCATCCGGACACCCGCATCTCGCTGTACGTCGGTATGGCGTGGATTGCGCTGTTGCTGCTCGGCTGGGTCTTTAAGACCCGCCGTGAGCGCCGCCTGGCGCAGGCTCAGTAATCGACATCGCCCCGGTCAGCATCGCGCGGCCGGGGCGGCTTGCGGTCCCGCGTCCTCCCCCGTTATCCTCCCCCAAAAAGTTCTGAGATGATGAGTTCTGCGCCCGGCGGCTATGGCAAGGTGTGCCCATTCTGCACAATGAGGATTCACGATGTTGAAGGCATGGCACCTTCCGGTTGCACCCTTTATCAAGGTGCAACAGGACCGACTGTTTATTACTCTGTGGTTAAGCGGTGAGTCGCTGCCGCAGCGGATCACGCTGCGCGCGGAAGAGGATAACGAAGAGCTGTCGCTGCCGATGCAGCGGCTCCGCCAGGCGCCGCAGCCAGGCGTGGTGGCATGGCGCGGCGAAATCTCTCTCGCCAGCGGCCAGCCGCGCCGCCGCTACAGCTTTAAGCTGCTGTGGGCCGACCATCAGCGCTGGTTTACGCCACAAGGCTTCACCCGATTCCCGCCGGCCCGACTGGAGCAGTTCGCCATTGACCTGCCGGACGCCGGCCCGCAGTGGGTGGCCGATCAGGTGTTCTATCAAATTTTCCCCGATCGCTTTGCCCGCAGCGCCGCGCGTGACGCCGACCAGGATGCGGTCTATTACCATCACGCGGCGGGACGGGAGATTGTGCGCAAGGCGTGGGACGACCCGCTTACCGGCGAGGCGGGCGGGTCGACGTTCTACGGCGGGGATCTCGACGGCATCAGCGAAAAACTTCCCTACCTGAAGCAGCTCGGCGTAACCGCTCTGTATCTGAACCCGGTTTTCGCCGCCCCCAGCGTGCATAAATACGATACCGAGGATTATCGGCGCGTCGATCCGCAGTTTGGCGGCGACGCGGCGCTGCTCCGGCTGCGCCACAACACCCAGCGGGCGGGAATGCGCATGATCCTCGACGGCGTGTTCAACCATACCGGCGATTCCCATCCCTGGTTCGATCGTCACCAGCAGGGCAGCGGCGGCGCCGGCCACGATCCGGACTCCCCGTGGCGCGACTGGTTTACCTTCTCAGAGGAGGGGCAGGCGCACAACTGGCTGGGCTATGCCAGTCTGCCGAAGCTCGACTATCGGTCGACCAGCCTGGTCAACGAGATCTATGCCGGTGAAGACAGTATCGTACGCCACTGGCTGAAGGCGCCATGGAGCATGGACGGCTGGCGTCTGGACGTGGTGCATATGCTGGGCGAAGGCGGCGGGGCGCGGAATAACCTGCAGCATATCGCCGGCATTACCCAGGCAGCGAAGCAAGCGCAGCCGGAAGCTTTTGTCTTTGGCGAACATTTTGGCGACGCGCGCCAGTGGCTGCAGGCGGATGCCGAAGACGCGGCGATGAACTATCGTGGCTTCACCTTCCCGATCTGGGGATTCCTCGCCAATACCGATATCTCTTACGATCCGCAGAAAATAGACGCCCAGACCTGTATGGCGTGGATGGATAATTATCGCGCCGGGCTGTCGCATCAGCAGCAGCTGCGGATGTTCAACCAGCTCGACAGCCATGATACGGCGCGTTTTAAATCTCTTCTTGGCAAAGACGTAGCGCGCCTGCCGCTGGCGGTGGTGTGGCTGTTCAGCTGGCCGGGGGTACCGTGCATCTACTATGGCGACGAGGTGGGCGTGGATGGCAATAACGATCCGTTCTGCCGCAAACCGTTCCCGTGGGATCCGGCGCTGCAGGATACCCAGCTGCTGGCGCTGTATCAGCGGATGGCGAAACTGCGTAAGACCCACCAGGCGCTGCGCTACGGCGGCTGTCAGGTGATTTACGCCGAGGATAACGTGGTGGTGTTTGTCCGCGTCTACAAACAGCAGCGGGTGCTGGTGGCGATTAACCGCGGGGAAGCCTGCGAGGTGGTTATTGAAGATTCCCCGCTGCTGAACGTGGCCGGGTGGACGCTGCAGGAGGGCGCCGGCGCCTTCCAGGACGGGGTGCTGACCCTCCCGGCCATCTCCGCCAACGTCTGGTCCGGCCGTTAATGGTAGAGCTGGCTCAGCAGGTCGCCGCGGAGGAGCGCCTCCCGCCACCAGCGCTGAGCCAGCCCATCATTCCCGCTGCGCCAGGCCATATAGGTAATATCCTTTTCCCGCCAGCAGGCGACGCTTTTCTCCACCAGACTGCCTTTTACCAGCCACGGGCGAGCGATATGGCGCGGCAGAAAGCCGCAGCCCAGCCCGGCGCACAATAGTTCGACTTTACTGGCGAAATCATCGACGCCGATTTGCGGCTGCTCGTCGAGGAGATTGCTGTTGAGCGGATGGCAATAGCGGGCGCTGTCGCGGATCACGATGGCCCGATGCTGGCTGAGCTGTTTATTGGCCAGTGGCTCCTTCGCCTGAGCCAGCGGGTGATGGGGGGCGACGACGAAGATGTTATCCAACGCGCCGAGGGTTTGCCATGACCACTCCGCGGAGGTGGGCGGCTCATTGATGGCGCCGAGGATAATATCCGCCCCATGATGGGTCAGCTCTTCCCACGAACCGGCGAGGGTGTGATGGCTGAAGTTCAGTCGCGTCTGTGGGTTTTGCGCGTAAAACTCGGCGATCAGCGGCAGCAGAGCCGAAAAGGGAAATGAGGCGTCAAGGGCGATGGCTAGCTCTCGCTCCCAGCCCGCGCTCAGCTGCTGGGCCTGCTTTTCCAGATCTCTGGCGGCACTTAAAAGCTGTCGCCCCTTCTCCAGCATCAGCCGGCCGGTATCGGTAAATTTTGCCCGATGGCCGGAACGATCCAACAGCACGATGTTCAGATCGCTCTCCAGCTTCTGGATCATATAGCTCAGAGCGGCGGGGGTTTTATACAGCGACTCCGCGGCGGTGGCGAAGGAGCCGTGGCGGTCAAGGGCATCAAGGATCATCAAAACATCAAAGTTTACGCGCATATGAAGCTATCCATTAATTTGTTTTCTCTGTTGTACCTAAGCGCAATAATCAAAGCCAGTGAATAAATCAGAACAGTTTGGCGTAAAAATTTGATTAAAACAGGCGTGAATAAATCCTGGTCGCGGCAAAAAATATAAACCATAAAAAATCCTTAATAACTTGTTAGAAATAACTGGCTATACTCACCATGCTTTATCAGTCAGGATCCACACGACGCATTAATCATCATGTCATCTTTTTAACTAATTGATTAAGAAGGTATTTAATGTCTATTCGTGAACTGCTCGATCCCACTAATTCCGCGCTTATCTTTATTGACCATCAGCCGCAAATGTCCTTTGGCGTGGCGAATATCGATCGCCAGACCCTGAAAAATAACACCGTGGCGCTGGCGAAAGCGGGCAAAATTTTTAATGTACCGGTGATTTATACCTCCGTAGAGACCAAAAGCTTTAGCGGCTATATCTGGCCGGAATTATTGGCCGTGCATCCTGACGTCAAGCCGATTGAACGTACCTCCATGAACTCCTGGGAAGACGATGCGTTTGTGGCAGCGGTGAAAGCGACCGGCCGTAAAAAGCTGGTGATCTCCGCTCTGTGGACCGAAGTCTGCCTGACTTTCCCGGCGTTGATGGCGCTGGAGGCGGGGTACGAGGTCTATGTGGTGACGGATACCTCCGGCGGCACCTCTGTCGACGCCCATGAGCGGTCTATTGACCGGATGGTGCAGGCGGGGGCGGTGCCGGTGACCTGGCAGCAGGTGCTGCTGGAGTACCAGCGCGACTGGTCGCGCAAAGCGACCTACGATGCGGTAATGGACCTAGTGCGCGAACACAGCGGCGCCTACGGGATGGGCGTCGATTACGCTTATACCATGGTGCATGGCGCGCCGGAGCGTAAAGCGTAAATCACTCCATCCTTCAGGCTGCTGCGTTGTTGGCTGCGTTTGTCCGTCCCCAGCTACTGAATTTATTCAAGTTCACGGGGACGTGCCCGCCTGCCGCTTCAACGCAGCATGAAGGATGTTGTGTCAGATCATTTATGGAGAGTGGCAGGAGAAAACCGGCCATTTCCCTGAAGCAAGGAACTCGTCATGGCGCAGCAAAAATCGGTGACCCTGGTTATCAGCCATCTGCTCGATCCGCAACACAGCCAGCGCTACGAAGAGTGGCTCGGTAAAATTATGCCCATTGCGGCAGAATTTCCCGGCCATCTTGGGGCGAATGTGATCCGGCCCGCCGCAGGGCAGAATCTGTGGAGCGTCATAATCCGCTTCGATACCCTGGAGCACCTCTACGCCTGGACGCAGTCGGAAACCCGTCGGCAACTGGTGGCTGAGATTGCGCCGCTGCTGACGGAAGGCGATCGGACTGAGGTGCGGACTGAACCGGCCTTCTGGTTTACCCCGCCGACGGTGAACGTACGCCAGCCGCGGCGCTGGAAACAGTTTCTGATCACCCTGCTGGTGATTTTCCCCAGCACCAACCTGGTGCCTGCGGTGACCGGCATGCTGCTGCCGTCGCTTAAGGGGAGCCTGCTGCTGCACCTCATCAATGATGCCTGCGTGGTTGCGCTGGTGGTCTGGTTCTGGATGCCCATCGTGACCCGCCTGTTTGCTGGCTGGTTGAAGAAAAACTGAGTCAGCCTCCTCAAGGAGTGCGTTATGTCGCAAACTGCCACACTGATTCTGACCCACGGTCAGATTCATACCCTCGATCGTGCGAATCCCCTGGCGGAAGCCGTGGCCATCGCCGACGGAAAAATTGTTGCCACCGGAAGTAACGATCGGATCATGAGCTTTGCCGCTGAGGGGACGCAAATCGTCGATCTCAAAGGGCATACGGTGATCCCGGGCCTCAACGATTCTCACCTGCACCTGATCCGCGGTGGGTTGAACTACAACCTTGAGCTCCGCTGGGAGGGCGTCCCCTCGCTGGCGGATGCCCTGCGAATGCTGAAGGATCAGGCGGATCGCACGCCGTCCCCGCAGTGGGTGCGGGTGGTCGGCGGCTGGAGCGAATTTCAGTTCGCCGAGCGGCGGATGCCGACCCTGGAAGAGCTGAACGAGGCGGCGCCTGATACGCCGGTGTTTGTGCTCCATCTCTACGATCGCGCGCTGTTGAACCGTGCGGCGCTGAAAGCCGTGGGGTATAGCAAAGAGACGCCGGATCCGGCGGGCGGCGAGATCGTCCGCGATAGCCACGGCAACCCGACCGGGATGCTGATCGCCAAACCGAACGCCATGATCCTTTACGCTACGCTGGCCAAGGGGCCGAAGCTGCCGCTGGATCTGCAGGTGAACTCCACCCGTCAATTTATGCGCGAGCTGAACCGACTGGGGCTGACCAGCGCCATCGACGCCGGCGGCGGCTTCCAGAACTATCCGGAAGATTACGAAATTATCGAACAGCTGCACGCGAAAGATCAGATGACCGTGCGCATCGCCTACAACCTGTTTACTCAGCGGCCGAAGCAGGAGCTGGAGGATTTCGAACGCTGGACCGACATGCTGAAGCCGGGGCAGGGGACTGACTTCTATCGCGCCAACGGCGCCGGCGAGATGCTGGTATTTTCGGCGGCGGATTTTGAAGATTTCCTGCAGCCGCGGCCGGATCTGCCGCAAGGCATGGAGGATGAGCTGGAGCGGGTGGTACGCCATCTGGTGGAGCATCGCTGGCCGTTCCGCCTGCATGCCACCTACGATGAGTCCATCAGCCGGATGCTGGACGTGTTTGAGAAGGTGAACCGCGATATCCCGTTTAATGGCCTGCACTGGTTCTTCGATCATGCCGAGACCATTACCGAGCGTAACATTGAGCGGGTGAAGGCGCTGGGGGGCGGTATTGCGGTGCAGCATCGGATGGCCTTCCAGGGCGAATATTTTGTCGATCGCTACGGCAAAGAGGCGGTGAAACATACCCCGCCGGTAGCAAAGATGCTGGCGCTGGACGTGCCGGTGGGGCTGGGCACCGATGCGACCCGCGTCGCCAGCTATAACCCGTGGACCGCGCTGTACTGGCTGGTCTCCGGGCGCACCGTTGGCGGGATGGCGATGTATGACGACGCCAACCGCCTGTCGCGCGATGTCGCGCTGGAGCTATGGACGGCGGGCAGCGCCTGGTTCTCCAGCGAGCAGGGCAAGAAAGGCCGTCTGGCCGCCGGTCAGCTTGCCGATCTGGTGGTGCTGTCGAAAGACTACTTCAGCGTCGCGGAAGAGGAGATCAAAGGCATTGAGTCGGTGCTGACGATGGTTGACGGCAAAGTGGTCTATGCCGCCGGTCACTTCTCGCCGCTGGCGCCGCCGCCGATCCCGGTGCTGCCGGAGTGGTCGCCGGTGGTGAAGGTCCCGGGCCATTACCGTTCCGCTCCGCCGGCGACGGCTAAAATCGGCGCCATGGTGCAGATGCACCAGTGCTGCGGTAGCTGTGGCGTCCACGGCCATCAGCATGATATTGCGCGTAAGTCGTCGATTCCGGTCTCTGACGAGCAGGCCTTCTGGGGCGTGCTGGGCTGTTCCTGCTTTGCCTTTTGATACCTGAAACCACCGCCCCGGCAGCGTCGGGGCGGTGGTTTCAGCCGCAGGCCCGGCGTCAATAGCGCTGCTCTGAGCCAAAGAGCGCCATGCGGCGGGCAATCATCTCGCGTACCGGCTGCAGTCCCTGGGCGATGACTTTCCGCGGATCGTTCACATCGTGCCCGGTGTCGGCGGCGAAAATTGCTTTCACCTGTTGGCACCAGGCGTACATATTTTCGGTATTAACGTTAATCTTGGCGGTGCCGCAGGCAATCGCCCGGCGCATATCCTCATCGGCAATTCCGGTGCCGCCATGCAGCACCAGCGGAACCTTCACCTGCTCGGCAATGGCTTTCATCTCGGTAAATCCCAGCCGGGCTTTACCTTTATACAGACCATGGGTGGAGCCCAGCGCGGCGGCGAGGCAATCCACCTGGGTTTCTGTCACCAGGGTGTAGCACTCCTGCGGATCGGCGTAGATGACTTCGGAATTGACAATGCCGTCTTCACTGCCGGCGATGGTCCCCAGTTCGGCCTCCACAGAGATACCTTTGCTGTGGGCCAGCGTCACCAGGTGGCGGGTAATGGCCAGGTTTTCCCTGAACGGCAGATGCGAGCCATCAAACATAATGGAACTGAAGCCGGCGGCGATCGCCGCTTCGCAGGCCTCCCGGGAGGTGCCATGATCCAGATGCAGCGCCACCGGAACATCAATATGCAAATACTCCATGGCGTTAACCACAATGTCATGAATACATTTTAACCCGAGCATATGCTTAACCGTGCCGCCGGACACCCCCAAAATAACCGGTGAGCGGCACTGCTGGGCGGTGCTTAATACGGCGCCGACCCATTCCAGATTATTAATGTTGAACTGACCGACGGCGTAGCCGTCCCGCAGGGCATGCTGAAGCATGTCCTTCATCGACACTAACATATTCACCTCTTGATATTTATTAAATGCAGTTATTCTTCAAAATATTGCGTTAAGTTTCTCTCGTAGCTATTTAACGAGTGGTGGACGACCGCCAGGTCCGGCATCGATTCCCGAACCCCTTTTTTCTCAATAGAAATGGCGGCGGTCAGGCTGGCAAATAAAATAATGTTATCGATATGCCATGAGTAATGGACGCCATAGGTGAAGGCGCCGTGAAATACATCCCCGGCGCCGGTGGTATCAACGGCATTGCACAGCCAGGACGGGACGATCTGCAGCATACCGCTTTTTAAAAAAGCGCAGCCTTTTTCGCCAAGGGTAATAAATGCTTCACCGCGGCAAATTTTATTCAACTCAATCAGGGCCGCTTTAATTTCTGCTTCGGTGCTCAGCGAGCGATAGCTCATATAATCGCGGGCGAAATGTTCGCTCACTACAAAATAGTCAGTCCAGGCCGCCAGTTTAATATTGCTGGCGCGCAGTGACCCGCCGTCCATCACGACCCTGGCGTTGGGCAGTTTCTTAATTAAATATTCACTGATTTCCGCCTCATGGCCGTCAATTAAAATGGTGACCGGCTCCTCGCTGGCAATCAGTCGCTCGGCGAGGTCGTCCAGTTTGAGCTTTTGCTCGTAGGTCAGGGAAGGCGGCGTTTGCATCTTGCGGGTAATAATCGTCCGCGAACCCGTTAAGCGATTGACCAGCACCGAGGCCAGCGGGGTGATCATGTCATCGGAGAAAACCACCTGGCTGGTATCCACCCCCGCCTCGGCAAACTCATCGATAATGCGCTGACCGTAAAGGTCCTGCTGCAGATGACCAATGTAATAAACCTCCTCGCCCCATAATCCCAGCAGCCAGGCCGCATTGGCCGCCGGACCGCCGCCGCTTTCAATAAAATCATGACAAAAGTTTTTGGTATTCTCCTGGGGCCATTCATTGAGAAAGAAAAACTGATCGAAACAAGCAAATCCAATGGACAAAATAGCCATAACCACTCCTGATTATTTGTCAGCGGCGGAAAGCGTGGCCCTCCCGCCGGGAAAAATGACCTCGCTTATTCATTTTTCTGCTTCGCCGTCAGCTCCTCATAGCTGAGCGTGTTGCCCACCACCTGGACGTGACGGAAGCAGAAAGGCGCCAGCAGCGCGACGAGCAGCGCCAGACAAATCAGATAGATAGTGATCTGACCAAACTGGGTGAAAGCATTCCCGATAATGATGCCCCATACCGCGAAGTCGAAATCGGCGAAGGTGCTGTTTTCAAACCCGAGGTTGCCGAGCGCCGGCAGCAGCATCGCCGGCAGGAAGGCGAGGAAGATCCCGCCGATAAAGGAGGCGATGATACATCCGCGCTTACCGCCCAGTTTGTCGGCGAAGACGCCGGACGTGCCGCCGCAGAAGAAGTGCGGCACCATGCCGGGAATAATCAGCGCCATGCCCAGCCCGCCGAGCAAGAGCATCCCGACCAGCCCGCCCACAAAGGAGCTGATGAATCCCACTACCACCGCGGTGGGGCTAAAGGTGAAGAACACCGCGCAGTCAACGGCCGGGATGGAGTCCGGGATCAGCTTCTGGCTGATGCCCTGGAACGCCGGCACCAGATCGCCGAGGATCAGCCGCACGCCGTTATAGACAATGGCTACGCCAACGGCGAACTGCAGACCGGTCAGCACCGAGAAGATCAGCATGTTTTGGTCGGTGATGGTGCTCAGGTACGCCGACCCGGCGACAGCGCTGCAGACAAAGTAGATAACAAACATCACGATACCGGTGGTGACCGTGGTATCGCGCAGAAAGCCCCACTTTTCTGAAATTTCGGTATCGGCGAAGGAATTTGCCGGATTGCCGGTCCGGCTGGCGATCCATGCCGAGAGGTAGTAGCCGAGAGAGCCGAAATGGCCCATGGCGATCCCGCCGTCTTCGGTTACCTGCCTGGTGTAACGCTGACCGATGGCCGGGGAGATGGCCGACCATGAGCCCAACAGGAATCCACCGATCAGGATCAACATCCAGCCCTGGAACTCCGCCGCCTGCAGAACGGCGGAGAACAGGCAGGCGAGAAAGAACGAATGATGGCCGGTCAGAAAGATATACTTATACTTGGTACAGCGGGCGATAATCAGGTTGAAAATAAAGCCTAACAGCAAAATACTCATGGTTTCCACGCCCAGCATTTTCTGGGCGACGGAGACAATGGCTTCATTGTTCGGAATAACGCCGCGGATATTAAATCCGGCCTCGATAATACCGCCCAGCGGATTGAGATTGGCAACGATAACGCCTGCCCCAGCGCTCAACATCAAATAGCCTAAAATCGGCTTTAATGTGCCGGTAAGCAGTTTATTGCCAGGGGAGCGCAGCGCCACTAAACCAACGAAGGCGATAAGCCCCATTAAAAAGGCGGGTTGACTGAATATTTCCGTTAAGAAACTAAGAATAGCCTGCATGGTCGTTCCCTCTATGCTGATTAAGAGTGAGTCGCAGCAATTTTCATCAGCGCATCGGTAATATCCTCGGCGATCTTCGCTTTATGGACGTAGCTGCGAATGATGGCGACATGACAGTGGGCCGGAAATTGATTTGCCAGTTCTTTTATCGTGACGTAAAGGTCGGCTTTTTCCCCGACGGCGTTAGCAAAATCGACCGAGGCGACGTCCGCTTTGATGCCTAATTCGTCACAGATCTTTTTCACATTATTCGCAGCCATCAGTGAGCTGCCAATACCGTTACCACAAACCGTTCTGATAACTAACATAATGACTACTCCATTTGTTTTTGAATGAAATGTAAGACTGAATTAACGTCATTTTCCTGCTGAAGAAAGGTCACAATATCTGACTCGATCAGCGAGGCTATCAGTTGGATCATTTTGATATGACTGTCAGCATCGGCGCCGGCGATCGCGATGACCACGGAAACCGGATCGAACTCATCGTGGCCGAAGGAGATTGGCGTGGCGGTGGTGACAAGTGAGAACCCGGTCTGTAATGCCCCTTTTTCCGGCCGGGCATGCGGCATGGCAATCCCGTCATCTATCACGATGGCGGCGCCAAAATCTTCATATACCGTCAGCATCTCGTTGACATATTCGGCGCTGCAAATCTGGCGCCTGGCAAGTAATGAACCCGCCAGTTCGATGGCCTCTTCCGCACGGGAAATATTCTGCTTAAGGGCGATTAACGACGGGTCAAAAATAATTTCCATCCTCAGCTCCTGAACGTATTCCTGTTCCTGAGTTAAATCATGACCAAATACATTGATGAAAATGATGGATGAGATCACATCCGCGGTTTTAAATATTGATGGGGATCACATCGACGGCAAAGTACTGGCAGAAAACGATATAAATAATTTATATGTTTTTCAGTCTGTTATGAAGGCTTTGTATTTTGACGCTGAAATTTGGCAGAGAAAAAGTGAGAGGTAGAGCGAATTTTTTCGGCAGAAGTGTATCGCTGGTCACAAATATCGGCGGGTCATTTTCTTAAATTTTGACGCCGCTAACAAAAAAGGCCCGCCTGAGCGAGCCTTTTATTAAAACGCGTGCCGATTACAGGCTGGAAACGTTTTCGGTCAGGTATTTTGCAACGCCTTCCGGAGAGGCGGCCATACCTTCTTTTCCTTTTTCCCACTGCGCCGGGCAGACTTCGCCGTGCTCTTCGTGGAACTGCAGGGCGTCTACCATACGCAGCATTTCGTCGATGTTACGGCCCAGCGGCAGGTCGTTAACCACCTGATGACGAACGATGCCGTTGGCGTCGATCAGGAAGGAGCCGCGCAGCGCTACGCCTTCGTCCGGATGCTCAATACCGTAAGCTTTCTGGATTTCACGTTTGATGTCAGCAACCATCGCGTATTTAACCGGGCCGATACCGCCCTGGTCTACCGGGGTGTTACGCCATGCGTTGTGCACGAACTCGGAGTCGAAGGAAACGCCAACCACTTCCACGCCGCGTTTCTGGAATTCTTCGTAACGTTTGTCGAACGCGATCAGCTCAGACGGGCACACGAAGGTGAAGTCCATCGGCCAGAAGAACAGAACGGTAGGTTTACCGTTGGTGTGCTGTTTGAAATTGAATTTCTCAACGATCTCACCATTACCCAGCACAGCGGCTGCAGTAAAATCCGGCGCTTGACGAGTGACCAGAACCATTTGATTCTCCTGTAATTACTAAGGTTATTTGGAACGCAACGCGGGCAAGTATAGAGCCTGCCCGGCAATAACACAAAGAGGCGCTAACAATCGTTCAGCCAGCTTTTACCTATCAATGACGTGGCTATTACAGCTGTTTGTTTTCTGCCAGGCGCATCATCTGCGGATAAAAGCGCCAGAACTGCGTCTCCAGACGGTCGTAATGGGTATCCAGATCCTGCCAGGAGTCGCGTAGCGCCTCGAGACGTGGACGGCGGCTGGCCATGCCGTTCAGCACGCGCTGAATAAAATCCATTTCCCGATAGCGCTCCAGCCAGCGCTCCGACCACAGATATTGATTGAGATTGACGAAGCGGGGCGGCGAGTCGGGCAGGATGGGGACGATCTGCCGCTCGGCGTAGCGTACGAACTCGTCCAGCGGCAGGTCAGGGGAGAGCTGCGCCCAGTGCTGGGACAGGAAATGATCCCACATAACGTCGAGGGTGATGGGGGCGACGCGGCGGGTCTGCGGGCGAAACCACTCCCGCGCCTCTTTGACTTCCGCCAGGTTGTCAGTCATCACGTCAATCCGCCGATGCATATAGATGCCGTCGATGATCTCCGCCGGATAGTCGCCCTGCGGGTTGCCGCGCACGAAGTCGGCCATCAGGTTGCCGGGCAGCGAACTGTCGGCGAGATGGGCCAGGTGCAGGTGGGCGAGAAAATTCATAAAACGACATCCTTTAAATACGAGCGGGCAGGTGGAAACACCGATGTTGCGCTGAACGGCGCCTCGGTGGCCGAATGGCATGCTGTCTGGCCGCGCGCGGCACCTTTGCCACCGGTAAGGCATTCGGCTGCCGCATGGCGGCATTCGGAATGATTTGGAATATAGATTATGTCATTCATCCGGAGGGGTAAAGGTTGCAGCCAGACCGCCCCGGCACTAGACTACCCGCCTCTTTATTCAGTCTGAGTTACCGTCATGCGCGTTACCGATTTTGCTTTTGAACTACCCGAATCTCTGATCGCCCACTATCCGATGCCTGAGCGCAGTAGCTGTCGCTTGCTCTCCTTGGACGGGCCGACGGGCGCGCTGACGCATGGCACCTTCACCGACATTCTCGATAAGCTTAATCCAGGCGATCTGCTGGTGTTTAACAACACCCGGGTGATCCCGGCGCGTCTGTTCGGCCGCAAGGCCAGCGGCGGCAAGATTGAAGTGCTGGTGGAGAGGATGCTGGATGATAAGCGCATCCTGGCCCATATTCGCGCCTCAAAAGCGCCGAAGCCGGGCGCCGAGCTGCTGCTGGGCGATGACGAGAGCATTAAGGCCACGATGCTGGCGCGTCATGGCGCGCTGTTTGAAGTGGAGTTTAACGACGAGCGCCCGGTGCTGGAGATCCTTAACGGGATCGGCCATATGCCGCTGCCGCCCTATATTGACCGCCCGGACGAAGACGCCGACCGCGAGCTCTATCAAACCGTCTATGGCACCAGGCCGGGCGCGGTAGCCGCCCCGACCGCCGGTTTGCATTTCGACGAACCGCTGCTGGACAAACTGCGCGCCAAAGGCGTTGAGATGGCGTTTGTCACCCTGCATGTGGGCGCGGGCACCTTCCAGCCGGTGCGCGTCGACAGCATTGAAGAGCACACCATGCACTCCGAATATGCCGAAGTGCCGCAGGAGGTGGTCGATGCGGTGCTGGCGGCGAAAGCGCGCGGCAACCGCGTGATCGCGGTGGGCACCACCTCGGTACGTTCGCTGGAGAGCGCGGCGCAGGCGGCGAAAGACGCGCTGATCGCGCCGTTCTTCGACGATACGCAGATTTTCATCTACCCGGGTTATCAGTACCAGGTGATCGATGCGCTGGTGACTAACTTCCATCTCCCTGAATCCACACTGATTATGCTGGTGTCGGCGTTTGCGGGTTATCAGCACACCATGAACGCCTATAAGGTGGCGGTTGAGCAGAAATATCGCTTTTTTAGCTACGGGGATGCGATGTTTATCACGTACAATCCGCAGGCTATTTCTGAGCGTCCCTGAAAAGGCCGGTACGCCGGCTTGTAGACGCCATAACGCATTTTTTAGCTACGGAATCATTCCGTGGCGAGTATGAAAACGTCGGACTGTTTTTCTGACGCAGGAGCAAGCATGAAATTTGAACTGGATACCACCGACGGTCGCGCCCGCCGCGGTCGCCTGGTGTTTGAGCGCGGCGTGGTGGAAACACCGGCCTTTATGCCCGTTGGCACCTACGGCACCGTCAAAGGGATGACGCCGGAAGAGGTGGAAGCCACCGGCGCGCAGATTATTCTCGGCAACACCTTCCACCTGTGGCTGCGCCCGGGTCAGGAGATCATGAAGCTGCACGGCGATCTGCACGATTTTATGCAGTGGAAAGGACCGATCCTGACCGACTCCGGCGGTTTCCAGGTGTTCAGCCTTGGCGATATCCGTAAGATCACCGAGCAGGGCGTCCACTTCCGCAATCCGATCAACGGCGATCCGATTTTCCTCGATCCGGAAAAATCGATGGAGATTCAGTACGATCTCGGCTCTGACATCGTGATGATCTTCGACGAATGTACGCCGTACCCGGCGGACTGGGATTACGCCAAGCGCTCAATGGAGATGTCTCTGCGCTGGGCGAAGCGCAGCCGCGACCGTTTCGATAGCCTTGGCAATAAAAATGCGCTGTTCGGCATTATTCAGGGTAGCGTTTACGAAGATTTACGCGATATCTCGGTGAAAGGTCTGGTAGAGATTGGCTTTGATGGCTACGCTGTCGGCGGTTTGGCGGTTGGTGAGCCGAAGGAAGACATGCACCGTATTCTGGAGCACGTCTGCCCGCAGATCCCGGCCGATAAACCACGATACCTGATGGGCGTCGGGAAGCCGGAAGATCTGGTGGAAGGGGTACGTCGCGGTATCGATATGTTCGACTGCGTCATGCCGACGCGCAACGCGCGTAACGGCCACCTGTTCGTCACCGACGGCGTGGTGAAAATCCGCAACGCGAAGCACAAAAGCGATACCGCGCCGCTGGACGCCGAGTGTGATTGCTATACATGTCGCAATTATTCACGCGCTTACTTGCATCACCTCGACCGTTGCAACGAAATATTGGGCGCGCGTCTCAATACCATTCATAACCTGCGCTACTATCAGCGTTTAATGGCTGGTTTACGCAAGGCTATCGAAGAGGGTAAATTAGAGAGCTTCGTGACCGATTTTTACCAACGTCAGGGGCGCACCGTGCCTCCTTTGAACGTTGATTAATTTTAATAATGAGGGAATTTCAATGAGCTTTTTTATTTCTGATGCGGTAGCGGCAACGGGTGCACCGGCGCAGAGCAGCCCGATGTCTCTGATTCTGATGCTGGTGGTGTTCGGTCTGATTTTTTACTTCATGATCCTGCGTCCACAGCAGAAGCGCACCAAGGAACATAAGAACCTGATGAACTCCATCGCCAAAGGTGATGAAGTGCTGACCAACGGCGGTCTGGTCGGTCGCGTGACCAAAGTAGCGGAAACTGGCTACATTGCTATCGCGCTGAACGATACCACTGAAGTGGTTATCAAACGTGACTTCGTTGCTGCCGTTCTGCCGAAAGGCACCATGAAGGCGCTGTAATCTAACTTTTCCCAAAGGGAACTGCCGTGTTAAACCGTTATCCTTTGTGGAAGTACGTCATGCTGGTCGTCGTCATTGTCGTCGGCCTGATCTATGCGCTTCCCAACCTGTATGGTGAGGATCCGGCTGTTCAAATCACTGGCGCGCGCGGCGTCGCCGCCAGTGAGCAAACGCTGATCCAGGTCCAGAAAACTTTACAAGAAGAAAAAATAACCGCGAAGTCTGTGGCACTGGAAGAGGGCGCTATTCTTGCGCGCTTCGACACCACTGATACCCAGCTGCGCGCGCGCGAAGCGCTGCTTAACGTGCTGGGTGACAAATACGTCGTGGCGCTGAACCTTGCTCCGGCAACCCCACGCTGGCTGGCGGCGCTCTATGCCGAGCCGATGAAGCTGGGTCTTGATCTGCGCGGCGGCGTGCACTTCCTGATGGAAGTCGACATGGACACCGCGTTAGGCAAACTGCAGGAACAGAACATCGATAGCCTGCGCAGCGAGCTGCGCGACAAAGGCATTCCTTACGCGACCGTGCGTAAAGAAGACAACTACGGTCTGAGCATCGTCTTCCGCGACAGCGCGGCGCGCGACCAGGCTATCTCTTATCTCAGCCCTCGCCATCGCGATCTGGTTATTTCCTCTCAGGGTGACAACAGCCTGAAAGCGGTGATGACCGATGAGCGCCTGAAAGAAGCTCGTGAGTACGCGGTTCAGCAGAACATTAATATCCTGCGTAACCGTGTGAACCAGCTGGGCGTCGCCGAGCCGCTGGTTCAGCGTCAGGGCGCTGACCGCATCGTGGTTGAGCTGCCGGGTATCCAGGATACCGCGCGTGCGAAGGAAATCCTTGGCGCGACCGCGACCCTCGAGTTCCGTCTGGTCAATACTAACGTGGACCAGTCCGCCGCCGCCTCTGGCCGCGTGCCGGGCGACTCGGAAGTGAAGCAGACGCGTGAAGGCCAGCCGGTAGTGCTGTACAAGCGGGTGATCCTGACCGGGGACCATATCACCGACTCGACCTCCAGCATGGATGAGTACAACCAGCCGCAGGTCAACATCTCGCTGGACAGCGCGGGCGGTAACATCATGTCTAACTTCACTAAGGACAACATCGGCAAGCCGATGGCGACCCTGTTCGTGGAGTATAAAGACAGCGGTAAGAAAGACGCTAACGGTCGCGCTATCCTGGCGAAAGAGGAAGAGGTGATTAACATCGCCAACATCCAGTCGCGTCTGGGTAACAGCTTCCGTATCACCGGTATCAGCAATCCGAACGAAGCGCGTCAGCTGTCGCTGCTGCTGCGTGCCGGCGCGCTGATTGCGCCGATTCAGATCGTCGAAGAGCGGACTATCGGCCCAACCCTGGGAATGCAGAACATCAAGCAGGGTCTGGAAGCCTGTCTGGCCGGTCTGGTGGTCTCTATCCTGTTCATGATCCTCTTCTATAAGAAGTTCGGCCTGATTGCGACCTCGGCGCTGATTGCCAACCTGATACTGATTGTCGGCATTATGTCCCTGATCCCGGGGGCGACGCTGACCATGCCGGGCATCGCGGGTATCGTGTTAACCCTTGCGGTGGCGGTCGATGCTAACGTTCTGATCAACGAGCGTATCAAAGAAGAGCTGAGCAACGGGCGTACCGTTCAGCAGGCGATTGACGAAGGTTATCGCGGCGCGTTCAGCTCGATCTTCGACGCCAACGTGACGACGCTTATCAAAGTGATCATCCTGTACGCGGTCGGTACCGGTGCCATTAAAGGGTTTGCGATTACCACCGGTATCGGTATCGCGACCTCAATGTTTACCGCTATCGTCGGCACCCGTGCCATCGTGAACCTGCTGTACGGCGGCAAGCGCGTTAAAAAGCTGTCTATCTGAGGAGTGCGTTGTGGCACAGGAATATACTGTTGAACAATTGAACCACGGCCGTAAAGTCTGGGACTTTATGCGCTGGGACTACTGGGCCTTCGGCATTTCAGGTTTTCTGCTGATTGTGTCGATCGCCATCATCGGCGTTCGCGGGTTTAACTGGGGGCTCGATTTCACCGGCGGTACGGTGATTGAAATTACCCTTGAGAAACCGGTCGATCTGGACCAGATGCGCGATTCCCTGCAGAAAGCGGGCTTTGAAGAGCCGCAGGTGCAGAACTTTGGCAGCAGCCGCGACATCATGGTACGTATGCCGCCGGTGCATGACGCCAACGGCAGCCAGGAGCTGGGCAGCAAGGTCGTGACGGTGATTAACGAATCGACCAGCCAGAATGCGGCAGTGAAGCGTATTGAGTTTGTCGGCCCGAGCGTCGGCGCGGACCTCGCGCAAACCGGCGCCCTGGCGCTGATTGCGGCGCTGGTCTGTATCCTGATCTACGTCGGCTTCCGCTTCGAATGGCGTCTGGCCGCCGGGGTGGTTATCGCCCTGGCGCACGACGTGGTGATCACCATGGGCGTGCTGTCGCTGTTCCATATCGAGATCGACCTGACCATCGTGGCCTCGTTGATGTCGGTTATCGGCTACTCGCTGAACGACAGTATCGTGGTATCGGACCGTATCCGTGAAAACTTCCGTAAGATCCGCCGCGGTACGCCGTACGAGATCTTTAACGTGTCGTTGACCCAGACGCTGCACCGTACCTTGATCACCTCTGGTACCACTTTGATGGTGATCCTGATGCTGTTCCTGTTCGGCGGCCCGATTCTGGAAGGCTTCTCGCTGACCATGCTGATCGGTGTTTCCATCGGTACGGCTTCCTCTATCTACGTCGCCTCCGCGCTGGCGTTGAAGCTGGGCATGAAGCGCGAGCATCTGATCCAGCAGAAGGTTGAGAAAGAAGGGGCGGATCAGCCGTCTATTCTGCCGTAATCCGGTTCAGTTGAGATAAAGCTATCCCGGCCCTTGCGGCCGGGATTTTTTTGCCCGCGACAAAACCTGCTGACAGTATGCTGTCAGGAGCCCTCCCATACACTGCCTCTGAACTCACTAACGAGCAGGAGGAAGTATGAACAACGTGATTAACTGGTTTGAAATTCCGGTCGCCGATATGGATCGCGCCGTCGCGTTTTATGAGCCGGTGATGCAAGTGTCGCTGCGTCGCGAAACCATGGACTGCGCCGAGCTGGCGGTGTTCCCGCATCAGGATCCGGCCCCCGGCGGCGCGCTGGCCAAATTTGAAGGTATCGCGCCCTCGGCGCAGGGCGCTATTATTTATCTGCATACTGATCATCTTGCCGCCACGCTGGAGCGCGTTGCCTCGGCGGGTGGGGCCTGTGTCTTCGGCCCGCTGACGCTGCCGAATGATATTGGCACCATCGCCCTGTTTACCGACAGCGAGGGCAACCGCGTCGGCCTGCACCAGCCGGCTTAACCTTAACTTTTGTGAAGTGAGACATGACCCGACGCGCCGACCGTTTATTTCAGATTGTGCAGATCCTGCGCGGCAGGCGGCTCACTACCGCCGCGCTGCTGGCGGAGCGGTTGGGCGTGTCGGAGCGTACCGTCTATCGCGATATTCGCGATCTCTCCCTCTCCGGCGTACCGGTGGAGGGCGAAGCGGGCAGCGGCTACCGGCTGCTGGCGGGCTACGATCTGCCGCCGCTGATGCTGACCACCAAAGAGTCCGAGGCGCTGATCGCTGCGATTCGGCTGCTAAAAACCTGGGGCGGTGAGGCGCTGTCGCAGTCGCTGGAGTCCGCCCAGGAAAAAATGCTGGCGATCCTGCCGGAGGCGCGTCGGCGCCAGGCGGAGCAGACTCGCCTGTTTGCCCCTGACCTTGGCGCGCATCGCTATGCTAAAACCCATTTTGACGTCATTCATCAGGCGGTCTCCGGCCAGCAGGTGCTGCAGCTGCGCTATCAGGATGAGACAGGCCGGGTGACCGAGCGCGACGTGCTGCCCCTGGGGCTGTTTTTCTGGGGCGAACGCTGGCTGCTGGTGGCCTGGTGCGAGCTGCGCAATGATTACCGCAATTTTCGCCTCGACCGTTGTCTGGAGGTCAGAAGGACCGAACGTCGATTCAGCGAGTGCGCCGACCGCTCGTTAAGCGATTTTCTGCGCAAGGTCCGGTGCGAGGTGCGGGAGAAATAAAAAAGCCCGGGCAGCAGGAGCTGCGGCCCGGGCGCTGTCTTGCTGTATCAGCAATCAGAAGTTGTAGCCGACCACGAAGTAACCACCCCAGCCGGTCGAGCGAACGCTGAACGGACCATCGCCGAAGTTCAGCTTCGCATCATCAGCCCACTGGCCGCCGTTATGGAAGTAACGGGCGACGATAGAGTAGTGCCAGTGCGCGTAGTTCAGCGCCAGGATGTGGCTGGAGGCGATAGAGTTGCTGGTGCGCGCGTGCTTCCCGTTCAGATCGTAGAAGTTGTCATCGCCGAGGTCAGAACCCCAGTCGAAGTTGGTGAAGCCGATGTAGCTCAGCGAACCGCCCCACAGGTCGGTCAGCGGCACAAAGTATTTCACTTTGAAGCGATAGCCGTCCCATTCGTTTTCGTTGGACGCGCCGTAGTTCTGCCACTGGTACTTGGCGTAGACGTTCAGCGACAGGCTCATTGGCAAGCCGGTATCGATATCGGTACCCAGACCCATATACCAGGTGCTCTGCTCCTGGGAGTCGTTGCGGCCCATATCGTAGATATAGTTGTTGGCGAAATACCATTCTTTGAACGGCCCGAAGCTCAGGTCGGTATTGGTCAGCTTATCGATAGAGAAACGCGGTTCGATCTCCATAAACAGCGGGGAACCTTTGTTCCAGATACCTTTTGCCGTGCTGTTGCCGCCGAAGAATACCGGGGCATCAATATAGCCGTAGAAATCAAACCAGTCTTTTTTGGCGAACGCTTCGTATTCCAGGTAGGTATCGTTACGGATCTGCGGTCCAAAACGGGTGTGGTAGCTGCCCACCACGTTAACACTCTGGTGCCACCAGTCAGACAGATACTGCGGTTTGTCGTTTTCTGCCGCGCCCGCGGCAAAAGTAGTGGAGAGCGCCACAACCGCACCCGCTGCCAGTAATGTTTTTTTCATAGTAATGCCACTGTTTAAATTGAGCCTGAAGGCGTTAAAAGAAGTGCCGAAGCGTTTCTAAATATTTCGTCTTTCTGTGGGGGTCTATTATAGGAATCATTGCTCACAAAAATACGTGTTGTTTCACATAACCAGAACATGCGTAATCGATTGCGTTCACGATTCTATGCATTTCTTGACAAAATGCTACTGAAAATCGCGCTGCAGAACGATTTCTAATGAACTCTTGCGAAAAGTTGTAAGTGGATAAGAACGACGGGGCAGGACGTAGCCGGGCGGGGCAGGCCCGGCTGAAGGCTTACTGGGCGGCGGCGGGCTGGATATCGTGTACGAGAATAAAACCGACTTTATCTGGCGTTACATTGAGGCGCAACGGGATATCGACATCGCTGGGGGCGAGGGTGCTGGCCGGCGCGCTAATCAGCTGATCCTGAACATTGACTTCCTGATAGCTATGGGTGGTGCCTGTGATCTGTCCGGAAGCGACGGTGGCGGTAAAGGCCGGCAGCGGATCGTTGGATTCGCCCTGAATGCGTAAGGTCAGGCGTGACCCATCGCCATCCGGGGTAATACTGCCCACCGACATGCGCAGGGTGCCGATCTGGCTCTCCAGCCGCGCCGGGGTCTTGGCCTCCGGCAGCAGATAGACGCCGCGGGTGGATTTGGCGTTCAGCGCGTTTTGCTGGGTGATTTTGATCGTTTGCTGGTTGAGCTGGGTCATCTCCTGGCTCAGCGTACTCACGCTCTGGTGCATCTGGCGGATTTCGCTTTGCTGGGCGCAGGCGGTCAGGGTGAACAGGCAGCCCGCGATGGCGAGCTTCAGGTAACGTCTTGTCATGGTCAGGATTCCGTTTACAGAGGATGCTTAATGGTAGCCAAACCGGCCTCATCTCCCATAGATCCTTTGTCTCAAAAGCTCTTTCTTTGTAGTCCGGTCACTTCGCGGTAAACTACTCTTCAGTTTAACTACCTGTCAGGACGCGCTATGCATTGCCCTTTCTGTTTCGCCGTGGATACCAAAGTGATCGACTCTCGTCTGGTGGGGGAAGGCTCTTCCGTGCGTCGCCGTCGGCAGTGCCTGGTCTGTAACGAACGCTTTACCACCTTCGAAGTGGCGGAGCTGGTGATGCCGCGGGTGGTGAAGAGTAACGATGTGCGCGAACCCTTCAACGAAGACAAGCTGCGCAGCGGGATGCTGAAAGCGCTGGAGAAACGTCCGGTTAGCGCCGACGACGTGGAAATGGCGGTCAACCATATCAAGACTCATCTGCGCGGCACCGGCGAGCGCGAAGTGGCCAGCAAAATGATCGGCAACCTGGTGATGGAGCAGCTGAAAAAGCTGGATAAAGTCGCCTATATTCGCTTCGCGTCGGTCTATCGCAGCTTCGAAGATATTAAAGAATTCGGCGAAGAGATCGCCCGCTTACAGGACTAAGCCATGCAGGACGAAATGTACATGGCGCGTGCGCTGAAGCTTGCCGCGCGCGGTCGCTTTACTACCCATCCTAACCCTAACGTCGGCTGCGTCATTGTGAAAGACGGCGAGATCGTCGGCGAGGGGTTTCACTATCGCGCCGGCGAGCCGCATGCTGAAGTGCACGCCCTGCGCATGGCTGGCGAAAAGGCGCGCGGCGCCACCGCCTACGTCACTCTTGAGCCCTGCAGCCACCATGGCCGTACGCCGCCATGCTGCGATGCGCTGATTGCCGCCGGCGTCAGCCGCGTGGTCGCCGCGATGCAGGATCCGAACCCGCAGGTGGCGGGGCGCGGTTTGTATCGCCTGCAGCAGGCCGGCATTGAGGTCAGCCATGGGCTGATGATGAACGAAGCGGAAGCGCTGAATAAGGGCTTTCTGAAGCGGATGCGCACCGGTTTTCCCTGGGTGCAGCTGAAGCTGGGCGCCTCGCTGGACGGCCGCACGGCGATGGCCAGCGGCGAAAGCCAGTGGATCACCTCCCCGCAGGCGCGACGCGACGTGCAGCGTCTGCGCGCCCAGAGCCATGCCATCCTGACCAGCAGCGCCACCGTGCTGGCGGACGATCCGGCGCTGACCGTGCGCTGGCAGGAGCTGAGCGCCGATACCCAGGCGCTTTATCCCGAAGAGAATTTGCGCCAGCCGCTGCGCGTCGTTATCGACAGCCAGAACCGCGTCACGCCTGAGCATCGTATTGTGCAGCAGGCGGGGGAAACGCTGTTTGCCCGCCTGCGCGCCGATGAACGGCAGTGGCCGGAAAGCGTCCGCACGCTGCTGGTTCCGGAGCATAACGGCCATCTCGATCTGGTGCTGCTGATGATGCTGCTTGGCAAACAGCAGATCAACAGCGTCTGGGTTGAGGCAGGGGCTACGCTTGCCGGGGCGCTGCTGCAGGCGGGCCTGGTCGACGAGCTTATCGTCTATATTGCGCCTAAACTGTTAGGCAATACGGCGCGTGGATTATGCGCGCTGCCGGGGCTTGAAGAGCTGAGCCAGGCCCCCCATTTTAAATTCAATGAGATACGTCAGGTTGGCCCGGATGTCTGCCTGCATTTAACCACTGCGTGAGGCTTTCCTGATTATTAGGAAGCAGCGCTCAGAATAATATGATAAAATCCGCCCCCCTTGCGGGGCACATGAACCCGAAGGAAGAGTATGAACATTATTGAAGCTAACGTTGCTACCCCGGACGCTCGCGTCGCCATCACCATTGCGCGTTTCAACAACTTTATCAATGACAGCCTGCTGGAAGGCGCGATTGACGCCCTGAAACGCATTGGTCAGGTAAAAGATGAAAACATCACCGTCGTTTGGGTTCCAGGCGCGTATGAGCTGCCGCTGGCGGCTGGCGCACTGGCGAAAACCGGTAAATATGACGCGGTGATCGCGCTGGGGACGGTGATTCGCGGCGGTACCGCCCACTTTGAATATGTGGCAGGCGGTGCCAGCAATGGCCTGGCGCATGTCGCTCAGGACAGCGAAATCCCGGTAGCCTTTGGTGTTCTGACCACTGAAAGTATTGAACAAGCCATTGAGCGCGCTGGCACCAAAGCCGGTAACAAAGGTGCAGAAGCTGCGCTGACCGCGCTGGAAATGATTAACGTATTGAAAGCCATCAAGGCCTGATTTTTGTAAGGGGAATTCCGTGAAACCTGCTGCTCGTCGCCGCGCCCGTGAGTGTGCCGTTCAGGCGCTCTACTCCTGGCAGTTGTCCCACAACGACATCGCTGATGTCGAATACCAGTTCCTGGCGGAACAGGACGTAAAAGATGTTGATGTTCTGTATTTCCGCGAACTGCTGTCCGGAGTGGCGACTAACAGCGCGTACCTCGACGGCCTGATGAAGCCCTACCTGTCCCGCCAGCTGGAAGAGCTGGGCCAGGTTGAAAAAGCGGTGCTGCGTATCGCGCTGTTTGAGCTGTCCAAACGTGATGACGTACCGTATAAAGTGGCCATCAATGAAGCTATCGAACTGGCGAAAACCTTCGGCGCTGAAGATAGCCACAAGTTCGTTAACGGCGTGCTGGACAAAGCGGCTCCGGTAATTCGTCCCCACAAGAAGTAAACTGCAGGCCGGGTTTTGCGAGGGTCGCCTCGCAGCCCGGCCTTATTTATTATTTTGCTGAGGCATAACGTATGGCATGCGGCGAATTCTCCCTGATTGCCCGTTATTTTGATCGCGTTAAAAGCGCCCGCCTTGATGTTGAAACCGGCATCGGCGATGACTGCGCGCTCCTGCATATTCCCGAGAAAAAAACGCTGGCAATCAGCACCGACACCCTGGTGGCGGGCAATCACTTCTTACCCGATATCGACCCTGCCGACCTCGCTTATAAAGCGCTGGCGGTGAACCTGAGCGACCTCGCGGCGATGGGCGCGGAGCCGGCGTGGCTCACGCTGGCGCTGACCTTGCCGGAGGTGGATGAAACCTGGCTGGAAGCCTTCAGCGACAGCCTGTTTGTCCAGCTGGACTATTACGATATGCAACTGATTGGCGGCGACACTACCCGTGGCCCGCTCTCCATGACGCTGGGTATCCACGGCTTTGTGCCGCCGGGACGCGCCATGAAACGCGCTGGCGCGAAGCCGGGGGACTGGATCTATGTTACCGGCACTCCGGGAGATAGCGCCGCCGGTCTGGCGGTACTGCAGAATCGTCTAACGGTGGATGAACCGTCTGACGCCGACTACCTGCTGGCCCGTCATCTGCGGCCGATGCCGCGCGTGCTGCAGGGCCAGGCGCTGCGTGACCTGGCGACATCGGCTATCGATCTCTCCGACGGCCTGATCTCCGATCTGGGCCATATTCTCAAAGCCAGCGGCTGCGGCGCACGTATCGATCTCGATGCCATGCCGTACTCCGATGCGATGCTGCGCCAGGTTGATTCTGAGCAGGCGCTGCGCTGGGCGCTCGCCGGCGGGGAAGATTACGAGCTGTGCTTTACCGTACCGGAACTGAACCGCGGGGCGCTGGACGTGGCTCTTGGCCATCTTGGCGCGCGTTTTACCTGTATCGGACAGATTGCGCCGGAGAGCGAAGGGCTGCAGTTTATCCGCGACGGTAAGCCGGTCGCGCTTGATTTAAAGGGATACGATCACTTTGCGTAGTCGAGACGAGGCGCTTAGCCGCCTGAGTATGCGTAATCCGTGGCATCTGCTGGCGACCGGCTTTGGTAGCGGCTTAAGCCCGGTGGTGCCGGGGACGATGGGCTCGCTGGCGGCGATCCCGTTCTGGTATCTGATGACCTTTCTCCCCTGGCAGCTTTACTCGCTGGTGGTGATGATGAGCATCTGTATCGGCGTCTATCTGTGCCATCGCACGGCCAAAGATATGGGCACCCATGACCACGGCAGCATCGTCTGGGACGAGTTCGTCGGGATGTGGATCACCCTGATGGCGCTGCCGACCATGGACTGGCAGTGGGTGGCCGCCGGCTTCGTGATTTTCCGTATCTTCGATATGTGGAAGCCGTGGCCAATTCGCTGGTTTGATCGCAATATCCACGGCGGAATGGGGATTATGGTCGACGACATCGTCGCCGGCGTGATCTCCGCTGGCGTGCTGTACGTCATTGGCCATCACTGGCCCATCGGTCTGCTTTAACCGCCTCTCCCCGGCAACGCTACGCTGCCGGGGAAACCACGCCCTTCACTTAAATCCCACCACCGGATGCGGCTGATACGGCGCCTCCAGCTTGTCGATCTGTTCCGGGGAGAGCGTCAAATCCACCGCCTGCAGCAGATCATCAAGCTGTTCCTGACGCGACGGGCCGATAATCGGCGCGGCGACGCCGGGTTTGCTTAACAGCCAGGCGAGGGCGACCTGGGCGCGGCTGGCGTCGAGTTCTTCCGCCACGTCCGCGAGATTCCCGGCGATCTGCGCATCGTTTTCTTCACTGGCGCTGTACAGCGATTTGCCGAACTCATCTGAGACCAGCCGGGCGGTGGTCTCACCCCAGGGGCGGGTTAGCCTGCCGCGCGCCAGCGGACTCCATGGGATCACCGCTACGCCGTTACGTTGGCACAGGGGCAGCATCTCATTCTCTTCTTCCCGGTAAATCAGGTTGTAGTGATCCTGCATGGTGACGAAGCGCGCCCAGCCGTTCTGCTGCTGGAGCGCCAGCGCCTGGGCAAACTGTCGGGCATGCATGGACGAGGCGCCGATATAGCGCGCTTTGCCGGCTTTCACCACCTCGTCCAGCGCTTCGAGCGTCTCTTCAATCGGGGTGGTATAGTCCCAGCGGTGGATCTGCAGCAGGTCGACATAGTCCATCCCGAGACGGCGCAGGCTGTCGTCGATGGAGCGCAGGATCTGCGCCCGGGAAAGTCCTTCCGCCAGATCGCCGACCTGGTGATACACCTTGGTGGCGACAACCACCTCGTCACGGCGGGCAAAGTCGCGCAGGGCGCGGCCAACGATCTCTTCGCTGCTGCCGTCGGAGTAGCTATTTGCGGTATCGAAGAAGTTGATGCCGCCTTCAATGGCGTGCTGGATAAGCGGGCGGCTGCTCTCTTCCGGAAGCGTCCAGGCGTGTCTGCCGCGGTCCGGCTCGCCGAAGGTCATGCAGCCGAGGCAGAGTCGAGAAACACGTAAGGCAGTATCACCGAGGGGGATATAGTGCATAGTGCGCTCCTGCTATTCATCAAGGGTATCCCTTAAGCATAGCAGGAGCGGAAGGGGCAATTATGCCAGCCAGTCGCGGATTTTGGCTTCAATACCGGCGGCATCAAGGCCGAGGTCGGCGCGGATCTCTTCCTGAGTGCCCTGAGGAATAAAATAATCCGGCAGGCCAATATTGAGCACCGGTACCGCCCGGCGATGGGCCATCAGCACTTCGTTCACGCCGCTGCCGGCGCCGCCCATGATGGCGTTCTCTTCCAGCGTCACCAGCGTGTCGTGCTCGCCGGCCAGCTGGAGGATCAGCGCGGTATCCAGCGGCTTCACAAAGCGCATATCCACCAGGGTGGCGTTGAGTTTGTCCGCTACCGCCGCGGCTTCCGGCAGCAGGGTGCCAAAGTTGAGGATCGCTATTTTCTCGCCCTGACGTTTCACCACCCCTTTGCCGATCGGCAGCGATGCCAGCGGCTCGAGCGTCGCGCCGGTGCCGCTACCGCGCGGATAGCGCACCGCGCAGGGGCCGTCGCTGTAGTGGTAGCCGGTGTACAGCATCTGGCGACATTCATTTTCATCGCTCGGGGTCATTACCACCATATCCGGAATACAGCGCAGGAAGGAGAGATCGAACGCTCCCTGATGCGTCTGGCCGTCTGCGCCGACGATCCCGGCGCGGTCGATAGCAAACAGCACCGGCAGCTTCTGGATAGCCACATCATGGATCACCTGATCGTAGGCTCGCTGCAGGAAGGTGGAGTAGATCGCCACCACCGGCTTGTAGTCGCCAATCGCCAGCCCGGCGGCGAAGGTGACCGCATGCTGCTCGGCAATGGCGACGTCAAAGTACCGATCGGGGAATTTCTTCGAAAACTCCACCATCCCTGAACCTTCGCGCATCGCCGGCGTGATCGCCATCAGCTTGTTGTCTTTGGCCGCCGTTTCACACAGCCAGTCGCCGAAGATTTTCGAGTAGGAAGGGAGGCCGCCGCTGCTTTTGGGCAGTACGCCGCTGGTATGGTCGAATTTTGGCACCGCATGGAAGGTGATCGGGTCTTTCTCGGCGGGCTCATAGCCGCGGCCTTTTTTGGTCATAATATGCAGGAACTGCGGGCCTTTCAGGTCGCGCATGTTCTTCAGCGTGCTGACCAGACCGAGCACGTCATGGCCATCCACCGGGCCAATGTAGTTAAAGCCCAGCTCTTCAAACAGCGTGCCCGGCACCACCATCCCTTTGATATGCTCTTCGGTACGCTTAAGCAGCTCTTTAATCGGCGGCACCCCGGAGAAGACCTTTTTGCCCCCTTCGCGCAGGGTGGAGTAGAGCTTACCGGAGAGCAGCTGCGCCAGATGATTGTTCAGCGCGCCGACGTTCTCGGAAATCGACATTTCATTGTCATTCAGCACCACCAGCAGGTCGGGTTTGATATCCCCGGCGTGGTTCATCGCCTCAAACGCCATGCCGGCGGTGATCGCCCCGTCGCCAATGACGCACACCGCGCGCCGCTGCTTATCCTCTTTCGCGGCGGCGATAGCCACCCCGATACCCGCGGAAATGGAAGTGGAGGAGTGACCGACGCTCAGCACGTCATACTCGCTTTCACCGCGCCACGGGAAGGGATGCAGGCCGCCTTTCTGACGAATGGTGCCGATTTTGTCCCGGCGACCGGTCAGAATTTTATGCGGGTAGGCCTGATGGCCGACGTCCCAGATCAGGCGATCGAACGGCGTGTTATACACGTAGTGCAGCGCCACGGTCAGTTCCACCGTGCCGAGGCCAGAGGCAAAGTGACCGCTGGAACGGCTGACGCTGTCCAGTAGATAGCGCCGCAGCTCATCACATAGCTTCGGCAGGCTCTCTTTTGGCAACAGGCGCAACTCCTGGGTGGAATCTACCAGCGCCAGGGTCGGGTATTTGGCAATATCAAAACTCATCAGAGACTCATTTTTTGTTTATTTATCGCGCTGAATAATGTAATTCGCGAGCGCTTCCAGTGCCGAAGTATCCAGAGATTGTGCGGCCAGCTCATCTAACGACCGGCGGGCATCAGCGATCAGGTCGTGCGCTTTCTTCCGGGCTTGCTCAAGACCCAGGAGGGCGGGATAGGTGCTTTTACCCAATTGCTGGTCGGCACCCTGACGTTTGCCAAGGGTCGCAGTATCCCCTACCACGTCGAGAATGTCATCCTGGACCTGGAAGGCAAGACCGATATTTTCCGCATAGCGATCCAGCGCCGGCAGGGCAGCGCGGCCGCGTTCGCCGGCGCTCAGGGCTCCCATCCGGACGGCGGCGCGGATCAGGGCGCCCGTTTTATGGCGATGGATACGCTCCAGCGCCTGTAAATCAACCTGCTGTCCCTCGGCCTGCAGATCCAGCGCCTGGCCGCCGCACATGCCCGCCACGCCGCTGGCCTGCGCCAGTTCGGAAACCATCGCCAGCCGGTCCCGGTCAGGAACGTCGACCATCGGCGCATCACTCAGTATAGAGAACGCCAGCGTTTGCAGGGCATCTCCCGCAAGAATTGCGTTGGCTTCGCCAAATTTAATATGGCAGGTCGGCAGGCCGCGGCGCAGATCGTCATCATCCATCGCCGGCAAATCATCATGCATCAGGGAGTAGGCATGAATGCATTCGACCGCCGCGGCAGGAGCATCCAGCGTGGTACGGCACACGCCGAACATCTCGCCGGTGGCGTAGACAAGGAAGGGACGCAGGCGTTTACCGCCTAACAATGCGCCATAATGCATCGCTTCCACCAGCGGAGTGTTCTGAAAGGGCTGCGGGGCGATGAAACGGCGCAGCGCTTCGTTTGCCTGTTCCACACAGGCCTGCAATTGTTGCGGGAAATCCATTTATTCAGCGTCCGGCGTAAAAGGCGTGGTCGGGGAATCTTCACTATTCGCCAGCAGGATCTGCACGCGCTGTTCGGCCTTCTGCAGCTGACTTTGCCCCTGGCGCGCCAGCTGTACGCCGCGCTCAAATTCGCTTAGCGCTTCCTCTAACGGCAAATCGCCGCTTTCCAGACGGTTAACGATCTGCTCCAGTTCGCCCAGAGCAGTTTCAAAGCTGGCCGGGGCCTCATTTTTCTTTGGCATAGTGAATGTAGACTCTTGTTATGTCGCGACGGCAATACCGGGTATGGTAACGAAGTCACGCGTGTAAGCAAATAACGCGCAATGGTGATATACTCCGCGCCCAGGATGCAGGCACCGGTGTGCGCTGCTTTACAACTTTTGCTTATAGCCCCGTCGGGCTTGCCAACGAACTATTGTCGCTATGAAGTTTATCATTAAATTGTTCCCGGAAATCACCATCAAAAGCCAATCTGTGCGGTTGCGCTTCATTAAAATCTTAACCGGGAACATTCGTAACGTTCTCAAAAACTATGATGAGACGCTGGCCGTCGTCCGTCATTGGGATCATATCGAAGTTCGCGCGAAAGATGAAAATCAGCGCCCGGCTATTCGCGATGCGCTGACCCGTATCCCCGGCATCCACCATATTCTGGAAGTCGAAGACGTGCCGTTCACCTCGCTGCACGATATTTTCGAGCAGACGCTGCCGCTGTGGCGCGAGGCGCTGGAAGGCAAAACCTTCTGCGTGCGAGTGAAGCGTCGCGGCAAACATGAATTCACCTCAATTGAAGTGGAACGCTACGTCGGCGGCGGCCTGAATCAGCATATTGAAACGGCGCGCGTGAAGCTGACCGACCCGGACGTCACCGTCAATCTCGAGATTGAAAACGATCGCCTGCTGCTGGTGAAAGGCCGCTATGAAGGCATCGGCGGTTTCCCGATCGGCACCCAGGAAGATGTGCTGTCGCTGATCTCCGGCGGCTTTGACTCCGGCGTCTCAAGCTACATGCTGATGCGCCGCGGCTGCCGCGTTCATTACTGCTTCTTTAACCTTGGCGGCGCCGCCCATGAGATTGGCGTCCGTCAGGTCGCGCATTATCTGTGGAACCGCTTCGGCAGCTCACACCGCGTTCGCTTTGTGGCGATTAACTTTGAGCCAGTAGTCGGCGAAATCCTTGAAAAAGTGGACGACGGCCAGATGGGCGTCGTGCTCAAGCGCATGATGGTCCGCGCCGCGTCAAAAGTCGCGGAACGCTATGGCGTGCAGGCGCTGGTCACCGGCGAAGCGCTCGGCCAGGTCTCCAGTCAGACCCTCACTAACCTGCGCCTGATCGATAATGTCTCCGATACTCTGATCCTGCGCCCGCTGATTTCGCACGATAAAGAGCACATCATCGACCTGGCGCGTGAGATCGGCACGGAAGATTTTGCCCGCACCATGCCGGAATATTGCGGCGTGATCTCCAAGAGCCCGACCGTGAAGGCGGTGAAGGCGAAGATTGAAGCGGAAGAAGAACACTTCGATTTCAGCATCCTTGATAAAGTGGTGGAAGAGGCGAGCAATATCGATATCCGCGAGATCGCCCAGCAGACGGAAGAGACGGTGGTGGAAGTGGAAACCGTGACCGGCTTTGGCGCCAATGACGCGATCCTCGACATTCGCTCCATCGACGAGCAGGAAGACAAGCCGCTGAAGGTCGAGGGGGTTGAGGTTGTTTCCCTGCCGTTCTACAAGCTAAGCACCAAATTTGGCGATCTCGATCAGAGCAAAACCTGGCTGCTGTGGTGCGAGCGCGGGGTGATGAGCCGTCTGCAGGCGCTTTATTTGCGCGAGCAGGGCTTCAACAACGTGAAAGTTTATCGCCCGTAACAGGTTGTTATGATGCAAAAGGCCTTCCCTAATGGAAGGCCTTTTTACTATTGGCAGGGGAGTGTATTAGCGCAGGGTCAGCGCCAGGTCATTGAGCTGATCGATGACAATATTCCAGCCCTCGAAAAATCCCATCTGCTCATGCTGCTCGCGGGTTTCATCATCGGCATGCAGCACCGTAGCCGTATAGCGACACCCGACCTGTTCATCGGCAAAGGTGATGATGGCCGTCATCGCGAAGGGGGAAACGGCGGGGCGATAATCCGCCGTCAGCATCGAGGTCATGACGATTTTTTGTTGCGGGATAACCTCAAGAAAACAGCCGGGGTTATCGCTGCGTTCACCGTCAGACCCGTGCATCACGGTGTGAAAGGCCCCGCCGGCGCGAAAATCAAAGGCCAGAACCTCGGTTTGCCAGGGCTTCGGGCACCACCAGGTTCGGAGTAATGCCGGGTCGGCCCACGCGCGCCACAGGGCTGGGGCGGGCGCGCTGAGCAGGCGGCTGATTACAAGATCGCGAGAATCGGTTGCGCTCCGGGACATGCTGCGACTCCTCAGGAAAAGGGGAGCCAGCCCGCGGCGCGGACCGGCTATCAGGCTTCGTAGTAATTATAGATGCCAGCGGCCATCACCAGCTGTGAGGCGACCTCATACGCTTTCTCGCGCCCCACCAGCAGATCGATCATTTTCAGGGCGAAATCAATCGAAGTCCCCGGACCCTGGCTGGTTAACAGATTCACCCGCGGATCCCAGGCCACTCTTTTATCCTGCCACTGCTCGGCGGGGATATGTTCCTTCAGCGCCGGAAAACCGGTCATGTTGCCGATCGGGAACAGATTATGGGGTACCAGCACGGTCGCCGGGGCGGCGCAGATGGCGGCCACAATGCGCCCAGAGAGATGAAACTGGCGGACGGTTTCCACCAGTAGCGTGCTGTCGCGGAAGCACTCTGCGCCCTTGATACCGCCCGGGAGGACGATGATATCGAAATCACCATCGGCCACCTCGACCAGCGGCGCATCCGCCAGCAGTTTGACGCCGCGCGAACAGACGATGGTCAGGCTGCCGTCGCTGGCGACGCTGGCGGTGGTCACCTTTACTCCGCCGCGGACCAGCAGGTCGATAGTGGTGACCGCTTCGGTCTCTTCGCTACCAGGGGCGAGGCAAATCAGTGCCGACGCGCTCATATTCATTCTCCTTACGCTTGATCAATTCAAATAAGCGGGCGTTTTCCGGTACGGCGACGCCGTGGGCGCGGGCGCGGTTGAGCAGAAAACCGGTGATGTAGTCGATCTCTGTATGCCGCTGGGCGCGAACGTCCTGCAGCATGGAAGAGATATTTTCTGCCGTACTTTCAATTACCTGTTCGACATAAAATAGCAGGTTTTCCGCCGAGGTATGAATACCTTCGCGCTCCATCACCGCCGCCACCTCGCGACAAATGGCCGCAACTTCCTGCGTATAGTCGCGCAGATCGCCGTTTTTACACCCTTTGAGCGCGGTCAGAGGGTTAATCACGCAGTTAACCGCCAGCTTGCGCCAGATGGCCGAGTGGATATTGTTATGCCAGGCGACATCCGGCAGCACGCTCTGCAGAACTTCTGCGAGATAGCTGTAGTCCCCCTCGTAGCTTTTTGCCGGTCCGATATGCGTGGTGCCCTGGGCAACGTGGATGATGACATTCCCATCGCGCCGCGCCGCCTGGGTCGTGGAGGCCAGCAGCAACGGCTGTTTCACGCCGCGCAGCTCCTCGACGGTGCCCATGCCGTTATGTACCAGCACAATTGGCGTGGTGTCCGGCAGGATCCCGGCCAGGTGCTTTACCGCATTCGACACCTGCCAGGCCTTTAAGGTGACGATCAGCAGCTCGCTGCTGGCGAGAAAATCGGGGTCGTTGGCCGTCAGCGATTCGTTGAACACTGAGCCATCGGTTTCAATGACGTTGACGCTACAGAATGGCTGCGGTACGCGCAGCCAGCCCTGGACTTCATGTCCCTGTTTGTACAACGCGGTCAGCCATAGTTGTCCCAGCGCACCGCATCCCAGTACGGTTACTTTCATTGTTCCTCCTCATCTGCCGCTATCCCAGGCGCTGATGGCTAAAGTCTATCTCGTCGCTTTTCGCATCGTCGGACATCACGGGGAAAATAGCGCGAGCGTTGCGTAATCAGCTAAGCTTCCGGGATAACAAGTTGAGTTATGCCGCGTTGCAGGTATTATGCAACGCAAAAGAAACGGAAGGAGAGGAAAAGATGCCATCTTTCGATATTGTCTCTGAAGTTGATCTTCAGGAAGCCCGTAACGCGGTGGACAACGCGAGCCGCGAAGTCGAGTCGCGTTTTGATTTTCGTGGCGTTGAAGCCACTTTTGAATTAAACGACGCCAACAAGACCATTAAAGTGCTGAGTGAGTCTGACTTCCAGGTGAACCAGCTGCTGGATATCCTTCGCGCCAAGCTGCTCAAGCGCGGCATTGAAGGCACCTCCCTCGACGTACCGGAAGATATCGTGCACAGCGGTAAAACCTGGTTTGTTGAAGCGAAGCTGAAGCAGGGCATTGAAAGCGCGGTGCAGAAGAAGATCGTTAAACTGATCAAAGACAGCAAGCTGAAAGTGCAGGCCCAGATTCAGGGTGAAGAGATCCGCGTGACCGGTAAGTCCCGCGACGATCTGCAGTCGGTGATGGCGCTGGTGCGCGGTGGCGATCTGGGACAGCCGTTCCAGTTCAAAAACTTCCGCGACTAAGGCGGCGGGCAGACAGCAAAAAGCGGGGAATTCCCCGCTTTTTTTATACTCCTTTGATGAGCTGCTCTATCTCGAAGCGGTTGGTGACCTTGCTGTCGATTTTGATATACACCGAACGCTCCTCGGGTACCACCAGCGCCTGATGAACCCCACTGGCGCTCAGCAGACGCGCCTGCAGCGCGCTGTCGACCACCACGCCTTCCGGCACCTCCACCCGCAGGCTGCTGACGTACGGCGGCTCGCTCATGGTGCTGGCCACCAGCAGCCACAGCATCGCCAGCAGGGCGCCCAGCAGAAACACGGTTTGCGAATCAAAGAAACCATCGACCCAGCCGCCAAGCGCGCCGCCAATCGCCACGCCGAGAAACTGGCTGGTGGAGTAGACGCCCATCGCGGTGCCTTTGTAGCCCGCCGGAGACTCCTTGCTAATTAGCGACGGCAGCAGCGCTTCCAGCAGGTTAAACGCCAGGAAGAAGAGCTGAACGCCCGCCACCAGCTCCCAGAAGTAGCCTCCGGCGCCCCAGAGGACAATTTCCGCAATCAGCAGGATGGCGACGCAGAGCAGGAAGACGCGCTTCATCTTGCGCTTCACTTCGGCGTAGATGATAAACGGCACCACCGAGATGAACGAGATAACCATGGTGACCAGGTAAATCTTCCAGTGCTCGGCGGCCGGGAAGCCGGCGGCCTCCAGTTGTCCGGGCAGGGCGACAAAAGTGGACATCAGCATAATGTGCAGGCACATGATGCCAAAGTTAAGCTTCAGCAGGCGCGGCTCCGCCAGCACCTTGCTAAAGCAGCCCTTCACCATCCCGGATTCGCGGTTAAGGACATGGTTATGGCTGTTGGGCACCACCCACAGGGTGAGCAGGATGCCGACGGTCGCCAGGATGGCGATCATCCAGAACAGCGCGTGCAGACCCAGCTGGTGGGTGACAATCGGCCCCAGCACCATGGCGATGGCGAAGGTGACGCCGAAGCTGACGCCGATAAAGGCCATCGCTTTGGTGCGGTTCTGTTCGCGGGTGAGATCGGACAGCAGGGCCATAACCGCGGCGGCGATGGCGCCGGAGCCCTGCAGGGCGCGGCCAAGAATGATGCCCCAGATGGAGTCGGTGAGCGCGGCGATGACGCTGCCGAGCACGAAGATAAGCAGGCCGCCGACGATCAATGGCTTACGGCCAATACGGTCAGATAACAGTCCGAAGGGGATCTGGAACACCGCCTGCGCCAGGCCGTAGATACCGATCGCCAGGCCAATCAGCGCTTCACTGGCACCCTGCAACGCCATGCCATACGTGGTCAGAACCGGCAGGACCATAAACATGCCAAGCATGCGCAGGGAGAATACTGTCCCCAAACCCCAGGTCGCGCGCAGTTCCCCTGGCGTCATTTTGTTATCGTTCATTACCACCTCAATATAAAAACTGCGCCTAGTGTAGCGGCGGGGGGTAAGAAGCGTAAATAAATGTTTGTTTAACAGATATTACGGGGCTGTTGCGCGATGCGACAAGTTGGTAAAAATCAATAAACCAGTGGAGGGGGACTCCACTGGCGAGGGGGAAAATTAAGGTAAAGTAAAGTCAACCCACTGGCTGCCAGCGTCAGCCGATTTGACGCACTGCTCTACCCAATAGACGCCGTGCAGCCCGGCTTCGACGTCCGGATACCAGAAGTCTTGCAGGAAGGCGCGATCGTCGCGGTCCGTGGCGTCAATCGCCTGCGCATAGCGGCGATAGAGGTTGGCCCAGGCTTCGAACAGCCCTTCCGGATGGCCGCCGCCAATGCGGTCATCCGCCAGCGCATTCGGCGACAGGTAGGGCATCCCACGTTCCAGAATGCGCGCCGGCTCGCCCTGCACCTCATAGCTGAGCTGGTTAGGATGCTCATCCCACCATTCGATGCTTGCTTTTTCGCCGACGATGCGCACTTTTTGCGAGTGCATGGCGCCGCTGTTGACCGCGCTGGTCCACATCGAGCCAACCGCGCCGTTGTCATATTCCATCAGGACAAAGGCGTTATCTTCCAGCGGCGCGCGGGAGGAAACAAAGCTCTGACGGGAGCACATCAGCCGTTTGATATTGAGCTGCGGCGCCATGGTCTCGGCGACAAACAGCGGATGGGTGGCCAGATCCCCAAGCACATAGCTGGGCCCGGCAAACTTCGGCGTTACTCGCCAGCGGGTGGATTCTGCCTGCAGCTCGACGGCCTGGTTATGGAAGCCGTGGGCGAATTGCATGTTAACGATGCGGATCTCGCCGAGCAGTCCATCGGCAATCATCTGCCGCGCCTGCTGGATCATCTGATAGCCGGCATAGCCGTAGGTGACGCCGACGATTTTGTTCTGTTTTTTGCTCAGTTCCACCAGCTCGCGTGCCTCTTCGGTGGTAAAGCAGAGGGGCTTTTCGCAGATAACGTGGAGTCCCGCCTCCAGCGCCGCTTTGGTAATGGCGAAATGGGTATTGTTCGGGGTGGTGACCGAGACGACCTCGATCCCGTCAGGGCGCTGCGCCTCTTCGCGAAACAGGGTCTGGTAGTCGGCGTAGCAGCGCTCCGGCGCGATGCCCAGTTGCTCACCGAACGCGCGCCCGCGCTCGGCATCGACGTCAAGCGCGCCGGCCAGCAGGGTATAAACATTGTCACGCAGCGCCGCACAGCGGTGGCTGTAGCCGATCTGACTGGTTCCCCCGCCGCCGACCATGCCCCAGCGCAGGGAACGGGATAAGGGTTTCAGGCCGTTTAACATGGTGCTCTCCTTTTTGAAATCATTTGCACTCTGAGGCGCTCAATGCCGACGCCTGCGGCAACGCGCATCCGGATAGACTGACTTCAACTTAAGGAAATGTTTGTTCTGTTTCAATTGTGTTGTGGAATTTATTTTCCATATATGCGAGGGGGATCGAATTAGCGATAGTTTCTTTTGCGCTTGGTTGAAAAGGTGAGGGCGGGATATCGCCTGCCGGAGTCGTCCAGATTGTTGCGGGCGTTTTTTCGTTTCAAAAAAATATGAAATAAATTTTCTTTATTAGCTGCTGAAGGCGGTGCAATCCGCCGATTGCACCGGGAACCAGATGCCGCTATGACGCTCCGCGCACAGACGCGGGGGAAGTTGAAGCGACGGGAGGATGACCGGCCGCAAAGATGCCCTTCGCCGCCAGGCCTGCGACGGTGAGGGCTGCCGGGATACCGAGGATCAAAAAGACGCATTCAAAGGGCAGGTTGAGCGCCATCATCTCGGCGCCGGCAAAGGCGCTGAGAATGGCGCCGATGCGCCCGACGCCGTGCATCCAGCTGGATCCCGTCGCCCGCGCCTGTGTAGGGTAGTAGCGGGCGGAGAGGGCGTTCATGCCGGTATTCGCGCCGTTCAGGCAGGCGCCGCTGATAAACGCCAGCATACAGAGCAAGGCAAAGCTGCCCGCGGCGTAGCCCATCGCCATGGTGAACAGGCCGCCAACGGCGTAGATTATCCCCAGCGCGCGATGGGGGTTGATCCTGTCCATCAGCCAGCCGGCAAACAACGAGCCGAGGGTGCCGCCCGCCTGGTAGATCGCCGTCATGATGGCCGCCTGGCTAACGGTCATTCCTACCGCTTTAACCAGCGTTGGCAGCCAGCTGCCGAGGATATAGACCAGGAACAGCCCCATAAAGTAGACCAGCCATAGCATCAGCGAGCCGAAACCGTACTGGCGGGAGAGGACAATGCGCATCGCGTTGCCGGCCGCTGGCTGCGCCGGTAGGATAAACCTCACATTGTCGCTGATTTGTCCGGGATAGAGACGGTTAAGAATGGCGCGTATGCGCGCCGCGGGCGCTTGTTTGATCACCAGAAAACGAACCGATTCCGGCAGCAGCCAGATGAGCAGGGGGGCAAACAGCAGCGGCAGAATACCGCCGAGCGCCATCAGCGAGTGCCAGCCAAACTGGGGGATCAGCCACGATGCCGAAAATCCTCCCGCCGCCGCACCGAAGGTGAACCCGCAAAAGATGACGGTGATAATAAATGAACGCTGGCGTTCCGGGGCGTATTCCGACACCAGCGTCCCGATATTCGGCATCGCGGCGCCCAGCCCGAGGCCAGTCAGAAAGCGAAAGAACATCATCTGTTCTACGTTGTGCGAGAAGGCGGTGGCGATGGTCCAGAAACCGAAGAAGAAAACGCTGTTGATGATGATTTTCTTACGTCCCAGCCAGTCGGCGAGCGGGCCGGAGAAAATCGCCCCCAGCGCGAGGCCGATCAGCGCGGCGCTGATCACCAGACCCAGCTGGTGGTTGCTTACCCCCCATTCCAGCTTTAGCGTCGGGGCGATAAAGCCCATGATCGCGATATCAAAACCATCGAGAGCGATGACGCAAAAGCCGAGAAATATAATCAGCTTCTGAAATCGGCTCAGCGGGTTACGATTTATTAACTCTCTGACATCCAGGCGTTGAGTCTGTGTCATAGCGTATTCCTTATGCGCAGGCGCGCAGGTAGGGCTGCGCGGCATCGAACAGTAACTGCGCCCGCTGAAGAGGCGGCAGGGCGCCTTGCTCGCCGTCAAGCGGCACTTCGAGAGAGACCGGCAGCGTCGCCGGCAGGGCCGACATCAGACCATGCAGATCCAGACCGCCTTCCCCCGGCACGTTGCGCGCCGAGCGGGCCTGGCGGATAAGTTCCTGCTCGCTCTCCGGCTTCTGCGCCGCGCCATCGCAGAGTTGCATATAGTTGAGATGATGCGCGGGCAGGCTGGAGAGGGCGGCGAGCGATTCTCCCGCGCGCCAGAAATGGAGAGCGTCCACCAGAATGCCGATGTCTTCCCGCCCGCTGGCGGCGATTAGTGCTTGCGCTGCGGCGATGTTGCGCAATTGGGTCCAGGGCATCGGCTCAAGATTCATGGTCAGCCCAAATGGACGACCGGCCGCGGCGAGGATGGCGAGGTTGTCAGCGCTGCGCTGAAGGTTGTCATCATTGCCGGCGACTAACACCTGTCCGGCGCCAAGACGCGCGGCGGTCTCCATAAAACGCTGCAGCCGATCGTCGAGGGTAAACCCGGGGGTCAGGCGGACGATCTCCACGTCCGACACGCGGATGCCAGTTTCCATCAACGCGGCGAGCGTCGCCCGGACGGCCGGGGTATCGCCCAGCATGTCGTAGTCCGGGTCGGTCGGTGTGGCGGGGAGCAGTCGCAGCCCAACGTGGGTAAAACCGGTTCTGGCCGCAATCCGCACCTGTTCGGGGGGAGGGACATCGAGCAGGGTCAGCGCGGCGAGCGATAGGGTACGCTTGTTCATAAAGGGCTCCGGTACAGTTGCAGGTGAAGAGAGTTAGGGTGCATCCATTCGTGGAAATCAAGTTATGTTATTGTTTATATTTGTTTTTTTTGCCAGGTTTTTACCCACCAGATAGCCGAAGGTCATGGCGGGCCCGAGGGTGATCCCTCCGCTGGGGTAATAGCCGCGCATCACGCTCGACATGTCGTTGCCGATGGCGTACAGACCCGGTATCGGCTGCTGCTGTTCATCCAGCACCCGGGCGTGTTCGTCGGTTTGCAATCCGCTGAAGGTGCCCAGCGAGCCGGGCAGAATGCGCACCGCGTAGAACGGCCCTTCGCGCAGCGGTCCGAGCGTCACCTGATGGTCACCCTGGGCGCGGTTATAGGCTGATGCCCCGCGGTGAAAATCGACGTCTTCGCCAGCGCATTGGCGTCGATAGCGCACTGCTTCGCCAGCTCCGCCAGGGTGTTTCCTCGCTGCAGATAGCCGGTACGCAGCCAGGCGGTGGGGGTGAACGGGAACGGTCTGGCGTGGCCCAGGCCGTAGCGACGCAGCGTACGACGATCGGCCAGCAGCCACGCCTGCGGCGTGTCGCCCGCGGGTGTGGCCGCCAGCAGGGCGGCGATAAAGTCATGATAAGAGTCGGCCTCGTTAACAAAACGTTTGCCGTTGGGCAGGACGGCGATCACCCCGGGTTTGGCGCGCTCCACCAGATGAGGAAACATTAGCTGCTGGCCGCTGGCCAGAGTGACGCGGGACACCGGCGCCCAGGCCAGCGGGTGGCGCAGGGAAGTGTCGAACTGGCCGCCGACGGATTCGCCAAGCCTGATCCCCTCGCCCTGATTGTCCGGCGGTGCGGCGGAGAAATGGCCGTAACCCTCCGCCGCGTGGGGCACCACCTGCGCCAGCCGCTGGCGATCGTGGGGAAAACCGCCGCAGGCCAGCACCACGGCGCCAGCTTCGACGTGAATCTCCCCGCTGTCGCTGCGCAGCACCGCGCCGGACACGCCCGGCGGACCCTGCAGCAGCCGGACCACCGGGGCATTGAGCTGAAAACGCACGCCGGCGTCGAGGGCGGATCGCAGCAGACGGGCGACCAGCGCATTGCCATTGACCAGATGCTGCCCCCGTCCGGCGCGTAGCCGCTGCCAGCCGTGGCGCAGCAGGCGGCGGGCGGCATACAGCGCGGAGCGCGGCGAGCGGGTGGCATTGAAAAAATGCGCCATATCCGCGCCGCCGGCGATGCCCATCCCGCCCAGGCTAATGGTTTCCAGCGGCGGACGCAGGCGATGGAGCCAGTCGCCGAGCAGGCGGCCATCGTAGGGGTGCGCGGTGACCGACCGCCCTCCGTTCGCCGCACCCGGCGACGGGTGAAAGTCCGGCATGGCGCTGCCCGAGAGAAACTGCACCGCCGTCCGCTGATGGAAAAATTCCACCATCTCCGGCCCGTAACGCAGGAAGGTTTGCAGACGAATATCGGCGGCTTCGCCCCCCATCTCAAGCTGCAGATAGGTCAGCGGCGCGTCGGCTGCTTCGTCGATCGCCCTCCGCCCGCGCCAGCGGG
>NZ_JH414799.1:127413-262064 GCF_000238715.1 Klebsiella sp. 4_1_44FAA
AGCCAGCCGCCGGACCAGGCGCTGGTTCCGCCGAGCACTGACGCTTTCTCCGCCACCATGACGCTGGCGCCGTGCATCGCAGCAGTCACCGCGGCAGAGAGCCCCGCGGCGCCGGAGCCGACCACCAGCACATCCACCTTCACAGGCCCGCTCATGTTGGACTCCTTACTGCAGAGGTGAAAAAGCGGTGGGGCGCATCAGCACCGACTCGAGGCGTTCCACGGCGGCCAGTTCGCGATTTTTACGCGAGAAGGTCTGCCAGCGTTCGTCCTGGGCCATCCGCGCGCGGCGCACCAGACGATCGTCCAGGCTTTCATAAGCCCAGATGTGCACTACCTGATTGACCACGCCGATCTCGGTAAAAAAGAAGCCGATTAGCTGGCCGAGATGGTCGGTTTGCACCGCCAGGGCATCGCTTTGGTATAGCGCCAGCCAGTCGGCCATTTTCAGCGGATTGATGGTGTACGTGCGTTTTTCGTAGATCATGATGTTTTCCTGATTAGTGGGTGGAGTGTTGTGCCAGATGGCAGGCGGCGAGATAGCCAAACGTCAGCCCCGGGCCGAGGGTGATGCCGGGGCTCGGATAGGTGCCGGCCATCAGCGAATCCATGTCGTTTCCCACCGCGTACAGCCCCGGGATGGGGTGTCCTTCGGTATTGACGACCTGGGCATCGGCGGTGGTGACCAGGCCCCGTGAGGTCCCCAGATCGCCGGTATAAAGTTTGATGGCATAGAACGGCGCGCTGAGCAGGGGGGCATTACAGGCGTCAGGCTGATGGCCCGGATCGCCCATCGCCCGGTTATAGCTGTTGCCGCCTTTAGCAAATTCCCGATCCACGCCCTGCGCGGCGTCGCGGTTGTAGCGGGCTACCGTCTCGCTCAGGGTTTGGGCATCCAGACCAAGCTGTTGCGCCAGCGCGGCCAGGGTATCGGCTTTGTGCAGATAGCCGGCGGCGACCAGGGCGTCATTATTGACCGGCGCCGGGCGTGCCAGCCCGAGGCCATAACGCTTCATCGCCTGGGCGTCGCAGAGTAAAAAACAGGGGGCATTTTCCGCTGCATCCTGCATTGCGCTGGCGAAATGGTGATAGGAGCTGGACTCGTTGACGAAGCGTACCGCCCGCTGATTGACGGCAATCACGCCCGGTTTTGCGCGATCGGTTACCAGATGGGGGAAGCGCTCCTCGCTGCCGTCGGCCCGGGTCAGCACCGATACCGGCGCCCAGAAATAATTGGATGGCCGATCGGCTCCCTCGCGAGCGTTAAGCGCCGCCGCGAGACGCAGCGCGGCGCCATCGTTGGCCGGCGGCGACATGGTGAAATGCTCGCGGGTGTGCGGCCGATAGCGCGCCGCCAGCGCGCCCGCGGCAAAGCCGCCTGCGGCCAGCACCACCCCGCGTCGGGCGTGCAGCGTCTCTCTTTGCCCCTGATACTCAATCTCCACCCCGCGGACCGCGCCTTGCGCTTCGTACAGCGTCAGAACATTGACATTCAGCCGCAGGCTCATGCCTTTACGCAGCGCCGTAGTCGCCATGCGGGCTATCAGCGCATTGCCCATCGCCAGGCGGGTGCCGCGAGGGTACTTCACCCGGTCGCGGGCGTAGCGCAGCAGCAGCCGGGTGCAATGGGCCAGGGAGCGCAGCGAGCGGCGCATGTCGAGAAAATGTTGAATATCGACGCGGTTGACCATCATCCCGCCAAACAGCAGCATCCCCGGCGGCGGTGAACGCAGGTCGCGAAACGCGTCCCCCAGTTCACGACCGTCATACTCCACCACCTCCAGCGCACGACCGACGTCGACTGCGCCGGGTTCATCCGGATAGTAATCGGGCGAGAGCGGACGCAGGCTGTACTTTACTGCCCCCTCACGCTCGAGAAAGGCCAGCGCTTCCCGCCCGGCGCTGACAAACGCTTCGGCAAGATCTTCGCGGTACTGGCCCTCGCCGATAATGGTTCGCAGGTAGGTTTTCATCGCCTCGGCGCTACCGCTTTTGCCCTCGGCGCGCGCCTGGTCGGTATCGTGCAGCCACACGGCGCCGCCGGAGATGGCCGAGGTGCCGCCGAACTGGCCGGCTTTCTCCAGCATCAGCACCGACAGCCCGTTACAGCAGGCGGTGACCGCGGCGGCAAAACCGGCCGCGCCGCTGCCGATGACGATCACATCCCAGCTCTTCATGCCGCCGCTCCCTGCGCCTGCGGGATGGCGCCGATAAACTGGCCCATCAGCCTCATCTGCGCCAGCGCCATTTCCGGCCCGGTCTGTACTTTGCAACCACGTGCGGCGGCGAAAGTGAGCAACGGCGTCATCACCGGGGCGGTGACAACGTCGGCCACATGAGTGGTGCTGTCGAGCGTATCCAGCAGCGCCTGCGGTAGAGGCAGCTCATCAAATCCGGCCATGCCGGCCGGTGAACCATTAACCAGGAGATCGAGGCCGTAAAGGGTGTCTGGCAGCGCGCTCAGTTGCACCGTCGGAAAGGCCTCAGCCAGAAGGTCATGCAGGCGCTGCCGGGTGGCCGGGGTTTGATCGTGCAGGGCCAGCCGACGGATCCCCGCCTCGCACAGTCCCCAGGCGATGGCGCTGCCGACGCCGCCGCAACCGGAGAGCAGCGCCTGCTTACCTGCCGGCTGAAAACCCTGCGCCTCGGCGGCGAGCTGAAAGCCGACGCCGTCCAGCATATCGCCCTGCAGGCGGCCATCCGCCAGCTTGCGGATCACATTGACGGCGTTGAGTCGGCGGGCGCGCGGCGTGAGGTCGTCGACCAGCGCGGCGGCGCGTTGTTTATGCGGCACCGTCACCAGCACGCCGGTCATGTTCTGCCAGCCGCGCAGGGCGTTGAGGTAGGCGGCCACCGCGTCCGGGGCGATATCCACCGGGATCATGACGCTGTCCATGTGCTGTTCGGCAAAGTAGCGGTTGAAGTTATCCGGTGATTTCACCTGGGCGATCGGATGACCAATCACGGCGACAACCTGGGTAGTTCCACTGACCATTTCAAACCTCATTTGTTAAATGAATGTTGTGAAAGTATTTCAGTGGAAGCTGGGAGCGACAACGCAGAATTCGGACATGTCGGTTGTTAATCGCACGAACGCTGCGATAATCGCAGGAAATCGATAATGATGTTGCAAAAATGTGAGCGAATATGCAAAACACCATTCATCCACGCGATCTGATCGTCGGTTTACAAAAAGGGCTGGCGCTAATTCAGCTTTTTTCCAAAACATGCCCAAAGCTCACCGTCGCCCAGACGGCGAAAATGAGCGGCCTGACGCAAAGCGCCGCGCGACGTTTTCTGCTGACGCTCCTGCATGAGCGCTATCTGCAAACCGACGGGCGCTATTACTGGCTTACCCCAAAGACGCTGCGGCTTGGCCAGGCCTATGTCGATTCGGCGCAGTTTCCTCGCATGGTACGGCCGATTGTCGAATACATCGCCAGCCGGACCGAAGAGCACGCCTCGGTGGGGGTGGTGGATGAAGATGAACTGGTCTATATCGCCCGCAGTCGGCATACGCCGTTCAACTCTACGTCGGTGCGGCTTGGGGAGCGGGTGCCCATTTTCTGTACCGCCGGGGGGCGACTGTGGCTGGCTTCGCTGCCGGAAGCAGAGTGTGAGACCGTCCTGCAGCGCATAACCCGGGAACAACGTACCCCCTATACGGTGACCGATATCGCGTCGCTGATGGAGAAAATCGCCCAGGTACGGCGCCAGGGATACGCCACCATTGAGCAGGAGTTTGAGATTGGCATGCTGGTGCTGGCGGTGCCGTTAACCGACAGGGAAGGGACCTGGTGGGGGGCGCTGAGTCTGACCAGTCATCAATCGCGCACTTCGCTGGAAGCGTTATGCCGCGATCACCTCGATCTGCTCTACAGCGCGCAGGCGATGCTGGTGGGTTAAACAGGGCAGCCAGTGGCGCTGCCCTAAGATAGACGTCGCTTAGGCCGACGCTTTGGTCAGAAAGGTGTTCCAGTCGCTGGCCGCGTTATTCACGAAAGTATTCCAGCTGTTGCCGGCGGTGTTAACAAAGCTTCCCCAGTTTTCCTTTCCGGCGGTCACAAAGGTTTCCCAGTTTGACTGTCCGGTCAGGAAGGAACCAAACGCCATCGCGCTGTCGCCGACGAAGGAGGCAAATGCGGTGCCGGAGGTCAGAACAAAAGAGGTGAAGCCGACGCCAGAGTTGGCGACAAAGCTGGCGAAGCTGCTGGCTGCGCCGAACAGATTAAAGCCACCGGAGATATACTCCATTTCGTTCAGTGTTAACTCTTTCATTGCAATTCCTTGTAGTGATTATTTCCCAAAGGGGCAAGAGCCCCGGCGAAAGGTAGCATTGCAGGACCGTGCGGCGCGAGTGATGCCCGATGCGTACTGGCTCAATTTTTCCTCATTTTTTGATATGAAAGATAGCGGGAAAGCGACGGGGGAGGGGAGGGAAGTATGAAATGAGAAAGAAAGCGATGATGAAACAGGAAAGAAAAAGCCCCGTAAATACGGGGCTTTAGATCGTACGGGAGTGCGTAATTATCTCACGTAAGCCAGCAGACTATGTGAATCCGGCACCATAAAGTCAACGGACATCATCACGGACAGCGCGGTGATGGCGACGATAGAAAAGACGAACAGCTTACGCGCCCAGACTTTATCATCGGCCACTTTATAGCCACGCAGCGCCATGCCCAGCCACCAGACGCTGACCGCTGCCGCCACGACCAGGTATTTATACCCGGCGTAGCCGCCCAGCGAGAGCATCAGGGTTGCCACGGCAAAGGCGACGATGTACAGCGTAATATGGTTTTTGGCGACCGAAATGCCTTTCACCACCGGCAGCACCGGAATATTCGCCGCCTGATAATCCTTAAAGCGGAAAATCGCGATGGCGTAGGAGTGAGGCATCTGCCACAGGCTAAAGATAGCCAGCAGGATCGCCGCACCGCTGTCGAAATCACCGGTGACCGCGCAGTAGCCAATCACCGGCGGCGCAGCGCCGGAGAGTGAGCCAATCAGCGTGCCGTAGACGGAGTGGCGTTTCATGTACAGGCTGTAGACGCCGACATAAACCACGAACCCCATCACCCCCAGCCAGCAGGCCAGCGGGTTAGCGCCGAACCACAGCAGCATGAAGCCAGCAATACCCAGCAAGGTGGCGTACACCAGCGAAGCTTCTGGCGAGATCAGCCCTTTGACCAGCACCCGGTTTTTCGTCCGTTCCATCTTACGATCGATGTCCCGGTCGATGTAGTTGTTGAATACACAACCCGAGGCGACCACCAGGGATACTCCAAGGAGCGTCCAGACGAACAGCGGATAGTCGATGTGGCCTTTGGAGGCCAGCAGGAAACCGCCGATCACGGAGATCAGGTTGCCAAAAATAATGCCTGGTTTCGTTACTTGCAGGTATTGCTTAAACATACTCGCCGCTCTTAGTGCATCATCATGTTGTAGTTCAGGTTCCACATAATCCAGATGGAGCCGACAACCACGATCGCAATGATGATTACGGTGAAGATAAATGCGGTCAGGTTCCAACCTTCATCGGACTTGCTGTTCATATGCAGGAAGTACACGAGGTGTACCACGATCTGCACCACAGCGGTCACCAGAATGGTGCCAAGGATAACCGCATGCGAGGCGGAGCCACTCATCACCATGGCGAACGGAATGACCGTCAGGATGATGGACAGGATAAATCCTGTCATGTAGCTCTTCACGCTGCCGTGAGAAGCGCCGCTATGATCGGTAGAATGACTCATTACATCGCCCCCATCAGATAGACAACCGAGAACACGCAGATCCACACGACGTCCAGGAAGTGCCAGAACAGGCTCAGGCACAGGATACGCGTGCGGTTAGTGCTGGTCAGGCCACGACGTGAAACCTGGAACATCAGCACCGCCATCCAGATAAGACCGGAGGTCACGTGCAGACCGTGGGTGCCGACCAGCGCGAAGAACGCGGACAGGAAGCCACTACGATCCGGACCAAAGCCTTCCATGATCAGGTGATGGAATTCATAGATTTCCATCCCGATGAATCCGGCGCCAAACAACCAGGTCAACGCCAGCCAGGAAACCACCTGGCTTTTGTTGTTTTTGTACATGGCGATAGCCGCCATGCCGTAGGTGATGGAGCTGAACAGCAGCAGTGCGGTTTCAACCAGAACGAACGGCAGTTCAAAAATATCTTTGCCCGTCGGTCCGCCGGCCGTGCCGTTCACCAGAACGGCATAGGTAGCAAACAGCGTAGCGAAGATAATGCAGTCGCTCATCAGGTAGATCCAGAAACCGAATACCTTCATCGGTCCTGTATCATGGTGCCCGTGTTCATGCGCGTGGGCAGTATGCGCAAGAGTATCAGTTGCCATTTTTCAGCCCTGCTTTGTTAATCTCATCGAAATGCTGTTTTTCCAGTTTTTCGACTTCTGCAACCGGTACGTAGTAATCCACGTCCTCGTCAAAGCTCTTAATAATCCAGGTCGCTACGATGCCGATGAAGCTGGCGATCGCCATCCACCAGATATGCCAGATCATGGCGAAACCAAATACCGTAGCGAAGGCGGCAATCACGATGCCGGCGCCGCTGTTTTTCGGCATATGAATTTCTTCATAGTGAGCAGGCTGTTTGTACGCTTCACCTTTCTCTTTCATTTCCCAGAAGGCATCACGTTCGTGAACCTGAGGAACGATAGCGAAGTTGTAGAACGGCGGTGGAGAAGAGGTTGCCCACTCCAGCGTACGGCCACCCCACGGGTCACCGGTCAGGTCACGGTTCTGATCGCGGTCGCGAATAGACACGTAGAACTGAATCAGCTGGCACAGAATACCGCAGGCGATCAGCGCCGCACCGCAAGCTGCAATAACCAGCATCGGGTGGAACTGCGGATCGATCTGCTGGCTCAGACGACGGGTCATACCCATGAAGCCCAGCACGTACAGCGGCATAAACGCCACGAAGAAGCCGATGATCCAGAACCAGAAAGCGCGTTTGCCCCAGGTTTCGTTCAGGGTGAAGCCAAAGGCTTTCGGCCACCAGTAGGTCAGACCTGCGAAGCAACCGAACACTACGCCGCCGATGATAACGTTATGGAAGTGCGCAATCAGGAACAGGCTGTTGTGCAGAACGAAGTCCGCGCCCGGTACCGCCAGCAGCACGCCGGTCATCCCACCTACGGAGAAGGTCACGATAAAGCCGATAGTCCACATCATCGCCGAGTTGAAGACGATGCGACCCTGATACATGGTGAACAGCCAGTTGAAGATCTTAACCCCGGTCGGGATCGCGATAATCATGGTAGTAATACCGAAGAAGGCGTTTACGTTCGCGCCAGCACCCATGGTGAAGAAGTGGTGCAGCCAAACGATGAACGACAGAACGGTAATACAGACGGTTGCCCATACCAGAGAGGTGTAACCGAACAGACGCTTACGCGAGAAGGTCGCGGCGATTTCGGAGAAGACCCCGAACACCGGCAGAACCAGGATGTACACTTCCGGGTGACCCCAGGCCCAAATCAGGTTGATGTACATCATCATGTTGCCACCCATATCGTTGGTAAAGAAATGGGTGCCCAGGTAACGATCCAGGGTCAGCAGCGCGATGGTGACGGTCAGAATTGGGAACGAGGCGATAATCAGGATGTTAGCGCACAGAGATGCCCAGGAGAATACTGGCATCTTGAACATGGTCATGCCCGGGGCGCGCATCTTGATAATGGTCACGAAGAAGTTAATACCGGTCAGGGTAGTACCGATACCGGAGAGCTGCAGCGCCCAAATCCAGTAATCAACCCCTACGCCAGGACTGTACTCAATTCCCGACAGCGGCGGATAGGCCAGCCAACCGGTCTGCGCGAACTCACCAACGCCCAGAGACAGGTTAACCAGAATCACGCCCACAACGGTGAACCAGAAGCTCAGGTTGTTGAGGAACGGGAAGGCTACGTCGCGCGCGCCGAGCTGAAGCGGAACCACCAGGTTCATCAGACCGATAACAAACGGCATCGCCACGAAGAAGATCATGATGACGCCGTGGGCGGTAAAGATCTGATCGTAGTGATGAGGCGGCAGGAAGCCGGCTTCCCCGGCCGAAGCCAGCACCTGCTGGCTACGCATCATGATGGCGTCAGCAAAGCCACGCAGCAGCATGACGATTGCCACGATAACGTACATGATACCGAGACGTTTGTGGTCGACAGAAGTCAGCCACTCGTTCCATAGGTAGGACCACTTACCGAAGTAAGTGATGGCTGCCAGAAGCGCCAGTCCCCCAATGATAATCGCAGCCACCGTTACCACGATAATAGGTTCGTGGTAGGGCACTGCATCCAGTGTAAGTTTTCCGAACATCGTTTTCTTCCTCGGCCCCTTAGTGAGCGGTTTCCGCGTGGCTCATGTCCATGCCTTCCATCCCGTCGTGAGCAGCGTGCTCGCCTTCAGGTTTAGACATGTTCATGCTCTCGTGAGACATGAATTTGTTCACAACATCTTTGAACAGATCCGGTTTCACGTTAGAGAAATATTCCACTTTGTTGTATTCGCTAGGCACAGCCACTTTCTCGAACGCGGCCATGGAGTCCATGGAGTTCGGAGACTGTTTGGCTTTTGCAACCCACTGATCGAATGTCGCCCGATCCGGGGTGGCAATCGCTTTGAACTTCATACCTGAGAAGCCCGGGCCACTGTAGCTAGCGGAGATACCGTCATAAGTACCAGCTTCGTCAGCAATGAGGTGCAGCTGAGTCTGCATACCGGCCATTGCATAAATCTGGCTACCTAAGCGCGGAATAAAGAACGAGTTCATCACCGAGTTAGAGGTCACTTTGAAGTGTACCGGTACGTTCGCCGGGAAGGCGATTTCGTTAACGGTAGCAATACCCTGTTCCGGATAGATAAAGAACCATTTCCAGTCCATCGATACGACTTCGATGGTGATTGGCTTCTCGTCATGGACAAGCGGTTTGCTTGGCTCCAGTGCGTGAGTGGTTTTCCAGGTCAGAACGGCCAGGAACAGGATGATCAGAATAGGTACCGTCCAGACCACAGCTTCCACTTTGTTGGAGTGTGACCAGTTCGGGCTATACTTCGCATCTTTATTGCTCGCGCGATACTTCCAGGCAAATCCTACTGCCATCAAGACGGCGGGAATAACGACAATCATCATCAGGCCGAAGGCCGTCAGAATCAAAGAGCGTTGCTCCAGTCCAATCTGTCCTTTTGGGTCAAGGAGTGCAGAATCACAACCACTGAGTAATACAGTACCTGCGATTAATGACATCCATCCCAAACTTTTATTGTATTTCCTGAGTCTCATTGAACGACCTCAATTCCACGGGATCTGGTGGCGTTTAAAGTGTATGGGCATTTTACGGTAAGGTTGCATTACTGTAAACATGATTGGATCTCTGTCAGTTCTGTGTTAGCGGCTTCTGCTTGGTTTGTCACATATGTAACGTAGTGTTACTTAATCGCTTGCAAAGCCTGATTTTCGCGGGATTGATAACGAAAGGGATAAGAAAAGGAGTGCTTAGCGGCTAATGGGCATAACCACCCACAAATTAGAACAATTGTTTAACATTTAATTATCAAATAAAAGACATTGTGAAAACGAAAAATAAAATCCCCGGAGCTGAATCGGTTAAATTATTTAAAGAATCGAACGAAAACTGTCAATAATTTCCAGAAATCAAAAACGCACAAAACAACAAATAGCGCGGCGGACAATATAAAAGCGTTAATAAGCCGTTATAATTACGTTTCGTAATTACAACGGCTAATAATGATGCTGGATCCTTAAATCAGGCGGGTTTTACGCAGCGCCAGATAGTCAAGCAGGCCGCCGAACAAAATCCCGCCGACGGCGGTGAGCGCGGCAACCTCCAGCAGGCCGGACAGGAAGGAGAACGACGTATAATCCAGCGCGTTGAGGATCAGCAGCGCCAGCCACACCGCGAGCAGCAGGCAGCCCAGTGTCAGGATCCCCAGTGCCAGCGCATAGGCCTGCGGGAACTCGCTACGCGGCATAAAGCTTGCGGTGCGTTGGGTATGCTCAAGCGTTTGCCGGCACAGCAGCAATAGGGCAATCCCCGGCACCGCCGCAACGACAGAGAAGAGATAGAAGGTCGACCAGCCGTGAGCCTCGACAAACCAGCCGGCAATCGGCCCAACGTATACGCGACCGACCGCAGAGAGCGCCGAGAGCAGCGCGAACTGGGTGGCGGAGAACGACTTATTACATAGCGTCATCAGCAGCGCGACAAATGCCGCCGTCCCCATTCCCCCGCACAGGTTTTCAAAGAATACTGCGGTCGCCATGGAATAGAGGTGCTTATCGGTAATCGACAGCAGCCAGTAGCCGGCGTTAGAGACCCCCTGCAGCAAACCGAAAATGAGCAGTGCCCGAAACAGCGTCAGCCGCTGCATCAGGACGCCGCCGTACAGGGCGCCGAGAATGGTGGCGAACAGGCCTAAGGTTTTGTTCACCATTCCCACTTCGCCAGCGTCAAATCCCACGCCGCGGATCAGGAAGGTGGTGGTCAGGCTCATGGCAAACGCATCGCCAAGCTTATAAAGGACGATGAGCAGCAGAATCAGCCAGGCGTTGTTGCGGCCGAAAAAATCGCGCAGCGGTTCGGCTACCGCCTGCTCGAGCGATCTGGGAACCGGGATAACGTCGCTCGGTTCGGGCGCCAGCAGCGTGGCGATAATGCAGGGCACCAGCAGCGCCGCCATCAGCCAGTACATCCCCTGCCAGCCGAGATAGCGGTCGGCAAGCCACAGGGCCAGTCCACCGGAGACCAGCATCCCCAGGCGATAGCCCAGCACGCTGATCGCGGCGCCGGCGCCACGCTCTTCTGCTGGCAACACGTCGGTTTTCCAGGCGTCGAACACAATATCCTGCGACGCCGAGCAGAAGGCGATCACCACCGCCAGCGCCGCCATCCAGCGTAATTGGGTGACCGGCTCAAGAAAGCCCATCGTCGCGATCGCCAGCAGGAGTAATACCTGGGTGGTCAACAGCCAACCGCGACGACGCCCAAGAAACGGCGGCGTGTAGCGGTCCATCAGCGGGGACCAGAGGAATTTAAAGACATAGGCCTGGCCGACGAGCGAGAAAAAACCGATCGTTTTCAGATCGATATTTTCCACCGTCATCCAGGCCTGCAGGGTACCGGAGGTGAGAGCCAGCGGCAGACCGGAGGCGAAGCCAAGGATCAGCAAAATGGCTGATTTCGGCTGCTGAAAAATGCGTAAGTAATGACTGGACATAGCATAAAGCACGAACCCGGCGGAGGCCGGGTTCGCGATAGCATTAACGCGCGTTTTGCTTGATGAAATCGTGGATGCTGGTGTCCTGCGCCATATCGGCGATGGTATCGGTCAGGACGCTGTTGACGGCATCAGCGATGTTTTTGTTCGAGGCCTGGAAGGCGCCTTCAACGGAGTAGCTGGCGCGGTAGTTTTTGGTCATTTTTGTGCCGTTTGCCGCGGTGGCGATGATGGCGATATCGGCTTTGGTGGCGATGTTATAGCGCACGTTACCCTGAGAGACGTCAGCATAGAGTTTGTTGACGATGATCTGCAGATCGACCGCGCCGTTCGGGCCAATCATGTAGCCGCGAGACGTCATCTGTTTCTCCAGCACTTCCTGCAGCAGGAAGCGCAGATCGCGGGAGGCGGTGAGAGTGACCAGCTGATTGTCACGCGTCACTTTCGCCAGCGCCTGGTCCGGACGCTGATCGGCGCCGTTGATGCTGACGGTCACGCCCATCAGGCTTGGATCCTGCTGCGGCAGCGTGATTTTCGGCGATACTTCAATGGTGGTCGGCGGCGTGGCGCATCCTGCCAGCATAAACATGGCGACCAACGGGAAAAGAATCTTCTTAAGCATGTTCAGGTCTCAACGCATGGTGTTGTTATAAGGAAAATTACCGCCATCATAGCATTGCCAACGGCAAGGGGAAGTGGCAACGCGTGTAAATCCATCGTGCTGGCGGTTTTCTGAGCGTCCCGCCACGGTTAATGGCTCGTTCCCCGACGGATCTGGCGACCAGAGCCAGTAAACGTGATACTTTTGAATGAAAATATCAGAACAATGCTAATTTTTTGTTGTTTTCTCCTAATGGAAGCGGTAAAAGCGGCTAACATTTAAATGGAGTGGCGGCATCTCAGCGTTGTCGGAGGAGAAAATTCATGATGATACGTGAACAGATCGAAGCAAAACTTAGAGCAGCGTTCGACCCGATGTATCTCGAAGTCGTGGATGAAAGTTATCGTCACAACGTCCCTGCGGGCTCTGAAAGTCATTTTAAAGTGGTGTTAGTGAGCGATCGCTTCACTGGCGAGCGTTTCCTCAATCGCCACCGTATGATCTACGGCACGCTAACCGAGGAGCTGTCGAATACGGTGCATGCCCTGGCGCTGCACACCTACACGATTAAAGAATGGGAAGCATTACAGGATACGGTATTTGCTTCGCCGCCGTGCCGCGGCGCAGGGAGTATCGCTTAGAAATCCCATTTGCAACCGCTGGCGCTTTTCCAGTATGTTGCTTGCAGATTTAGCAAAAACGGCCTACGGGCCGTTTTGTTTTGCCTGGAAAATGCGCAAAGTCAGCGCTTTTGCGGGCAAATTTGAGCGGGAAATGTGAAAAATGCCGCAGCACCAGGCGACAACCGTTCTCGACTCACAAAAGTGATGCCGCTATAATGCCGCGTCTTATATATGAATGTCTTCGGGATGATTCTGACGACAGGGAATGTGTTTCTGATTTGAAGAGGGCATCCCGGTTCTGCGAAGCCACCTACACGCGCTTCCAGAGTTGACCGAGCACTGTGATTTTTTTGAGGTAACAAGATGCAAGTTTCAGTTGAAACCACTCAGGGCCTTGGGCGCCGTGTAACGATTACTATCGCCGCTGACAGCATCGAGAATGCTGTCAAAAGCGAGCTGGTCAACGTAGCGAAAAAAGTTCGCATTGACGGCTTCCGTAAAGGCAAAGTGCCGATGAATATTGTTGCTCAGCGCTATGGCGCTTCCGTTCGCCAGGACGTGCTGGGCGACCTGATGAGCCGTCATTTCGTTGACGCGATCATCAAAGAAAAAATCAATCCGGCCGGCGCGCCGAACTACGTTCCGGGCGAATACAAACTGGGCGAAGACTTCACCTACGCGGTAGAGTTCGAAGTGTATCCGGAAGTTGAACTGCAGGGTCTGGACGCGATCGAAGTTGAAAAACCGGTTGTTGAAGTCACCGACGCTGACGTTGATACCATGCTGGAAACTCTGCGCAAGCAGCAGGCGACCTGGAAAGAAAAAGAAGGCGCGGTTGACGCTGAAGATCGCGTAACCATCGACTTCACCGGTTCTGTTGACGGCGAAGAGTTCGAAGGCGGCAAAGCCTCTGACTTCGTACTGGCGATGGGCCAGGGTCGCATGATCCCGGGCTTCGAAGACGGTATCAAAGGCCACAAAGCGGGTGAAGAGTTCACCATCGACGTGACCTTCCCGGAAGAGTACCACGCAGAAAACCTGAAAGGTAAAGCGGCTAAGTTCGTTATCAACCTGAAGAAAGTCGAAGAGCGTGAACTGCCTGAGCTGACCGAAGAGTTCATCAAACGTTTCGGCGTGGAAGATGGTTCCGTCGCTGGCCTGCGCGCTGAAGTGCGTAAAAATATGGAACGCGAGCTGAAAGGCGCTGTGCGTAACCGCGTGAAGTCTCAGGCTATCGAAGGTCTGGTTAAAGCCAACGAGATCGACGTTCCGGCTGCCCTGATCGACAGCGAAATCGACGTGCTGCGTCGTCAGGCTGCTCAGCGTTTCGGCGGCAACGAGAAACAGGCTCTGGAACTGCCGCGCGAGCTGTTCGAAGAGCAGGCTAAACGTCGCGTCGTTGTTGGTCTGCTGCTGGGCGAAGTGATCCGCACCAACGAGCTGAAAGCTGACGAAGAGCGCGTAAAAGCCCTGATCGAAGAGATGGCTTCTGCGTACGAAGATCCGTCTGAAGTCGTTGAGTTCTACAGCAAGAACAAAGAGCTGATGGACAACATGCGCAACGTGGCGCTGGAAGAGCAGGCTGTTGAAGCCGTGCTGGCGAAAGCCAAAGTGTCTGAAAAAGCCACTTCCTTCAACGAACTGATGAACCAGCAGGCGTAATTTCGCCGCTATCGTTTAAGGTTCGAGCAAAAACCCGTTGCCGAAAGGCGGCGGGTTTTTTTTTTAAGATAATGATAGCCACAGGCACGGTGCGAAAACGCATTAACCATGATAGCGTTACAGCAAAAGCTTGTTATGCTTGAAATATGGCAACACCATCCCCATTACCGGGGGAGGCAACTGCATCCGCAATCGCACGCGTATTGAAGAGGCGGTGACGCATTCAGCGGATAGAAACTGTGGCTGATAATCCGTCCGTAAGGTTACAATCAGTGCAGCAGGTATTTTAAAATTACTCCAGGAGACGGAAATGTCATACAGTGGCGAACGAGACAACTTTGCACCCCATATGGCCCTGGTGCCGATGGTCATTGAACAGACCTCACGCGGTGAACGTTCTTTTGATATCTACTCCCGTCTGCTTAAGGAACGCGTCATTTTTCTGACCGGCCAGGTCGAAGACCACATGGCAAACCTGATCGTGGCGCAGATGCTGTTTCTGGAAGCGGAAAACCCGGAAAAAGACATTTACCTGTACATTAACTCTCCGGGCGGGGTAATCACCGCCGGGATGTCGATTTATGACACCATGCAGTTCATCAAGCCGGATGTCAGCACCATCTGTATGGGGCAGGCCGCTTCTATGGGCGCGTTCCTGCTGACCGCCGGGGCGAAAGGCAAGCGCTTCTGCCTGCCGAACTCCCGCGTGATGATCCACCAGCCGCTGGGCGGCTATCAGGGACAGGCGACGGATATTGAGATCCACGCCCGTGAAATCCTGAAGGTGAAAGGACGCATGAATGAGCTGATGGCGCATCATACCGGCCAGTCTCTTGAGCAGATTGAGCGTGACACCGAGCGTGACCGCTTCCTGTCTGCTGCGGAAGCCGTGGAGTACGGGCTGGTCGACTCTATTTTGACCCATCGTAATTGATGCCCAAGGCGCAAGGGTGCCGCTTTACGCTTCATCCTTCTCGCCACGTCTGTGCGAGCGGTTGGCTTTTATTCGGCCGCTTGTCTGGCAGGCTTGCGGCCGGTGGCTTCGCTACCGGCTCGATGTAGCGCGAAGGATTTTGTGTATATACTAATGAAGGGCGGCACAACGCTATATGGCGGCTTGCGCCTGAGAATGGCATTTGCGTCGTCGTGTGCGGCACAAAGAACTTAAAAAGAGGTTTGGACTCATGACAGATAAACGCAAAGATGGATCGGGCAAATTGTTGTATTGCTCTTTTTGCGGCAAAAGCCAGCATGAAGTGCGTAAGCTGATCGCCGGGCCATCCGTGTATATCTGCGACGAATGCGTTGATTTATGTAACGACATCATTCGCGAAGAGATTAAAGAAGTGGCGCCGCACCGCGAGCGCAGCGCGCTGCCGACGCCGCACGAGATTCGCCACCACCTTGATGACTACGTCATCGGTCAGGAACAGGCGAAGAAGGTGTTGGCGGTCGCGGTATACAACCACTACAAGCGTCTGCGCAATGGCGATACCAGCAATGGCGTAGAGCTGGGTAAAAGCAACATCCTGCTGATCGGGCCGACCGGTTCCGGTAAAACGCTGCTGGCGGAAACGCTGGCGCGCCTGCTGGATGTGCCGTTTACCATGGCGGATGCCACTACCCTGACCGAAGCCGGTTATGTGGGTGAGGACGTCGAAAATATCATTCAGAAACTGCTGCAGAAGTGCGATTACGACGTGCAGAAAGCGCAGCGCGGCATCGTTTATATCGACGAAATCGACAAAATTTCGCGTAAATCCGATAACCCGTCGATTACGCGCGACGTCTCAGGCGAAGGCGTGCAGCAGGCGCTGCTGAAGCTTATCGAAGGGACCGTTGCCGCCGTTCCGCCGCAGGGCGGGCGTAAACATCCGCAGCAGGAGTTCCTGCAGGTTGATACCTCCAAGATCCTGTTTATCTGCGGCGGCGCGTTCGCTGGCCTGGACAAAGTGATTTCCCACCGTGTGGAAACCGGCTCCGGCATTGGTTTTGGCGCGACGGTAAAAGCGAAGTCCGACAAAGCGAGCGAAGGGGAACTGCTGGCTCAGGTCGAGCCGGAAGATCTGATCAAGTTTGGTCTGATCCCGGAGTTCATCGGCCGTCTGCCGGTAGTGGCGACCCTGAACGAGCTGAGCGAAGAAGCCCTGATCCAGATCCTGAAAGAGCCGAAAAACGCCCTGACCAAGCAGTATCAGGCGCTGTTTAGCCTTGAAGGCGCAGAGCTCGAATTCCGCGACGAAGCGCTGGACGCTATCGCCAAGAAAGCGATGGCGCGTAAAACCGGCGCCCGTGGCCTGCGCTCAATTGTGGAAGCGGCGCTGCTGGATACCATGTATGACCTGCCTTCGATGGAAGATGTCGAAAAAGTGGTCATTGATGAGTCGGTTATCGCCGGTCAGAGCAAACCGCTGCTGATCTACGGCAAACCGGAAGCTCAGCAGGCATCTGGTGAATAATTAACCATTTCACTCAAGCAGTTAACAAAAGGGGGGATTTTATCTCCCCTTTTATTTTTCCTGCATTCCCGCCGTTGAATGTGTGGAATACATCCCCATATACTGGATTACATATTAACGACGATGCAGTGGAGTGTGGCGTCGTCGGCTACCTGGCGGACTTTAAACTAAGAGAGAGCTCTATGAATCCTGAGCGTTCTGAACGCATTGAAATCCCCGTATTGCCATTGCGCGATGTGGTGGTTTATCCGCACATGGTCATACCCCTGTTCGTAGGGCGGGAAAAATCTATCCGTTGCCTCGAAGCGGCCATGGACCATGATAAAAAAATCATGCTGGTTGCGCAGAAAGAAGCGTCGACGGATGAGCCGGGTGTAAACGATCTTTTCACCGTTGGAACCGTGGCGTCTATTTTGCAGATGCTGAAGCTGCCGGACGGCACCGTGAAGGTGCTGGTCGAAGGGCTGCAGCGTGCTCGCATTTCTGCGCTGTCTGATAATGGCGAGCATTTCTCGGCGAAAGCGGAGTATCTCGACTCGCCGGCGATTGACGAACGCGAGCAGGAAGTGCTGGTTCGCACCGCTATCAGCCAGTTTGAAGGCTATATCAAGCTGAACAAGAAGATCCCACCGGAAGTGCTGACGTCGCTGAACAGCATCGACGATCCGGCGCGCCTGGCGGATACCATCGCGGCGCACATGCCGCTGAAGCTGGCTGACAAGCAGTCTGTGCTTGAGATGTCCGACGTTAACGAACGTCTGGAATATCTGATGGCGATGATGGAATCGGAAATCGATCTGCTGCAGGTTGAGAAGCGCATTCGCAACCGCGTCAAAAAGCAGATGGAGAAATCTCAGCGCGAGTACTATCTGAACGAGCAAATGAAAGCGATTCAGAAAGAACTCGGCGAGATGGACGACGCCCCGGACGAAAACGAAGCGCTGAAGCGTAAGATCGACGCGGCGAAAATGCCGAAAGAGGCGAAAGAAAAAACCGAAGCGGAACTGCAGAAGCTGAAGATGATGTCGCCGATGTCTGCGGAAGCGACCGTCGTGCGTGGCTACATCGACTGGATGGTGCAGGTGCCGTGGAATGCGCGCAGTAAGGTCAAAAAAGACCTGCGTCAGGCCCAGGAGATCCTCGATACCGATCACTATGGCCTGGAGCGCGTGAAGGATCGCATCCTTGAATATCTCGCGGTGCAGAGCCGGGTGAACAAAATCAAGGGGCCAATCCTTTGTCTGGTGGGACCGCCGGGGGTAGGTAAAACCTCGCTGGGTCAATCCATCGCCAAAGCGACCGGACGGAAATACGTTCGTATGGCGCTTGGCGGCGTGCGCGATGAAGCGGAAATCCGCGGTCATCGTCGGACCTACATTGGCTCGATGCCGGGCAAACTGATCCAGAAAATGGCGAAAGTGGGGGTCAAAAACCCGCTGTTCCTGTTGGACGAGATCGACAAAATGTCTTCCGACATGCGCGGCGACCCGGCTTCCGCGTTGCTTGAGGTGCTGGATCCGGAACAGAACGTGGCCTTTAACGACCACTACCTGGAAGTGGATTACGATCTCAGCGACGTGATGTTCGTGGCGACTTCCAACTCCATGAACATTCCGGCGCCGCTGTTGGACCGTATGGAAGTGATTCGTCTCTCCGGCTATACCGAAGATGAAAAACTGAACATCGCCAAACGTCATCTGCTGCCGAAGCAGATCGAACGTAACGCGCTGAAGAAAGGCGAGCTGACCGTCGACGATAGCGCCATTATCGGCATTATTCGTTACTACACGCGGGAAGCGGGGGTACGTAGCCTGGAGCGTGAAATCTCCAAGCTGTGCCGCAAGGCCGTTAAGCAACTGCTGCTGGATAAATCGCTGAAACACATCGAAATTAACGGTGAGAATCTGCATGATTATCTCGGCGTACAGCGCTTCGACTATGGCCGCGCCGATAGTGAGAACCGCGTCGGTCAGGTGACCGGTCTGGCGTGGACGGAAGTGGGCGGCGATCTGCTGACCATCGAAACCGCCTGCGTGCCGGGCAAAGGCAAGCTGACCTACACCGGCTCGCTGGGCGAGGTGATGCAGGAGTCGATTCAGGCTGCGCTGACGGTGGTACGTTCGCGGGCTGACAAGCTGGGCATTAACGCCGACTTCTACGAGAAGCGTGACATTCACGTGCACGTGCCGGAAGGGGCGACGCCTAAGGATGGTCCGAGCGCGGGTATTGCCATGTGCACGGCGCTGGTCTCCTGCCTGACCGGTAACCCGGTACGCGCTGATGTGGCGATGACCGGTGAAATTACTCTGCGTGGTCAGGTGCTGCCGATCGGCGGTCTGAAGGAAAAACTGCTGGCGGCGCATCGCGGCGGCATTAAGACTGTTCTGATTCCTGATGAGAACAAACGCGACCTTGAAGAAATTCCGGATAACGTTATCGCCGATTTGGATATCCATCCGGTGAAACGAATCGAGGAAGTTCTGACACTTGCGCTGCAGAACGAACCGTTCGGCATGCAGGTTGTGACCGCGAAATAGTGATTCTGCGCAAATTGCGCTAATAAAAATAGGGCTGGTAAGTCATTTCGGACTTGCCAGCCTTTTTTTGTGTAGCTAACTTAGATCGCTGGCAGGGGGGTCATCGACAACTGCTGTTGTAAGGGCATGACAGTCCTGATATAACTGCTGCGCGGTCGCACTATGAAGGACTCAGGTGCGATATAAATTATAAAGAGAGGAAGAGAACAGTGAATAAATCTCAACTGATTGACAAAATTGCTGCGGGTGCGGACATTTCTAAAGCTGCAGCTGGACGTGCGTTAGATGCTTTAATCGCTTCTGTTACTGAATCTCTGCAGGCTGGGGATGACGTTGCGCTGGTAGGTTTTGGTACCTTTGCTGTTAAAGAACGTGCCGCCCGTACTGGTCGCAACCCGCAAACAGGTAAAGAAATTACTATCGCTGCCGCAAAAGTGCCGGGCTTCCGTGCTGGTAAAGCGCTGAAAGACGCGGTGAACTGATCGGCTTTCCCGTCAGGGAATGTGACGAAGTACAAGGGCGCATCGTGAGATGTGCCTTTTTTATTGCCTTTTCAGACCACTTTATGTGTGTTTATCGCCACTTGTGGGCTGACAATCACCCTGTTTTCTTGTCAAAATACGTCCTCACGCGCGGCGGCCATCACGTGCTATGCTGCGCGAGCTAAAGTCATCTACAGCGGAGCGTTGTTACACCATGATGGACAACCTACGCACGGCCGCCAACAGCGTCGTGCTCAAGATTATTTTCGGTATCATTATCGTCTCGTTCATTTTGACCGGGGTGAGTGGTTACCTGATTGGCGGTGGCAAAAACTATGCCGCAAAAGTGAATGGCCAGGAGATTGGCCGTGGGCAGTTTGAAAACGCCGTCGCCAGCGAACGTAACCGTATGCAGCAGCAGCTTGGCGATCAATTCTCCGAGCTGGCGGCGAACGAAAACTACATGAAAACCATGCGCCAGCAGGTGCTGAACCGCCTGATCGATGAGTCGCTTCTGGATCAGTATGCCCGCGAGCTGGGCCTCAGCATCAGCGATGAGCAGGTGAAGCAGGCGATCTTCCAGACTCAGGCGTTCCAGACGAACGGTAAGTTCGACAACCAGCGTTTCAGCGGTATTGTCGCCCAGATGGGGATGACCACCGATCAGTACGCCCAGGCGCTGCGTAACCAGCTGACCACGCAGCAGCTGATTAACGCCATTGCGGGTACCGACTTCATGCTGCCGGGCGAGTCCGATCAGCTGGCGGCGCTGGTATCTCAACAGCGGGTGGTCCGCGAAGCGACCATCAACGTAAATGCCCTGGCGGCAAAACAGACCGCCAGCGATGAGGAAATCAACGCCTTCTGGCAGCAGAATCAGGCCCGTTTTATGGCGCCGGAGCAGTTCCGCGTCAGCTACATCAAAATGGATGCCGCCAGCATGCAGGAGAGCGCCTCTGACGAAGAGATTCAGTCATGGTACGACCAGCACAAGGATCAGTTCACTCAGCCGCAGCGCAACCGCTACAGCGTGATTCAGACCAAAACTGAAGCCGATGCGAAAGCGGTACTGGCCGAGCTGCAAAAAGGAGCGGACTTCGCCACGCTGGCGAAAGAAAAATCGACCGATATTATCTCTGCCCGCAACGGTGGCGATATGGGGTGGATGGAAGATGCCTCTACCGTGCCTGAGTTGAAAGATGCCGGGCTGAAAGAGAAAGGCCAGCTGTCTGGCGTGATCAAATCCTCGGTTGGCTTCCTGGTAGCTCGTCTGGACGACGTCCAGCCGGCGCAGGTGAAGCCGCTGGCTGACGTGCGTAATGACATTGCGGCGAAAGTGAAGCAGGAAAAAGCGTTGGATGCTTACTACGCGCTGCAGCAGAAGGTGAGCGATGCGGCCAGCAACGATAATGAATCGCTGGCGAGCGCAGCGCAGGTCGCCGGGCTGAAGGTCGTAGAAACCGGCTGGTTTGGCCGCGATAACCTGCCGGAGGAGCTGAACTTTAAACCGGTCGCTGACGCTATTTTCAACGGCGGTCTGGTGGGTGAGAACGGCGCGCCGGGCAGCAACTCCGATATCATTACCGTTGACGGCGATCGCGCTTTTGTTCTGCGCATTAGCGAACACAAAGCCGAGGCGGTGAAGCCGCTTGCCGAAGTGAAGGCACAGGTTAGCGATATCGTTAAGCACAATAAAGCGGAACAGCAGGCGAAACTGGAGGCCGACAAGCTGCTGGCGGCGCTGAAAGACGGCAAAGGCGATGAAGCGATGAAGGCGGCTGGCCTGAGCTTTGGCGCGCCGCAGACGCTTTCTCGTACCGGCCAGGATCCGCTGAGCCAGCTGGCATTTACCCTGCCGCTGCCGCAGCAGGGTAAACCGGTCTACGGCGTGGGCAGCAATATGCAAGGCGATGTGGTGCTGGTAGCGCTGGATGAGGTGAAAGCCGGCAGCATGCCGGAAGAGCAGAAGAAGGCCATGGTTCAGGGGATCACCCAGAACAATGCCCAAATCGCTTTCGAAGCGCTGATGAGCAACCTGCGCAAGGCGGCGAAAATTAAGCTCGGCGACAGCATCGACCAGCAGCAGTAATTTCGCGTCGTCTCGCAAAAATGAGCAACACGATGTAATCCTCAAGGGCCGCTTTCGCGGCCCTTTCCATTTCTGTGATTTGCCTTTTGTCGACCATCCGCACTGACGCTATCGTGACCTTGCTGTCTACACACAAGGAGATATCAGCATGAAATATGGAATAAAAGCACTGATGGCCGCGGGCGTTCTGGTTTTTGCGGTAGGCGTACAGGGGGCGCTGGCGGCACCCGCCAGCGGCAAAGCGGCAGTGAATAAAGAAAATGTGCAGGCGTCCTCTTCGGCGAAGGCGGAAGCGGTGCCCGGCGAGGCCGACAACGGGGCGACAAAGGTCAGTATTAACCGCGCCAGCGCCGAACAGCTGGCGCAGGCGTTGAATGGCGTAGGATTGAAAAAAGCCCAGGCCATTGTCAGCTACCGCGAAGAGTACGGGCCGTTCAAAACCCTCGATGATCTGAAGCAGGTCCCGGGAATGGGGAGCGCGTTGGTGGAGCGCAATTTAGCCCATCTGACGCTGTAAATTTTATGCCAGACCTTGCACAGCGGTGATTTTTTGCCAGGATAAAGAGGTTGCATCAAGTGGTGTGACCTCTTACCTCATAAACAACAATAACAGAAAGGCATTAGTGCTATGCAGACACAAATTAAAGTTCGCGGCTATCATCTGGACGTCTACCAGCATGTGAACAACGCTCGCTACCTGGAGTTCCTTGAGGAAGCCCGCTGGGACGGCCTGGAAAACAGCCCCGCGTTTCAGTGGATGATGGAGAAAAACATCGCCTTCGTGGTGGTGAATATCAATATTAACTATCGTCGTCCGGCGGTACTGGGCGATGTGCTGACGGTGAGCAGCAAACTGGAGCAACTCAACGGCAAAAGCGGCACCCTAAGCCAGGTGGTCACCCTCAACCCCAATGGCGAAGTAGTGGCCGATGCGCTGATTACCTTCGTTTGTATCGATTTGAAAACCCAGAAGGCGCTGCCGCTGGAAGGGGAATTGCGTGCGAAACTTGACCAGATGAACCTGCGCTGACAACCGTCGTGCGACTGGCGGGCCCACGGCAGGTGATGAACCCGTAGCCCCGGTAAGCATCGCGCCACCGGGGAATTTGAGTCAAAGCTCCGGTAAATCGATCCCCGGAGATTATGCCTGCGCCAGTCCGGTTTTTTGCTGCATAACCGCCATTACCCCGACCTTGTCCGCCAGATACTGGTTGAGTCCGTTTGCGCGCAGGTTACAGGCGGCGCACTGGCCGCAGCCATCGCCCTTAATGCCGTTGTAGCAGGTGAGGGTTTCCCGGCGCACCAGATCCAGCTGACCCCAGTAGTCGGCGAGCGCCCAGGTCTCGGCTTTATTCAGCCACATCAGCGGCGTCTCAAAGCGAATGTCTTTCGCCATCCCCAGGCTGACGGCGTGGTGCAGCGCTTTGACAAACTCATCGCGGCAGTCCGGGTAGCCGGAGAAGTCGGTCTCGCACACGCCGGTGATGATGGCTTCGGCTTTTACCTGATAGGCGTAGATTGCCGTCAGGGTTAAAAACAGAATATTACGCCCGGGGACAAAGGTGTTGGGAATACCCTCGGCATCAGGCTGATAGTCCGGTACCGGAATGTTATCGCGGGTCAGGCTGCTGACTGCCAGTTCGTTGAGCAGAGTGACGTCCAGCACTTTATGCGCGACGGCGCCCAGTTTCAGGGCGAGTTCGCGCGCAACGTCGATTTCCGCGCGGTGGCGTTGGCCATAATCAAAAGTGACGCAATGCACTTCATCATACTGTTGCAGAGCCTGCACCAGACAGGTGGTTGAATCTTGTCCTCCGCTGAAGACAACTACGGCGCGTTTCATGGCAATTCCTGACTAAATGAATAAAGGCGATATGGTAGCGCCAGACGCCCTCCATCACCAGCTCTCTCACGTCGACGAGGCCGGCAGCCAGGCGCTGGCGAAGTCGAACCAGCCCCGGGCGTTGAGGCGCAGACCATTGACCCCCGGTGGCGCGCTGATCCGATAGTTATACTTGAACAGCGGCGTCATGATGGCGTCTTCCATCAGGCTGTTAAATACGTTGCGCAGCGCATCGTTGCGGCTGCGAGCGTCGGGCTGAGACTGCACCGCGTCTAATGTCGCCTGCAGATGAGCATATTGCGCCCCGGTCAGCAAATTAGGCCACAGCATATCGCAACGCAGCCACTGTTCCAGGGCGTACTCCGGCGCTTCGCCGATCAGACGGTCGCCCATCATCAGGTCGGCCTGCCCCAGATGCTGGCAGCCTTCCCAGTTTTTAGCGTCGTGAAACAAGAGCGTCAGCTCGCAGCCCAGCAGAGCCAGACGTTGCCTCAGCTGTTCGGCCATCGCATGTAGCTCGACCGGCAGATGATAGAGCAGGGTGAGCCTGGCCGGCAGCGGTACCGCGTTGTTTGCCGGTCCCTGCGGGATGGACCATCCCGGCAGCACCTCATGGCTTGGCGTAATCAGATCCTCCTCGAGCGGCAGCGTATCCAGTAGCGACGAGTGATGGATTATCGACACCAGCCGCTGGGCCTGCGCTTTGCTAAGCCGAGGGCTGTGGCGCAGGGTCAAATAGCAGAAGCCAAGGCTGATACGGTTGCTGACCTGACGCAGATTATGCAGCTCTGCGCGATCGCCGATGGTGATCTGCACCGGATGGCGGCAGCTGGTGCCGAGATCGCGGTCAAAGAGCTGAGGAGTGATCCAGTACTCCACCGCCTGGATCAGCGGATGCTGCAGGTGGTAGCGGGGATGGTTTTCCAGGCGGACGAGTTCCGGACTAAACCGCTTCAGGCGGAACGGTCCGCAGCCAATGGCCGGATCGTCGGGATGCGCCAACACGCTGCAGTAGCTGGCGAGGCGGAACGGCAGCCAGTAGTCAGGGCGATGCAGGGTTATTGTTAAACACTGGGCATGGGTGACATCGATACGGCTGATGCTGGCGAAGAGGGTCCGCAAGGCGGGCAGCTCAAGCAGCAGCAGTAACCGCTGTCGCAACTGCGCGGTTTCCACCGTATCGCCATTGTGCCAGCACAGCGTGGAGCGGATATAAAAATGCCAGCGCAGGCCGTCCGGGGAGACCTGCCAGTGGTGCGCCAGATCGCCGATCGGCATATTGTCGCCTTCGTCGAAGCGCGTCAGCCCGGCATAGATTTGTCCGGCCAGATGCTGCTCGGCGCGGCCGGGGAGAAAGCCGGGACGCAGCGGCTCCAGCGGGCGATAGTAAGGAATACGCAGCGTGGGGGTATTGTTTTGCCACTGACCGCCGAGGAAGGGATGGAGCAGGGCTTTCAGCTCCACCGGGGCAAGCTGCGCCAGCTCCAGCGCGGTTTGTTGCTGACCGTTGTTCAGCGCCTGCTCCATCATCTCGTTGCGCAGACTTTCCGGGGTTTTGTGAAATAAGAGCTGTCCGCGTTTGCCGCGCCCGGAGCTGGCCTGCCAGCTTAGCCACCCGGCCTCCTGCGCCTGACGCAGCAGAGTACGGACGTGGCGCTCGCTGCAAAAACAGCGCTCCGCCAGTTCGCCGACGGTGACCTGCTGCGGCGCCCCGGCTGAGGGTTGCCATAGGCGCTGGTATTGATTTAAACGGTGTAAGAGTCGCATGGGGGCCGTCGTCCACCGGGCCGCTGTAAACCCGGAACAATTAATAATATCTATTCACTATTACTTCCGTATATCCCAGGTGATACTGCAACACAAGCGAAGCCCATCACACATCGGGGAATATACCATGGCAAAACTGGCGGCATTTGATATGGACGGCACCCTGCTGATGCCGGACCATCGTCTTGGAGAAAAGACGCTTTCCGCGCTGAAACGGCTGCGTGAGCGCGATATCACCTTGACCTTCGCCACCGGCCGCCATGTGCTGGAGATGCACCATGTGATTGGCGAATTTTCCCTTGATGCATTTCTGATCACCGGCAACGGGACGCGCATCCATTCGCTGGAAGGGGAGGAGCTTTATCGCCAGGATCTCGCTCCCGAGGCGGCGGAAGCGGTGCTGCACGGCAAATGGGATACCCAGGCCAGCATGCACGTCTTTAACGATGGCGGCTGGTTCACCGGCCAGGCAAGGCCTGAATTGTTGCAAGCGCATGTATTCAGCGGCTTTCACTATCAACTGTGCGATCTAAAGCGTATGTCGGCGCAGCATGTCACCAAGATCTGTTTCTGCGGCGATCATGACGATTTGCGCCGTCTGCGGATCCAGCTGAATGAGACGCTGGGCGATCGCGCATTTCTCTGCTTCTCGGCAATGGACTGTCTGGAGGTGCTGCCGGTTGGCTGCAATAAAGGCGCGGCGCTGGCGGTGCTCAGCCAGCATTTAGGCTTCACCCTGCAGGAGTGCATGGCCTTCGGCGATGCGATGAACGACCGCGAGATGCTGGGCAGCGTTGGGCGGGGGTTCATCATGGGCAACGCGATGCCGCAGCTGAAAGCCGAGCTGCCGCATCTGCCGGTAATTGGCGACTGCCGGAATCAGGCAGTCTCCCATTTTTTAACTCATTGGCTGGATAATCCTGATCTTCCTTATTCCCCCGAATAGAGAGACCCTTCCAGCAAGCCAGATAGGCTTCTATCTGGCTTTTTTTATCGCCTTTCGACCAGACCGGCGATCTCCGCCTGCCAGGGCGCAATATCGCCGATATTGTCCGCCACCCACTGCGGGTTGTAATAGCTTTCCAGGTAACGCTCGCCGCTGTCGCACAGGAGTGTCACTATCGAGCCGGTGCGACCTTCTTCGCGCATCCGCGCGGCCAGCTGCAATACGCCCCACATATTGGTGCCGGTCGAGGCGCCGACCTTGCGCCCAAGCTGCGTTTCCAGCCACAGGGCGGTGGCTACGCTCGCCGCATCCGGCACGCGCAGCATCTCATCGACAACGTCGGGAATAAACGACGGCTCGACGCGCGGCCGTCCGATGCCTTCAATTTTGCTGCCGACCGGGCTGCGCAGGCTGGCGTCGCGGGTCTGCCAGTAATCGAGGAACACCGAATTCTGCGGATCAACGACCATCAGCTGCGTCTCGTAGCCCTGGCTGCGAATATAGCGGCCAATGGTCGCTGAGGTGCCGCCGGTGCCGGCGCTCATGACGATCCATGACGGCTGCGGGTGCGGCTCATGGCTCATCTGGCGGAAAATACTGTCGGCGATATTGTTGTTGCCGCGCCAGTCGGTGGCCCGCTCGGCGAAGGTAAACTGATCCATATAATGGCCGTTCAGCTCGCGGGCCAGCGTTTCGGAAGCCGCGTAGATTTCGCCGGCGCTCTGCACAAAATGGCAGCGTCCGCCGTAGAACTCGATCTGTTCGATTTTGCGTCTGGCGGTGCAGGAGGGCATCACAGCGATAAACGGCAGCCCCAGCAGGCGGGCGAAATAGGCCTCCGAAACGGCGGTTGACCCTGAGGAGGACTCTATAATTGGCGTGCCTTCTTTGATCCAGCCGTTGCACAAGCCATAGAGAAACAGCGACCGCGCCAGGCGATGCTTCAGGCTGCCGGTGGGGTGGGTGCTTTCATCTTTCAGATACAGGTGGATGCCCGGAAAAGCGGGCAGCGGCAGACGGATCAGGTGCGTGTCGGCGGAACGCTGATAGTCAGCGTTGATTTCGCTAATGGCATGTTTAACCCAGGCGCTATTCATCGTGATTTCCTGTTTGTCATTTTGTGCCTAGCTTAGCGGAAAGCGCAGGAAAAATTGTTGCCATTTAACCTGTGGATTACCATTATGAGAGCAAAATTTTCTCTGAGGATGCCCAATGCTAGATAAAATTGACCGTAAGCTGCTGGCGCTACTGCAGGAAGATTGCACCCTCTCTTTGCAGGCGCTGGCCGATGCCGTTAATCTGACCACCACGCCCTGCTGGAAACGCCTGAAACGGCTCGAAGACGAGGGTATTCTCCGCGGGCGCGTCGCCCTGTTGGACGCGGAAAAGGTGGGGCTGGGGCTGACGGCGTTCGTCCTGATCAAGACCCAGCATCACAGCAGCGACTGGTACTGTCAGTTCGTGAGCGAAGTGACGCAGATGGCGGAAGTGCTCGGCTTCTGGCGGATGGCGGGGGAGTATGACTACCTGCTACGGGTGCAGGTGGCTGATATGAAACGCTATGACGACTTTTATAAACGTTTAGTGAACAGTGTGCCCGGTCTGTCGGATGTCACTTCGAGTTTTGCCATGGAACAGATAAAATATACCACCGCCTTGCCTGTCGAATAACGGTATTGCGCCGTAACCCATTACAAAATCAGGATTTTATTGCTTGCGATTATTTGCTCAACTCAGCTGGTACTTCCGCCGGGAGTGGCGCCGCTATCTTGGCGCAATTGCCCTGCTGGTCATTATTGCCGTCCTGCAGCTTATTCCACCGAAGGTGGTGGGCATTGTGGTAGACGGCGTGACGCAACAGCATTACACCGCGGAGAAGGTGTGGATGTGGATCGGCGCGCTGGTGCTGATCGCGGTGATGGTCTACCTGCTGCGCTATGTCTGGCGCGTGCTGTTGTTCGGCGCTTCTTACCAGTTGGCGGTTGAGCTGCGGGAAGATTTTTACCGGCAACTGAGCCGCCAGCATCCGGCGTTCTATTTGCGCCATCGCACTGGGGATCTTATCGCCCGCGCCACCAATGACGTGGACCGGGTGGTGTTTGCCGCTGGCGAAGGAGTATTAACCCTCGTGGATTCCCTGGTGATGGGCTGTGCGGTATTGATTGTAATGTCGACGCAGATTAGCTGGCAGCTTACTCTGCTGGCGCTGCTGCCGATGCCGCTGATGGCCCTGGCGATCAAACGCAACGGCGATGCGCTTCACGAACGTTTTCGCGTTGCTCAGGCGGCCTTTTCCAGCCTCAACGATCGCACGCAGGAGAGCCTGACCAGCATCCGCATGATTAAGGCGTTTGGGCTGGAGGATCGCCAGTCGGCGCAGTTTGCTGCCGATGCTGCCGATACCGGCGCGAAAAACATGCGCGTGGCGCGCATTGACGCCCGCTTCGACCCCACCATCTATATCGCCATCGGGGCCGCTAACCTGCTGGCCATCGGCGGCGGCAGCTGGATGGTGATCCACGGCAGCCTGACCCTGGGCCAGCTGACCAGCTTCGTGATGTATCTTGGCCTGATGATCTGGCCGATGCTGGCGCTGGCGTGGATGTTTAACATCGTGGAGCGCGGTAGCGCGGCCTATGGTCGTATCCGCACGATGCTTGAAGAGGCGCCGGCGGTGGATGACGGGAGCGAGGCGGTGCCGGCAGGCCGCGGCGTCCTGCAGGTTGCTATCCGTGATTTCATCTATCCGCAGGCGAGCAAACCTTCGCTGGAGCAGGTAAATTTTACTCTCCAGCCGGGGCAAATGCTGGGCATCTGCGGGCCGACGGGCGCCGGCAAAAGCACCATTCTGGCGCTGCTGCAGCGCCATTTTGACGTCACTCACGGCGAGATCCGCTTTCACGATCTGCCGCTGCCGATTCTGCAGCTCGACAGCTGGCGCGCCCGGTTGGCGGTGGTCAATCAGACGCCATTTTTATTCTCCGATACCGTCGCCAATAATATCGCGCTGGGAAAACCGGACGCGACGCAGGCGCAGATTGAGCGGGTTGCTCAACTGGCCAGCGTGCATGACGATATTTTGCGTCTGCCTCAGGGCTACGAGACCGAAGTGGGCGAGCGCGGCGTGATGCTCTCCGGCGGCCAGAAACAGCGCATCTCCATTGCTCGCGCCCTGCTGCTGGAGGCCGAAATTTTGATCCTCGACGATGCCTTATCGGCGGTGGATGGCCGCACCGAGCACCAGATCCTGCATAACCTGCGCCAGTGGGGGGAGGGGCGGACGGTCATTATCAGCGCCCACCGCCTGTCGGCGCTCACCGAGGCCAGTGAAATTTTGGTACTGCAGCATGGGCATATTGCCCAGCGCGGCCGCCACGAGGCGCTGGCCGTGCAGCCCGGCTGGTACCGCGACATGTATCGATATCAGCAGCTGGAGGCCGCGCTCGACGAGGTTCCGCAGACGCAAGAGGGGGCCCTGGATGCGTAGCTTTACCGAACTCTGGCCGACGCTTAAACGCCTGCTGGCCTATGGTTCACCGTGGCGCAAGCCGTTGGCCATCGCGGTGGCGATGATGTGGATTGCGGCGGCGGCGGAAGTGAGCGGCCCGCTGCTTATCAGCTATTTCATCGACAACATGGTGGCGAAACATACGCTGCCGCTGAAGCTGGTGGCCGGCCTGGCGGTAGCCTATATCTGCCTGCAGCTGCTGGCGGCGCTCCTGCACTATAACCAGTCGCTGCTGTTTAACCGCGCCGCGGTCGGCGTCGTCCAGCAGTTGCGCAGCGACGTGATGGATGCCGCCCTGCATCAGCCGCTCAGCGAGTTTGATACCCAGCCGGTTGGGCAGCTTATCTCACGGGTAACCAACGATACGGAAGTCATTCGCGATCTGTACGTGACGGTGGTGGCTACGGTACTGCGCAGCGCCGCGCTGATCGGCGCGATGCTGGTGGCGATGTTTAGCCTCGACTGGCGGATGGCGCTGGTGGCGATCGCGATTTTCCCGGCGGTGCTGATCGTGATGATTATCTATCAGCGCTATAGCACGCCGATCGTGCGGCGGGTGCGCGCCTGGCTTGCCGACATCAACGATGGCTTCAACGAAGTGATCAACGGCATGGGCGTCATCCAGCAGTTCCGCCAGCAGGCGCGCTTTGGCGAACGGATGCGCGAGGCCAGCTATGCCCACTATCTGGCGCGGATGCAGACGCTGCGCCTGGACGGTTTTCTGCTGCGCCCGCTGCTGAGCCTTTTTTCCTCGCTGGTGCTGTGCGGGCTGCTGATGCTGTTCGGCTTTAGCGCGGTGGGCACGATCGAGGTTGGGGTCCTGTACGCGTTTATCAGCTATCTTGGACGCCTTAACGAGCCGCTTATCGAGCTGACCACCCAGCAGTCGATGCTGCAGCAGGCGGTGGTCGCCGGCGAGCGCGTTTTCGAGCTGATGGATCGCCCGCGCCAGGCGTGGGGTGCGGATGACGCGCCGCTGAGCAGCGGTCGGGTGGAAATTGACCATCTCTCCTTTGCTTACCGGGGGGACCGTCTGGTTCTCCAGGATATCACGCTGGATATTCCCTCCCGCAGCTTCGTGGCGCTGGTCGGACATACCGGCAGCGGAAAAAGTACCCTCGCCAGTCTGATGATGGGCTATTACCCGTTAACCCACGGCGAGATCCGCATCGATGGTCGACCGCTCGCATCCCTCAGCCACAGCGCGTTGCGTCGGGGCATCGCGATGGTGCAACAGGATCCCGTAGTGCTGGCGGATACCTTTTACGCCAACGTCGCGCTGGGCCGGGACATCAGTGAGGCGCAGGTTTGGGAAGCGCTGGAGGCGGTGCAGCTGGCGGCGGTGGCGCGCAGCATGAGCGATGGGCTGTACACCCAACTGGGCGAGCAGGGCAATAATCTCTCCGTCGGGCAGAAGCAGCTGCTGGCGCTGGCGCGCGTGCTGGTGGACACCCCGCAGGTACTGATTTTGGATGAGGCGACGGCAAACATCGACTCCGGTACCGAGCAGGCGATCCAGCAGGCGCTGGCGAAGGTCCGCCAGCATACCACCCTCGTGGTTATTGCCCATCGGCTGTCGACCATTGTGGAGGCCGATACCATCCTGGTTCTGCATCGAGGTAGGGCTGTCGAGCGGGGCACCCATCAGCAGCTGCTGGCGGCGAAAGGCCGCTACTGGCAGATGTATCAGCTGCAGCTGGCCGGCGAAGAGCTGGCGGCCAGCGCCAGAGAGGAGTCGCTCAGCGCCTGATGCACCACCAGCAGGCAGGGAACGCTGGGCGGCCTGCAATGGTGCAAAAACGTTACATCAAATGCACCGTTGTGGTGCATTTTTGCGCGCCAGGCGCCGTTGCGCAGGATATTGCCTGACCTGTCCCCTGTTTTTTGCCATCAAAGGGCCGCTTTGCGGCCTTTTTTCATTTCTGGCATAGCCCTTGCTTTATATCCATCGTGTTAGCTGCGGCCATTACCGAATACTGACTGGAGGGGACTTATGAAGCTGGTTACCGTGGTAATCAAACCATTCAAACTGGAAGACGTGCGTGAAGCTTTGTCTTCCATCGGCATTCAGGGCCTGACGGTCACTGAAGTCAAAGGATTTGGCCGTCAGAAAGGTCACGCGGAGCTCTACCGCGGCGCCGAGTATAGCGTCAACTTTCTGCCAAAAGTGAAGATTGATGTGGCGATTGCCGACGATCAGCTGGATGAAGTCATCGATGTCATCAGCAAAGCGGCTTACACCGGAAAAATTGGCGACGGCAAAATTTTCGTCGCTGAATTGCAGCGCGTCATTCGCATCCGTACCGGCGAAGCTGACGAAGCGGCACTGTAATTTCCAGACCACACAGTGATGGGGAACGAAACAATGAAAATGGCAACAATGAAATCGGGTCTGGGGGCATTAGCCCTTCTGCCGGGGCTGGCGATGGCCGCACCTGCGGTGGCGGACAAAGCCGATAACGCGTTTATGATGATTTGCACCGCGCTGGTTCTGTTTATGACTATCCCGGGGATTGCGCTGTTTTACGGCGGCCTGATCCGCGGTAAGAACGTTCTGTCCATGCTGACTCAGGTGATTGTCACCTTTGGCCTGGTCTGCGTATTGTGGGTGATTTATGGCTATACCCTGGCCTTCGGCACCGGCGGCAGCTTCTTCGGCAGCTTTGACTGGGTGATGCTGAAAAATATTGAGCTGAAAGCGCTGATGGGTACCTTCTATCAGTATATCCACGTGGCATTCCAGGGCTCGTTCGCCTGCATCACCGTCGGGCTGATTGTCGGGGCGCTGGCGGAACGTATTCGTTTCTCCGCGGTACTGATCTTTGTGGTGGTATGGATGACACTCTCCTACGTGCCGATTGCGCATATGGTTTGGGGCGGCGGTCTGCTGGCGACCCATGGCGCGCTGGACTTCGCCGGCGGCACCGTTGTGCACATCAACGCCGCGGTCGCCGGGCTGGTCGGCGCCTATATGATGGGCAAACGCGTGGGCTTCGGCAAAGAAGCGTTCAAACCGCATAACCTGCCGATGGTGTTCACTGGCACCGCTATCCTCTACGTGGGCTGGTTCGGCTTCAACGCCGGCTCTGCCAGCGCAGCGAATGAAATTGCGGCCCTGGCGTTCGTTAACACCGTCGTGGCGACCGCTGCGGCTATCCTGGCGTGGACCTTTGGCGAATGGGCTCTGCGCGGCAAACCTTCACTGCTGGGCGCCTGCTCCGGGGCAATTGCCGGTCTGGTTGGCGTTACGCCGGCGTGTGGTTATATCGGTGTCGGCGGGGCGCTGATCGTCGGTATCGCCTCTGGCCTGGCGGGTATCTGGGGCGTGACTGCGCTGAAACGCTGGCTGCGTGTGGATGATCCTTGCGACGTCTTCGGCGTTCACGGTGTCTGCGGCATCGTCGGCTGTATCCTGACTGGTATCTTCGCGGCGACTTCTCTGGGCGGCGTCGGTTATGCGGAAGGCGTCACCATGGGCCATCAGCTGCTGGTGCAACTGGAAAGTATCGCCATCACCGTGGTCTGGTCCGGCGTTGTGGCGTTCATCGGCTACAAAGTGGCGGATATGACCGTCGGGCTGCGCGTGCCGGAAGAGCAGGAGCGCGAAGGGCTGGACGTCAACAGCCATGGCGAAAACGCCTATAACGCCTGATAAAAAAGCCATTCTCTCCTGATAGCGAAAAGCCTCCCGTCCGGGAGGCTTTTTTTATGCGTTGCGGTTGCGCATCACCCCTTCCTGAACCGTTGAGGCAACCAGCGTGCCATCCTGGGTGTAGAATTCGCCGCGAACGAAGCCGCGGGCGCTGGAGGCCGAGGTGCTTTCGACGCTATAAAGCAGCCATTCATTAATATTAAACGGCCGGTGGAACCACATAGAGTGGTCGATGGTGGCGACCTGCATGCCGGGCTCAAGGAAACCAACGCCGTGCGGCTGCAGCGCCACCGGCAGGAAGTTAAAGTCTGAAGCATAGCCCAGCAGATACTGATGAATACGCAGATCGTCAGGGACGGCGCCGTTGGCGCGCAGCCAGACCTGGCGCACCGGTTCGGCGATATGGCCTTTCATTGGGTTATGAAACTCCACCGGACGGATCTCCAGCGGTTTATCGCAGAGGAATTTGTCTTTCACCTGCGGCGGCAGGAGATGCGCCAGCTTGCGAGCGATATCGGTTTCCGAAGGCAGGCCGTCAGGGGAGGGGGCGGCCGGCATTGCTTTCTGATGCTCATAGCCATTCTCTGGCGCCTGGAAGGAGGCGGTCATATAGAAAATCGGCTTCCCGTTCTGGATGGCGGCTACCCGACGGGCGCTGAAGCTGTTGCCGTCGCGCAGCACCTCCACATCGTAAACGATCGGCTTCTGGCTATCGCCGGGGCGAAGAAAGTAGCTGTGAAACGAATGAACCAGACGCTCAACGGGCACGGTCTCTTTTGCCGCATACAGCGCCTGACCCACTACCTGGCCGCCAAAAACCTGACGTAACCCCAGGTCTTCGCTCTGCCCGCGAAACAACCCTTCCTCAATTTTTTCCAGATCTAATAATGCCAGCAGGTTAGAGAGTGCCTGACTCATACTTATCCTCAATTAACAATAGCGGCGCAGCGCGCGTAATGTGGCCAAGTATAACCTGGAATCGCAAGTGGTCCGATGGGTGTAATAATCTGAATAACGACCAGTTAACAGGAACAAATCTGAGATCTGTGCCACACTTATTGACGACACGAAAGTTCCTGCCGGCGAAGCGGCGGAACATCCTCCTGGGTATTAAGGGATGATAAGGAGAACATCATGAAATTTGCCTATATGTTTAGTGCTTTAGCCGTCGCCGCGACGCTGACCGCCTGTGCTAATCACCACTCGAACAATTCTTCGACGCAGGCGGCCGCGCCCGACCCTTACGGTATCGCGACGCTGAGCGTGGCGCAGCAGCAGCCGAGCGTCACGGGGACGATTAATATCCGCCAGAGAATCGCTTTACCGCCGGATGCGGTACTGACGGTGACCCTGTCGGATGCTTCTCTGGCAGATGCGCCAGCCCGCGTATTGTCGCAAAAAGCGGTGCGTACCGAAGGCAAACAGGCGCCATTTAACTTTGCGCTGCCTTACAACCCGGCAGATATTCAACCGAACGCTCGCATTCTGCTAAGCGCGGCGATCACGGTTAACGGCCAGTTGATGTTTATTACCGATACCGTGCAGACGGTAATAAACCAGGGCGGCACTCATGCCGAACTGACGCTGGTTCCGGTCCAGCAGACCGCCGTTCCTGTCGCCCAGTAAGCTCGCTACGCCCCCGGATGGGGGCTTTTTTTTGCCTTCAATAAACCCAGCGATAATGCTGGAGATCGATATGGCCGCTGCCGGAGACCTGCACACCCTCGGCCAGCAGCGCCTGACGCTGCCGCTGTAGATCGGGGCCGGTGAGGGAGATATCGCCATGGCGATTGACCACCCGATGCCATGGCAGGGTGGACCCTTCCGGCAGGCGCTTCAATACGCCGCCCACCTGGCGCGCCGCGCGCGGTGAACCTGCCAGCCGGGCGACCTCGCCGTAGGTCGTGACATACCCTTCCGGTATCGACGCCACGATGTGCCAGACGCGTTGGGGAAATGTGTCGTGCGGAGCCATTTTCTGTCCTGTTACCGGCAAAACGTCAGCATAAGCGCTAAGCCAGGAGCTGTACAGCCGGCCTGGGTCAGGCGGCCTGTTCGACGGTGAACGTCAGAGCGAGGCCGAGGATCTGCATGCCATGGACATTGTCGGAGGCTGAGCTGGCGATGAGACTTTCAAGAAATTTCAACCGCTGCGAAGTGGCGTTGATGATCAGCCTCGCGCGCAGGCCCGGCATGGTTAACGACGAGATAGGGTACACCACCCGACCGCTGATATAGACCGGCAGCTTGCGTAGCTCCACCTGGCGCAGCACGCCGACGGTGGAATAGAGCAGCGCCAGCGGCGTAACCGCCCGCACCGGCGCGGGACTGATGGTCGCGAAGTCGAGCATTTTTTCAGGACGCAGGTAGTTTACGCCCTGAAAGGCGATAGTCATCCCTTCAATAGCAGGTAAAGGCAGAGTGATGGTCTGTGGTGATGAGTCAGTCATTCGATTACCGTCGAGACAATGTACTGGTGATAAAAGAGGACGAAGAGGATAAGTATGGTGGATAACCCGGATGTGTGCTGAGCGCGGGCTCGCAATCTCACAGGCTGACCGTGAGTGGCTGGTTTTATTCGCGTTATTGCGCAATAAACCAGCAGGCGGACGGTGTGAGCTTGCAATTCACCAGGTCAGCAGGGATAATGCGCCAGCGCGTTAGGCAACTAACGCTCTCAATGGGGGCTCTGTTGGTTCTCCCGCAACGCTACTCTGTTTACCAGGTCAGGTCCGGAAGGAAGCAGCCAGAGCAGACGACGTGTGTGCCGGGATGTAGCTGGCAGGGCCCCCACCCATTTCTCCCGCCTGGTGTTTCCCTTATATTTGTCCGGTTTTTACTCCTGCAATAATTAATTTCTGATAAAGATCGCATATTAGTTTTTGTTGTTAAAACCCCCTGCTTTTATTCCATAATATTTACTTGTCATAAATCTGAAATACTACTGAAATATTAATGTCATTTGCATGTCATAAATAAAGCGCATCTTACTGATGGGAATTTGTTGCCAGGCTCATGCTGTAAAATATATCTCTGGATCAGCATGTTAACTTCGTGTATTAATTATGATGATTTTATTGCACGGGAAGCGTAGCTATGACCACAGTGGTTTTGAATGTAAAAATTGACGCAGAGCTAAAAGAAAAGTTGCGTCATTTTGCGGAAGTTAATAACGAGAACCTGGGAACGGCAACGGAAAAGCTGCTGCAGCTGGCTTTTCAGCTGGAGGAGTCAGCAGGTGAGGCGGGGGTGACGGAAGAGGACATTGACAGCCAGCATACCGAAGAGGAAGCGACGCCACTTACCCCTAAAGAAATCAAAGCATTAAGAAAACTTCTGAAGAAGAAAAAATGAAACAACAATTCTCTACAGCCAGCAACTATAGCGAAGCTTGCGATATGTTGCGCTCAGGATACGTAAAACACGTCCGCCTGAACTGGAATATCGGTAGTGATGAGTTCTTTCGCATTGCTTCCGACTGGTGTGACACCGGCGCTAAAATCAAAAAAGATGAAGATGGCTTTATTATTTCCCTGAAAGGGTTTCCTATTCCGCGCCAGCATTAATGAAATTGCCTTCTTTCTGTCATTGGGTTGCCATAACCAGAGGGCAGGATAGCCAGGCAATTTTATAAAAACATCTCATATACCTCATGGATGAAGGCCATTTGACGGGCTGAAGTCAGCCCGTCGCTATTTTCTTATATTATTTTTCGCATACGTGTATTTTCCTTCTGTTCAGCAAGGCTTTGCCACAGCGGTTGTAGCGTGGAGAAGGCCCGGCGCAATGCTTCATCCGGCAGCGTAAACGGCAGACGTAAATAGCGATCGAACGCCCCTTCCAGCCCAAACCGCGTACCGGTGCCGATATGGATCCCCTGGCTTTCCGCACGCGCAGAGAACAGGGTGGCTAGCATGTCAGGAAGTTCCACCCAAAAAGAGAGCCCACCTTCCGGTGGCGAAAACCGCCAGCGGGGAAAATATTCCGCCATCAGCGTTTCGCACATGTCCCGGCGCGCCTTGAGCATATCCCGCCGCGGCGGCAGCAGTGTGGCGGCATTTTCCAGTAGCCAGCTGCAGGCCAGTTGCTCCAGCAGCGGCGTACCCAAATCCAGCGAATCGCGGGCCTGAATAAGCGAGGCGATGGTCCGCGCGCTGGCGCGGATCCAGCCGATACGTAGTCCCCCCCAGAAGCTTTTCCCGGCCGAACCAATGGTGAGCACCGCGGCATCGGGATTGAAGCTGGCCAGCGGCGGGGGCGGCGGCGCGTTATACCAAAGGTCGGCCATGGTCTCGTCGATTACCAGCGTTGTTCGCGTCCTGGCGGCGATGTCCGCAACCCGCTGGCGGGTGGGGGCATCCATACAGCGTCCGGTGGGGTTGTGAAAATCCGGCATCAGCCACGCCAGCCGCGGCGCAGTCTGCGCAATAGTCGCCGCCAGTCCATCGCAGTCCCATCCCTGCTGCGGAAGCGCAACCCCGACGGGGCGGCAGGAGGCGCCCTGAATGGCGCTGATGGCCATCGGATAGGTGGGGGCGTCAATAACCACCCGATCGCCCGGCCCGGTGAACAGGCGCAGGATCAGCGCGAAGGCGCTGAGGGCGCCGTTGACCACCATCACCTCATCGGGCCGCGTCGGCAGACCGCGTTCGCTGTAGCGCCGGGCAATCGCCTCCCGCAGCACCGGCAGCCCCTGCTGGTCATAGCCAGTCTGTGCGAGATAGGGCGGCAGCAGGGTCATAGCGTGCTGGAAGGCCTGATGGACCTCCGGCCCGGCGCTGAGGGCGGCGGTAGATAGATTAAGCGTAGATGAGATGCCGGCAGGCAGAGGAAGATCGGCGGGGCGTTCCGGCAAAACAATGCGTGACCCGCTCCCCTGGCGGCTGTAGAGAAAGCCCTCCTCCCGCAACTGGCCGAGGGCGCTGGCGATGGTGGTCCGGCTGACGTTCAGGGCCGCCGCCAGCTCGCGCTCGCCGGGCAGGCGCGTTTGCAGCGTCAGGCGACCATCAAGGATCAGCAGGCGGAGCGCTTCCGCCAGCTGGCGCCATAGCGGCGTGCGTGAGCTGGTCTCCTGCCAGTTGCCGAGCAGGCGTACCAGCGATTGGGTTCCAAAGCGTCGGGCTGACATAGCGATCCACTTTTCCAAAACTGGCCATTAATTATCAGTCCATTTTTGCTGATGATGAGGGCATTCGCAATGATGTTGAGGAAAAAATATGCTTCGTCGCCTGCTGCAGTTATATATTGGTCTGGTGCTTTACGGCGTGTCCACGGCGCTCTTCGTGCATGCCAATCTCGGCGCCGATCCGTGGGATGTTTTCCATCTCGGGGTGGCTAAACAGCTGGGTATCAGTTTCGGTACGGTGATTATCCTGACCGGCGCGGCGGTACTGCTGCTGTGGATCCCGATCCGGCAAATGCCGGGGCTCGGCACGGTGAGCAATGTCATCGTGCTGGGACTGGCGGCGGACGCCACGCTGGCCGTCCTGCCGCCGCTGGAGTCGATGGTGGCGCGCAGTGCGCTGCTGGTAGGAGCGATTGTGCTGAACGCTATCGCTACCGGAATGTATATTGGCGCGGGCTTTGGCCCCGGGCCGCGCGATGGCCTGATGACCGGTCTGCATGCTCGCACTGGTTGGTCACTGCGCGGTATCCGGACGGCGATCGAGCTTTCCGTACTGCTGATTGGCTGGCTGCTGGGGGGCAAATTTGGCGTCGGAACCGTCATCTACGCGCTGTCGATTGGGCCGCTGATCCAGCTGTGCCTACCGTGGTTCAGCCAGCCCCTCAGCCGCAACGCGGTCAGCCCTCCCCGGGAAATAGTCTCCTGAATTAACCCATCGCCCTCTTCATCATGGAGAGGGCCTTTCATCGCTTACAGGCCGCTCAGGCCATGAAGCATCATGTAGATCCCCACCACAATAATCAGTAAGCCTGAGAACCAGGGCGCCTTGCGCGAGAGGTCGTTAAGCCACGGCCAGCGGCGGGTGGCATGTTTAAGGCTCAGGGCGGCGATGGCCCCGGAAGCCACCAGCGTCAGCGCCAGACCAACGCTAAAGCCCAGCACCAGCGTGGCGCCCAGCGAGAATTTCTTCAGCTGTAAACAGATAAGCAGCACGGTAATGGACGCCGGGCAGGGGATCAGCCCGCCGGTCAGGCCAAACAGCACGATCTGCCCGGTCGTCACCTGGCGGCCATCAAAGCGCCGGTTGATCTCCTGAGCATGGGCCCGCTGATGCGCGTCCTGCCACTCCTCCGCCACCAGCGGCGCGGCGGATGAGGACGCATGGTGATGGTCATGGTGATGGTCATGGTGGTGATCATGTTCGTGGTGATGATCATGTTCGTGATGGTGATCGTGGTGCGTGTGGGGCTGCGATTCGCGCCAGGTGCGCCAGAGCATCCAGCAGGCAATCAGCACAATGACAATCCCTGAGACCAGCTGAAACCAGGGTTCAGAGGTCTGCGCGTTCCAGCCGCGGCCAAACCACAGGCCGGCCATGGCGATCAGCCAGACCACTGCCGTATGCGAAACCGTGGCCGCCAGCCCCAGCAGTACCGCCTGTTTTAACGTTCCTCGCACCGCCACGATAAAGGCGGCCATCATGGTTTTTGAGTGCCCGGGTTCGAGACCGTGCAGCGCGCCGAGCAGTATTGCGCTGGGTATAAACAGCCAGGCATTGCCCTGCTGCAGAAGGGAAGTGAAATCGTTCATATCGGGATCCTTGCCAAAAGTGCGTTTATCCTACTCCCCCCCAGTAGTAAAATACTACCCCCCAGTAGATAAAGCGGCTAATAAAAAGGATCATGGTATGCTGGCAGGCGTTGCTGACCACGCAGGTCGGTAATCCCGGACAGAATGAAACGGTGGATCGTGCAATGTCACATACAGTTCGACACAAAAAGATGTTACTGACCCGGCTGAAGAAAATTCAGGGGCAGAGTACCGCGTTAGAGAAAATGCTTAATCGCGAGCATGAGTGCGCTGAAATATTACAGCAGCTGGCGGCGATCCGCGGCGCGGTCAACGGCATGATGCTGCAGGTTATTCAGGGGCATCTTACCGACCATGTGGTGAAAGAGCCTGACGAGACGCAGCGCGAAGCGGATCTGGAGACGGTGATGCAGGTGATTAAATCCTATCTGAAGTAGCGCCCCCTGACGTTCCGCTCAAGCCACCCGCCGCTTAATGCGCATGGAGGTTATGCTCTGCCCACAGAATGAACTGCTCTTTTGGCAGCGCTTTGCTGTAAAGCCACCCCTGGGCGTACTGAACGCCATGCTGGCGCAGCCAGTCGCGCTGGCTTTCGGTTTCCACCCCTTCGGCGACGGTGGCCAGATTGAGCGCTTTGGCCATTTCAATAATGTGCGGCGTCAGCGGCCGGTACTCGAGGGTATCGACAAAAGATTTATCGATTTTCAGCGTGTCGACGTCCAGTTTCTGCAGATAGCTCAGGCTGGAGTAGCCGGTGCCAAAGTCATCAATCGAGATCCGATGCCCGGCCTGACGGTAGTGAGCGATCACCGGCATGGTGGTCTCCGGGTCGACAAACCCGCGCTCGGTGATTTCAAGGATGATCTGTTCGGCAGCGATCCCCCAGTGCTGCAGCTGATCGTGTAACAACGTCGGTAGGGTGGGCGAGCGTAAATCATCTACCGACAGGTTGATGGATATGTGCACTTCCGGCCGCTGCCGCAGCCAGGGACCGAGATCGGTAAAAATTTTCCTGACGATATCTTCCGTCAGCTGCGTGATGAGCCCGGTCTGCTCGGCCAGGGGAATAAAGATATCCGGCGATAAAAAAGTGCCATCGGGTTGCTGCCAGCGGGCCAGGGCCTCGGCCCCGGCAATTTTCCCGTCCTGCAACGAAATAATCGGCTGATAGTGAACCTGAATCGCTTCGGAATTGAGGGCGTCCAGCATGCTGTTGCGCGGTGAGCGCAGGTGCCTTAGCAGACGCAGCAGCAGCCAGGTGGCGAGCAGGCTGGTGAAAATGCCGGCAGGGAGCCAGAAGAACAGCTGCTGTCGAATGCGCTGCTGCAGCGGCAAGGTTGAAGACCAGGTTACGATGCCAGAGCCCAGCTCGGGAATGCGCTGGATCCGGTAGACTGTGTTATCCAGAGTAAGCATATCCACATGCGGATCTTTAATGCGTTGCCAGACTTTCGCCGGCAGCGGCTGACTGCTGATCACCATTTTCTGGTGGTCCAGGCCAAACAGCATGGTATGGATCTTCTCTTCGCTGGCGGGAACGACATCAATAAAGGATACGGGGTCGATCATCACCATGTGCTGCCGGCTGCCCATGGCCGTCATCTGATGATCGAGGCCAAGATCGTTAATTGAGGTCAGCCAGGTGCGATAGCCGTCGGGGGCAATGTGGTCCGGCGGGGGGAAGGTGACCGCGACGCTATGGTCTTCCAGGGAGGAGCATTGCGGCACGGAATCACGCAGCCAGAGCACTTCCTGAATGTAGCGATGGGTATAGGCGATGCGGCGGAGCGTAAGCAGATGTTCAGGGCTACAGGAGGCGGCGGTGTGTGCGTCAGCCTCTCGTAACGCTTCCCGGGCCTGGTCGGCAACCTGCAGCGTCCGAACGACGATACGGTTGGAATAGTCATCCAGTTCACGATAGAACTGCATTTTGGCCTGCCGCGCCGCCTGCCAGATGCTGAGTGAAATGGGCAGGATGATGGCCAGTATCAGCACTCCTGTAAACAGCGCCATCAGATGCCGGGTCCTCATGCCTGTGTCCTTATCGTTCGCCGGGTGTCATCAGTATATGCGAAAGATAATTCGGGCGCAGCGGGAGAAAACGCGTCGTTTGGGGAAAAAGCCGGCATCACAACAGGCTGCGATGCCGGGAGAGAAGGATGATTCCGATGTAGCAGAATAAAAATGAGGGTGTGAATGCCGGGCAGGGTGTGTTCCGGCATTCAGTCGCAGCATACGCTGCGCAGATGACAGCAATATGTTAGCTAGTGTGCATCCGGCGCCGGGATATCAGCGCTGATGCGCAGGTCGTTCTCATCAAACACCATGCAGAAGCGCTCATCGAAAGCCAGATTAATTTTCTGCCAGGGGCGGAAATGGACGTCGCCGGGCAGCAGAACCTTGACGTTGTCGTGGCCGTAGCACTGGCCGAACAGATAGGTATTGTTGCCCAGACGCTCCACCACTTCACATTGAAACTCCACCACGGTACCAGTGGCGACTTCCGGGGTGAGGTGCTCCGGCCGGATCCCCAGCGTCACCGCAGCGCCGGGCTTCAGCGGCTGGGTGGCGATATTCAGGGCCAGCTGATGGTCCTGCGCGAGGGTGACCGTTAAGCGTTCCGGCTGCCAGTCGCTGACGATAGCCGGCAGAAAGTTCATCTTCGGCGAGCCGATAAAGCCGGCGACGAATTTGTTGACCGGATTGTAGTACAGCGCCATCGGCGAACCCATTTGTTCGACTTTCCCGTAGTTCATGACCACGATTTTATCGGCCAGCGTCATCGCCTCCACCTGATCGTGCGTGACATACACCATAGTGGTCTTCAGCTCCTGGTGCAGACGGGCAATATGCAGGCGCATATCGACGCGCAGCTCCGCATCAAGGTTAGAGAGCGGCTCATCGAACATAAATACCCGGGGATTACGCACGATCGCCCGGCCAATGGCCACGCGCTGCCGCTGGCCGCCAGAGAGCTGCTTCGGTTTACGATCCAGCAGGTGCGAGAGCTGCAGCGTTTTAGCCACCATTTCCACCTGGCGACGGATCTCCGTTTTCGGCACTTTATTCACCTTCAGCCCGTAGCCCATGTTCTCTGCCACCGTCATGTGCGGATAGAGCGCATAGGACTGGAAGACCATCGCCACGCCGCGGCGGGCGGGCACGACATCATTCATCACCTCATCGCCGATCAGTACTTCTCCTTCGCTGACCTCTTCCAGCCCGGCAATCATGCGCAGTAGCGTCGATTTTCCACAACCGGAAGGGCCGACGAAGACGGCAAACTCGCCATCTTCAATATCGAGATTGACCTGGTGCAGCGTCACCGTGCTGCCGAACCTTTTGGTGACATTCCTCAGTCGTATATTGGACATCCACATTCCCCGGAGTGAGTAGCTGTTATTTGCCGTTGGCGTGTCGCTGATTTGAGTGTGTTTGTATTACGTGTAACAAATCAGTGTGACGATATTCAACAGCGCTAAAATCATGTCCTGACTATAACTTCCGCGGTTTTTGCGCCATACAGCGGCGTTTCATTTCTGCAAGGATGATCACACAACTGGCAGCTTATGGTAGTTTTATCCCCAATCAAAGCGTAGCGTATAACAAAAGCGAATCAGAGTCTGTTTTCTATGTAACAAGGCAGTTTGAAATGATTTTTTTCTAACTGGCAGACGTAAGTCAAATAAAAAACCATTAAATTGTTATACCTTCACATTAGGTTGATAATGAAAAAGAACACGCTTGCTGCACTGATCCTTACCACTCTCGCGGCGGGGCAACTCGCCAGCCTGCAGGCGCATGCCGCCGGGCAGCTCAACGTCTGGGAGGACATTAAAAAATCCGCTGGCATCAAAACCGCGGTTAGCGATTTTGAAAAGCAGTACAACGTGAAGGTCAATCTCCAGGAGATGCCCTACGCCCAGCAACTGGAAAAACTGCGCCTCGACGGCCCGGCGGGCATTGGGCCGGACGTGCTGGTGATCCCGAATGACCAGCTCGGCGGCGCCGTGGTTCAGGGACTACTCTCGCCGCTCAGCGTCGATCAGGCGAAACAGGATGCCTTTACGCCAGCCTCCATCAATGCCTTCCGCATGGACAACGCGCTGTATGGGATCCCGAAGGCGGTGGAAACCCTGGTGCTTATCTACAACAAGGACCTGATCGACAAGCCGCTGGACAGCCTGCAGGCCTGGCTGGACTACTCGAAAACCCAGCGCGAGCAGAACAAATACGGCCTGCTCGCCAAGTTTGACCAGATCTATTACAGCTGGGGGGCGATTGGCCCGATGGGCGGCTATATCTTTGCTAAAAACGACAGCGGCGGCTTTAACCCGCAGCAGGTGGGTCTCAATACCCCCGGCGCCGTCGAAGCCGTCACCTTCCTGAAAAAATTCTATGCCGAGAAGGTCTTTCCGGCGGGGATCCTCGGCGATAACGGGCTGAATGCCATCGATTCCCTGTTTACCGAGAAAAAAGCGGCGGCGGTGATCAACGGCCCCTGGGCCTTCCAGCCGTATGAAGCCGCTGGCATTAACTATGGCGTGGCGCCCCTGCCGACCCTGCCGGACGGCAAGCCGATGAGCTCCTTCCTCGGCGTCAAAGGCTATGTAGTATCGACCTGGAGTAAAGACAAAGCGCTGGCGCAACAGTTTATCGAGTTCATCAACCAGCCGCAGTATGTGAAAGCCCGCTATGTCGCCACTGGCGAAATTCCGCCGCTGAAGGCGATGATTGACGATCCGGTGATTAAAAACGACCAAAAGGCCAGCGCCGTCGCCATCCAGTCGGCGCGAGCGGTAGCGATGCCGGGCATTCCCGAGATGGGGGAAGTGTGGGGGCCGGCCAACGCCGCGCTTGAACTGAGCCTCACCGGTAAGCAGGCGCCGCAGGCCGCGCTCGATAACGCGGTGAAACAGATCACGATGCAGATCGAAGCGATGCAGGCCAGCAATCAGTAATTCACCGTCACGTGAAGTCACCGAGCGGGAGGGGGACCTCCCGTTTGTAGAAGGAGTCGAGTGTGAGCATCCATTCCAGCGAAAATTTTAGCGACGCACGCGGGCCCGGGCGCCATGCATGGTGCGGCCTGCTGCTGGCAATCGTGCCGGGTTTCGGTCAGTTTTATCATCGCCAGTGGCTGAAAGGGCTGGTCTTCCTGGTGCTGCTGAGCAGCTTTCTGGGGATTTTTTATGATTTCCTGCGTGAGGGGTTGTGGGGGTTATATACCCTGGGTGAAGAGGTACCGCGGGATAACTCTATCTTCCTGTTAGCCGAGGGGATTATCAGCGTGCTGATCGTCGCTTTCGGCGTGCTGATCTATTTTCTCTCGCTGCGGGATGCGTGGCTCAACGGCAAAAAACGCGATGAGGGGATCGCCCTCAACAGCGTGCGTAAGCAGTACCAGATGCTGCTGAGCGACGGCTTTCCGTACCTGATGATCACCCCGGGCTTTATTCTGCTGGTGTTTGTGGTGATCTTTCCGATTCTGTTCGGTTTCGCCATCGCCTTCACCAACTACAACCTGTACCACACCCCGCCGGCGAAGCTGGTGGACTGGGTGGGGCTGAAAAACTTTATTAATATTTTCACCCTCTCCATCTGGCGCTCCACTTTCCTGGATGTGCTGCAGTGGACCGTGGTGTGGACGCTGCTGGCGACCACCCTGCAGTGTACGGTGGGCGTACTGCTGGCGATTCTGGTGAACCAAAAAGATCTGCGCTTTAAGCCGCTGATCCGCACCATCTTTATTTTGCCGTGGGCGGTGCCGGGGTTTGTCACCATTCTCGTTTTTGCCGGCATGTTCAACGACTCCTTCGGGGTCATCAACAACGCGATCCTGTCCTTTTTTGGCATCAGTCCGAAGGCATGGCTCACCGATCCGTTTTGGACTAAAACGGCGCTGATCATGATGCAGACCTGGCTTGGCTTCCCGTTTGTCTTTGCCATGACCACCGGCGTGTTGCAGGCGATCCCGGACGATCTGTATGAAGCGGCGACGATGGACGGCGCCAGCGCCTTTACCCGTCTGCGCACCATCACCCTGCCGCTGGTGCTGTATGCGATCGCGCCGATCATCATCACCCAGTACACCTTCAACTTTAATAACTTCAATATCATTTACCTGTTCAACAACGGCGGCCCTGCGGTGGCAGGCTCTAACGCCGGCGGGACGGATATTCTGGTGTCGTGGATCTATAAGCTGACGATGTCTTCGTCGCAGTACGCCATCGCGGCGACCATCACGATCCTGCTGTCGATCTTTGTCGTCGGCCTGGCGCTGTGGCAGTTCCGCGCCACCAAATCCTTCAAAAATGACGACATGGCGTAAGGGAAGCAACATGGCTCAATCACCCAGTATTAAACGCGAAAAGTGGATCCGACTCTCTCTCACCTGGCTGGTGGTTATTCTGGTCTCGGTGGTGATTATCTATCCGCTGGTCTGGACGGTCGGGGCGTCGCTGAACGCCGGCAATAGCTTGCTCAGTACCTCAATCATTCCGGAAAATGTGTCGTTCCAGCACTATGCCGATCTGTTCAATGGCAATGTGAATTACCTCACCTGGTACTGGAACTCGATGAAAATCAGCTTCCTGACTATGGTGCTGACCCTGATTAGCGTCAGCTTTACCGCTTACGCCTTCTCCCGCTTCCGCTTTAAAGGGCGGCAGAACGGGCTGATGCTGTTCCTGCTGCTGCAGATGATCCCACAGTTTTCCGCGCTGATTGCCATCTTTGTGCTGTCGCAACTGCTTGGCCTGATAAACAGCCACCTGGCGCTGGTGCTGATCTACGTCGGGGGAATGATCCCGATGAACACCTGGCTGATGAAAGGGTATCTCGACGCGATCCCTAAAGACCTGGATGAGTCCGCTCGCATGGACGGCGCCAGCAGCTTTCGCATCTTTATCGAGATCATCATGCCGTTGTCGAGGCCCATCCTCGCGGTGGTGGCGCTGTTCTCGTTCACTGGGCCGCTGGGGGATTTCATCCTCTCCAGCACCATCCTGCGTACCCCGGATAAATACACGCTGCCTATCGGTCTGTATAACCTGGTGGCGCAAAAAATGGGTGCCAGCTACACCACCTACGCGGCGGGGGCGGTGCTGATCGCCGTACCGGTGGCGATCCTCTACCTGGCGCTACAAAAATACTTCGTCTCCGGACTGACCTCGGGCAGTACTAAAGGATAAGCACATGAAAAGATTCACACCCGCATGGCTTGCGGTTTGTCTGGCATGCAGTTTCTCCACTTCTTCTCTGGCCGCGGACGCGCTTGCAACCCGCGCGTTTCAGGGCATGCCGGCGGACTTTATCAAAGGCGCGGATATCTCCACGCTGCTGGACGCCGAAAAGCACGGGGCGACGTTCTACGATCAGAATAATCAGCGCAAGGATCCGATCGCCATTCTGAAAGAGAACGGCGTCAACTATGTCCGCCTCCGTCTGTGGGTGGATCCGCAATCGGCGAGCAGCGAGGACTATGGCGGAGGTAACAATGATCTGGCCACCACCCTGGCGCTGGCGAAACGGGCGAAAGCCCAGGGGATGAAGCTGCTGCTTGATTTTCACTACAGCGATTTCTGGACCGATCCCGGCAAGCAGTTCAAGCCGAAAGCATGGGAAAAGATGGATTACCCGCAGCTGAAAACGGCGATTCATGACTATACCCGCGATACCATCGCCCGCTTTAAGCAGGCGGGCGTGCTGCCGGATATGGTGCAGATCGGCAACGAAATCAACGGCGGCATCCTGTGGCCGGAAGGGAAAAGCTGGGGGCAGGGCGGCGGAGAGTTCGACCGGCTGGCTGGCCTGCTGAACGCGGCTATCGCTGGCCTGAAGGAGAACCTGCGCCAGGGCGAGCAGGTGAAAATCATGCTGCATCTGGCCGAAGGGACCAAGAACGATACCTTCCGCTGGTGGTTTGATGAGATCGACAAGCGCCATGTACCGTATGACGTGATTGGTCTGTCGATGTACACCTACTGGAATGGCCCGATCAGCGCCCTGAAGGCCAATATGGATGACATCAGCAAACGCTATAACAAAGACGTCATCGTCGTCGAGGCGGCCTATGCCTATACCCTGGCCAACTGCGATAACGCGGAAAATAGTTTCCAGGCGAAAGAGGAAAAGGATGGGGGATATCCCGCCAGCGTACAGGGGCAATATAACTATATTCACGATTTAATGCAGGCGGTGGTTGATGTGCCAGACCAGCGTGGCAAAGGTATTTTCTATTGGGAGCCTACATGGATTGCCGTGCCGGGAAATACCTGGGCCACCCCGGCGGGGATGAAATATATCCACGACGAGTGGAAAGAGGGTAATGCACGTGAAAATCAGGCGCTATTTGATTGCCAGGGAAAAGTATTGCCGTCGGTAAAAGTTTTTAATTAATTTTTTTGTCGTCTTTTTCAGGAAGTTTATTATGAATAAATTTGCACCTTTACATCCGAAGGTTAGTACGCTGCTGCATGGCGCGGATTATAATCCGGAGCAATGGGAGAATGACCCCGATATTATTGATAAAGACATTGCCATGATGCAGCAGGCAAAATGCAATGTGATGTCGGTGGGAATATTTAGCTGGGCGAAACTGGAGCCACGCGAAGGGGTATTTAATTTCGCCTGGCTGGATATTATCCTCGATAAACTGTATACCGCCGGCATTCATGTCTTTCTGGCCACGCCGAGCGGCGCGCGTCCGGCGTGGATGTCGCAGCGCTATCCGCAGGTTCTGCGGGTGGGGCGCGATCGGGTGCCGGCCCTGCACGGCGGCCGTCACAACCACTGTATGTCGTCACCGGTCTATCGCGAGAAAACCCTGAAAATCAACACCCTGCTGGCAGAACGTTATTCCTCACACCCGGCGGTGCTGGGCTGGCATATTTCCAACGAATATGGCGGTGAATGCCATTGCGATCTCTGCCAGAACCGTTTTCGCGACTGGCTGAAGGCGCGTTACCAGACCCTGGAGAACCTCAACCAGGCCTGGTGGAGCACCTTCTGGAGTCATACCTATACTGACTGGTCGCAGATTGAATCGCCTGCGCCGCAGGGCGAGATGTCGATCCACGGTCTTAATCTTGACTGGCATCGCTTTAATACCGCTCAGGTGACCGATTTCTGCCGCCATGAAATTGCTCCGCTGAAGGCGGCGAATGCCTCCCTGCCGGTGACTACCAACTTTATGGAGTATTTCTACGATTACGACTACTGGCAGCTGGCGGAGGCGCTGGATTTCATCTCCTGGGACAGCTATCCGATGTGGCACCGCGATAAAGACGAAACCGCGCTGGCCTGCTACACCGCGATGTATCACGACATGATGCGCAGCCTGAAGGGCGGCAAACCGTTTGTGCTGATGGAGTCCACCCCGGGCGCCACCAACTGGCAGCCGACCAGCAAACTGAAGAAGCCGGGAATGCATATTCTTTCCTCGCTACAGGCGGTGGCGCATGGCGCCGACTCGGTGCAGTATTTCCAGTGGCGGAAAAGCCGCGGTTCGGTTGAGAAATTTCACGGCGCAGTGGTCGACCACGTCGGACATATTGATACCCGCATTGGCCGCGAAGTCTGCCAGCTCGGCGAGATCCTCAGCAAGCTGCCGGAGGTGAGAGGCTGTCGCACCGAGGCGAAAGTAGCGATTATCTTCGACCAGCAGAACCGCTGGGCGCTGGATGACGCCCAGGGGCCGCGTAATCTTGGGATGGAATATGAGAAGACGGTCAACGAGCACTACCGCCCGTTCTGGGAGCAGGGCATCGCCGTCGATGTGATTGACGCCGATGTCGATTTAACGCCGTATCAGTTAGTGATTGCCCCGATGTTATATATGGTGCGCGACGGCTTTGCCGGTCGGGCGGAGGCGTTTGTCGCCAACGGCGGCCACCTGGTGACCACCTACTGGACCGGTATCGTCAATGAGTCCGATCTCTGCTATCTCGGCGGCTTCCCGGGCCCGCTGCGCAATCTGCTGGGGATCTGGGCGGAAGAGATCGACTGCCTGAATGAAGGCGAGTTTAATCTGGTGCAGGGGCTTGCCGGGAATCAGTGCGGTCTGCAGGGCCCTTATCAGGTGCGCCATCTCTGCGAACTGATCCATATCGAGAGCGCCCAGGCGCTGGCCACCTACCGGGATGATTTTTATGCCGGACGGCCGGCTGTGACGGTGAACGCGTTCGGGAAAGGCAAAGCCTGGCATGTGGCCTCCCGCAACGATTTAGCCTTCCAGCGCGATTTCTTTACCGCCCTGAGCAAGGAGCTGGCCCTGCCGCGGGCGATAGCGACGGAGTTACCACCCGGCGTGGTGGCGACTGCGCGCACCGACGGTGACAACGCATTTATCTTCCTGCAGAACTACAGCGCGCAAAACCATACCCTGACCCTGCCGCAAGGGTATCGGGATTGCCTGACCGACGCGGCGGTATCGGCTCCACTGACCCTGTCGGCATGGGATTGCCGTATTCTCCGTCGTCACGCGTAATTTCTTCTTCTCCACGCCTGCTCTGACGAGCAGGCTTTTTTTTATCTTAAACCTGGAGTTTATTATGGTGAGTTTAAAATCCTTCCTGCACTATTTCTCCCCAGCGCGTCCGGCACAGCCATTAAGCGAGGCGGAAAAACAGCAAATCGAGGCGCTGATTCAGGCCTTTGGTGGCGAAGCGAATATTACGCAAGTGGACGCCTGTATTACCCGTCTGCGGGTTAGCGTTCGCCATCTTGCGGCCGTGGACTCCGAAGCATTACAGCAGCAGGGCGCGCTGGGGGTTATTATTCTTGGTCAACAGGTGCATGCTATTTTCGGTAAACAGTCCGATGCGCTGCGTCAGCTTCTGGATGAACATTTTGCCGCCCGGAAATAAATAAAACGGGATAACCTGAAAACAGGTTATCCCGAAAATAAGACAAAGACAGCAGTGGCAATAAAGTTTACCGGAAGATAATTAACAGTCTTACAGCAGGAGATAAAAATAACGTATGAGTCTTAGCCGTGCGCAATTACCACCAGGCCTCAACCTGCACGCCGAAATTCCAGGTATTATTCGCCGTCTGGTCTTCAAACGGTTTACCATCTTCGGAATCATTCAAATATGAAGCAAAAATGCGTAATTCCGGACGTGACATAAAGTCTGGCCCGTCCGCCAGGCCCAACGCAATGGTGTATTTCTCACCGGCCTGTTTGTAGCTGGTGCCATTGTTGTAGCTGTCTTTCTGATAGAAACCGCCGACTTCGCCAATCAGGCGCACGTATTCGGTGAACTGGTACTGCCCGCGGGCGACCAGCGACAGCATCCGCGTTTTGTCGGTATAGTCGGTAATGTCATCCGCCGAGCCCCAGGTCAGAACGTGGTTGATAGAAAACTTCTCAGTAATCGGGATCAGGCCGGTGTTAATCACGCGATAACCGGTGGCGTCGTTCACGTAGTTCCACATATCGTACCAGCCGCCGCCCTGGGAGACCATGTTCTGCGCCAGGCCTTTGTTGGCGTACTGCAGCACGGTTTTGTTATAGCCGCCCAGCATATCCTGACTGATTTCACCGGTCAGCATGACGCCGTTGTCAGCATCGTACAGTCCGCCGTAGCTATCCTGTTTTTTGGTGGTGTTTGGCATCGCGTAGTCGATACCGAATTCGGTCCACGAGCCCGCCCATGGCTTCCAGCCCGCGTAGCGTAAATCGATATAGTTGATATTGACGTTGCTGTCGCCATCGACGCGATAGTCAACATCGTTGGCATCGCCGCGGATCCAGGCCAGCGAGACGGCGCCCGGGCCGAGGGTGTAGTTTTCCACCCCGGCTCCGGAGCCGGAAATGTTCCAGTATTTGGTATCGATGATATGCAGATCATGGCGCTGGTAGTAACGTTTACCGCCCCAGATCACCGCATTCGGATCGCCAGGGATCAGCCCCTTTATCTGCAGGTTCAACTGACGTAAGCCGAACTGTGCATCATCGTTCAGCGTGGTTTCATTATCGTTAGAGCCGTCGGAGACCATGCTGACCATACTGTCGAGATAGAAGCTGACGTCATCTTTCTTATAGACCTCAGAGCCCAGCTCCAGCTCGCCGTAGGTATCCGACTCGTTCCCCAAACGGCCCAGCTTATTTTTTTGCCATTCCGCTTCGCTACCGTCGCCGGAGACCCCAACCCCGGCGCGCATATAGCCATGGAAATCGATCGTTGGGATCGCGGCGGTGGCCGCAAACGCGGAAGGAGCGATTAGCGCAGCGGCTAACGCGACTGAAAGGGCGCGCAGTGTAGTGTTCATCTCTATCCTCTTATTGTTTTGTATTACGTTCACATAACTGGTGTCATAAAATGCCTAAATGTAACTTCAGGCAAATGAGATATGATTATTGTGTGATTAACTGCAAATAATCACGGTGGTTTTTGTTGTGATGGGTGAGATGATTCACAATTCGTTGTATTGTGAACGTAATACTTTTATCGCTATTGTTTTGCAGTGAGAGGTGGCGGTGAGCGTTTTTTCAAATGGCCCCTGTTACAATCATGGGATAACAACATAAGGAACCGGACCATGAAGTCTAAAAGCGCTACTCTGGAAGACGTCGCACGCCATGCGGGCGTCTCTTACCAGACCGTGTCCAGGGTACTCAACAAATCAGCTAATGTATCCGAAGCGACGCGTCGCAAGGTGGAGAAATCGATAGAGGCCTTACGCTATGTGCCAAACCGGCTGGCGCAGCAGCTGGTGGGGAAGGAGAGCCAGACGGTCGGGCTGGTGACTATTTCTCTGGCCTGGCATGCGCCTTCCCAGGTGGCGGCGGCGGTAAAACGCTATGCCAACCTGGAAGGTTACCAGGTTCTGATTTCGATGATCGATGAGAGCGTCAACCAAAGCATCCAGGATTCCATCAATGAGCTGAAATCTCAGCGGGTGGATAAAGTCATTATCAACGTGCCGCTGGAGACCGAACAGGCGCAGAAAATCGCTGCTGACAACGATGATATCGTCTGCCTGTTTCTCGACGTTGATCCCTACAGCTCCGTGTTTAACGTTTCGTTTAACCCGGCGGACGGCACCCGGGCCAGCGTCAAATATCTCTATGAGATGGGGCATCGGGAGATCGCCCTGCTGGCGGGGCCGGACAGCTCAGTCTCGGCCAAACTCCGGTTAAAAAGCTGGCTGGAGACCCTGGATGGTTACGGACTGAAGCCGGTGACCGTCCTGCACGGCAACTGGGATGCGCAGAGCGGCTACGCCGGCGCGCTGCAGATGCTGCGCGAAACGCCTAATTTCAGCGCTGTGCTGGTGGGTAATGATCAGATGGCGCTGGGGGTGCTCAGCGCCTTCCATCAGCATCAGGTGGCGGTGCCGGGTGAGAAGTCGGTTATTGGCTATGACGATACCTATGAAAGCTCCTTTTTCTATCCGGCGCTGAGTACCGTGTCGCTCGACCTCGACCTGCAGGGGAAAGAGGCGGTGCGGCGGATCCTCGCCAGCACCAGCGGGGCGCCTCATACCTCATCCATTCTGCCGGCGCGCCTGGTGATACGCCATTCCAGCGGCGCCCGAATTGAGCAGGGAAAAGATCTGCAGGCCATTGCGGAACAGCTCCGCGCCATCGCCCACCGTCTGGCACCCTGACGCCAAAGGCGGGGAAACTCGCCTTATCACCTTACCCTTAAATTGAGCAGGGTTGATCTTTGTCACAGCACGGCGTAACCTTATTGTTATGTTATAACGTAATGAAGAGGTCATCATGAAAGCCCATATCCATCCTCCCTATCGTACGGTGGTGTTTCACGACACCAGCGCGAATGAGTATTTTAAAGTCGGCTCAACTATCCGCACCGATCGCGTGATTGAACTCGATGGCGAAACTTTTCCGTATGTGACGATCGACGTCTCCTCGAAATCGCATCCGTACTACACGGGCAAACAAAAAACCTTCGCCAATGAAGGCAGTGCAGCCCGATTCCGCCAGCGCTTCGGCGGCTTTATTGATGCGAAAAGGAAAGCATGATGCAGGTCGTCAACTCATTACGTAGCGCTAAACAGCGCCACCCGGATTGCCAGCTGGTTAAGCGCAAAGGGCGGCTGTACGTTATCTGTAAGAGCAACCCCCGCTTCAAAGCGGTGCAGGGGCGCAAAAAACGCCGTTAACGGAAACTCTCCAGCGAGCGGCGCTGTTGGCCGTCGGCGGTAAAATTGTCGGCGGCCAGCCATTGGCGCATGGCGTTATCCAGCTCCGGCCATTCGCCGTCTATCACCGAAAACCAGTCCGTGTCCCGGTTGTGTCCTTTACTCACCAGCGCCTGGCGAAAACGTCCTTCGTACTGAAACCCCAGCCGCCTTGCCGCCCGGGCTGATGGGATATTAAGACTGTTGCATTTCCATTCATAGCGACGGTAGCCGAGCGTATCAAAGACATACTGCATCAACAGCCAGTGCGCTTCGGTGGCCATGGCCGTTCGGCTCAGTAACGGTGAAAAATGCACATGCCCCACCTCTACCACACCGTGAGCGATATCGATACGCATTAACGCCAGCGAGCCGACCGCTTTCCCTCGCTGCTGGTCAACGACGGCAAAATGAATCGGGTCTGCCAGCGTGGCGACCTGCTCCACCCAGGCACTGAATTCTGCAAGGTTGCTCTCAGGTTCACGCAGCAGCCACGTCCAGCTGCGGGCGTCTGGCGCCAGCTGGTGAGCGGCGAACAGATCGCTGGCATGAGCAAGAGTCAGCGGTTCGAGTCGACAACGGCTGCCCTGTAATACCTGTCGTGTCGGCCAGGGGCGCGGCTGCCAGTCAGGCAGCGCGACGCCGAGCGCCTGGCCAAACTGATTATATTCGCACATTGCGGTTTCCTTATTGGGGATTTACAGCAGCGTACGCGCTCGCTGGTTCCATAAAAAGTGCCAATAGAGTATGTTTTTATGGGGCCACGAGGGGGCAAAATGAATATACCGGACGAGGGGTTTTTTACGCTGTTGACGCAGGGGATGCGGAACCGCACGGTCGAAACCTTACAGCGCGCCCTTTACCACACCTTGCGTGACGCTATCCTGCAGGGAACCCTGACGGCCCGCTGCCGTTTACCCGGATCGCGGGTGATGGCCGAACGGCTACACCTGTCGCGGAATACGGTCAATGCCGCACTGGAACAGCTGGCGCTGGAGGGGTACCTGACACGGAGCCGTCAGGGAACGCAGGTGGCACCACTCGCCTCCTGCCGCCAGGAGGCGGGTCAGATGCCGCCCGTCGTGCTGCCTGAGCGGCTGCAAAGGCTGCCAGCCGCGATGCGCCGCGACTCACCGACGCTGGCATTTACGCCAGGCATGCCGGCGGTAAACTATTTCCCGCTGCCGCTGTGGCGGCGACTGATGGATAACGTGCTACGCGAAGATGGTAGCGCGCTGCTGGGTTATGGCGAAGCCGCGGGCGATCCTTTGCTGCGAGAGGCTATCGCTCGTCATCTGGCGCTCTCCCGGGGCATCCGGTGCGATATCCGGCAGATCGTCATCACCGAAGGCGCGCTGGAAGGCGTCAACTTATGCGCCTCGCTACTGACCAACCCGGGCGACAGCGTGTGGCTGGAAGAACCGGGGTACCTGGGGGCGAGGAGTGGCTTTCAGCGGGCGGGACTGCGGGTCAGAGGAATGGCTGTCGACGATGAAGGGATGTGTATTGCCAACGGCGTCGCGGAGCCGCCCCGGCTCATTTTCACCTCTCCTTCACACCAGTATCCCTATGGGAGCATCATGAGCGCCGGGCGCCGTCTGGCGCTCGTGGAATATGCCCGCCGGCACGGGGCGTGGATTGTGGAGGATGACTACGACAGCGAGTTTCGCCATAGCGGAGAACCGATCCCGGCGATGCTGGGAATGGTGCCTGATGCCCCGGTGGTCTATCTCGGCACCTTCAGCAAAACGCTGTTTCCGGCGTTGCGTATCGGTTTTATGGTTATGCCGCCCGCGCTGGCGGATGCTGCTCAGGACGCCATTGGCGCGCTGCTGCGCGGGGGACACCGTGCTGAACAGCGGGCGCTGGCCAGCTTTATCGAGAAGGGACACTATGCGCGCCATCTGGCAGCGATGCGCCGCCTGTACCGTAAACGTCAGCAACAGCTGCGCGAGGCGCTGGCGCAAGAGATAACCGTGCCGTGCGACGTTCTCGGCGGGGGAGGGGGGATGCACCTGACGGTGGCGATGGAGGGCGTTAATGACCGGACGCTTGCGCAGCAGGCGCGCCAGTTTCAGCTGGCGCCCGCCGCGTTAAGTCATTTCTATCTCGACCCGCAGCGAGCGCGGAGCGGACTGGTGCTTGGGTATGGCAATACCTCTGCTTCTCGCTATCTCCCGGCGCTGCGGACCCTAAATCGCCTTATTGCGCAGCACCGGCGCGCGTGAGGGTAAAGACATCGTAGAAGGAGAGCTCGCCTTTGGTGGCGACCATCTTTTTGAGCTGCGCCTTCTGCTCGCTATCGACGTCTGGCGACTGCAGGATACGGTCGATCAGCTGCCGGGGGACAAAGCGGGTGTTGTACCATTCCCCGTTGTAGCACACGCGAAAGTCGAGGACATCGATATCCTCGTAGCGATAGCGTGGATAGACGTCAAAGAAGAAAAAGGCGTTGAACAGAATGAACAGCACCACCAGCAACCAGACCGAGTCTACCAGCGTTTCAGAGCGCAGCATGACCACCAGCGTCGCCAGAAACGCGGCATACATGGCAACAAACAGTCCCGGATGGTTGCGGATAAAACTGATGCTAAAACGCGGGCGATTATCGCGTTTTTCCTGGACGTTGAGTTCGTCAATGGTGTGAATCAGCAGGCGTTGTATTTCTGTCATCTTGGTCCTCGAATTCTGCAATGAGCCTGCCGCGCCCGGCGGACCAGGCGCGGCAGGCTCAGCCTGAAGGCTATTTTATGTTGCAATATTCTGCGGAGAAAGTAACAGATCAGTTACAGAAAAGCATAACAGTTACGGATTTGTCGGCGGAAGGCGCTTAATGATCTGCGCCGGGTTACCGCCGACGACGGTACAGGCAGGGACGTCTTTGGTGACTACCGCGCCGGACGCAATGACCGCATTATCGCCAATGGTCACGCCGGGATTGATCACTGCCCGACCCCCAATCCACACATTGTGGCCAATAGTTACCGGCTTGCCGTATTCCTGGCCGCTATTACGCGCATCGGCGTCCAGCGGATGAGTGGCAGTATAAATATGGACGCCTGGCGCCAGCATACAGTTATCGCCAATATGGATAGGGCAGACGTCGAGCATCACGCAGTCAAAATTGGCGTAAAAACCGGCGCCGAGAAAAATATTATAACCATAGTCGCAGCGAAAGCTTGGCTCGATATACGCATCGCCGGCGCGAGCGAACAGCTCGGCCAGAATATGCTGACGTTGTTCCTGGTCATCCGGGGCGGAATGATTATAACGGTGCAACAACTGTCTGGCGCGCAGGCGATCGGCGCGAAGCGTTGGGTCGCCAGATAAATAGAGCTCACCGGCGATCATTTTGCGTTTTTCTTCACTCATGGGTCTTCCTTATACCTGACTGTTGATGGCCGTAGCAGTATAAAAAAGAAACCGGTTACAGGGTTGCTGTTGGCTGAATGATGTGATGTCTATCACAAAGATACCCTGCGGCGGCTGACCCGTACCGTCCGGCCAGCAGACCACGTAGTACGCGTAAATTAGCGGATAAATTTCCAGACAGAGGTCGGGATTTTATCGTATAGCTTATTCATGGTCAGTTCCGCCAGACGATGGTCGGCAGCTGAGTAAAATACCGCCAGCTCATTATCAGACAGTTCATATTTATTTTTTTCAATGACGCGCTCCAGCGTGTCAATTGTCTGGCAACGACGTAAGCGCATCAAATAGTCTGTTTTAGTTAATGGCTTATCAGACATAATTCCACCTTTTGATTGTAATAATTCTAACACGATAGACTGGCCGGGTTTTCCCGGCTGGCGTTGACAAAGCAACGAAATAGTCGGTTACCGGATTTTTTCCACTTTTGCAAATCCGTAGAGTTAATGCCGTAGTTACTGAACAACGTAAAAGTGTCGTCCAGATATTCGTCAACCTGAGCGATCAGCTTATTATCCTCTGCATACTTAATTTTATAATTAAGAGCGAATGTGGCAATGTGCTCGATCAATTCATTTAACTGGAGATTGACAGCCGACGTCGGGTCGTTGACCCAGCCATGGTTGCTCTCTTCCAGGTTTGCAAGGCAGTCATGATACAGCGTTTCGCAGAGAAAGCGTAGCTGTGCAATATCATGTCTTTTTGGCGAGTATTCGTCCATAACGCATCCCCTTTTGAGTGGTTTAAACGACGACTAGCAAACACCGTTGTGGGATGAACACGACTAACTGACCTGACACTAACTGAGTAATCCTGCTGATTTAACTATAATCCACTCTCCAACAGATTTCATCGTGCTATTACGAAAAATTACAATTATCAGCGAGAAATTATCTTAAAAATAGACGAATTAATTTCGCAGGCGCTGGCCCACAGCCGGAGAAATAGAGAAATCTTATGAATCATTGGTTTAAGGCAGGCAGCTGTCGCGTTCAGAAACCGCCGACCCGTGGATAATGATAGTAGGATTATTCCTGGTAAATGAGTGTTTGCCGATCCCGAGTTGTTGAACAAGCTGCTAAAAATAGCCTGCGCCATATCAATATATATTAAATGCAGAACGAAAAATAAACAATGGCAATATGTGCCTTGCCAGCCAGTGATAAAAAAGGGCCGCGGTAGCGGCCCTTTGTTCAGGAGTGAAGATTAATGATGCTCAACCTGATGGCTGTGCTCTATATCTTCCGATTTTTTGCTAAAGCGGCGACGAACCACCACAAAGAACACCGGCACGAAGAAGATCGCCAGGATCGTCGCGGTCACCATCCCGCCCATTACGCCTGTACCGACGGCGTTCTGCGCACCGGAGCCGGCGCCGGAGCTGATAACTAGCGGCATTACCCCGAGGATGAACGCCAGAGATGTCATCAGGATTGGACGTAGACGCATACGTACTGCTTCAAGCGTCGCCTCAATCAGCCCTTTGCCCTCTTTCTCCATCAGGTCTTTGGCGAATTCAACGATCAATATTGCGTTCTTCGCCGACAGGCCGATGGTGGTCAGCAGACCCACCTGGAAGTAAACGTCGTTGGTTAGCCCGCGGAAGGTGGCGGCTAACAGCGCACCGACCACACCCAAGGGGACGACCAGCATAACCGAGAACGGAATCGACCAGCTCTCATACAGCGCCGCCAGACACAGGAAGACGACAATCAGCGAGATGGCATACAGGGCAGGGGCCTGGTTGCCGGACAGTCGCTCCTGATAAGACATCCCGGTCCAGTCGTAGCCGATACCGGAAGGCAGTTTACCCGCCAGCTCTTCCATCAGCGCCATCGCCTCACCGGTACTCTTGCCTGGCGCGGCCTGACCGAGGATTTCCAGTGACGGCAGACCGTTGTAGCGTTCCAGACGCGGCGAACCGTATTCCCAACGCGAGGTCGAGAAAGCAGAGAACGGCACCATCTGACCATCGCTGCCGCGAACATACCACTTGCCGATATCTTCCGGCAGCATACGGTATTTCGCTTCGGACATGATGTACACTTTCTTCACGCGGCCGCGGTCGATAAAGTCGTTGACATAGCTTCCGCCCCAGGCTGCGCCCAGCGTGGTGTTAATGTCGCTGATGGAGACGCCCAGCGCCTGAGCTTTCTCCTGATCGATATCGATTTTAAACTGCGGTGTATCTTCCAGACCGTTAGGGCGCACGCCGGTCAGCACGTCAGGATGCTGCGCCACCATGCCAAACAGTTGGTTACGCGCCTGGGTCAGTTTTTCGTGGCCCAGACCGCCCTGGTCAATCAGCTCGAAGTCAAAGCCGGTCGCGGTACCCAGTTCAACGATAGCCGGCAGGTTAAAGGCGAAGACCATCGCATCTTTAATCTGCGAGAAGTAGCCCATTGCTCTCGCGGTGATCGCTTCAACTTTGTTTTCCTCACCCGGACGCTGGCTCCAGTCTTTCAGCGAAACGAACGCGATACCGGTGTTCTGGCCGCGGCCGGCGAAACCGAAGCCGTTAACCGCAAACACGGATTCCACGTTGTCCTTCTCTTTGGTGAGATAGTAATTCGTCATCTCATCCAGCACTTTCTGCGTACGCTCCTGTGTGGCGCCGGCAGGCAGCTGCGCCATACTCAGGAATACACCCTGGTCCTCGTCCGGCAGGAACGAGCTCGGCAGACGGACGAACAGCCATGCCATACCCACCACGATGATCAGATACAGCACCAGATAACGACCGGTGCTGCGCAGAATGTTACCTACGCTGTCGGTGTAATGGTGCGTGCTCTTATCAAACATGCGGTTAAACCAGCCGAAGAAGCCGGTGGTCGCGCCATGGCTGCCTTTCTGAATGGGTTTCAGCATCGTGGCGCACAGCGCCGGCGTCAGGATTAACGCCACCAGTACCGACAGCGCCATCGCGGAAACGATAGTGATGGAGAACTGGCGATAGATGGCCCCGGTTGAGCCGCCGAAGAACGCCATCGGGATAAATACCGCCGACAGCACCATAGCGATACCTACCAGCGCGCCCTGAATCTGTCCCATCGATTTACGCGTCGCTTCTTTCGGCGGCAGACCCTCTTCCGCCATCACGCGCTCGACGTTCTCTACCACCACGATGGCGTCATCCACCAACAGGCCGATGGCGAGCACCATCCCGAACATCGTCAGGGTGTTTATCGAGAAGCCAAACGCCGCCAGCACCGCGAAGGTGCCTAACAGGACCACCGGTACCGCGATGGTGGGGATCAGGGTGGCGCGGAAGTTCTGCAGGAACAGATACATGACCAGGAACACCAGGATGATCGCTTCCACCAGCGTTTTAACCACTTCGTGAATAGAAATTTTCACGAACGGGGTGGTGTCATACGGGTAAACGATCTTCATCCCCGACGGGAAAAACGGCTCCATCTTCGCCAGTTCAGCGCGAATAGCGTTGGCGGTATCCAGCGCGTTCGCGCCGGTAGCCAGTTTAATACCCAGACCGGATGCCGGCTGGCCGTTAAACTTCGCCACTACGTCATAGCTTTCGCCGCCCAGCTCAATTTTGGCGACATCACGCAGACGAACCTGGGAACCGTCCTGGTTCACCTTCAGCAGGATGTTGCCAAACTCTTCCGTATTGGTCAGACGCGTCTGCGCGATGATCGAGGCGTTAAGCTGCTGGCCTTTCACCGGCGGCGTACCGCCTAACTGGCCCGCGGCCACCTGGGCGTTCTGCGCTTTCAGGGCGCTGATCACATCCACCGGCGTAAGCTGGAAGTTGTTCAGTTTGTTTGGATCCATCCAGATACGCATCGCATACTGGGAACCGAATAGCTGAACGTCGCCGACGCCGCTGGTACGGCTAATCGGATCCTTCATGTTGGCCGCCACGTAGTCCGAAATATCGTCCTGGTTCATGGTGCCGTTGGTGTTAATGACGCCGACAACCATCAGGAAGCTGCTGGACGCTTTCTCAACGCTAATCCCTTGCTGCTGTACTTCTTGCGGCAGCAGAGGCGTCGCCAGCGCCAGCTTGTTCTGAACCTGAACCTGGGCGATATCCGGATCGGTACCGGATTCGAAGGTCAGCGTAATGGTTGCCGTACCGGTGGAGTCGCCATTTGAGGACATGTACATCAGGTGATCGATACCGTTCATATTCTGTTCGATAACCTGAGTTACGGTGTTCTGCACCGTTTCGGCGTCAGCACCGGGGTACATGGCGGTAATGGAAATTGCTGGCGGCGCAATCGTCGGATATTGCGCCACCGGCAATTTGAGGATCGATAATCCCCCAGCCAGCATGATGATAATGGCGATCACCCATGCAAATATGGGGCGATCGATAAAGAAATTAGGCATGTCTTAACGGCTCCTGTTTAAGTTAAGACTTGGTTTGTTCTGATGGCGCGTTGCCTGCGGCTTGCTGTTTATCATCAGAAGCTACTTCCTGCGCTTTTACCTGCACACCTGGTTTGATTTTTTGCAGGCCGGTGACGATAACGCGATCGCCGGATTTCAGACCGTCAGTGACCAGCCATTTATCGCCGATCGCCTGAGAAGCAGTGACCTGGCGGACTTCGACTTTATCGCCTTCCCCCACTACCATGACGCTGGCGTCGCCGCGCGGCGTACGGGTAACACCCTGTTGCGGTACCAGCAGGGCGTCAGGGTTAATCCCTTCTTCCAGACGGGCACGGACGAACATCCCCGGTAGCAGGGTGTGATCCGGGTTCGGGAAAATAGCGCGTAGCGTGATTGAGCCGGTGGTCTGATCGACGGTGACATCCGAGAATTCCAGCGTGCCGGACTGTGGATACTTAAGACCGTCATTAGTCACCAGCTCCACTTTCGCTTTGCCGTTTTCCTGTTTCAGGCGGCCGTCGGCTAGCTCCTGCTTCAGGCGCAGGAAATCATTGCTCGACTGGGTGACGTCAACATAGATCGGATCCAGCTGCTGAACGGTTGCCAGGGCGGTCGTTTGACCATTCTGTACCAGCGCCCCTTCGGTCACGGCGGATTTACCGATCCGGCCGCTGATCGGCGAGGTGACTTTGGTGTAGGCCAGATTGATGCGCGCGGTTTCAACGGCCGCTTTCGCCGCGACCACGGCCGCATTGCTCTGCTGCGCCGTCGCAACGGCGGTATCGTAGTCTTGTTGACTAATATATTTGGTGCCCAACAGTTTCTGATAACGCTTGACCGTCAGTTGATCCATGTTTGCCGCCGCCTGGGCTTTTGCCAGGTCGCCTTTGGCGCTGTCATAGCTGGCCTGATAGGTGGCTGGATCGATCTGATACAGGGAGACGCCGGCCTGGATATCGCTACCTTCCACGAAGTTACGTTTTAAAATAATGCCACTGACCTGAGGACGGACTTCCGCAATGCGATAGGCGCTGGTGCGGCCTGGCAGTTCGGTGGTTATTTGTAGAGGTGCGGATTTGAGCGTCACAATACCGACTTCCGGCATGTGCTGGGCTCCCTGTTGAGCCGGTTTATCGTCACATCCTGTTAGCGCTAAGCTGCCTGAGAGCATCAGAACGACCGCCAGAGGCGTTAACCCTCTGTTTTTGTTCATATGTAAACCTCGAGTGTCCAATTTCAAAATGTTCAGTGGCTCAAACAACCACAAACCCACTACAGTCTTTCTATTATGGTCATGCTATGGTACATACATTCACAAATATATGTAAACGTAACCTCTGTAAAGTCATTAACCTATGGCACGAAAAACCAAACAACAGGCACGTGAAACCCGGCAACTGATTCTGGATGTTGCTCTGCGTCTGTTTTCGCAGCAAGGCGTATCATCTACCTCGTTGGCAACAATTGCAAAAGCTGCGGGTGTAACGAGGGGGGCTATCTACTGGCATTTCAAGAATAAATCAGATTTATTCAACGAAATTTGGGAGCTGTCAGACGCCAGTATTAGCGATCTCGAAATTGAGTATCGGGCAAAATTCCCCAACGATCCACTCTCAGTTATCAGGGAGATTCTAGTCTATGTTCTTGAAGCGACAGTGACAGAAGAACGTCGACGATTAATGATGGAGATTATCTATCATAAGTGTGAGTTCGTCGGTGAAATGACCGTGGTGCAGCAGGCCCAGCGGCAGCTCTCCCTGGCGAGTTATGAGCGTATCGAGCAGACCTTGAAAGAGTGCATCGCGGCGAAGCTGCTGCCCGCCAATTTACTCACCCGGCGGGCGGCCGTGTTAATGCGCAGCTACCTTTCCGGACTGATGGAAAACTGGCTGTTTGCCCCCGATTCGTTCGACCTGCATGCGGAAGCGCGGGACTACGTCGCTATTCTGCTGGAGATGTATCAATTCTGCCCGACGCTACGCGGCCCGGAGAGCTTGTCAGCTTAAAGGTAGCGCGCGGATGGGCGTGAATTTTTAGCGCCGTCCGCCGCTATTCGCCAGCGCTGAGAAGTGCTATTCTGCGCGCTTGCGACGACCCCCGGTATTCTCCGGCATTTGCATTCATTCATATTAACTATGCTGCACACGATCTCCAGGCAACGCGCCACGTTCATCTTTATTATCACGCTGCTCTGTTTTATTGGCCTTTTCAGCCCAGTCCAGGGCCGCGCCGCGGATCTCCCCGATCGGGCAGAGGTGCAGAGCCAGCTCAATACGTTAAACAAGCAAAAAGAACTGACTCCGCAGGACAAACTGGTCCAGCAGGATCTGACTCAGACGCTGGAAACGCTGGATAAAATCGAGCGTATCAAAAGCGAGACGGCACAGCTGCGACAGCAGGTCGAGCAGGCGCCGGCGAAGCTGCGCCAGGCGGTGGAGAGCCTCAATAACCTGAGCGATGTCCCGAACGACGACGCGACGCGCAAAACGCTAAGTACGCTCTCCCTGCGTCAGCTGGAGTCGCGCGTCACCCAGACGCTGGACGATCTGCAGAATGCGCAAAACGATCTGGCGACCTATAACAGCCAGCTGGTTTCCCTGCAAACGCAGCCGGAACGTGTGCAAAATGCGATGTTCAACGCCTCCCAGCAGCTGCAGCAGATCCGCAATCGTCTGAATGGCACCTCGGTGGGCGACGAGACCCTACGCCCGACCCAGCAGGTGCTGTTGCAGGCTCAACAGGCATTGCTCAACGCGCAGATCGAGCAACAGCGCAAGAGCCTCGAAGGCAACACTATCCTGCAGGATACCCTACAGAAGCAGCGTGACTACGTCACCGCCTGGAGCAACCGGCTGGAGCATCAGCTACAGCTGCTGCAGGAGGCCGTGAACAGCAAACGGCTGACCCTGACCGAGAAAACCGCCCAGGAGGCGGTTACCCCCGACGAAACGGCGCGTATTCAGGCCAACCCGCTGGTCAAGCAGGAGCTGGATATTAACCATCAGCTCAGCGAGAAGCTGATCCAGGCAACAGAGAACGGTAACCAGCTGGTGCAGCGCAATATCCAGGTCAAAAACTGGCTCGACCGCGCGCTGCAGTCTGAACGGGATATTAAAGAGCAAATTTCAGTTCTACGGGGGAGCCTGCTGCTGTCGCGTATTCTTTACCAACAGCAACAGACACTACCGTCGGCGGATGAGCTGCAGGATATGACCAACCGCATCGCCGACCTGCGGCTTGAACAGTTTGAGGTGAACCAGCAGCGCGACGCGCTGTTCCAGAGCGATGCCTTTGTCGCCAAACTGGAGGAGGGGCACAGCAGCGAAGTGAACGATGAAGTCCACGCCGCGCTACTGGAAGTGATCGACATGCGTCGCGAACTGCTTGATCAGTTCAACAAACAGTTGGGCAACCAGCTGATGATGGCCATCAACCTGCAGATCAACCAGCAGCAGCTGATGAGCGTCTCGAGCAGTCTGAAGGAAATTCTGACCCAGCAAATTTTCTGGGTGAACAGCAATAAACCGATGGACTGGGAGTGGATTAAGGCCTTCCCGGAGGCGCTGAAAGGTCAGTTTAAGGCGATGAAAATCACCGTGAACTGGGAAAAAGCGTGGCCTGCGGTGTTTGTCGCTTTCCTGGCCGGTTTACCGCTGCTGTTGATTGCCGGCCTCATCCGCTGGCGTCTGCAGTGGCTCAAGGATTATCAGGCAAAGCTTGCTTCCCAGGTGGGACAGCTGCGCAACGATACCCAGCTGCATACGCCGAAGGCGATCCTGATCGATCTGATCCGCGCCTTACCGGTGGTGCTGTTGATTCTGGCTATCGGTCTGATCTTACTCACCATGCAGTTAAATATTAGCGGACTGCTGTGGGCGTACAGTAAAAAGCTGGCTATGTTCTGGCTGGTGTTTGGCCTGTGCTGGAAAGTGCTGGAAAAGAACGGCGTCGCGGTCAACCACTTTAATATGCCGGCGCAGTTGACCAGCCACTGGCGGCGGCAGATTGTTCGCGTCAGCCTGGCGCTGCTGCCGCTGAATTTCTGGTCGGTGATTTCCGAACTGTCGCCGCTGAACCTGATGGACGACGTGCTGGGGCAGTTGGTGATTTTCTTCAACTTACTGCTGATCGCGGTGCTGGTTTGGCCGATGTGCCGGGAAAGTTGGCGCGATAAAGAGTCGCACAGCCTGCGCCTGCTGACGATCACGGTGTTGTCTATCGTTCCGGTGGCCCTGATGGTGCTGACGGCAACCGGCTACTTCTACACGACGCTGCGTCTGGCGGGACGCTGGATCGAGACCGTGTATCTGGTGATGATCTGGAACCTGCTGTACCAGACCGTGCTGCGCGGCCTGAGCGTGGCGGCGCGGCGTATCGCCTGGCGCCGCGCGCTGGCGCGCCGTCAACATCTGGTGAAGGAAGGGGCGGAAGGCGCCGAGCCGCAGGAAGAGCCAACTATCGCTCTCGAGCAGGTCAACCAGCAGACGCTGCGCATCACCATGTTGGTGATGGTCGCGCTGTTCGCAGTGATGTTCTGGGCGATTTGGTCTGATTTGATCACCGTTTTCGCCTACCTCGACAGCATTACCCTCTGGCACTACAACGGCACCGAGGCGGGGGCCAGCGTGGTGCGCAGCGTGACGATGGGCAGTTTGTTGTTCGCCATTGTGGCGTCAATGGTCGCCTGGGCGCTGATCCGCAACCTGCCGGGTTTGCTGGAGGTGCTGGTGCTGTCGCGGCTCAACATGCGTCAGGGGACCTCCTACGCCATCACCACCATTCTCAACTATGCGATTATCGCTATCGGGGCGATGACGGTATTCGGGGCGCTGGGTGTCTCCTGGGATAAACTGCAATGGCTGGCGGCCGCGCTGTCGGTTGGTTTAGGTTTTGGTCTGCAGGAGATCTTCGGTAACTTTGTCTCCGGCCTAATCATTCTGTTCGAACGTCCGGTGCGCATTGGGGATACGGTCACTATCGGAACCTTCTCGGGGACGGTAAGCAAAATCCGTATTCGCGCCACCACCATCACCGACTTCGATCGCAAAGAGGTGATTATCCCGAACAAGGCGTTCGTTACCGAGCGCTTGATCAACTGGTCGCTCTCGGACACCGTGACCCGGGTGGTGATCCGCCTCGGCGTCGCCTATGGCTCAGACCTGGATAAGGTGAAAGAGGTGCTGCTGAAGGCCGCGCACGATCATCCGAAAGTGATGCAGGAGCCGGCGCCAGCGGTTTTCTTCACCACCTTCGGGGCCAGTACCCTGGATCATGAACTGCGTCTGTATGTTCGAGAACTGCGCGATCGCAGCTACACGGTGGATGAGCTCAACCGCGCCATCGACCGCCTGTGCCGGGAGAATGACATCAACATTGCCTTTAACCAGCTGGAAGTTCATCTGCGCAATGAAAAAGGCGATGAAGTCACCGAAGTGAAACGGGACGGGAAAGGCGACGATCTGGCGCCCACCACCGCGTCCTGATCGAAGAGGGGCGGCGCAAAGCCGCCCCTGCTGTATCAGGGCGCCAGCGCGGCGAGTTCTTCATCGCTCAGCCCGGTGAGCTCCTGCACGGTTTGACGTTCGAGGCCGCGCGCCAGCATTCTGGCGGCGATGCTGCGAGTGGCGGCTTCTCGACCTTCCTGCTCACCCTCTTGCTGTCCCTGTTTACGGCCTTTCTCTTCCAGCCATTCGGCAATGGTCATCATCAGCTCCTTATGCCTGGGCGACTGCGCCGCCAGCGTGCGGATCAGCGCCCCCGGATGTTCCGTAGTTCCCGCCTGCAACATATAGCGCAGCAGCGTATTCAGCTGCGCTTCTGTCAGATAGCCTTGCGTCATCAGCGCAATCAGCGGCACCTGCAGCTCGGCCAGATCGCGATGGCGGATATGCTTTTGCAGCAGCTCCAGCATGGCCATCCGCCGATGACGGGCGATCTGATTATCTGGCATTACGGTGAGGTCCACCAGCGGAAAATCATTGCTATAGAGCGCCTTCGCCAGCGCCGGATCGGCGAATAGCTGTTGCCAGTTGCGGGCCCAGGGCCAGGGGCTCACTTTGCCGTGATAAAACAGAATCGGCACCACCAGCGGCAGAGTGTCGTGGCCGGCGTCCAGATGACGCTGCATGGCGGCCAGCGTATAGCGCAGCAGGCGAAACGCCATCAGCTTGTCCGGGGTACTCTGGTGCTCAATCAGCGCGTACACATAGCCCGGTCCATGACGCGTGCGCAGTGAGTAAAGGATATCGGAATAGCTGGCGCGCAGGTCCTCTTCAACAAAGCTACCGGAGACCAGCTGCAGCGAATCCAGTTCGCAGATCGCCAGAAACGGCGCGGGGAGGTACAACTGCAAAAAATCCTTCGCGACCGCCTGATGCATGAGCATCTGGCGAAACACCGCGTCGTGTGGGGTTTGACTGACTTTTTCCATCAATATTGTCTCCAGTGGCGTCATGCGCAGAGGACCAGACTGCCAGCACACTGCCGGAGACAACATCCTACTTCTCTGGGTTTTGCGACCCGCTTTCCGCGTTTTTTAACTTGTTTGCATAATCCCGCCGGACAATTTCCAGCGCGCTCAGCACGGTTTGCGCCGGGATCTGATGCGATTCCAGCAACATGATTAAATCGACGGCCAGTTTGACCTCATCGGATGCATTTTCCAGCGACATCGGGCTCTCCTGTTAGCGCGTCAGCCGCGCCAGTACGTTTTCAATCTTGTCCAGCGCCTGTCGGCAGCGCGCCAACCGGCCGCTGTAGGCTTCAACTTCTTTCCCCAGCCGCTGCTGCTCGTCAAGGCTGGTCGCCTGCGCCAGCTGACGCTGGCGTTGGTCGCGCATCGCCAGCAGGCGGCGCTCATACTCCTGATGCTGCAGGCGACGGCGCTGCCAGCGGCTCAACGTTGGCGACGCGTGGTCCCAACTGCGCAAGGACCAGGTGGCGGTTTCACGGCGCAGCGCGGCGATTTGCGCCGCCAGACGCTCGGCAATCCAGACCACCTGCGGCAGCTGCTGGCGCTCGATGGCCTGGCGGAGCTGGTTAAAGTTGTGTTGGGCTTCCGCCAGATAGGCCTGCATCAGCGTGCTGCGGGTGTGGAAGAGCTGGCGGTCAAAGCGCGGGCTGAGGGTCGCGTGCTCCGCCAGCGGCGCCACCAGCGCGGCCAGCTCGCTGAGCTGGTCGTTCAGCGTTTGTAAAAGTTGAGCAGTTTTCACCAACCCCCTCCATTTTCCGTCAGCCAATTGTGCTACAGTAGCCTCATCTGTTTGATAACGATTCGCATTATGCCACCTGTTATTTTAACCATTATCGGCTGGCTGGCGGTAGCGCTGGGTACGCTGGGCGTCTTCTTACCGTTGCTGCCGACGACGCCGTTTATTCTGCTCGCCGCCTGGTGCTTTGCCCGCTCATCGCCGCGCTTTCACCAGTGGCTGCTGTATCGCTCCTGGTTTGGCGGCTATCTTCGCCACTGGCAACAGTACCGCGCCATGCCTCGCGGCGCTAAACCGCGCGCCATTGCGATGATCGTGGTGACTTTTGCTATTTCGCTATGGCTGGTTAAGCTTACGTGGGTGCGCATCATGCTGTTGGTCATTCTGGCCTGTCTGCTGATCTTTATGTGGCGCATTCCGGTGGTTGACGCAAAGCAACAAAAGCACTGATGCGCAATAATGCCTGTTGCAATTGTTGCCGACAGCCAGTAAATTCTGGCGTTTTCGAGCGCGGGCAAGCCTGGTCAAAGGTTAAACAAATGTTTCTTTGGCCCCTTTTGCACGCCCGTGGGTAATACCGTTTCAATCAGGCATACACTTATGACCGCAACTGCACAGCAGCTTGAATATCTGAAGAACAGCATCCAGAGTATCGAGGATTATCCAAAACCTGGCATTCTTTTCCGCGATGTCACCAGCTTACTGGAAGACCCGAAGGCCTACGCGCTTAGCATTGAACTGCTGACCGAGCGCTACAAAGACGCGGGTATTACCAAAGTGGTAGGGACTGAGGCGCGTGGCTTCCTGTTCGGCGCACCGGTTGCGCTGGCGCTGGGCGTGGGCTTTGTTCCGGTACGCAAGCCGCGTAAGTTGCCGCGTGAAACCATCGCCGAGACCTATGAGCTGGAGTATGGCACCGATCAGCTGGAGATCCACGTTGACGCCATTAAACCGGGCGATAAAGTGCTGGTGGTTGACGATCTGCTGGCGACCGGCGGCACTATCGACGCCACGGTCAAACTGATCCGCCGCCTCGGCGGCGAAGTGCACGATGCCGCTTTCATTATCAATCTCTTCGATCTGGGCGGCGAACAGCGCCTGGAGAAGCTGGGGATCCACTGCTACAGTCTGGTGCCGTTCCCGGGCCACTAAGCAAATCCCTCCACATAGCCTCGCCGATCGGGCGGGGCTGTGATAGCATGACCCCTTCGTGATTTCACCTTCCAGCGTTTCAGAGCCAGCCCATGAGTTATCAGGTCTTAGCCCGTAAATGGCGCCCACAAACCTTTGCTGACGTCGTCGGCCAGGAACATGTGCTGACCGCACTGGCGAACGGCTTGTCGTTAGGGCGCATTCATCACGCTTATCTTTTTTCCGGTACCCGCGGGGTCGGGAAGACCTCCATCGCCCGTCTGCTGGCGAAAGGGTTAAACTGTGAAACCGGCATCACCGCCACCCCCTGCGGCGTGTGCGATAACTGCCGGGAAATTGAACAGGGGCGCTTTGTCGATCTGATTGAGATTGACGCCGCCTCGCGAACCAAAGTCGAAGATACCCGCGATCTGCTGGACAACGTCCAGTACGCGCCGGCCCGCGGCCGCTTTAAGGTCTATCTCATCGACGAAGTCCATATGCTGTCGCGTCACAGCTTCAACGCGTTGTTAAAAACGCTGGAGGAGCCGCCGGCGCACGTCAAATTCCTGCTGGCGACAACGGATCCGCAGAAGCTGCCGGTAACGATCTTATCCCGCTGCCTGCAGTTCCACCTGAAGGCGCTGGACGTTGAACAGATCCGCCATCAGCTGGAGCATATTCTTGGCGAAGAGCAGATTGCCTTTGAGCCCCGCGCGCTGCAGCTGTTGTCGCGGGCGGCCGATGGCAGCCTGCGCGATGCCTTAAGCCTGACCGATCAGGCGATTGCCAGTGGGGAAGGGCAGCTGACGGCCGCATCGGTGAGCACCATGCTCGGCACCCTTGATGACGATCAGGCGCTGTCGCTGATTGAAGCGCTGGTTGCTGCCGACGGCGAGCGGGTCATGGCGGGCGTCAATGACGCCGCCGCACGCGGCGTCGAGTGGGAGGCGCTGCTGGTCGAGATGCAGAGCCTGCTGCACCGCATCGCCATGGTTCAGCTGTCGCCTTCGGCGCTGGGCGCCGACATGGCCGCGGTCGAAGTGCGGATGCGCGAACTGGCGCGAACCGTACCGCCCGGCGACGTTCAGCTCTACTACCAAACGCTGCTGATTGGCCGCAAAGAGCTGCCTTACGCCCCGGACCGGCGGATGGGCGTCGAAATGACGCTGCTGCGTGCCCTGGCGTTTCATCCGCGTAAGCCGCTGCCGGAGCCGGAGGTGCAGCCGGCACAGGCCGCCGCGCCCGCGCCGCGTCAGCCGGTTGCCCCCGCCGCGCCGCCGCCACAGTCGCCGCAGAGTTTGCCGCCGACCACCAGCCAGGTGCTGGCGGCCCGCAGCCACCTGCAGCGCAGTCAGGGAGCAACCACCCCAAAAAAGAGTGAACCGGCAGCCGCTTCCCGCGCGCGGCCGGTGAATAACGCTGCGCTGGAGCGACTGAGTTCGATTACCGAGCGCGTCCAGGCTCGTCCGGCCGCGGCCGCGCTGGAGCAGGCCCCGGCGAAGAAAGAGGCCTATCGCTGGAAGGCGACGACGGTGGTGGAAGAGAGCAAAGTCGAAGTCGCCACGCCCAAAGCGCTGAAAAAGGCGCTGGAGCATGAGAAGACGCCGGAGCTGGCGGCCAAGCTCGCCGAAGAAGCGGTCGAGCGCGACAGCTGGGCGGCGGAAGTGAGCCAGCTGGCGGTACCGAAGCTGGTCGAGCAGGTGGCGCTCAACGCGTGGAAAGAGCAGGAGGGCAGCCGCGTCTGTCTGCATCTGCGTCCCAGCCAGCGCCACCTCAATTCCGCCAGCGCGCAGCAAAAGCTGGCTGAAGCGCTGGGGGTGTTGTACGGTACGCCGGTTGAATTGACCATCGTGGAAGACGATAATCCCGCGATGCGTACGCCGCTGGAGTGGCGGCAGGCTATTTATGAAGAGAAGCTCGCGCAGGCGCGCGAAGCCATTATCGCGGATAATAACATTCAGACCCTGCGTCGTTTCTTCGACGCCGATCTGGATGAAGAGAGTATTCGCCCCATTTGAATGCCAGTCTGACTGGCATTCAGTACCTTTAACGATGACTGACTGAGAGAGAAGCCTATGTTTGGTGGAAAAGGCGGCCTGGGTAACCTGATGAAGCAGGCCCAGCAGATGCAAGAGAAAATGCAGAAGATGCAGGAAGAGATCGCTCAGCTGGAAGTAACCGGCGAATCCGGCGCGGGTCTGGTGAAAGTGACCATTAACGGCGCGCACAACTGCCGCCGTGTGGAGATCGACCCAAGCCTGCTGGAAGACGACAAAGAGATGCTCGAAGATCTGGTGGCTGCCGCGTTCAACGACGCCGCGCGCCGTATCGAAGAGACCCAGAAAGAGAAGATGGCTTCCGTTTCTGCCGGTATGCAACTGCCGCCAGGCTTCAAGATGCCGTTCTGATGCAAACCAGCCCGCTGTTAACTCAGCTTATGGAAGCGCTGCGCTGTCTGCCGGGCGTCGGCCCGAAGTCAGCGCAGCGCATGGCGTTTACCCTGCTGCAGCGCGATCGCAGCGGCGGGATGCGCCTGGCGCAGGCGCTGACGCGTGCGATGTCGGAGATCGGCCACTGCGCCGATTGCCGCACCTTCACCGAGCAGGAGGTGTGCAATATCTGCAGCAACCCGCGTCGCCAGGAAAACGGCCAGATCTGCGTGGTAGAGAGTCCGGCGGACATCTATGCCATTGAGCAGACCGGGCAGTATTCCGGCCGCTACTTCGTGCTGATGGGGCACCTGTCGCCGCTCGACGGCATCGGGCCTGATGACATCGGGCTCGATCGCCTGGAGCAACGGCTGGAGGCGGAGTCGATCACCGAGGTGATCCTCGCCACCAACCCGACCGTTGAGGGCGAGGCGACGGCCAACTACATCGCAGAGCTGTGCGCGCAGTATGGCGTCGACGCCAGCCGAATCGCCCACGGCGTGCCGGTGGGCGGCGAGCTGGAGATGGTCGACGGCACCACGCTGTCCCACTCCCTGGCCGGTCGCCACAAGATTACTTTCTGAACAAATGGAGGCGGCCTTCGCCGCCTCCGCTTGAAAAATTTCCCCGCTGTCCCCATCTCCCACTCAACGGTTTTTTACCCATTTAAAATGGCATTGTTGAGGTTGAATCAGATGAAAGGACAAGAAACTCGTGGTTTTCAGTCAGAAGTAAAACAGCTTCTGCACCTGATGATCCATTCCCTCTATTCCAACAAAGAAATCTTTCTGCGTGAGCTGATTTCCAACGCCTCTGATGCGGCCGATAAGCTGCGTTTCCGCGCGCTGTCGCAGCCGGATTTGTATGAGGGAGACGGCGAGCTGCGCGTGCGGGTTTCGTTTGATAAAGACAACCGCACCCTGACCATCGCCGATAACGGTATCGGTATGAACCGGGAAGAGGTTATCGACCATCTCGGCACCATCGCCAAATCCGGCACCAAAGCGTTCCTCGAATCGATGGGTTCTGACCAGGCGAAGGATAGCCAGCTGATCGGTCAGTTCGGCGTCGGCTTCTATTCGGCCTTCATCGTGGCGGACAAAGTGACCGTGCGTACCCGTGCGGCGGGCGACAAGCCGGAAAACGGCGTGTTCTGGGAATCCGCCGGCGAAGGCGAATATACCGTAGCTGATATCACCAAAGCCGATCGCGGCACCGAAATCACCCTGCATCTGCGCGAAGGCGAAGATGATTTCCTCAACGACTGGCGCGTGCGCTCTATCATCAGCAAGTATTCCGACCATATCGCGCTGCCGGTTGAGATTGAAAAACGGGAAGAGAAAGACGGCGAAACCGTGGTTTCGTGGGAAAAAATCAACAAGGCGCAGGCCCTGTGGACCCGCAGCAAATCCGAAGTTAACGACGACGAATACAAAGAGTTTTATAAGCATATCGCTCACGACTACAGCGACCCGCTGACCTGGAGCCACAACCGCGTGGAAGGTAAGCAGGAGTACACCAGCCTGCTGTATATCCCGTCGCAGGCGCCGTGGGATATGTGGAACCGCGATCATAAACACGGCCTGAAGCTGTACGTCCAGCGTGTGTTCATCATGGACGACGCCGAGCAATTTATGCCGAACTACCTGCGCTTCGTGCGCGGCCTGATCGATTCCAACGATCTGCCGCTGAACGTCTCCCGTGAAATCCTGCAGGACAGCAGCGTGACCCGCAACCTGCGCACTGCGCTGACCAAACGCGCGCTGCAGATGCTGGATAAGCTGGCGAAAGACGACGCTGAAAAATACCATACCTTCTGGAAACAGTTCGGCCTGGTGCTGAAAGAGGGCCCGGCGGAAGATCCGAGCAACCAGGAAGCGATCGCCAAACTGCTGCGTTTCGCAACCACCCATACCGACTCCTCCGCGCAGACCGTATCGCTGGAAGAGTATGTCTCACGCATGAAAGAAGGTCAGGAGAAGATCTACTACATCACAGCCGACAGCTATGCGGCGGCGAAGAGCAGCCCGCACCTCGAGCTGCTGCGTAAGAAAGGGATCGAAGTGCTGCTGCTCTCCGATCGCATCGACGAGTGGATGATGAGCTACCTGACTGAGTTCGACGGCAAAGCGTTCCAGTCTGTCGCTAAAGCCGACGAGTCGCTGGACAAGCTGGCGGATGAAGTAGACGAGTCCACCAAAGAAGCCGAAAAAGCGCTGGAGCCGTTCGTTGAGCGGGTGAAAAACCTGCTTGGCGACCGGGTGAAAGAGGTGCGTCTGACCCATCGTCTGACCGACACCCCGGCGATTGTCACTACCGATGCCGATGAGATGAGCACTCAGATGGCGAAGCTGTTCGCGGCAGCGGGCCAGGCGGCGCCGGAAGTGAAATACATCTTCGAACTGAACCCGGCGCATCAGCTGGTGAAACGCGCGGCTGATACCCAGGATGACGCCCAGTTCGGCGAATGGGTGGAACTGCTGCTGGATCAGGCGCTGCTGGCCGAGCGCGGCACGCTGGAAGATCCGAACCAGTTTATCCGTCGTATGAACCAGCTGCTGGCTTCCTGACACGAAGCTGAACGAGTAGCCCGGCCGAGCGACGCGACGCCGGGAACGGGATAAATGCCCCGTCTGAGCGATGTGCTCAGGCGGGGCATTTCACATTGGATTGCATAAAATATCTCACCATTAACCGTTTCAGCCGCACCGCCTTCCTTGAGCCATCGCCGTTCTGGTGGTATGGTTTAGCGTTTTTGAAAAATTGAATCGACTTTTGAGGGGATTTTCGTAATGCGTATTATTCTGCTTGGCGCTCCGGGCGCGGGTAAAGGAACTCAGGCTCAGTTCATCATGGAGAAATACGGTATTCCGCAAATCTCCACCGGCGATATGCTGCGCGCGGCGGTAAAATCCGGCTCTGAGCTCGGTAAGCAAGCGAAAGACATTATGGACGCTGGCAAGCTGGTGACCGATGAGCTGGTCATCGCGCTGGTGAAAGAGCGTATCGCCCAGGAAGATTGCCGTAACGGCTTCCTGCTGGACGGCTTCCCGCGGACCATTCCGCAGGCTGACGCCATGAAAGAGGCGGGCATTACCGTTGATTACGTGCTGGAATTCGACGTGCCGGACGAACTGATCGTCGACCGCATCGTTGGCCGTCGCGTCCACGCGGCATCCGGTCGCGTATACCACATCAAATTCAATCCGCCGAAGGTGGAAGGCAAAGACGACGTGACCGGCGAAGAGCTGACCACCCGTAAAGACGATCAGGAAGAGACCGTGCGTAAGCGTCTGGTAGAATACCATCAGATGACAGCGCCGCTGATCGGCTACTACACCAAAGAAGCGCAGGCGGGCAACACCAAATACGCCAAAGTCGACGGCACCAAAGCGGTAGCTGACGTGCGCGCCGAACTGGAAAAAATCCTCGGCTGATAAAGCCTTTTCTCATCCTGCTGCGGCAGGATGAGAACTCCTCTCATTTCTACCTTTTGCTATGATTGGTTCCGTTTAGCGCCATTTCAGCTACAATTGGCTGCGATTCAAATGGTTAAGAGGCGGTAATGCATCAGACGAAAACAGGTATCTTGCTGGCCAATTTAGGCACTCCCGATGCGCCCACCCCCGGGGCGGTGAAGCGCTATCTGCGACAATTCCTCAGCGACAAACGGGTGGTGGATACGTCTCGTCTGCTATGGTGGCCGCTGCTGCGCGGCGTCATACTGCCGATTCGCTCCCCGCGTGTGGCGAAGCTCTATCAGTCCGTGTGGATGGAAGAGGGATCGCCGCTGATGGTGTATAGTCGTCGCCAGCAGCAGGCGCTGGCTGCCAGGCTGCCGGATACCCCGGTGGCGCTGGGCATGAGCTATGGTTCACCGTCACTGGCCAGCGCGGTGGATGACTTACTGGCGCAGGGGGTGGAGCACATCGTGGTGCTGCCGCTGTATCCGCAATATTCCTGCTCGACGGTGGCCGCCGTCTGGGACGAACTGGCGCGGATTCTGGCGAAAAAGCGCGCCATTCCGGGTATCTCGTTTATTCGCGACTATGCCGAACATCCGGACTATATCCATGCGCTGGCGGCCAGCGTGCGCGCTTCCTTCGCTGTCCATGGGGAACCGGATCTGCTGCTGCTCTCCTATCATGGGATCCCGCAGCGCTATGCCAACCAGGGCGATGATTATCCTCAGCGCTGTCGCGATACGACGCGGGAACTGGTTTCCGCGCTGGGGCTGCCGCCGGAGCGGGTGATGATGACTTTCCAGTCGCGCTTTGGCCGGGAACCCTGGCTGACGCCGTACACCGATGAAACGCTAAAGATGCTCGGCGAGAAAGGGACGAAGCATATTCAGGTGCTGTGCCCGGGGTTTGCCGCCGACTGTCTCGAAACGCTGGAAGAAATCGCCGTCCAGAACCGGGAAATATTCCTCGAAGCAGGCGGCAAGCAATATGAATATATTCCGGCGCTTAATGCGGACGCAGCGCATATTGAGATGATGGTCAATCTGACGGCGCCTTATCGCTGATCGCGCGCAGGGCGGGGAATATGCTACTATTTCCCGCTTGTTCCCTGTTATTTAAGCGCCACTATGAAATTTCCCGGTAAACGCAAATCTAAACACTATTTTCCCGTTAACGCCCGCGATCCGCTGCTGCAGCAAATTCAGCCGGAGAATGAATCCAGCGTCTCCTGGGTGGTCGGTATCGACCAGACGCTGGTGGATATCGAAGCGAAAGTGGATGAGGCGTTTATCGTGCGCTACGGCCTGAGCGCGGGCCATTCGCTGGTGATTGAAGATGACGTCGCCGAGGCGCTGTACCAGGAGCTGGTGCGCAACAATCTCATTACCCATCAGTTTGCCGGCGGCACCATCGGCAATACCATGCACAACTACTCGGTGCTGGCGGACGATCGCTCGGTGCTGCTTGGCGTGATGTGCAGCAATATCGAAATCGGCGGCTACGCCTATCGTTACCTGTGCAATACCTCCAGCCGCACCGATCTGAACTATCTGCAGGGCGTCGACGGCGCCATTGGCCGCTGCTTTACCCTGATCGGTGACAGCGGCGAGCGCACCTTCGCCATCAGCCCGGGCCACATGAACAAGCTGCGTCCCGAAAGCATTCCGGAAGCGGTGATCGCCGGCGCCTCGGCGCTGGTGCTGACCTCTTACCTGGTCCGCTGCAAGCCGGGCGAGCCGATGCCGGACGCCACGATGAAGGCTATTGAGTATGCCAAAAAGCACGATGTGCCGGTGGTGTTAACCCTCGGAACCAAATACGTGATTGCCGATAACCCGGCGTGGTGGCAGGAGTTCCTGCAGGAGCATGTCTCTATTCTGGCAATGAACGAAGAGGAAGGGGAAGCGCTGACCGGCTTTGCCGATCCGCTGTCAGCGGCGAATAAGGCGCTGGACTGGGTCGACCTGGTGCTGTGCACCGCCGGCCCGGCGGGCCTGTATATGGCGGGCTTCACCGAAGAAGAGGCGAAGCGGAAAACCCAGCATCCGCTGCTGCCGGGGGCGATCCCGGAGTTTAACCAGTTTGAATTCAGCCGCGCGATGCGTCACCAGGATTGCGTTAATCCGCTGCGCATATATTCCCATATCGCTCCCTATATGGGCGGCCCCGAGAAGATCATGAACACCAACGGCGCAGGCGACGGCGCGCTGGCGGCGCTGCTGCATGACATCACCGCCAATAACTACCACCGCAATAACGTCCCCAACTCCAGCAAGCACAAATGCAAATGGCTGACCTACTCCTCGCTGGCGCAGGTGTGTAAATATGCCAACCGCGTGAGCTATCAGGTGCTGAACCAGCACTCGCCGCGTTTAACTCGCGGCCTGCCGGAGCGTGAGGACAGCCTGGAAGAGGCGTACTGGGATCGGTAAGCGCGTCCCTCTCCCGGCGGGGAGAGGGCAGTACATCAGCCGGTGACCACTTCGCCGGCCGGTGGCGTTTCCAGAAGCCGCAGCATGGCGCGGGCAATTTCCCGTTCGCCCATCACCACCTGATTGGCTCCGCGATCGATAATGTAGTCCACTTCGTCATCATAATGGGCGCGGGCGATAATCTCGATATTCGGACATTTTTCCCGTGCGGAAGCGACAATCTCTCCGGCCTCGTAGCCGTTAGGGATTGTCAGCAGCAGCCAGCGGGCGCAATCGAGATGCGCCAGCTCCATGATCTCTTCATTGGCGGCATTGCCGAGCACCGCGCTGATCCCGCGCTCGCGTAGCTCATCCACGCGGGTGCGCGAGGTTTCAACCACCACCAGCGGGATCCCCTGGGCCATCAGCTTCTCGCCCAGCAGGCTGCCGACGCGGCCGAAGCCTACCAACAGCGCGTGGTTGCAGATATCGACCGGCACCTGCTTCTCGTCTTCCAGGACCTCTTCCAGCGTCTGCTCGTCGAGGGTTTCGGTTTTATCGAGATATTTTTCCAGCAGGGTAAACAGCACCGGGTTGAGCATAATTGAGATGATCGCCCCGGCCAGCACCAGATTTTGTCCGGCCTGCGGCAGCAGGTTAAGCGCCATTCCCAGGCCGGCGAGAATAAAGGCAAACTCGCCAATCTGCGCCAGGCTGGCGGCGATGGTCAGCGCAGTGCGCGGCGAGTGACCAAACATCCGCACAAGGAAAAAGGCGGCTGCGGATTTACCAAAGATAATAATCGCCAGCGTCGCCAGCACCGCCAGCGGCTGTTGGACCAGCACCATCGGGTCAAACAGCATGCCGACGGAGACGAAGAACAGCACCGCGAAGGCGTCGCGCAGCGGCAGGGTGTCATGGGCGGCGCGGTGGCTGAGCTCGGATTCGTTAAGCACCATGCCGGCAAAGAAGGCGCCGAGGGCAAAAGAGACATCAAACAGCTCCACGGCGCCGAAGGCGATGCCCAGCGCCAGGGCCAGCACCGACAGAGTGAACAGCTCGCGTGAGCCGGTGGCGGCGCTGCGCGACATGATCCACGGCACCAGCCGGCGGCCGACCAGCATCATAATGGCGATAAAGGCCACCACTTTGCCAATGGTGATCCCGAGGTCGAGGGCCAGGGACGCGAAGCCGACGTTGCCTTTCTCCGCCATACCGGCAATCGCCGGCAGCAGGACCAGCGTCAGGACCATCACCAGGTCTTCCACAATCAGCCAGCCGATGGCGATTTGCCCGCGCTGGCTGTCAATCAGTTGTCGTTCCTCCAGCGCGCGCAGCAGCACTACGGTACTGGCGGTGGAGAGGCACAGGCCAAAGACGATGCCGGTCATCAGCGACCAGCCGAGGGCGGCGGAGAGCGCCATACCCAGCAGCGTCGCCACGGCTATCTGGGCGATAGCCCCGGGGATGGCGATCGATTTTACCGCCATCAGGTCTTTAAGTGAGAAATGCAGCCCGACGCCGAACATCAGCAGAATGACGCCAAGTTCCGCCAGTTCCGGAGCCAGTTTGGTGTCAGCAACAAAGCCAGGGGTGAAAGGTCCGGCCAGCACGCCCGCTAAGAGATATCCCACCAGAGGAGAAATACGTAGCTTATTGGCAATCATGCCGAGAATAAAGGCGAGCACGAGGCCGCCGACTATGGTGGTGATAAGCGGTGTTGCGTGGTGCATTCCGTCTCCTTTCCAGTGGTGTATCGGTCCATTTTGCTACCCTGTCCGGGTAATAGTTTATGACAAAAACGTTCACTTTGTTTATGAATAATTCTTGAGTTGTGCAAAAAAATGCAATTAGCCGATGAAAAGGCACAGAAGGGAAAATGGCGGGGGGAAATCGTGGAACAGGCTGATGACACAAGGGTTAACGGCGGCCAGGGTTGCACTTTGGCCGCCGAATAATCAGGCTTTTTGCCGGTTATCAGGAAGGAATATCGTCAGGAATCCCAGCAGCGGCAGGAAGGCGCAGATTTTATAAACCAGATCGATGCTGGTATGGTCCGCCAGCAGGCCTAACACCGCGGCGCCAAGGCCGCCCATGCCAAAGGCGAAGCCGAAAAACAGGCCAGAAACCATGCCGATGCGTCCCGGCAGCAGTTCCTGCGCATAGACCAGAATAGCGGAAAAGGCCGAGGCGAGGATAAAACCAATGATCACCGTTAAAATCCCCGTCCATTCAAGGCTGGCGTAGGGTAAAACAAGGGTGAAAGGCGCTACGCCGAGGATAGAACCCCAAATCACATACTTACGCCCAATTTTATCGCCAACAGGCCCGCCAATCACCGTCCCGGCAGCCACTGCGAACAGGAAGGCAAACAGATGAAGCTGGGCGTTTTGCACCGTTAAGCCGAATTTATGCATCAGATAAAAGGTGTAATAGCTGCTAATGCTCGCCATATAGAAATATTTCGAGAAAATCAGCATCAGCAGAATGCCTACCGCCAGAATGACCTTCTTGCGCGGCAGCGGATTAACGATGGCCGGTTTCGGTTTGCCCTTATTCATTCGATGCTGCGCGGCATACCAGCGGCTGATTTGCGACAGCACGACAATAGCCAACAGAGCGGCCAGCACAAACCAGGCGACGTTGCCTTTGCCGTACGGGGCGATGATCACCGCCGCCAGCAATGGGCCAAGCGAGCTGCCGAAGTTGCCGCCCACCTGGAACAGCGACTGGGCCAGGCCGTGACGGCCGCCGGAGGCCATCCGCGCTACGCGGGACGATTCCGGATGGAAAACCGAGGAGCCGGTACCTACCAGCGCGGCGGCCAGCAGCACCATGCCGAAGCTACCGGCCAGCGCGAGGAGAATCAAACCGCAGAGGGTGAAGCACATGCCCACCGGCAGCGACCACGGCATCGAGCGTTTATCGGTGATGTAGCCAATCACCGGCTGGAATAGCGATGAGGTGAGCTGGAAGGTCAGGGTGATCATGCCGATCTGCACGAAGGTAAGGGAGAACTCCGCCTGCAGCAGCGGGTAGATAGCGAGAATAAGCGACTGGATCATATCGTTAAGCAAATGGGACAGGCTGATCGCGCCTAAGATGCCAAACGAGGTGCGTGCTTTTTGCGGCGGCGCAGCGGGGCCGGACAAGGGTTGAGCGGTCTGATTGATTGCCATAGGTTCACGTCACTTTTTTATATAGCTTTCGTCTTTTGTCCGCCATGGCGACTGCCCTGATTTTCCCGGCTACTGCATGGGAAATATGACGAACGGGCTGACGCAATGCCATACAACGCGAAGGCGTATAGAGGATGCAGGTAGAATTATTATCCGACTAACATACCTGTTGATAAGGTTTGAAGGAAGTCGCAATTCTGAAAACATATTTGTCAACGCGACTCACTCGCTATACTTTCGGCACTTGGGATTAAGTCAGGGAGTGAAGCATGCATTATTTCAAACACAGCGTAGCGCTGGCGCTATTCGCCGCTTTATCGCTGGGCAGCCTGTCGGCACAGGCCTATGAGCAGGATAAAACCTATAAAATTACCATCCTGCACACCAACGATCACCACGGCCATTTCTGGCGCAATGACTACGGCGAATATGGCCTGGCGGCGCAGAAAACGCTGGTCGATGGCATCCGGAAAGAGGTGGCGGCGGAAGGGGGAAGCGTCCTGCTGTTATCCGGCGGCGATATTAATACCGGCGTACCGGAGTCTGATTTACAGGATGCAGAGCCCGATTTTCGCGGCATGAACCTGATCGGCTACGACGCGATGGCGGTGGGGAACCATGAATTTGATAATCCGCTGAGCGTGCTGCGCCAGCAGGAAAAGTGGGCTAAGTTCCCGTTCCTGTCGGCCAATATTTATCAGAAAAGCACCGGCGAACGGCTGTTCAAACCCTGGGCGCTGTTTAAGCGCGGTGGGCTGAAAATCGCGGTGATTGGCTTAACCACCGACGATACGGCCAAGATTGGCAATCCGGAATATTTCACCGATATTGAATTCCGCAAACCGGCGGAAGAGGCGAAGCTGGTTATCCAGGAGCTGCAGCAGAATGAAAAGCCGGACGTGATCCTGGCCACCACCCATATGGGCCATTACGACAATGGCAACCACGGCTCTAATGCGCCGGGCGATGTTGAAATGGCGCGGAGTTTACCTGCGGGATCGCTGGCGATGATCGTCGGCGGTCACTCGCAGGATCCGGTATGCATGGCGGCGGAAAATAAAAAGCAGGTCGATTATGTGCCAGGCACCCCGTGCGCTCCGGATCGTCAGAACGGCATCTGGATCGTCCAGGCGCATGAGTGGGGCAAATACGTCGGCCGCGCCGATTTTGAGTTCCGCAACGGCGAGATGAAGCTGGTGCACTATCAGCTGATCCCGGTCAACCTGAAGAAAAAAGTGACTTACGATAACGGCCAAAGCGAGCGGGTGCTGTATACGCCGCAGATCGCCGAGAACCCGCAGATGATGTCGCTGCTGACGCCGTTCCAGAACAAAGGCAAGGCACAGCTGCAGGTCAAAATCGGCAGCGTGAATGGTCATCTGGAGGGCGACCGCAGTAAAGTGCGCTTTGTGCAGACCAATATGGGCCACCTGCTGCTGGCGGCGCAAATGGCGCGCAGCAACGCGGATTTCGCGGTGATGAGCGGCGGCGGGATCCGCGACTCCATTGAGGCGGGGGATATCACCTACAAAGATGTGATGAAGGTCCAGCCGTTCGGCAATGTGCTGACCTATGTCGATATGAGCGGCAAGGAGGTAGTGGATTACCTGACCGCCGTCGCGCAGATGAAGCCGGATTCCGGCGCTTATCCGCAGTTTGCCAACGTCAGTTTCGTGGCCAAAGACGGTAAGCTGAACGATCTGAAAATCAAAGGCGAACCGGTGGATCCGGCGAAGACCTATCGGATGGCGACGCTGAGCTTTAACGCCACCGGCGGCGATGGCTATCCGAACATCGCCGATAAACCCGGGTATGTGAATACCGGCTTTATCGATGCCGAAGTGCTGAAAGAGTATATCGAGAAGAACTCGCCGCTGGATGCCGCCGCCTATGAGCCGAAAGGCGAGGTGAGCTGGCAGTAAGCCTGGGCTTCAGGTTGGCTATTTCCCCGGTGGCGCTACGCTTACCGGGGCTACAAGTTGGGTATCCCGGATAAGGCGCGTGCGCCGCTATCCGGGATCGTTTTATCAATCGCGGCGGGCGATATCGGCGAACTTCGCATCGAGAAGCTGCGCCAGATCGCTGGCCGCCAGCTCAATATCCAGCCCGCGTTTGCCGCCGGAAATATAGATGGTGGCAAATTCCTGCGCCGGGGCGTCAATCACCGTCGGCAGGCGCTTCTTCTGCCCCAGCGGACTGATGCCGCCCACCAGATAGCCGGTGATACGCTGCGCCACCATCGGGTCGGCCATGTCGACTTTCTTAGCGCCCAGCGCTTTCGCCACTTTCTTCAAATCCAGCTGCCCGGCGACCGGAGTGACGGCCACCGCCAGATGCTTCATATCGCCGTTCACGGCGACCAGCAAGGTCTTGTAAACCTGGTCGGCATTGAGGCCGAGCTTGCGCACCACTTCATCTCCGAAGTTGGTCTCATTAGGATCGTGATCGTAACTGTGGATCTGAAAGGAAATTTTGTTTTTTTCGAGTAATTTAACGGCGGGAGTCATAGCTATCCTTCTTACCAACCGGTTTTGCGTGACGTCAGAATACGCCCGCAGGTTGTCTAAAAAATAGTACCATCTTGCGCAATAGTGTTGGCAGTGATGGTCACTTTGAGCGACAATCAGACGATCCGGGATGCAAATCCCGGGATAATAATAATGATGAAATTCCTCTTTGACGGGCCAATAGCAATATTGGCCATTTTTTTTATGTCAGCATATCCGGCAGATTCCCTTCGCCATACAGGTGCAGCGCGCCGACGGCAACCACGTAGCGCCCCGGCGGCAAGGCCAGCAGCGTCTCGCGCCAGGCGAGGTTGCGCTGGTGCATCAGCACATCATATAAAGACTGGCTAAAGGTCGTCGGCAGCGATACCGCGCCGCGCGACGGCGGTTGCTCCAGCCACCAGCCGATCATGACCTGCAGTAAACGGGCGTTGGTGCGCCAGTGGGTCAGTGTATCCTCCAGCAGCGCCATCCCCCCGTCGGGCAGATCGCGCAGCAGTGCGATTTGGCTGTCGGCGCCTTCCAGCTCCATCACCGCTATGTTGCTCTCGCGGGCGGCCATCAGCAACTGATAATCGATGCCGTAATCTGGTCGCAGCCCCAGCTTCTGCGCCTGGGTGGCCTGCAGGACCATCGCCACCTGCCACAGCGGCTGGCTGTCGAACAGCCCGACCGACAGGCCCAGCTCGCCGGTTCGCGCCTCTAGCTCGCTCAGCTGCGCATCGCTCAGGCGTTCCGCCAGCGGTGGGTAAGTGGGGAGATCGCTAAACGGTGTTTCATTGCCGCTGATATCGGCCTCGACGATTAACGCATCGGCCTGGCGTATTTTTTTCAGAAGCTTCGCCGGCGGCGGCGCCATGTCGCGGGTGCCCATATGGATACTGCCGACGAGGTGCAAATAGCGTTCGCCGGGCAGGACGATATCCATCGCAGGCCAGGAATAAGACGAGCCGACGGCGGCTCGCCACAGCATTTTTATCCGGTTTAACAGGCCCATACGCGCTCCGAAGTGTGAGGACTTCATGCTAGCGCATATGGTGATACACGTCACCCTTCCGGCGGGCTTTTCTTGTCCCGGCAAAAAAACGGGCGCCGAACAACGTCGGCGCCCGTTTCATCTGACAGCGTTTACTCTTTTGGTTTAAAGCGCAGCAAGCGGTTGGCGTTACTCACCACGGTGATCGACGACAGCGCCATCGCCGCGCCGGCGACCACCGGGTTGAGCAGGGTGCCGGTCAGCGGCCAGAGGATCCCGGCGGCAATCGGGATACCCAGCGAGTTGTAGACAAACGCGCCCAGCAGGTTCTGCTTCATATTGCGTAACGTTGCTTTCGAAATCGCCAGCGCATCGGCCACGCCGTGAAGACTATGGCGCATCAGGGTGATCGCCGCGGTTTCAATAGCGACATCGCTGCCGCCGCCCATGGCGATCCCGACATCCGCCTGGGCCAGCGCCGGGGCGTCGTTAATCCCATCGCCAACCATCGCCACTTTGTGCCCCTGGCTCTGCAGACGCTTAATGGCATCGGCTTTACCGTCCGGTAGCACGCCGGCGATCACTTCATCAATGCCGGCTTCTTTGGCGATAGCCTTCGCGGTGGTGGGGTTATCCCCGGTAAGCATCACCAGCCGGTAGCCCTGCCGATGCAAACGCGCCAGGGCGTCGACGCTGTCTTCGCGCAGCGGGTCGCGGATGGCGAACAGCGCGGCGGCCTGACCATCCACCGCCAGCAGCACCGGTGTGGCGCCGCGTGAGGCCTGGGCTGTCATCTCGCTTTCCACCTCGGCGGTATTGATATGCTGCTCGTTGAGCAGCGCCTGGTTACCGAGCAGCAGACGATGACCTTCCGCCTCGCCGCTGACGCCAAGGCCGCGCAGGGTGCGGAAGCCGCTGACTTCCGGCAATGGGCCGTCGGCAGCTTTATCAAGGATCGCTCGCGCCAGCGGATGGCTTGAGCCCTGCTCCAGCGCGGCGGCAAGACGCAGCGCGGTATGCTCATCAACGCCAGCGAAAGTTTTCACCGCCACCACCTGCGGCTTGCCTTCGGTCAGGGTGCCGGTTTTATCGAAAACCAGGGTGTCGAGTTCACTGGCGCGCTGCAGCGCATCGGCATCGCGCACCAGCACGCCGTACTCCGCCGCCCGGCCAACGCCGGAGATAATCGACATCGGCGTCGCCAGGCCTAAGGCGCACGGACAGGCGATAATCAGTACTGTGGTGGCAATGACCAGGGTATAGACGATCTGCGGCGCCGGGCCGAAGAAGTACCAGATCGCAGCGCTGATCAGCGCAATGACGACCACCGCCGGAACAAATACGGCGGAGATTTTATCCGCCAGCTGGCCGATCTCCGGTTTGCTGCTCTGCGCCTGGCGCACCATGCGGATAATTCTTGCCAGCGTGGTCTGGCTGCCGACGGCGCTGGCGGTAAACAGCACGCTGCCATCCTGCACCACGGTCCCGGCGTGAATGGCGTCGCCATCGCCTTTTTGCTGCGGCACCGGTTCGCCGGTGAGCATCGCTTCATCAAACCAGGCTTCGCCCTGGCTTATCATGCCGTCGACCGGGACGCGGTCGCCGGTAGTCAGGCGCAGCGTCATGCCGGCCTGAACTTCCGCGAGCGGCAGATCTTTCTCGCCCTCGGGCGTGACGACCCGCGCCGAAGGCGGCGTCAGGTCGAGCAGTTTTTCCAGCGCTTTCGAGGAGCGCTGACGCGCGCGGGCCTCCAGCATATGGCCGAGGTTAATCAGGCCGATAATCATCGCGCTGGCTTCGTAATAGAGATGGCGGGCTTCCATCGGGAACCACTGCGGCCACAGGTTGACGCTCATCGAGTACAGCCAGGCGACGCCGGTGCCGAGCGCCACCAGCGTATCCATGGTGGCGGTGCCGTTTTTCAGGCTTTTCCACGCGCTGCGGTAGAAGTGGTCGCCGGCGAAGACCATGACGGCGAGGGTGACAAGGCCGATAACCAGCCACAGCGAACGGTTGTCGTCGTTGACCATCATGTTATCGCCGATCATGCCCCAGACCATCACCGGCACGCCGACCAGCAGGGCGACAATCGCCTGCCAGCGAAAACGTTTCATCGTCGCGAGGGCGGTTTCCTGTTGGCGTTCGCGGCGTTGCAGATCGTCTTCGATCGCCTCCGCGCCATAGCCGGCTTTCTCCACCGCCTGCACTAATTCTGCGGCGGACGCACTGCCCATCACCAGCGCCGTGCGTTCCGCCAGGTTAACCCGCGCCTGTGAGACGCCCGGCACCGCGGCAAGCGCGTTTTGTACCCGGGAGACGCAGCTGGCGCAGCTCATGCCGTTGATCAGCAGCTGTTGACTGTCATCTTCGTCATGGGCTGCCGGAAGCTCAGGAGTGGCCGCTGTCAGTGCTTCCGACGGGATTGATGATTCTGCCAGCGGTTTAGCCTTTGGGTGGCTGAGCTCCGCGCCGTATCCGGCTTGTTTAACGGTATCAATCAGCGCTTGCGCGCTGGCGCTGCCCGTCACATGGGCTTCAGTGAGGGTGACTTCCGCTTGCTCAACGTCAGGACGCTGCTCCAGACTCTCTTTCACGCGTTTGACGCAGTGGCCGCAGGAGAGGCCATCCAGCGTCAGGTCGATAGTGTTAGACATAAATAACTCCTGAATAATTTTCCGGTCAACGATTGACCAGAACCACTCTTTCATCGAGTATTAAGAAGGTTAAACCTTCCAGCAAGGGGAAGGTCAAGGAGAAAAAATGAATATCAGCGATGTGGCGAAAAAAACCGGCTTAACCAGCAAAGCGATTCGTTTTTATGAAGAGAAGGGGCTGGTGACGCCGCCGTTGCGGAGCGAAAACGGCTACCGCACCTATAGTCAGCAGCATCTCGATGAGCTGACGCTGCTGCGCCAGGCGCGGCAGGTGGGGTTTAACCTGGAAGAGTGCCGCGAACTGGTGGCCCTGTTCAACGACCCGTCGCGGCACAGCGCCGATGTGAAAAAACGCACGCTGGAGAAAGTGGCGGATATCGAGAACCATATCCGCGAGCTGCAAAATATGCGCGCGCACCTGCTGGCGCTGGCCGAATCCTGCCCCGGCGACGACAGCGCGGAGTGCCCGATTATCGATAATCTTTCCGGCTGCTGCCATCGCAAGGCGCAGGCTTAACGGACGGCGGGTCTGATTCGTAGCGTAATCCCTTCTACGGCAATCACTTCAACCTTGCTGCCCGCCGCGAAGTCTTCATCGGCAATCACCGGCCAGGAGCTGTCGCCCACGCGGACGTGGCCGCGGCCGTTCACCAGCGGGGCATCCAGCGTCAGGCGGCGGCCCACCAGTTGCTGCCCGCGCTGGTTGAGCTGGGCATCGGCCGGGCGCTGCGTTTTGACGCGCTTGCGCAGCCATTTCGACCACAGCCACGCCGCCAGCAGGGTGAGAACGGCAAACAGCGTGCCTTGCCATTCCCAGCTCAGCGGCAGGAGCCAGGTCAGGGCGCCGGTCACCACGCCGGCGACGCCGCTCCACAGCAGGTATCCGCTGCCGCCCAGCATCTCGGCCGCCAGCAGCAGCCCGCCGAGGCTTAGCCAGAACAGATGGGGGTGTGCGAGGATCATGCCGATCATGATTTTTTCCGATCGCCAGCGCCTTCTTTGATCAGCTCGCTGATCCCGGCGATCGATCCCATCAGGCTGCTGGCATCCAGCGGCATCAATACCACTTTGCTGTTGTTAGCGGCGCCAATCTGCTGCAGCGCATCGGTGTATTTCTGCGCCACGAAGTAGTTGATCGCCTGAATATCGCCCGAGGCGATCGCCGAGGAGACCATTTGGGTGGCGCGGGCTTCCGCTTCGGCGGACCGTTCGCGTGCCTCCGCCTGCAGGAACGCGGACTGCCGTTCGCCCTCGGCCTTGAGGATCTGCGACTGCTTTTCCCCTTCCGCTTTCAGAATTTCCGCCTGTCGCACCCCTTCGGCCTCAAGGATGTACGCGCGTTTGGTACGTTCGGCTTTCATCTGGGCGTTCATCGAGGCGATAAGCTCCGCCGGCGGGCGAACGTCGCGAATTTCGACGCGGGTGATTTTCACCCCCCACGGGTTGGTGGCGTCGTCAACGATATGCAGCAGGCGGGTGTTAATGCTGTCGCGCTGGGAGAGCATTTCGTCCAGCTCCATTGAGCCGAGCACGGTACGGATGTTGGTCATCGTCAGGTTGACGATCGCCTGCTCAAGATTGCTGACCTCGTAGGCGGCCTTTGGCGCGTCGATCACCTGAATAAAGCAGACCGCGTCGATGGTGACGTTGGCGTTATCCCGGGAGATAACCTCCTGCGAGGGGATATCGAGCACCTGCTCCATCATGTTCACTTTGCGGCCGATACGGTCCATAAACGGCACGACTAAGCTTAATCCCGGCTGCAGCGTCTGGGTAAAACGCCCGAAGCGCTCCACCGTCCACTGGTAGCCCTGCGGGACAATTTTCACCGCCGCGGCCACAATAACCAGCGCGACGAAAATAAGGATAGGAATAAAAATTAGCATCAAAAACCTCCTGTCTTGTTGCCTGGCGGGGCGCTACAAGGAAATAGCGCATGTTTAAACTGAGTATATCTTTCTCCTCATCCTGGAGAAAGGAAAGTGCGGTAAACTAGCGCTGTTTCAGAAAATAATCAGGAAGACTCATGAAGGAAAATAACGCGCTTTTGCGTCTCGACGGTGTGGGGTTTAAGACCGACGACGCCGTTATTTTACACAATATCAATTTTCAGCTTCGCGCCGGAGAATTCAAGTTGATTACCGGCCCTTCCGGCTGCGGGAAAAGTACCTTGCTGAAGATTATCGCCTCGCTGCTCAGCCCAACCTCCGGGCGCCTGTTCTTCGACGATGCGGATGTCGCGACGCTGTCGCCGGAAAGGTATCGCCAACAGGTCTCTTACTGCGCGCAGACGCCGGCCCTGTTCGGTGATTCGGTTTACGATAATCTGATTTTTCCGTGGCAGATCCGCAATAAACAACCGGATCCGCAGGCGCTGCTGGCCGACCTGCAGCGCTTTGGCCTTGACGAAAATATGCTGGAAAAATCCATTAACGAACTGTCCGGCGGGGAAAAGCAGCGCGTATCGCTGATCCGCAATCTACAATTTCTGCCGCGCGTGCTGCTGCTGGACGAAATTACCAGCGCGCTGGATGAAAGTAATAAACAGAATGTGAATGAAATTATTCATGGCTACGCAACGGAAAAACAGGTCGCTGTTCTGTGGGTCACCCACGATCGCAATGAAATTTCGCATGCCGATGAAGTGATTACGCTGCAACCTGCCGGCGGAAATATGCAGGAGGTACAGCATGAACGGGCATAACATTACGAACGAATCGCTGGCGCTGTCGATGGTGCTGGTGCTGATCGCTATTCTGGTCAGCTATCGGGAAAAGCTGGCGCTGGAAAAAGATATTATCTGGAGTATTTGCCGGGCGATCGTGCAGCTGATAATCGTCGGCTATGTGCTGAAATATGTCTTTAACGTCAATCATGCGGTTCTGACGCTGTTGATGGTGCTGTTTATCTGCTTTAACGCGGCGTGGAATGCGAAGAAACGCAGTAAATATATCGACAAAGCTTTTATCTCGTCGTTTATCGCCATCACTACTGGCGCTGGACTAACGCTGGCGGTACTGGTGTTTTCTGGCTCGATCGCCTTCGTGCCGATGCAGGTGATCCCGATTGCCGGGATGGTGGCCGGGAACGCCATGGTGGCGGTGGGGCTGTGCTACAACAATATGGGCCAGCGCTTCAGCAGCGAGCAGCAGCAGATTCAGGAGAAACTGAGCCTCGGCGCGACGCCGAAGATGGCCTCAGCGCGGCTGATTCGCGAGAGTATTCGCGCGTCATTGATTCCCACCGTCGATTCGGCGAAAACGGTCGGTCTGGTGAGCTTGCCTGGGATGATGTCGGGGCTGATTTTTGCCGGTATTGACCCTGTGAAGGCGATTAAGTACCAGATCATGGTGACCTTTATGCTGCTGTCGACCGCCAGCCTGTCGACGATTATCGCCGGCTATCTGACCTACCGGAAGTTCTTCAACGCCCGCCATCAGCTGGTGGTGACGCAGCTGAAAAAGCGCCCGTGAACGATCCCGGGTTGCGGCGTTCACGCCTTACCCGGGCTACTTAGGCTACGTTCCGCATAGTTCGCGTAGCCCGGATAAGCGCAGCGCTATCCGGGGAAGGCAACGGATTAGTACAGCAGCGAATAGAGCTGACGACGATATTTGGCGGCCAGCGCATCGCCGGTACCGAGGGCGGCGAGGATCTCCTGCAGCATCTTGCGCGCCTGGCCATCGCCGGCGCCTAAATCTTTCTGCAGATGGCTGAACAGCAGGGCCAGCGCTTCTTCATTACGCCCGACCTGATGCAGCTGCAGCGCCAGCTGGGAGGCCAACTGCGCATCCTCCGGATTCTGTTCCACCTGCTGCTGCAGCTGCTGGATTTCCGGGGTGTCGGCGGCCTGTTTGAGCAGCTCAATCTGCGCCACCAGACCCTGATAGTGGGTATCCTGATCCTGCAGAGGAATGGTTTTCAGCACGCTTTCCGCTTCATCGGAACGGTGCAGAGCAATCAGCGTTTCCGCCAGCAGCAGGCCAATCTGGCTTTCCTGATTCGACAGCTGCCAGGCTTCCTTCAGCAGCGGCAGGGCATCGGCGTATTTTTCTTCCTGCATCAGGGCCAGCGCCTGCTGAGCTTTCAGCTCCTCTTCTCGGGGCAGGACTTTATCCAGCAGGGCGCGGATCGCTTCTTCCGGCTGCGGGCCTTCAAAACCATCCACCGGCTGGCCGTTCTGGAACAGATAAACCGTAGGGATGGCGCGCAGACCAAACTGTGAGGCGAGCATCTGCTCGGCGTCGCAATCGACCTTCGCCAGCGTGAACTGGCCGTTGTATTGGGCTGCCAGGCGCTCGAGCACCGGGGTCAGCTGTTCGCAGTGCTGACTGCGGGCAGACCAGAAATAAAACAGCACCGGAACGTTCATGGACTGCTGTAGCGTCTGCTGCAGGTTCGCTTCGCTAATGTTGACAATATTCTGTTCGGACATGGGCATTTCTCGTTAGTCGATTTCTGTTTTACATGGGGGCGGCATTCCGCGCTTCAACTCAGCCGTGGATAATTTTGTCCATCGCGCGGGCAGGCAGCAGGCGCTTAAGCAGCGCCACCGCGTGGGTGACCAGGGTGACCGGATAGCGCAGCTTTGGTTTATCGCTGGTAAAAGCATGGCGCACTTTTTCCACCACCGCCTCCGGCCCGAGGGTAAAGCGGGCGGCGATACCCGGATTTTCTACGGGCTTATCGCTTTGCGTCTGGTTGACGTTATCGGTAAAGCGGGTGCGGATCGGGCCCGGTTCAATCAGGCTGACCTGAATACCGCTGTGGCGCAGCTCCATGCGCAGCGCGTCGGACCATGCCTCGAGGGCATATTTACTGGCGGCATAGGCTCCGCGGCCGGGACTGGCGATAAGCCCCATCACCGAGGAGGTCATCACGATGCGCCCTTCGCCGTGCGGCGTCATCGCCGGCAGCAGCAGCATGGTGAGCTGATGCGCGCCGAAAAAGTTAGCGGAAAATTGCTGTTCCATCTGCTGGCGGCTGATGGTGTTCAGCGGGCCATAGACGCCATACCCGGCGTTATTGAACAGGCCGTAGAGACGATTATCGGTCAGCGCAATCACCTCCGCTGCCGCGCGCTCCACGCTCTGCGGGTCATCCAGATCGAGCAAAATACCGGTTAGCCCCAGCTCCTGCATCCGCGCGACATCCTCTGCTTTGCGGCAGGCCGCCAGCACGCGAAAGCCCTGGCGGGTTAAATCCAACGCGCTTTCCAGACCAATTCCGCTGGAACAGCCTGTCACTAAAACCGTTTTTTGCATAACTTTACCTGTCAGCGACCCCTGGCGTTCAGGAGTCATGATTAACTAAGGGAGCCAGCCGCTTCGCCATCCAGTCGGCGATAAACGGCTGCGCGTCGCGATTTGGGTGAATGCCGTCGTCCTGCATCCATTGCGGCTTGAGATAGACCTCCTCCATAAAAAAGGGCAGGAGAGGAATAGCGAACTCTTTGGCCAGGGCCGGGTAAATCGCGCCGAAGGCTTCATTATAGCGGCGGCCATAGTTCGCCGGCAGGTGAATTTGCATCAGCAGCGGCTCGGCGTTGGCCGCTTTGATATCTTTAATAATGGTGCGCAGCGTATGCTCGGTCTGCTGCGGCGGAAAACCGCGCAGTCCGTCATTGCCGCCGAGCTCAACCAGCACCCAGCGCGGCTGGTGCTGCTTAAGCAGCGCTGGCAGGCGAGCCAACCCCTGCTGCGAGGTATCGCCGCTGATGCTGGCGTTCACCACCGGCGTTTTCGCCTGCCACTGCTCATTGAGCAGCGCCGGCCAGGCGGCGTTGGCCGCCATCCGATAGCCAGCGCTCAGGCTGTCGCCGAGGATCAGCAGCGTGTCCGCCGCCATCGCGCGGCAGGTAAACAGGAACAACAACAGGAAAGGCACATGCCAGCGGAAAACATACTTGAAGTTCATCATCTTAAGAAGTCCGTCGGTCAGGGGGAGCATCAGCTCTCCATCCTTACCGGAGTTGAGCTGGTTGTCAAACCGCGGCAGACCATCGCCCTGATCGGCGAGTCGGGTTCCGGTAAATCGACCCTGCTGGCGATCCTCGCCGGCCTCGACGATGGCAGCAGCGGGGAAGTATCGATGCTGGGCAAACCGCTGCACCGGATGGATGAAGAGGCGCGGGCGGCGCTGCGGGCGCAGCACGTTGGTTTTGTTTTTCAGTCGTTTATGCTGATCCCGACGCTCAACGCCCTGGAGAACGTCGAGCTGCCGGCGTTGCTGCGCGGCGCCAGCGATAGCCAGAGCCGGGGCGATGCCCGCGCGCTGCTTGAGCAGCTGGGACTTGGCAAACGCCTGCACCACCTGCCGGCGCAGCTCTCCGGCGGCGAACAGCAGCGGGTGGCGCTGGCCCGGGCCTTTAACGGGCGCCCGGCCATTCTGTTCGCCGATGAGCCCACCGGCAACCTCGATCGCCAGACCGGGGACAAAATTGCCGATCTGCTGTTCTCGCTTAATCGCGAACACGGCACCACCCTGATCCTCGTCACTCACGATCCGCTGCTGGCGGCGCGCTGCGATCGCCGTCTGCGCCTGGTGGATGGCCAGCTGCGGGAGGAAGCATGATCGCCCGCTGGTTCTGGCGCGAATGGCGCTCGCCGTCGCTGCTGATCGTCTGGCTGGCGTTAAGCCTCGCCGTGGCCTGCGTGCTGGCCCTGGGGTCGATAAGCGATCGGATGGAGAAAGGCCTTAGCCAGCAAAGCCGTGAATTTATGGCCGGCGACCGTACGCTGCGTAGTTCGCGCGAGGTACCCGCCGAGTGGATCGCACAGGCGCGGAAGTCAGGGCTGACCGTCGGCGAGCAGCTGAGCTTTGCCACCATGACGTTCGCCGGTGATACGCCGCAGCTGGCGGACGTTAAGGCGGTGGACGACCGCTATCCGCTGTATGGCACCCTCGAGACGCAGCCGCCGGGGCTGAAGCCGCAGGCGGGGAGCGTGCTGCTGGCGCCAAGGCTGATGGCGCTCCTGAACCTGAAAACCGGCGATACGATTGACGTTGGCGATGCCACGCTGCGCATTGCCGGGGAGGTGATTCAGGAGCCGGATGCAGGGTTTAACCCCTTCCAGATGGCGCCGCGACTGATGATGAATATGGCCGACGTGGCAAAAACCGGGGCCGTGCAGCCCGGCAGTCGCGTCGCATGGCGCTATAAGTTCGCCGGCGACGCTGAACAGCTGGCCAATTATGAGCAGTGGCTGCTGCCGAAGCTCGGCCCGGAGCATCGCTGGATTGGCCTTGACCAGGACGACAGCGCGCTGGGCAAATCCCTCGAACGCTCGCAGCAATTCCTGTTGTTATCCGCGCTGTTGACGCTGCTGCTGGCCGTCGCCGCAGTGGCGGTAGCGATGAGCCACTACTGCCGCAGCCGCTATGATCTGGTCGCCATACTCAAGACGCTGGGCGCCGGAAGGTCGCAGCTGCGCAAGCTTATCGTCGGCCAATGGCTGCTGCTGTTGACGCTGTCGGTGATAACCGGCGGGGTGGCGGGCTTGGCGCTGGAGCGTCTGCTGCTGCTGGTTCTCAAACCGGTGCTGCCCGCCGCGTTACCCGCTGCCAGCGGTTGGCCGTGGCTGTGGGCTATCGGGGCGACAGGCGTCATTTCCCTGCTGGTGGGCCTGCGACCCTATCGACTGCTGCTGGCGACCCTGCCGCTGCGAGTGCTGCGTCAGGATGTGGTGGCTAACGTCTGGCCGTTGAAAATCTGGATCCCGGCGGTTAGCGTCGTGGTGGTGGGCCTGTTGGCCTGGCTGCTGGGCGGCAGCCCGCTGCTGTGGTCGGTGCTGGCCGGGGCGGTGGTGCTGGCGCTGCTGTGCGGCCTGGTGGGCTGGGGATTGCTGTGGCTGCTCAAACGCCTGACGCTCAAAGCCTTGCCGCTGCGTCTGGCGGTGAACCGCCTGCTGCGCCAGCCGTGGTCGACCCTCAGCCAGCTGGCGGCGTTTTCCCTGTCGTTTATGCTGCTGGCGCTCCTGTTGGTGCTGCGCGGCGATCTGCTTGACCGCTGGCAGCAGCAGTTGCCCCCGCAGAGCCCGAACTACTTTCTGATCAATATCGCCCCTGAGCAGATAGTGCCGGTGAAGACCTTCCTTGCCGAACACCAGACGCGGGCGGCGGAATTCTATCCGATCGTCCGGGCCCGTCTGACGCAGATCAACGGTCAATCCACGAACGGAAACAAAGACGAAGCGCTGAATCGCGAGCTTAATCTCACCTGGAGCGAACAGCGTCCGGATCATAATCCGCTGGTGGCCGGCAGCTGGCCGCCGAAGCCGGGCGAGGTATCGATTGAGGAGGGGCTGGCGCAGCGGCTGGGGATAAAGATCGGCGATACAGTGACCTTTACCGGAGATACCCAGGAGTTCAGCGCGAAGGTCAGCAGCGTGCGCAAAGTAGACTGGGAGAGCCTGCGGCCAAACTTCTTCTTTATTTTCCCCGCCGGGGCGCTGGACGGGCAGCCGCAGAGCTGGCTCACCAGCTTCCGCTGGGATAACGGTCCCGCGATGTTGACCCAGCTGAACCGCGAGTTTCCCACCGTCAGTCTGCTGGATATCGGCGCCATCCTGCGTCAGGTCGGCCAGGTGCTCTCCCAGGTCAGCCGGGCGCTGGAGGTGATGGTGGGCCTGGTGACAGCCTGCGGCGTGCTGCTGTTGCTGGCGCAGGTGCAGGTCGGTATGCGTCAACGCCATCAGGAGCTGGTGGTCTGGCGCACGCTGGGGGCAGGAAAATCGCTGCTGCGCGCTACGCTGTGGGCGGAGTTTGCCCTGCTGGGGCTGGTTTCCGGCCTGGTGGCGGCGATAGGCGCGGAAGTGGCGCTGGCGATGCTGCAGACGAAAGTCTTTGATTTTCCCTGGGCGCCGGACTGGCGCCTGTGGGTGTTGCTGCCGCTGACGGGAGCGGTGTTGTTATCCCTGTGCGGCGGCGGGCTGGGGCTGCGTCTGTTAAAAGGAAAAGCGCTATTCCGCCAGTTTAGCCAGTAAGAATATTGCATTTTGATGATGCGCCGCCTTTTTTGGCGGCGCTTTTATTTTAAACGCACAAATTGATAAATCATTGATTTTTAAGAGCACAAAACATTAAAAACCCAACAACACGCTATGCTGATTCGCGGTTAATATTCAACTGGAAAATATAAGGTGGCTTATTAATCAAGGAAAAACTATGGCACACACAATAAAAGCGCTGGCGATCTCGATCGGCGCAGCATTAGCGTTAACGTCATTGCCTTCCCACGCGGAGATTACGCTGCTGAAACAAGATCCGCAGGCGGGCGATCCGTTAAGCCGGCTTAACTTTACCGTCGGCGGCAGTATCCGGCCGCAGTTCAACATGATGACCGGCGATGGCGACAAAGGCTCCTATAAGCGTAACGGTTTTGACGGCGGCACCCGCTTCCGCTTCGCGGCGGATTACTACCTGTTCGATGATATTAGCTGGATCAGCTACTATGAGCTGGGCGTGAACATTCCGGCGCTGTTTGACTGGGATAACCACTACGCGGAAGGCGCGAACAATACCACCCGCCGCATGCTGTATACCGGCCTGAAAAGCGATACCTGGGGTACGTTAACCTACGGGCAGCAGAACAGCATTTACTATGATGTGGTGGGGGTGAAAACCGATATCTGGGACTACGATATGATCGGTCAGGCCCCGGGGAACGGTATTAATGGCGATTACGATGGCTCCTATCGTTCACGTAATATGCTGAAATATAAGAAAACTGTAGGTGATGTCGATCTTTACGGATCTTATCTGTTCGAAGACAGCGAATACCTGCCGGGTAACGGCCTGCGCTACAAGCGTAAAGGCGGTGGTTCTGTTGGCGCGGACTACCACATCATGAAGGATCTGACCTGGGGTACCGCGTGGAACTACACCCGCGCGGAAATGCGCGACCCGTCAAGCGCCGACAGCAAAACCTATGACCAGAATATCGTCGGTACCGCGCTGAGCTGGACCCCGGATAACTGGACCTTCTCCTTCGGCGGCGGCTGGTATCAGAACTTCCTCACCACCAAGAAAACCGATGTGCATAATTACTTTGCCGGTGACGCCTGGGGGATTGAATATTTTGCGGGCTATAAATTCCCGATCAATCAATACGCTGTTAAATCTATTCAGCCGTACTTTATGGGCGACCGTCTGGAATATGTGAACGGCCGCAACTATCAGCGTATCGATAACGGTCTGGGGATTAGCTTCCAGCTGGATTACGGTTTCCGCGTTGACTACGAACACGTGTTTACCTCCAGCACCGACAACCTTGGCGATATGAACCTGGTCCGTCTGCGCTACGACTTCTAAGCGGTCACAACTCCCCGGTCGCGCGCGCTTACCGTGGCTACAAATCGCGCCGACCGGTAGCCCGGCTAAGGCGTTTACGCCGCAAGCCGGGACAATAGAGCATGCGATTACTTCGCCAGCCAGGCTGCGACCTCCTGCCAGCTGCCGCGAAAGAGAATTTTCCCGGCTTTTTTCCCCAACTGATAGCGATACATCGGGTCGTAGTATTCTTCCAGCAGCGGTACCAGCCAGGCAAAGTGCGCCTCGGTGCTGGCGGTGCGCTGCTGCTGCACCAGCGCCTCATCGAGCCGTTCAGTGAGCTGAGCAAAACGCTGCAGCCCCAGGCGACGGCGGATGGCAAACAGGCCGTGATGCAGATACTCGCCGTATGCCTGCCAGCCTTTCTCTTCGCCATACGCGGCGATAAAGTCGCGATACATGCGATCGAAATACTCTTCGCGCAGCCGTTCGAGGCGAACGTCAAACGGATCTTCCACCACCGCCAGCGGCGACTGCGCCATGCGGAGGCGCAGGCTCTCCGGTAGATGATTGGCGCCGATCATATGGCCTTCATCTTCCAGCACCCAGCGGGTCTGCTGTTCGGCTTTTTTAAGCAGGCTGACCGCCAGGTGGTTTTCAAAGGTGGCCTGTGGATGCTGATCCTGCAGGGTTCGACCGAATGAAGAACCGCGGTGATGAGCAAGCCCTTCCAGGTCGATACCGTCCGGGCGCGAGCAGACCAGTTGAGTTTTGCCGTTGCCGGTGCAGCCGCCAATCAGCACGATCGGGCGCTGCACCAGTTCGTCGGTGGCCTGGATCGCCGCCTGGCGTAGCGCTTTATAGCCGCCGACGATCAGGGGGTAATCCACGCCAGCTTCTTTCAGCCACTGCTGGACGATATGCGAGCGCTGGCCGCCGCGGGCGCAGCACAGGTAACCGTGTGGGTAACGGGCGCACGCTTCCAGCCACGCCTGAGTACGGCTGGCGCGCAGGTCACCCTGGACCAGTTTATGGCCGAGCGCCAGCGCCGCTTCCGGCCCCTGACGCTTGTAGCAGGTGCCGACCGCGGCGCGTTCTTCATCATTCATCAGCGGCAGGTTGATCGCCGCCGGCATCGCGCTTTGGCTAAACTCCACCGGGGCGCGTACGTCAATCAGTGGCGTATCGCTGGCGAGAATGGCGCGATAATCCGTCCCATTGGTCATGGGGTATCCTCTGAAGTCAAAACAGAAATGAGCTTTACAGCAAGGGGGGGATTGTACGCGCCTCAAGGTGTGCCGGGGAAGGGGATAGATCAAATCCCCGGCACGAAGGGCTTAGCTGAGCTGCGATTGCGCCCAGACCAGGCCGCTGGTGTACTCCGGCGGCAGCAGCGGCTTGATCGCTTCCAGCGTCGCGCTCAGGCGATCGGTATCGCTGTCGGTGAGGTTCAGGTGGCCGACTTTACGACCCGGGCGCACCTCTTTGTCATACCAGTGCAGGTGCACCAGCGGCAGCTTCAGCCAGTCGTAGTTAAGATCGGTGCCGATCAGGTTGATCATCACCGACGGGCTGTTGACCACCGGCGGCGGCAGCGGCAGGCCGGTAATCGCCCGCAGATGCAGCTCGAACTGGCTGATAGACGCCCCGTTCTGCGTCCAGTGGCCGCTGTTGTGCACCCGCGGCGCCAGCTCGTTAATCAGCAGCCCCTCGGCGGTAACGAAGCACTCCATCGCCATCACGCCGACATAGTTCAGCTCGTTCATGATCGCCGTCAGCATGCTTTCCGCCTGTTCCTGCTGGCGAGCGTTGGCCTGCGGGAAGGCGACGCTGGCGCGCAGAATACCGTCCTGATGCAGGTTACGGGTCAGCGGGTAGAAGACGGTGCTACCGTCATGAGCGCGGGCGCCCACCAGCGATACCTCGCCGGAGAAGTTAATCCCCTGCTCGACGATGCACTCGCCGTAGTTATCGGCCGGTAGCTGATCGATCTCGTTTTCCCGCAGACGCCACTGGCCGCGGCCGTCGTAACCGCCAACGCGACGCTTAACGATCGCCAGTTCGCCAAGGCGAGCAAACACCGCCGGCCACTCGCTTTTATCCGCCAGCAGCTGCCACGGGGCGGTGGCGAGGCCAAGCTTGTCAAACAGCTGCTTTTGCGTCAGGCGGTCGGCGATAATCGGGAAGACATCGCGGTTGACGAACGCCGGGTGGCGGGCCAGCTCGCGGGTGAGGGCGGTTTCCGGCCAGCGTTCAATTTCTGCCGTGATGACGCTCTGCTGGAACGGCACCGCTTCCGGGTCGGCTTCCAGGCCGACCGGCCAAACGGCGATGCCCAGCGGCTCGCCGGCCTGGCGCAGCATACGGCCTAACTGGCCGTTACCGAGCACGCATACCTGTTTCATGCCGCACCCCGCGGATCCGGATTATCCAGCACTTCATCGGTTTGCGCCTGACGCCAGGCGCTCAGGCGCTGGTGCAGTTCTGTATCATGCTGGGCAAGGATCTGCGCGGCGAGCAGGCCGGCGTTCGCAGCGCCAGCTTTGCCGATGGCCAGGGTACCGACCGGAATGCCGCGCGGCATCTGCACAATGGAGTAGAGGCTGTCGACACCGCTTAAGGCTGCGCTCTGAACCGGTACGCCGAGCACCGGCACAAGGGTTTTCGCCGCAATCATGCCCGGCAGATGCGCCGCGCCGCCTGCTCCTGCAATAATCACCTGATAACCGTGGCTTTCGGCGCTTTCAGCAAAGCTGAACAGCTTATCGGGCGTGCGGTGGGCGGAGACCACTTCGACATGGTACGGAACGTTCAGGGCATCAAGGATTTCTGCGGTAAATTGCATGGTAGCCCAGTCGCTTTTGGACCCCATCACGATGGCGATACGCGCCGAATTATTGCGGGAAGACATGCGTCTTAAAACTCCTGTGGGTGTGTTTCACACTGCTTTAGAGGCCACAGAGAATAGCATGAACTGCCAGCAAGGAAAACGGTTGCGTGCGCATGGTTAGCCGTCTTTTGTCTCGCCTGGAGGTGTTGGCGTGGGTGCCTGATTGACCTTTATCTCCCTCATGATACAGGTGATAAGCAGCACTAACCCCCACGGGAGCATCAGGGTGCCCATAAGCAGTAAATAGATTTGTACCAGCCGGCTATCGTGAGGTCGGGTGCAGAGCAAATAAATGGCATAAAAATAGATAGCCCACGCCAGCATCGCACACCAGACAAACGTCAGCGTGTTGCCGATAACGACGCCGATTAAGGCGATATAACTTACCCCTAACGGATTGAGGATCGCGATGATCATTCCCCACATCAGCGGCTGACTCCACCTTTTCCTGCTCATGCTCGTTCCTTGAGAGTGACGTTGTGGAAGACTAGCATGCAGGGCGGGGGGAAGCGCGCACCTTCGCCCGGGCAAAAGGCGCTTTCGGAATTGTGCTCGCGCAGGAATTAGAACGGAAAGTGGATTAGTTCGACGTCGTCCGGCGTCACCTTGACCATCGAACCTTCGCTGTGCCAGGCGCCAAGTACCACGCGCCATGCGGGTTGGCCGTTGGCCTGCAGTTCATGGACCGCCGGGCGATGGGTATGGCCGTGGATCAGCCACTGCACGTGATGCCGCTCCATCGCGTCAACTACCGCCTGTGGATTTACATCCATAATTTCCATAGATTTACTGCTGTTGGCGGCTTTGCTGTCGGCGCGCATGCGGGCGGCGATGCGACGGCGGATAAACAGCGGCAGGGCCAGGAACAGACGCTGGATCCACGGGGTGTGGACTTTGGCGCGAAACGCCAGATAGCCTTGGTCATCGGTGCACAGCGTGTCGCCATGCATGATCAAGACTTCACGGCCATAGAGGTCCAGTCGCTCTTCTTCGGCGAGCAGGATCATCCCGCTCTGGCGGGCAAAGCGCTGGCCGACGAGAAAATCGCGGTTGCCATGGATGAAGTAGCACGGCACGCCGGCGTCGACGACGGCTTTGATTGCCGAGGCAATTTGTTGGTGCAGCGGGTTAGGATCGTCATCGCCGATCCATGCCTCAAACAGATCGCCAAGGATATACAGAGCGTCCGCCTGGCGGGCTTCGCCCTGTAAAAAACGCAGAAAACCGGCGGTGATCGCCGGTTCTTCTGTTTGCAGGTGCAAATCTGCAATAAAAAGTGTCGCCACGAATTACTCGCTGACGGTGACGCTTTTGATGATCACATCATCTTTCGGCACATCCTGGTGCATGCCGCTGCGGCCGGTGGCAACCGCTTTGATTTTGTCTACCACGTCCATGCCTTCAACCACTTCCGCGAAGACGCAGTAGCCCCAACCCTGCAGGCTTTCGCCGGAGAAGTTCAGGAAGTCGTTGTCAACCACGTTGATGAAGAACTGCGCGGTGGCAGAGTGCGGCGCCTGAGTACGGGCCATCGCCAGCGTGCCGCGGGTGTTTTTCAGACCGTTGTTCGCTTCGTTCTGAATCGGAGATTTGGTCGCTTTTTGTTTCATGCCAGGTTCAAAACCGCCGCCCTGAATCATGAAGCCGTTGATAACACGGTGGAAAATGGTGTTGTCGTAGAAACCTTCGCGGCAGTAGTCCAGGAAGTTTTTAACTGTTTCCGGCGCTTTGTCGTCAAACGTTTTGATTACGATATCGCCATGATTGGTGTGGAAAGTAACCATTTTTGCATCCTGTTCCGATGAGTGTGGTGCCAGCACCCGGTGTCGGGTGAGATATAGGGGGGTGTTATAGCATAACCGCGGGGGTCGATGCACCTTGCAATGTGTGCTGCGTCCGGTCTGAATTATGGGTATTATAGAGACTTCATTACCCACACACGTCTACACGGAATCTTCGATGTTAAAAATTTTTAATACACTGACGCGCCAGAAAGAGGAATTTAAACCTATCCATGCCGGGGAAGTCGGCATGTACGTGTGTGGTATTACCGTTTACGATCTCTGTCATATCGGCCATGGACGTACCTTCGTCTCCTTTGACGTCGTGGCGCGCTATCTGCGTTTTCTCGGCTATAAGCTGAAGTACGTGCGCAATATCACCGATATCGACGACAAAATCATTAAGCGCGCTAATGAAAACGGCGAAAGCTTTGTCGCGCTGGTCGATCGCATGATTGCCGAAATGCACAAAGATTTTGACGCGCTGAATATTCTGCGTCCCGACAGCGAGCCGCGCGCAACGCACCATATTGCGGAGATCATTGAGATCACCGAGCAGCTGATCGCCAAAGGCCATGCTTACGTGGCAGATAACGGCGACGTGATGTTCGACGTGCCGACGGACCCGAACTACGGTCTGCTGTCGCGTCAGGATCTCGATCAACTGCAGGCGGGGGCGCGCGTCGACGTGGTTGACGTCAAGCGTAACCCGATGGACTTCGTCCTGTGGAAAATGTCGAAAGAGGGCGAGCCGAGCTGGCCGTCGCCGTGGGGCGCGGGCCGTCCGGGCTGGCATATCGAGTGCTCGGCGATGAACTGCAAGCAGCTTGGCAACCACTTCGATATTCACGGCGGCGGTTCGGATCTGATGTTCCCGCACCATGAAAACGAAATCGCCCAGTCCACCTGCGCCCACGACGGCGAATACGTCAACTACTGGATGCACTCCGGCATGGTGATGGTTGACCGCGAGAAGATGTCGAAATCGCTGGGTAATTTCTTTACCGTCCGCGACGTGCTGAAGTATTACGATGCGGAGACGATTCGCTACTTCCTGATGTCCGGCCACTATCGCAGCCAGCTGAATTACAGCGAAGAGAACCTCAAGCAGGCGCGTTCGGCGCTGGAGCGTCTGTACACCGCGCTGCGCGGGACGGACAAATCCGTCGATGCGGCGGGTGGCGAAGCCTTCGAAGCACGCTTTATCGAGGCGATGGACGACGACTTCAACACCCCGGAAGCCTACTCGGTGCTGTTCGATATGGCGCGTGAAGTGAACCGTCTGAAAACCGAGGACGCGGCCGCGGCGAACGCCATGGCGGCCCACCTGCGTAAGCTTGCTGCGGTACTGGGTCTGCTGGAGCAGGAGCCGGAGGCGTTCCTGCAGAGCGGCGCGCAGGTTGACGACGCGGAAGTGGCGGAGATCGAATCGCTCATCCAGCAGCGTCTGGACGCGCGCAAAGCGAAAGACTGGGCGGCGGCGGATGCGGCGCGCGACCGTCTCAACGAGATGGGCATTGTGCTGGAAGATGGCCCGCAGGGCACCACCTGGCGCCGGAAGTAAGCCATAAAAAAACGCCCGCAAAAGCGGGCGTTTTTATTTTCGTTGTCAGGCCGTGACGGTCACGCTCTGGCCTTCAAAGCTCACCGTCTGACCAGCGACGATTTTGCAGCGTTTGCGGGTTTCCACCGCGCCGTCGACTTTTACCAGCCCGTCGGCGATGGCGATCTTCGCCTGGGCGCCGCTTTCGCTCCAGCCTTCCAGCTTCAGCAGATCGCACAGCTCAACGTGCGGGTGTTTACCTAAGGAAAATGTCGCCATCTCAGGCCTCCTCAACGTCGTGATACTCTTCGCACGCCTGCAGCGTGTTCTGGATCAGGGTGGCGACGGTCATCGGGCCAACGCCGCCGGGAACCGGGGTGATGTAGGACGCGCGTTCGGCGGCATCTTCATACACCACGTCGCCGACCACTTTGCCGCTTTCCAGACGGTTGATGCCGACATCGACCACAATCGCCCCTTCTTTAATCCACTCGCCAGGAATAAAGCCCGGTTTGCCCACCGCGACGATCAGCAGGTCGGCGTTTTCGACATGATGGCGCAGGTTTTTTGTAAAGCGGTGGGTGACGGTGGTGGTGCAGCCGGCCAGCAGCAGCTCCATGCTCATCGGGCGACCGACGATATTGGAAGCGCCAATGACCACCGCATTGAGGCCGTAGGTGTCGATATTGTAGCGTTCCAGCAAGGTCACGATACCGCGCGGAGTGCACGGACGCAGGCGCGGCGCGCGCTGGCACAGGCGGCCAACGTTGTAAGGATGGAAGCCGTCGACGTCTTTATCCGGCGCGATGCGCTCGAGAACTTTGACGTTATCGATCCCTGCCGGCAGGGGCAGCTGAACCAGAATACCGTCGATGGTCTTATCGGCATTCAGAGTGTCGATAAGCTCCAGCAGCTCGGCTTCGCTGGTGGTTTCCGGGAGATCGTAAGAGCGGGAGACGAAGCCCACTTCTTCACATGCTTTGCGCTTGCTGCCGACATAAATCTGCGAGGCCGGGTTGCTGCCGACCAGCACGACGGCCAGCCCAGGGGCGCGTTTTCCGGCCGCAACGCGAGCCTTCACTTTTTCCGCAACCTCAGAGCGTACCTGCTGCGCAATCGTTTTACCGTCAATAATTTTTGCTGCCATCAGAGAGAGGATTCCATCTGTATCTTTACGAAAGGGGGATGAGGATATTTTGTCAGAAGCGGGCCTCGCTGTCAGTCCTCGTTTGCTGTTTTATCCTGTCTGAGGCTAATTTAGCCTGTTATGACCATGGTTATTACATGGTTATTGGTGCGTTGCGCCTGGCCACTGAGTCGATTTACGCGCGCATTAGCCCCGGCGGTATGCTTCTTGTACAGTTGGTGGGGGATATTTCGCCAGCGTCGTATAAGCCCCGCAGTTTCCTGGCAAAATGGATTGACTCGACCGACGTGGACCGTATAATTCCACGCGTTTCACTCCGCGAAGCACTTGCTTCTCAGGGCGCCCTTAGCTCAGCTGGATAGAGCAACGGCCTTCTAAGCCGTAGGTCACAGGTTCGAATCCTGTAGGGCGTACCATTTTCATTTCTCTTAACGTCTCTCGAAGTCTACTAAATCCAGCATATACGCGGCATTCGCCAATATCTCATTATCTCAACGTCTACTATAGTCTATTGAAATCCACATTCATGTGGGGGTACATTTGGGGGTAGATTCCTGTTCAATGAAATGAGATACCCCCAAGTGAAGCTCACAGCCCGCCAGGTCGATACATCTAAAGCGAAGGACAAACCCTATAAACTGTCTGATGGCGGTGGTCTTTACCTCTTGGTGAACCCCAACGGCGCTCGATACTGGCGGCTGAAGTACCGGGTCGCCGGTAAAGAAAAATCGTTGGCTTTAGGTGTATACCCTGACGTCTCGCTGGCCGATGCACGTCAAAAACGAGCAGAGGCTAAAAAAGTACTGGCTGCTGGTGGTGACCCGGGGCAGGAAAAGCAGGAAAAAAAACATGCTAGGGCGATGGCCGTATCAAACAGCTTTGAGAGACTGGCGCTGGAATGGCATGAACATAAATCGATGAACTGGTCAGCAGGCTATGCCAGCGACATCCTGGAGTATCTGAGAAAAGATATTTTTCCTTATATTGGCTCCCGGTCGATCACTGATATTAAGCCCGTTGATATGTTGGCTGTTCTTCGCAAGATGGAACAACGTGGAGTACTTGATAAGCTCAAAAAGACACGTCAAGCCTGCCGGCAGATCTTCACCTATGCTGTCATCACCGGCAGAGCAGAACATAATCCCGTGGTCGATCTCGCCAGTACTCTAAAAGCACCGAAGCAAAAACACTTCCCTCATTTATCGGTTGAACAAATACCTGACTTTCTGCGAGCTCTGAACGACTATAGCGGCAGCGTGGTGACTCGAAATGCTACCCGCCTGCTTATGCTTACTGGGCTCAGGACAATTGAGCTCCGTGCTTCTGAATGGGCTGATATCGACTTTGACAAAGGCGTTTGGAATATCCCCGCAGAGCGAATGAAGATGCGGCGCCCACATCTCGTTCCTCTCTCGAGCCAGGTTCGCGAGTTGCTGAAAGAGATCCACCAGCTTACCGGGCGAGGGAAGTATGTTTTCCCTGGAAGGAATGATGCTGGTAAGTCAATGAGCGAGGCCAGCATTAATCAGGTGATTAAGCGTATTGGCTATGATGGTAAAGCGACCGGGCACGGCTTCAGGCACACCATGAGTACCATACTCCACGAACAGGACTTTAACACCGCCTGGATTGAAACGCAGTTGGCCCACGTCGATAAGAACTCCATCCGCGGGACATACAACCATGCTCAGTACTTGGATGGCCGCCGGGAAATGCTCCAGTGGTATGCCGACTATATGCAGGCGTTAGAAAATGGTGAAAATGTGGTCCATGGCTCGTTCGGGAAACGTGCCTGACTGGATGCATAGACAGTATATACAGACGATAGTAGACTTAGGTAGACGAACAAAGAATAGGCTATGTCTAGGCTGATCCCCGAAAACCCGTACACCTCTGCGGGCTGGCATAGCCGCCAAAATCAGAGGGCGTGAGGTGGCGTGTGTTAAATGCTGATTCATTAAAAAGATGTTATGACGTCATATCATCTTTGCGGGATAATAAGCCTTTATGGATCCCCAAAGCTAGTTTGTTAAATGATCTTAGTTTCTATAAAGTAAGTTATAACTATAAAACCAAACCAGCATCATTTATTTACTCTATTATACATACACACTCTGAATTTGAAGAGTATATGTCAGTGGTTAAAAAATCCATTGATGGATATGTCAAAATTTCAGATCTGGACTATTGTAATGCTGTCTGGAAAGAAATAATTGATGATAAATATATAAGGAAGTCATTTAATGATGCTGGGTTTCCATTTGATTGCTCTATCCAGCCCGATAGATATGCAAGATATGTGATATTGACTCGGTTATTAGAGTTATCGAATAATAAAGAAAGGTTTGATTACTGGCATGCACTTTACGATTTTTCTAAAGTAGAAGTGGAAACTTTTGAAAATAGCTATCTTCAATTTCATGAAAAACTCGTGTCTATTATGTATGGATATGTGTCAGGAGAGTTACGCACTGCCTATGTTAACGGAGTTGATGCAATAAAAAAATATAAATTACTTCTTGAAAATTTAATTGTTGTTGAAAAGGAACTGGTTTTTAAATACCTGTTTGATAAAAAAATTCATCGAGATATCGAGTGGGATATGATTGCCGCGAATGAAATCCTCGATGTTCTAATAACTAATAGGAATGATGAGACTCTGTCAGAACGTGCTTTTGTAAGCGAATTACTGAAATTGTATATGAAGTATTCAATAAATGGAAATAGAAGTTTTGTATCTTTAGTGTATAGATTTACCCGCGCTTCTTTCATAGTTAATGATATAGAAAGAAAAACAATTCAACGATGCTGGGAATCATTGTGTAGGGCGATGCGTGATGGCGAACATGCCCATGATAGGTATTTTAAAATGGAGAATGAAACCGTTTCTGGGACAAAGTAGCGCATTGAATGGTTGTTTTTGTCCTGACATAGATATGTAATTAAAACCTTTTATTGTCATGTCAAACAACTAGTTACTTCCCTCGTTTTTGGTATTTTAACCGGTGAGTATTTACCGCATTCTACTGCTGTCATCTCCCGTAGATTGAGGTTAAAAATGTCTAAAGCTCTTATCCGTTTATCTGAGGTCCGCCGCAGGACTGGCTACAGTAAGGCGTGGATTTACCGACTGATTAGCGAAAATCGCTTTCCTCAGCCAATCAAAATAGGTGCTCGTGCAATCGCGTTTGTTGAAGGCGAAATTGATGAGTGGATAGAGAGACGTATTGCTGATTCGCGTGGTGAGGTAGCTTGATGCAAAAGGAAACTACCAATACAGAGTTAAATCTGTCTAATTAACCTCAGGTAACCAGCGATGAAAAATATTAATGCCCTCATAGGGCAGGGCTTAACTCACCCTGTAGACAGCCAGAAGGAGTTTCTTACCCTACACAAACAGGAGGTGCGTATTGATTCTCGAGTAATCGCTGATCGCGCCGGAATACAACATGGAAGCCTCGTTGCGACGATTAAAATGCATCAAAGCAAATTGCGTGAACTTGGTACATTACCACGTCAATCTCTGAAAGAGTTTTCCGATTTGAAATCGGGAAACTCCAAGAGTAGAGGCGGAAGGCCAGAAATCAGTTATCTGCTTAACGAGACACAATTTGATTACACACTCCGTATTATTCGTGGGCGTGATCCTGAACGAATGAATCAGTTCAAGCTAGACATAACTAAGGCGCTCTCTAAACGAAGAGTCGTTGAACCCATTCGTCGCGAATATCTGCCTGGTTATCACGAAAGCCGTGATGGACTTAAGGCGCTAGGGGCGCAGCGTCATCATTACATCAATTTGGCTCGGGCCGAAAATCGTGTAGCTGGCTTGTCGGATGGTGAGCGTGGATCCGCCGGCGAGCAGCAATTAGGGTTACTGGTAGTAATACAGAAAATTGAACAGGCAGCATTTAACGAAGCAGTGCAAAGCGGAATGAGTCCGGGTGATGCAGTGCGGGAAGTCGCCCGCAGAATGGATACATTTGCGTCATTGCTCAGCACAAAACCGTTACTGGGGGGAGAAAATGTTTAACCCAATTCAACCTCCCAGCTCACCTGCAGTATCCATAAATTGCAGCTGTAATCACATTGCGGAGACTATACGCAAAAACCACTTGCTGGCGCTTGGTGTATTAGTCTACCCTGAAAAGGCACCAGCAAAATCTGGTGCCGGGATTGGCGTCCTGGAAAAGTACAAGGCGACACATGACGCGCCTAGCGTCTTTTTTTGTGTCCTCACATTCGTTCACCCTTTTTTCAGCGCTGCGGTTATAATCCGTGCCGCTCGCAGAGTTATGGTGAGTTGGATGGGGGCGGAGAAATCCGCGCCGGTTACCTTGTACGCCGGTTACGCCAACCCTGTTCAGCTCACCACCAGTGAAATTGGCGTTTCCGGTGGTGGGATTAAATCCCAGTACAAGGAGGCTGCCATTATGGCTACTACCCCTACCAAAAATCCGCAATATATCTGGATTATCGCCGCTGTTCGCCGCGAAATGCCGACAATTAAGCCCAAAATTTACCATATCGCCGCGCCGTCTGAGCGTGAAGCCCGCAGTTATCTAGTTCGTGATCACGTCTGTTTTTTCGCCGGACGCATCCGTCTGACGGAGGTGCATCATGCGTAAAAACATCCTCTCTACTGCCATCGCTGAGAAGCCGTATTTGCTCGATGAACTCACCTACGAAACCGAATGTGTGTTGGCGATTCTGCGAACAATCAACGATGTCAGTGATCCACACACCAAAAGCTATCTCGTAGATGCAAGTGAGCTAATTTGCTCACGGTTATTTGAAAAACTACAGCACAATGAACGTATTGAGAATGGTGATAACTGATGAACAACACGGATATGGTCAGCTTAATCGTGGAGATTACTCTATGAAAATGGCGCCGAACGTTAAGCAATTACCAAAAGATAAGTTCTCGGAGGCGATAATTTTTGCTGGTTCCGATGCTTACGCCCATGCTCAACACTGGATCGAAAGTGAAGGCAGGAAACACGGCGATAATGTGCCGCCTGTTTACTTAGGTGGCAAACAACTAGCTGAACTGAATAACCTTCATATTATCGATAAAGGCCGGCGTTCTGCCCGTGTTTATATTGCCGGTGACATAGAGCCTATTTTCATCAACGCTATTGGCGAAAAGTTAGCGATGGCCGGCGTGCAGGATGCGAAATTATATAAGGGGATTCCTGACCAGAAGCCGGAGAACTGGCGGGAATACTTGGCCAGGCTCAGAGAACGAGGCGAACAAACGACGACCTCAATTCTAAAAGCCAATAAATCAGTGAATAGTGACAGCCTGAAACCTCATGTCCAAAGCCGTATTGATGGGGTGTACTGGGTTGAGCCACGCACAGACAACGCTACCGGAGAAATCATCAGTCGTGAAAGTTGGTTATGTTCTGCTCTGGAGGTTGTCGGTATTGGCATTGATGACAGTAAAACCCGGTACCTGATCCTGCGCTGGCAGGCATTCGGTGCGAAGAGTGAGACCGTACAGGCGATACCTCTTGCTGACATTGGCGAGCGAGAAGGCTGGCGAACACTCAAGGCCGGCGGGGTGAACGTCACAACCAAGAGCGGTTTACGTGCAACGCTGGCCGACTGGTTGCAGAGCTGTGCCAATGGCGAAGTCTGGCGCATTGCGCACGCTACGGGGTGGCAGTATGGTGCCTATATCATGCCGGATGGCGAGATCATTGGTACACCAGAACAGCCGGTACTGTTTAACGGGCGAAGTTCGGCCGCATCGGGGTATACCACCAGCGGTACCACGCAAAGCTGGCGCGAAAGCGTCGGGCGTCTGGCCTTTGGCAATTATTCCATGATGACTGGCGTGGCCGCAGCACTGGCCGCCCCGCTGATTGGCCTTGCTGGTGCTGATGGATTCGGTATCCACCTCTACGAACAGTCGAGCGCGGGTAAGACCACCACTGCTAATGTGGCATCCAGTCTCTACGGAAACCCGGATGTACTGCGCCTTACCTGGTACGGCACCGCGCTTGGGCTGGCGAATGAGGCCGCCGCGCATAATGACGCGCTGATGCCGCTTGACGAAATTGGCCAGGGTGCTGACCCGGTGGAGGTCTATAAATCGGCCTACGCGCTTTTTAATGGTACGGGTAAGCTGCAGGGAGCGAAGGAGGGAGGGAACCGTGATCTGAAGCGCTGGCGTACTGTGGCCATCAGTACCGGTGAGATGGATCTGGAAACATTCATCGCCAGTGCCGGCCGTAAGGCTAAAGCGGGCCAGCTGGTTCGCTTGCTGAATATTCCGATGCGTCGGGCAGTACGCTTCCATGAGTATGCCAATGGTAAACACCATGCCGATGCTCTCAAGGATGCATACCAGCGTCATCATGGAGTGGCTGGGCGTGAGTGGGTGAAGTGGCTGGCGGACCACCAGCAAGAAGCGGTAAGCGCTGTCAGGGTAACGGAAGAGCGCTGGCGTAGCCTGATCCCTTCGGATTACGGGGAGCAGGTCCATCGTGTTGGCGCCCGGTTTGCCATTCTGGAAGCCGCACTATTGTTAGGTAATGTGATCACCGGCTGGGATGAGCAGACCTGTCGGGATGCTATCCAGTACAGTTATAACGCCTGGCTGAGAGAGTTTGGTACCGGGAACAAAGAGCACCAGCAGATTATCGAGCAGACCGAGGCATTCCTGAACGCCTACGGTATGAGCCGCTTTGCACCGTTCCCGTATGACCCATCCAGTCTGCCGATCTCCAATATGGCGGGATACCGGCAGAAAGGTGGCCACGATGCCGACCCAATGGTGTTCTACACCTTCCCGGCGGCCTTCGAAGGGGAGATTGCCCGCGGCTTTAATGCACGTCAGTTTGCCGAAGTACTGAAGAAAGCTGGCATGCTAACGCCTCCGACGTCAGGCCGGGGGTTCCAGAGAAAGTCACCACGCATTGATGGGCGACAGATTCGGGTTTATGTCCTGCAGTATTTGCCGGACGATGACCAACCAGAGTAAAAGCATTCTTTCATGTGTGTAGTTTAGGTGTTGGTTCAGTTGGTTCAGTTGCCTCAGTAGTGATATGCATCTGTTTAATAAGGTTTCATGTTTGAAAAATGAACCAACATTGAGGCAACAAACTACCATTTTGAACCAACACTGAATCAGGTACAGGGCATCAGAAGAGAGAGGATCACAGCGATGACAGCTCAAATTTCAGCGTATGGCCGGCTGGTGGCCGACCCGCAGACCAGAACAACTGGAAAAGGTACGAACATGGCTATGGCCCGTCTGGCGGTGGCGTTGCCTTGTAATGCGTCAGATAACGGAGAGGCTACTTTCTGGTTGGGCGTGATTGCTTTTGGTAAACAGGCCGATGCGCTGGCCAAACATCGTAAAGGCGACCTTGTCAGTGTGGCGGGCAATATGCAGCTCAATCAGTGGATTGGTCAGGATGGCGGTACACAGCAAGGCTATCAGGTCATTGCGGACAGTGTACTCAGTGCCAGAACGGTACGCCCAAGAGGTAAAGCGGGACAACAGGGGCAAGCTACAGACGCCCTACGACGGGCCCATGAACATCAAGCGCCCACCACCGGGTATGAAGGATACGACCAGACGCCACCTTATGACGATGATTTTTGACATTGGTATGGATCAGTAATATGCGACTGACTACAGAACAGAAAGCGGAGATTGTTCGCCTTAAACGCAGTGGCGTCGGATACCGCACGATCGCGAGTAAAATGGGATTCAGGCCCAGCACGGTGAGTAGCTTCTGCCAGCGCAGTGGATTGTTCGCTGATAATCCAGCTCACAGGGCTCTGTTCACTATCCCTGAGCCGTTCTTTTCGAGCGTACCTGCGTTGATAAAGCCACTGCCACTCCAGAAAGTCATTACCGGCCATAAGCAAACTGATGCCTACCTGTGGGGGCTGGAAGTGATTCAGCTGAATGAGCCTGCGCATCTGGCCGCTGCGTGGCAGTTTGAACGCTACATGTAAAACCATACCACCCCATGAAAATGCCCATATCTTATTTATAGGCAGAAATGGTGTGTTCTGCCTATAGATAGGCACGTTTGACGTGTTCTGCCTATAAGCTTTACCCACCCTCACTTTGCTCACTAATCAATCAATTCCCTTTCTGGTAACGATCGAATTTACTCTTTCATTAATTGCAATATAAGCAATGATTGTTTCATTTAATGAAATTAAAATGACTGTGTAAATATCAGGAGGTGGTCATGTCAAAACAGTCCGTCAAACCCGTCTTGCTCAGCGAGGCACAGATTCAGGCAATCCGAAAAATTCAGGAACAGCAGCGCCAGCAATCAGGTATCGGCGTTGCGCCTACGATCCATGAAATTGCTCGTGGGCTGGTGGATAAAGCGCTCCAGCATCTGGGGTAAAAGTCCAAATACTTCCAATGCAAGGGTGAATCAACTATCTGTTTGTTTTTCATGTATATATTAAGCATTTTGAGGTAAAAAAAGGTAATTATGAAAACGAATAACACTGACGAAGAGTTGCTTCAGGAAATCCAGAGAATCATCGACAAAGCATCGTTAACAGAACAGATCGCGTTAACCGAATTGCTGCAACGTTATGAGTTGGCTGTATCTGTGGCCAGGTACGCATTACCTGGTTTTCCATTAGGGGTTTTAGACTTTCTCTCGGCCGCAATAAAACCAGCCACCTTTCTTTCCTCTCCTCAATCGTCTGATCTGCATTGTAACGCCCAAGATAAAGCCGATGAGAAATCAGCACTAGCACCCAGTGGGGATAAATACCACTAATCCCTGAAGACCACTCGCATAACATTCTCGGGAGAAAAGCATGCCAACCGTTCCGCAGTATCAACGCCAGAGCCAGACGCAGGCCGCGCCGGTAATGACCAATAATCTCCGCGTGCCGGAGAATCCACTGGTGCAGGGAATCCAGCAGGCTGCTGATATGTCGATCAATATGATGGCTGATGCAAAGCGCAAGGCTGATTTAGCCAATACCCAGAATGGGTTACTTCAGGTCAGCCAATTTAATGATGATCAAATTAACAATCCGCAGACTGGACTTATAACAAAGCAGGGCAAGGATGCGCTTGGACAATCTGATTTAGTTGTTTCTAATGCGACTCAGAAAGTGCAGGACATTGCCTCTACCCTGCCAGAGGGGGAAGTGCGCGATAATTTCATGCGCCAGGCTCAGGTACAGTTACTTTCGTTGAAAAGCCAGGCAACCAGATACGAGGTTGGGCAGCATCGGCAATATGAAGCCGGTCAGCAAGATGGTTACTTACGCCTCCAGCAGCAGCAGGCCCTGAACCCGCAGGAATTTAATCAATCTGCGATGAATGCCTACCACTCCATAATTGCTTATGGGCAAGCGCATGGGCAAAGCCCAGAAGAGATCGAATCAAACTGGGTTCAATGGCGCGAGCACGCTGCGAACCGGGCTAGTGAAGCCTGGTATACGCCAATGTACCAGCAGCTACTTGGGCCAAACGGGAAAGTTGAGGTCACTGATACGCCCAGTGAATCGCAGCTATTTTCCGCAATGATCTGGCAGGAGAGCGGTGGTAATCAGTATGGTAAAGACGGATCGCCGTTGGTGTCGCCGAAAGGCGCGGTGGGCGTAGCGCAGGTTATGGAAGACACTGGGCCAGAAGCTGCACGTCTGGCTGGTGTGGCGTGGGATCGTGACAAGTGGCTTAACGACCCGCGCTATAACGCGAAACTTGGCCAGGCGTACTTCGGTGCGCAGATGACGAAATATGGTAACAATCCTGTACTTGCGGTTGCTGCCTATAATGCCGGGCCCGGGGCGGTCGATGGCTGGATAAAAAAAATTGGCGATCCGCGTACAGGCGCCGTAAGCAATGAACAGTTCGCCGCGGCAATTCCATACGAGGAAACCCGCAACTATGTGGCGAAAGTAACCGGAGGTGCGCTGGCGATCCCTGGCCCGGCCACAATGGAAAATCTCATCAACCAGCCATTCTGGAATGCGATGAGCCCACAGAACAAATCCGCCATGATGAGTAAAGTTGCAGGCATGTATGATATGCAGGCGGCTGCCGGGCGTGTAGCGCTGCAGAGTCAGATGCTTGATGACATGGTAACGCTTGAAGCTGGAGGTTCTGTTAATCCAGTCACGCCGCAGAAATGGGCTGCGGTAATGCCTTTGCAGGCGTCGCCCGCTGAGCGTATGCAACTGGAGAAAATCTATCAGCAGTATCAACAGGCCATGAGCCTGCAGCCCGTCTACCAGACCATTGTGAAAGGTAATTATCAGCAAGGTCTTGCGGCCGTTCAGTCTATACAACCCCAGCAGGGTGAGACGAACTCCAAATATAAGAGTGAGCTTTATGCTTCTGCTGTATCAAAACTCCAGCAAGTTCATGATGCACGCGAGGCTGATCCCGGAGCCTGGTTGCAACAACATTCCCCGGTAGTTCAATCAGCCTTCCAAGAGTACCAGAATAATCAGGTTACCGGTGAATATCTGGCTTCACGCATTCAGGCAGAAAAAGACCGGCTTGGGATCCGAAGCAAAAGTGTATTACCTGCGAGCATAGTTGACGGGATATCGGCAAAAGTTGATAGCGGCGATATGAACTTTTCTGACCTGAAAGGGATTATCTCTGGCTTTGGCCGTTACGGTGACACTGTTGTCGCGCAGTTGCAGCCAAAAACAAAAGCAGCAGTAAGGGTTGCTACAGCGATAAACGACCCTAACGCTGCTGACACGATGTTTACCATCCGCAATGTGAAGACTGAAGAGCTGAAGAAGAACGCTGGAGAACAAGCCAAAGGTGTAGACGCGGCCTGGAACTCTCTAATTTCCGCAGCATCGCCGACATTTAGCCTACAGCGACAAGGTGGAGCGGAAACGCTTGCTGATATCAATGAGCAAGGTAAGCGCCTGGCTTATTACTACATGGCATCGGGGGAAGATGCTCAGGCAGCAACAGAAAAAGCCTATAAAAAAATGATCGGCGATCATTATACGGTCACTGAGACATGGCGAATGCCTAACAGCCTGGGACTGAAAGAGAATAATGTTACCGACGGTCTGAGTAATATCGTCAATAGCCTCAAGGTAGATGATATTGGCAGTCGGAGTATGTTTTATATTCCATCAATGACGCCAGAGCAGAATGCCGCGAATAATCTTGCGCAGATACAGAATAGCGCTGAATGGGTGACAGACGAAAATGAGCAGGGTGTTTATCTAACAGTTAACGGCACTCCTATTCTGGATCAGCATGGCGCTCCTATCCATGTGAGCTTTGCTGATGCCAGCAAGTCTGGAATTGCAAAACCGAGTACAACCGGCGCCGTTCTTAACTGGATGGGCGAAAAACGAAAGGTTACTCCACCCTCTGAGTTCTATACACCAAATGTTAATGCCACTATGTCCGATGCCTTCAGGGTGATCCAGGGTCAGGATGGGATGAACCTACAGCCCCAAAAAGAGCCGGACACCTCGAGGAATGTATTGCGCGATGCTCTTAATACACGAGGAGGCCAATAATGGCGTTCTATACCGGTGCTCCGCTAAGCAACAACCCCTTGCCAGTCGAGGGCGAGCAGCCGCTATTGCGCACGCTTGGCGCGTCTGTTTCTGAAGGATTCAACGAAGGCCCATTCGTATCATGGGGTGAGGAATCACGCCTTGCCCGGCTAAATATTGATCCCAGTGCAGAGCGATATAGCCAGGATGATGCCAGGCGTTTATTCGGCGAACATAAAATTGAATCTATCAATGTTCCTGCGGGGGGGTTAACAAAGCCTTATGTTGACGCTGTTATTCAGGACCATCAGGCTCATCTCAACAGGCAACAAATCTTACAAGGCGCTCCATCCGGTACTGTTGCTACTCCACTGAAGTATATGGCTAATCTGATGGGCAATATGGCAGATCCGGGTAATGCCTTAATAGGACTTATCCCCTTTGTTGGTGAGGCCAGAGCCGCAACACTTCTTGGCCGTGCTGGCCAACGTTTTCTACAGGGAAGTGCCTATGGCGCAGCACAGACAGCGGCAACGATGCCGCTGGTTGCCGAAGGACAAGCGGCTCAGGGTAATGATTTTACTATGGGGGATTACGCTTCCAACTTTCTATTTGGAACAATTGGCGGTGGTATTCTTCACGCTGGTGGTGGGATTGTGGCTGATGCGCTTCGAGCCCGTGATATGTCCACTTCCCGGGTAAATGAGGTACCAGGTGCAGCAACCGAAAAGTCGCCATCTCCGGAAATTGGTCTCCCCATCGAATCACCGGCGGCGGAACCATTAATTATGCGACCGGGCATATTTCCTGATTCGCCAACATATCTCTCCAGAGCGCCGGCAGATGACCTGGCTAGAAGCATCGATCATTACCGCGAGAACTATACGCAGCAAACGGCCTATAACGATGTTGTCCCTTCTTATGCCGATAATCTTCAGGAGTTGGCATCACGGCAGATAACAGGCGTTGGTGAACTTCAGCGCCAGGTGGAAAGTCTGACCAGAAATATTGGCTCTCTTGATGCATCGCTGCCCGAGCTTACTAAACAGTATCAGGGGCAGAGGATGAAGTTCAGGGAAGCACGTGCGGCGGCACAGGCTCAACTGAATGATCGGCGCCAGCGGTTACAGACGGAGATCGAACAACTGAATTCTCGTATTGGAGAGCACCAGGACGGTGCCAGAGCGGCGCAGGAACTGGCATCTATCTCTCGCGGGGAACTTCCCGAACCGCTTGCAAAGCAAGTCTCCCGGCGAGCCGATGAGATCCGCTTGTCACTCCGACAATCCCCGGTTGCGCAAGGTATCAAAAGTGCAGCTCAGAAGTTAGGTGAGGCTGACTGGATGGTGCGTAATCAGGCTATGCGATCAGCCGTAGCCCAGATGCGCCGGGGGGAGGATGTAAACATCGAGCCGTTCCTCAATCTGGTAGACCCGGAGAAAAAAATAACGGCTATTGATGATCTGTCTTTACCTCGACGCATCCCAGCAGCGCAAGACGATGTGGCGGCCAGTGCTTCAGCTGATATCCAGATAAAGTCAGCGGGTGAGTCAGGCACTACTGATGACGCATTGAGACAAGCAGAAGAAAACCTGAATTATACGCGCCAGATTAACGACGCTATTTCTTCTGATGATCCGGAGTTCGCCGCTTTAATGAAACAGGTTGAACATGAGGCAGCAGATACCTCCATGGAAAAAGCAATCAAAGCTGCGGCTATGTGCCGTATAGGGAAACTGAATGGCTGATAATATTTTTCTCACCGCATGCGAAAAAGCAGTAAATGCTGCCGCCGGTCGCCCTCTGACCGATGAAGAGATGCAGAGTTTATTTAACAACATGGATGATACGATAGCGCGGATCAAAGCTGAGAATGCTGCTATTTCAAATGAGGGGGCTGCGCTCCAGGCTGCTGAGGAGCTAATGAAATCCGAGAGGCTGGCAAAAGCCATTGAGACTCAGCAGAAGCTGATCAACCTGCGTATTTACAAAAAACACTCGGCCTTTCTCAACAATACTCGTTTTGGCAAAGGCGAAGCAGATCGCCCTGATATCACACTGTCTTCCATTCTGGTCGGGCGTAATGAATATGCGGCCGGAACCCGTGAATCAGTAGCCAGGGAGCAGGAGCAACTGAGCGGTAAATACAATGGTGGTTTCTTTCACGACATCGATAAAACAGGTTACGAAAAAGCCTTTTCATCTGGTGAGTACGATCTTGATATAGCCCGAGCTATTGACCGTATGGGGCGCAGGGAGTCTACCGATGGTCTCCCTAAAGAGGCGATAGCACTTGGCAAAGTCATAATGAAGTGGAATGAAGTCACGCGTCTTGATAAAAATCGAGCCGGCGCATGGGTAGGTAAGCTGGCGGGATATATCACTCGCCAGAGCCACGACATGTACAAAATCAGAGCCGCAGGATACGAGGGATGGCGTGATTTTATTCTGCCGCGGCTGGATGATGGCACTTTTGAAGGCATAGCTAATCGCGAAGAGTACCTACAAAACGTCTATAACAACTTGGCATCGGGAACACATCTGACTTACAAGCCCGCCTCAGAGTGGCTGAAGGGCTTCAAAGGTGGCGGATCCAATATAGCCAAACGAGCCAGCCAGGAGCGTGAACTCATTTTTAAGCCCGGTGGTGATGCTTGGTTTGAATACAACAAACTGTACGGTGCTGGGAATATTCGCGAGTCTGTCATTGCCTCTCTGGATAGTGCAGCAAAAACAACCGGTCTGATGCGGGTACTCGGAACAAACCCTGAGCACATGTTTCAGCGTCTTTTTGATGATCAGTTGCAGCGTATTAAAAAGACAAATAACCCCGCGGCAGTGGCTGATTTTAATGGTCAGTTCCGTATGCTCAAACAGCAGCTTGATGAGGTCATGGGGCTTACCAATATCCCAGGGAATGCAACCCTGGCCAAAATGGGTGCCAGCATTCGAGCAGTTGAGGGGATGACTAAGCTGGGTAGCGCAACGCTTTCATCTCTTAATGATATAGGCAACATGTCCATGGAAATGCGGTATCAGGGCATGAATATCTATGAGGCGATGAGTAAAAACCTTGTGGCTAAGTTGCAGGGCTACAGCAGCGAAGAGAAAAAAGAAATCCTCAGTTATATGGGGATCGGTTTTGATGCAGTGCGCAATGAAGTGATCTCCAAATTTTCGGGAGATACTTCTGTCCCCGGGAAAATAGCTCGTCTTCAGCAGAAGTTTTTCAAATACAACTTGCTTAACTGGTGGACTGAAAACGGGCGTTCGGGCGCCGGACTTATCATGTCCAACTGGATGGCGCGTAATGCTGGCAGTGAGTTTTCAAAGCTGAACCCCGAACTCCGCCGCGTACTTGAAATAAGTGGTATCGGTGAGCATGAGTGGTCGGTATTCCGTAATATGCAGATGGACGAACTGAACGGTAACAGCCATATGACCCCTAATGGTGTTCAGTTTATCCCCGATCACGACATTGAAAAATATCTTGCAACGCAGAACATCAAGGCCAGTTCGGCGGCGATCGCCAATGCGCGGGAAACCCTTGCAGGTAAACTCCGGGGCTACTATCTCGATCGTATTCAGGTTGCTATGTCCGAGCCAGGGGCGAGAACAAATGCGCTAATTAAATTTGGCACTGTACCAGGCACGCCGGTTGGTGAAGCCGTACGAATGATGATGCAGTTCAAATCTTTCACAGCGTCGTTTATGCAGAATACCCTGGGAAGGGAGTTGTACGGCCGTGGTTACACGCCGGCGGCCCTTGGGCAGAGTAAGCTACCGGCGCTGGCCAAAGCGATGTTTGCAGGTAACGGGGAATGGCAGGGATTTGCTCAGTTGTTCGTATGGATGACTGCCTTTGGATATCTGTCCATGCAGGCAAAACTCATGGCAAAAGGGCAAACACCGCGACCACTGGATCATAAATCAGTCATGGCAGCGATGGCACAAGGTGGTGGTGCCGGCTTGATGGGGGATTTCCTTTTCGGCGAATATAACCGTTTCGGTGGGGGCATGGCATCCAGCCTGGCCGGGCCATTTGTAGGAGATGTGGATCAACTACGTAACCTGTACCTGCAGGCCCGAGATGGCGATGCAAAGGCCGGAGATTTTCTCCGTTTCGGTATCAACCATACACCGTTCCTCAATCTGCTTGGTGTGCGTCAGGGAATGGACTATCTTATTCTGAACCGCATGCAGGAATGGTTATCACCTGGGTCTCTTGAGCGCTATGAGCAGCGTGTACAGAAAGATCAGGGTAATACATTTATGTTACCGCCATCGCAATTCATGTTAGGGAAATAATAATGAATGCCAAATATATTGCTTGCGCTTTTTTCTGCTCATTTATAGTGCCTGCTGAAGCAAAGTTCTATGATGGTCAACAGCTATACCTATATTCTCAGGAGTATAAAAAAGCTGAACAAGGTAGACGCCGTACGCCTGATAATCAGCTTCAAGCTGGCGTATTCATGGGATATGTGGCATCAATGATTGATGCCTATGGTAATGAAGGGGCTCAGGTTTTTTGCCAGCCTAATGGGCGGTTACAGACATATGCTGATGTTGTTTATAAATACTTAAACGATAACCCTGACAAGCGAGTTAACTCAGCTGAGAGCTTGGTCATAGCTGCTATGCAGGCATCGTTTCGTTGTAACGAGACGCCAACGCTGAATGGTAAAAAATAGCGTGACATGTCACGCAGGCCGCTTTCGCGGCCTGAATTATCACTGACCGCCGGGGCGGGAGTCAGCAGAACGGCCGCCGCAACGTGAGCCGTCAGCTGCGGTATCATCAGGATGCTGGCAGTTACCAGCGAAAGCCTGTGTAGCTGAACCCAGAGACAACAGAACAAACAGCACTGCTAATGCTTTTTTCATTTTCACTTACCATGTGTAGACCACTGAACCGTGGCTTTATGAGTTTAGCGCTGCGCTTAGATTTCATCCATTAAAAAGCCCGCTAGGCGGGCTTTAAGTTAATGGAGTTTTTCTTTGCTAATTACCAGAAGGCGGTGGGTATGAATATCTTGGTCATTACCCCAGCAGAAGTCAGCCCATACGCTATAGAAATCATCCCATGATGTCATAAACGTTAATGGACGATCCATTTCAGTCCCATCAGAAACGTATACATGATAACCATTAGTGGTTATAGCCCATGAGATCATTCGTTCCCAGAATCTTCTGCCATCTAACGTTTGCTGCTCGTCAGATACCACTATCGCATAGTGTTCAAGGAAGAACGCGAAGAAGATCTGAGGCAGGCCATGTACAGCTCGGTCATGAATCACGTTAGGCGTACGCCAGACTAAAATCTGAGTACAGCTTTTTCTGGTTTCAACGATGTCTTCGCGGAAAATCAGTTTTACCGCGTAGACTGTCTCAGGATTTTCGCTGTCTGTGATCAGCCTGTAATGGTCATCTCTGATCGACTTAACAAGGCGATAACCATATGGCGTAGTAAACCCTGGCAGAGTAAAGTCATTCACACCTTTTGCAATGTAGTCTTCGGTGTGAGTAACATTTCTCTCCGACATGTTCAGTTTTCTGTCGAAATCTGCTTCAGGGATTATGTATGGCATCGCTTTTCTTATCGTGTTCAGGTTCATTTCGTCCTCCATGTTGTGTGTCGGACGTATCAGGCATCTAAAAGGTGCTCAACAAAAGGTTGAATACCTTTGGGCTAAATATACTCACAGGTATTGTTGGTTGCAAGACGAGCAGAGCAATAAAAACGCGATATCAATAGATATGAATAGGTTACGCATCATGCTTTTTAAGGCGCTTCCCTGCGCCAGCACCTCAGTAACCTTTGGCCTTAGCCATCACGTACTGAGTGTGCGTCTCTATGTCGCGCAGTACGGCGCCGATACCAACAATGTAGCTGAGCATGGCTGTTACCTCTGCGGCGGCGCCGGACACATCATGCCCGTCGGCATCCATCTTTTTCAGCATATCCATCAGCATGGAGTGTTCAACCGGACCGTTCACTCCCTCAGGACTATGGATGTGCTCACGGTAGTTCGTCTTCAGAGGGTAGTGATAGGTCTGCTTCTCTTCCGACTTTATGGTCTCAAGGGTGGCTGGCATCAAACTGGCTACTACCTTCTGCGTTATATCCGCCGGCGAGAGCTCCTGGCGAACGTATCGCCCGGTGCAGAGGATTTGCGTAAGCAATGTGCCAACTGTATCACGTTGCCTTACTTACCGGGCGAGAAACTCTCTTGTCAACAGGTGGCTTTTTCCCACCAAAATTACCGGTGTTTGCGGCCTTTCTTTCGTCAAGCCACTGTTCGACTTCATCTCCATCCCAGGCACAGCGTCCGTCGGTAATATAAAAGCGTTTTGGGAACTGACCTTTGTGTTCAAGGCGGTCGATAGTACTCATCGATAACGGCACCACCAGCAACAACTCTTTCCTACCAAAAGCTTTTTTCATTAATTAATTCAACTATATGTATTAAAAATGGTGGTGTTTTTAGCAAGTGGCGCATCAGAAATGCAGAGGATTACTCCTGGTTATGTGCCGATGTATATTCAATCGTCCAGATATTATCCATTTACTGTTCAACACTAACTCTTTGTCTCTTCTGTCATGTTTAACTGGGCTCGTAAGCAATGATGCTTTCCCCTCATTGGGGGAAAAGGCTACTGCCGGACGCTTCAACCTGAATGCGCTGCATAAGGCGAGTGGTCTTGGCACTAACAAAGCACCTGCCCAGTGGTTGCGTACTCAAACCGCAAAATCTTTGCTCGCCGAACTGGAAAAAGAAACTGTGCAGATTTGCATAGTTTCAGATGAAGGAAGAAACGGCGGCACGTTCGCCCATGAACTGCTGGCTATCGAATACGCCGGATGGATCTCATCGAGATTGAGCACAAGCATATCTATGCTAAAACGCCGTTGGTATTAGGTGAAATACACTCAGCGAAATTTTTCGCTCATTACTCATATAGCACGGGGAGAAAGCTGCCTTGTTACTTCTATCCAGAACGCGAAACCTGCCTGTACGCAACGTCATTTTCGCGGCTGATGTTGGTTCACTCAGCTAAATGTTGGTTCAAAATCGGATGGTGTTGGTTCAATTTTTTGAAAAATAATCAAATAAAACAATGGTCTTTACGTTTTGAGGCAACTGAACCAACCGAACCAACACATTTTGCATGTATATAGAGAAATTTTCCGTGTGTAAATTATGAAGCGGTTTTGGACGGGGGAATATTAGCGGTATAGCAGAAAGCTCCTGGCACCCAACATTGCGCGATAAATAGTCAATGTTCTGCCATAGAAAAATATATGGGGGTACATTTGGGGGTATGTGTGATTTCCTTAACCTACATAGTTAAATAAAATCAGTTTGTTATGTGTTTATATCGAATCCTGTAGGGGCCATTAAGAAACAATAACTTACGCCAGTTTTAAACCAGCCTGATTTCCTCCTTGTGTCGTATTTGTGTCGCTAGCGCCAAAAATGGCGTCAATTTTCCGTGCGTGTTCGGTCAGGTGGTTCGGCGCCAGGTGAGCATAACGACGTACCATCTCGATACTCTCCCATCCTCCCATTTCCTGCAAAACAGAAAGCGGTACGCCGGACTGAATAAGCCAGCTCGCCCAGGTGTGCCGGAGGTCGTGAAAACGGAAATTCTCGATCCCCGCTTTTTTCAACCCGGCTCGCCAGGCATTATTGTCATCCACCCGCATTTTTCTAACCGCGGGCGTCAGCGTTCCATCAGGGCGATGTTTTGCCGTGGTGTGAACGAACACCCAGCGTGAGTGCTTCCCTATCTGATCCCTTAATACCCTGCATGCGGTATCATTCAGAGCTACGCCAATCGCCTTGCCCGCTTTTGCGTTCTCCGGATTTACCCATGCAACCTTTCTCTGCATATCGACCTGCTGCCACTCAAGCCCGATGATGTTTGAGCGGCGCAGGCCGGTTGCCAGTGCAAATATCACCACTGGTTTAATACTCTCCGGCATGCACTCGATCAGCCGCTCAGCTTCTTCTCTGGTCAGCCACCGTATCCGCTTACTGATCGGCTTGCGGGTTTTGATAACAGGAGCTGTTTTTATCCAGCCCCAGTCATTCGCCGCGGCCCTGAGAAGGGATCGAATGAAGGAAAGGTGTTGCGCCTTTGTCGCCTGCGAAACCTGCCGTGGTTTGTATTCCGGAACAGGCTTACCTTTCCTCAGCGCGGCATCACGCTTACTCTCCCACACCTGCAGGTGTTTACGGTTGATCATCCCGTTAACGGCTTCATGAACTTCCTCCGCCGTTATCTTCGAGACATCACGGCCGGAAAAATGCTGCAGCCAAAACTCAATTTTGGTTTTGTCATCATCCAGCGATCGCTTATGGTCCTTTTCCCGCAGCCACCGGATGCAGCACTCTTCGAAGGTTCTGACGGGCAGGTCGCCGATCTGGTCAACCCGCCACGCTTCCGCCTTCAGCTTGTCGTGGAGCTCCTGAGCCTGCTTTTTGTCCCCCGTGCCAAGAGATCGCCTAACTCTTTTTCCTGACGGCGTAAAGAAATGACAGTGCCACACGCCGCCCCTGAGGGTGATTGACATAAAACTTCTCCTTTATGTTCACCCGCGTTCGCGATGACAGGATCGCGCGGGGTTTTCAAATATGCAATACACGCCGCCTCGGTCGTTCTGTACTTGTTGCCGACCTTGCGGCCGGCGAGCTCCCCAGACTCAATCAGGCGGTAGATCACCCGCGCCGACACGATGAGCAAATCGGCGGCCTGCTGTGCTGTTATCGGTTTGTCAGATGCCATATCACCTCCGATGCTTACCGCGTTCTTTCACTGGATCCCCCTCTGTTTGCGCATTAGCTCAAACTCTTCAAGAACCTTTTCCTTTGCTTTCTGGTAAGCCTCTGAAGCCGCTTCTTCTGTATCGTAATCGCCAAGATAGATGCCTTTATAATTAACAGTTATCCTTGCTGACCACCTACCTGATGGACGTTTAGTTACACCAACAAATCGAGATTTGCTTCCCTTCACTTTCCTTCTGTTCAACTGCTGTTCAGATGGTGTGGCCCAACGACAATTTTCCGGTGAATACCCCTTGTCGTTATCGATGCGGTCCAGCGTAAACCCATCAGGACGAGAGCCCATATCAGCGTAAAACGAGCTGAAGTCATGCCATTGATGGCACACTGTTATTCCTCGCCCGCCATAATCCTTGTATCTCTTATCGTTAGGGTTTTCGCATCTCTGTATCATGAGATCCCAAATTTTATATTCTGAAGAACTCGACAAACCGTGAGTCTTTTTTGCTTCAACCTTCAAGCACCCACATGATTTTGTGTGACCACTTTTAACGTAAGAAAGGCGAATAATTTTAGTTCTACCGCAATCACAGTAAAATTTACCCTTATAAACCCCTTTTTCATCTTTGGTGAAAGGCTCAATTAGCGTGAGCATGCCCACCTTTTCGCCAACATCAAATTTCACGCGCATATCATTTGCCCTCCTGTTTCAACCGTAGTTCGATATCACTGGCGCAACTAACGCAGCGCTGGCAGCCCGCCACCAGTTCCCGGCGCCGCTCGGGTATCTCTTCCCCGCAGTCGCGGCAGTGAGTAGCTGAAATAGCGTTGTGATTGATGCGCATGTTCTGGATGGTCATTTCCAGCCGGCGCTCTGCCAGCTCGTTGGCCTGATCGATGAGTTCTGCGCTCATGCTGCACCGCCTTCGCTTTTTTCCGCTTCAACCGCCATCTGCTCAAGCTTTCGTGAAAGCTCGGCAGACAGTGCCTGGAACTCTTCCTCTGTCGCTACCGGGATCGGCACAAAACGGATGCCGATATGAGCGAGGCCATGTGCGGCCTCAAGGCATTTCCTTAAATCAACGGGAGAGGCTTTGTTCATGCTGCACCTGCCTTGTCTTCATCCATTTTCCAGGCCGTGGCGAGAGCGCCAGCCACCTGGTGGAAGCTATGTTTTACTGCCACCTTCCCATGGTCGCCGGTTGGCGAAACCAGTTCGATTGTGGTCAGCTCCCCGCCGCTTTCAGCGTCCGGGTAAAACTGGGCTACGTCGTTGGTTTCGACGATTACAGACCCGGATGGGGTATACATTTTCAGCTTCATGATTCCACTCCATACCGCCCATTCATGCGGCCAATAACACTGACAAATTTCACCAGGCTGACACCCATCGGCTTTACCTTCTCGTAGTGCTTGCGAAGGATGGGGGGGCATACAGCGTTCCACTTCGGTTTAGGCTTTACGCTCATCGCTTTGGTTATCTCTTCTGCGCAGCGACGAGCCTGGGCGCGGAGGATGTTTTCCTGTTCTTCTGGCGTCATGCTGCCTCCGTCGATTTTTTGAAGGAGTAAGCGATCCGCGCGGAAGCAATGGTTACGTAATCCGGGTTCAGGTCGATTCCGATGAAGTTAAAACCCTCCTCAATGGCAGCCCGGCCAGTACTCCCGCTTCCCATCCACGGATCAAGCACGGTTCCACCTGGAGGGGTTATTAGTCGGCAGAGATAGCTCATGAGAGCGATCGGCTTAACGGTAGGGTGGTTGTTCTTAGCGCCATTTGTACGCCCTGCACCGGCCCGCGGGTCGTTAATGCCGACGCTTCCCTCTTTGCGTCCGCCGGTCATATCGCTGGCTGATGTCGCTATGAATCGCTCGAGGCCTTCGTCGCGCTCCTTCGGTTTGACCTTCGCGCAATAGAAGAATCGTGCTGCGCTTCCCTTATCGCCATGGTGGACGGTGGCCACACGCTTGCGCATTCCAAGTACCTGACCTGTTGATGCTGCAGAAGGTTCGTTGCCGGTTACTGGTGCTGCAGCTCCAGCATTAGCAGGGAAGCAGGCGATCACCTCTTCGCTGCCGTCGTGAATAATGTTGGCCGGCCAGCGTCCTTCCGGTGCCTGCTCGTAGTCGGCAACCGGTTGGGTACCGTCACGCTGATGCGAAAGCAGGCCGCCAGTGCCTCCATTAAGCGCCTCATCGGTCGGTATCCGGCAGGCGTCGATGTTAATTGCTCCGGTACCGTGCTCGTTCATGTTGGCGGACACGGTTTGCTTGAATGGCTTTCGAGCCATTACGATCGGTTCATGCGCAGGCTTCAGCGCCGTTCCCCAGCCATCAAAATCACCATCGAGGTTGTGTGACTTAGGGAATCCGCTACCGTAAATCCATAGGATTTGGTCCCTGATTTCGAAGCCAGCATCCTCAGCGTTAACGACAAGTCGGTGATAGGTCCGTGATCCGCCAAACGCCAGCAGGTGTCCACCAGGTTTGAGAACGCGCAGACATTCCCGCCACTGGTCGACGGTCGGGACGTCGTAATCCCATTTGTGGTTCATGAAGCTCAGCCCATATGGAGGATCTGTAACGATGGCATCGACTGAGTTATCCGGCAGCGTCTTGAGAACTTCTTCACAGCGTCCGACATGTAATTGATATGTCATTGCGCACCTCTTTTCATTTCTGCCTTTCTCATGCGGCTTAAAGTCCTGGATACCGCTGCAACGCTTCGGCCCATCTTCATGGCGATGCTTTTATGAGACTCGCCGGCAGCGCGCAGTTCAGCGGCGATCTGCTTCTCTTCTGGCTTCCATGGCTTGTAGACAAACGCTGTGCTGATGGAATAGCTCTGTGCCAGTCGGTAGAAGTTCGCCTGGCTGATCCCCAGCGCATCCGCTGCGCGACAGGCAGGCATGGTTCCGGCGACGGCGCGGAATTGCTCTGGTGTGATGCTCTGCTTATTCATTGTGCCTCCCGTGGTAACCGGTAAATTGCGTTATCTACTTAATAATCAGAGACGGCTTACCGAGCTTTATTTGCGCACCTGGCACATCTAACCCGGCCTCGATCTGATGCTTAATGGCCAGCTTGTCAGGCTTGATATTCGTCTCGTATTCGACGAATTGAGGAGGCAAAATGCTGGCGTCCGTAATCTCTACTGATTTAGATGGCGCCCTGACTGTAACCTGATGAATTCCAGCTTTAAGTGATTTTTTGCCTGCCGTTTCAAGTGATTTAGCGACATAATCCTTCATGCTTGCCACTTTGCTTTCAGCTGCTTTAGCGCGTTCGGCAAGGCACTTACTCTCTTCCTTTAACGCTTCCGCATAAGCAGATTCGTTTTTGCAGATAGCAAGAATCTGTTCCACTTTTGCTTCCAGCTCCCACTCAATCCCATCCAGAGTGTCGGCTATCATTTCAGGCTCCATACCGGAGTCAGTCAGCTTGGCGAAGTCGTTGGCGATCTGATAAAGAGCTGTCATTGGGTAACCTCGTCGAATTTGGCTTTACACTTGGCGTAAACAGCCTGAACCTCTTGCTGCAGCCGCATTCCAGCAGTCATCTTGTATGCCGCCTGAAAATGGGTTTTGAGAGCATGCATGTTTGCTGCCTGCTTCATGTCTTCACATAGCGAGTGGACTGAGTTGATAAGCTCTTGCTCAGCATTTTCTTTCGACTGGATAACTTCACTTTCAGGCGTGTATTGCATAACCGGCTCGGTAAAAATGCCTTCGCTCTCGTTGAGCATGTCCACTGCATTATCGAGCCGGTCAGCGCGCGGCCAGTATTTATAGGCGCGCTTCACGATTGTCTTTCTGGCCATCTCAGACCAGAAATTGACCCATGGGCCTTTTGGTGATGTGCCGGCTTTGCTTACCTTTCTGATTTCTTCAATCTCGGCGAGGCTCATCTCTTCAGTCAGGTAGTCGCCGTCTGATGTTTTAACTGTGCAGTAGCCACCGATAACGGCTCCGCGCTCTTCAGGAGTGGCAAAAGGGTTGTATTTGTGGGCCGGAGCTTTATCGAGGCCAATGGTTTCGTATGCGTCACATGCATGAACCAGTTTGCACTGACCCCACTTAATGACCCCGGCTGATTGGGCTATATGCAAAAGGCCCATATAGCTGATATCAAGGCATACCATTCCGTCACGCGGGACGAGATAAGCCAGTTTGCTTGCAGGATTTAAGCTGATACCGACCGCAGCTACGTTAATGATTGCGTTCTGAGCGCTGACCGGGTTGCTGATTGCCATTTTTGCCAACGTGTCATTGCGCTGGAATAACTGAATCGCAAACTGGCATTCCTTTGCCCAAGTCAGGCTCTGGTCAGTAAGGGCATTGGTAAACAGCGACTCTTGCTGCTTAACGAATTGAATAAGATCGAAGCTCATGACCCCTCCTTAAAACGGGCAGCCGGTGCGGTGATCCCAGTCGTATTCCGCCTGGGCGTAAGCTACTGCCGAAATGAGATTGTTATATGCCTCGCCAACTGCATCGCTGCGGAGGCCTTCGTATGGGCTTTTGTCCATCGGCACAGAGAAGCGGAACAGGCCTGAAGGCTCTTTCGGCAGCGCGTCGATAATTTCCTGCGCCCGATCGTCAATCCACTTTTCCTTCTCTTCGGACAGCGTTTGTTCAGCCCACTTACGCTCTTCGATCACGTCATATGCGCGGTATGCGTTCATAGCTCGCTCCTGAAATTTGGTTGTAGAATCACCGGCGCGATAAAAGCCGCCTGATAGCTCAGTTAAATTCGTGCGCTGATATGCGCGGTTAATGCGTCCCGGCTGGTACCAGGTTAGGCAGCAGGTCGCGTGCCTCAAATGCTTTGCGAATGTGGCGCAGGTTGCCCTGAGGCTCGAACCAGAAGGTTTCTTTCAGGTAGTCACGTGAAACCTTCCAGGTGGCGCCAGTTTTAGCGTTCCGCATCATCACGGCGCGTCCGCTGTTAGGAATTGAGTTAGCCATTGAACACCCCCGTAACGTGCAGAATTTTGATAATCAACGCTGTCCAGATAACGCCGCAGATCAGCAGGCAGTAAATCAGTGAACGAATGCCTTGTTTGCTCATACTTCCTCCCGCGCTTTCAACATTGCATCAGCCATCAGGTAAGAAAGCTCAGCAACAATGAAACCTTCTTCACTTCTCGCAGGGTGCTCAATGCCCGCTGGATAACCTGCCAGCCAGCCCTGCATCGCTTTTGCTGCAAAGTAATCACGAACAGTCAAACCTTCGTACCCTTGCGTTGGATATGCAGGGCCGCCATTGTTTTCTTTGCTCATTTTCCACCCCAGCATGCGAAGCTAAAAAAGAGGACAGCAACCAAAAACGGAACGACCTTTAACCAAAAATTACGCCATGCAGGCTTGTCTTCTTCGCGGATCATCTCTTCACCTTTGCCTTATCGCGGCTAACGGAGCGTTGTTACCTATTACCGGCGCCAACGATGTTGTTTGGATGAGTTAATTTAAAACCATAGTTGTTTTGCAGTCAACAACAATAGTTGTTTAAATGACTATTATGGTTTTATCTGGTTGTTTTTATTGGTTATTTATTTTTGTAAAGCGTGCTGGTAAGCTCAAAAAAAACATCAGATAGGGGGTGTTGGCATGCCGAACGAGGATGAGTTTTTCGCAGAGATGCACCCGCAGATAGCGCAGGTTATCGGGATAGCGGTTATGCAACTGTTGGTTGAGAAGCGCGAGCCATCAAGAGAGGCGCTGATAGAGATGATTCAGGTGTTGTGGCAGGGAGACCAGGTAGATCTGCCTGTGGAGCTGGCTCTGGACGTGCTGATGCTGAGGGAAGAGTAGGGCAATAAAAAACCGGCGCGGTGGCCGGGTTATTTAATTAAATATTTAGAAAAAACAGCTAGTAACACGGTTATCACTATAGCTGTAATGATTTTCCATGTTTGAGCATTCAACTCCTTATGTAGCTCTGTTTTTACTGACTGAATATCTTCCTTGGAAGCTAGCTTGTCTTTGATGATTGCAACATCGGTTACAAGGGTTGCGACTTTGTTTTCAAGTTCTTTCACTCTCTGAAGCATATCGTCTCCTCCGCCCCCTCCATCATCATTATTATGTGGTTGAGGGATTCGTTCTTCATCTTCAGGCCTCAGCTTGTACATCCTTGCTGTCACTATTGATCCCTCAACGTTGTTTTAACGATTACTATAGAGCAAGTCTTTTCATCAACCAAATGCTGCCTGCTTTGTTCATCTATTTCAAATAACTCCAAAGTTATGTCATATGTACCTGGGGTTGTAGGCTTAACTCCTTTTAGATGCAACTGAGTTCCAACAAGGAGACTGTTCTCATCAGGTTTTGTGAACATAAAATTTTGCGAATGATTTTCGTCATTGTTTGCGTTCGAGTCTAAAACTGAATCACCGTTATGCTTAACGTCAAGGGTAGTTACATACTCTTTTGATGAATCTAGGAAAACAGCCATAGTTATATAAAAAGACAAGGGAGAATCAAAGCTACCTACTGTTATAAGTGGCGTTGGAGCCATATAGGCTGTTATGGCAAGCCCCGCCTGGACTAGCGTGGGATAGAGGATAAGAATTTTTTCTTCAATCATGAACTGCACTCCTTGCTGTATCAACCGTGTTTTCGGTAAGTCTGCGGCATGCTGCCGATCACCTTGCCGAACACGAATACCCGGTTCATCTCGTCTTTCTCGATAGGGTCCCAGGCTGCATAGCTCTTGTTGTCTGAGATAACCAGCAGCTTGTCCTTCATCTTCTGCAGGCGCTTCACGTGAGCAGTGTCGTCGTACAGGAACGCATATATCCCGTCGCCGTCAAAGCTCTTAACGCTGATGTCGACGAACAGCAGATCACCCGGCTCAATCGTGCCGGACATGCTGTCACCCCGGACGTTGATAATCCTGATGTTCTCAGCCTTGCGTCCATCAAACATGTGGCGGGCTTCAGCTGGCTCATACTCAACAGAACGGAGAATCTCGACGAACTCCTGGTTCACGATGCCCGGTCCGCACTGACTGCCAAATCCAAAATGTCGACCCTGAATACATCCTGGTTTGTGCGTGATGGATTTTTATCACTTTCACGATCAGCGCTCATGGCGCCAGTTCCTGAGGAAAGCCACTCAGGTCTAACCCTTAAAGCGTTAGCTATATCGAGCAATTTTGTGGTCTGAGCAGCCCTTCCAGTTTCAATCTTCTGGATCGCAGCCTGGCTGACCCCGACAGCCTCGCCCAGAGCCTTCTGGGTCATGTCTGCCGCCTTTCTGGCTTCTCTTAATCGTTCTGCAAGTGTCGTTTTCATCTTCTCAATTTACAACCGTGGTTTTATATCGGCAAACGAAAATGGTTGTTGACTAAATACAACTAAGGTTTTATTCTTTGTTTGTATTTACTACGGAGGTTGTCATGAACCCAACCATTAAAACCGCAATTAATATTGTCGGCTCTCAGAAAAAGCTTGGTGAAGCCTGCGATGTTTCACAGCAGGCGGTTTACAAGTGGCTACACAACAAGGCAAAGGTTTCGCCTGAACATGTAAACAGCATCGTAAATGCAACTAATGGGGAGGTTCAGGCGCATCAAATTAGACCAGACCTTCCAAAGCTATTCCCTTCGCCGAAGGGCGTTCCGGCCGCCTAACTGGCGGCCTTTCAATCAACACCAGAGGAATTATCACAGATGGAGAATGCAATAGCCCGAAACTTAGAGCCGCCAATCCTCAACCCAATTGAGATAGAGGGCCTTTTGTTAAACCGCCTTTTGTCCATTAGCCAGAAGACTTTTGCAGAAATGCGAGGGGTAAGCGAATCAACGATTAGTCGCCGTAAGAGTGAAGGGTACTACGCCGAGATGGCGAAAGAGATAGCAGCATTGGGCCTGCAGGTTGTTCCGCCAGAGGCGGTAGTAGTTTCCCGTCACTACCTGCAGTCAGTAGAAACGTTGGCGGATATCGGTTTGCGTGCGGAGCGGTGCCGACCTGGGCCGTTAGGGTGGGACTGATGAAGGGTAGAAAAGGCGAAAGCCGCAGTGCGCTAACACTAACGGCTTTCTACGCGAATTAACTGGATAAATTCACAGGAGTAATTATGGCAAATACTGCCGAAGTAATCAATTTCCCTGTGCCTGTCGTGGCACTACAGGAGCTGCGCGTGGCAGATCTCGATGATGGGTTTACGCGCATCGCCAATGAGCTCCTTGAAGCTGTCATGCGTGCAGGTTTGTCGCAGCATCAGCTTTTGGTGTTCATGGCTGTCATGCGCAAAACATACGGCTTCAACAAGAAATCTGACTGGGTCAGTAACGAGCAGCTCTCGGAGCTGACCGGCATTCTCCCGCATAAGTGCTCAGCTGCAAAAAGCGTCCTGGTTAAGCGGGGGATATTTGATCCTCTCCTCGTAATATGGACACGCGCCTAAGCGAGATTCTGATTTTCAAATTGTTCCGGGCTGAGGCCGCCACAGGCACTGTGACGACGCCAGCGATTGTAATCGCACTCAATGTAATTAAATACCATCGTACGCATATCATCGCGACTGATTAGACGCTCACCGTGGATGCACTCTACCTTCAGCGTGTGGAAAAAGCTTTCCGCGCAGGCATTGTCATAGCAGCAGCCTTTTGCACTCATGCTGCCCCGAAGGTCGTGCTGCTTCAACAGGGCCTGATAATCTGCTGAGCAGTACTGACCACCCCGGTCG
>NZ_JH414799.1:262222-297769 GCF_000238715.1 Klebsiella sp. 4_1_44FAA
GCATTTTCAGCGGCCAGCTCATTTTCCCGTTCGGAAGACGTTTTCTGCTGCTGTAATTTGCTGCGCCAGGTATATAGCTGAGACTCGTAAAGGCTGAGTTCCCGGGCGGCAGCGGCAACGCCGATGCGCTCCGCAAGCTTCAGGGCTTCGCTGCGGAATTCAGGCGAATGCTGTTTACGTGGTTTCTTACTTACGGTTGCTGATTTAGTCATGTGAGATACCTCTGTCTGGGAGTTTACTCACTTAGTCGCGTGTCCACTATTCGCGGGTAGGATCAATTAACTCAAACCGGTCGCGTAATCGGGATTAATAAAGCGGTCAGCGAATGGTCATCTTTACCCGTAAAAGGTACGGAAAAAGGAGCTTACCTGAAAAAGGTAACATTACCCGAATCAGGTAAGAAAAGTTTACCCGAATCAGGTAACGCCTATTACCCGAATCAGGTAAACACAAAAGACAAACATACAAAAGACAATAAAGACAATATTAATAACCCCCCTAAATCCCCCCGGGCGGTTTCGTTCGATGCGTTAGCTGTTCAGTTGCCTGACTGGCTTTCTGCAGAAATCTGGTCGTCATGGGTGGCATATCGTCGCGACCTGAAAAAGCCGATCAAGTCTCAGCAGACGGTCACCCAGGCTATCAACCTGCTGGACCGCTGCAGACTGAACGGTTACGCGCCCGAAGAAATTATCAACCGCAGCATCGCCAATGGCTGGCAAGGCCTGTTTGAGCCAAATGGTGCCAAGCCACAACCAAGTCAACAGGTGCGAGTTGCCGAAAATTTCGCAGGGAAGGATTACGGGCAGACTGAAATCCCATCATGGGCGAGGGACTGATCATGGAACTGGAAGAAAAAATCACTGCCATTGAGCGGATGCTTGATCAGCTGAGCAAGCCACCGGAAGACATCCCGAATTGCGAGGTGGTTATCGAGCGCGTCTGTTGCGAAAAGCATGGCGAGTATGAGCAGCGCAAGCGGATCCTGACCAGCAGCATCATCAATCTGCCATCACCGCCGACACGCTGCCCGGGCTGCCTGGAAGACGAACTGAATTTTCTGAGGGATGAAAAGGTTCGCTGGGATAAGCGAGTTCGCCAGCAAACTGCAGAAAGGCTGCTTCGCCAGCTGGACATACCAGAGCGATTCTCCACGTGCACTCTGGACAGCTACAAGCCTGTTGGGAAGGATTCTGAGCGAGCATTACGGGTCTGCCAGGCCTACGCATCGAAATGGACTGATCGCCTACAGCAGGGCGGTGGGTTGGTTATGTGTGGCAAGCCTGGCACCGGTAAAAACCACCTTGCGCTGGCCATTGCCCGCCATGTGATTGAGCACCACCAAAGCTCTGTCATTTTCACGACGGCGCTGAAGATTGCCCGGGAGTTTAAATCGACCTGGTCAAAAACAGCCACGCGCACTGAGGATGATGTGATCCGCTACTTCACGAAGCCAGACCTTCTCATTGTCGATGAGGTTGGTGTGCAGTTTGGCAGCGAAGCCGAGAAGATGATCATGTTTGAAATCATCAATACCCGCTACGAGCGCCTGAAGCCGACGATCCTGATCAGCAACCTGCCGAAGGATGAGTTGACGCAGTTTATCGGAGAGCGCGTCATCGACCGCATGAACGACGGCGGCGGCTGCACAATTTCGTTTACCTGGGGCAGCTATCGGGAGAACCGGTCATGACAGGCAAAGACGCAATTCTGAACTACCTGAAAACGCATAAAACCTGCAGCTCTCCAGATGTCGCCGCGGCTTCCGGGATGACGCATACCTGCATCAACCAGGCTGCAAATATCCTGGCAAAGCAGGGGGTACTGGTAGCTGAAGCTCGGGTGTGGCGGACGGTTTACTACCGGCTGGCCACTGAGGAAGAAATTGCAGGCAGAAAGAGCACCAATCAGATTTTCAACGAGTGTCGGCAAAGCCCGGCGATGAAGCGGGTACTGGCTGTTTACGGGAGGGCGCAGGCATGAAATTTATCAAATTAAGCCAAAGGGGAACGGTAGAGCGCCAGGGCAAATATGGCTGGGAGCCTGAAACAGTCTACGAGCCTGTATTTGTTGCCGCAGGTCACATCGTCAGCATGTTTTTCGCTGGCGTGACAATTCTGAAAATGACCTCCGGAGAACGCATTGACGTGAAAGAGACCCCGGAAGAAATCATCGCCATGCTTACCGAAGGAGCCTCCAAATGACAATCACACTACAGGCAGTAAACGAGCTCATCGCCTCCCTGGAGAGCGCAGGCGAGCTGTCGATCAGAGAGCAGAAGTTCCTGAAGCTGGCGAAAGAGTTTCGCATTTGCAGCGCTTCACTGGATGCCGCCATAAAAACCGGGAATATGCTGGCAGACCAAAATGCTCAGCTGGCTGCGGAGAATGTGGCGCTGAAGGACATCAACGCATGGTGCAAAACGGATGCATTCAAAAACATGTACCGGGAGTTTAAAACAGCAGAGGCGCTTGGATGCTCTGATTCGGATTGCATGCATGATGCAATGCTTGTCGCAATTATGCATGCGCCTGCAACCCCCGCCACCGATCGCATCGTAGCCGGGATTAAGGCTGATGGGGTGGAGGAGTTTGCGGCAAAACTTCGAATTCCTGGTGATGACCAGTTTTTTGACGCTTTGGCGAAAGGGGTTGCACTTGCTGCTGACGCCTTCGCCAAGCAACTGCGCGAGGGGGCCAAATGAGCAAGGTAAACCACAGCATCGCCGCAAAGCCAATTAATAAAGAAATGATTGAAACCTACCTTCATTTTGACGGTTTGGATTTTTACTGGAAGGAAAGACCGCTTCACATGTTCAAAAGTGAGGCATCTTGCATTTCATGGAATAAACGATTTGCTGGCAAAAAGGCAAGCCACACATCCTGTAAAGGCTATCAGGAAATACGCTTGCTTGGGTCAGTATATAAAGCGCATCGCTTTGTCTGGTGCATGCATAACGGCGACATACCCAAGGAAATGTCTATTGATCATATCAACCATGACCGATCTGACAACCGTATAGAAAACCTCCGTTTAGTCACTCAGGCTGAAAATAAGAGAAACGCAACAGTCAGAAAAGACAACTCTTCGCATGCAGTGGGAGTTCATTTCAGAAGGGACATTCGGAAGTGGACCGCATACATCTTCGATGGGGAAAAGAAAAAGCATTTAGGCACCTTTCTAGAAAGGAAAGACGCAGAGTCAGCGAGGCTTAATGCAGAAAAACAACTTGGGTTTCATCCCAATCATGGGAAAGCTAAATGCGAGGCTCATTATGACAACTGATATCACCGAACTGGCGCAGAGCCTGAAAGCGGCAGCAGGGAAAGCGACTCCGGGTAACTGGAGGGCATTTCAATATCACGATGGTCGCTGTGGGGTTGGCGGAGGAAATCACGATGAAATTATGGTTTGTGAACACATAAGTAAAAAGCGACCACATGACGCTTTATTCATCGCTATGGCTAACCCTACCAACGTCACCGCGCTGGTAGAGGCGCTGGAGAAGGCGCAGCGCGCCAACGGACACCTTCGCGAGCAGTCTGCTGAGTGGGAACGAAAGGCTATCAGCAACTTTGAGGAGTGCGCGAAGTTGAGTCAGCGAGTTGAAGAACTGGAGTCCCGCACCGTCACTGTAGAAAACCTGCAGGAGAGCGCCTACAGAGCTGGCTTAACTGCTGGCTGGAATCTTGGGCTGGCTAATAACAACGACGGTTTCAATAAATGCCTGGCTGCTCATGCCGCTGGCATCAAGGTGGAGGATGAGTGATGTTCAAAATCGAAAGTTCCGAACAACGCCTCAAGCGGGTTCTCACAGAAAACGCCGGTAAATTCACCATCGACGAAGACGGCGGAATCCATACCAACTGGCAGCATCCCGAAGTACAGGCAACTATGCGCAGGCACTTTGAGGCGCTCAGCAAAATTAAGGTGGACCGGAAATGAGCGAATTTTCACGAGAAACACTACTCAACATTATCGAGACTGACCATGTGCAATGCGGTGAGGCTTCGGCATTGGCCCGCATGGCGCTGGCCGCAATGGACGGCGAGTCTTGGTGTTTGCCTCTCGACTACTTACAGGGACACAAAGACGGTCTGGAGTGGGCCGCTCGACTGGCAGAAGCCAATCACCCTGAAACCGGAGACTGGTTTTACGATGACCCTATCGAACTGGCAAAAGCCATTCGCAAAGGTCCAGATATGCCGCCAGCGCAGCCGGTAGCGGACAGCGAGCCGGTGATTGTTGTTGGCGATGATGGAGGGGATGCGCTTTCTTATCGCCGCCTTATCCAGTCCTTTGAGCCTGGCACTAAGCTCTATCGCCACGCGCAGACAGCGCCGGCAGTGCCTGGTAAATGGATTCCGGTAAGCGAGCGGATGCCGGAAGACCGCAAGCAGGTAATCCTATGGGATGCTGAAATTGGAGAAGTAACAAGCGGTCACTACAGTCATAAAAAACATACTTTTTATCATTGCGGCGATGCCATCGAGAACGAGATAACCCACTGGATGCCGACGCCAGCCGCCCCGCAGGAGGTGATACATGGCTGAGTTACGCGCAGGTTGTCAGGCGATGATTATTGGTGGCTTCTACCGTACCAATGACGGGAAGGCTGTACTGGTTGCAGGCTTTGTGCCGAATGGCTCCCGGTTTACCTGGAATGGAGAGGTGTACGCCGAGCCGGTGCCTATGGGAGATGCATGGTTGGTATCAGGCGACTTGGTGGCGCGAGATGGCTCTACTGGAGAGGCGAAAAGGATGGATTTCGCGCTGATGCCAGCAAAATACCTGATGCCAATAGACGGCGACGACTTCAGCAATGAAGACCAGCGCCAGAAGGAGCGGGAGCATGCCTAAATCCCCCGCAGAACGTAAATCCTCCAGTTGAAATCAAACCCCTCTCCTGAGGGGTTTATCGTATATGCTCATTTTGCTTTTATCCCCGGGAAGGGCGATAATTACCTCGTCAGCCTGAGCAACTGACACGATTATCCGGCGCCAAGTGGGGACACATGGCGCACAAAACCTTACAGCAATCCCTGTCACCGATGGCGAAGGCCACCGGCGATCTTCTGCATTCAGCGTTTGACCTCTGCGGAGGTGAAGCGTGAAGCAACAATTCTGCCTTATCAACGACAATGTTAAGCGTAACGTCGTCAACTTCATCCAGTCTCTGCCCGTCGACCACCGATCGCCGCTGATTATCGAGGCGCGCGAAGAAAGCCGCACCGACAAACAGAATCGCCTTATGTGGCCACTTTTGAAAGACCTGAGCGATCAGGTGATCTGGCACGGCGAAAAGCTGGAGCCTGAGGAGTGGAAAGACCTCATCACTGTGCTGGTCAGCCAGATGCAAAACCCGGAGCGTGAACAGAAATCCGCCCCGGGCATCAATGGCGGCCGTGTCTACTTCGGCGTTCGTACCTCTCAATCCAGCAAGCGCTACATGGTCGAGGTGATCGAGGCGATCTACTGGTTCGGCACCGAGCACAATGTGAAGTTCAGCGAGAAGTCCAGCAGTCGGATTGCATGGGCCCATGAGTGGAGGGCTTCGCATGCACAGTCTGCTCGCTAAGGTCATGGATCGCGGCATCTTCCGCGTGCCTGCGCGCCGCAAGCGCAAGGTAGAAGTTAAGCCTTCCGATATCCCAACCCTGAAAGACTACACCGCTCGCCTGGTCGATAAGAAGTGGCTACGCCTGAGAGCAAGGAGGCCACATGCGTAAACCAGCACGCCGTAAATGCGCCCACTGCCGCGAATGGTTCCATCCTGCCCGGGAAGGGCAGGTGGTATGCAGTTTTGAATGCGCCAGCGCGATCGGCAAAAAACAGACAGCAAAAGCTCGGGAAGCAGCGAAGGCCAGGGCGGTGAAGCGCCGGCGCGAATCCGAGAAAGAGGGGCGCCAGCGTCGCCGAGCTAAGCGTGAGTCATTCAAGACAAAGGCCCAGTGGGATAAAGAGGCTCAGTCTGCCTTTAACCGGTACATTCGCATTCGTGACGAAGGTAAGTCCTGCGTCAGCTGCGGAAGCCCGCTTATCGGCAAGAGCAACTACCTGACCGGCAGCGCCATTGATGCCAGCCATTACCGTTCCCGCGGTGCAGCGTCTCACCTGAAGTTCAACGTGTTCAATGTCCACTCCGCCTGCACCCGCTGCAACCGACAGTTGAGCGGCAACGCCGTTGAGTACCGCATTCACCTGATTGAACGTATTGGCCTGGACCGCGTAGAGCTCCTTGAGGCTGATAACGAGCCGCGGCGGTTCGATATTCCCTACCTGCAGCGCATCAAATCCATATTCACCCGCAGAGCCCGCGCGCTGGAGAAGCGCCGCGCCCGCCATCAGGAGGCCGCATGAGCCGTGACGTTATCGAACGCATCCGCGACCGCTGGCAAAAGCTCCGCCTCCTGCGTGGTCGCGGCACCGTACTGGTTGACTACCGCATACTGAGAAATTTCGTTCGCATCTATCAGACCCTGGGAGAGACAGCATGATTAATACCCAATACCTCCAGTACGTTCGCCAGCAGCTGATAGTGGCCACCGCCGATCTGAGCGGTGCGACGAAAGGGCAACTGGTGGCGTTCGCAGAAAACGCGCAATTCACTGCTACGGCGCGCAGCCGGGGAAGGAAAAAGGTATATAGCGAGGTGAAGCAAAAAATGGTTAACCCGGACGGCCCGCCGATGAGTGGCAGCCAGTCACGTGCTAAGGGTTCATCAATCGCTCTCGTTCTTCCCGTTGAGTATTCGACGGCAAGTTGGCGCCGGGCTCTGCTGTCGCTGGAAGAGCATCAGAAAGCCTGGCTGCTGTGGAATTACAGCGACAATATCCGCTGGGAGCACCAGGAGACGATCACCCGGTGGGCATGGGAGCAATTCAGCGAGAAGCTGGCCGGCGCGCGCATTGCAAAGAAAACAGTCGATCGCCTTCGTCAACTTATCTGGCTGGCCGCTCAAAATACAAAGCAGGAAATAACCGGTAGAGGGCATCACTACTCTCCCGCCGCGATGGTGGGGATAAAGCCAGATAACTGGTGCCACAATTATTCAGATTACTGGCAGGTCATGATGGGCATCTACCAGGAACTTGATAGTCAGGCGTTACTCTCTGTTTCTCGATCACGTTCACAACAAAAAGCGACTTTTTCGCAGCAGGGTCTTGCAAAAGTCAATTAAATGCGTCATATTTGAGTCTACTTTGATATGCTGCCTTAACTTTAAGTGGCGGCATGATGAACAAAAAGCCCTGGCGGAAGCGTCGGGGCTTTGTCGTTTCAGGGTCAGAAGCACAGCGGTTGTGCGTTCGGCTGTTAACCGAATGGTCGAAGGTTCGAATCCTTCCTGTCCCGCCAGATAATGGCCTGACCTGATGACGGGCTCATAATCCAATCCATCAGGGCGTTGTTGGCGCAACGCAACAGGCCGCCATATCCCTCTACCTTGGGACCATTACGGCTACCGCGCCGTCACTTTTACCCTTGGTATTTCTTCCCGCCTTGAGCGGGTTTTTTTATTGAGCATGCCCAGGCCCTCGGGAATCATCCCCGACGTGCTTTGTTGATAAATCAGCCCGCAGGGTCTGGGCCTCTTTTCCCCTTTACGCACAGCGCCATCCGTCATTAACGGAGGTGAGGCTTATGCGAATGCCCTACAAACAAGATTTCATCGCCGCTCTGCTGGCAGCTAAGGAGCAGGGTATCGGCGCAATACTGGCTTTCATCATGGCGTATTTGCGGGGCCGCTATAACGGTGGCGCTATGGCGAAAACGCTGATCGATGCGGTCATGTGCGCGATGATCGCCTGGTTCGTCCGTGACCTTCTCGACTTCATTGGCCTGAGCAGCAATCTCGCTTACATAGCCAGTGTCTTCATTGGCTATATCGGTACTGACTCAATCGGCAACCTGATTAAGAAGGTCGCCGCCAGAAAAGCAGGGGCTGATGATGCTGGAACTCAATAAGCAGCGCAGGGCATTTCTGGATATGCTCGCCTGGTCAGAGGGTACTGACAAGCCGGGTCAGCCGACAAAGAACCATGGCTATGACGTAATTGTCGGCGGATCGCTATTCAGCAATTACGCCGACCATCCCCGCAAGCTGGTGAGCCTGCCTAAGCTGGGTATCAAATCAACAGCAGCAGGGCGCTACCAGCTTCTCGCCAAATGGTGGGACGCATACCGTAAACAACTTGGACTGAAAGACTTCTCCCCGGCTTCACAGGACCAGGTGGCACTGCAGCAAATCAAAGAACGTGGTGCGCTACCGCTCATCGATAACGGGCAGATTCGGCAAGCTATCGATCGTTGCAGCAATATCTGGGCGTCATTGCCCGGGGCAGGCTATGGCCAGTTTGAGCATAAGGCCGATAACCTGATCGCAAAATTCAAATCCGCTGGCGGCGTTGTAGCCGAAGTACAACCATGAACCGGCTAATCGCAGTTATCAGCGCCATTGTGATCTGCCTGATAGTCAGCCTCGGCTGGCTGGCCAGTCACTACCACGACAATGCCACCGAGTACAAAAGGCAGCGCGATAAAGTGACTGAGCAACTCAGCCTGGCGAAAGACACCATCGCTGACATGCAGACCCGCCAGAGAGACGTCGCAGAGATCGATGCCAAATACACGAAGGAATTAGCCGATGAAAAAGCTAAAAATGATGCTCTGCAGCGCAAGCTTGATAATGGTGGTCGGGTGCTCGTCAAAGGCAAGTGTCCAGTGTCAGCCGCAACCCAAACCGCCGGCGCCGCCAGCATGGGCGATGATGCCACCGTCGAACTCTCTGCAGTTGCTGGACGAAACGTTCTCGGTATCCGATCCGGAATCATCAGCGACCAAACATCCCTGAGGGCTGCGCAGGAATACATCACCACGCAGTGCCTGAAGTAAGGCATTACAGAGCCACTTCCAGAGGTGGCTCAATAATGTCACAACGAGGTGAGTCATATGCGCACTACTGGAATCCTAATGGCGGAAATTACGCTTCGCCCATACATGAAGCCGCTGCTCATCCTTTCAGTGCTTTTGCGCTGGGGCTGGCTCACTAAGAAGTGTATCCGGATTGGCCCTGTGATTGGCAAGCAGGAGTAATTATAAAGTTCTGCAAATGGTGCATTAAAAGCGCCATTGACAGAGTTTTATGTAAGTTTCTAGGGTAATGGTTGTCGCTATTCCCCGGTAATATATTTCAGAATCCAGCAGGAAATTCTGATATGGATAAAAGGTTGATTAATCATTACATCGTGAATATCTATCCGGTGTCAGATGGCTCACAGTCCCTCTGTATATCCATTACCACCCCCGTTAAGCCAATAATTGAACATGGGTTCATTCATTGTCACTTTGACGACGATGGAGTGGATAAGCGAGAAGGATTCAGCCTCAAAGAAATCTCTCGTTACACCATCATCACGGTAATGAAGGAATAGATAAATGGCAAATCTCACCGACAAACAAGAGTCAGTTGACTGGTCAAAAGTTCATGTCCGGATGAGAGAGTGGCAGGAAGATCTTGATAAAAATATGACCAACGAAAAATTCATTGATTTGTATATTGGGAGATTCTCTCCTCAACCTTCAATGAAACAGGATGAGCGCTTAAGAAAGTAATTTAGGGTAGGCCAACCAGCCTAGAGGATTGTTCTGCATGACTGAAAATGACAATCGCAGACCATACCCTCCCGTCAACTTTACTGGCGAAAACTGGCTGCCATATACCCGTCTGATCCCTGCTACCGAAATCGGAGAATGGGTAAATCAGAACATCCTCTCCGAAGAGGGCCGAATCCATAACCCTGACCATGCACACTTGGTCGATGCTGATGTCGCGTTCATGTGGGCCTCTGGCTCATTCTCCAAAAGCGGCCGCATTGTGCTGGGTCAGTGTGAGCAGGTAATGATGCTCGCCGGCGGCTGGCAGAAATCCCGCATGGAACAGCAGATGCATGAATGGTTCGGTCGCATACCGAAGTTCATCATCACCCTGGCTGCTGACTACTGTGAGCAATGCAACGATCTGGAGTTCTGCGCACTGGTTGAGCATGAGCTTTACCACATCGCCCAGGCTACCGATGACTATGGCGCGCCGAAATTCAACAAAGAGACCGGTATGCCGGTGCTCAAACTTCGCGGCCACGACGTCGAGGAATTCGTCGGAGTTGTCCGGCGTTACGGCGCCAGCAAAGACGTGCAGGAAATGGTGGATGCGGCGAACAGGCCGGCGGAGGTTGCTCATATCGATGTTGCCAGAGCTTGCGGGACGTGCATGCTGAAACTGGCTTAATTCTGGAATGCTTTGGAAGGATGGTGATTCATGGCTGCACTAAAACCGGAAGTTAAAGCCGCCATCGTTCAAATGCTTGCGTGCTATGACACGCTGTCGATTGTGGTCGACGCCATCCAAAAAGATTACGGGATAAAAGTCACCCCTCAGCAAGTTGAATCGCACGATCCGACGAAGGTCAGCGGCAAGGGTCTGGCTAAAAAGTGGGTAGACCTCTTCAACCATACCCGCGACCGTTTTCTCAACGAAATTTCCGATATCCCTATCGCCAACAAGGCCTACCGTCTGCGCGTACTGCAGCGAATGTCGACGACTGCCGAAGGTATGAAGAACCTCGGCATGACAGCTCAGTTACTGGAACAGGCGGCAAAAGAGGTTGGAGACGCCTACAGCAACAAGCAAAAGGTCGAGCTGACCGGCAAAGACGGCGGCCCGCTGAATCAGGTGACGTACACCGCTGAAGACTATGCGAAGGCCCAGCAGAAGCTGGAGGGAAGGTTAGAAGGGCTGGACTGATATGAGCGGAATTATCGAATGGGATGATCTGTCATTCCCGGAGCGCGTGATCATCCGTTCAAAGTCCACGAAGTCATTCCTGAACTTCACCCGAATATGGTTCGAGTTGATTCAGGGTGATCGGCTGCTGGTTAACTGGCATCACCGCCTGATGGCTTCGAAAATTGATGATCTGCTTGCCGGGCGCCTTGTCCCGCGAAACCTGATTATCAACATCCCGCCAGGCGGTACGAAAACTGAGTTCTTCTCCATTCACTTCCCGGCGTATGTCAACGCCCTGGTGCAGGAGAAGCGGCTTAAACGCTTTCGTAACCTGAATATCTCTTTTGCTGACACGCTGGTAAAGCGTAACAGCCGGCGCACCCGCGACATTATCGCCAGCCGTGAATATCAGGAGTTCTGGCCCTGCTCGTTTGGTGTCAACCAGGCGGAAGAGTGGGAGATAAAGGACGAACGAGGGCGCTCTATAGGGCAGACGGTATCGCGCTCAAGCAACGGGCAAATCACCGGTGGTCGTGGTGGCTACTACGGACCAGAGTTCTCCGGCATGGTGATGCTGGACGACTACAACAAGCCGGTGGACATGCTAAGCGAGTCCCGACGCAAAAGCGCTAATACGCTGCTGGTAAACACCATTCGCTCACGCCGCGGCGATAAGTCGAAAGAGCACCCGACGCCATTTGTAAGCATTCAGCAGCGTCTGCACACCGACGACGCAACGGGCTTCATGCTTGCCGGCGGAATGGGGGTGCCGTTTCACCATGTCGCCATACCGGCCATGATCGACGAGAAGTACATCCAGTCGCTCGATGAGCCATGGCGTTCGCTTTGCTGGGAAACGGTCAAAGATACCGACTCTGTGGTCGTTGGTGGCGTTCGCTACTGGTCCTACTGGCCGCAGATGGAAGACGTTAACGACCTCCTGCAGCTGTGGGAAAAGGATCGCTATACCTTCCTGTCGCAATACCAGCAAAACCCGATGGCGCTGACTGGCGGGATCATCGATACCAGCTGGTTCAGAACGTACACCACGCTGCCGAAACTTACGCACCGCGCCGTGTACGTCGATACGAACAGCGGGAAGGTAGAGGACTGGCTGGATTACACCGTGTTTACGTTGGCTGGCATGGGTGTGGACGGGAATCTGTACATCATCGATGTCGTCCGCGGTCGATGGGACCCGGAGGACCTCCTGAAGAAAGCGGAAGAGGTTTGGGAAAAATGGCGCCTGTCCGGGTCCATGCGGGTTATGCCGCTTCGCCATATGGCCATTGAAGAGAAACAGGCCGGTCAGGGCCTCATCACCACCCTGAAAAAGCGCAGCCAGACGCCCGGCCAACTCGCTATCCCGGTAAGGGAAATTCCCCGTGGAACCGGGCAGAACAAGCTTGTTCGCTGCCTTAACGTTATTCCGCAAATCAAAACCGGGAAAGTCTTTGTCCCCGCAACGCACACCGACGACGGCCAGAAGCTATCCAGCATCTTCTACGAAGACGGAACGATCGCAGGCTCAACCGACTGGGTGCTGACGGCGATGACGGAATGCGCAGCTTTCTCCGCTGATGACAGTCACGACAACGACGACATCCTTGATACCTGGATGGACGCAATCGACGACAACCTGATTTCCGGCCCGCAGCCGATGGTTATCGACCCGAATCAACTCAGGAGAATTTAAGTGTGGTGGTTTAAAAAGAAAGAAGTCGCCGCGCCTGAGCCGGCTAAAGAACCTGAAGCGCCGAAAGTCGGGATTAGGCCGGAAGCTGTGGCCGACGTCCGCGCAGCGCCGAGAAGAGAGTTTCAGCGCTACGAACCTCCGAAAGGCGTGATCCCTGAAGCCATCAAAAGCGCCATTCTGGCAATGGACTCCACGCCTTACGATGCCCTCAATGCTGCGTATGGCGGTTACGGCTACGGCGACTTCGAGAGCTTCCCTGGCTATCCGTACCTGGCCACGCTGGCGCAAAAGCCTGAATATCGCAAGATGGTTGGCACCATCGCGGAAGAAATGACCCGCAAATGGATAAAGCTCAAAACCGTCGGCGATGAAGACAAAGCGGATCGGGTAAAGAAACTCGAAGAGGCCATGAAGCGGTTTAAGGTGCGTGAGCGCTTTAAAGAGGCTGCAGAGCATGATGGCTACTTCGGTGGAGGTCAGATTTACATCGACGTTCGTTCGCCGCGGGGAATCTCCGCATGGATGGACGACAATGAGCTGCAATCGAAACTCTTCATGAGCGACAAGAAGATCACGAAAGGCAGCCTCCAGGGTTTCCGGGTAATAGAGCCTATCTGGACCTACCCTGGGATTTATAACTCCGACAACCCGCTGAGCCCGGATTTCTACAAGCCGACGCAGTGGTTTGTCATGGGGCGGACCGTACATGCAAGCCGCATGATTGACTTCGTTTCTCGGCAGGTGCCTGACCTGCTGAAGGCATCGTATAACTTTCGCGGCCTGTCTCTCTCGCAGATCGCCGAGCCTTACGTGAATAACTGGCTACGCACCCGCGACAGCGTCAGCGATATGATTCACTCGTTCTCTGTTCCGGTAATCGGAACAAATATGAGCACTATCCTACAGGGCGGTGCGGCAGATGGCCTTCTGGCAAGGCTTGATGTCTTTAACCGATGCCGCGATAACCGTGGCGCATTCGCAAAAGACAACAACCCTACCCAGCCAGAAACGGTTGAGTTCGTTAACGCTCCGCTTAACGGTCTGGATGCCCTGCAGGCCCAATCTCAGGAGCACATGTCAGCAGTATCAAGCATTCCGCTGGTCAAACTATTGGGCATTACGCCCAACGGTCTCAATGCATCGTCTGACGGCGAAATCCGCGTTTTCTACGACTACATTCACGCTCTGCAGCAGTCTGTTTTTAAAGACAACCTGAAGCGTGTGATGGATATCATTCAGCTCTCTGAGTTTGGCGACATTGACGATGGCATAACCTTCGACTTTGAGCCCTTGTACGAAATGAGCGCTAAAGAGCGGGCGGAAATTCGCAAAGTAGACGCTGACACTGACGCTGTCTATGTGGCCGCCAGCGTGCTCTCTGGCAACGAAGTCCGCGAAAAAATCGCCGGTGACCCGGATTCGCCCTATCACTCTCTGGACCTGAATGATGACCTCGAAATCGAAGACGACTACGACGAAGAGGAAGAAACAGACCCTGACGATAAGGGCGGTTCATCCTAACGCTGGCGTCGAAGCATGGTACCGCCGACAGCTTGATAAGCAGGTGCAGGAAATGCAGGCATCTGTTGTCTACTGGCTGTCGGCAAACTATCGGGCCAGCGGCGCGGCTGTCGCCATGGATGAATCTCCAGCTGATGTTATGCGCAAGGCGATGAATAAGCTGGTGAAGCGCTGGAAGAGGCGGTTTGATGACATGGCGCAAAAGCTGGCCGACAGGTTCGCTAACGACACCATGAAAAACGCGGATGCTTCACTGGCCACAGCCTTCAAAGACGCGGGGTTTACTGTCGAGTTCAAGATGACCTCGCAGATGAATAACGCTCTTCAGGCGACCATCGCCGAGAATGTCGGCCTTATCCGATCCATCCCCGAGAAGTATTTCACTGAGGTGGAAGGGCTGGTTATGCGGTCGGTAGCGCGCGGTCGCGACTTATCCTATCTCACCGATGAGCTCGAGAAGCGATACGGGATTTCCCGGCGCCGTGCGGCGTTCATTGCCCGAGATCAGAACAACAAGGCCACCTCAGTCGTTCAGTCTGCTCGACAGCAGGCTCTCGGCATTACCCAGGGAATTTGGAAGCACTCCCATGCTGGCAAAGAGCCGCGACCATCCCACGTTAAAGCTGATGGAAAGGTGTTTGAGCTAAGCAAGGGAATGTATCTGGATGGTAAATGGGTGATGCCTGGAGAGGAAATCAATTGCCGTTGCACCTGGTCACCAGTAATACCAGGCCTATCGTAAATAATCAAAATCAATCAAGGTCGCTAAGGCGGCCTTTTTTATTGCCATAAGCGGGGAAGTCTATGGACGAACTCGAATCCTACTCGCTAGCCGAGGATGAGGATAAGTGGATAACCATAAATGGTTCCCACGTCAAAATTGATGAAAATGGAGATGTTGTTGCTGGCGCTGAAGGGAAGATTAATAGTAATAAAAATGAAAAGAAATCAGCCGGGGAAAAACTATCAGCCAATGAAAAGTCAGCCATTTCCAGTTACTCAGGTGACAATTTCTTAAAAATAAACTCAGATCTTCGTAAAGGTAAAGATGAAGACCCTGATGTGGCACGCATTGACTCCGCCATTGGCAAGGGAAGTTTAGAAGGTGGAACGCTTTACCGAGGAATGAGCAGGGAGGACGCAAAAAAACTGTTCCCAGGCGGAGATATTAAAAAAGGAATGGTTGTTTCAGACCCTGCTTTTCTTTCCACATCTAAAGAAAAAAAGATCGCCGGTATGTTCAGCATCGGCGGTGTAATGCTCCAAATAGAAACAAATAAAGGTGACAAAGGGCTGGATGTTACTGGTCTTTCCAGCAACAAGCATGAAGATGAAACATTACTTCCACGCAATGCAAAAATGGAAGTGATTGGAGTGCATCCCCCAAAATCACCGGGGCATCCGGTGACAATAAAGGTCAGATACATAAGCGAGGAAAAGAGACCCGCAATGGACGGGATTACGGAAAGCCTGGCATTTGACCGCGCCTCTGTGCGCACCATCGACGCAAATGGCCGCCTTCAGATTTCACGAACGAATATCAGCAAGGCAAACGTCAACGGATACTACGGACGCGAGATACCAAGAAGCGAAGAGCTTGGGCTCGAACCAAACAAGCTTTACCGGCTTTGGCGCCACCCGGACGAGCTCCGGAAAGCAGCCAAAACCTTCAATAACATCCCCGTGCTCAGCAAGCACATCCCCGATTTTCCCACCGACCCGCCCAATGAATTTCGTGTTGGCGTGACGCACTCCAATGCGGAGTTTGACGGCACGTATCTCACGGTTGGTATGTCGATATGGGATAACAGCGCGATTGCTGGAATTGAGAGCGGAGAGCAGCGAGAGCTATCTGCATCGTACAAGTACGTCGCAGACATGACCCCGGGTGTCACCCCTGACGGCGAGCCTTATGACGGCGTTATGCGTGACATTTTCGGAAACCACGAAGCGCTGGTCCCTGACGGCCGCGCAGGGCCAGATGTACTGGTCGCAGATTCATTACCACCGGAGCTTAATCACATGCGTAAACATAAGGTAGCGGCGATCCGCGCCACCCTTAAGCCACTTCTGGCGCAGGATGCAGATCTGGAGGCAGAAGTCCGCAAAGCTCTTCTGGCTCTTGATGAGGCCGAAAAGGAAGACGAAAAAGAAAACAAAACCGCCGACGACGAAGACGACGACGAGAAGGACAAGAAAAAAACGGCGGATGATGAGGACGACGAGGAAGACAAGGACAAGAAGAAAACCGCCGAAGATGAAGACGATGAAGAAGACGACAAAGTCTCCAGAACGGCGATGGACTCTGCGATTCGTCTGGCGGCCGACAGCGCAACTAAAAAGGCTGCGGAAAACTTCCGGAAAATCCGTGAGGCAGAGCAGGTTGTCCGCCCGCTGATCGGAGACGTCGTTGCCATGGACTCAGCCGAAGATGTCTATCGCACCGCGCTTGAACAGAGCGGCGTGGATATCGCCGGCGTTCACCCGTCCGCTTATCCGGCGATGGTCAAAATGGCGATCAGCCAGAAAGAAAATTCACGCCCTGTCATTGCGCAGGATTCCGCTTCCGTCAGTGAGTTCGAAAAAGCATTCCCGACCGCTGGCAAACTGAAACGAGGTTAACATGGCAGGTTTTCAGACACGAATTAACCAGTATCCGGCCCCCGGCGTCGAAGGGGGTTTTGCTGGCACTAACCCACACGCGACCTATCAGGCCGGTGAGGGCGCCCTGGTTGCTGGCGAGGACGGCCTTACTGTCGGCCGCTTTGCCTGGGTTGTTGACGGTGTGGCTTCCAATGCCGGTAGCGGTGTTCCGTCTGGCTTTGTTCATCGTGACGGTCAGGCGTCGATCACCATCTGGCTGGGTCAGGCATCCATGCTTATCCAGCCCGGCCGCGAAATCACCCTGATGGTAGCCGGTGACTTCTGGGCCAAAACGTCAACCGCTTCCACCCGCGGGCAGAAGGTTTTTGCATCCCTGACCACCGGTGAGGTGCAAGTCGCCGCAGCCGGCGCAACCGTGGCCGGTTTTATCGAGACCGCATTCTATGCCGCAAGCGATTGTGACGCTGGCGAGCTGGTCAAAATCAGCACCTGGAGCAAGTAATGAACGAATTTCAGCGACACTACGCCGCAGCCAGCGGGAAATATGGCATTGTGCTGCCCGGCGCGAAGGACTACCTGAAACCGGAGTTTGCGGAGAATTTCGCGCTGGCGATGGATGCCCAGCCGCAAATGGTTACTGCGAATAACGCCGGTATCCCGGCCTACTTCACGAACTACGTCGATCCGGAACTTATCCGCGTTCTCGTAACGCCGATGAAGGCCGCAGAGATTATCGGTGAAGTGAAAAAAGGCGACTGGACGACGCTGACCTCGCAGTTCCCGATCGTCGAGTCGACTGGTGAAACCAGCGCTTACGGCGACTTCAACAACAACGGCATGACGTCCGCCAACGTTAACTGGGTACCGCGCCAGTCGTTCCATTATCAGACTCACACCCGCTGGGGTGAGCGCGAGCTGGACATGTACGGCGCCGGGCGTATCGGCTATGCCGCCGAGCTCAACGTGGCCTCTGCGCTTGTGCTGAACAAGTTCCAGAACAAGTCCTACTTCTACGGCATCGCCGGGCTGGAAAACTACGGTCTGCTCAACGATCCGTCTCTGAGCGCTCCGGTGACTCCGGCGGCGACTGGTTCCGGTGGTGGCGTTACCTGGGCAACGAAAGACGGGCAAGCTGTATATGACGACATTTCCGGTCGCCTCTATAAGCAGCTGGTCTCTCAGACCAAAGGCCTCGTAGAGCGCACCGATCGCATGGTGCTCGGCATGTCGCCGGAAATGGAAGTCAACCTGACGAAGACGAACCAGTACAACGTGAACGTCACCGATCAGCTGAAGAAAAACTTCCCGAACATGCGTATCGAAACCGCTGTTGAATACAGCACCGACGCGGGCGAGCTTGTACAGCTGATTGTTGAGCGTCTGGGCGAGCAGGACACCGCTTACGCAGCATTCACCGAGAAGATGCGCGCGCACGCTGTCGTGGTGGAAGAGTCTTCCTGGCGGCAGAAAAAATCCGGTGGCACCTGGGGTGCAATCATTCGTCAACCGCTGGGCATTGCCAGCATGATCGGGGTGTAACATGGCCGAAACAGTAACTGTAGGATGCAAACTGCCGAACGGCCTGATCCTGGAGCAGGGCGGGTACAAAGTGGAGCTTAACGGCTCCAACTCCTCTATCGTTGTCGGCGGCTACGGCCTGACCGAAAACGTGGACAAGGAAGCCTTTGAAGCGTGGCTGGCAGTACATGCTGATCAGCCCTACGTTCGCAAAGAGCTGGTGTTTGCCCAGGCGAAAACCAGCAGCGCTCAGGCGAAAGCGAATGAAAACGCTTCGGAGAAAACCGGTCTGGAAGGTCTGGATCAGAACAACCCGGCCCCGGGCATTGAGAAGGCGGACAAAAAATAATGGCGATCGTTGTCTTTGATGTTGCCGCATTTCGTGAGCGTTATCCGGAGTTCGATGCCGTAAGTGAAACGCTGCTTAATGCGTACTTCACGGAGGCAACGATTTACCTGAATAACACGGACAGCAGCCCGGTAAAAGATATCTCTATCCGGGCTCTTTTCCTGAATATGCTGGTTGCGCACATTGCGGCGCTGAATTCAGGCGTAAACGGCGAAAAGGCTTCTGGTCTGGTTGGGCGAGTGGCAAGCGCATCGGAGGGGTCTGTATCGGTTTCGACTGATGCGGGGCCTTCCAGCGCGTCATCGTGGTGGTATCTACAGACGCCATACGGTGCAGCTTACTGGCAAGCTACGGCCCCTTATCGCACTGTGCGATATGTCCCTGGCTCATCCCCTTCAATGTACCCGGGCCATTATAACCGTCGTTCTTTCATCCGGAGGTAGCTATGGATGGAATGTCAGGCGGCGATAAGCTGATGGAGCACCTGCAGTCGATCGCAAAGGGACTTTCCTCTGGCGATGATTTGAAGGTGGGCTTCCTTGAAGGGTCCAAGTACCCAGACGGGACGCCGGTAGCACTTGTGGCAGCCACCAACGAATTTGGTGGCACTGTAAAAATCCCGGCGCATACCCGGGATTTGAACTTTTACGTTCGCCGTGACGGTGTTTCGCGCTTCGCAAAGCCATCAAAGGCCAATTTCGCGCAGTCAGTAATGATACCCGAGCATATCGTTACGATCCCATCCCGGCCGTACTTCAGGAAGACCATTTCTGAACATGGTCCGGAGTGGGGCGGAGAGCTTGGGAAACTCATGAAGGCAAACGATTTTGACGCCCGCAAAAGCCTGGCGCTGATGGGGGAGCGGATCAAGGGGCAGATTCAGTCGTCAATCATCGCTTTTTCTGAGCCGCCGAACGCAAAAAGCACGGTCGACAAAAAAGGGTTTAATGACCCGTTAATCGGCTCGGCCCACATGCTGAACTCGGTCGACTACGAGGTGAAAGAGTGAATCTTCATTCCATAGTGCGAAGCGCCATTAGCGCGGTTAATCCTCGCGTCGAGGCGCAGATTTACCGCTCGATCGGACCAATCAAAAACCCGGATTACTCGACTTCTCCTGGCTTCGCGCCGCCGGTAACGATGATGGTGCAAAAGCAGGCGCTGAGTCAGGCTGATATCAGGCACATGGATAACATGAATATCCAGGGTGTGCTGGTCAGTATCTGGACGGATGGCAACTGGTGCGGGGTTAACAGGGATCGGCAGCAGGGCGGCGATAAGTTCGTTATCGGCAATGAAACGTGGCTGGTCGTGGATGTGCCTGAAATCTGGCCGGACTGGACGAGGGTTATCGCATGTCAACAATTGACGTAGGCCTGCAGGTCACTGAAAGCGATCTGTTTAAGGCGACTGGCGATTTCCTTTCTGTCCTCTTTCCGGACGCAGAGATCACGCAGACTCAGCAAAATCAGACCCCCATGCCGAAAGGCGGTTTCATTACTATGACGCCGCTTTTTCTGACGGACCTCTCAACCAGTGCTGTCAATTACGAGTATGACGGCGTTAGCGATTACGGGCGGGCAGAACTTTGCCGCGTTGATGAATGGCAATGTCAGCTCGATTTCTACGGAGATCAGGCGCAAAACAATGCCACCATCTTTTCGCGCATTGCCCGCTCCGAATTCGCATGCACCTGGTTCAGGGAAAACGCAAATGTCCTGGTACCGCTTTATTCCGGCCCCCCGCGGCAAACCTCGATGATCAACGGCGAGAAACAGTGGGAATCCCGCTGGACGCTTGAATTCCACGCAAACCCGCTGATTGTCGTCAGCGTTCCTCAGCAGTTTATGACAGGCGCAGATGTGATATCGCAGCCGGTCGACGTGAGATTTCCTCCGGAGAAATAATAAATGGCAATTTCGCTATCAAAAATCGCCCAGATGCTTCCCGGCGTACTGAAGGCGACAGGGACAGCTATTGATCTCAATGGCCTGTTCCTGACCGACAGCGCATACGCGCCGGTTGGTGCAGTACCCTCATTTTCCAGTGCGGATGAGGTAAAGGCGTACTTCGGCAGCGCGTCGATTGAGTACACCGCCGCGGTGCTGTATTTCGCCGCATTCACCGGTAAAACACAGATGCCTGGCAAGCTGTATTTTAGCCGATTCAATACCGCAGCAGTGGCGGCATTCCTTCGTTCCGGATCGCACGCCGCGACCACGCTGGCACAGCTCAAGTTGCTTTCGGGTACGCTGACTCTGACCGTTGACGGCACGGAGGAGACTTCTGCGGCTATCAACCTCAGCGGCGCGACCAGTTTTGATAACGCGGCAGAGCTGATTGAAACAGGCATTGGCTCCTCGGTTGTAGTGACCTGGGATAGCGTGCTGAAGAAATTCATCATCACCTCTGCCACCACAGGCGTGGATAGCACCATTACCTTTGCCGATGAAGGTACGCTTGCTACGGGTCTGAAACTGACCGAAGCGACCGGCGCGGTGATCTCTCAGGGTGCGGCGACGGCAGTGGTTGACGATATCTTTACTGCCATTCTGGCCAAAGAGCAGGACTGGGTAACATTCTCCACGACGTTCGCTGTCACCAAAGACCAGGCTAATGCGTTTGCGCTCTGGACAAACAGCCAGAACCACCGCTTTGCCTATGTCCCATGGGACGCATCAGGAACGGCAATCGTGGCGGGCAGCTCGAATGCACTGGTGTACGACATCATCAACACCTACGCCTATAACGACACCTGCCCGGTGTATGGTTACCCGAACCACGCAGCAAACGCGATGGGGTTTGTGGCTGCGCTGAACTTCACGCAGGCCAATGGGCGCTGTTCGCTGAATGGTCGTCAGGTGTCCGGCCTGCTGCCGATGATCAGTAACGATACTGATTACGAGGCGGCCAAGGCCAACGGTTATAACTTCTACGGCAACTATGCCTCGAATGCCGTCGAAACCAACCAGTGGGCGCCCGGCTCTATTACCGGTGATTATGCCTGGCTTGACGCATGGGCTGGTCAGGTATGGGTAAATGCTCAGCTGCAGGCGGCTCTCGTTGCGCTGTTCCAGCAGGCGAGCAATCTGCCCTACGCAGCAGCCGGAAAAGCTCGCATTGAGTCGTGCATGAAGCCGACCATTGAGCAATTCAGGGCGTGGGGTGGCATGACGGCGGGCACCGATCTTGACCAGTCGCAGATCGACCAGATTAACGCCATCGCTGGCGTCGATGTTACGGATTCGCTTATGGCTGAAGGGTATTACGTCTACATCGGCCCGTTCACCGCGGCAATGCGCGCCGCGCGTACCAAGCCAACGGTTTACTTCTGGTACACCGACGGCGGGATCATCCAGGGTATCACCGTTAACAGCGTGGAGGTGCAGTAATGTCCGGTCAAAATATTACGTCGGCAGACGCGATCATTGAGCTGGTAATCGCTGAGCTCTACCCGTCAGGGTTTAACCTGGAGCAGTTCGAAGCGCAGAACATCTTCGAAATGGGTGATACTGACACGGCAGAGTACCAGCGTACTGCTGACGGGAAACTGCTGGGCGGTTTTGTTTATGGTGATCTTCCGTGGACTTTCCATCTGGCGGCATCATCCCCGTCGATTAAGTACATCGACAACTGGCAAACCACGCAGATGACCACGCGGTCTGTGCTGCGTGTCAATGGTACGGTGATCCTGCCGTCGCTGGGTAAAAAGTACATTATGACCAACGGTATCCTGCAGCGCGCGCGCCGTATGCCGTCTGCCGGCCGTGTGCTTCAGCCGGTAACTGGACTCATCCAGTGGGAAACTGTCACCCCGGCAGACTACTCAGCGTAAACAATCAGCCCGGCCAAGTCCGGGCTTTTTTATACCAGAAATAAACCCCTGCGCGTCGCAGCGCATTTAACTCCCGAGTCTTTCAGAAAGCTGAGCCTGAGAAATGCCGTATAGGTGCGGACCTTCTCGGGGCGGCATTTCTGTGCGAACAGGCTCATCTTTCTAAAGGAAATACCGCAATGTCATACCCAACAGTTATTAACGGACTTGATTTCCGTGACCTCATTTTTGTTGCTGACAACGACCCGGTAACTGACTCGTTTATGGTGGCGAAGGCATTTGGGAAACGTCCTGACAACGTCATTCGTGATATCGAAAAAACTATTAAGGCATGCCCGGAAGAGTTCGATACAAAACTCAATTTTGAGGTTTGCTATAAAAACAATGAGTTGCAGAACGGAAAGCCGCAGAAGTTCTATCGGCTTCGCAAAGATGGCTTGATGCTTCTGGTTATGTCCTACACCAAAAAAGAGGCGATGCGTATCAAGATCGCTTACATCAATGCTTTCAACTGGATGTACGCGATGCTTCAGGTTGGACGGCGCCAGTTTGAAGAAGAGCGTAACGCCGTCATGCTGGAGTTCCTGAAAGAAAAGGATGTTGCCAGTATCTCTGGTCGCCTGTTACGCCGGTGGGGGAAAGAGAAGAAGCCCCAGCTACTTTCACGCATTGAGCAACTGGACAAGCAAGGCCAGTTGGCATTGCCCGGTTTTCCTGGTGCGCTTACCGAATCATGAAAACCACAAATTCGTGGTTTTTGAATGGCCCACTACGGTGGGCTTTTTTATTGCCAGATAACTCATTCAGGAAACAAAAATGGCTCGTAAAAGCATCGTATTCACGGTTGAAGCAGATAACCGTGACAAGGGTAAGCAGTTCAAAATCACCGAAATGCCTGCGAGACAGGCCGAAGAGTGGGCGATCCGCATGGCGTGCGCCGTGATTGGCGCCGGCGTTACCGTTCCCGACAATATGATGATGGCCATCGGTGCTGCGGTGGCGCCGGCCCCAGCCGAGGATAACGCAGAAGCTCGCGAGCTGTACGAAAGCGTGATGGCCAGCGGTATGGCCGGACTCGCTCAGTGGGGTATCACTTCACTGGCTAAAGTTCCGTTCGCACAGTCAAAGCCTCTGCTTGATGAGTTGCTTGGCTGCGTGAAATTCCTCGGGGGTAACGGTATCGAGACAGCGCTTGTTGACGAAGGTCAGATCGAAGAAATCAGCACCTGGTCGCGCCTGAAAATCGAAGCCTTCAAACTCCATATCGCTTTTGTAGCAGCCACCGCAAGTTAGAAATCCCCCTGTCTGTCCCGGAAGATTCAGATCGCGGCTTCATACAGTATGCGAATGTACCGCGCACCATTGCCGCGGTGATCTCCGGGAAAATGGCGACACTCCACGAACTGGACACCGTATACAGCGTCCAGGATATGTGGTGGCTGATTGAAATAATGACCGTGGATAACACCAACAGAGCCATAGCAGCGGAGAGTGATCATGGCAGCAACGGTAATTGACGCCCTCCTGGTAACGCTGGGCCTTGATACTTCTCAGTTTCGCAAAGGCCAGCAGGAAGTCAGTGACGACCTGAAAAAGCAGCGCGAGGACGCCAAAAACACCGCCAAAGAAATGGCAGAGCAGGGCAAGAAAGCCGCTTCGTTCTTCAGCAGCATAAAGACGGAGTTGCTGGCGCTGACCGGCGTGACTGTCACCGCTGGCGGCCTGATGAGCCTTGTTAAAAATACCACTTCCAGCCTGATGGACCTTTCAATTCAGTCAAAGGCTCTTGGCATGACAGCCAGAGAACTTGATGGTTTCGGAAAAGCTGCCGAGTCAGCCGGAAGCTCTTTTGAGAGGATTACGGCCGCCTTGCAGGGTTTTCAGGCTGCAAAGCAAGGATCTCTATTTGGGGATACCAGTAGCCCAATTTTTAGCGGCATGCGGATGCTTACGGCGTTAACTGGTGATACTTTTGACGTCTATTCAAAGGATGCCAAGTCACTTGCAAGGTCTTACCTAGAGTCACTCAGGAAAGTCAAAGACCCAAACATTAGGCGCCAGATTGGTGCTATGGGCGGGTTCGATGATGCGACCATTCAGCGAAACCAGGAGGGAAGATTTCTCCCTGACGTTGATCGCTTAACCAAAAGTTCAGGCATTACAGATGCCTCAACCAAAGGCGCCAAGGAGCTTACTGCTGCATGGGCGGAGCTTGGTCAAAATCTAGAGACGGTAAAAAACCAGATTTACGTGGGCTTGATACCAACCATTCGCGATCTGAATGGTCTCCTCATTGAGTGGTCGTCTGGTAACGCAAAATCCTCTTCATTCTTCAAAGAGCTGAAGCGGGACATTAACGACATAACTGGTATTGACCTTGGTAGCTGGACGCTCTCAAGCGATCTGCGCAACCTCAAAGATAACTTTTCCATGCTCGGGAAAGTGCTTAACCACCTGGGAAATGCTTTAAACGAGCTCAATAATGGCAACTTCTCCAAGGCTGCCGATGAGTTTAAAAAGGCGTGGTACGGCACTGAAGACGGTAAGCCTACCGGTAATGATGCACTGCCCGGAGTGACCAAGGCAGCCGAGCAGGCGCTGAAGAAAAACGGCGGAACGCTGGATTTTAAACCCGATCAGGATTCTGCGTATTTAAGCCCGCAGCAGCAGGCGACGCAGAAAATGCTTGATGCCGTTAAGTTTCAGCCACTTCCTGAACAGCGTCGGCAGCAGCAGGACGAGAGAAACTACTGGGAAAGCACAAAAAATCTCCTGTCAAAAATTGCTGACGCCCTGATCTCTCCTGCGGGCGCAGCAACAATGCAGCCTGACACCTCGGGATACCAGCCAAACGTCCCGCTTAACGCGCAGGCCGCTCGTCTTGGCGCTAAAGGAAAGGCTTTTCTTCAGGCAATGGCTGGCGAGTTCGGGGCGCTGGAGGGTAAATATGGCCTTCCTGCCGGCCTGCTGTCTTCGGTAGCTGCTACTGAATCTGGGGGCGATCCGTATGCGGAATCGAAGGCTGGGGCTAAAGGATTGTTCCAGTTCATGCCAGGCACAGCAAAGGATATGGGACTGAATGGTCGTGATGTTTACGATCCCCACAAATCCGCAGAGGCCGCTGCGAAATACCTCAACTGGCTTATGGACGCCACAGGAGGTGATCTTGAAAAAACACTCGCTTCCTACAATTGGGGACTCGGAAACGTCAAGAAGAAAGGCATGGATAACCTTCCCTCGGAAACTCGCAATTACGTCCCTAAAGTCATGGCGGGAATGCGTCCCGGCGCCGGTATGGCTGTAGACCGCGCGATGCCCGGGCAGGCTGGCGGTGTTTATAACTTTTATGGCACCAAAATCACTACCCAGGCCCAGAACGTGCAACAGCTTACCAGCGACATCAAAAAGCACGGCGACAACCGCGTCATGCTAATGGCTGGCTACTCAGGACAATAACTTATGTCGTTTTCTCTGAATGTCTCAACAGTGCTATCCGCCATTCAGGGAGGAAGCCTGTTATCCGTCCTTAACAGCGCCCTGTCGCCAACTTACCGGATCACCTACAACACGGTGGATAAGTCAATTTCAACCGCAATAGCTGGGCAGGAGGTTTTCTCTCCGTCCGGCTGGGTTAGTGTTGATCGCTACGGTGATGCTAACGTGACGAAGGGACCGGTTGAAAATGGGCAGTATACTTCGTACAACAAGGTCCGGCAGCCATCGGAGTTAAGGGTGATCCTGGCGCTTGAAGGATGGACCGCATATACAGGAGCGCTTCCAAATCTGACAAACTTCTCTCTTCTTAGCCGAAGTAATTTCATCAAAAAGCTTGATGAGATGAAAAACACGGCCAGCACCTACAACATCGAGACGCCGGATACGGTGTATTACAGCTACGACTTGACCCACTTCGATTATTTTGTGGGGTCATATCGCGGGCAAACGTTGTTGATGGCGAACTGCACTTTCGAGGAGATCATGGATAGCGGTGAAGTAATTATCGCTAATGGGGTTTCCGGTAAGGCCCCGACAAATAACGACAAAACAAACAAAAAGGGCGCTGCAAAAACAGAGGTGATCACTGCTTCAACTAAAGAAGTAACACTTACTGACGCAAAAAACGCATGGACAAGCGGAAATTCATCGCTATCAAGCGCCATTGATCTTACCGGCAGTGCCATAGTTTCAGGTGTCAATTCGGCGGCCAAATCGGTATCGCAAGTATGGGATAACTCATCAACAGCGGTCGCAAAACAGATAAAAAGCACGGTGGCTGACTTTCTTGAAAATAAGGTGATGTGACATGCAGGAAATTAGCTTATCACCGTCACTTTCTCAAAAGGTGTATGTCTCTCTTGGCGGCCAGAACTGCGCCATCAAGCTACATCAGCGCTCAACTGGATTCTACATAGACCTGTATGTTGATGACGCAGCAATTATGCAGGGCGTACTCTGTCTTAACTGTATATATCTCGTCAGATATAAGTATCTTGGATTTAAGGGAGATCTCATTTTTGTAGACACAAAAGGGGATGCCGATCCGGTTTATGACGAAATAGGGACGCGCTTTAAGCTGTATTATGCGTCGAGTGATGAGGTGGGCCGATGAGCTATAAGGAAAGAGAGTTAACGGTTGAGTTTACTCTGGCCAATGGCACCTTTGACGGTAAAAAAGGTAACACGCTCATAGCAGAAGGGTTCAAGTGCGAGCTTTCTGTTTCGGCGTATGGTGGAGCTACCGGGACAATGATGGAGCTTAGCCTATGGGGGTTATCCCTTGATAATATGGCTAAACTGACCACCAACTCCGAAAAGTTCTTCGGTGAGCAACAAAACGCTATACGGGTGTTTACTGGAGATGTTTGCGTGTTTATGGGCACGATAATATCAGCCAGGGTGAACCTGAATCAGATGCCTGATGCCCCGATTGAAATCACGGCCTCAGCTATTGGGAAGGAGAAACTTGTAGTATGTGAGCCAACATCAATTGAAGGTGAAGCGTCTGTCGCCGATATGATAAACGCACTGGCCTCTAAGGTGGATTTGAAGTTCGTAAATGTTGATGTTAAATCAGTGCACAGCAACCCTTATTATGAGGGAAATGCCATTGAGCAAATTCAGAAAATTGCAGCCGACCATAATATCATCGCAGATATAGACTTTGGGACGGTTACAATCTACACCGGGGAAAGCCCTGTTGACTCTGTAGTTCCATTTATATCTCCAGAGCATGGATTAATTGGCTACCCTATTTTTTATGATATTGGTATAAATTTCCGCTGCATTTATTCACCATCAATAAAGCTGGCACGAAAAATAAAACTGGAAACCTCTCTCCCTCACGCAAGTGGAGATTGGATAGTCCAGTATGGAACCACTCATTATTTGTCATGCAAGGTCCCCGGCGGCCTATGGGAAACATTCGTTGTAGCTTATCCAGGATTTGTATTTGGAGTGTGAGATGCTTACCAAGCAAAAGCCTAGTGACATGTCGTGTCAGGGGAACGCTGTTCTTTCGCTTATAGCCGGAGCCATAAAAGGCTGCGTGTTTGCTGATATCGTCATAGTCAAAAAAGTGAATGGCAAGACCCTTACCGTTTTTCCTCTGGTTACTGGAACAAACGCTTCGGGCGGTTCCATAGCAAACCAGGATGTTTACAATGTTCCATTCATTCAGTATCAGGCTGGAAACAGCTCGGTAAAAATGACGCCACGAGTAGGCGATATTGGCTTGGTGATTGCCTGCGATAAAGACATCACAAATGTGAAAAAAACTAAAGACGGCGGCCCTCCACCAACTCAGCGCAGGCACTCATACTCAGATGCCGTTTACATCACGGCTATCGCAAGCCTGAACGACGAGCCGACGGAATTCGCAGAGTTCACCGGCGGTGGTGTTAATATCAAAAGCCCGGGCATCGTTAACATCAATGGCTTGAAAGTCCACCCAAGCGGGCGGCTTGAGCTTGTAGATGGTTCTGTCGTTGATGGGCACTCTCATGGTGGGGTAGTATCAGGAGGAAGCCGAACCGATCCCCTGGAGCCGTAATAATGATTAAAAAGCCCTTGCTATTAACAATTCTACTAATAACAACAACTCTTTCACATGCAGAGACGCTTGACGAGTTTTTCAATAAAAACAAATCGATTAACGATGATATTGAAATTAGGCTGGCGATCAAAAAGGAAGCTTTTCAGCTTGCCTCATCAGAAGCATATACCGAGGGATCCAGCGACATAACTGGTAGAAGTAGTAGCCTAATGCGCAAAGATGGTGGAAGTTATGCCAGATATGCAGTGAAAACGCTCGTGGATGCTTGCAATAATAAAGGACCATACCAAAGCCACCTTGACGACAATGCATGCAAGAGATTAGAGGACAAAGTTGGAAGTATAAAATAATGAAAGCCCACCATTAGGTGGGTTTTTTACTTTTACTCATTTGAGTAACCCATGCGCTTCCCGAGGATTGCAGCAAGCCTTCTGTTATGTTCCTCTCCCTCACGAAGAATAGCAGCGGTAAAGGGATCTCTTTTCTCAAGTTCGGCAAGAAACGCAGCCTTTTCCTCTGGCGTGGATTTTGAATCCAGAGCCGCCTGGGTTGAGTCAAAATCGACAATGTCGGTTTCAGCTATCAGCTTTTCTGTCTCCAGCGCATCTTGAAGGATCTGGACAATCTCAGAGTTCATAGACCTGCCGTTCCGCTTGGCGCGATCGGCTATGGCATCGCGCATGCCAACAGGCAACCTTACATTAAACCTGTCCATTTCTTGGCTAGGGAATTTGCTCATAAGTCCTCAAAGTTTCAATTTCGACGACAAACAATAGCACCAACTTGACATTGTTTTAAATGGTGCTAAATTGGTTGTAGAACCAAGTTGACACCACAGAAGGAGATAGTAGATGCAAGACGTACTCTATACCGGCCGCAAGAACGACAGTTTCCAGCTTCGCCTGCCAGAGCGAATGAAGGAGGATATCCGGCGCTTAGCTGAAATGGATGGGATTTCGATTAACTCTGCAATTGTGCAGCGTTTGGCAAAAAGCCTGCGTGAGGAGCGCATGAATGGTCAGTAAAAACAGCGAAGCCCCATTGGCGGCAACCTTTGGGGCTTCTATCGAAAATAACCGCGAAGGAAATATCGACATGAGCAGTGTACAGAACAAAGAGCTAAGTTTCCACAATGTCACATTGGTACCAGCGCCTGTTGCGGATGGTATTTGGCTGACATCTGCAGATGTCGCTAAGGCACTGGGATATGCTTCAAGCAAAAGCGTTTCGACCATTTACTCACGTAATTCCGACGAGTTCACGAGCAGCATGTCAATGGTCATCAAAATGATGACCAACGGAATAAACAATAACTTACGTGAAAAGTCGGTCCGCGTGTTCTCTCTTCGTGGTTGTCATCTAATCGCGATGTTTGCCACTACCGATAAGGCGAAAGAGTTCCGCCGCTGGGTGCTGGATATTCTGGATCGGGAAGTGGCGCATTCGCCGATTGCGAAGCAGTTCAGTGATGATGAGCTTTGCTCTTTGGCATGGTTATGGCGTGCCAGCGACATCATGCTCAAGGCCTGCGATAGCGTCACTCCGTTGTTGAAAGTGGCTGGGCATCGCCAAGCTGGGCATTTTCATTCAATCGGGCAGGAATTGCCACGATCGATTAACAAGGCAAGAGAAGTGATTAAGCGCGAGACGGCGCATATCGAATTTCACCCATGGAAGGATGATAACTGGAGCAGGGTATTACCACACCTGCGTCAGGAGATGTTGCAGTGATGCATAAATAGAAAAGCCGGTAGTTACGAGCTACCGGCCATCCATAAATCTGTCATAAGGGTCCAACCAATGACTTCATTAAATTTAGCACCAAAAAGCAGTGTTGTCACCGATAAAACCATTGACAGCCAGTCTTTGCTGATGATGGTCAATCAGGCTCGCAAGCAGTGCGGGGAGCCAGAGGTACGCAACAATAAGTTCATTGAAAAAGTAGTCGACGAACTTGATGGGGAGTTTTACACAAAAAGTGTAAAACCCTCCGGCACTAATGGCGGCCGTCCTGTTGAGGTAATTGACATGACGATCAAGCAGGCCCTTCGCGTGGCGGCCCGTGAGTCTAAAGCCGTTCGCCGCTCTTTGGTTGATAAGCTGGAAGACATGCAGGCTATCCAGGTGCCGACCAAAAGCACCTCAGGGCTTACTGAATATCGGCTTGCCAAAGCTGAACAACTCAAAGCTCAGGCGCTGGAGAAAAACATCGCATCGGCCCGCGAGCTGATGTCAATGTTCCCTCGGCTTGGTGAATCGGCTAACCAGGTGATCGTCGCCACTCTCGTTAACCCACTTCTCGGTCATGAAGTTGTGCCACTGCCGGCGATTGAAGAGCATTACTATACGGCGGGTGAAGTGGCGGCGCAGCTCGGTTGCACTGCGAACAAGATCGGTCGTGTGGCTAATAAACACAATCTGAAAACAGAGCAGTACGGCAAGTTCTTTCTGGATAAGTCGAGACACTCAGATAAGCAGGTTGAGGCGTTCCGCTACAATGCAGAAGGTGTAAAGGCATTGCGCCACCTGATCCATGGCGCAGATGTAGCCTAACTATCTGATAATAAATCTAAGCACTAATTAGTGCTTCGAAAACCAAACCTCGCTTCGGCGGGGTTTTTTTATGGGCGAAATCCATGAAAACAATCTCTCTCAAACTCGATCCCGAAACCTGGGACCTTGTCCTTGATGAGCTGGGTAATATCGCCACGGTAGAAAACCCCTACGCCTGCGCTCAGGACGTAGCGACGGCATGCCTGGCTATACGCGGTGAATGCATTTACGAAAAAGATACCGGCGTTAATTACAAAGAGCTGCTGAACGTTAAGGCCAGCACTGGCGCCATGGCGGCCGCGCTTCAGGTTGAAGCGTTGCGGATGAGCTATATCGCACGCGCTGAGCCGACGCTGATTAACAACCGAGATACGCGCCGCACTACCGGCGTTATTGCGATCGTGGATACCAACGGCCTGGATTCCAGCGTCACCCTGTGAGGAAAAAATGACGACAATCTCTACGGCGGTACCGGCCGTGACCTTTTCCACCACTGGCCTTGATGTTCCAGATGAGGGAGACATTCTTGCCGGGCGCATAGCAGATATTGGTTCTGCATTCGGGACGGCGATGAGCACGAACCTCAAGACGCCGCAGGGGCAACTGGCTGTCACTGATACTGCAATCATCGCCGACAAGAACGATCAGCTTCTGGCTATCGTCAACAACATGAACCCGGACTTTTCCTCCGGCAGATTTCAGGATGGCATCGGCAGGATTTACTTCCTCGATCGCATTGCTGCTGCGGGTACGGTTGTAACGGCCACATGCTCCGGCGTACCGGGAACGGTGATCCCGGCGCAGTCCTATGCAACCGACGATAACGGTTATATGTACGTGTCCCTGGCGGCCGGAACGATTGGCGCAGACGGGACGGTAAAGATCGAGTTCCAGAACCTGACTACCGGGCCGATAGCTTGCCCCATTGGTACGCTGACAAACATCTATGTTGCGGTAAGTGGCTGGTCGAGTATCACCAACGAGACTGCGGGTGTGCCGGGCTCGAATGTTGAAGGGCGATCTGCATTTGAGTATCGCCGGCGCCAGTCAGTGGCACGTAACGCCTTTAACACGGCAGCGGCTGTGCGGGCTGCTGTCCTGGAAGTCGACGGGGTGCTTGATGTTTATGTGATCGACAACAAAGAGCCCACTTCCGTCGAAAAAGGTTCCACGAATTACATGCTGCTGGCCAGCTCGATTTATATCGGGGTTTATGGCGGGGCAGTGGCTGACATTGCAGCGGCCATCAATAAAAAACTCCCCCCGGGCACCGTTATGAACGGTGACACCACCGGAACCGTGCAGGATGCCGAAAATTATGACGCCCCTTATCCGGAGTACACCTACAGGTGGAAAACGCTGGATGCGGTGAGCGTTCATATCAAGGTGGAATACGAAGCGAATGATGGCCTTCCATCAGATATCAACGCGCAGATCAGAACGGTCGTCCTGAATGCCTTTACCGGCGCAGATGGCGGTACCCGGGCGCGTGCCGGCGCGCGAATTTATGGCAGCCGCTATATCGGACCCATTCAGGCGCTTGATGCACAGAACATGAACGTGCTTTCGGTCCAGATCTCTCTGGACGGAACCACCTGGTCTAGTGCGCTGACCATGGGCATTGATCAGGAACCGACCCTCGATACGACAAACATCATAACGGAGGCGGTAAGTGAATAATGTTGACTGGACGATCTACGCGCAGTACGTGAACTCAACCAGCCTGCGGTCACTGATTGACACCTTTAACGCTTCTGTAGCGCCAGAGGACTGGATAGACACGTTCTATGACCTCGTATTCAACATCGAGACCTGCGGCGATTACGGGCTGATGTGCTGGGGTAAAATCGTTGATGTAGAGCGTTTGCTGACTGTGACGCCATCCCAGCAGTTTCTGGGGTTTGGCGAAGCGACCAGCACCCCGGCAGAACTCACCGACCCGCAACCCTTTAACCAGGCGCCTTTCTATACCGGCGTGCAGGACACGAACACAGTGGTCCTGACCAATGAGGCATACCGCAAGCTGATCATGTGCAAAGCGATGGCGAACATCAGCGACTGCACCGTGCCGGTCATGAATCGCATGCTGATGTACATGTTCGGCGCAAGCGGGCGGGCTTACGTGCGTGACGATGGCAACCATGTCATGAGCTACGTATTCGAGTTCCAGCTTTCCGATTCGGAGCTGGCCATAGTGCAAAGCTCCGGAGCACTTCCTTCCCCGCCTGGGGTAAAAGTAAACATCGTTCAGGAGGTCTGAATTGAACAATTCAGCCATGCCGTCACGTCTGACGGTTGTTTTTTCTGCGAGTGGTGACAAAAACACGATCCCGGTAAATTCCACCCCTGAAACGTTGGCTGATGGCCTTGCCGCGATGGACTCAGGATTTCCTCCGCTTACCCGCATCGCTCTATCTGCTGGCGGTAAGCCGCCAAAAGGGCAGGATTTTAATGGGATTTTTAATGATGCCTATACTCGCCTTCAATGGGAGCAAGCAGGAGGTTTCTATACATTCGACTCTGCATTTTCGGCAGCTATCGGTGGATACCCAAAAGGCGCGATTCTTATCAATTCAGCCAGGGATGGATTCTGGCAAAGCACTATCGAAAATAACACGACAAATCCTGATGCTGGCGGTATTGGATGGATTAATTATTCATCAGGACGACTCCTGAACGTGCAGACATTTTTATCATCCGGCACTTATACGCCAACCCCTGGTGCTAAGTCGGTTGTTGTTGAAATGGTTGGCGGTGGTGGTGGGAGCGATGCTGCCCCAGCCACTGGAGCGGGGCAGGTGTCAATAGTTTCAGGTGGTGGGGCCGGTTCATATGCTAAGGGTAGATTTTTAATAAATTTCACCAGCATTAGCATCGTTGTTGGCGCTGGCGGACAGGGGGGCACCGCAGCATCTCCGGTTGGCTCTGTTGGTGGTTCAAGCTCATTTGGATCGCTAATGGTTGCGCCTGGCGGAACAAGAGGTCCGTCTGCCGGACCAGCAAATCCACCTTTTCTACCTCAGGGTAATGTCGCATCAAGCGCTCCTTCCGGTGCCAATATCATAGGCTCTCCAGGAGCCCCATCTACACCTGCATACGCTAACGCAACCCAGTCATTCCTCGGATCACCTGGGGCAAGTAGCGTTTTTGGAGGCGGGGGATGGGTGCCATCATTTGGAGACCCGGCTATTGATGGGCAGGCATATGGTTCAGGCGCATCTGGTTCTTCACAAGGACCATCCTCTCCGGCAGTAAATGGTGCCCGCGGCAAGTCTGGGATTGTAGTTATTTACGAATATTCATGAGAATAAAAGATGGCAATTACTGATACCCAACAATCTGCGCAGTTTGCGGCCAGTGCAGCGGTTAGCGCCGCAGAAGCAAAACAGTATGCTCTTAGCATTGAAAAACCGATCATTGATATTGCCGAATCCGTATCCGAAGCCAAGGATGCTGCAGTAGTTGCGGGGTTGGCGAGAGATGAGGCTAAGGACATCGCATCTGGATTATCAGCAAGCATTGACTTTGAGCTTGCCGCAAAAGAAGCTGAATTTGAGTCTCAGATGCAGGGGCAAAGAACCGCCTTCGAGGTCTCTCAGCAAGACAAAGAAAGTGATTTTTTGTCATCTCAGAGCCAGAGGGAGGCTGATTTTGTCGAGTCGCAGACCGACAGGGAAAACAGATTCCAGACGTTTCTTGACAGCTCTGGCTATGTTTTCCTTGGTGATTACGAAAATGGCCCATTCCAGTTCAGTGCACGTAACCAGTATATCCGCTACGACAATCAGTATTACCGCCTGAATGCCACCACGGATGTCGGCTTTACGACCACCGGAACCGATGCAACCAGCTTTGCTAACGACGTTACTCACTTCGTTCTGATGGATGGTGACACGCTTCGCCAAAATCTGGGTTCAGGCGACGGCGCTAAACTCGTTGGTGGAATAGGATTTGTGTCTCCGGAAATGTTCGGCTACCTGCACGGCGTTTCTCCTGATGCTGTGCCTTACTATCAAAAGGCTGTTGATGAAGGACACGCCAGAGGGCTTCCCGTGCAACTGACGGGGAAATATTACGCCACAACCTATCCTCATAAAGTCACTTTACCAGGCGATGACGGGACCGCTTACCCAGGGTGGGTGGCTGCGGGGAATGATGCAAATATTGCCGCGGAACACGAAAATCATATTTATGCGGCTATTCGACTTTATCCCGACTCCGTTGTTATCGGCGACAGTATGCAGAACTGCGCGTTAATTGGAGACTGGGATTCTGATACGCCTGTGATTAACAATAACCAGCACATTGGTTATTTTATTTCCGGTGACTCATCAGACGGTTATATTCGCCCGCAGCTGGTTAATCACGGTGTGCGCAACTTCTTTATCGGTCGCTATGGGAATGGCGTTCTTGACCGGTCCACAGAAGATAATTTCCTCATCCGTGATTGCTGTCTGACGGGCTGGTTTATGGGGGCCGACTCCGTTTGCAACGGTTTCGTTGTCGCCCGTGATTGCTTTACCGGCGACGCCTATGGCGGGGCGTGGACGCAACGAAATGCCGCGGTCACGATTCCGTATCTCCCACCCTATCCGGCGGCAGAGATTTTACAAAGTGGGCTGGGTTGATGCTATCC
>NZ_JH414799.1:298605-326628 GCF_000238715.1 Klebsiella sp. 4_1_44FAA
CTGAATACCACCGTGGGAACCTACCGCCGCTCAGGGCGTTTAGTGCATGCGACTTTCAGAATCGAAACCACGTCAATGGCGCTGACGACAGGAGGCGCGGTAGTGATATCAGGGCTTCCGTTCACGGTTGCTGCACTGAGTGACGGGGGATTAACAGTTTCCCCGATAATTTGCAGTCGCGCAGGCTCTGCCATATTGCTTGCGCATACGAACCCGACAACGAGGGACATCTTGCTGCTAACAAATAGCTCGCCATCCGCTTTCTCAATAACCGGCGGAACCGGTTTAACTATTTACGGTTCAGTTCAGTACGTTCTGACAGAATAAGGATTTGCCATGTTTACGATAGAGAAAGAAGTTGCAGTTAATCAGGTGACGGCGGATGGAATTGCAGTCGGTACCACTACACTAAAAGTTAGCCTGACATACACCATCGAGAGGATCGAACTTGAAGGGGAGAACGGTATCGCTTTTTACACGGTTACATCTGACGCTGATGCTGAGGGTGTAAGGAATTACATCCCATTTACCTATTCAGGTGCCGGCGATCCGTTATCTGAGGCGGAGTCAGCGTTAAAGCTAGTCATTGAATAAAAAACATGTTAAGTAATGAACGGCACACTGCGGATATCAATTTAAGTGATAGTCGCACCTCTCTTGATCTTCCCTTCAAACAAAACTACTGTATGCATAAACAGTGTCAATGGGAGGGCAGATCATGCTTCGTCAGTCAGACATCAACCAGGCCTTTCGAGAGGCGATTCTTCGGAACTCGAAAGGCTATCAGTATCTACACACGCGAGACTTCATCTCTTGTTTGATGCTGCGGGACATTCATTTCTCAGAGTCAGAAGCTAACCGGTGGATAGAGCGCTATCAAAGCTGCTTCGCTGACAAAACGCCGGACCACAGCGAAAATAGATTATGGATTCTGCGGAATATGGGGAGGGTGATGTAATGGGCCCATTTCCATCACCGGCTACAGATTATATCGAGCAGAGGCTGACCGTCACGGCCGCATGTGATATCAGCGCTAACTCGCAGGTTATCCAGACTGACCGCGGCTATGTCGTTCTCGATTTGTCGCTGAAAGTGACGCAGGGAAGCGTTGTGCTTATCCGTTGCGCGGGTGAGATGCAATTTGCAAAGCTGATGGGACAGTCGTTTATCACAGTGGAGGGAGAGAGTATCGAAGGTGAGGCTCTGGATGATGTTGAGGTTCTCGGAGTCGCAACTCATGCGATTAACGATTTGAGACAGGATGCCAGGCCTGTTTGATGTGTCGCATTTGTGGCGTAACTGAATGGCGCGATAAGGACAAGGAAGTCACACAACGACACGTAACGACACAAAACCGGATGCGAACGCGGAAAACATATGTGTTTACAGTGTGTTATTTAACGCTCTACTTTCTTCTAAGCCGTAGGTCACAGGTTCGAATCCTGTAGGGGCCATTTAATAATCAATCACTTATCAACTTCCTCCAGTCGCTGATTTTCCCTTGTGGGACATATTTGGGACATCTTCTGCAAAAATTTGCAAAAATTGAGTCAATTTGACGTGCGTGCTCAGTTAAATGGTTAGGTGCCAGGTGAGCATATCGACGGACCATTTCGATGATTCTAATGTCTTGTAGTATCTGTCGGACGATGGCCAGTCAGAGTACAGCATTACTGCTCTGTAATATCGAACAGAATGGTTAATGCTGGTTATAGCTGAGTGCAGAATAAGCGCTCTGCAGGAATGTGAAAATATGTTGCCGGTAACAGGCTAATAGTCATTATAGCTTTAGGTTCTGTCTGACTGGGTTAAATATCGCATTTTAAGCTGGCGTGAAGTACAGTTGTTATAGATCAATATTGAACACTATTTGAAAGCATACCCTCGATGTTCATCCACTGCCTGGAAAGATCCGAATGAACATCAAATTCGTCGCCATCTCCGTATTCGCTGTTGTGTGCGTCTTTGCATCAGATATTTCCATCGCCAAATCGAATTCCTTAAGCGATGATCAGGTCAGTCAAAGGATTATTGATGACTCTGTCGCATCCTACCCCGGTACTTGTGCCTGTCCCTTCAATACCGCCCGGAACGGCAGCTCGTGCGGTGGCCGCAGTGCCTGGAGCAAAGCTGGTGGGTACTCACCTATTTGCTACAAGAAAGAGGTAACAAAGGAGATGGTTAAGGCGTGGCGACAAGAGAATCAATGATAACGATCAATATCTGAACCAGGTGATTACTTACACTGGAATAGTAGTTTAAATAATATTAAATGATTATTTCGAATACTGCAGCCTATTTGCAGTAAGCACTGTTCTGGTAGAGGCGGCAGAGGCCACGGCGTATATCTTTTTACCTTGTGATATTTGAACCCAGCAAATCTATTTCCCCTGCCTGATAGACTTAGTGTCACCGTATCCTGTTACTAAGAGCACGGGGCTACCTACTCATAAGACACTTCCTCTTCTTACGAGGAAACCGGTTCAGCGTGTTGTGTGTGGAGACAGTACCCATCAACTCAAACTGATAACAAAAAGTTTAATTTTTTTCCCCGCCGCGCTGACTATAGTTAGGGCACTTTCACTTGCCCAATAAGGTCACGATTATGAAATTAGTTATCGCCTCCGTAATTTCTCTGCTCAGCTTCAGCGCGCTGGCGGCGCCAGAGGGGACGCTCAGCGTACACATTCTTAATCAGCAAACCGGGCTCCCTTCACCGGGGGTGCAGATTGAGCTGGATAAACAGCAGGGGGAGAGCTGGCAGCATATCGCCACCGGTAAAACGGATGCCGATGGGCGGATAAAGTCGCTCTATCCGCAGGCGGAGAATATGGAGCCGGGGGTGTATAAAGTGACGTTTAAAACCGGTGACTATTTTAAAAGCCAAAATATGAATACGTTCTTCCCGGTGATTCCGGTTATTTTCAATGTCACAAAGCAAAATCAAAAACTGCATATCCCGCTGCTGCTCAGTCAGTACGGATACTCTACCTACCGCGGCAGCTGATGACCCAAGCCGCTATCCAGCCAACGCCTGCGCGGCTTCCGCAGGCGTCACACTTTTCTCGCACCACGATGTCCACGCCTAACGCTCGGTCTCTTTCTCTTTAAAGTGTTTAACGGCTTCGTCGTACATCGCCAGCAGGCCGGAAATTTCGCCTTCATATTGCGGCACGCGCTGGGCGCGAACGAGCTCAATCAGCAGCGCATAGGCTGCTTCTTCCGGGGCCGCATGTGGATTGATCAGTCCAGACATATCACCTCCTTAACAGTGGGCCTTTAGCCTACCCCTCGGCGGGAAAACGCAACAGCCTGATATGCAACCAGTACTTCTTATATGGCTCTTATGAAACCTCAGAGGCGAAGACCACGGCGGAAATCAATTGAAGGAGGGGTTATCCAGACCACTGGCGTGGCGGTTAGCGGTGCATCTACACCGGCAGGAGGCTCATCATCAGCCAGGCGATGGCGATGCAGATAAGGGTCATCGACAGCACAAAATTCATGGTAGCTCCTCTTCATCCTTTCTTTACTCAACGTAAATTTTGACAGCGATGATCGCCTTTATCCTTGGCGATTTGTGCCGCTATCCGGCGGTGGGCTGGGGAAAGACGGCCTGTTTCCCCGTGAAGGCCAGCAAAATATCCTCTTTGCCAGGGTTATAGTGATGACATCAATGAATAAGCTGCATCACATTGGTTATGTTGGTCTTTCCGCCTGAAGAATGACTTCGGGTCGCTGATAAGCTTGCTGGGGGACTAACAGGATGAGCACTACACCGTTAACGCTTTCTTTTGCTGGACAACAACCGCCCATAGCCCTGCCGCAGGTGCCGGGAACGCGGGGGCCGGTGGGAGTTGACATGCGCGGGCTAAATCAGTCCGGATTCTGCAGCTATGACCCCGGCTTCGCCAACACCGCCGGATGCCAGTCGGCGATCTCGTGGATCGATACGGAAAACAGCGTGCTATTGCACCGCGGCTATCCGGTGGATCAGCTGGCTCGCCAGTGCGATTTTCTCGAAGTGGCCTACATCATGCTGAACGGTGACGCGCCGGATGAGGCCAGCTATCAAACCTTTCGCGAGACCATCACCCGCCATACTCTGGTCCATGAGCAGATAGCCCGCATGTGCAGCGGCTTTCGTCGCGACTCGCACCCGATGGCGCTGATGTGCGCCCTGGTGGGGGCGCTGGCGGCGTTTTATCATGACGTCCTGGACGTGGAAAATCCGCAGCACCGGGCGCTGGCCGCCACCCGACTGCTGTCGAAAATGCCCACTATCGCCGCCATGAGCTACAAGTACACCATTGAGCAACCCGCGGCGTATCCGCGCAACGATCTCTCCTATGCCGGTAATTTCCTGCAGATGTTGTTTGCTATCCCGGCGGAAAAATACGTTCTCAATCCGGTTATCGAGCAGGCGATGAACCAGATCCTGGTGCTGCATGCCGATCACGGGCAGTGCGCCTCGACCACTACGGTGCGCGCGGCGGGCTCCTCCGGGGCGAACTTATTCGCCTGCGTCGCCGCCGGGCTGGCGTCGCTGTGGGGGCCGATGCATGGCGGCGCCAATGAATCGAGCATGCGAATGCTGGAGGAGATTGAAAGCGTCGATCAGGTTCCGGCGTTTCTGCGCCAGGCGAAGCGCGATCCGCAGGCATTTCGCCGGCTGGGTTTTGGCAACTCGCGCTACCGTCACCGTGACCCGCGCGCCGATATCCTGCGTGAAACCAGCCATCGGGTGCTGGCGGAGGTAGGCATGTCTGACCGCCTGCTGCAGGTGGCGATGGCCCTTGAGGACGTGGCGCTGACCGACCCCTATTTTGTGGACAATGGCCTGTCGCCAAGCGTGGATTTCTATACCGCGGTGATCCTTAAAGCGATGAATCTGCCTTCGTCGATGTTTGCGGTGGTCACCGCGGTCGGTCGGACGGTCGGTTGGGTGGCGCACTGGAACGAGATGCACCAGGCGCCGCTGACCATCTACCGGCCACGGCAGATTTACGTTGGCGAGGGCTATCGGGATTACGTCTCCCGACGCGGCGAGCGGTCTGCTGAGCTAAGGTAATGCCTTACAGGCAGGAGGCGCGCGGCGTCTTCCTGCCCAGGCGGGTTACTACTCAGAGATGCCGGGAGAGCAGATAGTGCTCGACGGCGGTATATTCGGTTAACCGGGTATACAGCGCCAACAGGGCGCTGAGAAAAGCGCCTACCTCACAGGCCTGCGGCCTGGGCGTGGCGAGTAATGGCTGTAGCGTAGCTCTCAGTTGATCAAGGTCGGGCTTCAGCACATACGGTATATGCAGGGTGCTGAGGATGGTTTCAGTCTGCTGGAAATCATGACGAGATGGCAACGCCTCGTCTGCGCTTAGCCAGCTCAGGATAATCAACATGAGGCGATTTTTAGCGTAGAGATACGATTTCATGGCCTGTCTCCTGTCGGTAGTGGCGCAACACCATCCCCTGAACTTTGTTCATCAGTTCCACGTTATTTTTCACCGCCAGCTTGCTAAGGACGCGTGAACGGTAGTAGTAGACCCGTTTGATCGTGAGCTGCATGGTGCTGGCCACGTGACACAACGGCATTCCCCCCATCAGCAGGCTGATTAAAAAAGTTTCCTTACGGGTCAGGTTATAGCTGTCAGGTATGGCGATATAGAGCTTGTCGGCGGGGGGCGATGTCAAGCGCGGACCGCGGGCAAGGGCAGCGCTGAGCCCGGCAAAACTGGTGATGAACTCTGCGCCGAGCACAATGGCGAGGCTGCGTTCGAGCTCGCTCAACGGGTAGCCTGATTTGGCAAAAATAAAGATCCGGATCAGGGGATTAAACGATTTTAAACTGAGCGCGACCTGCAGTACTTCGATGCTGACGCTGCTGTAATCAATAAGGATGGTGCTTAGCCGGGCTCCGGCATCGGTCGCAAAAAAAGTATAGAACATCTCACTCTGTCCACTAAACGGGTAACAGAGTATTTCTTTAATATCCAGAGGCTTGCTGTTTGGTTCATTAATATACGCTTTCAGGGCAATATTAAAATATTCTGAATCCGCAATGCAGATCAACATAATGACCTCCTGGCATAAATACGCTGTGCATGCTGTCCTGCCTTATTCGACAATTTACTGTAGAGAATACCCGCCATAAATAACATACTCCCTGCGCTTTCAATCCAGGGGGGAGAACGTGGGAGGAGGTGGTTAATAATGAGGGTGAGATAGTTAGATCGCATTTCTCGAATGTTTTTTAGAAAATAAAAAATAAAAATTACCTTTTATTTACAGTGAGTTATGTTTTTATTGTGCGTTTGTTGTATTTCTTTTTCAGAGTGGTGTTAAGACTTTTCTATAAAAAGTAGAAATGGTCCTGGTGGCGAATTTGAATAATAAATAATGAAGTGAGTAGGATGTCAGTGCAGGGAAGGGGTTAAAAGATAACAGGCTAATCCAATGGACTGAGTATTAATAAATTGTACGTATAAAGTACGCCAGGGGTATTTCCTGAACGATTCTCCATAAGCGTGGTGATGAGGAGTGAATATGAAAAAATACAGCAAAGGAATGGCATCTTTCGTGGTGATGATGATGCTTTCTCCGGTAGCGGCGCAGGCTGCTGATGGCAAAGTCACCTTTAATGGTGAAGTCATCGACAATACCTGTACGGTAAAGAATAAAGACAAGACGGTAACCCTGCCGACGGTCCAGCGCTCGGCGCTCAGCAGCGCGGGCGAGACGGCGGGCGTGGTTCCCTTCACTATCGATCTGACGAGCTGTTCCCCGGGGACCAATGTCTCGGTGTACTTCGAGAAGGATCAAAACGTTTCCACGGAGGGCCGACTAAAAAACACTCTGACTGACGGCACGGAAGCAGAAAACGTCGATGTGGAGCTGCTGAACACCCGGTTTACGCCGATTAACCTCGCGGAGACCCCGGCGGTCGCTGCAGACGGCAAAGTTGCTCGCCTGGAAGCGATCCCGGTGGCGGTGGCTGAGCAGGATGGTTCCGCCTCGCTGCCTTTCTATGCCCGCTACTATGCGACTGATGCCGCCAAGGCTGGAAAAGTCGCAGCCTACGTCAACTTTACGGTGGTCTATCCGTAACCCCTGTCCACGGCCCCGCTCAGGGGCCGTTTATCCCCCCGACAAGGAGGAGGTGAATATGCGGCGTATGGTTCTGGCACTGCTGCTGTCCAGCTATTTACCCTCGGCGGACGCCAGTATGGTTATTGACGGCACACGGATTATTTTTTCCGGCGACAAAAAAGAGATCGCCGTCCGGGCCACCAATATGGGGGAGACCCCCTCTCTGACGCAGGTCTGGGTCGACGATGGCCGCGTGCAAAATCAACCGGAAAAGGATGCGGCGCCGTTTATTGTGCTGCCGCCGATTGTGCGCATCGAACCGGGAAAAGGCCAGAGCTGGCGCCTGGTGTTTAACGGCAGCCGCCTGCCGCAGGATCGGGAATCGCTGTTCTGGTTCAATCTTCTGGATATCCCACCTGAGCCGAAAAATGGCAAGACTGACAATTACCTGCAGCTCGCGATACGGTCGCGTATCAAGCTGTTTTACCGTCCGGCAGGCGTGGCGGCGGAAAAAATAGCCGCGGAAAAAGCCCTGAGCTGGGCGCTGGCTCCTACGGGCAACGGGCTGCGGGTGAGCAATGCCTCAGCGCGCTATATCACCATCGACAGCATCACCCTTAACGGACAAAAACACGCTGTCGGCATGGTCGCCCCGTTTTCCTCGCTGGAGATCGCGCCTAAAGGGGTCGCGCTGCGCACGCTGCCAGCCAAATTCAGCTTCACCACCATCAATGATTACGGCGCGGTAGTGAATCATAATTATCCTCAGTAAGGACATTATTATGAAACTCAGGGAGATCAAGGTTGGGTTGATGCTGCTCCTTCCCTGGCAGGAGGCATGGGCGGCAGAGGCGTTTAGTTTTAACCGCGCCCATTTGCACGGCGCCGCGCAGGTTGATCTCCAGAAATATCAATACGGTAATCCACTGCACGCCGGACAGTACCGCAGCACGCTCTCGGTGAATGGCCGGGACCTGGGGGAAGAAACGTTTGTTATCCAGGAACACGATGGCCAGCTTGAGCCCTGCATCTCACCCTCGCTGTTCGACGCTCTGCAGCTGAAGGATGCCCAGTGGCCAACCGCGGCCACCTGCCTGCGTTTTTCACAGATCGATAAGGCGATCGGCTGGGAGTATGACAGCGGGGAAAACGTCCTGCGGGTAAATATGCCCCAGGCGCTGCTGCAACCCCATTATCGGGGGGCGGTGAACCTGAAAAAGGTGGATAGCGGCGTGCCCGCCGCGGTGCTGCGCTACCAGGCCAATAGCTATCAGAGCATCGTCGACGGGGATAGCAGCAGCCATCATTATCTCGGGCTGGATGCCAGCCTGCGCGCCTTTGGCTGGCGGTTACATCACCAGTCCAGCTACCAGGCGCAGGAAGGGAATACGCACTGGGATAGCATTGCCACCTGGGCTGAGAGAAGTGTAGTGAACTGGGCGTCCACGTTACGGCTGGGTCAGGGATGGACCGACGGAACCTTCTTTGACAGCGTCAGTTTTATCGGCGGCAGGCTGGCTACCGATGTGCGCATGCTGCCGGGCTCTCGCCGCGGTTTTGCGCCGTCGGTCAGCGGCGTGGCGCGCACCAACGCCCGCGTAACGGTCACCCAGAACGGCGCTCTGTTGTACGAGGCAACGGTTCCGCCGGGCAAATTCACCTTCGACGATCTCTATCCCACCAACGCCGGCGGCGATTTACAGGTGACGATCCACGAGGCGGATGGCAGTCAGGACACCTTTACCGTGCCGTACGCCACGCTGCCTGGCCTGGTGCGGGCAGGCGCGGTCTATTATGATCTGTCGCTGGGCTATCTGGATGAGGACGGGATCGCCGGGCGGCCGGGATTTGGCGAAGCCACGCTGCAGTACGGCTTCAATGACTATATCAGCGGCTATAACGGCGCTAACGCGACGACAGATTATTACTCGACGCTGGTCGGCAGCGCCTTCAATACCTACTGGGGCGCGCTGGCGGTCGATCTTTCCCGTTCTGCGGCGAAGGGCAGGGAGCACGGCTGGCAGGAGGGCTACCGCTGGCGGGTGTCCGCATCAAAATCGTTTACATCCGATACGCGAATGCTGCTCTCGATGAGCCACAGCAACGACGGCAATTATCGCTCCATTCGCGATGCCGCCTGGGAGCACGACCGGCACCCCAACGACTGGCGGGAGATGACCCGCTACAGCGCGACGTTGTCTCAGCAGGCCGGCAGCGGCAGTCTGTCATTTAACGGAATCTGGAGTGAGGATGTCCGCCACCACCGCTGGCGCTCATATCAGCTTGGCTATGCCAACCGCTATGGTCAGCTCAATTATTATCTGTATGCCCAGCAGAGCCAGGATATCCATCACCGCAATAATCAGGTGGTGGGCGTCTCCTTTTCGCTGCCGTTCGGGCAGGCGGGCAGCCTGACCACCCGCTTTAACCACGATAAAAACTACGGCAGCCAGCTGCAGTCCAGCTATACCGGCAGCGCAGGCGAGAAAAACGCCTTCAGCTACGGTTTGACCGCCAGCTACGACATGCCGCGGGAGAACCCAAATGAAGCCAGCGTTGCGGCCAACGGTAGCCTGCGGACGGATTATGCGTACCTGAACGCCAGCGCCAGCGCCGGTCGCCATCAGCAGCAGTACTCGCTGGGGGCATCGGGCGCCCTGGTAGCGCATCAGGGCGGCATGACCACCACCCCCGAACTGGGGGAAACCTTCGCCATTGTGGAAGCGCCCGGCGCGGTGGGGCCCGGGTGGCTAACCGCCTTGGACAGCCGATTAACCGCCAGGGTTTTACGATCATCCCTTACCTCGATCCCTTTACCGCTAACTGGCTGGATCTCGATCCGCAGGGTCTGAACGACCATGTGGAGATTGTCTCCAGCAGCACGACGGTGGTGCCCGATTCGGGCGCGGCGGTGAAGGTCAAATTTGTCACGCGTACCGGCTATCCCTGGTTTGCCCATGTCACGCTGCCGGATGGCGCGGCGCCCCCGCTGGGCGCGGAGGTGTTCGACGACAACGGTCGGGCGGTTGGCGCCGTCGGTCAGGGCGGGCTGCTGTATGCCCGGGTGCCGCAGGACCACGGCAGCGTCTCGGTAGTATGGGGCGAACGCAGCGGGCAACGCTGCCGGTTGGCCTATGCCATCCGCGACGACGCGGTGCAGCAGGTTAGCAGCGGCACGCCGCATCAGGTCTGCCGGCCGGGAATAAAGGAGAAGTAATATGAAAAAAATCATCGCATCAGGGGTACCTCTTCTGCTGGCCGGCGGGTACTGCGCTTCGCTGTCGGCAGCGTGCCAGATGGTCAGTGGCAAAACTATCGAGTATTCAGTGAACGTCAGCCAGGCCAGTATCAACCTTGACGTCAGCGATCTCCCCATCGGCTCCCTGCTATACAGCTACGGAGGGATGATTATCACTAATAACGAACGCTGGGAGATCGCCTGCAGCGGCAGCGAGCCCGGCGGGTTTCAGAGCATTGGCGGTTCCCGGGTCGGCCCGGCGGGAGACGGCAAGCCGGGGGATATCTACAGCATCGACCGCCTGCCGGGCATCGGCTACAGCTTTCAGATGGGGGAACAGGATGGCATTAATTTCGATCCCCTGTTCACGGCCTGGCCTTCCGCGCCGGTATTTTCCGGCCAGCGCGCATTTCAGGCGGAAAATAAAAACCGACCATCTATTTCTGGCGGATTGCCGATAACGGCGGTCTACCGCCGCCGGGCGAATATTGCCTTAATGATTACCTTGGCGATATTTATCTTGGCGGAGTACAGGCGATGCGCTTCAGCGTCAGCGGACTCTGTATTCAGGTCAAATCACCCACCTGCAAGATTACTGACGACAGTAAAAACATTAACGTCTTCCTCGGACGGCATAACAAAACCGCATTTACCGGGCTCAACAGCACCACCGCCCCGGTTCCTTTTAACATCAACCTGACGAACTGTGAAAATGTCGGCAGCGTGTTTATGCAGTTTAACGCGACGGTGGACAGCGCTGTCGCCGCCAACGAAGTGATTAAAATCGATGACCAACCTGAAGGGGCATCCGGACTTGGCGTGCAGATCCTCAGTGCCGGCGGCTCGCTGGTGCCGCTAAACCAGGTGAGCCAGGTCTGGTCCGGGAAAAAAGGCAGTCAGACGAACTATCGTTTATCCTATCAGGCCCGCTATATCCAGACGCAGCCCGCAGTGACTGCGGGCGAAGCGAACGCCAGTGCGACCTTCGTGGTGACTTATAACTGATCTGCCTGGCGGCACAGCGCCGTCAGGCATGCGCCAGTAAAGGAAACATCAACTTCCTGTCTTTAAACAGGTTTTCCTTCTGGTCATAGACGAAGAGGATATCTTCTCCCTCTATCTTCTCATACTCGCCGAGCCGGTCTTCACTGGGGGTAAAACCGAGGATGGCCTGGTAAACGTGGTCATCGGCCAGTTCGTTGACCAGCGTCGACAGGCTCTTGCCCACGTCGCAGAACAGATCAAAGCAGATCAGCACCGGACCGTTTTGCATGGCGATGACCACCGCCTCATTTTTTGCCGAGTAATAGACAAAATGCTTCATAAAGGCTGAGCAGTAAAACATCAGCAGGCCAAAGTTATGCTCCACCCGCAGCGGTGAGAACGGGTTGGATTTTTCATAGTAATGGCGGAGCAGGGCGACATCGTCAGCGCTGTCCATATCCAGTTTACGAAAATCACCGGCTCGCGGGGAGACCGGCATAATATATTGATGTTCTTCGCTGCGGGTGAAGCCAAATTTGGGGTAAAAATCCACCGTGGTGGGATTGGCGAATAAAAAGAAGGCGTCCGCCTCCTGCTGCCAGTCCTGCAGGATGTGATGGATAAGCTGGCCGGCTAATCCCTTATTACGGTGGTCCGGTTCGGTCATCACGGTGCCAATCTGAATATAACGCCGGGGCTCGCCCTGCCAGCGCAGGTCGATGATGTTGGCCGAAGCGTTAGCGATAACTTTATTGCGTTCGACAAAAGCATAGGGGATATAGGCGTCGGTCCAGTAACCTTGCTGATACCACTCTTCAAAAGACAGGTCAAAAGTCTTAACGGCAAGGTCAATGAAGCTTTTTCTTAATGGGTTATTTTCTCTGACTTGCTTCACTAATTGATAATTCATTGTCATAGTTCCTTCTCACTATGGCTTCTGAAAGCGGCGACGTCGGCAAAGGCACTTGCGTCGAATGAGCGCTGTAAACGTAGCATATCTGGGAAAAGGATCCGCAATGTCGATGCTTAACCTTTGCCCCAGTCACAAATAACCGCATGCTGGCCGTGTCAAACCGGGCGAAACGGACTGTTTGCGTTCGCTATCGCCATAATAAAGCGTGAGTAAAAGAGGTATTGGTCGAGAGGCTGAGGCAAATGTACTGGCTATTTTATCAACAATCGGCCGAGCCGTAGAGGTTAGGTTTATTTATTTATGCATTAAACAGGAAATTTTACGCGTTGCGTCTAATAATAGAGTAGTCCCCAGCGTAAGGGCTGAATTTATCCTGGAATCGGCTTATAATAACGCGCTTTGTGATTGAGTATTACCGCACGAATTGGAAAAATACTACGTGCAGGATCCGCTACTTTATTTCGCGGTTTTTGCTCAGCTATTATTGAGTGAATTAACAGGATTACTATGTCAAATTTACCCAAATTTTCCCGCGCGCTGTTGCACCCGCGTTACTGGCTGTTGTGGCTGGGAATTGGCTTTTTGTGGCTGCTGGTGCAATTACCGTATCCGGTGATCTACCGTCTGGGAACGGCGCTTGGGCGGCTGGCAATGCGGGTGATGAAAAGCCGCGCGCGGATTGCCAGACGTAATCTCGAACTCTGCTTTCCCGAGATGAGCGCCGCCGATCGCGAGGCGCTGCTGGTGAAAAACTTTGAATCGCTGGGCATGGGGCTGATGGAGACCGGCATGGCCTGGTTCTGGCCGACGCACCGGGTAGCGCGCTGGACCGAGACCAGCGGCGTTAACGAGGTGGTGGAGCTTCTGGAAGAAAAGCAGGGCATTTTACTGATCGGTATCCATTTTCTGACCCTCGAAATGGGTGCGCGAATGTACGGCATGTTTACCCCAGGCATTGGCGTCTACCGTCCTAACGATAACCCGCTGATTGACTGGCTGCAAACCTGGGGACGCTTGCGCTCTAACAAGACCATGCTGGATCGAAAAAATCTGAAAGGGATGGTCAGGGCGCTAAAAGAGGGGGAAATTCTCTGGTACGCGCCGGATCATGACTACGGTCCGGCCAGCAGCGTCTTCGCCCCGCTGTTTGCCGTCGAACAGGCAGCGACCACCACCGGTACCTGGATGCTGGCGAAAATGTCCGGGGCGACGATTGTGCCGTTTGTTCCGCGGCGCAAGCCCAACGGCATGGGGTATGAATTGATCTCCCTGACGCCGGAGCGCACGCCGCCGCTGGCGAGCGCCGAGGTTACGGCGGCCTGGATGAATCAGATTATCGAACAGTGCATCCTGATGGCGCCCGAGCAATACATGTGGTTGCACCGGCGCTTTAAGACCCGCCCGGAAGGAGTACCGCCGCGTTACTGAACGCCTCGGCCAAAAAATAAGCGCATCGGTAGCACGCTTAGTAAATCGCCGTCTATACTGAAAGGGCCTGACTGAAGGCTAATTCCAAGGAGATTGCAGGATGAAAAAAGTGATAGTCGCGTTAGCCCTTTCCGCCGTTGCATTTGGCGCCTCCGCCGCGCAGTTGATTACCAAAGAAGAAGTGAAACACTTCAAACTGACCAAAGTCGGGCCGATCTCGGTGGGGCCGTCCGGTGGCGAATTCTCTTCGCCTTCCGATCTGCACGATCAGCTCTCCAAGCTGGCCGATGAGAAAGGCGGAAAGTACTACGTGATCACCGCTGCGCGTGAGCATGGCCCTAACTTTGAAGCCACAGCGGAAGTGTATAAATAACCTTTTTTTAAAGCGTGCCGTATCGGCGCGCAACGCATTGAGCCTGGAGCGCGTTAAGCCTCCGGGCTTATTTTTTTCTGCTATCGGAATTGCCTTAGGCAATAGCGGCAGCGGAAATGCGTTTTTATCGCTATATATAGATTTCATGATCACGATGTTAATGAATTATTGCTTTTTATTGTTAATAAAGAGCCAATTCCGGCCTAATGCCTGAGGGAGTGACCCCTGGCAAAAATAGGTAGGACAAATGTGTTATCATCGCGCCTTTCCCTTTTTGTCTGGGGCTTTCTTGTATGCTACAACCTGTTGTTCGCGTCGGTGAATGGCTGGTAACCCCCTCTGTAAACCAAATCAGCAGGAAGGGGCGCCAGCTTACCCTTGAACCGCGTTTAATCGATCTTCTGGTCTTTTTTGCCCGCCATCCGGGGGAAGTGCTTAGCCGGGACGAGCTTATCGAAAACGTCTGGACCCGGAACGTTGTGACCAGCCACGTCGTCACGCAGAGTATTTCTGAACTGCGCAAGTCGCTCAAAGACGGCGACGACGTTAGCCTTGAGTACATCGCGACGGTACCCAAACGGGGGTATAAGCTCACGGTGCCGGTGATCTGGTGCACCGAAGAGGGGGAGGAGCTAGCCCCGTCGATGGAGGCGCTGACGCCTTCGCCGTCGACCGCCGTTCCTGCGCCGCCGGCCGCCGGTGCGCCATCCGACGTCTCTGTCCCTCTCCCTGATGCCGCCGCGCCGCCACCGGCTCCTACCGTGGCCAGCGCGCCGTCAGGCCGCAAGCGCCTCACTACCGCCCTGGTGTGGGGGCTGTTCCTGTTGGCGCTGGGCACCTGCGTGGCGCTGGTGGCGCTGTCGAGCATGGAATCGCGGCCGCCGGTCAACAAGGCGCGTCTGCTGCTCAATCCGCGCGATATCGATATCCACCTGGTGAATGGCAACTCCTGCGCTAACTGGTCGTCGCAGCACTCCTACGCCGTTGGACTGGCCAGCCTGATCACCACCTCGCTGAACACCTTCTCGACCTTTATGGTGCATGACAAAACGGACTACAACATCAATGAACCAAGCAGTTCCGGCAAAACGCTGACCATTGAGTTCGTTAATCAGCGCCATTATCGGGCGCAGCAGTGCTTTATGTCGGTCCAGCTGGTGGACAACGCCGACAGCTCGACGATGCTGGATAAGCGCTACTTTGTGACCAACGATAACCAGCTGACCATCCAGAACGATCTGATGAACAGCCTGTCGGATGCCCTGGCGCAGCCGTGGCCGGCGCGAATGCAGGCGATGCTCAGGCAATATCAGCCCTCGCAAAGCGTGGCGTTAACCTATTTCTACCAGTCGCATCAGCTGTTAATGAAGGGCGACGTCGATTCATTAAGTAAGGCCAGTAGCCTGCTGGATGATGTGATTAAGCGGGCGCCGGATTTTATTTACGCCTATGCCGAAAAAACGCTGGTGGATGTATTGCGCCATTCGCAACAGCCGCTGGACGATAAACAGCTGGCCGCCCTCTACAGTGAAGTCGAGCGGGTAGGGGCGATGCCGGGTATAAAAGACATGGCGATTTATTATCAAATAAAAGCGGTGGATTCATTGGGGAAGGGCAAAGTCGACGAAGCAAATACCGCAATTAATAGTGCGATTGATTTAGAGATGTCATGGCTAAATTATGTGCTGTTAGGCAAAGTCTATGAGATGAAAGGTGAGAACCGTCTGGCTGCCGATTCTTACATCACGGCGTTTAATTTACGTCCTGGCGAAGATACCCTGTACTGGATTGAAAATGGGGTTTTCCAGACGTCGGTTAACCGAGTCGTTCCATATCTCGACAACTTTCTCTCTTCAGAATAAGTAAACCCTCATCATGTGCAAGGTTTTGGGCATGGTGAGGTTAAATTTATGTTTCTCATGAAGCCTCTTGTTGTTATTTTTATTTAGCATTCGGGAGGCTTTAAATAACAGCCAGATAACACGTTCTCATTCTTCTAACTCACTGTAATACAACGATGTTTATCTTTTTCTGACACCCTGTTGTCATGTTTATATGTTAAGCGAAAAAGGTCAAAATATCATTTGTCTGATGTTTGTTTTTATATCACTTTATCTTTAGGACTTATCTCGTACAAATCAGTAATCTTGTTGGCAGTTGGTCGGGTCAATTAATGGTTCTGTATCATGATCTGTACCTCCCAAATAAACTTAGGAGAAAAACAACCATGAGTTCTGCCAAGAAGATCGGGCTATTTGCCTGTACCGGTGTCGTCGCCGGTAATATGATGGGGAGCGGGATTGCATTATTACCTGCGAACCTGGCCAGCATCGGTGGTATTGCCATTTGGGGCTGGGTGATTTCAATTATTGGTGCGATGTCTCTGGCTTATGTTTATGCCCGACTGGCCACTAAAAACCCGCAGCAGGGCGGTCCTATTGCCTACGCTGGCGAAATATCTCCGGCATTCGGTTTCCAGACCGGTGTCCTTTATTATCATGCAAACTGGATTGGTAACCTGGCCATCGGGATTACCGCAGTTTCTTATCTCTCTACGTTCTTCCCAATTTTAAATAACCCGGTGCCAGCAGGTATTGCCTGTATTGCCATCGTGTGGATCTTTACTTTCGTTAATATGCTCGGCGGGACCTGGGTCAGCCGTCTGACCACTATTGGTCTGGTACTGGTGCTTATTCCGGTAGTCATGACCGCGGTCGTCGGCTGGCACTGGTTTGATGTCGCTACCTATCAGGCGAACTGGAATACCTCCAGCACCACCGATAGCCACGCGGTTATTAAAAGTATCCTGCTCTGCCTGTGGGCCTTCGTTGGCGTAGAATCCGCCGCCGTGAGTACCGGGATGGTGAAAAACCCGAAACGTACCGTGCCGCTGGCTACCATGCTGGGCACTGCGATGGCCGGTATCGTCTACATCGCCGCGACTCAGGTTATCGCCGGTATGTATCCTGCTTCTCAGATGGCCGCGTCCGGTGCGCCGTTCGCAATTAGCGCCTCTACCATCCTCGGCGGCTGGGCTGCACCGATGGTATCCGCTTTCACCGCCTTTGCCTGCCTGACTTCTCTGGGCTCGTGGATGATGCTGGTTGGCCAGGCCGGTGTACGTGCCGCCAACGACGGTAACTTCCCGAAAGTGTATGGCGAAGTTGATAACAACGGTATTCCGAAAAAAGGCCTGCTGCTGGCCGCAGTGAAAATGACCGCGCTGATGGTGCTGATTACCCTGATGAACTCCGCCGGTGGTAAAGCCTCTGACCTGTTCGGCGAACTGACCGGTATCGCGGTACTGCTGACCATGCTGCCTTACTTCTACTCCTGTGTTGACCTGATTCGTTTCGAAGGCATCAACATCCGTAACTTCGTTAGCCTGATTTGTTCGGTACTGGGTTGCGTGTTCTGCTTCATCGCGCTGATGGGCGCAAGCTCCTTCGAACTGGCCGGCACTTTCATCGTTAGCCTGATTATCCTGATGTTCTACGGTCGCAAAATGCACCAGCGCCAGAACAACGCATCGGATAACAACACCACCGCTAACGCGCACTAATCAGTAACCCGTTTTCCTGAGGCTCCTTCCATCACCTGTCATCACGCGACGGGAGGGGCTTTCTACATCTGGAGATTTGACTATGAACGTTATTGCAATCATGAATCACATGGGGGTTTACTTCAAAGAAGAACCCATCCGTGAACTGCATCGTGCTCTCGAACGCCTGGACTTCCGTATTGTCTACCCGAACGACCGTGACGACTTATTAAAACTTATTGAAAACAACTCTCGTCTGTGCGGCGTGATCTTCGACTGGGATAAATACAATCTCGAACTGTGCGAAGAAATCAGCAAAATGAACGAGTACATGCCGCTGTATGCGTTCGCTAACACCTACTCCACTCTGGACGTTAGCCTGAACGATCTGCGCATGCAGGTTCGCTTCTTCGAATATGCGCTGGGCGCTGCGGAAGATATCGCGAACAAAATCAAACAGAACACTGACGAATACATCGACACCATTCTGCCGCCGCTGACCAAAGCGCTGTTCAAATATGTCCGTGAAGGTAAATATACCTTCTGTACCCCAGGCCACATGGGCGGTACCGCGTTTCAGAAAAGCCCGGTAGGCAGCATCTTCTACGATTTCTTTGGCTCCAACACCATGAAATCCGATATCTCCATTTCGGTTTCTGAACTGGGTTCCCTACTGGACCACAGCGGCCCGCACAAAGAAGCGGAAGAGTATATCGCTCGCGTGTTTAACGCAGAACGCAGCTACATGGTGACCAACGGTACTTCTACCGCTAACAAAATCGTCGGCATGTACTCCGCGCCGGCCGGCAGCACCGTGCTGATTGACCGTAACTGCCACAAATCGCTGACTCACCTGATGATGATGAGCGACATTACGCCGATCTATTTCCGTCCGACCCGTAACGCCTACGGTATCCTCGGCGGTATTCCGCAGAGCGAATTCCAGCACGCGACTATCGCCAAGCGTGTGAAAGAGACGCCGAACGCGACCTGGCCGGTACACGCGGTTATCACCAACTCGACTTACGATGGTCTGCTGTATAACACCGACTTCATCAAGAAAACCCTGGATGTGAAATCCATCCACTTTGACTCCGCATGGGTCCCTTACACCAACTTCTCGCCGATCTATGAAGGCAAATGCGGGATGAGCGGCGGCCGCGTTGAAGGGAAAGTGATTTATGAAACCCAGTCCACGCACAAACTGCTGGCGGCGTTCTCCCAGGCGTCGATGATCCACGTGAAAGGCGACGTTAACGAAGAGACCTTCAACGAAGCCTACATGATGCACACCACCACCTCTCCACACTACGGGATCGTGGCCTCCACCGAAACCGCGGCGGCGATGATGAAGGGGAACGCTGGTAAGCGTCTGATCGACGGCTCTATTGAACGTTCCATCAAGTTCCGTAAAGAGATCAAACGTCTGAAAGGCGAGTCTGACGGCTGGTTCTTCGACGTCTGGCAGCCGGAGCATATCGATGGTCCTGAATGCTGGCCGCTGCGTTCCGACAGCGCATGGCACGGTTTCAAAAACATCGATAACGAACACATGTACCTCGACCCGATCAAAGTCACGCTGCTGACTCCGGGGATGAAGAAAGACGGCACCATGGATGACTTCGGTATTCCGGCAAGCATCGTGGCGAAATACCTCGACGAACACGGCATCGTGGTAGAGAAAACCGGTCCGTACAACCTGCTGTTCCTGTTCAGTATCGGTATCGATAAGACTAAAGCGCTGAGCCTGCTGCGTGCGCTGACCGACTTCAAACGCGCGTTCGACCTGAACCTGCGGGTGAAAAACATGCTGCCGTCGCTGTACCGTGAAGATCCTGAATTCTATGAAAACATGCGTATTCAGGACCTCGCGCAGAACATTCACAAACTGATCGAGCATCACAACCTGCCGGATCTGATGTTCCGCGCGTTTGAAGTGCTGCCATCGATGGTGATGACCCCGTATGCCGCGTTCCAGAAAGAGCTGCACGGTCAGACGGAAGAAGTGTATCTCGAAGAGATGGTCGGCCGCGTCAACGCCAACATGATCCTGCCGTATCCTCCGGGAGTGCCGCTGGTGATGCCGGGTGAGATGATCACCGAAGAGAGCCGTCCGGTGCTGGAGTTCCTGCAGATGCTGTGCGAAATCGGCGCCCACTATCCAGGCTTCGAAACCGATATCCACGGCGCCTATCGTCAGGCGGATGGTCGTTACACCGTTAAAGTGCTGAAAGAAGAGAATAACAAGTAATAGACGCACACCAGGGAAGTGGCTTGCCACTTCCCTTTTTCACGCTGCAAGGAGAACACATGAAAACACCCTCACAGCCGCGCGCGATTTACTACATCGTTGCGATCCAGATCTGGGAGTACTTCAGCTTTTACGGCATGCGCGCCTTACTCATCCTTTACCTTACCCACCAGCTTGGCTTCGACGACAGCCACGCCATCAGCCTGTTCAGCGCTTACGCATCTCTGGTTTACGTTACCCCTATTCTCGGCGGCTGGCTTGCCGACCGCCTGCTCGGCAACCGCACGGCGGTAATTGCCGGGGCGCTGTTGATGACCCTCGGCCATGTGGTGCTGGGCGTTGAGTCGACCTCCGCATGGAGTTTGTACGTCGCGCTGGCGATCATCATCTGCGGCTACGGCCTGTTTAAATCCAATATCAGCTGCCTGCTTGGCGAACTGTACGCTCACGACGACCCGCGTCGCGACGGAGGTTTCTCGCTGCTGTACGCCGCCGGCAACGTCGGCTCGATTGCCGCGCCCATCGCCTGCGGACTGGCGGCGCAGTGGTACGGCTGGCATATCGGCTTCGCCCTTGCGGGGATCGGTATGTTTATCGGCCTGATGATTTTCTTAAGCGGCAGCCGCCACTTCCGGCATACCCGCGGCGTCGATAAACCGGCGCTGCGGGCGGTGAAGTTCGTGCTGCCGACCTGGGGCTGGCTGCTGGTGATGCTCTGCCTGGCGCCGGTATTTTTCACGCTGCTGCTGCAAAACAACTGGTCCGGCTATCTGCTGGCGATCGTCTGCCTGTTCGCCGCCCAGATGGTGGCGCGGATCATGATCAAAGCCCCGGAGCATCGTCGCGCGCTGTGGCAGATCGTCCTGCTGATGCTCGCCGGAACGTTGTTCTGGGTGCTGGCGCAGCAGGGCGGGAGCTCGATTAGCCTGTTTATCGACCACTTCGTCAATCGTCGTCTGCTGAACTGGGACGTGCCGACCGCGCTGTTCCAGTCGGTTAACGCGATAGCGGTGATGGCGGCCGGCGTGGTGCTGGCGTGGCTGATGCGCCCGGAAGGCAGCGTGCGTTCGGTGCTGCGCGTCTGGCTGAAATTTTCTTTCGGCCTGCTGCTGATGGGCGGCGGCTTTATGCTGCTGGCGCTCAATGCCCGCCATGGCGCGGCTGACGGTCAGGCCTCAATGGGCATGATGGTCGCCGGGCTGGCGATGATGGGCTTTGCCGAACTGTTTATCGACCCGGTGGCGATGGCGCAAATCACCCGTCTGAACATGCCCGGCGTCACCGGCGTATTGACCGGCATTTATATGCTGGCCACCGGCGCGGTGGCCAACTGGCTGGCGGGCGTGGTCGCCCAGCAAACCACCGAATCGCAAATCAGCGATACGGCGATTGCCGCCTATCAGCATTTCTTCGCGCAGATGGGCGAATGGACCCTCGGCTGCGTGGCGGTGATGGTCATTATCGCCTTTGCCGCGGCCTGTAGCGTTGGCAAACGTCGTGCGGCTGCCGGTGAAATTACCGGCGGCGGCGCCTGACGCTCGTCCCGGCTCGTGGCGTAAACACCTTGTCCGGGCTGCGATTCGTAGCCCCGGTAAGCGCAGCGCGACCGGGGGCATTACCTCAACAGCGGAGCGCGAAGTCGCTCCTTGCACAGCTTAGTGAACAGGAGGAGGATATTCTGGCATGCGCGGAGGCCAACGATAAAAAATACCGTTACTGAAGCCATAGCTGAGTGAGATCAGCTTGGAGTGAATCCAGGATCGTTAAGATTGTGCTCTGGTGTCTTCCCAGAGACAGGCCGCGCGGAAGGGTGACCTGGTTCAATTTATCGAAGCTAGTTTGAAAGCAAGGTTATGAGGAATCCATATGTCTGAACAACAAGCACAAGGTGCCGATGAGGCCATTGACCTTAATAATGAACTGAAAGCTCGTCGCGAAAAACTGGCTGCGCTGCGTGAGCAGGGCGTAGCTTTCCCCAACGATTTCCGTCGCGACCATACCTCTGACCAATTGCATGCTGAATTCGATGCGAAGGACAACGATGAACTCGCTTCCCTGAACGTTGAAGTTGCGGTGGCTGGTCGGATGATGACCCGTCGCGTGATGGGCAAAGCCTCCTTCGTCACCCTCCAGGACGTCGGCGGCCGCATTCAGCTGTACGTGGCGCGCGATGACCTGCCGGAAGGCGTCTACAACGAACAGTTTAAGAAATGGGACCTCGGCGATATCATCGCCGCCCGCGGCAAGCTGTTCAAAACGCAAACCGGCGAACTCTCGATCCACTGCACCGAGCTGCGCCTGCTGACCAAAGCCCTGCGCCCGCTGCCGGATAAATTCCACGGCCTGCAGGATCAGGAAGTTCGCTATCGCCAGCGCTATCTGGATCTGATCGCCAACGAAGAGTCGCGTCATACGTTCCGTATCCGTTCGCAGATCCTCGCCACCATGCGCCAGTTCATGGTGGCCCGCGGCTTTATGGAAGTCGAAACGCCGATGATGCAGGTGATCCCTGGCGGTGCGTCAGCCCGTCCGTTCATTACCCATCACAACGCCCTGGATCTGGATATGTACCTGCGCATCGCGCCGGAACTGTATCTGAAACGTCTGGTGGTTGGCGGTTTTGAACGCGTGTTTGAAATCAACCGTAACTTCCGCAACGAAGGGATCTCGGTACGCCATAACCCAGAGTTCACCATGATGGAACTGTATATGGCGTATGCGGACTACAAAGACCTGATCGAACTGACCGAGTCGCTGTTCCGCACCCTGGCGCAGACGGTGCTGGGCAAAACCGAAGTGCCGTATGGCGACCAGGTGTTTGATTTCGGCAAGCCGTTTGAAAAACTGACCATGCGGGAAGCGATCAAGAAACACCGTCCGGAAACCAACATGGCGGATCTGGATAACTTCGACGCGGCGAAAGCGCTGGCGGAATCTATCGGTATTCAGGTAGAGAAAAGCTGGGGGCTGGGACGCATAGTTACCGAAATCTTTGACGAAGTGGCGGAAGCGCATCTGATTCAGCCGACCTTCATCACCGAATACCCGGCGGAAGTTTCTCCGCTGGCGCGCCGTAACGACGTCAACCCGGAAATCACTGACCGCTTTGAATTCTTCATCGGCGGCCGCGAAATCGGTAACGGTTTCAGCGAGCTGAACGATGCCGAAGACCAGGCGCAGCGCTTCCAGGATCAGGTGAACGCCAAAGCGGCGGGCGATGACGAAGCGATGTTCTACGACGAAGACTACGTGACCGCCCTCGAGTACGGCCTACCGCCGACCGCCGGTCTGGGTATCGGTATCGACCGCATGGTGATGCTGTTTACCAACAGCCATACCATCCGCGACGTGATCCTCTTCCCGGCCATGCGTCCGCAGAAGTAATCCGTTGCACTCCCTCCCGGCCTGCGCCGGGAGGTTCTCCCTGCATTATCCCCGGCCTGTCGGCAGAGCGATGTTATTACAGGACTTTTTGCAACGTGCCGCGCTGGCTGCCGTTTGCCCATACGCCGTTAAAGGCGTCGTTCAGCGTAAAGGCTGAGCTTTTCACCCGGAAGGTCAGTTTACCCTGGCTGGCTTTCGCCTCCTCGACCAGATGGCCGCGGGTTTTCACCGTTTTAGCGGTGACGGTAATCTCATCAATTTTATCGCCATACTCCGTATAAACATACCAGGTGCCCACCCAGGGGCCGAAGCCGCTGTCGGCCTGCTGCGCGGCGGCGGCATTCTCGGCTTTGGTTTTATGAATATCGCAGGTGATCCCGTCGGTCAACTGCGTGCAGCCGGAACGTTCAAGCTGTTCCCGGTATTTCGCGCTAATGGCGTGGGCCGGCGCGGCGGCGACCAGCGCCAGGGTGAGGGTGGTGAAAAGCCAGTTCTTATTCATCTTATTGTTTCTCATCGCGATAGCGGCGTGCCGGGCCAGAGAGAGGGATACACGTTGGTGTATTCTCCCGTTGGCGTCAGAATAAAATAACCCAACCAGTCCTGATAAGTAATTAGCAAGAGGCTCTGGAGTTATTTATTAGTAAAGCATCAAAGTTTCATGCTTATTTCGCAAGCCAACCTTCCCACAGCTTGTCATATTATTGCAGAGAGAATGTTAATTATTTGATGTTTTAAAAGCGGCTATGTGTCATTCAGGCAAATAATAGCAGGCCTGTCCTTGGCGCACGGCAAAAGCCCGCGCTGGTGCGGTGTTGAGTTTTTTTCATATTGCTATCATCATATTTCGAATGAAAGGGATAACCTCTGAAGCGGGTTATTAAGCCAGTAATTTTTATCCGCAAAATAAGCCGGCGGCAAGCATTATTTCCATTTATTTTTCAGGGTTACCTGAAATAGCGAATATACCGCCAGCGCAATGATGGATTTCCATCATTTCTCCGTTTTCATCGTCGGTCGTCACCTGCTTATAGTGACGCCAGACAAGACCACAGGGTGGAAAGGAGAACAAGATGGCGACAGAGCAACTGCGGTGGGGCGTGAGCCCCCTGTGCTGGACCAACGATGTACTCGAGGATTTAGGCGGTGATATTCCCCTGGATACCTGCCTGCGCGAGGCGCGGGAGGCGGGCTATCAGGGCATTGAGTTAGGACGGAAATTTCCCCGCCAGGCATCAACCCTGGGCCCGCTGCTGGCGGCGGCTGACCTGCGCCTGGCGTCCGGCTGGTACAGCGGCATGCTGGCCGACCGCAGCGTGGAAGCGGAGCTGGAGGCGGTGCGGGAGCACGCCCAGCTCCTCCGGCAGCTCGGCGCGAAGGTGATGGTTTACGGCGAATGCGGGCAACTGCCAGGTGAAACCCCGCTTGATGAGCCTATTTCGCTCTCGCCGCCGTTAAGCCGCGTCAGCCTTGCGGCGTATTGCCACAAGCTGAATACCTTTGCTGACCTGTTGCTGCGCGACTATGACCTCCAGCTGGCCTATCACCATCATCTGATGATGCTGGTGGAGCACGATGACGAGCTGGAGCGGTTTCTGTCTCACACCCATGACAACGTCGGGCTGGCGTTTGATACCGGGCACGCCTTTGTCGCCGGGGTCGAGATCCCGCGCGTACTGCACAAATATGGCCACCGTATCCGCCATCTGCATCTGAAAGACGTGCGTCCGCAGGTGCTGGGGCGTCTGTATCGGGAAAACCTGAGCTTTAACGAGGCGGTGCGCGCCGGGCTGTTTACCATCCCAGGCGACGGCTGCATCGACTATGCGCCGATCCTCGACTTTGTCCGGGACAGCGACTACCGCGGCTGGCTGATTATCGAAGCCGAGCAGGACCCGGCGATGGCGCCGCCGCTGGCCACCGCCAGCCGCGCCTATGCCTGGCTGGCGCACCATTTATCTTCCCCTTCATCGTCAGAGGAGTACGCATCATGAGCGCGCGGTTAAATATTGGCCTTATCGGCTCAGGTTTTATGGGGCAGGCACACGCTGACGCTTACCGTCGCGCGGCGATGTTCTATCCCGATCTGCCCAAGCGCCCGCATCTCTACGCGCTGGCGGATCAGGATCAGGCGATGGCCGAACGCCACGCGGCGAAACTGGGGGCGGAAAAGGCCTACGGCGACTGGCGCGAGCTGGTAAACGATCCGCAGGTTGATGTGGTGGATATCACCTCGCCGAACCATCTGCACTACACAATGGCGATGGCGGCGATCGCGGCGGGTAAACATGTCTATTGCGAGAAGCCGCTGGCGGTCAATGAGCAGCAGGCGCAGGAGATGGCGCAGGCGGCACGGCGCGCGGGGGTGAAGACCATGGTGGCCTTTAACAACATCAAAACGCCGGCGGCGCTGCTGGCAAAGCAGATTATCGCCCGGGGAGATATTGGCGAACCGGTGCGCTTTCGCGGCACCTTTGATCAGGGGTTTTATAACGACCCGAACCTGCCCTGGTCCTGGCGCTGCTCGAAAACCCTCGGCGGCAGCGGGGCGCTTGGCGACCTCGGCGCCCATACCCTGTCCGTCGCCCAGTTTTTGCTGGGCGGGATCCGTGAAGTGACCGCCAGCGCGCAAACCTGCCTGCGCCAGCGTCCGGTGCCGCAGACCGATGCCGGGTATGCCAGCCGGGTCGCGGCCGATGCCGAGTGGCGGGAAGTGGAAAATGACGATCAGGTTCAGTGCCTGGTCAATTTCGACAGCGGCGCCGCGGGGGTGATTGAGGCCTCGCGCATCGCCGCCGGTCGGATCTTCGGCGTGTTCTGGGAGGTCTCCGGCACCGAAGGCACGCTGTATATGGATGGGGAGCGCTTTAACGAGCTGCAGGTCTATCGCTTCAACGATGACAAACATGACCGCGGCTTTAAGACGCTGTATGCCGGGAGCCAGATCCCGGCCTATGCCGGCTTCTTCGGCTTCGATTTTGGCGGCGGCGGGCTGGGCTATTTTGACGTCAAGGTGATCGAAGTGCATGACCTGGTGCAGGGGATTTGCGGGGAGGGCGACTGCTATCCCAACTTTGAATTTGGTTTGCAGAATCAGCGCGTGCTGTCGGCGATTGAAGCCTCGATGGCCAGCCGTCGCTGGGTGAACGTGGTTAAAGACTAAGGAGCCGCTATGTTTCCGTCACACTTACCAACCCCGCGCCGCCCGGCGGCGCAGAGCATTCCCATCCTGCGCTGGGGCATTATCGGTCCTGGCTGGATCGCCGAGCGCTTTGTGCACTCATTGAAAACCTACAGCCGGCAGCAGGTGGTGGCGGTGGTTTCCCGCAGCCAGGCGAAGGCCGACCGGGTGGCCGCGGAATGGGGGATCCCCCAGGCTTACGGCCAGGTGGAGGAGATGCTGGCGCGTCCGGATATTGATGCGGTGTATATTGCGACGCCGCACAACCATCACTTTCCCGACGGCATGCAGGCGCTGAAGGCGGGCAAACACGTGCTGATAGAGAAACCCTTCGCCCTCAACCTCGGCGAAGGGCGTGAGCTGCAGGCCGAAGCCGCCCGCCAGGAGAAGCTGGCGCTGGAGGCAATGTGGTGCGATTACGCGCCGAAATATGATGTGATCCGCCAGCTGCTGGAGGATGGGGCGCTCGGCGACCTGCATACCCTGCTGGCCGATCACGGCGAGTATTTCACCCCCGAGCACCGCATCTTCAATGCCGATCTTGCCGGCGGGCCGATGATGGACCTCGGCAGCTATGTGACCTCGTTTGCGCTGATGGTGGGTGGCATGCCGCAGGAGATTGTCGCCCGCGGCAGCGCCACGGCGGAGGGGCTTAACGGTCAGACGTCGATGCTGTTTAGCTGGCAGAACGGGATGCAGGGGTTGTTAAACACCACTTTGTTCAGCAACACGCCGGGCGGGGCGGTGGTGGCCGGACGCCAGGCGACCCTGACGATCGACGGCCAGTTTTACGCCCCCGGCGGCTTCACGCTCGCCGCCAGCCAGGGCGGGCAGGTGCTGCGCTGGGAAGAGCCGCGCAATCGTTACGACCAGCTGTTCTGGCAGGCGGAGCATTTTGCCTGGTGCATCGGGCAGGGGTTGCAGGACTCGCCGCTGCGGCCGCTCAGTCGGGTGCTGCAGAATCTGCAGGTGATGGATGAGGTGCGGCGCCAGGTGGGCGCGGTGTTTAACGAAGAACGCTAAGGAGCCGGCCGGGCATTGGTTTGCAGATAGCGCGAGCGTATCTGCCATTGCCCGGCAAAAGGACGCGTACGATGCCTGATGTCTGTTGCCCGGCGGCGCTGTGCTTGCACGGGCCTGGGATATCTATGCAACCGTTTGATATTAAATCAGATTAGTGCCTGTGTTATGTAGGCCGAGCAAGGCGACGCCGCCGCCCGGCATAAAACGGCTCCGCGTCGGCTGTTCTTGCCCGGCGGCGCTGCGCTTGCACGGGCCTACGATTTCACTGCAACCGTTTGATATTAAATCAGATTAATGCCTGTGTTATGTAGGCCGGGCAAGGCGGCGCCGCCGCCCGGCATAAAACGGCTCCGCGCCCGCTGTTCTTGCCCGGCGGCGCTGCGCTTGCACGGGCCTACGATTTTACTGCAACCGTTTGATATTAAATCGTATTAATGCCTGTGTTATGTAGGCCGGGCAAGGCATCGCCGCCGCCCGGCATAAAACGGCTCCGCGCCCGCTGTTCTTGCCCGGCGGCGCTGCGCTTGCACGGGGCCTACCGATTTTTACTGCAACCGTTTTGATATTAAATCAGATTAATGCCTGTGTTATGTAGGCCGGGCAAGGCGTTGCCGCCGCCCGGCA
>NZ_JH414799.1:326751-466707 GCF_000238715.1 Klebsiella sp. 4_1_44FAA
GCAACCGTTTGATATTAAATCGTATTAATGCCTGTGTTATGTAGGCCGGGCAAGGCATCGCCGCCGCCCGGCATAAAACGGCTCCGCGCCCGCTGTTCTTGCCCGGCGGCGCTGCGCTTGCACGGGCCTACGATTTTACTGCAACCGTTTGATATTAAATCAGATTAATGCCTGTGTTATGTAGGCCGGGCAAGGCGTTGCCGCCGCCCGGCATAAAAGCGGCTCCGCGCCCGCTGTTCTTGCCCGGCGGCGCTGCGCTTGCGCGGGCCTGGGGTATCTATGCAAGTGTTTGATATTAAAGCATATTAATGCCTGTGTTATGTAGGCCGGGCAAGGCGACGCCGCCGCCCGGCATAAAAGCGGCTCCGCGTCGGCTGTTCTTGCCCGGCGGCGCTGCGCTTGCGCGGGCCTACGATTTTACTGCAACCGTTTGACATTACAGTGTATTAATGCCTGTGTTATGTAGGCCGGGCAAGGCATCGCCGCCGCCCGGCATAAAGGCAGGTACAGCGCCTGATAGCGGTTGCCTCGCACCCGCTCAGCGACAGTCGTCGACGGCGACAAACTGACCATACTGCAGGGACTGAACCGCCGCTTCGGCAATGGCCTGCGCCTGCAGGCCGTCCAGCAGGCCGGGCAGGTCGGCGACGGTTTCACCATTCAGGGAGCGAATAAAGGCGTCAAGATGCTGGTAATAAGATCCCTGTACCCGGCTGAACCAGTCCGGCCACAGGCCCGGCTCAATGCGCTGATTGCCGCGCCACAGGGTAGGGCCCGCCGGCGACTGGCTACCGGACTCCAGCGCGCCTTCGGCGCCCAGCAGGGTGATCCGTTCATCGTACCCGTGGCCGGTGCGGCGGGTATTGTCCAGCTGCGCCAGCGCGCCGCCGCGCATCTGCATCATCAGGATGGAGGTGTCGACATCGCCAAATTCGGCAATGTCCGGCAGGGCCAGCGCCGCGCCCATCGCTGCTACGGTGCGCACTTCATCGCCAGTGAGAAAGCGCAGGAGATCGAAGAAGTGGATCGCCTGATCGCGCATCTGGCCGCCGGAGCTGCGCAGATAGTCGAGCGGCGGCATGCTGGAGGCGCGGCAGACCATCTGCACCAGCTCGACCCGGCCGATCAGCCCTTGCTCCAGCTGGCGGCGGAGCTGCTGATGGCTGCTATCGAAGCGCCGGTTAAAGCCGACAGTGACCGGCACGTTCAGGGGGAGCACCCGCTCCACCACCTCACGGGCGCGCGCCAGGGAGAGGTCGATCGGTTTTTCGCAATAGACCGCCTTGCCCGCCCTGGCGGCGGCTTCCAGCAGTTCGGCATGCGACGGGGTTGAACTGGCGATCAGCACCGCGTCGATGGCGTCGCTATGGATCGCCTCGCTCACGGTCACCGCCCGGGCGCCATAGCGGGCGGCCAGCGCTTGGGCGCGCTCCGGGGCGGCATCGGCCACCATCGTCAGCGCACTTCCTTCATGACGGGCAAGACTGGCGGCATGAACCTGACCGATAAAACCACTGCCTACCAGGGCAAAACGTTTGCAGATCATTTTTTTCTCCAGAATGGCGAGGGGACGCTGCCACCATAATCGGTTTGCTAAACTCACTGACACTGCCGTTTTGATGGATTTCCATCATGAAGAGAGGGGCGATGAAAAACATTTCACTGGCGATGCTGGCCAGACAGATTGGCGTCGGCGTGGCCACCGTTGACCGGGTGCTGAACGAGCGCGGCGGCGTATCGCCGCAGACCACGCGCAAAGTGCTGCAGGCGGCGCGCGAGGCGGGGCTGAAGCGGATCCTGCCGGAGGAGCACCGCTTTCCCTGGCAGATTGAGGTCTTTCTCAGCAGCAATGACTCGTTCTTCTTTCCGCAGCTGGCGCAGGATTTTGCCGCCGTGGCGGATAGCCTCGGCTATCGCCGTCTGACCTTGCACCGCACCTTTGTCCCGGAGTCGCAGCCGACGACGCTGGCCCGGCGCATTGCGCGCAGTTGCCAGCAACGTCAGGGGATCATCGTCTTCGGCAATGACCATCCCGCGGTGCATGACGCGCTGCGCCGCTGCCGGGAGGCTGGCGTCCCGGCGATCACCCTGGCGACGGACCTGCCCGGCGCCGACCGACTCTGCCACGTGGGGATCAATCAGCTGCAGGCTGGCCGCACGGCGGGGTTAATGCTGGGGAGAATGACGCCGCGGCCCGGCGAGGTGCTGATGGTCAGCGGCCGGCAAGATTACAGCGCGCATCGCCTGCGCATTCAGGGGTTCCGCGAGGTGCTGAGCCAGCGCTTTCCCCACCTGCAGCTCAGCGACGTGCTGGCGGGCGAGGAGCGGCGGGAGCAGATCACCCGCCTGGTGGAGCAAGCCCTGTGCCGCAGCCGAAATATTGTTGGGATCTATAACACCGGGCTTGGCAATACCCAGATTGCCGAGGCGCTGGCCCGCCACCGCCGCGAAGGCGACGTCTGCTGGATCACCCATGAGCGTTACAACACCACCCGGCAGCAGCTGGCGAAGGGCAGCCTGGCGTTAACGCTCGATCAGAACACCCGCCAGCACGCCCAGCTGGCGATCGACCTGATGCTGCGCCATCTGGAGTCCGGCTACCAGCCGCAAACCTATGCCGACGGTAAAGTCGACTTTATCCTCTACAGCGCCGAGAACGTGGACTAAGGCGTGCGGCGCCTCCCTTCCTGACAACACGGATTTCCCCGGCGGGTAAATGACCACCCCGCCGGGAGGGATCGCTTCAAAGCGTTGTCTGCTTCTCATTTTTCGCTCATTTATGCGGCAATGTTAGATGTCTGTCAAAATTCTGTTACTGCATAGTTTTAAAATTTTCATTTCAGTTATTTACTTATAAAAGTTTCAAATGTCTTGTTAATGAAATAAATGGTCTGAAATCCAGGTTGCGGCGTAAATGGACTGATGTTTCAAAATAGTGATGATAAAACAGCCGTTATTTGTGATTTAGATCACGATGGAGTGCGAGAGGTGCCGCAGCGTCGTCGATATACCAGCAGACATTTGCCGCAACGTAACTGAAATTAATTTTTCATTTTGTTTCATTCACCGGCGTACCTACAAAATCAAGGATCAACTATGAATATTAAGAAAACGATTGTTGCCTCTTTGTTAGCCTGCATGCTGCCTGCGGTGGTTATGGCAAAAGATGTCTCCATTGGCGTCTCGATGGCGCTGTTTGACGATAACTTCCTGACGATCCTGCGTACCTCGATGCAAAAAGAGATGAAAAAAGATGGCGTTAAATCGCAGATCGAGGACGCGAAAGGGGATGTCTCCCAGCAGCTGCAGCAGGTACAGAACTTTATCGGCCAGGGGGTGGACGCCATTATCGTCAACCCGGTGGATACCAACGCGGTGAAACCGATCATGGATCAGGCCACCAAAGCCGGGATCCCGCTGGTGTTTGTGAACCGCCGTCCGCAGGCGGAGCTGACCGACAAGATGGCCTATGTGGGATCGGACTCCATTCTTGCCGGCCGTCTGCAGATGGAAGCGCTGGCGAAAGCGATGAACGGTAAGGGCAATGTGGCGATCCTGCTCGGCGACCTGGCGAATGAATCCACTCGCGACCGCACCAAAGGGGTGGAAGAGGTGGTAGCGAAATACCCGAACATCAAAATCGTCCAGAAGCAGACCGCGAAATTTACCCGCAATGACGCAGTGGATGTGGTCAGCAACTGGATGACCAGCGGTGAGGATATCCAGGCCATCGCCTCCAACAACGATGAAATGGCGATCGGCGCCCTGCAGGCGCTGGGCAAAAACCCGAACCATATTCTCATCGCCGGCGTGGATGGCACCCCGGACGCGCTGCAGATGCTGAAGAGCGGCAAGATGATCGCCACCATCTTCCAGGATGCGAAAGGCCAGGGTGAAGGCGCAGTCGACGCGGCCATCAAGCTGGCGAACGGCGAGAAAGTGGAAAAAATCATCGACGTGCCGTATCAGCTGATCACCAAAGAGAACATGGCTGAATTTACCAACCGTAATCAGAAATAGTCCTGGCCAACCTGTGGTACGGAGGTGGATGTATGAACGCTTTTGCCCTTGAAGCCGAAGGTATCAGTAAGTTCTTCCCCGGCGTGAAGGCGCTCGATAATGTCTCATTGCGCGTGCGTCCGGGAACGGTGCATGCCCTGATGGGCGAGAACGGCGCCGGTAAATCCACGCTGATGAAATGCCTGATCGGTATCTATCGCCCCGATAAAGGGTCGATTCGCGTGAAAGGGGAGCCGGTGGAGTTTACCGACACCATGGATGCGCTGCGCTCGGGGATCTCGATGATCCACCAGGAGCTCAATCTGGTGCCGCATATGACGGTGGCGGAGAATATCTGGCTGGGGCGCGAGCCGATGAAGTACGGCTTTGTCGACCATGGCCAGCTGACCCGCCAGACCCAGGCGCTGCTGGATAAGCTCAATATCCGCTTAACCGCTGACCGGCTGGTGGGCGACCTGAGCATCGCCGCCCAGCAGATGGTGGAGATTGCCAAAGCGGTTTCATGGAACGCGGATATCGTGATCATGGATGAGCCCACCTCGGCGCTGACCGAAGGCGAGGTGGCTCACCTGTTCACCATCATCCGCGACCTGCGCGCCCAGGGGAAAGCGATCATCTATATCAGCCACAAAATGGATGAGATCTTTGCCATCACCGATGAGATCAGCGTCTTTCGCGACGGCACCTGGGTGGGGAGCAAAAACACCACCGAATTTACCCGGCAGTCGCTGATCACCCAGATGGTGGGCCGCGAATTAACCCAGCTGTTTCCGAAATTTAATAACACCATCGGCGAAGAGGTGCTGACGGTTCGCAACCTGACGCGTCAGGGCGTGTTCCATGACGTCAGCTTTAGCGTACGCCGTGGCGAAATCCTGGGCGTGGCCGGGCTGGTGGGCGCCGGGCGCAGCGAGGTGATGGAAAGCCTGTTCGGTATGGAGCGCTTCGACAGCGGCGAAGTGCTGATCGACGGAGCGCCGGTGACCATCGATTCCCCCTCCGTGGCGATTGAAAAAGGGATGGCATTATTAACCGAAGACCGGAAAAAGTCGGGCCTGTTTCTGGTGCTGTCGGTGCTGGAAAATATGAGTATCGTCAAAATGCCGGAATATATCGGCAAGAGCGGTTTTGTCCAGCACGTGAAAATGGCCGAAGACTGCATGGAGCAAATACGCCGGCTCAATATTAAAACGCCGACGATGGATCAAATTATTAATAACCTCAGCGGGGGGAATCAGCAAAAAGTCCTGATTGCGCGCTGGCTGTTAGCGCAACCGAAAATCTTAATTCTCGATGAGCCGACCCGCGGTATCGACGTCGGGGCGAAGGCGGAGATTTATCATCTTATCAGTGAACTGGCGAATCGGGGGGTGGCGGTGATTATGGTCTCCTCTGAACTGCCGGAAATCCTTGGCATGAGCGATCGGGTCATGGTGATGCATGAAGGTCGTATCACCGGCATCCTGGAAAAAGACGAAGCCGACCAGGAAACCATTTTGTCGTTGGCATCCCATTGAGGCACAGAGAATGAGTAATATGAAATTAACGGCGGCTCCGGCCAGCGAGGGTTCCTCCTTCTTCGCTAATTTGCGGCATAAAATGCCGAAAGATACCGGCATCTTTGTGGTGATGCTGGTGATTGCCCTGACCTTTGAAATCGCCGGCTGGTATGTTCGCGACCAGTCGTTCCTGCTCAATACCAACCGACTGGTGCTGATTGTGCTGCAGGTGGCGATTATCGGCATCATCGCCGTCGGCGTCACCCAGGTGATCATCACCACCGGGATTGACCTCTCCTCCGGCTCGGTTATAGCCCTTGCGGCGGTGGTGGCGGCCAGCCTGGCGCAAACCTCCGATAGCCTGTCGCCAATGTTCCCGGCGCTGGTCAACCTGCCGGCGGTGATCCCCATTTGCGCGGGGATCGGCGTCGGCCTGCTGTGCGGCCTGACCAACGGTTTCCTGGTGACGCGGACCGGTATTCCGCCGTTTATCGCCACCCTCGGGATGATGGTTTCGGCGCGCGGTCTGGCGCAGTATTACACTCAGGGCAACCCGATCAGCTTCCTCTCCGACAGCTTTACGGCGATAGGCCAGGGGGCGATGCCGGTGATTATCTTCTTCGTGATCGCCGCCGTGTTTCACATTGCGCTGAAGCATACCCGGTATGACAAATATGTGTATGCCATCGGCGGCAACATGACCTCGGCCAAAGTGTCCGGCATCAATGTGAATAAATATCTGGTGATCGTCTACACCATCGCCGGGGCGCTCTCAGGGCTGGCGGGGGTGGTGCTGGCGGCGCGCGTCAGCAGCGGCCAGTCGAGTATGGGGATGTCCTACGAGCTGGACGCGATTGCCGCCGCGGTGATCGGCGGCAGCAGCTTAATGGGCGGAGTGGGGCGCATTACCGGCACCCTGATTGGCGCGATGATCCTTGGCCTGATCAAAAGCGGTTTTACCTTTGTCGGCGTCGATGCGTATGTGCAGGATATTATTAAAGGCATCATTATCGTTGCGGCAGTAACCATCGATATGCGTCGCAACAGGAAAAAACACTAATCTTATCAACGGGCGGCAACGGCGAAGGATGCCGTTGCCGCCAGTCCTGTCCAGAAATAAACAAAATACTCCCCGCCAGGCTCCGCCTGTCTGTTTTGCCCGCGCTGCGCATCCTGTACAGTTTCGCCACTTCCGTTGTCCATTCGTCAGGGGCCACGCGTGGCCTGCGGTTTCTGGAGTCGTATGAATACACCATCCTTTGGCAAATTCTCGCCGCGCTGGCTAGCGGGAAAAAGGGGCCTTATCGTCACGCTGCTCGCGGGGCTGGCGATCCTGGCGCTCGGTCGGGGCATGAATTTGCCGGCCAGAGAGGTTTACCGTGAGAGGCAGATCCGCCAGCTGGAGGAGGATGCGCAGTGGGTGACGGAACGCCTTGAGCGGCGGATGAACATTCCGGCGCCGCAGCGGGAAGCGACCTGGCCGCTGGCGGCGATGCGCGCCGCTCTCCAGACCCTCGCCCGGGAGCGGCATTATCAGCTGCTGCTGGTGAATGGCGACGGGCATCTGCTGGCGGCATCGCACGCGCTGCCGGCCAGCGTGCTGGCCCAGGTGCAGGCGCAGTTCCCGCGAGAGATGCAGCCCCCGCTGTTCGGCAGCCACTACCAGACCATTCAGCCATTCGCCCCGCATCAGCGGATGTTAAGCCGGGCGCTGAACGGCAACGCGGGGCTGGCGGGCTGGAATCTGGTGATGCTGGCGCCGGATGGTGGATTGCCCTCGTTGCTGGTGGCTTACCGCTGGCCGGTAACGATCGGCCTTGGCGCGGTGCTCGCCAGCGCGCTGCTGGCGCTGAGGCAGGCGGCGCGCGCCAGGCGAAAACGCTAATTGCCAACCGCGCCGTCAGGGATGGCGAATCTGCAGGGTGGCGGGCAGGTAGCGCTGAAGCGGCTCCGGGGCCTGACCATCGATCAGCTGGCTGAGCAGATCGTAGCAGTGCCAGGCCAGCTGGCGATTATCCTGCTGCACGGTATCAATGCGCAGGGAAAGCGAATCATACAGATAGTGATCGTCGAAGCTGGCGAGATGAATATTGGAATCCAGCAGATGATGCTGGCTCATATAGCGCAGCACCCCTTCGAGCAGCCCGCAGGCCGCGGTGAAGAGCGCCTTCGGCGGACGCCCCAGCCGCGCGCAGAGCGCCGCGAACATCTCATAGCCGGAGCTGGGGTGGTAGTTGCCGTTGATCACCCACTCGGGGCGCAGCGTGATCCCCGCCTGGGCCAGGCCCTGGGTGAACCCCGCCAGCCGGTCGCGCGACGGCGACAGCCGCGGCTGGCCGCCGAGAAACCAGAACTCGTCCGCATGCTGAGGCGCGATACGGGAGATCAGCTCGGCCGTTGGGGTGACCGAGTCGGTCATCACCAGCGGCAGGGCGCTGTCGCTGGGGGAGCGGTCAAACAGCACCACCGGCAGCTGTTCGCTGAGCTTCTGATAGTCGGCATCGCTGTGCATACAAGAGGCGACAATCAGGCCGTCGACCTGGCGGGCGATCATGTTATTGACCACCACGCTCTCCTGGCCAGGGTTTTCGTCGGTGCAGGAGATAAGCAGCTGCACGCCGGCTTCCCGGCAGAGCGTCTCAAGCTCGTGGGAGAAAACGGCAAACCCGTAGTTGGTGATCTCCGGCACCACCAGACCAATGGTATGGCTGCGGTTATCGCGCAGCGAGCGCGCGTGAATGCTCGGCTGATAGTGCTGTTCGCGAGCGATCGCCAGTACGCGCTCGCGCGTCTCCTGCGCCACGCGCAGCTCTTTACCACGACCGTTGAGTACCAGGCTGGCGGTCGCTTTGGAGACGCCCGCCAGTTCGGCGATATCTTTGATAGTTACGCGTTTGGTTTTCATCAGCACCCGGGAGCCTGAAAGCAAAACGCTTATTCTACCATGCATGGCCGCAGCAGCCAGCGGCAGAATGCCACCGGCGTCGCACCGCTGAAGATGAGCTGCCCCGGATAGCCCGGGAAGAAGCGGCTGCTCATCACCCCTTCGCCATCGTTGATGAAAATCTCCACGCTGGAGCGGTCGATAAAGATCCGCAGGCGTCGCGCCTCGCCGCGCCAGTAGCGGTGATGCATCTCCGCCGTCTGCAGGCCGCGGCGCGACAGACGCAGACCGTCGCGATTGACGGTGAGCTGCAGGGCGCCGGCAAAGTCCAGCCCCAGCGTGCTGTCGGGGGAAAGTCAAAGGTCAGCTCCATCGGGGCGAGGGGCAGGGTCTGTCCGCACCAGCCCTGAGCTTCCTCGCGCAGAGCGGCCAGCTCGCGCAGCGGACGCTGATACAGAGTGCCAGCCTGCCACTCCAGCTCACGCACGCAGGTCATCTGATGGATCCAGCCCTGCGCGCGGGTGGGCTGATGCATCTCGTCCCCGTCGGGGACGCCCATCCAGCCGACCAGCAGGCGGCGGCCATCATCGGCCTGCATGGTCTGCGGCGCGTAGAACTCAAATCCGCTGTCCAGCTCGTGCAGCGGGCCGTGGTCGAAGATCCCGCGTTCGGCGTCGAAGCGGCCTGCCATCCACACCGCCGGATAGGTATTGAGAAAGCGCTGCGCTTCGCGGGCCAGCCCCTGCGGGCAGCAGATCAGCAGGTGGGTGTCCGCCAGCGGAAAGAGATCCGGGCACTCCCACATGTAGCCGGCGTTCGCCAGGCCGTTCACGTCGTGCCCGGCGATCTCGCCCACCAGGCGCCACTCCCGCAGGTCGCTGGCGGTAAACAGCAGCACTTTGCCGCGCTGTTGCACATCCTGCGCCCCAAGAACCATGTACCAGCGCCCGTCCTGCCGCCACACTTTAGGGTCGCGCACATGGCCGGTATAGCCTTCTGGCAGCGGCAGCACCGGCCCCAGCTTGCGGAAGGTGCCATCGGCATTCTCGGTCGCCAGACATTGCCAGGCGGTGCGCCCGCCGTCGGGGAATTTCACGTTGCCGGTGTAGCACAGAGTCAGGGCGCCCTCGAACTCGACCGCGCTGCCAGAGTAGCAGCCGTTGCGGTCATACTCTTCATCCGGCATCAGGGCGATAGGTTCGTGCCGCCAGTGCAGCAGATCGGCAGAGCTCCAGTGTCCCCAGCACTTATAGGTATGGTCGCAGGCGAGCGGGTTCCACTGATAAAACAGGTGGTAACGCCCGGCGACCTGGCAAAAGCCGTTAGGATCGTTCAGCAGTCCGTTGACCGGCGCCAGATGCCATTGCGGATAATGGCTGTCGGCCAGCGCCTGCGGCTGGCCCTGCATAACGGCCTGCAGGATCGCAGGCAGACGTGACGGTAATGACATTATTCAGCGTCCGTTTTGTATTTCAGCGTCAGAGAGAGCGCGAAGGCCACGGCGAAGGCGATCGCCATTCCGATAATGTAGTTCAGCAGCGAGCTGGCCTGCACGATAGCCATCCCCGGGATCGCCGTCAGGCCCACCGCGGTCATGTAGACGTGCATCGACACCACCCAGGCGCCGCCGGCGGCACCGCCCACCAGCGCGGCGATGAACGGTTTCACAAAGCGCAGGTTAATCCCGAAGATTGCCGCCTCGGTGATCCCCAGCATCGCCGAAAACGCCGACGGCAGGGTGATGGCTTTTATTTTGGCATCTTTGGTTTTAAACCACACCGCAAAGCAGGCGCCGCCCTGGGCGACGTTGGCCATCGCCCAGATCGGCAGCAGGAAGTTGACGCCAATCGATGGGTTGCCCAGCAGTCCGGCCTCGATGGCATGGAAGCTGTGATGGATACCGGTAATGACGATCACCGAATAGAGGCCGCCGAACAGCAGGCCTGCCAGCCAGCCGGCGTGGCTGATAAGCGTGCTGAGGATAAACGAAATGCCGTCGCCGAGCGCGCGACCGGCCGGGCCGATCAGCAGCAGGGCGATAAAGCCGGAGATAATCACCGTCAGGAACGGAGTGAGGATCAGGTCCAGCGCGTCAGGGATCACGCGGCGCAGCCGCTTCTCGACCATGCTCATAAACCACACCGCCAGCAGCACCGGGAAGACGGTGCCCTGGTAACCGATCATCGCCACTTCGATGCCGAAGAAATTCATGGTGTGGAAGCCGGCGGCGACGCCCCAGGCGTTGGTCAGAGCCGGATGGGTGAGGATCCCGCCGAGGGTCGCGCCCAGATAGGGGTTACCGCCAAATTCGCGGGCGGCGGTAAAGCCGATCAGGATCGGCAGAATGATAAACGCCGCCGAACTGCACATATCCAGCATGATATAGAGAGCGTTGCTCGGGTCGACCCAACCGTAGGTTTTCACCATCCCCAGCAGGCCCATCAGCAGGCCGGAGGCGACGATGGCCGGAATAATCGGCACGAAGATGTTGGACAGCAGGCGGGCGATGCGCTGGAACGGGTTCAGCTTTTTCGCCGCCAGGTCGGCGGCTTCGGATTTGCTCGATTCGCTGATGCCTGCGGCCTGGATAAAGGCGGCATAGACTTTATTGACCACCCCGGTGCCGAAGATGATCTGCATCTGTCCGGCATTGCGAAAGCAGCCTTTCACCCCGTCGATTTTGCCAATCGCCTGCTGATCGGCGAGCGCGTCGTCGACCAGCACCAGCCGCAGGCGGGTGGCGCAGTGCGCGGCGCTGGCGATATTTTCCTTGCCGCCCAGCAGGGGAAGCAGTGAGCGGGAAATCTGTTCAAAATCCATAGTACCCTCTAAATGCATGATGATATGGCGTGGGCGGCGCCAGCCGTGGCAGGCGCCGCGAACCTTATATTTATGTGTTATTTACCCTGTCGCCCCGGTGGCCGTCAGAACCAGGTCTCCATTTGCATACCGAACGACCATTCGCCGCCCGATTTGAATCCGTTGCTGCCTAACGCGTCATCGTTGGCGTAGTTGTCCAGTTTTTTGCTCCAGTCCATCCACGATGTATAGAAGCGGATCTCCGGCCGCGAGAAGAAGTCGCCGATGCTGCCCACCTTGAAGGTCGGGGCGAAGGTCAGCTTGTAGAAGCTGCCATTGACCGCATGGCGATCGTTGTAGCCTTCAGGCTGCAGATCCATGTACTGATAGCTGCCCTCCCAGGCGAGGGCGAAGTTCTGCGTCACTTCCTGAATCAGACGCAGGTTGAGGGTGGCCCACTGATAGCTGTCGCCATCGACATAACGATCTTTACTGCTCTGCGCCAGCACGGCCGGGGCAATAAACCAGCGATCGCTCAGCGGCGTAGTGCCATAGCTGGCGAAGCGCCAGGTATTGGCCCCCGGGCGCAGCGCGCCGTCGGAGCCGATGCCTTTAACCTCGGCGCCCAGCCCGTGGCCGTACAGCAGGGCCGTTTTGCTGGTCCCGTCGCGCAGGCCATAGAAGCTCTCATTGTGCAGGCCCAGCAGGGCATGAACCCCGGTGTTAGCGGCATCGCCTTTCACCAGATTGCCGTTCGCGTCCTGGCGGTCGTCATTATCTTTCGCCCGCATCCCGCTGACCATCATCTGCACCGGGCCGGCAAAGTTATTCATGCTGACGATATAGTTCTGCACGCTGTTGCTGCTGTCGGCGATATCGCCAAAGTTGCGGCCGTATAACGAGAAGTTGCTGCGCAGGCTGTCGTTCCATTTCACGTCGTAGATCCCGCCGCCGGTCCCGGCGAGGAACACCACATCCGAGTCAATCCAGTGGATGTCGAAGTTGTCGCGGTCAAAGCGTTTCCCGGCCCACAGGGTCGAGCCTTTGAACGGGCCTTCGAAGGTCGGCAGATTGCCCAGCTCGACGAACGCCTGGCGTACGTTCAGGTCGCTGCTGCTTGCCGTCCAGTCGTTATAGGTGGTCTGTCCGTCGGCCACCATCACTTTGAAACGGGTGGTCGCCCCGTTGTCCAGGGTCTGTTTATGTTCGAGGTTCATTTCCACATAGGTGTCGGCCTGGTTGCCCAGGCGACCAATGGCGCCGCCGGTCTCCCCGGCGGGGGTCATATAAGCGCCGGATTTGGTACTGGCGGCCGAGTCGTTCATGATCACCCCGGAACGCGCATAGCCGTGGAACTCAAAGCCGCCGGGCCGTTCGGCTTTTTCTTCCAGTTGAGTGGTGCGCCTGGCCACCTGCTGGGTGGTGGCCTGGGTTTGCTGCTGCTGCTGGGTTAACTGCTGAACTTTCTGCTCCGCTGAGGCGGCGCGGCTTTCGGCAGTGCTGGCGCGGGTCTCGGCGTCCTGCAGGCGTTTTTCCAGGGCGGCGAGACGCGCTTCAATGCTGTTCAGGTCTGTCTGCCCATGGGCGGCGGCGGTGCCGGTTAGCAAAGCAATAAGAATGGCTAACTTCCGTTTTTTATACATGTTGGTGACATCCAAAGGTAAATCAGTGAGTGTGCTAATGTTTGCTAAACCGGTTTAGTTGATATGTTAAACATGTCGGTAACGCGGTGAAAATAAAAATTGCTAAACCGGTTTAAGAATTGTGATGTCGCCAGCAAAGTGGGCCGTTAACCGGCCCAAGGGGATCACAGCGAGCGCTGAAGATCGTCCTTGTAGGGCAGGGCGGTCATGGCGCCTTTGGCGGTGGTGGCCAGCGCGCCGCAGGTTTGCGCCAGCGCGAGGTCGGGAGCCAGGGCTGCGAGGTTGTCCGGGATACCGTGGGCGGCGAGGCCGGCGAGTAGCCCGGCGACAAAGGCATCGCCGGCGCCGGTGGTATCGACGGCCACCACCGGGCGGGCAGGGAAGTGGCTAACCTGCCCGCGCAGGGCGGCCTGGACCCCCGCTTTACCCTGGGTCACCAGCAGTAGCGTCGGCTGGAAGCGGGCGTTCAGCCGGGCGATGCCGCTGACGATGTCGTCGCTGCCGCTGATAAACGCCAGCTCCTCTTCCGAAAGTTTTATGGCGTCGGCGAGGGCCAGCGCCCGGTCGAGACAGTCGCGAAGGTCCTGCGGATCCTGCCACAGGTCGCTGCGGATATTGGGGTCGAAGCTGACATAGCCCCCGGCGCGCTTTATCGCCTCCATCGCCGCGAATGTCGTGCTGCGGCTCGGCTCCGCGCTGAGAGCGATGGAGCAGACGTGCAGCCACTGACCGGCGGCAAACGGCGGGAGATCCTCGGGCAGAAGGAACAGGTCGGCGCTCGGGCGGACCATAAAGGTAAAGGTGCGCTCCCCGTGGCTATCGAGATCGACCACCACCGTGGAGGTGCGCTGCGCCGCATCGAGGCGCATATAGTTCACATCCACTTGCTCCTGCGCCAGGGTGTGAAGCATAAAACGGCCGAAGGGATCGTCGCCGACGCGGCCGATAAACCCGCTGTCACCGCCGAGCCGCGCCACACCGACCGCCACGTTGGCCGGCGCGCCGCCGGGGCATTGCAGCAGGCGGCCCTCTCCATCGGGCAGGAGATCGACGACCGCATCGCCGAGTACCCAGATTTTTCCATTCATACGACAAGCTCCTCTAAGCTAAACTTTATTAAACCGGTTTAGCTCATTAAAGCACAGCCCACCGGTAAGCGGAACGATTGGGTCACGAAACAGGGAGGCGAGGGTAAAAAATGTGAGCCAGGCGGAATATTTCGCCACTCCAGATCTGGACTTTTCCTTCCCCACCCGCTTAGGTATAGTTCAACAGGTCGCGGTTAGCCCCGCCGCGGTGGCCAAAGGTAAAGGAGTGCGTAGCGCGATGAACCCCAGTTTTGGCGATATTTACGATCGGTACCAGAAGCTGACGCTGACTACGCATCTGCCGGCGGTGATCGCCTGCAGTGAAACGCTGAGTTTGGGCAAAGACCAGGGCTTTATTCCGCAGTCGGGCTATCTCTACTTTCTGCTGCAGGGGCAAATGACATTGGCCTTTGGCGATGAGCAGAACCTGGTCGGGATTGTTATCGCGCATATGCCGTTAGGATTACTGGAACATTATTGTCCGTCGGTCGCGCTCTATTATCAGTGTCTGGGCGAGTGCCAGCTGGCGAAAATAACCGCCAGCGATTTTGAGCGAATATTCTTTCATTCGTCGCCGGGCTATATGCAAGAGCTGACCACGATCCTGGCCTATATGGGCATATTTGCCCTTGATGCCCACTATGAACGCGGCAGCCAGACCAGCTTTCAGACCATTAAATCGATGCTGTCGCGCTATTTATATCGCGGCGAAATTGATGGGGGTCAGCATGAGAGCCTGTCGGCATTTATTATTAAACGAACCAATCTCTCGCGCAGCTATGTGTACCAGGTGCTGGCCGCGCTGCGCGAGGGGGGATATATCACGGTGAAAAAAGGCAAGCTGATCTCCATCGACCGTCATATTCCTGAGAAATTCTAAATCCGATTCGGCAGATTCACGCCATCACGTTGCTATTACCGCCAGGGAAAGCGCTAAGCGCGCTTTTTCCCCCGGCCCCGTTACGCCTGAATCTGGCTGTTTTATTTATTTAACCTTGCACTCTGGAGTTATTTTATGACCCTGGACTATGTGGCGCTGGCCATTCTGATCGCCGTGGCCTTAATACTTTTTTATGGCGTGATTGTTATTCACGATATTCCTTATGAAATCGCCAAAGAGCGGCGTCATCCTCATCAGGATGCGATTCATTATGCCGGTTGGGTCAGCTTATTTACCCTCCACGCGCTGTGGCCCTTGTTATGGATCTGGGCGACGCTGTGGCGCGAAGACCGCGGATGGGGGATGCGCCACATTGCCGACGATCAGCAGGCGCTGCATCAGCGTCTGGAAACGGTGGTCCAGCAGCTGGAACAGGTCCAGCGCGAGGTGGACGTTCTGAAAGCGAAGGAGGCAAAATAATGGAAACGTTAATGTTGCTGACCTACGCCGCGCTATGCATCGTGGTGTTTAAAGTTTTTCGCATCCCGCTCAATAAGTGGACCGTGCCGACGGCGGTGCTCGGCGGTATCGCCCTGATTGGCGCGGTGATCTTCGGGATGAACTACAACTTCCCTTATACCGACGTCGGTAACCAGGTGTTTCGCACCGTGCCGATTGTGTCGCAGGTACGCGGCCGGGTGCAGAGCGTACCGGTGAAGCCTAACCAGATGCTGCATAAGGGCGATGTGCTGTTTACCCTCGACCCGACGCCGTTCCAGGCGAAAGTAGACGATCTGCAGGCGCAGATAAAAGCAGCCAGTCAGGATGCGCTCTCCTTAAACGCGGCGTTAAGCCAGGCGCAGGCCGAGCTGAGCCGTGCGGTGGCCCAGCGCGACCAGTCGCGGCGGGAGTATGCCCGCTATCGGGAGGGCCATGCCCAGGGCGCCTTCTCCGATCAAATGGTTGATACCCGTCTGCAGACGTGGAAAGCCGATGAAGCCAGCGTCAGCGCGGCTCAGGCGAAGGTGGTTCAGGCGCGTAATGCGCTGGACTCGGTGGTGAAGGGCAAAAACACCACCGTGGCCTCCCTGCTGGCGCAGCTGCAAAAGGCGCAGTTTCAGCTGGAGAACACTGTCGTCCGCGCCCCGGAGGATGGCTATGTCAGTACCGTCGGCTTACGGCCGGGCACCATGTCCACTGCGCTGGGGATGATCCCGCTGATGACCTTTGTGCCGGTGGAGGGCGCCGCCTCGCGGGAGTACGTCGCGGCATTTCGCCAGAACGCCCTGCAGCGTCTGCACAAAGGCGAGCCCGCGGAGCTGATGTTTCCGGCTATCCCGGGCACCGTCTTTCACGGAGAAGTGGCCGACGTGCTGCCGGCGATTGGCGAGAGCCAGTTCCAGGGGCAGGGCAAATTGCTGACCACAGACGCGCTCAATACCCATGGCCGGGCGCTGGTGGTGCTGAAGGTGACCGATCCGCGTTTTGCCGAATACGCTCTGCCGCAGGGGGCCACCCTCGAGGCGGCGGTCTACTCGGATCACCTGAAAGAGCTGTCGCTGATCAGGAAGATCCTGATCCGCATGAAGAGCTGGGAAAACTATATCTATCTCGATCACTAAGCCGGCGGGCGCGGGGCGGACGAACCGCCCCGCGCCGCGGTCAGGCCTCGCTGTCCACCAGGCCGTCAATAATCACCTGCCGCACCCCCTGCGAACAGGGTTCAATACGCCCGCGCACCCCATAGACGGCCGCCAGAGTCTCGGGGGTGATGACCGCGGCCGGGGTGCCGTCGCCGAGCAGCTGGCCCGCCTTGAGCATCAGCACGTGGTCGGCGTGACGCAGGGCAATATTGATGTCGTGCACCACCACCAGGGTCACGATGTTGCGCCGCCGGGTCTCCCGGCGCACCAGATCCATCACGTGAAACTGGTAGTTGAGGTCAAGGGCGCTGAGCGGTTCGTCGAGCAGCAGCAGGCGCGGCTGGCGGATCAGCGACTGGGCGAGACCCACCAGCTGCTTTTGCCCGCCGGAGAGCTGATCGAGGTAGCTCATCGCCAGATGGGCAATCCCCAGCTGTCGCAGCAGCGCCATGACCTCCTCCTGGCGCTGCGGACTGTGGCGTCCTCCGGCGGCGCGCTGGGCAACGATTATCGACTCCAGCACATGCAGATGCACGCCGGCGGGCAGCGTCTGCGGAAGATAGACTACCTGCTCTGCGCGACGTGAGAACGGCTGCGTCAGCAGATTTTCCCCCTCCAGCAGCAGCTCGCCGCGGCAGGGGCCCAGACCCGCCATCGCCCGCATTAACGTTGATTTACCGCTGCCGTTTGGCCCCAGCAGCGCGGTGATTTTCCCTCGCGGCAGATGGGGAACCGTCAGGTTCTCGATCACCTTGCGTCTGGGGTAGCCGGCGCTGAAGTGAGACAGCGACAGCCCGGATAATGTCTGGTCGCTCATACCTGCCCCCGATGACGTAAAATGATGCTCAAAAAGAACGGGACCCCGACCAGGGAAGTGACGATCCCCACCGGAATAATGGCCCCGGGGATCAGGTTTTTCGAGGCGATGGAGGCCAGGGAGAGCACCAGGGCGCCGATCAGCGCGCTGGCGGGCAGGTAAAAGCGATGGTCTTCGCCGAAGAGCATCCGCGCAATATGCGGCGCCACCAGGCCGATAAAGCCGATTGGCCCGACAAAGGCCACCGAAAGCGCTGACAGGATGCTGATCCGCAGCAGCGTGGTCAGGCGCAGACGGCGAACGTTAATGCCAAAGCTGATGGCCCGGTCCTCACCCAACCGCAGGGCGGTCAGCTTCCACGCGCTGCGCAGCGACAGGGGCATCACCAGCGCCAGGGCGACCAACAGGATGGCGACTTTGCTCCAGGAGGCGCGATCGATGCTGCCCATGGTCCAGAACACCAGCCCCTGCAGCGTGTCTTCGTTGGCGATGAACTGCAGCATCGAGACCAGAGCGTTAAAGGTAAAGACCAGCGCGATGCCGAACAGAATGACGCCGGAGGTGGCCACCTGGGTCCAGCGGCTGATGCCGTCCAGCAGCAGGGCAGCCAGCAGGGCGAAGATAAAGGCGTTGGCCGAGATAAACCACTGGCCGGGAATACCGGGCAGGCCAATACCGAGCACAATCGCCAGCGCGGCGCCAAACGCCGCAGCCGAGGAGACGCCGAGGGTAAACGGGCTGGCCAGCGGGTTATTGAGGATGGTCTGCATTTCGGCGCCGGCCAGTCCCAGCGCCAGACCGACGATAATCGCCATCACCGCATAGGGCAGGCGGATATCCCAGACGATGGCGCGCGTGCCCGGATCGGCGCTGGCCGGATCGGTTAACGTCTGCCACAGGCTCTGCAGCGGCAGACCGGAGGGGCCGAGCATAAAATCGAGCAGCAGCGACGCGACAATCAACAGCGTCAGCAGGAGGATCAGCAGCAGACGGCGACGCACGATACGGCGATAATCATTCATCATGCCAGAGGTCCCGGCGGGCAGCCCGTCGAGCACGGAGTCGGAGGTTAAACGCATGCTGTATTTACTCGCTCTGCTGCCAGGAGAAGACGAACGGCTGGTCCGGCAGGTCGGTGAAATGGCGCACAATATAATGGTACGTCTCATCCGGGTTGAGATCGCCGAAGGCCTGCGGGTAGATATCTTTCGCCAGGTATTCCATGCCGACAATATTCCACGGGTGGTTATAGAAGTGGTGATAAACGCCATAGGCCCGCTTTTCCTGTACCGCCGGGATCTGGCTGACCCCAGGTCGCGCCAGCAGCGTCTGCGCCTGGGCCTTCACCGCCTCTGGCTTAACCGCATAACCCAGGGGCAGCACCTGGCTGTTGCCGCGCTTCGAGCCGGTCATGATCCAGGCGTCGGGCTTCATGCTGATGATTTTCTCCAGCGAAACGAACCCGGAGGCGCCCGGCAGCAGCTGCGAACCGATATTGTTCGCCCCGACCGCCTCTACCAGCCCGCCCCAGCCGCTGTGGCCATGAGTAAAGCAGCAGGCGTCGCTGTTGCCGGCCAGCGCTTCCACGAAGACGTTGGCCTTCGGCGTGATGGCCGCGGTTTTCTGGCGAATCGTCTGCAGCTGCTGACGATAGTAATCGGTAAAGGCTTTGGCCTGGCTCTCGCGGTTAAGGACTTTGCCCAGCAGGTCGATGCTGGGGGCGGTATCTTTCGCCGGGGCGATCTCATAGTCGACAAACAGCACCGGAACGTGCAGGGCGCTGAGCTTGTCGATGACGCCACTCTCCATCAGCGCTGGCCTGGCGCGCAGCTGGGCGATCATCAGATCCGGCTGACGGGCGATGACGCTTTCAAGATCGACGTTCCCTTTATCGCTGAAGCCCATGTCAAGGATCGTGGCCGACTGGGGCCACGTCGTTTTCAGCATCTGCCAGGTGGCAACATCCTGCTTTTTCGCCAGATTATTCCATGCCACCAGCCGTTTAAACGGATTGTCCCGGTCCAGCAGGGCGAGGGTCATAATGTCGCGGCCATCCTGCAAAATAATACGCTGCGGCTCTTTGGCGAGGGTGACCTGCCGGCCGTCGAGGTCCGTGACCGTCAGGGGATATTGGGTTGCATAGCTGAGGAGGGGCGTCGCGAGCAGCGCAGTAAGTAACAGCGATCTTACTGATTTTCTTGCCATAAAATGAGTTCCGTTTGCCAATTTATAAATATAATGATTCTGAGAATTATTCTCGAGTAAACGTCAACGGCAAGTATATCAAGGGCAAATTTCATAAAATGTAACAAACATGTTGGAAATTATGCCAACGCCGACAGGGCGCGCGAGGCGGCAGCATTTTCTGCCATGGCTGGAGGTCGAAGACGTTTTTCAGGCTAATTCCTAATGTCATCCCCGGTTCGTTGTGCCATCCTGAATGCGACTCATAACACGACACGTGAGAGAGGATATTATGAAAAAAGCAATGATTGCGTTATCGGCTATTCTGGTTGCGGCTCCGGTTTTTGCTGCGACAACACATGCAACAGATGATACCGTCGCGGCGGCGAATGCCAACGCCAACACCGCTAAAGAGAAGCTGCATCAGGCCCAGCACGAGGGCGAAGAGCAGCAGCTGAAGGCGAAACACGCCGCCGAAGGCAAGCAGGACAGCGTCGGCAGCCAGGTGAGCGAAGGCGCGCAGAAAACCTGGAACAAGACCAAAGAAGGCACCGAGAAGGGGTGGGATAAGACCAAAGAGGTCAGTGAAAAAGGCTGGAACGCCACCAAATCCGGTGCGGAAAAGGGCTGGGATAAAACCAAAACCGGCGCCGAAGAGTTAAAAAATAAAGTGACTGAATAAGTCCTTTTACCTGTCTGAATAAAGGTCGCGAAAGCGGCCTTTTTTATTGTCCTTCCTCCCGCTGCCTGGCTGTTGCGCAGCACAGCAACTGCCGATGCCAGGAATCGTCCTGGTTAACCAGTTACTCACTCTTTCTTCACATTTGCCCGGTACAAAGGAGCTGAATCAGGAGGTGTACCATGAAAAAGATGATTTCTCTGGCAGTAATTTTATCCTGTGTGCTGAGCGTCCCGGCCTTTGCCGATGGCCCGAACGACGGCCATCGTCCGGGGGCAACCCACGGTGTGGCAGAACGGTCCGGACCATGACGGGCATGCACCGCAGGGCGGACCTGACGCGCATCATCAGGGCGACCATGACCAGCGTGGCCCGGATCGCGACGGCCATGACAAACGCGATCTGGCACGTCATGAGCAGGACCATTTCGCCTGGCGCGGGAACGATTTCCGCAAAGGCCACCCGGCTCCGGCGCCGTTCCGTGGCGATGAATATCGCGTCCGCGACTGGAGCGACCGCGGCCTGCCGCCCCCGCCGGAAGGCCATCACTGGTCCTATATCGACGGTAACTATGTGCTGATCGCCGCGGCGACCGGGATCATCACCTCGATTCTGGTAAGTGGCGCCCTCGGCCACTAAATGCGCTGCTCCGCGACGCCGGGTCAGGAAAAGCCTGATCCGGCGATGGCGCACTCGCGGAAAGCTACGGATCCAGCGCAGCATCCGGCCAGTATTTATAACCATTGATCGTTGCCTGGGTGGACAGTTCTTTTTCGGTCAGATGATAAACGTTGACCTTCGAGAGCAACGAGGCGGTATCTGACGCCACGCCGCTGGAAGCGGCGGCGATCGGCGCGCTGCAGCCCGCCAGCGCAACGATAGCGAGAAGGAAAAGCCTCTGTAATTGTCTGCCCGTTTATTTTATATAACGCTGGATGTGGCCGTGCAGGGTAGGGTAAATAACGGGAAATTCTCAAAAAAATAAACTTTTATTTTTTAATTGCACTATTTTTATTATTCATTGCGCTGTGGTGAGTGGATTATTAAATAAGATGCGTCGATTCCAGGTATTAGAAATGCTGCTTGCATAAACTTTTCATCGCGATACCGTGATAAGTCCTTAATTTATTTCCCGGAGAGCGGCATGAGTGATTATGTAATTCCAGAAATTAAAGCGACGGAAGCGGAAATGATTTCTATCCGTCATTATTTACATGCCAATCCGGAATTAAGTCTTGAAGAGTTTAATACCAGCGAACTGGTCGCCAGCAAGCTGACGGAGTGGGGCTATCAGGTGACGCGCGGTCTCGGCAAGACCGGCGTGGTCGGCAGCCTGAGCAAAGGCGATTCTCCGCGCACCATCGGTTTACGCGCCGATATGGATGCCCTGCCGATCGAGGAAACCACCGGTTTACCCTGGGCCAGCACGGCGCCAGGAAAAATGCACGCCTGCGGCCATGACGGTCACACCACCATTCTGCTGGCGGCGGCGAAATATATCGCCTCGCCGGCCTGTCAGTTCAACGGCACGGTGCATCTGATTTTTCAGCCGGCGGAAGAGGCTATCGGCGGCGCGGATTTAATGATTAAAGACGGCCTGTTCGAGCAGTTCCCCTGCGAACGCATCTTTGGCTTGCACAACATGCCAGGCCTGCCTGTAGGCAAGCTGGGCTTCTACGCCGGCAACTTCATGGCCTCGGCGGACACCGTCAAAATCACGATTACCGGCTACGGCGGCCACGGCGCCCACCCCGAGCGCACCGTCGACCCGATCGTCGCCGGTGCGGCGCTGGTGATGGCCCTGCAGAGCATTGTGGCGCGCAACGTGCCGCCGGGAGAAACGGCAGTGGTCAGCGTCGGCACCTTCCAGGCCGGTATCGCCTCCAACGTCATTCCGGAGAGCGCGGTGATGGAGCTGAGCGTGCGGGCGATGAAGCCGGAAATCCGCGACCTGCTGATCAAGCGTATTCACGAGCTCGCTGACTTTACCGCCAAAAGCTATGGCGCCAGCAGCGTAGTGGAGGTTTACGACTCCTATCCGGTATTAACCAACAGTCCTGAAGAGACCGATTTCGCCCGGGCGCTGGCGCTGGAGGTGTTTGGCCGCGAAGGGGTCCTGGAGTCGGTCTCGCCGATGAACGCCAGCGAGGATTTCGCTTTTATGCTGCGTGAACGCCCTGGCAGCTACTTCCTGCTCGGCAATGGCGAGAAAGGGGAGAAGGGCGGTTGCATGGTGCACAACCCCGGCTACGACTTTAACGATGACATTATCACCATCGGCGCGACGCTGTTCGCCCGTCTGGTGGAAAAACACTGTCGCTAATCTCTGGAGAAGAACGCGAATGAAAAAATCACTGTTGCTATGGCTGGCATTAATGGCGTCGACGTCGGCGCTGGCCGAAGGGGGAAAGGAGATCCGCTTCGGCGTCGACCCGACTTTCGCGCCGTTTGAATGGAAAGATCCGCAGGGCAAGCTGGCGGGGTTTGATATCGATTTAGGCAACGCCATTTGTCAGCAGCTGCAGGCGAAATGCGTGTGGGTGGAAAGCAATTTCGACGGCATTATCCCGGCGCTGAAGGCGCGTAAATTCGACGCGATCCTTTCCGGGATGTACATGACCGAGAAGCGCAAAGCGCAGATTGCCTTTAGCGACAAGTTGTATAACGGACCGGTGTTCCTCGTGGCGCGTAAAAATACCCTGCAAGGCAATACGCCGGAACAGCTGAAGGGCAAAACCATCGGCGTGGAGCAGGGCTCGGCGCAGGAGACGTATGTTAACCAGCACTGGCGGCCGCAGGGGATAAACATTGTGGCCTACCAGGGGGCCGATAGCGTGGTGCGTGACCTGGAGTCGGGGCGCATCGACGGCGCGGTGCTCTCCGGGATGATGGCCGACTACAGCTTCCTGCAGCAGCCGCAGGGTAAGGAATTCGCCTTTGTCGGCGGCCATCTGCAGGACGATACGCTGTTTGGCGCCGGGGCGGCGATAGGTTTGCGTAAAGACGATGAGGCGCTGCGTCAGGAAATTAACGGCGCGATTGCGAAGATTCTTGCCGACGGCACCTATAAAAAATTAGCTGGCAAATATTTTAGCTTTGATGTTTATTCCGGGACATAATGTCAGAGTGTACCTGCGGGCGTGGAGCGCCCGCCGTAAGATTCCTTTTCTGATTATCCAATCGACCTCCTCTCCTGACCCCTGTGGTTACCTGAGGGAAGCAGAATATAAGCTAAGGAGTACTCGGCATGATGACACGTCCTTTGGGCAAAACCGGATTTTCCATCGCCCCATTAGTCTTTGGCGGCAACGTCTTTGGCTGGACCATCGATGAAAAAACCAGTTTTGCTCTTCTTGATGCTTTCGTTGACCACGGTTTTGACGCTATCGATACGGCGGATGTTTATTCCCGCTGGGCGGAGGGCAACCAGGGCGGCGAATCTGAAACCATAATCGGCCGCTGGCTACAGGCGCGCCCCGGCATGCGTGATAAAGTCAAAATTTTCACCAAAGTCGGCTCCGATCTCGGCCTCCCCGGCCATAAAGGGCTCAGCAAAGCCTGGATCCAACAGGCGGTTGACGACTCTCTGCGTCGCCTGAATACCGATTATATCGACCTCTACTTCTCCCACTGGCCGGATCCGCAAACCCCGGTGGCGGAAACGCTGGAGGCCTTCCACAGCCTGCAGCAGGCCGGAAAAATCCGCGCGATGGGGGCCTCTAACCTCGATGCGATGCAGCTGGCGGGGGCGCTGGAGGTGGCGCGTAAGGGCGGCTTGCCTGCGTGGCAGGTGCTGCAGCCGGAATATAACCTCTACCACCGCTCTGCGTTTGAAGGTGCGCTGTGCGATCTCTGCGTCAGCCGCGATATCGGGGTGGTGACCTACTACAGCCTGGCCTCGGGGTTCTTAACCGGTAAGTACCGCCAGCCGTCGGATCTGACACAGAGCCAGCGCGGAAGCGGGATTGGTAAGTACCTGAATCCGCGCGGCATGCGGATTATCGATACCCTGGCGGCGGTCGCGGACGAGCAGGGCGCGAAGCCGGCTGAGGTTGCCCTGGCGTGGCTGATCGGCCGCGAAGGGGTGACCGCGCCGATCGCCAGCGCCACCAGCGTGGCTCAGGTGGAGAGTTTTGCCCGCGCGGCGGCGCTGAGCCTGAGCGCGGAGCAAGTGGCGCGGCTGGACGGCGCCAGCGCCTGAGGCAATCCCTCTTCCCGGCGGGGAGAGGGGGGAAGGCTAAACATGACGCGGACCGTAGGCCGGGTAAGGCGCCAGCCGCCACCCGGCATAAAAGCGGCTCCGTGCCTGATGGCATCGCCCGGTGGCGCTGCGCTTACCGGGCCTACGAGGTGTGATCGTGTGAGAGGCCCCGGTAGGCCGGGTAAGGCGTAGCCTCCACCCGGCAATAAAGCGGCTCCGTGCCTGATGGCATCGTCCGGTGGCGCTGCGCTTACCGGGCCTACGGGGTGTGAGCCTGTGAGAGGCCCCGGTAGGCCGGGTAAGGCGCCAGCCGCCACCCGGCAAAATAACGGCGCAACCGGAAATGTCCCTGCCCGCGCTGCGCTTAGCAGGGCTACAGCTTCTATGTTACTTCCGGGCCGATTGCGCTCCCGGTTAATTGTCTGCGTTATGGCAGTCAAGGTGCAGGGAGCGCACAGGGGGCGGCCAGTCGCCGCCGCCCCCTGTACCCCCGGGCTCCGGCCAGCAACATCGCCGCTGCGCGGTACCTTCGACTTATCCCTGCAGGCTTCGGGTCGGGCCGAGGCAGCGTCCGTGCAAAACACGGCCCTCAGCCCGCATCCATGCGGGCTGCCCCGGCCTTCCGGGAACGTCTCAGCGATGTTGAGGCCGCAACACCGGCAGTTTCAGTCGCACATGTGGGTAAGTTAACGGCTGGCTGCTACGGACCGTAGGCCGGGTAAGGCGCCAGCCGCCACCCGGCATAAAAGCGGCTCCGTGCCTGATGGTATCGCCCGGTGGCGCTGCGCTTACCGGGCCTACGGGGTGTGATCGTGTGAGAGGCCCCGGTAGGCCGGGTAAGGCGCCAGCCGCCACCCGGCAATAAAGCGGCTCCGTGCCTGATGGCATCGCCCGGTGGCGCTGCGCTTACCGGGCCTACAGACAGTCGGAGCCGGACAAGTAGGCCGGGTAAGGCGCAGCCGCCACCCGGCATAAAAGCAGCTCTGTGCCTGATGGCATCGCCCGGTGGCGCTGCGCTTACCGGGCCTACGGGGTGTGAGCCTGTGAGGGCCCCGGCAATAAAGCGGCTCTGTGCCTGATAGCATCGCCCGGTGGTGCTGCGCTTACCTGGCCTGCGAGGTGTGAGCCTGTGAGAGGCCCCGGTAGGCCGGGTAAGGCGCAGCCGCCACCCGGCGAAATGACGGGTGCGGTGCCTGAAAGCGTGCCCGGCGGCGCCCTACTATTCCTGATGGCGGGTGACGTTGAGGATCTTCGCGCTGGCGCCGACCGGAAAATTGCTGAGGGCGCCGAAATCGCTGCCCTGATAGCCCATGATCTTGCCGTCAGTGCGCATCTGCTGCAGATCGATGAGGATCACCCCCAGCGTGGGAATGATTTTCTCCCGCCAGACGAACAAATAGAGATCCTCAGCCACCTGCACATAGTGGCAGCGATCGACATCCGCCAGCCCCTTTTCCACGCCGTCCAGACACTGCCAGGCGTAAAAATTGTCGTTGAGATAGATGTGCTCATAGCGCTCGGTCGGGCTATAGGTGTACTGATTGCGCATGCCGACCAGCGCGGTGGTAAAGCCCGGCAGCGGCCCCGGCTGGGCATCCAGGCGGGCGAAGACGAAACGGGCCTCAACCGCGGTCAGCGGCAATCCTTGTTCTACCCGGCTGAAGGCGTCCAGCCGCGCGGCGGCTTCGTCCGGCAGCTGGCCGTATACCAGCGTGGCATTGCGCTGCGTCAGGTTGCATACCGCGCTAATGCTGGCGTTATCCCGCTCCGGGTCAAGGAAGTCGATAAACAGAATGTCCGGGCGCAGGGCGGTCGCCCGCCAGGGGGCGCGCTTGCCGTTCCAGCTTAGCGTCTGCTCATCTTCGATAACCAGCTGCTGCGGCTCGCTCCCGGCGACATAAAAGGTAAAGTTTTCGCCTGCGGGCAGGCTGGCGGTAGCCAGCAGGTTACCGTGCGGCGCAAAACCATCGGCCAGCGCGCCGACCTGGATAAATACGGCTTCTGAAGTCATAGGGGCTCCTGAACAGAGTAGGGCGTTAGGCAAACGCCAGAGTGGGAACATCGACGATACTGGCCCCGCCGTCGGCGACCAGCGTAGCGCCGCTGATGATAGCGGCCTGCGGAGAGCAGAGAAACTGACAGGCCTGGGCTATCTCCTCGGGGCTGGCGGGGCGGCGCAGCGGAACATCACGACAGACCCGCTGATAAGCCTCAGTCAGCGATAGCCCTTCCGCCTGCATCAGCGGGTGCATCTCTTCATCCGCCATCGGCGTCGTGACCCAGCCGGGACAGACGGCGTTAGCGCGTACCCCCTGGGGGCCATAATCGCGGGCGACGGAGCGCATCAGGCCGATTAAAGCGTGTTTGGCGGTGACGTAGCCGCAGGCCTGCGGCCCGGCGGCCAGAGAGGCGATGGAGGCGACAAACAGCACATTGCCGCGGCGGGCAATCAGCGAAGGCAGACAGGCGCGAACGCTGGCGAAGGCGCTGGTGAGATTGCCGTCCAGCGCCTCGCGCCATTGGCGGTCGCTGGTCTCGGCGGCGGGGCTGTTGCCCATCCCGCCGGCGCTGCAGATGAGGACATCAATCCCGCCGGTCTGGTCGAGGATGGCCGGTAGCAGCCGCTGGCGCCACACCTCGCCGTCGGCGGCATCGCCCACCAGCGCCGTGGCGCCGGTCTCATCAGCGACAGCCTGCAGCGGCGCTTCGCGCCGTCCGGTAATAAACACCCGGTTGCCCGCGGCGCGCATCAGCCGCGCGCAGGCGGCGCCAATTCCGGTTCCACCGCCGGTAATTACCACGACTCTCGCCATCCGCACTCTCCTGTAATGGGGTTTCCGATTACCTTAAAAAGCGCGTCAGGTCCCGGCTATCGCCCGGAAGAACGATAGCCGTGGTGGTTAATGGATCTCGCTCACAGGGATCGCCTGCGGCGCAGGCACCGGCTTCATGGTGGCGGGGTCGACTGCCAGATAGCGCCCGGTTTTGCTATCGATACCGACGTAGTCGATCATTTTGCCCTGCGCTTTGGTAACCATGGTGCGCTTAGCAAATGCCTCGTAGGCCTCGCTCATGGCTTTGACCCGATCGGGATGTTCGGCCGCGACATCATGCGTCTCCAGCGGGTCGTCGTGCAGATTAAACAGCTGCCACGGCGCGTCGCCGGCGGTGAGGCCGCGCGGCACCAGCCGTCGCAGCTTCCATTCGCCATCGACCCAGGCCGCCTGATGATGCAGTTCAACCCCGTAGTTGCCGCGCGGCGGCTCCTGTACTTCGCCGGTGAGATAGCGCTTAAAGCTGACGCCGATCATCGGCAACACCGACTTCTTCGCCAGCGACTTGTTCGGATCGATGCCGGCGAACTCATATAGCGTCGGCGCCACGTCATACACCGCCATCGTCGAGGCGTCGATTTTACCGTGGCGGGTGATCCCGGGACCGGAGATCATAAAGTCGGTATTGATGCCGCCCTGGGCGCTGGTGGTTTTGTGATAATTGGCGTAGGGGGCGTTGCTGACGTTGGCCCAGTGGGGGCCGTAGGAGACAAATGATCCTTTGCGGCCGACGTTGTCATAGCTGTTATCGAACTGCTTCCAGAATTCCGGGGTAGATTCGTAGTAGAAACCCTGCGCCGGGTTGGCGCCGTTATCGGTTAAAAAGACCAGCAAGGTATTTTTATCGCGCCCGGTTTGTTTCAGCGTCTCCATCAGGGTGCCGATTTGCGCGTCCATATTGGCGATCATCGCCGCATACACCTGCATCACTTTCGCCGTATATTTCTGCTGCTCTGGCGTTAGCGCCTCCCATTCTTTATCCAGCTCCAGATGCGGCAGCGGGGTATCGTCATGGATAATTCCCAGCGCTTTCAGGCGGGCGATGCGCTGGCGATAGACCTCGGCGTAACCCTGCTCATACTGGCCTTTGAAGCGCTTAATCCACTCGTCCGGCGCCTGCAGGGGATCATGAGGGGCGGTGAAGGCCAGCCAGGCGAAGACCGGCTGTTCCTTCGGCGTCGCTTTAATCCAGCTGTTCATCTGGCGGGCGTAAGCTTCGCTGGAGTAAAAATCATCCGGTAGGGAGACGCGCTCGCCGTCGCGGGTGTAGTAGGTGTGGAAGGCTTCAACGGTCCCCAGCGGTATCGCGTCGTTAAAGTGGCTGGTGCCGCCGCCCATAAAGGCGAAGGCGTGATTAAAGCCGCGATCTTTCGGCGTGGCGCCGGGAACAAAACCGAGGTGCCATTTACCGGCCATCAGGGTGTTATACCCCGCGTCTTTAAAGCGCTCGGCCATGGTGGTGACGCGGTCGGTCAGCCGCAGCTCGTAGCCCTCCTTGCCAATGGTGCTGTCGTACCACCACATGCCGCCCATCCCAGCCTGCTGGTTACTGTTGCCGGTGAGCAGCATTGAGCGCGCCGGGGCCGACATCGGCGAGGTGTAATACTGGCTCATGCGCATTCCCTGCTCGGCCATCGCCTGCAGATTGGGGGTGGGGATCTCGCCGCCAAAGGGGCTGATGTCCGAGTAGCCCATATCATCGGCGATAATCACGATGACGTTTGGACGCTCCTGCTGCGCGGCGTGCGCGCCACCGGCGAGGATCATGCTGACCGCCGCGGCCATGGCTTTTTTGTTCACGACTTACTCTCCTGTTCAGGGGGGATATCATCAGGGTAAGGCGCTACGCAGTATGCGCAGTCCCAACAAACGCGGCCCGCCAGGCCTTCAGGCCATTAAGGTCGCGGGAAAAGGGGCGTACTGGCGCGAGGATGTCGCTAAAGAAGCGGTAGTAGCCTCCGCAGAGGCGGTTGTTGCCTGCGGCGTTGAGATGCGCCGGGCAGCCGCCCTGGCAGACCATTTTTACCGAGCAAGTCTGGCATTCGCGGCGCAGACTTTTCTGCTGACCGAACGGCAGTTGCACCGAGGCGTCGACCGCGGCGGCGAGCGTCTGCTCATCGAGGCGGCCCAGCCGATGTTCGGCGTTGATCAGGTGGTCGCAGGCGTAGAGCTGTCCGTCGGGCTCCATCACCAGGTTGCTGCCGCAGCGGGCGCTGTGCACGCAGCTGCCGCTGGTATGAGTGAAATACTGCGCCCACGCCTGTTCGATATTGATAACGAACACCCGCCCCCTATCGCAGCGCTTCCGCCACTGTCGCCAGATGCCGACCATAAAACGTCCCCAGTTATCGGCGCTGAGCTGGTATCCTTCGCGCAGGGCCGCGCCTTCGCTCATCAGCGGCTGAAACTGCAGATAGCGCGCGCCGAGGCTGACCAGCCGGTCATAAATCGCCGCCGCGTGGGCCGCCATCTCGTTATGCACCACCACCAGCAGATTAAAGTCCACCTGATGCTGATGGAGCAGGTCAATGCCGCGCAGCGCCGCCGACCAGGTCGACCGGCCGCGTTTATCCGGACGATGGTAGTCCTGCAGCGCTTCGTTGCCTTCGAGGCTCAACCCGATAATAAAGCCATGTTCGCGGAACAGTCGGCACCATGCGTCGTTGATCAGCGTCCCGTTGGTCTGCAGGCTGTTGCTGATAGTCACGCCGTCGGGGGCATAGCGTGCCTGCAGGGCGAGCGCTTTTTTGTAGAAGCTCAGGCCGGCCAGCAGCGGCTCGCCCCCCTGCCAGACAAAGTTGATTTCCCGCGCGCCGGCGGGCTGGGCGGCAATATAGCGGCGGATAAACTGCTCCAGCCGCGCGTCATCCATCTTGTTGACCGGCGTTTCGTCCTGCGGGTAATAGCAATAGCGGCAGGCGAGATTGCAGGCTGGGCCAATCGGCTTCATCAGAATATGAAACGGCACCGGCGAGCGCGGCTCAGCGGCCAGCGGAATTTGCTGCTGGCGCAGGGCGGCGATATTCAGCATCGGCTTATCCTCGGTTAATGACCGGTACTGTTGATATTATTTTGGCAACAGCGGGTCAGGCGTAATCACATGATTAAGCCGCGGCGAAAATTAAATGCATCCTGTTAAGGGTATAAGTGAAAAAAAACAAAAATCCATCGTTCTTTAGGATGAGAATCACGCGTCGGGAATAGGGTTTTTTTATCACCAGGGGCAGGTACGCCGGGTGTTAATCTTATTTGTTTATGTTTTAACGCCGCTATCGTAAAGCATGGCCGGGGTGTTTTTTAAATGCTTTATATAACAATGTATTGCTGAAAATTTTGTAACGGCTATCACATTGTTAATATGTTAATGATTGTGTTACTTAAATGTGAAATGTATGCTTCAATTATCAGTAGTCATCCATGTGTCATGTACCATCATCTCAACGGGGAGGCCCTATCATGTCTGCTTTGTTAAAAGCCAGCCATAATGATGCGATAATAGCCCGTTGTTTACAGACTATTTCCCAGTTAATTCCACTAACTTCAGCGGTGTTTTATCGAGTAAATAATCGTTTAAAACCCGAAAACTATATATTGCATAATATTTCCGATAATACGCACCAACAATATCTGGAAAACTTCCAGCCGCTGGATCCGCTTCTGCCGTCGCACTTTAGCCACCAGAACACCACCGTGGCGGCGATGACGCCGCGGCTCTGCGACCGCAACCGGCATTACTATCATGAATTTATGTTGCCGAATAACGTGCGCGACATGACCGAGATCTTTATCCGCCGCGAGCGGCGGATCGTCGCCGGTATCTCGCTGATGCGCGACGTGCCTTTCTCCAGCGAAGAGCGCCAGCGGGCCCAGGCGGTGCTGCCGCTGGTAGAGCTGGCCATCCGCGACTGCCTGCAGGAAGAAGATGATCTGCCCGCCATCCTGACGGCGAAAGAGCGGGAAATCGTCGGCATGGTGCGCGAAGGCGCCAGCAATAAGCTGATTGCCCGCCAGCTGGATATCTCGCTCTCGACGGTAAAAACGCACCTGCGCAATATTTTCGCCAAGACCGAAGTGGTCAATCGTACCGAACTGGTTTCCCGAACCTGGATGCCGGCCGCTCAGCGTACGCTGCATCTGTAATCTGACTTTCGCATCCCGCGCGCGCCGTGGCAGCACGGCGTTTTCCTGATGCCTGTGGGTATCACTCCCTGGAGGATCCCCCGGGGGGAGGCTTTTTTGACCGGAGCACGCCCTACGATGTCGAGTACACCTCTCACTGAAAATGCGCTTTCCCGGCCCGCCGGGCTGGTGGTGTCCCTGCGTTTGCTGGCGGCGATCGTGATTTTTGCCGCTATTGCGCCGGGTATTCTGATGACCGCGCCGGCGGTGGCGGCGCAGCTGGCCAGCGAATGGCAGCTAAAACCCGGGCAGATCGGCTGGCTGTTCTCAGCGGAGCTGGGGGCGATGAGTCTGGCGACGCTCCCGGCGTGGTGGTGGATGAGCCGCCTCGACTGGCGGCGGGTCGCTCTGATGGCCGGGGTGGTGTTTCTGACCGCCAACCTCGCCTCGGCGGTGGTCACCCAGTACGAGACGCTGCTGGCGGCGCGCTTTATCGCCTCGCTGGCGGGCGGCACGTTGATGATTTTGTGCATCAGCTGCGCGGCCGGAACGCCGAACCCGTCGCGGGTCTACGCCTTCTGGGTGCTCGGGCAACTGCTGTTAGGGATGCTTGGCCTGCTGGCGCTGCCCGGCCTGTTCGCGACCTTTGGCCTGAAGGTGGTGTATCTGATCCTCGCCGCCATCATGCTCTGCTGTTTGCCGCTGGTATCCGCTTTCCCTCCGCGCTTTCAACCGCTTTCAGTCTCCCGCCAGCAGCCGTCGACGGCGCTGTGGCGTCAGGCGCTGGCGGTGCTGGCGGTGCTCACTTTCTATATCAGCCTCAGCGCCGTGTGGACCTTTATCGGCACCATCGGCAGCGCGGCGGGGCTGAGCCCGACGCAGGTCGGTCTGGTGCTGGCGGCGGCGACGGTTTGCGGCATTATCGGCGCCGGCGGCGCGGCCCTGCGCGGCACCCGGCGGGCCGATCGTTTACCGGTGTGGCTGGGCTACGGCCTGTTGATCGTCAGCGTTGGGCTGCTGATCGGCCAGCCGCTGCTGGTGCGTTACGCCATCGCGGCGCTGCTGTTTAAGTTCACCTGGACCTTCGTGCTGCCCTTTATTCTCGCCCGCGTGGCCGGGCTCGATAACAGCGGTCGGCTAATGAACAGCATCAATCTGGTGATCGGCGGCGGCATGGCGGCTGGCCCGGCGCTTGCGGGGGCCTTACTGCAACACTTCGCCAGCGCCGACCCGCTGCTGGCGGCGGCAGGCGTCTGCGCGCTGCTGTCACTGATTTTAATTGTGGCGGCATCTGCCGCCGGGAAGGCTTAGCCCACGGGAGGATAGAGTGAAAAGAAAAACCGGTTTCTTTTTTGATGAACGTTGTTTCTGGCACAGTACCGGTCTGCACGCGGTGACGCTGCCGGTGGGCGGGTGGGTACAGCCGCCCGCCGGCGGCGGTCATGCTGAATCGCCAGAGACCAAACGGCGGATGAAAAACCTGATGGATGTCTCCGGGCTGACGCCGCAGCTGGCGCTGCGCAGCGCGGCGCCGGCGAGCCTTGAGGACCTGCGGCGGATCCACCCCGACAGCTATCTGGAGCGCTTCAAGGCGATAAGCGATAACGGCGGCGGCATGCTCGGCAAAGAGGCGCCGCTGGGGCCGGGCAGTTATGAAATCGCCTGTCTTTCCGCCGGGCTGGCCTGTGCGGCGGTGGAAGCGGTGCTGAAGGGGGAGCTGGATAACGCCTATTCGCTGTCGCGCCCGCCCGGACACCACTGCCTGCCGGACCAGTCGATGGGATTTTGTTTCCTCGCCAATATTCCCATTGCCGTCGAGCGAGCGAAAGCGCAGCTGGGGCTGGGCAAGGTGGCGATCATTGACTGGGATGTTCACCACGGTAACGGCACCCAGCATATCTACCTGCAGCGCGACGACGTACTGACTATCTCCTTGCATCAGGACGGCTGCTTCCCGCCGGGCTACGCCGGCGAGGACGATCGCGTCGTGGGCGCGGGCGAAGGTTACAACATCAATATTCCGCTGTTGGCCGGGGCGGGGGATGACAGCTGGCGCTATGCGCTGGAAACTATCGTTATTCCGGCGCTGGCGCGTTTTGAGCCGGAGCTGATTATTATCGCCTGCGGCTATGACGCCAACGCCATGGATCCATTAGCGCGGATGCAGCTGCACAGCGATAGCTTCCGGGCGATGACCGAACAGGTCCAGCAGGCGGCGGATCGCCTGTGCGGCGGGAAACTGGTGATGGTGCACGAGGGCGGCTACGCCGAATCCTACGTGCCGTTCTGCGGCCTGGCGGTGATGGAAGCCCTGAGCGGCATCCGCACTGAGGTCCAGGATCCGCTGCTGGAATTTATTCAGCAGCAGCCGCGCGCCGCATTCGCGCAGTTCCAGCGCCAGGCCATCGATCGGCTGGCGCAGCAGTTTGGCCTGCTATAAACCACCTCAGCTTCCCCGCGGTGATGGCGGGGAAGTCAATGCTTTCTCTTCTGCGATTTCACCGCGCATCCACTGACTTACCGCCTGATTAACCATCGCCAGCACGCTGAGCAGCAGCATCCGCTGCTGCGCTTCCAGCCGCAGATAACGGCGCAGCGGCGGCATTTTACAGACCACTTCGCTGGCGGCCCAGGGTTCAATGCTGCAGCGCCAGCCGCTACTATCAAAGGTCAGCGAAAAGCGGCGGTAATCCAGCTCGCTTAAGGTCTGCTGGAGATTAGGAAAACCGTTGAGATAGCCAGCGAGTTCCGCGCTGTCTTTGCCGCCGATAAAGCGGATCGGCTGGCGTTTCCACCAGCCGGATTGATGGGCGCGAATGTTACCGCGCACGGGCCGGGTCACCGGCCCCTCGACGACAAACTCGCAGCTGTGAATGCTGGCCATAAACAGCCGCTTCTGACGCACGCTGAAGGTGACGGCGGTGGCGTCGTTCAAGCGCAGCAGCGCGCTGCGTTCGCTCAGCTTTTCGCTGGGCCAGCCCGCCAGATCGCGCTGCACCGCGTTCATTAACGGCGTTTCAAACCAGGGGACGGAGGACATCTGGCGTCATCTCCCCGCGGGTCTGTTTTTCATAATTGTTGATGGCGCGCTCCACCACCTCTTCCACTACCAGCGGCTTGAACGGATTGACGCGCTGCACGCACACCGTCCAGAACAGGGCGTAAGCGGCGGTCATGCCGAGCATTATGCCGAACGGCACCAGCACCTGGCGGCTGTCCATCCCGGGCGGCGTGATATTGACGATAGCGATGATGATCCCGACGCTGGAGATAATCTGCGGCAGCGGGAACCACGGCGAGCGGTAGGCGCGCGGCAGGTCCGGGCGGCGAATGCGCAGCATCACCACCGACAGAGTAACCAGCAGATAGGCGACGCCCCAGGCGCAGACCGCGGCGAGGATCAGCGGCACGATGCGGTCCAGATCGCCGTTCAGATACCAGGCGTGCAGGCAGGGGATCGCCACCCCGATGGCAATGGCGATCACCGGCGTCTTAAAGCGCGGATGCAGCCAGGTCAGGAAACGGGGCAGCGCGCCGTCCAGCGCCATGCCGTAGATAATACGCGGCACGGCGGCCATCAGCGTATTGATGGTGGCGCAGCCGGCCAACAGTAGCCCGACCCCCAGCCAGTACTGGCCGGCGTGGCCCATCACCCGTTCGGCGAAGGCCGGGATCGCCATCGGTGTATCCAGCAGATGGACGTTGTTGGCCGCGTCGAGCACGGTATTCTCCACCTGGCGGTTGATCGCCGCGCCGTAGATAAACATGCAGCTGGCGACCCCCAGCAGGCCCAGCGCCATCGCCCGCGGTATGGTGCGGTGGGCCTGTTTGATCTCCGGCGCCATCGGCGTCACCAGTTCGCAACCGACGAACATAAACATCGCCATGCCGATATAGCCGAACAGGCCGTTGATATCGCTAACGTTCAGCGGCGTGCCGAACCAGCCGGAAAGATGAGTCACCGGCGCCATAAAAATGCCGCACAGGCCGAAAATGGTCAGCGTGGTCCACATGCCGAAGGTCAGCACCACTTCGACCTTGCCGAAGATTTCCACGCCGATGGCGTTGAGCAAGCCGAAAATCACCACCATGCCGACGCCCACCATCCAGGTGTTCTGGTGAGCGGCCATCTGGGCGTTAATCGACTCGAAGTTCACCAGCGCCATAATGCCCGCCAGGATCGTCTCCGCCGTCCCGGCGAAGATATGGACGATCAGATAGGCGCACAGCGCGCCGGTGATAGCGAAGAAGCGGCCCATGCCGCAGGAGATATAGTCGTACACCGAACCGGTGGTGGGAATGAGCGTCGCCGCCTCGGCAAAGGTGGTGACCTGCGCCTGCATCATAATAAAGGCCAGCAGCACCGCCAGCGCGAAGGTATCGCCGCCCATGCCGAAGCCGCTGGTGACCGTCAGGATCACCGGGCTGGCCATGATCAGCCCGACGGAGCTGGCGAGGGTGGTCGGGAAGCCGACGACGCCGCGCTCAAGATGGCTGGCGAGTCTGTTACTAAACATAGTCAACCTCTGCACAATAATGGGGTAGGGCAGGGAATAGCCAGCGCCACTCCCGGATAGTCATAATTTAGGCGGGCATCCTGCTCAACGAATATCGTCCGGAAGGTGGAGGGCGGCGCATGATTCTGTGACGCAGTCGATGAATGTCGCGGCGGATAAACAATATGACCCCGAAAACCGGGGCCATCCGTCTTGCCACGTTGCGCCTGTTTCTGCCGGATGGCGGCTGCGCCTTATCCGGCCTACGGTCCGTGCGGCCTGCCTTTAATTTATTCACCATGCTGACTGAAACTGCCGGTGTTGGCGGCCTCAAAACCCCCGGTGGCGCCGCTTACCGGGGCCTCCCCTGTGCGCTCCCTGCGCCACGAGAGTCCCCCAGGCCCGTGCAAGCGCAGCGCCGCCGGGCATTATCAGTTTGTTAGCGGGTCTCGACGTTCGCCAGGTAGTGCTTCACAAAGCGCGGCGTCAGAATTTTCCACTCCACTTCGGTGCCCTGTTTAACAAACCAGCTGTCGCCCGGCGCAAAGCGCTGCGGCTCGCCGCCGGCGACGGTCAGCTCCACTTCGCCCTCCAGCACGGTGGCGTGCTCGGTAAACGGATAGGTCATGGTAAAGCTCCCCTCAGTGGACGAAAACAGTCCGCAGGTAAAGGCGTCCTGCGGCTCGCCGTAGATCATCGCGCCCGCTACCTGCGGGTCGCCGGCGGTCGGCGTCGCGCCGAGCAGGCTGACGCTGCCGATCGGCTGCAGATCAGGTACCGGGTGTTTAAGTTTAAAAGCGTGCATAGCGTTCTCCTGGTTAACTCCGGCCTTTCCAGAAACCGGCGGTTTGATGCATCAGTTTTCCGGCCGTGACTAATAGCAAGCGCAGACTGTCACGACCGTGGATGGTCGCGTGGGGGATGCTGCTTAGCAGGCGATAGCGGTCGGAACCGCCGTTGATCCCTTCGGCGAGGATTTTGCACACGATGTGCGACGGGGTGACGCCGAAGCCGGAGTACCCCTGGACGTAAAAGACGTTGTTGTGATCGCGTAGGGTGCCGATCTGCGGGAACAGATTGGCGCTACAGGCCATCGGCCCGCCCCACGCAAAATCGATCTTCACATCCCTGAGATAGGGGAAGACCTCCGCCAGCAAGGTGCGGTTCCAGGCGGCGAAATCGTTCGGCGTATACTCCACAAAGCGGGTGGCGCTGCCGAACAGCAGGCGGTTTTCCCGGGTGACGCGGTAGTAGTTAATTACCGGGCGAATATCGCTGAAGGCGCCGCGCAGCGGGCTGATGCGCTCGATCAGTTCATCGGAGAGCGGCTCGGTCGACACCTGGTAGGAGTAAGTGACCAGCGTCTTGTTGTAGATCTCCGGCTCCATATTGTTGAGGAAGCTGTCGCAGGCCCACAGCAGTTTGGCGGCTTTGACGCTGCCCATCGCGGTGCGTACCCGCACCTGTTTGCCGTAATTCACTTCCACCACCGGCGAGGATTCGAAAATCTTCACCCCCAGCGAATGGGCGGCCTGCGCCGAACCGAGCAGCATATTGAGTGAATGGATCTGGCCGCCGCCCATATGTTTCAGCGCGCCGCAGTAGACCTCGGAGCCTACCACCTGCTGCACCTCTTTTCCGGTATACAGTTCGATCTCTTCATCCGGGGTAGCGGCTTTAAACTCCTTCTCCCACTGGCGCAGCGTTTTAAGCTGTCGCTGGTTATAGGCGAGATAGCCGTAGCCGGGCACGAAATCGGCGTCGATGTTATATTTGCGGATGCGTTCGCGAATGATGCCCGCGCCGAGGTTGGCGATTTTAAACAGCGTCTCCAGCCCCTCTTTGCCGACGTGCTTTTTTACCGCTTCGATATCGTGGCCGATACCGGCCATCACCTGGCCGCCGTTGCGCCCGGTGCCGCCGTAGCCGAGATGGCGCGCCTCCAGCACTACCACGTTGGTGATCCCCTGTTCCGCCAGCTCAAGGGCGGTGTTAATGCCAGAGAAGCCGCCGCCGATAATTACCACATCGGCTTCAATATCTTCCCGTAGCGCCGGGAAATGGAGGTGATATTTCTTCGTCGCGCCGTAGTAGTTCAGCGCATCGATCTTGATGTTCATCGCGTTACCCTGTGGTCTTGCCTGGCTCAAGACCCTCATCACAGCACGCCGCGCGGGCGTTGAATATCGTCCGGAAGAATGACGTTCTTTAGAACGATAGGCTGCGGCGGGAAGCCGTGCTGTGATGGGTTAACTTTGCTGAAAAACGGGTGCTGACGATGAGCGAGATAACCTTACTGGCGGAAGTGACCGCCTTCTTACGCCAGCCGCACGGGCAGTTTATTGCCGGTCAACGTGAGGCGGGCCGCGGCGCGCCGTTCGCGGTGATCAACCCGGCGACCGGGCAGGCGATTGCCGAGGTCACCGCGGCGGATAGTGACCAGGCGGATCGCGCTATGGAGAGCGCCCGCCAGGCGTTTAGTCAGTGGCGCGAGATGCCGACGCTGGCGCGCGGCGCGCTGCTGCTGAAGCTGGCGGACACGCTGGCAGAGCATCGCGAAGCGCTGGCGCAGCTGGAAAGTCTCTGTTCCGGCAAAACTATCACGCTGGCGCGGATGCTCGAGCTGGACCAGTCGGTGGCGTTCCTGCGCTACTTCGCCGGCTGGGCGGGGAAAGTCACCGGTGAAACGCTGGATGTCTCGCTGCCATCGATGGCCGGGGAGAAATATACCGCCTTTACCCGCCGCCAGCCGCTTGGGGTGGTGGTTGGCATCGTGCCGTGGAACTTCTCCATCATGATTGCCATCTGGAAGCTGGCGGCGGCCCTGGTCTGCGGCTGCACCATCGTCCTCAAGCCGAGCGAATATACGCCGCTGACGCTGCTGCGCGTGGCGGAGCTGGCAAAAGCGGTGGGTATCCCGGATGGGGTGATTAACGTGGTCAACGGCGCCGGCGGCGAGATTGCCCAGCGGCTGATTACGCATCCGGCCTGCGTCAAGGTGAGCTTCACCGGCTCGGTGGCCACCGGTGAAAAAGTCCAGCAGTCGGCCAGTGCGTCAGGTAAACGGGTGACCCTTGAGCTGGGGGGCAAAAACGCCGCGCTGTTCCTCGATGACCTGACGCCGGAGGCGATGGTCAACGGCATTATTGAAGCTGGCTACCTGAACCAGGGGCAGATTTGCGCCGCTGCGGAACGTTTTTATCTGCCGCAGGGAAAACTGGATGCGGTACTGGCGCTGCTGAAAGACAAGCTCAGCGCTTTTGCGCCGGGGTCGCCGCTGGATGAACGGACGCTGATGGGGCCGCTGGCCAACCGCCAGCAGTATGACAAAGTTTTGCGGCTCATTCAGACCGCCCGCGACGAGGGCGATACCATCGTCTGCGGCGGCGAAGCGCTGCCGGGGGAGGGCTATTTCCTGCAGCCGACCGCGGTCAAAGTGCGCAGCGAAGAGAGCACCCTGATGCGCGAGGAGACCTTCGGTCCGGTGTGCAGTTTTATCGGCTATCGCAGTGAAGAAGAGGCGCTGGCGCGGATGAATGCCTCACCGTATGGCCTGGCGGCCAGCGTCTGGTCGGATAATATTCGTCAGGCGCTACGCTACTCGGAGGCGATTGAGGTCGGCATCGTATGGGTCAATATGCATACCTTCCTCGACCCGGCGGTACCGTTCGGCGGCATGAAGGGCTCGGGCATCGGGCGCGAATTCGGCAGCGCGTTTATCGATGATTATACGGAGCTGAAGTCGGTGATGGTGCGCTATTAATCGCCGTTCAGCGACATAGCGCTGTCATGTGTCGCTTTGCGCCAGATAGGCAACACATTGTGTGCCTTCTGGCCTGCAACCCGGGCGGTGCACGGCATCGCTTCCGGGACGCTTTTCCCGTCACGGATCCTTTCTTCCCCTCCTAATCCGCCATTGCCGTAAAAAAAATCAGCAGATTATCTTTTTTGCCCGCCAGGACTTGTTTGACATTAGATAATGAGTATAGTTCTCATTCTCTTTTTCATTCGTAATTTTGGCAAGGTTCGAGCTGCGCCAGTGAGTCGTTCACTAAGAGTCGCGAAGGCGTAGGGTGACGTAAAGACAGCAGGCTGGAAACACACAATATCGGCCGCTGCGCGTCCATCGGGTCATTGATTTTTTATAGGGTTGATCCAATGAAATACACACTTCCGGCGTTGACGCTGGCCATCAGCGCGGCGTTAAGCGGCTGCGCGACGCCTCATTCCTCTGCCGTTTCCCAACCGGTTGTCGACTCGCCAGTCCCTAACGTGGCGCAACCGCTGCAGCGCCAGCTAGCGGAAGGGCTGTACGAGATGGCGTTAAGCCCGCAGGGTGATGCGCTGTACGTCGCCAGCGCTGAAGGCTTTAAAAATGTACAGGGCGGGGCGGTTTACACACTGGATCCGCACACCCTCAATACCATCGGCCTGACGCATACCGATCTGAAAAACTTCGCTTTACAGCTCTCTGCGGAGGGTAAAACGCTGTATGTCAGCAATTCGCTGGACGGCGGCATCAGCGCTATCGACACCGCCACCGGCAAGGTAAAAAACCGCCTGCTGTTCAGCGAGCGCAATGAAAAAGGTCGCCCTTATGGGGCCCGTCAGCTGCTGTTGCTGAATAATACTCTCTACGTTGGCGCGGTCGCCGATCCGGCGCAAATCTGGGTGGTTGACGCCACTACCCTGAAGCTGAAAACGCGGATTAAAAATACCGGTAAATGGATGACCGGCCTGCACTACTCCGCGCAAACCGGTCGCGTGTACGCCGCTAACGGCAGCGGTGAAATTCTGGTGATCAACCCGCGTAACCAACGCATTGAACAGCGCTGGAAGCCGCTGGGCGACAAGCCGGCGCTGCTGCTTAATATGGCCGAAGATAGCGACACCGGCCGTCTGTTCGTGACCGACAACTCGAAAGCGAAAACCACTCTGGTGCTGGATATCCACAGCGGCAAGCTGCTTAAACAGCTCGACGTCGGCGATTCGCTGGCGGTGCAGTTCAATAAGAAACGCCACGAAATTTATATTTCACAGCGTGAATCCGGCAAGGTCATCAGCCTTGACGCCAGCCGCTACACGCTGAAGAAAAGCTGGGCGCTGCCGGCCAATCCCAACAGCCTGCTGCTTTCCGCCGATGGTCAGACGCTGTTTGTCACCGTCAAACAGCCCTTCAATAAAGACCACTCCACTAAAGGCCCGGACAGCGTCGTACGTATCGACCTGAACGCGCAATAAAAATAACGGGTCCGGCGACGGGCCCTTTGATTCATTTATCCTCATCCATGGGGCAAATTATGCACACCACGCACTATTCATCCTTCCCGCTGCGTAAAACGCTGCTGGCCTTAGCCATCGGCGCCGCCAGTCAAACGGCGATGGCCGCGGACGCTGCCGCCGCGAAGCAGCCTGGCGAAGAGACCCTCATCGTCGAGGCTAACGAAACCAGCGATTTTAAATCCGGCGGCGACCTGGTGGTTCCGGCATTCCTCGATGGCCAGATCGCCCACGGCGGCCGTCTGGGGATGCTTGGCGAACAAAAAGCGATGGACGTCCCGTTTAACGTCATCGGCTATACCTCGAAGCTGATTCAGGATCAGCAGGCGAAAACTATCGCCGATGTCGTCAGTAACGACGCTGGCGTGCAGGCCGTACAGGGCTACGGCAACTTCGCCGAGACCTATCGAATCCGCGGGTTTAAGCTCGATGGCGATGACATGACGATGGGCGGCCTGGCGGGCGTGGTGCCGCGTCAGGTGATGGACACCCAGATGCTGGAGCGCGTTGAAATTTTCAAAGGGGCTAACAGCCTGCTTAACGGCGCGGCCAGCAGCGGCGTCGGCGGGATGATTAACCTCGAGCCGAAGCGGGCGGAAGATCTGCCGACCGCACGCGTTGGCGTCGACTATACCTCTGATTCTCAGGTGGGCGGCACCCTCGACCTGGGGCGCCGTTTCGGCGACAACAACCAGTTCGGCGCCCGGGTCAACCTGGTGCACCGCGAGGGTGAAGGCGCTATCGATAATGATAAACGCCGTACCACGCTGGCTTCGCTGGGGCTTGATTACCGCGGCGACCGTTTCCGCTCCTCGCTCGATTTCGGCTATCAGAAGAAAACGTTCCACGGCGGTACGATGGGCGTCAATATCAGCGGCGTGGATTTCGTTCCGGCGCTGCCGGACAACAGCAAAAACTACAGCCAGAAGTGGGGCTATAGCGATATTGAAAGCGAGTTCGGCATGGCGAAGGCAGAATATGACCTGACCGATAGCTGGACGGTATACAGCGCCCTCGGCGGCCAGCATTCGCATGAAATTGGTACCTACAGCGCGCCGAAGCTTCTGAATAAAAACGGCGATGCGACGGTGGGCCGCCTGGATACTAACCGCATTATCGACGCGATCAGCGGCATGGGCGGGGTACGCGGCGATTTCAATACCGGCGCGATTTCGCATAAGGTGAACCTCGGCTATGCGGCGCAGGTGCATACCGATGCGACCGCCTGGCGGATGTCGGCCAGGAACCCGACCACTAATATCTATGACAACCATGATGTGGCGATGCCGGATAACGCCTATTTTGGCGGCAACTACCACGATCCGCTGGTCACCTCGCGCAGCCGTACGCAGGGCTGGCTGTTGAGTGATACCCTCGGCTTCTTTAACGATAAAGTGCTGTTTACCGCCGCTGCTCGTCATCAGAAAGTGGTTGTGCGCAACTACAGCAACGCCACCGGGCTGGAAGATACCTCTTCGCGTTATACCCAAAGCCGCTGGATGCCGACGTTTGGCCTGGTGTACAAGCCGTGGGAGCAGCTGTCGCTGTATGCTAACCATACCGAAGCGCTGCAGCCGGGCTCTGTGGCGCCGACGACGGCGGCCAATGCCGGGCAGAGTACCGGGATCGCGCACTCGAAGCAGGACGAAGTGGGCGTCAAGATCGACTACGGTACGATCGGAGGATCGCTGGCGCTGTTTGAAATCAAAAAACCGAACGCCATTTCCGATACCGCTGGCAATTACGGCCTCGACGGCGAGCAGCGTAACCGCGGCGTAGAGATGAACGTCTTTGGCGAGCCGATGCTGGGACTGCGTCTTAACGCCAGTACCGTCTGGCTGGATGCCAAACAGACTAAAACCGCTGAAGGCGCAACCGACGGTAAAGATGCCATCGGGGTGGCTAACTTCTACGCGGTACTCGGCGCCGAATATGACATCAAGCCGGTGGAAGGCCTGACCGCCACCGCGCGCGTCAATCATAGCGGCTCGCAGTATGCCGATGCGGCCAATACCAAGAAGCTGGATAGCTACACCACCCTGGATTTAGGCCTGCGCTATCGTATGCGTCTGAACGCCGACCAGAACGAAATGATCTGGCGCGTCGGGGTGACCAACGTGACCAACGAGAAGTACTGGTCTGGCATTGACGATACCGGTACTTACCTGTTCGAAGGCGATCCGCGTACCGTCCGCGTCTCAATGAGCTACGACTTCTGACGCTAAAAAAAGCGGGGCGGGCGGCTGACGCTCGCCCCACGCAACTTGCGACAATCCCCCCTAAGTGATAAAAGGTGCCCCTTCACAAAAACACACAGGGGAACGACGTGAAAGACGCGTCAACGTCGTCGGAGACCGTCACGGAAAGTGGCCCGACGCTTCATCGCGGTTTACAGAACCGACACATTCAACTTATCGCCCTTGGCGGCGCGATTGGCACCGGCCTGTTTCTCGGCATTGGTCCCGCTATCCAGATGGCCGGTCCGGCGGTCTTACTGGGCTACGCCGTGGCCGGGATTGTCGCTTTTCTGATCATGCGCCAGCTGGGCGAAATGGTGGTGGAAGAGCCAGTATCCGGTTCCTTTGCCCACTTTGCCTATAAATACTGGGGGCCGTTCGCCGGCTTTCTCTCCGGCTGGAACTACTGGGTGATGTTCGTGCTGGTAGGGATGGCGGAGCTGACCGCCGCCGGGATCTATATGCAGTACTGGCTTCCCGACGTGCCCACCTGGGTTTGGGCGGCGGCTTTCTTCATCATTATTAACGCCGTCAACCTGGTCAACGTACGCTTGTATGGCGAAGCGGAGTTCTGGTTCGCGCTGATCAAGGTGCTGGCGATTATCGGCATGATTGCCTTCGGCCTGTGGATGCTGTTCGGCGGCCACGGCGGCAGCAAAGCCGGGTTCGACAATCTGTGGAAACACGGCGGCTTCCTCGCCACCGGCTGGCACGGACTTATTCTGTCGCTGGCGGTGATCATGTTCTCCTTCGGCGGGCTGGAGCTTATCGGCATCACCGCCGCCGAAGCGCAAAACCCGGAAAAGAGCATTCCAAAAGCGGTCAATCAGGTGGTCTATCGTATCCTGCTGTTCTATATCGGTTCGCTGGTGGTGCTGCTGGCGCTCTACCCGTGGGTGGAGATCAAATCCGACAGCAGCCCGTTTGTGATGATTTTCCATAATCTGGACAGCAAACTGGTGGCCTCCGCGCTGAACTTCGTCATTCTGGTGGCCTCGCTGTCGGTGTATAACAGCGGCGTGTACTCCAACAGCCGGATGCTGTTCGGCCTGTCGGTGCAGGGTAATGCGCCGAAATTTCTCGCCCGCGTCAGCAAGCGCGGCGTGCCGGTGAACTCCCTGCTGCTCTCCGGAATTATCACTTCGCTGGTGGTGGTGCTGAACTACCTGCTGCCGCATGAAGCGCTGGGGCTGCTGATGGCCCTGGTGGTGGCGACGTTGCTGCTGAACTGGATCATGATCTGTATGGCGCACCTGAAGTTCCGCGCCGCCCAGCGCCGCAAAGGGCGCGAATCGAAGTTCAAAGCGCTGCTGGCGCCCGCCAGCAACTACTTCTGCATTGCTTTCCTTGGGCTGATCCTGGCGCTGATGTGCACTATCGACGGCATGCGTCTGTCGGCGATCCTGCTGCCGGTGTGGATCCTGTTCCTGTTTATCGCCTTCAAACTGCTGCGCCGCCCGGCGTAAGCGAGATGCCCCGCCGTCCGGCGGGGCTGCCTGCCTTTTTATTGTGATCCTCTTCGCAGGCGGCGCATTTGCCTGGCGATCTTCTTTTTGTAATCGATTACTTTTGTTTTGAGCGGTTTTGTAATCGATTACTTTTCTGAGGGCGAGCAACATGGTCACAACAACAGAAGGTCGGGAAAGTGCCCGCGTGAGCCACCGTTTTCTGGTGCCGCGGCTGTCGTTAATGATGTTTATGCAGTTTTTTATCTGGGGCAGCTGGTCGGTGACCCTGGGGCTGGTGATGACCCGGTATGAGATGTCATTGCTGATCGGCGATGCGTTCTCCGCCGGGCCGATCGCCTCAATCTTGTCTCCCTTTGTGCTGGGGATGCTGGTGGATCGCTTTTTCGCCTCGCAGAAGGTGATGGCGGTGATGCACCTGGCCGGGGCGGCGATCCTGTGGTTTGTCCCGCAGGCGCTGGTGGCGCAGAACGGCGCCCTGCTGATTGGCCTGCTGTTCGGCTATACGCTGTGCTATATGCCGACCCTGGCGCTGACCAACAATATCGCCTTCCACAGCCTGGCCAATGTCGATAAAACCTTCCCGGTGGTCCGCGTGTTCGGCACCATCGGCTGGATTATCGCCGGGATCTGCATCGGGGTGACCGGTATCTCTGATACCACCGGCATCTTCACGCTGGCGGCGCTCTGTTCGGTCGCGCTGGCGCTCTACAGCCTGACGCTGCCGCACACCCCGGCGCCGGCCAAAGGCATGCCGGTTCAGTTTCGCGACCTGCTGTGCGCGGACGCCTTCGCGCTGCTGAAAACCCGCCATTTCCTGATTTTCTCCCTCTGCGCCACCTTAATTTCCGTGCCGTTAGGCACCTATTACGCCTATACCGCGTCGTATCTGGCGGATGCCGGCGTCAAAGATGTCAGCACCGCGATGTCCTTCGGTCAGATGTCAGAGATCGTCTTTATGCTGGTGATCCCGTTGCTGTTCCGTCGCCTCGGGGTGAAATACATGCTGCTCATCGGCATGGCGGCGTGGTTCGTCCGCTACGCCTTTTTCGCTCTCGGAGTCAGCGAGGAGGGGCGCTTCCTGCTCTATCTGGGCATTTTGCTGCACGGCGTGTGCTATGACTTTTTCTTTGTCGTTGGCTTTATCTACACCGATCGCGTGGCGGGCGAGAAGGTAAAAGGCCAGGCGCAGAGCATGATTGTGATGTTCACCTACGGGATCGGCATGCTGCTGGGCTCGCAGATCTCCGGCGCGCTGTATAACCATCTGGTGGCCGGCCAGAGCGTGCCTCAGGCCTGGGTGACCTTCTGGTGGATCCCGGCGGTGGCCGCCGCGGTTATCGCGCTGATTTTCCTTTTCTCTTTCCAGTACAACGAGAAAGAGCCGCACTAATTTTTCAGGAGGGGGTATGAAAACGATTAAGGGACCGGGCATTTTTCTGGCGCAGTTTATCGGGCCGCAGGCGCCGTTCAACACCCTGGCGGGGATAGCGCAGTGGGCCGCCGGCCTGGGGTACAAGGCATTGCAGATCCCCTGCAACCACCCGGCGATTTTTGATGTCGAGCGGGCGGCGGCGAGCCAGACCTACTGCGACGAGGTCAGCGGCATCCTGGCGGAGCATGGGCTGGTGATCAGCGAGCTGTCCACTCACCTTGAAGGACAGCTGGTGGCGGTGCATCCAGCGTATGACGCGGCGTTTGATGCCTTTGCCCCGGCGGCGCTGCATGGCGATCCGCAGGCGCGCCAGCGCTGGGCGGTGGAGAAAGTGCGCCAGGCGGCGGTAGCCTCCGGCCGCCTGGGGCTGCAGGCGCACGCGACCTTTTCCGGGGCGCTGGCATGGCCCTTTTTTTATCCGTGGCCGCCGCACAATCAGCCGCTTCTGGATGAGGCCTTTGCCGAGCTGGCCCGGCGCTGGCGGCCGCTGCTGGACCTCTTCGACGAGCAGGGGGTCGATGTCTGCTATGAGATCCACCCCGGCGAAGACCTGCACGATGGCGTGACCTTTGAGCGTTTTCTCGCGCTGGTGGATAACCATCCGCGCTGCAATATGCTCTATGACCCGAGCCACCTGCATCTGCAGCAGATGGACTACCTGACCTATATCGATATCTATCATGCGCGTATTAAAGCGTTTCACGTCAAGGACGCCGAATTTCGCCGCAACGGGCGCAATGGCGTCTACGGTGGATACCAGCCCTGGCAGCAGCGGGCCGGGCGTTTCCGCTCTCCCGGCGACGGGCAGATCGACTTCAAAGGGGTGTTCAGTAAGCTGACCGAATATGATTTTGCCGGCTGGGCGGTGCTGGAGTGGGAGTGCTGCCTGAAGGATAGTGAGACCGGCGCGCGCGAGGGCAGCGAGTTTATCCGCCGCCATATCATTCCCGTTGCCGGACGGGCCTTCGATGACTTTGCCGCCGGCGGGAGGGAGTAACATGATTCAGGTTGCGATTATCGGGGCAGGGTTTATTGGCCCGGCGCATCTGGAGGCGCTGCGGCGGCTGGGAGATGTCGAGGTGGTGGCGCTGTGCGACAGCCGCCTTGAGGCGGCGCAGCGCAAGGCGCGAGCGCTGAACATTGCCCATGCCTACGACAGCGTGGAGGCGCTGCTGGCCCATCCGGGGCTGCAGGTGGTGCATAACTGTACGCCCAACCATCTACATGCCCAGATTAACCGGCAGATCCTCGCCGCCGGGCTGCACGTCTTCTCGGAAAAGCCGCTGTGTATGACGGCGGAGGAGGCGCGGGAGCTGGTGGCGCTTGCCGCCCGGGCCGGCGTGGTGCATGGCGTCAGCTTCGTCTATCGCCAGTTCGCTATGGTCCAGCAGGCGGCGGCGATGATCCACCATGGCGAGGTCGGCGGAATCTTCGCGGCCCACGGCAGCTATCTGCAGGACTGGATGCTGCTGGAGACCGACTACAACTGGCGGGTCGATTCGGCGCAGGGCGGCGCGTCGCGGACGGTGGCCGACATCGGCTCCCACTGGTGCGATACCGTGCAGTTTATGACCGGTCGGCGGATTGTCGAGGTGATGGCGGATCTGTCTATCGTCTGGCCAACGCGTAAAGCGCCGGTCAATGGCAAAGCGACCTTCAGCGCCGTTCACGAGGCGCAGGCATATGAAACGCGGCCTGTCGATACCGAGGACTTTGGCTCGGTGCTGTTGCGTTTTGACGATGGCAGCAAGGGCAGCTTTATGGTTTCCCAGGTGAGCGCCGGGCGGAAAAACCGTCTGGCGGTGGAGATTAACGGCAGCCTCTGTTCTCTGGCCTGGGATCAGGAAGTGCCCCAGCGGCTGTGGATCGGCCACCGCGAGCAGCCGGATCGCCTGCTCAGCGATGACCCGAGCCTGCTGCGGCCGGAAATCGCTGACAGCGCCCATTACCCCGGCGGCCATATTGAGGGCTGGCCGGACGCCTTTAAGAATATGATGGGGCATTTTTATCAGGCGGTGCGCGCCGGGAAGATGCCGGCGGCCGGGGCCCGGCGCTTCGCCGCTTTCGACGACGGCGCCGATGTGATGTACATCATCGAGGCGATCGTCAAAAGCCATCAGCAGCAGCGCTGGGTCAGCGTCGAACGCTGAGCGCAGGCGGGGCGCAGGATTATTTCACCCCAAGATAGCCGTCGAGATAGGCACCGGAGAGCTCGTTGCCGAACAGGACGGCATCTTTATTTTCCATCGCATTATCCCATTTGTCGCTGGCATTGCCGGTGAAGGCGTGCTCGGTGCGGGTGCCCTGCGCCGCCTGCTGTTTGATGGCTTCCGCGGTGCGGCGGGCATCACTTTCGCTCATGCCAGCGGCTTTATCCTGCTGTCCGCGGGCATACATCGCCGTAAAGGTCGGCAGGTTTAAACGGTAATTTTCCTGGCGGTTGACGGTGAAGTTGCCGCCGACAAAATCGGACCGGTGGGCGACGAAGGCGTAGGCATGGCGTTCCGGTGACGATTTTGACGAGGTGCAGCCGGTGATCGTTGCCAGGGCATAGCTGAGGGCGAGAACCGCGGTGGAGAGCCTCATGGGGATATCATCCTTAATCATAAAAGAAAAAATGGGGCGCAGGCGGTCTGTTGCGCCTCCTGCGCTAATGAGAATATGAAACGGCAAAAGGATGCGCGTTAACGGGGCGGGAGAGAAGCCCTGATTATTAATAGTTTTCCGGGACACCGTCTCGCTGAGCTACGCTTTCGCGCCAGGCTGGCAGGCCAATCAGAGGTCATTTATGATAGCCTGCAGGATCCACCTCTATCGCAGGAAGTGCAGGGTTTATGTCTATTCAGAAAATTGCTCGTCTGGCCGGCGTCTCGGTGGCCACGGTGTCGCGGGTGCTGAACAACAGCGATACGGTAAAAGCCAAAAACCGTGAGCGCGTGCTGCAGGCGATCAAAGAGAGCAACTATCAGCCGAACCTGCTGGCGCGTCAGCTGCGAACCGCCCGCAGCAATATGATCCTGGTGATGGTCTCCAATATCGCTAACCCCTTTTGCGCCGAGGTGGTGAAGGGGATAGAAGAAGAGGCGGAGAAGAATGGCTACCGCATTCTGCTGTGTAACTCCGGGTCGGATCTGGCCCGCTCGACCTCGGGCCTGCAGCTGCTCTCCGGCAAAATGGTCGACGGCATTATTACCATGAACGCGCTCTCCAGCCTGCCGGAACTGACCACCATGATTGGCGATGCGCCCTGGGTGCAGTGCGCGGAGTATGCCGACACCGGCAGCATCTCCTGCGTCGGGATTAACGACGTCGAGGCGGCTCAGGGGGCGGTATCCCGGTTGGCCGATAGCGGCCGCCGACGCATCGCGCTCATTAATCACGACCTCAGCTATCGCTATGCCCGTCTGCGCGAGCGCGGCTATAAAAGCGTGCTGCACGTGCACGGTCTGGCGTATCAGCAGGTGACCTACGCGCAGGATCTTAGCGCGGCGGCCGGTAAACGGGCGATGGAGCAACTGCTGTCGCGAGACGAGAAGCCCGATGCGGTGTTTGCCGTTTCGGACTCCCTCGCCGCCGGGGCGCTGCGGGCTATCGCCCAGGCCGGACTGCGGGTGCCGGAGGATATCGCGGTGATCGGCTTCGATGGCACCGAGCTGGCGGAAGTGGTCTCCCCGCAGCTCACCACCGTCGAACAGCCCTCCCGGGCGATCGGCCGTACGGCGGTGTCTCTACTGATGAAACGCATCGACGATCCCGACGCTGCCGTCGAGCGGGTGATGATGGACTGGCGCGTGATAGACCGCGCCAGCGTCTGAGGATCAGCGGGAGAAGGCGCCGGTCAGCGCGCGAATATCGTTGCCGGTGGGCGTTTGATGAATGCGTAAGCCAAACTCATCCACCACAGCGAAGACATGGTCGAAAATATCCGCCTGGATCCCTTCATATTCCGCCCATACCACGGTGTTGGTGAAGCAGTAGATCTCGATCGGCAAGCCGTTGGCATCCGGCGCCAGCTGGCGCACCATCAGGGTCATATCCTGGCGGATGCGCGGATGATGGCGTAAATACTCCTGCAGATAGGCGCGGAAGGTGCCGACGTTGGTCATTCGCCGCTCATTGAGAACCGACTGTTCCCCGGCGTACTGCTGGTTCCAGGCGCTTATCTCTTCGTGGCGTGAATCCATATAGGGTTTAAGTAATTTCGCCCGGATCAGGCGCTGCTGCTCCTGTTCATCAAGAAAATGAATGCTGGTGGTGTCGATGTTAAGGCTGCGTTTGATGCGGCGGCCGCCGGAGGCCGACATGCCGCTCCAGTTTTTAAACGAGTCAGAGACCAGCGACCAGGTCGGAATGGTGGTGATGGTATTGTCCCAGTTGCGCACCTTGACCGTGGTGAGGCCGATATCGATCACCGCGCCGTCGGCGCCGTACTTCGGCATCTCCAGCCAGTCGCCAAGCTTGAGCATATCGTTGGCAGAGAGCTGGATACCGGCCACCAGACCGAGGATCGGATCTTTAAACACCAGCATCAGCACCGCGGCCATCGCGCCGAGCCCGCTAATCAGGATCGCTGGCGACTGACCTATCAGTAGCGAAATAATCAGAATGCCGATAATAATCGCCGTCACCAGCTTAATTCCCTGGAATATGCCCTTCAGCGGCAGCTGTGAGGCGGCGGGAAATTTCTGCGCCAGCTTTAAAATGACATCCAGCAGCGAGAAGAAGGACAGCATGGCATATATCATCACCCATAGCTGGGCCACGGTGGTTAATATTTCCGCGGCCTCGCTGCCTTTTTGCAGCCACAGCACCGCCTGGACGTTGACGATGATCCCCTGCAGGGTAAAGGCCAGTCGGTGAAAGAGTTTATTCTGCGTGATGATTTGCAGCCACAGATGGCTGCTGGCCAGCGCCCGTTTTTCAAATGCGCGCAGGACCACTTTGTGCAATATCAGATGCACGACCACGGCGGTGAACAAGATAATGCCGAAGATAATCATCAGCGAGCGGGTGGGGGTTATTTCGATTCCTAAGGCGGCAATTTGCGATATTAATTCCTGCATAACGTCTCCTGAATATCCAGCGGGTATGATGACCGCTGGATAGCTATTATGCAAATTACCGCCGCCGGTATTACGAGGCCACCGTCGCGGGCTGTCGGTTGAGATGATGGCGTAGCCACAGCGCTATCGCCCCCAGCAACAGCATCATGGCCACCTCGACCAGCAGAAAATCAATCAGCGCCTGCGGATAGTTGCCGCCGCCGCGACGGGCCAGCGCCAGGAACAGCGAACCAAGGATAGCCGGTCCGAGACCGAGGGTCGCCTGCTGCAGGGTGCTGAGGATTGCGCTCCCGGCCCCGGCGTCGCTGGCGCTGATATCGCGCATACCAATCCGATAAAAGCTGTTGACGATCAGCGCCTGGCCATAGCCGATCAGCGCCGTGGCGGGGACCAGCGTCAGGGCGCTGGTGGCGACGCCGAAGCGGGAGAAGGTGGCGCACAGCAGCAGGAGTCCGGCGATCTGCACCGCCAGACCGGTCAGCAGGATCCGCCCCATGCTGTAGCGGGCGATAAGCCGCGGGGCATACAGCGCCGAAATAAAATAGGCCACGCCGAGGGCGATGAAGCTATTGCCGGACTGCCACGGCGCCATCCCCAGCCCCTCCTGCATGGTCAGCGCCATGCAGAACATAAAGCCGGACCAGGCGCTGAAAAACAGCAGGGCGATGGCCATCCCGAAGCGGATGCTGGTCAACTGCAGCAGACGCGGCGGCAGCAGAGGATGGTCGCCACGCTGCTGCTGGCGCAGGGCGCTCTGACGCATGGCGAACAGCAGCGGCAGGACCGCCACCAGCATCAGCTGCAGCCACAGCGGCCAGTGCAGCTCCGGACCGAGGGCCATCGGGAACAGCAGGCAGCAGAGGATCAGCGCGAGGTACAGCGTACCCTGCCAGTCAATCCGCGACGGCGTCTCGCGACGGGTTTCCGGCACATAGCGGCGGCTCAGAGCCAGCACCAGCAGGCAGATCGGCACATTGATAAAAAAGGCGTTGCGCCAGCCCAGCCCGGCGATGTCCGCCGACACCAGCCAGCCGCCGCCCATCTGACCGACGATAAAGGCGATCCCGCCGATCCCGCCATACAGGCTGATGGCCCGGGCGTGGGCGGGGCCTTTGAGGGTGACGTGCAGGGTGGCGAGGATCTGCGGCACAATCAGCGCCGCCCCGGCGCCCTGCAGGGTGCGGGCCGCCAGCAGGGCGCCGATGCTGTTCGCCATGCCGCACAGCAGGGAAGCGATGCCAAAGAGGGCGACGCCCCACATAAACAGGCGCCGGCGGCCATAGTTATCGCCAAGCTTACTGCCCATCGCCAGGCAGACGGCAAAGGCGACGCCGTACAGCGCGACGATAAGCTCCAGCTGCGTGGCGCTGGCCGCCAGGGTGTGGGTGATGGCGTCCAGCGCCACATTGGTGATCGAGGTATCAATAAGCGGCAGCATCTGGCCGCTCAGCAGCAGCAACAGACCGGCGCGGCCGGGTGAAACAGCAGACGTATTCATGGGATTCTCCATTGCGTCATTCAGCAGACCGACGTAGCATTACCGATAAATTAAACGGGTACCAGTTCCTGTCTATACTGGTATTGGCACTACTATGCTGGAGGGGTGATGACCACGATGCCGCAACGGGAGTCGACGATCGCCGTGCCGGACGATCGACGCAAACAGCTGGGGGCCTTTCTGCGCGCCCGCCGTGAAAGCCTCGATCCGCAGCGCCTGGGGTTGCCCCGGGTGGGCCGCCGGCGCACGCCGGGTCTGCGCCGGGAAGAGGTGGCGATGCTCGCCGACGTCGGCGTTACCTGGTACACCTGGCTGGAGCAGGGGAGGGAGGTGAATCCGTCGGAGGCGGTGCTGGTGGGGGTGGCGAATGCCCTGCAGTGCAGTCCGCTGGAGACCCGGCATCTGTTCGTGCTCGCCGGGCTGACCCCGCCGGAAGCCACCCAGGTGACGGTGTGCGAAGGCATCAGCCCAGGGACCCGCCGGATGCTGGACAGCCTGATGCCGCAGCCGGCCAGCATTCAGAAACCGAACTTTGATATTGTGGCGTGGAACGACAGCTTCTGCCGCCTGATGGGCATCGATTTCGCCACCCTCCCGGAAGAAGATCGCAACTGCATTTATCTCTATCTGACCCATGAGACCTGGCGCAGCCGGATCGAAAATCGCGATGTGCTGCCGACCTTCGTCTCCTATTTCCGCGCCGCGATGGCCGAGCACCGCGGCGATCCGGCGTGGGAAAACAAACTGGCGCGCTTTTTCGCCGCCTCGTCGGAGTTTGAAGCGCTGTGGCATCAGCGCTACGAGGTGCGCGGCGTGGAAAACCAGATTAAACATTTTAACCACCCGCAGCTCGGGCGATTCAGCCTGCAGCAGATGTACTGGTATTCGGCGCCGCGCAACGGCTCGCGCCTGCTGGTCTACCTGCCGATGGACGAGGCGGGCGAGCAGGCGCTGGCGTGGCTGGACCAACATTAATCACAGGGAATCAGATGGCTGGCAATGTGCCATCTTCGGGTATTGCCCGGCCGGCGCTGCTGGACGGTTCCCTTTCCCTCCGGGAGTAGGGGAGGGAAAGCACTGTCGGGAAGTCCTGTATGTGATCTACGACTTCAGCACACATTGCGCTCCCGATACGCCTTCTGCGTTATGTCACTCATGGCGCAGGGAGCGCACAGGGGGCGCCAGTCGCCGCCGCCCCCTGTACCCCCGGGCTCCGGCCAGCAACATCGCCGCTGCGCGGTGCCTTCGACTTATCCCTGCAGGCTTCGGGTCGGGCCGAGGCAGCGTCCATGCAAAACACGGCCCTCAGCCCGCATCCATGCGGGCTGCCCCGGCCTGCCGGGAACGTCTCAGCGATGTTGAGGCCGCAACACCGGCAGTTTCAGTCGCACAAGTGGGTAAGTTAACGGCTGGCTGCTACGGACCGTAGGCCGGGTAAGGCGCCAGCCGCCACCCGGCAATAAAGCGGCTCCGTGCCTGATATCATGCTCGGCGGCGCTGCGCTTACGCGGGCTTACGGTAAGGAGTAACAATCTGATATATAAATGGTTAAGTAGGCCGGGAAGGGCGACAGCCGCTGCCCGGCAGAAAGGCGAGCATATTAGCGAAAACAGGTTTGTCATCAGTCTCAAGGAATGCCTATGAACGTAACCCGAAAAGAGCAGCGCATTATTCAGCGCGCGCTGAATGCCTGGCAGGCCAGCGGGGAGTTAACCCCCTCGGACAGCCAGCGGCTGGCGCAAACGATGCGCGTCTCCCCCTTCGACTGGCGGCGCCTGAGCCGCTATGCCTTCTGGACCGCGCTGGCCTGCGTGCTGATTTCCCTGGGCAGTCTGTTCGCCGACAGCGAGCTGGTGGCGTGGCTGCTGAGCCTGTTCAACCACTCGGCGCTGATGCGGATCCTGCTGCCTGCGCTGCTGGCAGTCGCCTGCTACGGCTGGGGTTTTCGTCGCCAGCGGCGGGAGACGCAGTGGCACTACAGCACCGAGGCGATTTTGTTTCTGGGCGTCGTCTTTACCGCCGTGGCGCTATGGCAGCTTGGCGAACGGCTAGATAACGGCAGCGGCCATATCGCACCGCTGTTTCTGGCCGGATGCGTGATTTACGGCGCCATCGGCTATATTGCCCGCTCCGGGCTGGTGTGGCTCTTTTTTCTGCTGGCGCTGGGCAACTGGTTCGGCGCGGAAACCGGCTACGTCTCGGGGTGGGGCGCCTACTGGCTGGGCATGAACTACCCGATTCGCTTCGTCCTGTTCGGCGGCGCGCTGCTGGCGCTCTGCTACGGCGCGCAATCCCTGCTTCGCCAGCGGCAGCTGTTTACCGTCAGCAAGGCGATGGGCCTCACGTACCTGTTTATTGCGCTATGGATCATGTCGATTTTCGGCAATTACGACGCAGACAACTGGTACCAGGTGAGACAGGCGCGACTCCTGCCGTGGGGGCTGCTGTTTGCCGTAGCGGCCGGCGTCTGCATTTTTATCAGCCTGAAAACCGATGACGGAATGCTGCGCGGCTTCGGACTAACCTTCCTGGCGATCAATCTCTATACCCGTTTCTTTGAGTTTTTCTGGAACGGGATGCACAAAGTGCTGTTTTTCCTGATCCTTGCCGTCTCGCTGGCGGTGATTGGCCGCTATGCCGAGCGCATCTGGCATGCCGGCGAAGGGCAGGTGGAGAAAAAATAAGCTCGCGTTGAGAACGCTAACCACTCAGGCCGCGCTCAGTCGCGGCCTTTTTTCGTCCCTGATTCCAGTTTTAGCGCATTTTTCTGCGATTGGCTGCAAATGAGCATAGGCTTGCCGGGTATCTCAAAGATTAGCCTTTAAGGCAATTTGTCTTATATGCTAACATCCAGAGGAAGGGAGTCTGATGTTCAGATTGGTTGTGCATGTGGACGTTAAAAAGGAATTGCAGGCGCTTCCGTCCATTGTCCAGGCGAAGATGATCCGGCAATTAGACAAGTTACGCCAAAATCCCACCGCGCTGAGAGAACCTGACAGTAAACCGCTGGGGCAGGGGCTATTTGAAATTCGTGCGTTAGGTTCGGTACAGGGGCGAGGGATCTACGTTTTTCAGCAAGGCAAGACGCTCTTTCTGCTACGGGTTTTTGTCAAGAAAACGCAAAAAACCCCGTCATCGGAAATTCGCCTGGCGCTGAAGCGATTAGAGGAGATGCGCAATGAGTAAAAAGATCATTGACTGGGATACGTTAAAAACAGAACTGCTTGGCCAGCCTGAGGTTCAGGCTGCATTCGATGCGCAAGAACGTCAACAGCGATTACGTACTATGCTGGCGCAATGGCGCGAGCAGGCGGGGCTAACCCGAGCCCAGGTGGCGCAGAGGATGGGGGTGAGTGCGCCGACGGTCTCCAGAATGGAAGCCAATATCACCCGCGCCAGTCTGGATACCTTAACGCGATACGCGTTAGCCTGCGGTATAAAGCACCCGCAAGTTTTACTTTACTAACGCGCTCGGTGGCTATTCACTTACCGGCGCAAATTAACGACAGGTCGCACGGGCCGTAGGTCGGGTAAGGCGTAGCCGCCACCCGGCATAAAAGCCGCTCCGCGCCCGCTGCCCCTGCCCTGCGGCGCTGCGCTTGCGCGGGCCTACGTTGAGGGGTAACAATCTGATAGAGAGATGGTTACGTAGGCCGGGTCAGGCGTAGCCGCCACCCGGCAATAACAAGCGGCACCAGAGGCGCCCGGTGAAAGGCGCCTGGTGGAGAGATTAAATCTCGGTAATGGTCGTCGACTGCGGCAGACGCGACTTCGGCAGGGTAGCGTTGAAATCTTCTACGCTATGGTGGCCGACCGGGACCACCACCAGGCTGGTGTAGCCCTGGGCTTTCAGGTCAAATTCCTCATCGAGGATCGCAAAATCGACCCCTTCAATCGGCACGGCGTCGAGACCCATCGCCGCTACGCCCAGCAGGAAATTGCCGACGTTGAGATACACCTGTTTCGCCATCCACTGATCGTCATCTTTCAGCTCTTTGCGGTGCATATCGGCAAAGAAGGTGCGACCCTTGTGGTTAGCGGCTTTTGCGTCCGGGGTGGCGAAACGGCCATCGGCCTCTTCCTGATCCACCACGCGCTGCAGCCAGGCGTCGTCCATCGCGGTTTTCGCGCAGAACACCACCACGTGCGAGGCGTCGAGAATTTTACGTTCGTTGAACACGTAGGTGCCGCTGGCGGCTTTCGCCACGCGAGCTTTCCCTTCATCGGTGCTGGCGACAATAAAGTGCCACGGCTGGGAGTTGGTGCTAGACGGGCTGTACTGCAGCAGCGTTTTCAGCTGTTCCGCTTCCCCGGCAGTCAGCTTTTTCGTGGCGTCAAAGGCCTTGGTGGAATAGCGCTTCAAAGCGACCGATACGATATCCATAACTCTTCCTCACAGTTTACAGCACCTTACCGGTGCGTTCAGGAGAGGAAGAGTACAGCGAAGATCGCAAAATGATAAGGGTGAAAAATGCGATAACACTTATCGCATTTGGCTGAAAATCAGCGCGGACGCAGGCGCTGCTGGGCCTTTTTACTCAGCTTGTTCACCACCTGATGCCACGAATCGTCAATCAGCTCGGCCAGCAGATCCTCGCTGATATCCTCTCCTGGCACCACCGTGATCCAGTGTTTCTTGTTCATATGGTAGCCGGGTTCGATACTGCGATAAATTTGCTGATTCAGCAGCGACTTCTGCGGCTCGGCCTTGAGATTGACCAGCGCCCGCCCGCGAATAGTCATGGTGATCATAAAGATGCGGCCGTCGACCTTAAACACGTCGTACTCTGGCCCAAAGGGCCAGCAGTGTTCGGTAAACGGGTAGGTCAGGGCGATACGGTGAGCGCAGGGATGCAGTGTTTCCGGCGTCATTATGCGTCCGCCTCATGCAGGGCGTGCCACATGGCTTCAAAGCCGAGGGCGATAATCTCCCGGGCGCGCTGCGGATCGTGGCTGGCGAATTCGATGGTGGTTTCCGCCAGCGACAGAAACAGGGCGTCGCCAAAGGCGCGGTACGCCTCGCTGAGGAATATCTCTTTCACCGACAGCTGGCACATTTCGTTGAGCTCCGGAAAGCTCTCTTTTACCTGGCGGCGGGTTTCGTCGGTGATGCGCTCGCTGAGCGCCATCCGGCGGATCGCTTTGTGCTCCATCGGGTTGCGCACGCCCCAGTCGATATAGCTGTTCCAGATATTGCGCGCGTTCTCTTTCGGGCGCTTCTCGTCCGGATCCAGCCCGGCGATCATTGTGCGCACCAGGCGCAGCTTAATCGCGAGGTACAGCTCGTTGAGCAACTCATCCTTGGTGGCGAAATAGCGAAACAGCGTTCCCTCGGCCACACCGGCGCTGCGGGCGATGGCCGACGTCGAGGCGGCTATGCCGGACTGGGCGAAAGCCGCGGTGGCAGCTTCCAGTAACGCTTGCTTTTTATCTTCACTCTTTGGACGAGCCACTACTTTTTTCCTCACGCAGGTTTAAACAAACCGCCGATCTTGGCACGTCTGACCAGGTCGCTGCAACGGCGGAACGCAAAAATTGAAAATCGTCTTGACGACTTTCATCGCTTTCCTAATAATGAGTGCGTACTCACTCATAATCAAGTTATATCATAAAGCCTCCGGGATGGGGGCTTTTGTCTGGTCAGGATATGAACCGTGTCACTTTCAGCGTGGTCGCCATCATGTTACTCGCAGCAGCAACGACATTGCCGTTTGTTCTTAATGCCGGTTTTGGTAAAGCGCCGCAGGGGGCACAGCTTAGCCAGGTGGAAGCGTCTCCCCACTACCGGGACGGCCAGTTCCATAACCAATTGCCCACGCCAGGGTTCACCGGGCAGAAAAATATGCTGGCGGCGTGGTGGGATTTCCTGATGACCAAACGGGAAAACGCCCGTCCCGCGCAACCGCTGCCGCTGGTGAAGACCGATCTGGCGACGCTGCCCCTCGGGCAGGACGTGATGGTCTGGCTCGGCCACTCCTCCTGGTACCTGCAGCTGGCGGGAAAACGCATCCTGATCGACCCGGTGTTCAGCGATTACGCGGCGCCGTTCTCCTTTATCAATAAAGCCTTCCCCGGCGACTATCCGTGGCGGGCGGAAGGGATGCCGGAGATCGATCTGCTGATCATCTCCCACGATCACTACGACCATCTGGATTACGCCACCATTCGCGCCTTACTGCCGAAAATTAAGCGGGTCATTACGCCGCTGGGGGTCGGATCGCATCTGCGCTACTGGGGAATGGACGGGGCGCTGATTACCGAAGCGGACTGGCAGCAGGCGGTACCGGCCAGCGACGAGCTCACCGTCCACGTGCTGCCGGCGCGGCACTTTTCCGGCCGTGGGCTGAAGCGTAACCAGACGCTGTGGGCCAGTTTTCTGTTCGTTACCCGGCAGCAAAAGATTTATTACAGCGGCGACAGCGGGTATGGGCCGCACTTTAAAGCAATAGGCGATGAGTTCGGTCCGGTCGATCTGGCGATCATGGAGAACGGGCAGTATGACCAGGACTGGAAATATATCCACATGATGCCGGATGAAACGGCTCAGGCTGCCGACGACCTGCGCGCTCGCGCGGTGCTGCCTGGGCATGCAGGACGATTCGTTTTGGCGAAACACAGCTGGGATGAACCGTATCAACGGCTGGCGGCTGCCAGCGAAGGAAGGGCCTGGCGTCTGCTGACGCCTGTGCAGGGCGAGCCGGTGTGGGTCGCCGATAAGACGCAATCATTTAACGCCTGGTGGCGCTAAGCGCCAGTGCAGTATCAGAGGAGAGAGCATATGACGATTTCCGCTCAGGTGATTGATACTATCGTCGAGTGGATTGATGATAACCTGCATCAACCGCTGCGTATTGATGATATCGCTCGCCATGCCGGGTATTCGAAATGGCATCTGCAACGGCTGTTTTTACAGTACAAAGGGGAGAGCCTGGGGCGCTATATTCGCGAAAGGAAGCTGCTGCTGGCCGCCCGCGATCTGCGCGACACCGATCAGCGGGTCTACGATATCTGCCTCAAGTATGGCTTTGATTCGCAACAGACTTTTACCCGCGTCTTTACCCGGACCTTCAATCAGCCGCCGGGCGCCTACCGCAAAGAGAACCACAGTCGCGCCCACTGAGGCGCGCCTCTCCTGGTTTACCGCTCGAGGGAAAACCAGCGACGCCACACCCAGCGCAGCACCAGATACTCAATGGCGCCCAGCGCTAAGAACCACAGACAAAACAGCACCGTATAGAGCTGGTTGAGATCCATCATATGGAATGTCTCAACCAGCTTTTGCGCCAGCGTCAGGCCCAGCGAAGGCGCGGGCAACAGCAGACAGGAGAGCAGGGCCAGCAGTAAGATCCCGGCGGCGGAGAGCAGCGTTTCCAGTGGATGTTTCATGTCATGTTAATCATCAGTTAAAAAACATATTGTCCGGTAAAATAATGCTTAACGCAATATGCTTTGTTTTTTTACTCGCTATAACACGACTATTTTAAATATTATCGCCTGCCTTTCGCTCTCATGTTAATTAATCTGAAATAATTTGTAATTAAGTTAATTGCAGCCGGGTGTAAATTAACGTCATTATTATGCCAGCGCTTTTACAAAACTGTAAGTGCTATATCCCACCAGCGTAGCAATGATAATGGCTAACGCGATGTACAGCGCCAGACGGCGCCCGCGGTAGATTCCAAACATATTTTACCTCGTTTAGTTTTGGTTTATTAATATTCTGTAATAGTTGGTTTGTGGAATTAACTTATCACAAAATTTTTATTTTGCGAAAAATTTAGACTTGTATTGGTTCACATTTTTATCGGCATTTTTGCCCTCTTTTACCTCATTGGCCAGGAATGATTTCAGGCTTTCCGACTCACGGAATTTATAAGGAAAATGTAAATTGACCAAGATGAATAACCCAAAGTTTACGCCGCCCTCGGGCGACACCGCGCCACGGCAGGTCTGGCAGCAGACCGTTGACGCAGTGCTGGCGCAGACCAAAAGCCAGGCCGCTGGGTTAAGTTCCGCAGACGCCGCCGAGCGCCTGAATACCTGTGGGCCGAACGCGCTGCCGGAAAAGAAAGGCAAACCGGGCTGGCTGCGCTTTCTCGCCCACTTTAACGACGTACTGATTTACGTGCTGCTGGCCGCCGCGGCGCTGACCGCCATCATGGGGCACTGGGTCGATACCCTGGTAATCCTCGGCGTGACGGTGATTAACGCCCTGATCGGTCATATCCAGGAGAGCAACGCCGAAAAATCGCTGCAGGGGATCCGCAACATGCTCTCCAGCGATGCCCGCGTCCAGCGTAACGGCAAGCATGAGACTATCCCGACGCGCGACCTGGTTCCGGGGGATATCGTTATCCTGCGCGCCGGCGACCGCGTGCCGGCGGATATGCGCCTGATTGAAACCCACAACCTGCGGGTGGAAGAGGCGATCCTCACCGGCGAGTCGACGGTGGTGGATAAAATCACCGACGCGCTGGAGGGCGATCTGCCGCTGGGCGACCGGGTGAACATGGTCTTCTCCGGGACCACCGTCAGCGCCGGCGGCGGCGTCGGCGTGGTGACCGCCACCGGCGCGCAGACCGAACTCGGCCATATCAACCAGATGATGGCGGGTATTGAGAAGCACCGTACCCCGCTGCTGGTGCAGATGGATAAGCTCGGCAAAGCGATTTTCGCCATTATTCTCGCCATGATGGTGGCGCTGTTTATCTTCAGCCTCGCGCTGCGGGATATCCCGATGGGCGAGCTGCTGCTGTCGCTGATTAGCCTGGCGGTAGCCGCGGTACCGGAAGGACTGCCGGCGATCATCTCGATTATTCTGTCGCTCGGCGTGCAGACGATGGCGCGCAAGCGGGCGATTATTCGTAAGCTGCCGACCGTGGAAACCCTCGGCGCCATGACCGTGGTCTGCTCGGATAAAACCGGCACCCTGACGATGAACGAAATGACCGTCAAAGCGATCATCACCGCCGACTGCTGCTATCGGGTGGAAGGCGACAGCTACGAGCCGCAGGGGCGGATCTTCCTCGAGGGGAGCGATGAGCCCGTGCAGGTTCAGCCCGGCACCGTGCTGGAGACCTGGCTGCGCACCATCGACCTGTGTAACGACAGCCAGCTTACCCAGGATGAGCGCGGTCTGTGGGGGATCACCGGCGGGCCGACCGAAGGGGCGCTTAAAGTGCTGGCGGCGAAAGCGCAGCTCCCGGCGGTGGAGGCCCGTCTGGTGGCCAAGATCCCCTTTGACTCGCAGTACAAATATATGTCGACCCTGCAGCACATCGATGGCAATGCCCGGGTGCTGATCACCGGTGCGCCGGACGTTATCTTCGCCATGTGCCGCGAGCAGATGAGCCGCCACGGCGCGGTGCCGTTCGAGGCGCAGTACTGGGAAGAGGAGATGGCGCGCTTCGCCCGTCAGGGACTGCGGATGGTGGCGGCGGCCTGTAAGCCGGCCAGCCTTGATGCCACCACCCTCAACCATGAGGACCTGCAGGAGGGACTGATTTTCCTCGGCATCGCCGGGATGATGGATCCCCCGCGTCCGGAAGCCATTGACGCCATCCACGCCTGCCAGACCGCCGGCATACGCGTGAAAATGATCACCGGCGACCACCCGCAGACGGCGATGAGCATCGGCCAGATGCTGGGGATCACCAATAGCAGCCAGGCCATGACCGGCTACCAGCTGGAGCACATGGACGATGCGGCGCTGGCGAAGGCGGCGGTGGAGTACGACATCTTTGCCCGTACCAGCCCGGAGCATAAGCTGCGCCTGGTGAAAGCCCTGCAGGATAACGGCGAAGTGGTCGGCATGACCGGCGACGGCGTCAACGACGCGCCGGCGCTGCGCCAGGCCGACGTGGGTATCGCCATGGGTATCAAAGGCACCGAAGTCACCAAAGAGGCGGCCGACATGGTGTTAACCGATGATAACTTCGCGACCATCGCCAGCTCGGTAAAAGAGGGCCGTCGGGTCTATGACAACCTGAAGAAGACCATCCTCTTCATCATGCCGACCAACCTGGCGCAGGGGCTGCTGATCATCATCGCCCTGCTGGCGGGGAACATTATTCCGCTGACCCCGGTGCTGATCCTGTGGATGAACATGGCGACGTCGGCGACGCTATCCTTCGGCCTGGCCTTTGAGGCCGCAGAGCGCAACGTGATGAACCGTCCGCCGCGTAAAACCGGCCAGCATGTGATGGATGGTTTCGCCGTGTGGCGAGTGGCTTTCGTCGGGTCGATGATCGCGATTGCCGCCTTTATCCTTGAGGCCTGGCTGGCGCCGCGCGGCCACAGTCCGGAGTTTANCCGCACCGTGCTGCTGCAGATGCTGGTGACGGCGCAGGTCGGGTCTACATGATCAACTGCCGCAGCAGCGACAGCTTCTCCCTGAGCATGGGTCTGCTGCGCAACAAAGGCATCTGGCTGGTGACCGGCGTCCTGCTGCTGATGCAGCTGGTCATTATCTATGTCCCGCTGATGCAGAGCATGTTTGGTACGGAAGCGCTGCCGCTGCGCTACTGGTTTGTCACTCTGGTCATCGGCGTCGCCATGTTCCTGGTGGTGGAAGTCGAGAAGCGTCTGACGCGCCGGTTCCGCAAAACGGCCTGAACAATCTCGCGCGCCTCGCTGCAGGCGCGCGTTACTGTCGCAAGGATCCTCTATGATTAAAACCTTCCGCTTTGCTCTGCTGGCCTGCGGTCTGGTCGGCGGCACCCTGACGGCGACCGCCGCGCCGGCGGTGCCGGTCCGCGTCGCCACGGTTGAACTGGCTCCTCATGCTGAAGAACGCGCTATCCCCGGGCGGGTCGAGGCGATCCGCGCCGTCGACATTCGCGCGCGCACCGAAGGGGTGATTGTTCAGCGCCACTTCCAGGACGGCCAGTATGTTACCGAAGGCGACCTGCTGTTTACCCTCGATGACGCGCAGCCCCGCGCGGCGCTGGCTCTGGCGCAGGCCGAGCTGAAAAGCGCCGAAGCCTCATTACGTCAGTCGCAGCAGTTGCTCACTCGCTACGAGCGGCTTATCAACAACCACTCCATCAGCCGCAACGACGTCGATACGGCCCGGATGCAGCGCGACGTCGCCGCCGCTGCCGTACAGCAGGCCAAAGCCCGCGTCGAGGCCCAGCTGATTGTGCTCAGCTACACTCAGATTGCGGCGCCGGTGACCGGTCGCGTGGGCCATAGCGCCTTTCACGTCGGGACGCTGGTCAATTCGTCCAGCGGCGTGCTGGTGGACATTGTGCAGTTGGATCCGGTGCGGGTCTCGTTCGCCCTCGACGAAGCCGCGTTTTTCAGCAAAACCGGCCAGCACGCCGATATCCACGCTCTGAAGCAGGCGTGGCTGGCGCAGATTGAGGTTGATGGTAAACGGCGCGACGGGGTGTTGACCTCTATCGATAACCGGATCGACGCCCGCACCGGCAGCGTAGCGGTGCGGGCCGAGTTTGCCAATCCGCAGCACCGTCTGCTGCCGGGCGGCAGCGTGACGATCCTGTTCCGTCCGCAGGAACTGCCGTCGCGAGTGATGGTCCCGGCCGCCGCCGTGCAGCAGGATCCGCAGGGCTTTTTCAGCTGGGTGCTGAAGCCGGACCACACCGCCGGGCAGCGTCGTCTGACCCTCGCGGGGCAGCAGGGGCAGCAGTTTGCGGTCGAGAAAGGGCTGCAGGCGGGCGAGCAGGTGATCACCGACGGCGCGCAGCGGTTGCGCGAAGGCGCCGCGGTGCAGGTGCTGAACTAGCTAAGGAGAAGGGATGCTGTACCTTTTTTTATCCGTCGTCCGCGATTTGCCATGGTGATCGCGCTGCTGCTGACCTTTGTCGGCGCGGTGTCGCTGAAGCTGATCCCGGTGGAGCAGTACCCGGCGATCCACCCCCCCGGTGGTGAACGTCAGCGCCAGCTGGCCGGGCGCCAGCGCGTCAGACGTGGCGGAAGCCATCGCCGCCCCGCTGGAGACCCAGCTCAACGGCGTCGATCATATGCTGTATATGGAGTCCACCAGCTCGGATGAGGGGACGTACCGCCTGAGCATAACCTTCGCGGCGGGCACCGATGCCGACCTGGCGGCGATCGACGTGCAAAACCGGGTGGCGCAGGCGCTGGCGCAGCTCCCGGCGGAGGTGCAGCAGAATGGCGTCCAGGTGCGCAAGCGCGCCAGCAATCTGCTTATGGGGGTAAGCCTCTACTCGCCGCTGGGCACGCTGTCGCCGCTGTTTGTCAGCAACTACGCCAGCACCCAGGTGCGCGAGGCGCTGGCCCGCCTGCCCGGCGTCGGCGAGGTGCAGATGTTTGGCGCCCGGGATTACAGCATGCGTATCTGGCTGCGCCCGGACCGCATGAACGCGCTCAACATCACCACGGATGATGTCGCCCAGGCGCTGCGCGAGCAAAATGTGCAGGGCGCGGCGGGGCAGGTGGGCACCCCGCCGGTATTTAACGGCCAGCAGCAGACGCTGACCATCAACGGGCTGGGGCGTCTGAACGAGGCGGCCAGCTTTGGCGAGATTATCCTCCGCCGCGGCGCGCAGGGGCAGCTGGTGCGCCTCGCCGACGTGGCGACCATTGAGCTGGGCGCCCGCAGCTACAGCTCCGGCGCCCAGCTGAACGGTAAAGCGTCGGCCTATCTGGGGATCTATCCGACGCCCACCGCCAACGCCCTGCAGGTCGCCAGCGCAGTGCGTGCGGAGCTTAACCGCCTGCACACTCGCTTTCCGGCGGATCTCACCTGGGAGGTGAAGTTCGATACCACCCGCTTTGTGGCGGCGACGATCAAAGAGATCGGCGTCTCGCTGGCGCTGACCCTGCTGGCGGTGGTCGTGGTGGTGTCGCTGTTTTTGCAGAGCTGGCGGGCGACGCTGATCGTAGTGCTGGCGATCCCGGTGTCACTGATCGGCACCTTTGCGGTGCTCTATCTGCTGGGCTACAGCGCCAACACCCTCAGCCTGTTCGCGATCATTCTCGCCCTGACGATGGTGGTGGATGACGCCATTGTGGTGGTGGAGAATGTGGAAACCAAAATGGCGGAAGGGCTGGATCGCCTGCAGGCCACCGCCCAGGCGCTGCGGCAGATCGCCGGGCCGGTGATCGCCACGACCCTGGTGCTGCTGGCGGTGTTTGTGCCGGTGGCGCTGCTCCCGGGGATCGTCGGCGAGCTGTACCGGCAGTTTGCCGTGACGCTCTCCACCGCGGTGGCCCTGTCGAGCCTGGTGGCGCTAACCCTGACGCCGGCCCTCTGCGCGCTGCTGCTGCGCCCGCGTCCTGCCCGGCCAGCGGCGGTGTGGCGGGCGTTTAACCGTCTTCTCGACGGCATCCGCGACGGCTATGGCCGGCTGGTAGGCTGGATGAACCGCCGCCCCTGGCTGGCGCTGGCGGCGACGGTGGCGGCAGGCGCGCTGGTGGCGTTCAGCTTCACCTCGATGCCGAAAGGCTTCCTGCCGCAGGAAGATCAGGGTTACCTGTTTGCCAGCGTGCAGCTGCCGGAGGCGGCGTCGCTGGAGCGTACCGAAGCGGTGATGGCCCAGGCGCGTAAACTGCTGATGGCTAACCCGGCGGTGGAGGATGTGATTCAGGTGTCCGGGTTCAACATTCTCAACGGCACCAGCGCCTCTAACGGCGGGTTTATCTCGGTAATGCTCAAGGACTGGCATCAGCGGCCGCCGCTGGATGCGGTGATGGCGGATATTAAGCGCCAGCTGCTGTCGCTACCGGAGGCGACGATCATGACCTTCGCGCCGCCGACCCTGCCGGGCCTGGGCAATGCCTCGGGGTTTGATCTGCGCATCCTGGCGCAGGCCGGTCAGTCGTCGGCGGAGCTGGAGCAGGTGACGCGGGAGATCCTCCAGCTGGCGAACCAGCATTCGCAGCTGAGCCGGGTGTTTACCACCTGGAGCAGCAACGTGCCGCAGCTGACCCTGACGGTCGACCGCGATCGGGCGGCGCAGCTGGATGTGCCGGTGGCGCAGATCTTCAGCAGCCTGCAGACGGCGTTCGGCGGCACGCGCGCCGGCGATTTCAGCCGTAACAATCGTGTCTATCATGTGGTGATGCAAAATGAGATGCAGTGGCGCGAGCGGGCAGAGCAGATTAGCGAGCTGTACGTCCGCAGCCGCGACGGCGAGCGGGTGCGGCTGAGCAATCTGGTCACCATTACGCCGACGGTGGGGGCGCCGTTTATTCAGCAGTACAATCAGTTCCCGTCCGTTTCAGTGAGCGGTTCAGCGGCCGAGGGGGTCAGCAGCCGCACGGCGATGGCGGCCATGGAGCAGATTCTGCAGGCCCATCTGCCGTCGGGATATGACTATGCCTGGAGCGGGATCTCCTGGCAGGAGCAGCAGACCGGCAATCAGGCGGTGTGGATCGTGCTGGCGGCGGTGGCGATGGCGTGGCTGTTCCTGGTGGCGCAGTATGAGAGCTGGACGCTGCCGGCGAGCGTCATGCTCTCGGTGCTGTTCGCCATCGGCGGAGCGCTGCTCTGGCTGTGGACCGCGGGCTATGCCAACGATGTGTATGTTCAGATAGGGCTGGTGCTGCTGATCGCCCTGGCGGCGAAGAATGCGATTCTGATCGTTGAGTTCGCCCGCAGCCGGCGCGAGGAGGGGCTGTCGATAGTCGACGCTGCGCGAGAGGGGGCTACCCGCCGCTTCCGCGCGGTAATGATGACCGCGGTGTCGTTTATTATCGGTATCATGCCGATGATGCTCGCCACCGGCGCCGGGGCGCAGAGCCGGCGGATCATCGGCACCACGGTATTCAGCGGGATGCTGGTGGCGACGATGGTTGGCATCCTGTTTATCCCGTCGCTGTATGTACTGTTTCAACGTATGCGCGAGTGGGCGCATCGGCGGGGGTAAGCGCGGCGCTACCGGTCGGTAACGGGGATACTCCAGGCTGCAACGACTACCGGGCGGTCCCCTCTCCCTTTGGGAGAGGGGGAGGGTGAGGGTGGGTTTTGCGTTCACGTTGCGTTTGGGCGTGAACCCCGCCTTATCTGCCGACCTCCGGTTAGCTGATTTCAGCGGGAATCAGCCCTGCTGCACGCCCGTAGATTTCAGGGGCCATACCATAGCGAACAGACTCTGTAGGCCCGGTAAGCGCAGCGCCACCGGGCAAGGACATCGGGCACGGCGGCAATACCTTGCCCGGCCTGTCGTTAATTTATTCACTCTCCTGGCTGGAATGGCCGCCCCCAAACGCGCCCGCTATTTTCTCTCCACCGTTATCATGGTCACGAACGGATGATACTGCCACGGCACGCTGCCGCCTTTGCGGTACATCTTCGAAAGGGTGCCGTCGAGATAAAAGCATCTGCCGCACGCCAAGCTTTGACTGCGCATAGCAGGCAAAATCGTAAAAGTTGGTCTCGCGATCGCTGAGCATAAACACCACCCGGCCCTGCTTATCGATACCAACCCCGTTGCGCAGCTTGCGCGAACTGGCGGAGGGCTTCAGTCGCCAGTTGATGGCGCCATTTTCAATCAGCATCGGGCCGGACTGCACCGCATAGCGGATGGCGGGAGAGGGTTTGTACGCCGGCAGCGGCACGATTTTCGCCCGGCCGTTTTCCACCAGGAATACGCCGCCGGGGCGGATAAAGAAGTTCCCGCCGCCGGCGGAGCGGTTTACCGGCGTCAGCCGTTTGCCGTCTTCGATATACAGCCCCAGCGGCGCGTAGGCCTTATCGTAAATGCCGCCGTTCATCGCCATCTGCACCCGGCCGTCGCCATCGATACCCGCCAGCAGCGAACGCAGGGAACCCCAGGCTTTGCCGTGCCGATCCTGCCAGTACATCGCAATGCGCTCTTTCTGCGCATCCACCCGATAGCTCTGCAGGGTCAGCGTCGGGTCGGTGAGGGTACAGGCGGCGCTGGCGACGGCGGCCAGGGGCAGCAGCGCCAGAGGGAGCAGGCAACGTAATAACATGGGCAGTCCTTTCTATAGTCTGCGCCGAGTATACCCGCCTCGCTGCCTTATGCCGCCCAAATCTCACAGTGTTTTTGCACCAGCCCGGAAAGCGAACCGCCGTTGGCGATAAAGTCGCGCATCTGCTGCGCCTCGCTTTGCGGCGATTTCGCCTGGCGAACCACCGCCTCCAGCGCTGCCGTCGCCTTCAGCTGATGGGCGAAAGGGGCCAGCCGGTCGGCGAGCTGCAGGATCTCCTGGCGGATGCTGCGCTGCTCCCCGCTGCGCACGTCGGTGAGGGTCCCGTCCAGCCCGTAGCGGCAGGCCTGATAGCGGTTAAAGGGGTACAGCAGATAATCATCAGGCTGGTGCTTAAAAGGACGCTCCGTCAACAGCCAGCAGGCCAGGGTCTGAATAAAGCCGGCGATGTGGATCGCCTGGGCAAGGGTCAGGGGGGTGTCCATCACCCGCACCTCGACGGTACCAAACTGCGGGCTGGGGCGAATATCCCAGTGCAGATCCTTCATGCTATCGATCATGCTGGTGTAGCTCAGCTGGCGGAACAGGCGACGAAACCCTGCCAGTCGGCCACCCACGGCATCGGACCGTTGTCGGGATAGGAGGAGAAGCGGTTCAGGCGTGAACAGGCGAAACGGCTGTCGGTACTGTCAAACCACGGCGAGGCGGCGTTAAGGGCGATGAAGTGCGGTACAAAGCGCGACAGGCCATGCAGCAGATAGATGGCGTCGTCGCCGCTCTGGCAGCCGACGTGCACATGCTGGCCAAAGACCGTCGCCTGCTGCGCCAGATAGCCAAAATGCTCGACGGTTTTGACATAGCGCGGGTTATCGCTGATTTGCTGGCGCTGCCAGGCATGAAAGGGGTGGGAACCCCCGCCGCAGATCTGCAGATGATGGCGCAGCGCCGCGCGCTGGACCGCCTGCTGGATGGCGCTGAGCTGGATTTGCGCATGGCTGATGTCGCGGCACACCCCGGTGGCGATCTCCAGCATGCTCTCGGTGATGTCGTGTTTGGCTTCTCCCACGGTCAGCTCATGCTGGACGTCGGCAATCAGCGTCGAGGCATCCTGGCTGAGGTCGTAACCCGGCGGGTTCACCACCTGCAGCTCCAGTTCGATACCGAGGGTAAAAGGATCGGAGCGGTGAAAATCGGCTAAAGGCATAGTCTCTCCCGGTCGATGTGTTCCCTGAAGTATAGAAGGGATTGATCCCGACGGAGAATACGCGGCGGCGGTGGACGGGGGATGAATAAAAAGTGACGCAGAGTGATTATTTGAAATTTGCCATATAGCGGCTGGTGCAATTCTGCAACATATTTCCCGCTGGCGGTGCGGCGGAATAAGATGCAATTATTTTCCCATAATTATCATGGTGATAATATAAGTCATTCTTATTTTACCGGTCGGTTTTGGCCTATTTTCGTCCGCGTAAGAACTGGTACGCATTTTGCCTGTTAATCCGTGACATTTTATTTAACAGGGATCATGTGATGCACAAAACGAGATTATTTTCGCGTGCCGGTCGTTTCGCCGTGGCGGTGAGCGGCGCACTGGCCCTGGCGGGCGCCGCCTTACCTGCCAACGCCTCCACGCTGCGGATCGCCATGACCGCCGCGGATATTCCGTTAACCCTTGGCCAGCCGGATCAAGGTTATGAGGGCAACCGCTTTACCGGCATCCCGCTGTACGACGCGCTGGTGGAGTGGGATCTGTCGCAAGGTGAAAAGCCCAGCGGTCTGGTGCCGGGGCTGGCGACCGAGTGGCACATCGATCCGCAGAACACCAGCCGCTGGATTTTCACCCTGCGTCCGGGGGTGAAGTTTCATGATGGGACGGAGGTGAACGCCGACGCCATCGTCTGGAACGTGGATAAGGTGCTGAATAAAGCGGCGCCGCAGTACGCCCCGGGTCAGATCGGCAACACCCTGTCGCGCATGCCGACCCTCACCGGCGCAGAGAAAATTGACGACCACACCGTGGCGCTGACCACCTCGGAACCGGATGCGCTGCTGCCGTACAACATCACCAACCTGTTTATCGTCTCGCCGACGGCGTGGCAGAAGCAGTATGACGCGGTGCCGGCCAGCGTGAGAGATAGCGCCGCGCGCAGCAAACAGGCGTGGACCGCCTTCGCCGCCCACGCGGTGGGTAGCGGCCCGTTCAAACTGGAGAAGCTGGTGCCGCGTCAGCAGCTGATCCTCGATAAAAACCCCGACTACTGGAACAAAGATCGCATTCCCCGGGTGGATAAAGTGGTGCTGATCCCCTTGCCGGAGGCCAACGCCCGTTCCGCGGCGCTGTTGTCGAAGCAGGTGGACTGGATTGAAGCCCCGGCGCCGGACGCTATCGATCAGATCAAGTCTCAGGGTTTTCACCTCTACGCCAACACCCAGCCGCATCTGTGGCCCTGGCAGTTCTCCTTTGAAAAAGGATCGCCGTGGCAGGACATCCGCGTGCGCAAAGCGGCCAACTTGTGTCTGAACCGTGCTGAGCTGAAGAGCTACCTCGGCGGCTACATGACCGAGGCCACTGGGGTCTACGAGGCTGACAGCCCGTGGCATGGCAAACCCACCTTCCAGATCAAATATGACCCGGACGCCGCCCGCCAGCTAATGACCGAGGCCGGATACAGTGCCAGCAAACCGCTGCACGTCACGGTGGCTACCTCGGCCTCCGGCTCCGGGCAGATGCAGCCCTTGCCGATGAACGAGTATATCCAGCAGAGCCTGAAGAGCTGCTTCTTCAATGTGGATATCAAAGTGGTGGAATGGAACACCCTGTTTACCAACTGGCGCCTGGGCGCCCGGGACCCCTCGGCGAAAGGGATCGATGCGATCAACGTCAGCGCCGCGGTTAACGATCCTTACTTTGGCCTGATCCGCTTCTCGACGGCCAAAGCGTTTCCGCCGGTGGCGACCAACTGGGGTTACTTTTCCACGCCGGAGACGGAGAAGCTGGCCGCCGCCGTCAAGCACGCCTTTACCCCGGCGGAGATGAACAAAGCGGCCGGTGAGTTGCACGCCGCGCTGGTGGATCAGGTGCCATTCCTGTTTGTCGCCCACGACGTCGGGCCGCGTGCGATTTCCCCTGCGGTGACCGGGGTGGTGCAACCGCAGAGCTGGTTTATCGACTTCAGCCTGGTGAGCAAAAAAGAGTAATCGCGAAAGGGGCGACCGATGATCAATACGCTGCTATACCGCATTCTGCTGGCTATCCCCACCATGCTGGGGGTGGCGGTGATCTGTTTCATGCTGGTGCAGATCGCCCCGGGCGACCCGCTGGTGTCGGTGATGCCGCCGGACGCCTCGGAGGCGCTGCGTCAGACATTAATGCAGGCTTACGGCTTTGATAAGCCGCTGCCCCTGCAGTTTATCCACTGGCTGTGGCGGGCGCTGCACGGCGACCTTGGTATGTCGGTCGCCACCGGCCGCCCGGTGATAGACGAAGTGATGACCGCGGTGGCTTACTCTCTGCGCCTGGCGCTGCTGGCGACGGCGATCGGTTTTGTCCTCGGCAGCCTGTTCGGCTTTGTCGCTGGCTATTTTCGCAACAGCGTCATTGACCGTCTGGCCTCGGTATTGTCGGTGTTTGGCGTCAGCGTGCCGCACTACTGGCTGGGGATGCTGCTGGTGATCCTCTGCAGCGTCAAGTTCGCGCTGCTGCCGGCCACCGGCGGCGGGCCGATAGGCGAGGTGGGCTGGCAATGGGACTGGGCGCACCTGCAGTTCATGCTGCTGCCGGCTCTCACCCTGTCGGTGATCCCGACCGGGATTATCGCCCGCACCGTGCGCTCGCAGGTGGCCGATATCCTCAGCCGGGAGTTTATCGTTGGCCTGCGCGCCCGCGGGCTCAACGAGTCGCGCATCTTTGTCCATGTCATGAAAAATGCCGCGCCCACCGCGCTGGCGGTGATGGGGCTGCAGGTGGGCTATCTGATGGGCGGCTCGATCCTTGTGGAGACCGTTTTCTCCTGGCCGGGAACCGGATTGCTGCTCAATACCGCCATTTTTCAGCGCGACCTGCCCCTGCTGCAGGGCACCATCTGGGTGCTGGCGCTGTTTTTCGTGCTGCTCAACCTGCTGGTGGATATTCTGCAGACCACCCTCGACCCGCGTATTAAGAGGAGCTGACCATGGTGGATACGGCAACGACGAAAGTGGTCCCGGCCGCAGCGGCCCACGCTACCCGGCAAGGTTACTGGCGCGGCGTGCTGCGCCGCCTACTGCGCGACCCCGGCGGGGTGGTTGTGGGCGTGGTGATCCTCCTGCTGCTGGCCCTGGCGCTGTTCGGTCCGTGGCTTATCGTCAAAGATCCCTATCAAACGTCGATGTTCCTGCGCCTGAAACCCATCGGCAGCGACGGCTTCCCGCTGGGCTCGGATGAGCTGGGACGCGACATGCTGTCGCGGCTGATCCTTGGCACCCGACTGTCGCTGTTTATGGGAATTGTCCCGGTGGTGTTCGCCTTTTTTATCGGCGGGGCCATCGGGATTATCGCCGGCTATACGGGCGGCAAAACCAATACCGTGATTATGCGCACCGTGGATGTGTTCTATGCCTTTCCCTCCGTCCTGCTGGCGATTGCGCTGTCGGGAGCGTTGGGGGCGGGCATCGGCAATGCGCTGTTGTCGCTGACCCTCGTGTTTGTGCCGCAGGTGGCGCGAATTGCCGAGAGCGTGACCGCCCAGGTGCGGCATATGGACTATATCGACGCCGCCCGGGCCACTGGCGCCAGCGCGTTGACCATTATCCGCGTCCAGGTGTTGGGCAACGTGCTCGGGCCGATCTTCGTCTTCTCCACCGGGCTGATTTCGGTGTGCATGATCCTCGCCTCCGGCCTGTCGTTTCTCGGCCTCGGCGTGCGGCCGCCGGAGCCCGAGTGGGGGCTGATGCTCAATACGCTGCGCACGGCAATCTATACCCAGCCGTGGGTGGCCGCCCTGCCGGGCCTGATGATTTTTATCACCTCCATTTCGTTCAATATCCTCGCGGACCGCCTGCGTGCGGCAATGGCGATTAAGGAGTAAGCGATGCAACCCTTTATCAATATCGACCTTGGCGGGCCGGCGCAGCCGCTGCTGAAGGTCAATCACCTGCTGAAGTACTTTCGCGGCGGCAAAGGCCGGGAGGTGGTGCAGGCGGTGGACGATATCAGCTTCACGGTGATGAAAGGCGAAACCCTGGGGGTGGTCGGCGAGTCGGGCTGCGGCAAATCGACCACCGCCCGGCTGCTGATGCAGTTGCTCACCCAGGACAGCGGCGAACTGATCTTCGACGGACAGGGGGTCGGCTCGTCACGTCTGCCGCTGAAAGCCTACCGTCGCCAGGTGCAGATGGTTTTCCAGGATAGCTATGCTTCGCTCAATCCGCGCCTGACCATGGAGGAGAGCATCGCCTTCGGCCAGCGCGTCCACGGCGTCAGCGCCAGAGAGGCCAGCGAATATGCCCGCTATCTGCTGGCGCACGTTGGCCTTGAGCCGGCGCGCTTTGCCGACCGCTACCCGCATGCGCTCTCCGGCGGCCAGCGGCAGCGGGTGAATATCGCCCGCGCGCTGGCGATGAAGCCGCGGCTGGTGATCCTCGATGAGGCTGTGTCGGCGCTGGATAAATCGGTGGAAGCCCAGGTGCTGCAGCTGCTGCAGGAGCTTAAACGGACTCTCGAGCTGACCTACGTGTTCATCAGCCACGATCTACACGTGGTTCGCTGGCTGTCGGATCGGATCCTCGTCATGTACCTTGGCGAAGTGGTGGAGATTGGCCCGGCGGAGCAGCTGTTTACCGCCTCCGCCCACCCCTATACCCGGGCGCTGTTAAGCTCGATGCCCTCCATGGACCCGGAAAACCGCACCCTGACCTCGCCGCTAAGCGGCGATCCCCCCAGCCCCATCGCGCCGCCGAGCGGCTGCCGCTTTCACACCCGCTGCCCGCATGCGAAGGCGGTCTGCGCCGAAGTGAAACCGCAGCTGGAGGCGGTCGGGGAGGGGCACCAGAGCGCCTGCCTGATGGCGCAGCCGGCCTCGCCCTGGCATCAAAGCATCCCCCTTAAGGAGGTCAGCCATGTCGGATAACGCCTTTGTCCATGTGCGCGACCTGCGGGTCGTCTTTCGCCGCGACGGACAGACCATCAACGCGGTCAACGGGGTCTCCTTTGAGGTACGAAAAGGGGGAGTGATGGCGCTGATTGGCGAGTCGGGTTCCGGCAAGAGCGTGACCCTGCGGGCGCTGATGCGCCTACACCCGCCAGGGAGCAGTGAGCTCTCCGGCACCCTGCAGGTGGGGGACGACGAGGTGCTGACGATGAGCGCCAGCCAGCTGCGGCGCTATCGCGGCGGACGCTGCGCGATGATTTTTCAGGAGCCGCTGCTGGCCTTCGATCCGGTCTACACCGTCGGGCAGCAGATTATTGAAGGGTTGCGCCGCCACGAAGGGCTGTCGCGCCAGGCGGCCCGGGACAGGGCGCTGGAGGCCCTGCGCCAGGTGCGCATTCCCAGCCCCGAGCGGCGGCTGGATGCTTACCCGCACGAGATGTCCGGCGGAATGCGCCAGCGGGCGATGATCGCCCTTGCGCTCTCCTGTAACCCGCAGCTGCTGCTGGCGGATGAGCCGACCACCGCCCTCGACGCCACGGTGCAAATCCAGATCCTGATCCTGCTGCGCGAGCAGCAAAAGCAGCGCGGGCTGTCGATCGTGTTTGTGACCCACGATATCGGCGCCGCGGTGGAGATCGCCGACCGGGTGGCGGTGATGTACGCCGGGCGGATCGTCGAGGAAGCGTCGATGAGCGAGATCCTGCGCCACCCGCGCCATCCTTATACCCAGGTGCTGCTGGGCAGTCGGCCGAAAGAGGGGCTTAAGAAAGGTGATGCCCTGCACTGCATTCCCGGCGCGCCGCCGGATCTGGCGCGCTTGCCGCCCGGCTGCGCCTTTGCCGAGCGCTGCCCGCACCGTCGCCCGGTCTGTGAGCAGAGTCTGCCGCCGACGGAATCCGTCGCGGAGCGCCACGCGGTGAGTTGCCACCGCTGGCGCGAGCTGGCGATTGACGCTAACGCCCAGGCCCTGGCCGTCTGATCGGCGGCAAAAAACCATACAGGATGAAGACCAGGCGTTGATAGCGCATTCCCACCGCCGGTTACGCTGGCGGCGACCTTGATGTCAGGAGACTACCATGAGCAGTGATGTACTTTTTACCCCCGCGACCGACACCACCGGCTGGCGCATCAATGGCGACCGCCTGTGGGCGTCGTTAATGGATCTCGCGCAGATCGGCGCCACGCCGAAGGGCGGCTGCCGCCGTCTGACCCTCACCGACCTCGACCGCCAGGGGCGGGACAAGGTAATAGGCTGGGCGCGGGAGGCCGGGATGAGCGTCACCATCGATAAAATCGGCAATGTGTTTATGCGCCGGGAAGGCCGCAACCCCGGCCTGCCGCCCATCGTCTCCGGCAGCCATATTGACACTCAGCCCACCGGCGGCAAATTTGACGGCAACTACGGCGTGCTGGCGGCGCTGGAGGTGGTGCGCACGCTCAACGATCTGCAGATTGATACCGACGCGCCGATTGAGGTGGTGTTCTGGACCAACGAAGAGGGGTCGCGCTTTGTACCGGTGATGATGGGCTCCGGGGTCTTTGCCGGCGTCTTCCCGCTGGAGGAGACCTGGGCCGTCACGGATAAAGAGGGCATCAGCGTCGGCGAGGCGCTGGCGCAGATCGGCTATATTGGCGAGCAGACCCCGGGGGAGCATCCCGTCGGCGCCTATTTTGAGGCGCACATTGAGCAGGGGCCGATTCTCGAAGATGAAGCGAAAACCATCGGTATCGTGCAGGGCGTGCTGGGGATCCGCTGGTACGACTGCGTGGTCACCGGCCAGGCCTCGCACGCCGGACCCACGCCGATGCGCCTGCGTCAGGATGCCCTGCAGGTGGCGACCCGCATTATGCAGGAAGTGGTGGCCATTGCCGGGCGCAGCGAAGAGGGACGCGGCACGGTCGGTAGCGTGCAGGTGTGGCCCAACAGCCGCAACGTGGTGCCCGGGGAGGTCACCTTCTCCATTGATATGCGCAATCTCAGCGATGCGCTGGTGGACGAGATGGATCGCCAGCTGCGGGCGTTTATCGCGGAGGTTGAGCGGGAGAGCGGTCTGCAGGTGGCCCTGAAGCAGGTAAGCCACTATCCGGCGGCGCCGTTCGATGCCGAATGCCAGCAGGCCATTGCCGATGCCGCGCAGCGGCTGGGCTATCCGGCGCGGCCGATCGTCTCCGGCGCCGGGCATGACGCAGTGTATATGAGCTACCTGGCGCCCACCGGGATGATTTTTATCCCCTGCAAGGACGGGATCAGCCATAACGAAATTGAGTATGCCTCGCCGGAGCACGTCGCCGCCGGCGCCAACGTGCTGCTGCAGGTGATGCTTCAGTACGCGCGGCCGGTGTAGACGGTCGTCCTCCCCGGCGACGCGACCTCCAGCCGTTTATCATGCTATAGCCCGGGTAAGGCGGTTACGCCGCCGCGACCCGGGACGGCGGATGACGGGGCGGTCAATCACGGCTCGGGCTCCCTGCGCCAACCCGCTGGCGGCCAAATTTGCGCGAGCCCACCACGCACAGCACCACGCCCAGCGTGACCGCCAGCATCAAGGGGCTGACGGTTTCGTGCAACAGCGCCGCCGACAGGCCTAGTCCGAAGAACGGCTGCAATAGCTGGAGCTGGCCGACGGCGGCGATCCCGCCCGCGGCAAGCCCTTTGTACCAGAAGATGAAACCGATCAGCATGCTGAACAGCGACACATAGCCGAGCGCCGCCCAGGAGGAGGCCGAGATGGCATGCCAGGATGCGGGCTGAACCAGCAGCGAGGCGGGGAGCATCAACGGCAGGGCAATCACCAGCGCCCAGCAGATCACCTGCCAGCCGCCGAGCTCCCGCGTCAGCTTCGCCCCTTCCGCATAGCCGAGGCCGCAGGCGATAACCGCCGCCAGCATCAGCAGATCGCCGCTGAGTGAGGCCGCCGCACTTTGCGTCAGGGCGAATCCCACCACCAGCAGGCTGCCCAGCAGCGAAAAGATCCAGAAAGCCCGCCGCGGGCGTTCGCCGCCGCGCAGTACGCCAAAGAGGGCGGTCATCAGCGGCAGCAGACCAATAAACACAATCGAATGCGCCGAGGTAATGTGCTGCAGGGCCAGCGCCGTGAGTAGCGGAAAGCCGAGCACCACCCCAGATGAGACGATGATCAGGGACACAAGCTGCGCCAGGCGCGGGCGTTTCTGACGAAAGCCAACCAGCAGCGCGACGGCAAGCAGCCCGGCGATGGAGGCGCGCAGAAAGGTCAATAACAACGGATCCATATCCTGCACCGCCAGCCGCGTCGCGGGCAGCGACCCGCTGAAAATGATCACCCCCAGTAAACCATGAAGCCATCCGGACCAGGGGCCGGGCGCCGATTTATCCAGTGTTGAATCTACCACGTTAACCTCGCGTTATCAGATTGGGCTGCGCCCGCTTGAGCATCGTCTGCGGCGATGGTAATGTGCCCAATCTAATACAATCAAATTATTGTCATAGATACATTTCACGATGAAAGCCCGATATAAAGCCGTTGTCGACCGATATGCGCAGGCGATCCGCAGCGGGCAGCTGCCCGCAGGCAGCCGTCTGCCGACGCACCGTACCCTTGCCGCCGGAGAACGCCTCTCGCTGGCCACCGCCACGCGCGTCTACCGTGAACTGGAAGAGATGGGGTTGGTCAGCGGCGAAACCGGCCGCGGCACCTTCGTGCGCGACCTCTCGCTGCCTCCGGGGCACGGGGTCGATCAGCAGGTGGTCGCCGCCGATGTCGTGGATCTCAATTTCAACTACCCTTCGCTGCCGGAGCAGGGCGATGCGCTGCGCGAGGCGCTCAGGCAGCTGGCGATGGCGGGCGATATTGACTCGCATCTGCGCTATCAGCCTCATGCAGGGCGGCTCGCCGAGCGGGACATTATCGCCCGCCATTTGACCTGCCAGCACTTTGCGCCGGACGCGGAAAATGTCCTGATCGTCAACGGCGCACAGCACGGGCTGGCGGTGACCGTCATGGGGCTGTTACGTCCGGGGGATGTGGTGGCGGTGGATGCGCTGACCTATTCGGGCTTCAAAGTTCTGGCGGCGCTGTATCATCTGGAGCTGGCAGCGATCCCCTGTCGGCCGGAGGGACCGGACCTGCGGGCGCTTCATACGCTGTGCCAGCAGCGGCGGGTGCGGGCGGTGTATACCATGCCGACGCTGCACAATCCGCTGGGCTGGGTGCTCAACACCGGGCAGCGACAGGCGCTGGCCGATCTCGCGCGCCAGCACGATCTGCTGATTATTGAAGATGCCGCCTATGCCCGGCTGGTGAGCCATCCGCCGCGGCCGGTGGTCAGCTATGCGCCGGAAAGAACGGTGTATGTCACCGGATTTTCAAAAAATATCGCCACCGGACTGCGCGTGGGGGTGGTGATTTCTCCGCCGCGCTATCGGCCGGAGATTGAGCGCGCCATCCGGGCCACGACGTGGAATACGCCGACGCTGATAAGTTCGCTGATCTGCGCCTGGATTGAAGATGGCACGGTGGCGCGCTTTGAAACGCAGAAACGCCAGGATGCGCGACAGCGGCAGCAGGTGGCCCGCGAGGTGCTTTGTGGGCTTCCCGTCGTCAGTCATCCCGATTCGTACTTCGTCTGGCTGCCGCTGGGTGAAGAGAGCCGGGCCGATCGGCTGGCGAATGCGCTGATGGAACGCCGCATTTCGGTATCGACCGCCGAGCCGTTCTGCGTCTCCGCCACGATCCCGCAGGCGCTGCGCATTGCGCTCGGATCGGTGCCTTTCGACAGCCTGCGCCCGGCGCTGCTCAGCGTGCGCGACGCCGTTGAGTATGAACAATACCGCTAACCCATCTGCTCCAGCTGGCCGCGCAGGACCTCCACCCCCTGGGCGATGGCGTCAGGGTTAATGGCGTGGAATCCCATGCGAAAATAGTTATCCGGCGGCGCGGCGCTGAGAAAATGGCGCGCCCCGGGCTCAATCAGCACGCCGGCGTGGGCGGCGCGCCAGGTGAGCTGCTGGGTGTTGATCTGCGCCGGGGTCTGCAGCCAGAAGGCGTTAGCATGTTCGCTCCCTGCCAGCGCGCGACACGACGGCAGATAGCGCTGCAGGGCGGCGTGCAGACGCTCCCAGCGCTGGGCGGAGTCATAGTGGTAGCGCCGCAGATGGGTTTCATAATGGCCCTGTGCAAGGAAGTGGGCCATCTGGTACTGAATGTTGGTCGGCGGATGGCGATAGACCAGCCGGCGCAGGGCGCGCGCCTCGTCGATCAGGTCCGGGTCGGCGACCATAAACCCCAACCGCAGCCCCGGTGACAGCGCTTTTGACAGGCTGCTGACATACACCACCCGGCCGCTGCGATCGCTGGCCTTCAGCGCCGGCAGCGGGTTGAGGGTAAAGTTACTCTCCGAGTCATAATCATCTTCAATAATGACCGCGTCATGGCGGGCGGCATGCTCCAGCAACTGGCGACGCCGCGCACTGCTCATGGTCACCCCGGTGGGCACCTGATGGCCTGGAGTGACATAGTAGTAATCGCAGGGACGCTCATTAAGCACGATCCCCTCTTCATCCACCGGGTGCGGCACCACCTCGGCGTCGGCGAGCAGAAAGGTGTTGATGGCTTCGCGGAAGCAGGGGTTTTCGACGCCAATGCGGGTGGTGGAAGAGAGCAGCAGTCGGGTCAGCAGGTAGAGGGCATTTTGCGAGCCAAGGGTGATGAGAATTTCATCCGGCGCGGCGACAATGCCCCGCTTGGGCAGCACCCGGGTGCGGATCTGCTCGATCAGCATCGGCACATCCTGGTCAATATGGTCGATGACCCACGCCGGGTCGCGCACCCCGCCGTGCAGCCAGTTCGCCGCCGAGCGCCAGGTGGCCAGCGGGAATTGCCGGGTATCGGGCTGGCCGTAGATAAACGGGTAGCGGTAGTGCATCCAGCCCGCCGGTTTGAGGATCGACTCCTGCTGGCTGGGGGTCATCTGCAGCCGGTCGCCCCAGCGTGGTGCAGCGGCTTCGCGCTGCGGTGCACTCTCGACGGCGGCAGGCGAAGCTTCATGATAGTCGGGATGCAGGTAGTAACCGCTGCGTGGGCGGCTAATCAGGTAGCCCTCGTTGACCAGACTTTCAAACACCAGCGCGGTGGTGTTGCGCGAGACGCGAAGCTGGCTGGCCAACTGGCGACAGGAGGGCAGCGGGGTGTCGGCGGCGAAGATCCCGCTGAGAATGGCATTCACCAGCGTCTCTCGCACCTGTTCCTGCAAACCGCGGCCAGGCTGAAAATCAACGTGTAACAGGTGACGGATCATACGGGGCTCCTCTGGCAATAACGCATTGCGACCACCCGTTACACTCAGCAAATTCCATACCACCCTGCCGCCATCTGACACAGCGATGCGGCCCATCTGGCTCTATACGGAATTGAAAAACGCTCCCACATTAAAAACGTATTCAGCCGCCGTGGACTGGAACGTCCCCGGCCACTATTTTGCAGAAACCTTTTCGCGTTCTGGAATGAACCCGTCTGGCCAATCCATCAGGGGTGAAATAATGAAAAAATCATTGGCATCAATGTGTCTGAGCGCTGTATTAACGGTCGCTTTTTCTTATCACGCCGTCGCGGCCGATCTTCCGGAAATAGAAAAATCCGGCACCCTGAAAGTGGCGACGGAAGATGATTATGCGCCGTTTAACTTTATGAATAATGGCCAGGCTGATGGCTTTAACAAAGATATGCTTGAGGAATTACGTAAGTACGCCAAATTCCATGTCGACCAGAGCATATTACCGTGGACCGGATTATTAGCGGCTGTCTCCACCGGGCAATACGATATGGCCTTAACCGGGGCGGTTATTACCGATGAGCGGCTGAAGGTCTTTGATTTCACCCCACCGTGGGCCTCCGCGCAGCACTATTTCGTCAAACGCGCTGGCGATACCTCGCTAAATACCATTGCCGATCTCAGCGGCAAAAAAGTGGGGTTACAGGCCGGGAGCGCGCTGCTGGCGCGTTTGCCGGAGCTGAAGGCGATGCTGGAGAAGACCGGCGGCAAGCTGGGGCCGGTGGTGGAGTATCCCTCCTATCCGGAAGCCTACGCCGACCTGGCGAACAAGCGACTGGATTACGTGATTAACGTGGTGATCTCGGTAAACGACCTGGCGAAAGCCAAACCGAAGGTCTTCGCCAAAGGGCTGGCCGTCTCCGGACCGGGCTATATGGCGTGGCCGATCCCGAAAAACTCGCCGCAGCTGCTGGCCTATATGACCAGGTTTATGAACCACATGAAGGAGACCGGCAAGCTCGCCGAGCTGCAGAAAAAATGGTTCGGCGAAACCTATGACAACCTGCCGACCGAGGCGATCACCAGCCCGGAACAGTTTCACAAACTCGCCGGACTGTAATATTCCGCGGCGGGCGACCGCCGCCTGTTGTTGAGAAGGAGGGCCTCATGGATGCAATTTCCTGGCAGTTATTAATCGAAGGCGCATGGACGACCCTCTGGATTTCGGCCATCGCTATCGCCTTCGGGGTGGTGGCTGGCCTGCTGATCGCCCTGGTACGGATGCTGCGCCTGCCGGTGATCGACCAGCTGCTGGTGGTCTATATCAGTCTGGCCCGCGCGACGCCGCTGGTGACGCTGGTGCTATTTCTGTTCCTTTCCCTGCCCACGATGGGCATTAACCTCGACAAGAACGTGGCCGCCATCGTGGCGCTGACGCTTAACACGTCGGCGTTTAACGCTGAGATCTGGCGCAATGCCTTCCGCACCTTTCCGCGCGAACAGCGGGAGGCGGCGGAGTCGGTGGGGATGCGCCGCTGGACCTACTTCCGCTACATCATGCTGCCGCAGATGTGGATCGAGAGCCTGCCGGCGCTGGTCAATGAGATGTCCTTTTTGATCAAAGGTAGTCCGGCGATCGCCGTGATTGGCGTGGTGGATCTCACCCGGGTCACCAACCGTATCTCCTCGGTCACCTACGAGCCGCTGTCGCCGATCCTCGCCGCCGGCCTGCTGTATGTGGCGATCATCGGCTGTTTGTTGAAGCTGCAGGGTATTGCGGAACGTAAAGCCAGGCGTCTGGCGCGCTAGGAACGGGAGGCATTATGAATCAGTGGGGCGTTATCTGGTCGGTTCGCGATAGCTTTATTGCCGGGTTATTCGCGACCCTCGAACTGTTTATTACCGCCGCCCTGGCGGCGCTGATTATCGGTATTGCGCTGTGTTATTTTAGCGAATATCAAAAGAAAATGATTAACCGGATTATTATCGGTTTCGTCAGCCTGATGCGCGCGATCCCTTTTTTGATCCTCGCTTATCTTCTGTATTACGGACTGCCGCAGCTCGGTATTAGCATGGAGCCGTGGACCGCCGGTTTACTGGCCCTGATTATTTATCATGGCGCCTATTTCTTTGAAATATTGCGCAGCCAGCGGCGGGTATTTTCCGGCGGATATATTGAAGCGGCGATTGCTCAGGGCTTTTCTCGCTATGCCATTTTTCGGCGGATTATTTTACCCAATATCGTCTCTTCCGCCTTACCGCTGATCGGCAATCAGCTGATTATTTGCCTGAAGGACACCGCTTTCCTGAGCATTATTACCGTTCAGGAGATCACCGCCGCCGCCAACAGCGTCCAGGCGACCTATTTTATTCCGTTTAACGCCTTTATCGTCGCCATTGGGCTTTACTGGGCGATCAGCATTCTGCTGGAGCTGCTGATTAAGCGCCTGACCGCCTGGGGAGCCAAAAGAGGAATGAGCCATGCCTGAGTCTATTGCCGTAAGCGTCAAAAACGTCTCCAAACAGTTCGATAATGTGGAAGTCCTGCGGGATATTAACCTGACGGTGGAGAAGGGGACCGTGGTGAGTATTCTCGGCTCGTCCGGGTCGGGAAAATCCACCCTGTTGCGCTGTATGAACTGGCTGGAACAGCCGGACCGCGGTGAAATTCATATCGGCGGTCAGCGGCTGGGGATTGATGAACAGCGCGGCCGGGCGATGTCGCACCGCCAGCTGGCCAAAATCCGCGAGCGGGTGGGGATGGTCTTTCAGAGTTTTAACCTGTGGCCGCATCTGACCGTGCAGCAGAACGTCAGCGAGGCGCTGCTGCGCGTTAAGGGCATGAAACGAGACGAGGCGAAGGCCATGGCCATGCAGCAGCTGGAGAAAGTGGGCATGGCGCACAAAGCCGATGTTTACCCGATCACTCTCTCCGGCGGGCAGAAGCAGCGGGTGGCGATCGCCCGTTCGCTGGCGATGTCGCCGGAAGTTATTCTCTTCGATGAACCGACCTCGGCGCTGGATCCGGAGCTGGTTAATGAGGTGTTGGGGGTAATGAAAGCCCTCGCCGCCGAGGGTTACACCATGGTAGTGGTGACCCACGAGATGGATTTTGCCCGCCAGGTGTCCAACGAGGTGGTGTTTCTGGAGAAGGGACTGCTGATTGAGAAGGCGCCGCCGGAGAAGTTCTTCACTCAGCCTGACTCCGAACGCGTCAGGCAGTTTCTGCAAAGCAGCCGTTAGTCCGGCCTGCATTCCCTGCCGGCAGCGCCGGCAGGGGATGCGTCGGGTTTCGCTTAATCCCGATCGATGGCGAACGGCTGCCACGCCTGACGCACCGGCATCACCTCCACCCGGTTAATGTTCATATGCGCCGGCAGCGTGGCGATATAAAACATCTGCTCGGCGATATCGCGCGCGCTCAGCGGCGTGGTGCCGCGATAGAGCTTATCCGATGCCGCCTGGTCGCCCTTAGTACGCACCAGGGTAAATTCGGTCTCGGCAATCCCCGGCGCCAGATCGGTGACCCGCACGCCGGTGCCAAGCAGATCGCAGCGCAGGTTATAGCTGAACTGCTTCACAAACGCCTTGCTGGCGCCATACACATGGCTGCCGGGATAGGGCCACTGCCCGGCGATCGAGCCGATATTGATAATACTCGCCCCGGCGCCATGGCGGATCAGCGTCGGCAGCAGGGCGTGGGTGACTGTCACCAGACCGGTGACGTTGGTGTCGATCATCGTTTTCCAGTCCTCCAGCGCCACCTCCTGCGCCGGCAGCGGCGACAGCGCCAGCCCGGCGTTGTTGATCAGGGTGGTGATATCGGCGAAATCGGCGGGCAGCGACGCCACGGCGGCAGCCACCGCCTCGCTGTCACGAACGTCAAGCTCAATAATATGCACCGGCACCCTGGCGGCGAGTCTGTCCTGCAAGGCCTTCAGTCGCGGATAGCGGCGCCCGCTCAGCACCAGCGACCAGCCCGCGTCGGCAAACACCTGCGCTGCCGCTTCGCCAAAACCCGAGGTCGCCCCGGTGATAAACACTACGTTGCTCGTTGCCATCTCATTCTCCTGTGCGGTTGTCCCTTCACTATAAAAACGCCGGACGACAAGGCACAGGGCCAGACGACGGGCGGGGATGTGACACCGTGTCACATCGTTATGCGCGCACTGGCTCTATCCGATTTGCGCGGCCAAGGCCAATGATGAAGCCAACCACTACGACATGAGAGAGGGCAGGGTATGAAGCTGGCAATTCACAACGAGGTCGCGGTAAGCAATGACGAAGTTCGGCAATTAGATCGCGCCTATGTGTTTCATTCATGGTCGATGCAGGGCAATCTCAACCCGCTGGTCATCGCCGGGGCGCAAGGCTGCGAGCTATGGGATTATGAGGGGAACACCTGGCTCGATTTCAGCAGCCAGCTGGTGAACGTCAACATTGGCTATCAGCACCCCCGGGTACTGGCGGCCATGAAGGCGCAGCTGGAAACCCTGGTCACCATCGCGCCCGCCACCGCCAACCTTGCCCGCGGCGAAGCAGCGAAGCGCATCGTCGACCTGGCGCCGGCGGGCTTCAGTAAGGTGTTCTTCACTAACGCCGGGGCGGATGCCAATGAGAACGCGATTCGCATGGCGCGGCTCTATACCGGGCGCGACAAGGTGCTGTCGGCCTATCGTTCCTATCATGGCAACACCGGCAGCGCGATCGCCGCTACCGGCGACTGGCGCCGGGTGCCGAATGAGTTCTCCCGCGGCCACGTTCACTTCTTCAACCCCTACCTTTACCGCAGCGAGTTCAACGCCGCGACTGAGGAAGAGGAGTGCCAGCGCGCGCTGGCGCATCTGCGGCGGATCATTGAATGCGAGGGGCCGACGGCCATCGCGGCGATCCTGCTGGAGTCCATCCCCGGCACCGCCGGGATCCTCGTGCCGCCGGCAGGCTATATGCAGGGCGTGCGCGCCCTGGCCGACGAGTTTGGCATCGTGCTGATCCTCGATGAGGTGATGGCCGGCTTTGGCCGCACCGGCAGCTGGTTCGCCTTCGAGCAGGATGGCGTGGTGCCGGATCTGGTGACCTTTGCCAAGGGGGTTAACGCCGGCTACGTGCCGGCGGGCGGGGTGCTGATTAGCGAGCCGATTGCCCGCTATTTTGACGACCACTTCTTTGCCGGGGGGCTGACCTACTCCGGCCATCCGCTGGCGATGGCGGCGATTGTCGCCACCATTGGCGCGATGAAAGAGGAGAAGGTGGTTGAGAACGCGGCCTCTATCGGCAACGAGGTGCTGCGCCCCGGTCTCGAGGCGCTGGCGGAGAAGCACGCCATTATCGGCGAGGTGCGCGGTCGCGGCCTGTTCCAGGCGCTGGAGCTGGTGAGCAGCCGTGAACAAAAAACGCCGCTGACCGCCGCCGACATGGCTGCGATCAAAGGGGCCCTGACCGAAGCCGGGCTGCTGGCCTTTGTGGTGGAGAACCGCATTCACGTGGTGCCGCCGTGCACCATTATTGCTGAGCAGGTGGCGCAGGGGCTGGCGATTTTTGATGCGGTCTTTGCTCGCTTTGCCAGCCTGGCGAAGTAGGGGAGGGGGCCGGATACTGTTGCCCGGCGGCGCGCTTGCACGGGCCTACGGGGTGTGAGCCTGTGAGTGGATCCTGTAGGCCGGGTAAGGCGCAGCCGCCACCCGGCGAAATCAAGGATACCGTGCCTGATATCTTGCCCGGCGGCGCTGCGCTTGCCGGGCCTACGGGGTGTGAGCCTGTGAATGGATCCTGTAGGCCGGGTAAGGCGCAGCCGCCACCCGGCAACACCACGGGTACCGTGCCTGATATCTTGCCCGGCGGCGCTGCGCTTGCACGGGCTTAAACGCCAGCCGGACGGTTCCCTCTCCCTCCGGGAGAGGGCCAGGGTGAGGGGAAGCACTGCAGTGTGGTTGTTTATGTTATCGGTGGCTTCAGCGTAGTTTGCGCTCCCGGTTAATCGCCTGCGTTATGTCACTCCTGGCGCAGGGAGCGCACAGGGGGCGGCCAGTCGCCGCCGCCGCCTGTACCCCCGGGCTCCGGCCAGCAACATCGCCGCTGCGCGGTGCCTTCGACTTTTCCCTGCAGGCTTCGGGTCGGGCCGAGGCAGCGTCCGTGCAAAACACGGCCCTCAGCCCGCATCCATGCGGGCTGCCCCGGCCTTCCGGGAACGTCTCAGCGATGTTGAGGCCGCCAGCACCGGCAGTTTCAGCAGCCCCAGGACCCGCGGTGATTTGGGGCTGTAGGCCGGGTAAGGCGCAGCCGCCACCCGGCGAAATCAAGGATACCGTGCCTGATATCTTGCCCGGCGGCGCTGCGCTTGCACGGGCCTACGGGGTGTGAGCCTGTGAGTGGATCCTGTAGGTCGGGTAAGCGAAGCGCCACCCGACAAAACAACCGCGCATCCGCTGGCCTCACCTCATCCGGTGCTCTCCGTTGACCAACGCTTCGCGATCGAAAAAGCGCTGGATCACGCCCTCCGCCATAAACGCCGCCCGATCGGACATATGGGCGATGACGTCGGCATCGTGGCTGACCAGCAGATAGGTCATGCCGTGCTCCTGTTTCAGACGATTAAGTAGATTAAGGATTTCCGCCTGTACCGACATATCCAGCGCCGAGGTCGGCTCATCCAGCAGCAGGATCTGCGGGCGCAGCAGCAGGGCGCGGGCAATGGCCACGCGCTGCCGTTGGCCGCCGGAGAGCTGATGCGGATAGCGGCGCACGGCGTCGGCGGCCAGACCCACCTGCTCAAGGGCGGTGGTTACTCGCGGGGCAACGTCGCGGATGCCGTGGATCTGCAGCGGCTCCGCCAGGGTGCGCCACAGGGTATGGTTGGGATGCAGCGAGGCGTACGGATCCTGAAACACCATCTGCACGTTGCGCCGCAGATCGCCCTGAAAGCGGGCGCCCGGCATAATGGCCTGGCCGAGCAGATCCACGCTGCCGCGCCATTCGCGCTGCAATCCGGCCAGCACGCGCAAAATCGTCGATTTGCCGCAGCCCGAGGCGCCGATCAGGCTGAAGGTTTCCCCGGCGTCGACACGGAAACTGGCGGCGGAGACCGCCGTCTTCGCGCCGAATGTAACCTGTAAATCCTTAAGATTAACGATCGCCATGGGCTGTCTCCGTAAAGTCCTGGGTTCTGTCGAGGGTCGGCAGCATCTGGCCGTAGGTGTGCGCATTTGGCCGGCAGGTCCACAGGGTGCGGGTGTAAGGGTGCTTCGCGCTCGGCAGCGCCCGCGCCGGCATCTCGTCGACCTGTCTTCCCTGGTACATCACCAGCACGCGATCGCAATGCGCGGCCACCAGCGGTAGATCGTGGCTGATCAGTAACATGGCCATCTGCCGCTGCGCGCTCTGCTCCACCAGCAGCTCGAGGATCTGGTTGCGCAGGCGGGCGTCGAGGGCCGAGGTCGGCTCGTCGGCTATCAGCACCTTCGGGTTATTGAGCAGCGCGAGGGCGATCATCACCCGCTGTCCCATCCCGCCGGAGAGTTCGCCGGGATAGCGGCTGAGGACCGGCAGATCCAGACCGACGGCGGCGATGGCGTCTTTGACCGCCTCAGCGCGCGCGCGGCGGCTCAGACGCTGATGCAGGGTTAACGCCTCCTCCAGCTGCGTCTGAATGGACTGCACCGGATTCAGCGCATAGCGCGGGTCCTGCAGCACCATGGCGATATCGTTGCCGCGCAGCGCGCGCCAGCCGCGGGCGCTGAGGGTCAGCACATCGCGCCCCAGCACCTCCAGCCGTTCAGCGCTCACCACCCCGGGCTTGCGCACCAGGCCCATCAGCGCACGGGCGGTCATCGATTTGCCGGAGCCGGATTCGCCCACCAGCGCCAGCCGCTCGTTGCCGAGGGTGAAGCTGACGTTGTCCACCACCCGGGCGGTGGGATAGTCGACGGCGAGTCCCTGGACGGTGAGTCGGATGTCAGTCATGTTGTGGCTCCAGAATATCGCGCAGGCCATCGCCCAGCAGGTTAAACGCCAGGCTGGCAAGCAGGATCGCCGCGCCGGGGATGGCGGCGATCCACCATTGGTCGAAAATCACCTGCATCCCGTCGGCAATCATCGCTCCCCACTCCGCCATCGGCGGGCGGGCGCCCAGACCGAGAAAGCCGAGCCCGGCGGCGGCAAGGATAATACCCGCCAGATCGAGCGCCAGCCGGACAATCGCCGACGGCAGACACAGCGGCAGAATATGGCCGACCAGCAGCCGCCCGCCGCGGATGCCCAGCATCTCCGCCGCGGCGAGGTAGTCGCTATGGCGCAGGCGCTGAATTTCGCTGCGCGCCTGACGGGCGTAGGCCGGCCAGGTGGTCAGGGCTAACGCCAGCGCGCCGTTTACCAGCCCCGGGCCGAGCATCGCCACGAACGCGAAGGCGAGGATCAGGCGCGGCATCGACATCACCACGTCGGTAAAGCGCATCAGTATCCGCTCCAGCCACCCGCCATAGTAGCCGGAGAGGATACCCACCAGCAGACCGACGGGCAGGGTAATGGCGGTCACCAGCGCCACCAGACCCAGCGCCGGGCGGGCGCCGTAGAGCAAGCGCGACAGCAGGTCGCGGCCGTAGCTGTCGGTGCCGAGCCAGTGTCCCGCCCCGGGCCCCTGCAGACGAGCGGCGGCATCCTGCCAGTTGGGATCATGCGGCGCCAGCCACGGGGCAAACAGCGCGGTCAGCACCAGCAGGATCACCAGGGTCAGGCCGCTGAAGGCGGCGGGTGAGCGGCGCAGACGGCGTAAAAACAGATAAGTCGGCATCAGCGCACCCTCGGATCGGTTAACCGTACCAACAGGTCGGTCAGGTTATTGATCAGCACAAAACTCACGCCGATCAGCAGCGTGCCGCCCATGATCGCCGTGGTATCCCCAGCGAACAGCCCCGTGGTGAGGTAGCGGCCGATCCCCGGCCACGAGAAGACGGTTTCGGTGAGCACCGCCCCTTCGAGCATGGAGGTCCAGGCGAGGGCGGTCACCGTCAGCAGAGTGCCGCGGATATTGGGCAGGACATGGCGCAGCAGAATCGTCATCTCTCCGGCCCCTTTGGCCCGCGCCAGCAGAATGTACTCTTTGTTCATCTCGCTCAGGCAGGCGGAGCGGGTCAGGCGGGTGATGCTGGCCAGCGAGTAATAGGCCAGCACCAGCACCGGCAGCGCCAGATGGCCGATCGCATTTTTAAACGCCGCGGTATCGCCGGAGAGCCAGGTGTCGATCAGCGCAAAACCGCTGCGTGGCTCGACGGTGTACTGATAAATATCGTCGAGGCGACCCGGGCCTGGCGCCCACTGCAGCCGGGCGTAGAACAGGGCCAGCATCAGCAGGCCGAGCCAGAAAATGGGCACCGAGTTGCCCAACAGGGTAAAGGTGCGAACCGCCAGATCCCACGGCGAACCGGCGTAACGGGCGCACAGCACCCCGGCGACGATGCCCAGTACCGCGCCGACGATCAGCGCCAGGGTCGCCAGCTCAAGGGTCGCCGGAAAGACCGCCAGCAGGTCGTGGAGCACCGGCTGGCCGGTAGCGCTGGCGATGCCAAGATCGCCATGGGCCAGGTTGACCAGGTAGTGCCAGAACTGCACCGGCAGCGGCTGGTCGAGACCCAGCTGATGGCGAACCTGGTCATAGGTCGACTGGCTGGCATGGTCGCCGACGATCTGCAGTACGCGGTCGACGGGCGACAGCGCGGAGAGCGAGAAGGTGACCAGCAACAGCCCGAACAGCGTGAGCAGCAGCGTAAACAGCCCCTGCAGCAGGCGGGTAAGGTGAGTGGAAAACGATGGCATGGAAAATGGAAATTCCTGGTATATCAGCATTGTACCCGGCGGCGCGATGCCGACCGGGCCCGGGTGAGGAGTCGGTCATCCGGGCAGACAAGGCCGCCGTACCCGGTGACAAAACCCGCTTACTTGGTCACGTTATCGTACCAGACCATGTCGGCGTTCAGTCCCTGCTGATAGCCCTTCACGTTGTCACGCACCACGATCTGGGTTTTCCCCTGGTCAATAAAGACGTACGGCGAATGCTGGAGCAGGGTTTCCTGCATCGTTTTGTACAGGCCGAGGCGTTTCGCCGGGTCCGGCTCCGCCACCGCGGCGAGGGTGGCTTTATTCAGCTCAGGGATCTGCCAGCCGTTGAGCCCGGCCACGGTGCTGGATTTACCATCGTTCCAGGCAAAGGCGCTGGCATTGGAGTGGGCATCAAAGTAGTCCGGGATCCACAGGCGGATCGCCGCCTGATGCTGCTTCGCGCGCACCCGGGCATAGACCTGGCTGCCGGCGGCCGGCAGGAGATCCACCTTCACCCCGCCCTGGGCAAAGCTGGCCTGCAGCGATTGGGCGATGGTGATAAACGGCGGTTTGTTCTCCACATCGAGGGTGAAGTGGGCATCCTTAATGCCCGCTTTATCGAGGATAGCCTTAGCTTTTTGCGGATCAAAGGTGAACGGATTAGTCTCCAGCGCCCCCGGCAGGCCGGCCGGCAGGAAGCTTTGGTGAATAAAGTACTGGCCTTTCAGCAGATTTTTGGTGATGCCATCATAATCAACCAGCCAGCGCGCCGCCTCCCAGAAGGCCGGATTATTGAGCAGCGGGTTGGCGCTGTTGGCGGTATTAAACACCAGGTAGTTCTGCTCGGCGGACGGGATGCTCAGCACCTTCACGCCGGGTTTATCCTGCAGGGCGGCAATCTGGTCAGCGCCGAGATCGCGCGCCACGTCGGCATCCCCCTGCTGGATCAGCAGGCGGCGGGAAGCCGGGTCGGGGACGTTTTTAATAATGATGCTCTTGATCTTCGGCGCGCCGGTGGGGGAGCTGGCGTTGGCCTCCAGCACGATGGCCTGATGCGGCTGGTAGACGCGCATTTTATAGGCCCCGCTGCCCGCCGAGTGCATCTTCAGCCAGTCGTTGCCGAAGTCATTATTTTTCGCGTTCGGCGCCACCTGTTTTTCATCAACGATAGAGGCGATGGGGGTGGAGAGAATATTCAGCGCCACCGCCGGGCTGACGTCGGCGGTCCAGTGCAGCGTCAGGGTATGGTCATCAACCTTTTTCAGCTGGCTGGCGATGTTGTCCGGCTGCCAGCCGAGCACGTTGAGAATAAACGCTGGCGATTTATTCAGCGTCACCGCGCGGGTGTAAGAGAAAATCACATCTTCCGGGCGCAGCGGATTACCGGAGGCGAATTTGGCATCCGGCTTCAGTTTAATGGTCAGGGTTTTCGCCGCCGGATCGGCCTGCCAGCTTTCGGCGAGGATCGGCACGATTTTTTCAGGGTTGTTGCGGTCGGGCTGCACCAGACGCTGATAGAGGCTGGGGACCGTCTGAATGCTGGAGAGTTCGTTCGCTTCCGCCGGGTCGAGGCTGACGATATCGTCGAGACCCTGGGCGACCACCAGCGTGTTGGGCGGCGTGGCGGCATGCGCGGCGGCGGAGAGCGCCGACAGTAGCAGTAAAGGCAACAGTTTTTTGGTCATGTGCAATCCCTGAAGAATGGTTATTTTATTGTTTTATGCCTCGCTACGTTAGGCCGCTTGCCATAAGGCGTAAAGTCAAAATAAGGATATCCTTATGCTAAAAACGCATATTCAAGAACGACAGGTTATTGCCGGTCGCGCAGAAGCGCCTTTCTCCGCTGCGGGGTTTTTGCTATAACGCATTGTCTATTGCGAGGAGGTGGGTGTGCCGGAAATTAATGAGTATGGCCAGCAGGTGAACGACCTGGTCCCTGGCTGGCAGGGGGCGCAAGTCCTGCGGCGGACGGCGTTAAATGGCCGTTTTTGCCGCCTGGAGCCGCTGGACGTTGACCGTCATGCGGCGGATCTGTTTGCCGCCTATGCGCTCGGCGACAACAGCGACTGGACGTGGCTGGCGTCTACGCGGCCGGAGAGCGTGGCGGCGACCGCCCACTGGATCGCGGGCAAGGTGAATGATGATGCCCTGGTGCCGTATGCGGTGGTTGACCTGCGTAGCGAGCAGGCGGTGGGCATCGTCAGCTATATGGCGATCGAGCGGGAAATGGGCACGGTTGAGATCGGCCATGTCACCTGGTCGCGACGGATGAAAAACACCCCGCTGGGTACCGAAGCGGTCTGGCTGCTGCTCAAAAACGGCTTTGACCATGGCTATCGTCGGCTGGAGTGGAAATGCGATTCGATGAATGTCGCCTCGCGCCGCGCCGCCGAGCGGCTGGGCTTTAGCTGGGAAGGACGTCTGCGGCAGAGGCTGGTGCGTAAAGGGCGGACGCGCGACAGCGATATGCTGTCCATCATCGACGGCGAGTGGCCTGCGCGCGATGCGGCGCTGCGGGCGTGGCTGGCGGCGGAGAACTTTACTGCCGACGGTCAGCAGATTAAGCGCCTGGAGGCGTTTCGCTAACATCAACCTATGGGGTCAAAACCCGGAACGGCACCCCGGTCGCGCTGCGCTTACCGGGGCTACGTTACATCGCCTCAGGGTAGGCCGGGCAAGGCGTAGTCGCCGCCCGGCATTGACCTGTTAGCGGCGAACCGGCGCGTCGCCAGCGACATAATACGTCGCGGTGCTGCGCGGCAGCGGCTGGCGGCCGCGAATGGCGTCGGCCATCTTCTCGCCGATCATAATGGTGGTGGCGTTGAGGTTGCCGGTGATGATCTGCGGCATGATCGAGGCGTCGACCACCCGCAATCCTTCCAGACCGTGGACGCGGCCCTCGCCATCGACCACCGCCATCTCGTCGTAACCCATCTTACAGGTCCCGCACGGGTGGAACGCGGTCTCGGCGTGGTTGCGCACAAACTCATCCAGTTCGGCATCGCTCTGGCATTCTATTCCCGGACTGATTTCGCGGCCGCGATACTTATCCAGCGCCGGCTGGTTCATGATCTCCCGGGTAATGCGGATGGCGTCGCGGAACTCCTGCCAGTCCTGCTCATGGGACATATAGTTAAACAGGATCGCCGGATGGGCGTGCGGGTCGCGCGACTTCAGGCGCACGTGGCCGCGGCTGGGCGAACGCATCGAGCCGACGTGGCACTGGAAGCCGTGCTCTTTCACCGCGTTGGAGCCATTGTAGTTAATCGCCACCGGCAGGAAGTGGTACTGAATGTTCGGCCAGGCGAACTCTGCGCGGCTGCGGATAAAACCGCCCGCTTCGAACTGGTTGCTGGCGCCGATGCCGGTGCCGCCGAACAGCCACTCGGCGCCGATCTTCGGCTGGTTCCACCACTGTAGCGCCGGGTAGAGCGATACCGGCTCTTTGCACTCGTACTGCAGATACATCTCCAGATGGTCCTGCAGGTTCTCACCCACGCCGGGGAGATCGTGCACCACCGGGATATCGAACTGCCTGAGCAGCTCCGGGTTACCCACGCCGGAGCGCTGCAGGATCTGCGGCGAGGCAATCGCCCCGGCGCACAGCAGCACCTCTTTGTTGGCCGTCGCTTTTGACGGGATCGTGCTCTCTCCCTCCAGCCACTCGACGCCCACCGCGCGCTTGCCGGCAAAAATAATGTGATCGGTCAGCGCATGGGTGCGGATGGTCAGGTTCGGGCGACCGCGCGCCTGGTCGAGATAGCCGCGGGCGGTGCTGGCGCGACGGCCCTGCGGCGTCACGGTGCGGTCCATCGGGCCAAAGCCTTCCTGCTGGTAGCCGTTGAGATCGTCGGTACGCGGATAGCCCGCCTGCACCCCGGCTTCAACCATCGCCTCGAAGAGCGGATTATTGCCCGGCTTCGGTGTCGTCACGCTCACCGGGCCATCGCCGCCGTGGTAGTCGTTAGGCCCGATATCGCGGGTTTCCGCTTTCCGGTAGTAGGGCAGGCAGTCGAGATAGCTCCAGTGTTCCAGACCCGGCTCTTTGGCCCAGTTATCCAGATCCATCGCGTTACCGCGAATGTAGCACATGCCGTTGATCAGCGAGGATCCGCCGAGCCCTTTGCCGCGTCCGCACTCCATGCGGCGATTGTTCATGTACGGCTCCGGTTCGGTTTCGTAGGCCCAGTTGTAGCGCTTGCCCTGCAGCGGATAAGCCAGCGCGGCGGGCATCTGGGTGCGGAAATCGAACCGGTAGTCAGGGCCGCCGGCTTCCAGCAGCAGGACGGTGGTGTTTGGATCTTCAGTCAGTCGTGTTGCCAGAACGTTGCCGGCGGAGCCGGCACCAATAATGATGTAGTCAAATTGCAAAAAAACCTCCCGGTTAAAATATGGACTGGAATTTACCCATCTCAACCTGGATGGACTTCACCTGGGTGTAACTCTGCAGCGTCATGACGCCGTTCTCGCGGCCAATGCCGGAGTGTTTGTAGCCGCCAACCGGCATTTCCGCCGGGGATTCCCCCCAGCTGTTGATCCAGCAGATGCCGGCTTCCAGCTGGTGGATAATTCGGTGAGCGCGGTTGAGGTTGGGCGTCACCACGCCGGCGGCGAGGCCGTATTCGGTGGCGTTGGCGCGGCGAATGACCTCCGCTTCGTCGGCATAGCTGAGGATCGACATCACCGGGCCGAAGATCTCTTCACGCACGATGGTCATCTCGTCGCTGCAATCGGTAAACACCGTCGGGGCGACCCACGCGCCGTTATCGAAACCGTCGCCTTTCAGCGCCTCGCCGCCGCACAGCAGGCGCGCGCCTTCGCGTTTGCCGCTCTCGATATAGCGCAGAACGTTGTCGCGATGGGGGAAGCTGACCAGCGGGCCGAAGTTGGTGTCGTCGGCAAACAGATCGCCGGCGCGGATGCGGGCCACCCGCTCGAGGATCTTGTGCTCGAATTCCGCCTTCCGTTTCGCCGGGACAAACACCCGGGTGCCGTTGGTGCACACCTGGCCGGAGCTGTAAAAGTTGGCCATCATGGCAATATCGGCGGCGAGGTCGAGGTCGGCATCGTCGGCGATAATCAGCGGCGATTTGCCGCCCAGCTCCATGGTGACCTCTTTCAGTGATGAAGCGGCCGAGTTGGCCATTACTTTTTTGCCGCTGGCGACGCCGCCGGTGAAGGATATTTTGGCGATGTCCGGATGCTCGGTCAGATACTGGCCGGTTTCCGCGCCGATCCCTGGCAGGACGTTAAACACCCCGTCCGGCAGGCCCGCTTCGCTGTAAATTTCCGCCAGCTTGAGGGCGGTCAGCGGGGTGACTTCGCTCGGTTTGAAAATCATCGCATTGCCAGCGGCCAGCGCTGGCGCCGATTTCCACAGGGCGATCTGGATCGGGTAGTTCCACGCGCCGATCCCGGCTACCACCCCCAGCGGTTCGCGACGGGTGTAGACGAAGGAACTGTCGCGCAGCGGGATCTGGCTGCCTTCCAGCGCCGGGATCAATCCGGCGTAATATTCCAGCACGTCGGCGCCGGTGACGATATCAACGGCGGCGGTTTCGCTGAGGGGTTTCCCGGTATCCAGGGTCTCCAGTCGCGCCAGCTCGTCGTTGCGCTGGCGCAGAAGGTCGACGGCGCGACGCAGGATGCGCGAGCGTTCCATGGCGGTCATCGCCGCCCAGATTTTTTGCCCACGCTGCGCGCTCTCAACGGCGCGGTCGACATCCTCGCGTCCGGCAGCCTGAACGGTCGCCAGCACCTCGCCAGTGGCAGGGTTGATGGTCTCGAAGGTGCGACCGCTGGTGGCCGATGTATAACCACCATTAATATAAAGCTGCTGTTCTGCCATTCGGGACATAACGCCTCCTCGGTTATGGGTTCGGTAAATGCTGACGAATAAAGTGGCTGGTCAGCGACTGCGCCAGCGTTTTATCCAGCGGTTTGCCGCTGAGCGCCGCCCGCAGCCACAGGCCGTCTATCAGCGCCGCCAGCCCGTAGCCGGCCTCCTGCGCCTGCTCGCGCGGCAGCTCGCGGCGGAATTCGTACACCAGGTTCGACAGCAGGCGACGGCTGCTGACCTGCTGTAACCGATAAAGCATCGGCTGGTGCATGCTGCTGGCCCAAAAGGCCAGCCAGGCCTTCATCGCCGCGCTGCTGATCTGCGTCTCATCAAAGTTGCCGCCGACAATCGCCTGCAGACGCTGGCTGGCGCTGCCGTCCGGCAGAGCGTGCAGACGGTTGAGCACCGCGTCGCGCAGCTGGCTGGTGATGTCGCGCATGGTCGCCTCCAGCAGACCATTTTTGTCTTTGAAATAGTGACTGATGATCCCCGTCGATACGCCCGCCCGCCGGGCAATTTGCGCGATGGTCGCGTCGTGCATTCCGACTTCATTTATTGCGTCCAGCGTGGCGTCGATCAGCTGCCTGCGCCGGATCGGCTGCATCCCCAGTTTGGGCATTTTTGCCACTCCATTCATCAGCGTTGGTTAACTATTAAAGCGGTTTTTGATTGGACGTTCAATATAAAATGTGTCTTAATTGTTGCGGATTTGGATTTTAATAGTTACAAAAACAGTGGGGATACTGGATGACAGATCTTTCGCAAAGCAGAGAAAAGGACAAAATCAATCCGGTGGTTTTTTATACCTCGGCCGGACTGATTTTGTTGTTTTCCCTGATGACGATCTTTTTTCGCGATTTTTCTGCCGAGTGGATTGGGCGCACCCTGGACTGGGTGTCGAAAACCTTCGGCTGGTACTATCTGCTGGCGGCGACGCTGTATATCGTCTTCGTCGTCTGCATTGCCTGCTCGCGCTTCGGCTCGGTGAAGCTCGGGCCGGAGCAGTCAAAGCCCGAGTTCAGCCTGCTGAGCTGGGCGGCGATGCTGTTCGCCGCCGGCATCGGCATCGACCTGATGTTCTTCTCAGTCGCCGAGCCGGTGACGCAATATATGCAGCCGCCGGAAGGGGCGGGGCAGACCATCGAGGCGGCGCGCCAGGCGATGGTCTGGACCCTGTTTCACTATGGCTTAACCGGTTGGTCAATGTATGCCCTGATGGGCATGGCGCTGGGATACTTTAGCTATCGTTATAATTTGCCGCTCACCATCCGCTCGGCGCTGTACCCGATTTTTGGCAAACGGATCAATGGGCCCATCGGCCACAGCGTCGATATTGCGGCGGTGATCGGCACCATCTTCGGCATCGCCACCACCCTCGGTATCGGCGTCGTGCAGCTCAACTACGGTCTGAGCGTGCTGTTCGATATTCCGGACTCGCTGGCGGCGAAAGCGGCCCTGATTGCGCTGTCGGTGATCATCGCCACCATCTCGGTCACCTCCGGGGTGGACAAGGGCATCCGCGTGCTCTCCGAACTGAACGTCGCCCTCGCGCTGGGGCTGATCCTGTTCGTGCTGTTCATGGGCGATACCTCCTTCCTGCTCAATGCGTTAGTGCTCAACGTCGGCGACTACGTCAATCGCTTTATGGGCATGACGCTGAACAGCTTCGCCTTCGACCGGCCGGTGGAATGGATGAACAACTGGACGCTCTTTTTCTGGGCGTGGTGGGTGGCCTGGTCGCCGTTTGTGGGCCTGTTCCTGGCGCGCATTTCGCGCGGGCGCACCATCCGCCAGTTTGTGATGGGCACCCTGATTATTCCCTTCACCTTTACGCTGCTGTGGCTGTCGGTGTTCGGCAACAGCGCGCTGTATGAGATCATCCACGGCGACGCGGCCTTTGCCCAGGAGGCGATGGCCCACCCGGAGCGCGGTTTCTATAGCCTGCTGGCGCAGTATCCGGCGTTTACCTTTAGCGCGTCGGTGGCGACCATCACCGGTCTGCTGTTTTACGTTACCTCCGCCGACTCCGGCGCGCTGGTGCTGGGGAACTTCACCTCGAAGCTGAAGGACATCAACAGCGACGCCCCGAACTGGCTGCGCATCTTCTGGTCGGTGGCCATCGGTCTGCTGACCCTCGGGATGCTGATGACCAACGGCATCTCGGCGCTGCAGAACACCACGGTGATCATGGGGCTGCCGTTCAGCTTTGTGATTTTCTTCGTGATGGCCGGACTGTATAAATCTCTGAAAGTGGAAGATTACCGCCGGGTCAGCGCCAGCCGCGACACCGCCCCGCGCCCGATGGGCCTCCAGGATCGTCTGAGCTGGAAGAAGCGCCTGTCGCGGCTGATGAATTACCCCGGCACGCGCTATACCAAACTGATGATGGAGACGGTGTGCTACCCGGCGATGGAGGAGGTGGCCCAGGAGCTGCGGCTGCGCGGCGCGGCGGTGGAACTGAAGAGCCTGCCGCCGGAAGAGGGTGAGAACCTTGGCCACCTCGATCTGCTGGTGCACATGGGCGACGAGCAGAACTTTATCTACAAGATCTGGCCGCAGCAGTACTCGGTGCCGGGCTTTACCTATCGGGCGCGCAGCGGGAAATCCACCTATTACCGGCTGGAGACCTTCCTGCTGGAGGGCAGTCAGGGTAACGACCTGATGGACTACAGCAAAGAGCAGGTGATCACCGATATTCTCGACCAGTACGAGCGGCACCTGAACTTTATCCATCTGCATCGGGAAGCGCCGGGGAACAGCGTGATGTTCCCGGATGGCTAATCAGGGAAGCCCCCGTCGGGGAAAGGCTGACGGGGGCGATGGTCGTTACTGGTAGTTAAAGGCGTCCGGATGGTTGTCGAGGCTGCCGCTGAGGGCGGCAAACAGCACGGTTTTGCCATCGATGGACAGGGCATCGCTGACGTTAAGCCAGGTCAGCTTCTCCTGGTCGGTTTTTTCATCGACCACTGAGTAAACGCCGGACATCTGTTTGCTTTTTTCCGACCAGATCACCGCGATACGTTCATGGCCGCAGTCGTGGGGTTTGCAGGCGCTTAACACCTGCCAGGATTCGCTACCCAGTTTCACCGTCTGCGCGGGCGAACCGGTGCCGCCGGTGGTCACCCAGGCGGGCAGCTGATGGCCTTTGACCATCTGGTTAAACGACGCCCGGGTGGCGGCATCGTGAGCCAGACTGTTCAGCGTGACATCGCTTTGCGCCATAACGCTGGCGGAGGCGGCTAAGGCGACGATAGCGGTAAGAGCTTTAAACATGTTTCCTCCTGGACTTATTCCGTCCTCATAACAAGCCTCTTTATAGTGAGCGTAGAGAATGATTAATGCAAACTCTGACATATTTTCTGTGAATGATTAGAGGCGGTGCGCGCATGGACGTTACGCTAAGCGATATGCCATGATGCGGATTGATTTATTTTCCAAATATATGCCCTTGGGATAAAGCAGTTAGCGAAGTGGCATAGTTATTCAGGCGATAAAGCATGGCGTATGTGAATCATCTACTGACGTTTATTGAGAGTAATCCGGCGCTGGCGGTGGGGTTTAATCTTATTCTGCTGCTGCTCTCCGGCATATTTGCCCATCTTTTATGCAAGTTCTTGCTGATTAAAGTGGTGCGTAAGGTCTTCTTTAGTAGCCACAAACAGGATGTGCCGCTGGAGAAGGATCGACGCATCGCCGAAAAGCTGTCCAATTTCATTCCGGTTATTATCGTCTATTACGTTCTGCAGTTTATGCCGGCGATGCCGGCATCGCTGGTGACGGCGATTAATACTATCTGCGGGATCTTGTTTTTTATTTTTATGTCGGTGTTTTTCAACGAGATGCTGGATATTGTCAACAGTTCCTATCTGCGAAAGACCAAACGTAAAAATCATTCCATTAAGGGCTATATCCAGATAGGCAAAATCTTAGTCCACATCCTGGCGGCGATTATGATCCTCGCCGTGATGTCGAACAAATCGCCGATCATTATTATCTCCAGTCTGGGGGCCGTGGCGGCGGTACTGATGATCGTGTTCCAGCATACTCTGCTGTCGCTGGTGGCGAACGTTCAGCTGTCGTCCAACGACGTGCTCCAGCTGGGGGACTGGATTGAAATGCCTGACAAGAACCTCAGCGGTGAGGTGACGGATATCGCGCTGCACACCATTACCATCCGCAACTGGGACAATACCATCTCCCGTATCCCGACCAAGAATTTCCTCACCGAGACCTATACCAACTGGCAGGCGATGTTCTCCTCCGGGGCGCGGCGGATCATGCGCAGTATCGCCATCGATCAACACTCGGTGCGTTTTCTCGACCAGGAGATGCTCTCCTCGATGCTGACCATCCGCGGGGTGAGTGAGCCTTTGGGCACGCTGCTTGACGGCCGGGATCCCGGCGGCGTGGCCGACCGCTGGTTTATCGATAACGGGCTGACCAACCTGACCCTGTTTCGCCACTATCTGATGCACTATCTCGCCGAGCGGCCGGATATTATTAAAGAGATGTACATTGTGGCGAGAACGCTGAAACCGTCGCCCTCGGGCATTCCGTTGGAGATTTACTGCTTCACCTCCTCAACGCTTTGGAAAGACTACGAAAACACCCAGTCGGCGATATTTGAGTACATTACTGCGGTGGCCGGACAGTTTTCCCTGCGCCTCTATCAGTATCCCGCCGGGCACGATTTTTGGCGTCTCTCCCAGGAGTACGCCGCCCGGGCGGGCCTGCCGCCGTCGGCCGAAGGCTAAGCGCTGATCTGCTGGCGCCAGAGGGCGATCTCCTCCTCCAGCCAGGCGATGAACCGGGCGACTTCCGGCCGGTTCTCCGCCTGCGGGGAGACGGTTAGCCAGTAGTGCCAGGGGTAGGGGACGGTGACGGCGGTGAGCTGCACCAGCTCGCCGCGGGCTATCGCCCCCGCCACCAGGGAGCGCCGCTCCAGCGCCACGCCGGCCCCCAGACGAACCGCCTCCAGCACCAGATTGGAGTCGTTCAGGCGCAGGCCCGCGGGGACGATCGGCTTTTCCAGCCCCGCCTGGCTGCACCAGGCATGCCAGGACTCCATGGAAAAAATGATATCGCTGGCGGCGATCGCCTGCGGGGTGGTCGGCAGGTTACCGCCGCGATAGCCGGGGGCGGCGACCACCAGCTGTTCATCGGCAAACAGATGCCGGCTTTCCATCCCCTCCCAGTCGCCTTGCCCCATGCGTATGGCCAGATCGATACCCTCCTGTTGCAGGTTAACCACCGCCAGGCTGGTCAGCAGGCGCACCGCGATCTGCGGATGCCGCGCCTGAAAGCGCGCCAGCCGAGGCAGCAGCCAGTGGCAGCCAAAGGAGGGGAGCGTCGCCAGGGTCACTTCCAGGGTGCGGGGTTTGATCTGCACCATGCGCGTGGCGTCGGCGATGTGCTGTAACGCCTCGCGGATTTGCAGGGCATAGAGCCGTCCTTCTTCCGTGATGCGCACTCCGCGGCCGTGGCGGATAAAGAGCGTGACGCCGACCAGGGCTTCCAGCTGTTTGATGTGCTGGCTGACCGCCGAATGGGTCACGCTCAACTCGTGGGCGGCCTGCGTTACGCTGCCGAGGCGCGCCACCGCTTCAAAGCTGCGCAGGCTGGCGACAGGGGGAAAATCTGCCATGGTGGTTTCTCTGTCAGTGAGTCGATACGTTAACGTTACTACCGGGTTAGCGGCTTTTAAAGCCGCTGCAAACAAGCTGAAAAGGAGCCAAATGCCGCCTCAGTCGGTATAGCACAAGGGGAACTGGAGGGCTACCGCGAATCTCCAATCTGTTAGTTTGACTAACCATTGCGGTAAGTATCCCGTGATATTCGCGGCATCGGTTTTCCAGTAAGGTAAAGCCGCAACCCCTTTATCGCAGGCAGGAGTGACGATGAAACTCATTGGTATGATGGATTCACCTTATGTAAGACGCGTGGCGGTTTCTCTGGCGCTCTATGGCGTGGAATTCGAGAGCCTGCCGCTATCGGTCTTTAGCGGCTTTGACGAATTTTCCCGCATTAATCCGGTGGTCAAGGCGCCGACGGTGGTGCTCGATAACGGGACGCAGCTGATGGACTCCACGCTGCTCCTCCACTATTTCGAAACGACCAATCCGGCCGGGCGCCGGCTGCTTCCCGCGCATCCCGAGGCGCTGGCCCGCGATCTGCACCTGCTGGGGGTGATCCTCGCCGCCTGTGAAAAAGCGGTCCAGCATGTTTATGAGCACCGTCTGCGGCCGGAAGAGAAGCAGCACCAGCCGTGGATAGCCCGGGTGACCGGCCAGCTGCTGGCCGCCTGCCGGGAGTGGGACGCCCGGCTGGCAGACCGCGCCGCCGCCGCGCAGCCGGATCAGGTGCTGGTCACCAGCACGGTGGTCTGGTCCTTTATCCAGTTGATGATCCCGGCGGTGGTGTCGGCCGCGGCGTTTCCGCATATTCGCGCGCTGGCGGAGAAGGGGGAGGCGCTGCCGGCGTTTCAACAGTATCCGCTGGGTTAACGGCAGGGGTGGAGAGGGGCGCCGCAGCGTGGCGCCCTGAAGCAGGAGAGGATCACCAGCAGACAAACCCGCCGTCGACCACCAGGTCTACGCCGGTGCAGAACGAGGCGGCGTCGCTGGCGAGGAACAGCGCCGGGCCGGCCATCTCTTCCACCTTCGCCATCCGCTGCATCGGCGTCTGGCTTTCAAACTCGCGGGTCTGGTGCACCATCTCCGGACGGGTATTCATCGGCGTGGCGGTATATCCCGGACTGATGGAATTGACGCGGATCCCTTTGCCCACCCACTCCATCGCCAGGCTTTTCGACAGATGGATCACGCCGGCTTTGGAGCAGTTGTAATGCGCCTGGTCGAGGCCGCGGTTAACAATAATCCCCGACATCGAGGCGATATTGATAATCGACCCGCCGCCGGACTCCAGCATCAGTTCCGCTTCCGCTTTGCAGGAGTTCCATACGCCAGTGAGATTGATATCGATCACCCGCTGCCATTGCTCGCTCTCCATCTCCAGGGCCGGATTGGCGTTGGCGATCCCGGCGGCGTTAACGGCGATATCGAGGCGGCCATAGCGGCTTTTGGCCAGCGCGACGGCGGCGCGCAGGTCGGCAATCTGGCGGACATCGCCGTTATAAGAGCAAGCCTGACCGCCGATGGATTCAATATGGCTGACCGTTTCCGCCAGCCCGCCGTCGTCGCGAAGATCAAAACAGACTACCCGTGCACCCGCGCTGGCGAGGCTGCAGGCGATGGTCTGTCCGATGCCGCTGCCGGCGCCGGTGACGAAGGCGACGCGATCCCGCAGGCTAAATAGGTGTTGTGCAAAGTCTTTACCGATCATAATGTTTATTCTCTTCAATATAGTGTCGAACGTCGGGAGCCTGGCTTCCCGGATGGTGGTGCGCCGCGCCTTATCCGGGCTACCTTTCGGCGGTGTTACGTAGCCCCGGTAAGCGTAGCGCCACCGGGGGGCCGTCCCGGAGTGGTAGCGCCAATTCGGGACGCCTTATTCGGGCGATGGGGCCCGCTAACCCGCGGGGATTACGACATAATCAAACCGCCATCGATATTGATGGTCTGCCCGGTGAGATAGCGCGCGTCGTCGGAGGCGAGGAAGGCCACCAGCCCGGCCACGTCTTCCGGCTTACCGGCGCGTTTCATTGGGATCCCTTCGACCCATTCCGCCATCAGTTCGCCCTTGCCGTAGCGCTTCTGCTCGGTGCTGAGAATTTCGCCCCACACGCGGTCGTTGTAATCCCACATCTCGCTCTCAATGATGCCGGGGCAGAAGGCGTTGACGGTGATATTCCACGGTGCCAGCTCGTGCGCCAGGCTTTGGGTAATGCCGATCACGCCCATTTTGCTGGCGGCGTAGTGCGGCGTGTAGATAAACCCCTGTCGCCCCTGGCCGGAAGAGGTGTTGATCAGGCTGCCGTGATTCTGTTTCACCATATATTTGGCCGCCTCGCGGCAGCACAGCCACACGCCGGTGGTGTTGACCGCCAGCACTTTTTCGAAATCGGCTTTTGGCATCCGGTCGTAGTAATCGATGGTGATCACCCCGGCGTTCTGAATGGAGACGTCGATGGTGCCGAAGCGCGCGGCGGCCTGCTCATATAGCCCCTGAACCTGGGCTTCATCGGTGACATCGACCTGCAGCGATAAAATATCCGCCTGATAGCGCTGACGCAGGGTTTCGGCGGTCTCGTGAACGCGCTCGGCGTTGGAGACCATCACCAGATTCGCGCCGTCGCGGGCAAAGCGCTCGGCAATGCCTGCGCCGATGCCGCGGCAGGCGCCGGTGATCACCACCGTTTTGTTCTGGAAATCTCGTTGCATATTTTTTCCCTTTCGCTGAGCCGGGCACCAGGCCCGGCGGAAGATGTGAATCGTTGCCGGTTAGCTGGAGGTGGCGCCGTTGGGGGGGATGGCGGCCAGTTTTTCCTCGTGGCGGCGCATCAGGATGACCTTGCTCTGCAGCTTCTGCTGGAACTGGTCGACGACCACAGCGGTGACAATCACCACGCCTTTAATCACCATCTGCCAGAAGTCGCTGACGCCCATCATCACCATGCCGTCGGCAAGGAAGACGATGACGAAGGCGCCGATAATTGACCCGGTCACCCGGCCGCGGCCGCCGGCCAGCGCGGTACCGCCGAGCACGGTGGCGCCGATGGCGTCCATCTCAAACATGTTGCCGGTCATCGGGTGCGCGGTTTGCAGCTGTGATGCGACGATCAGGCCGACAAACGCCGCGCACAGGCCGGAGAAGGCATAGACGAATATTTTCGCTTTCACGATCGGCACGCCGGCGAGGCGGGCGGCAGACTCATTGCCGCCGATGGCGTAGATGTAGCGGCCAAGCGGCGTTTTAGTGGTCAGCCAGTAGCCCAGCACGAGGAAGCCGATCATCAGCCAGATCGGCAGATAGACGCCGAGCAGGGTGCCGGATCCGAGGGTGGCGAAACCGGTGTTGCCCAGCGCTTCCATGCCGTTGAGATTCGGGTAGGTGCTCCCGTCGTTAAACAGCAGCGCGGAGCCGCGGGCGACGTACATCATGCCTAAGGTGCAGATAAACGGCGCCACGCCGAAGCGGGTGATCACCGCGCCGTTGACCAGACCGACCAGCACACCGAAGATCGCCACGCAGAGGATCACCTCCGGGACATTAAAGAAGAGGATATCGCCGTTCCACAGCGGCAGGCCGTTGGTCAGCAGCGCGCCCGCGACCATGCCGCAGATCCCCGCCACCGCGCCGACGGACAAATCAATGCCGCCGCTGAGAATGACCAGCGTCATGCCGATGGCCAGCAGGCCGGTGATCGCCACGTGCTGGGTCATGATCAGCAGGTTAGAGGCGGTCAGGAAGTTGGGTACCATCACGCTGAAGAACGCGATCACCAGCAGGAGGGCGATAAAGGTGCGGGCCTTCAGCAGGTACATATAAATCATATATTTCTGGTTCATGATGGATTCCAGCCTGATTAATCTTGAGGTGTTGAAGCCGCGATTAACTGTTCGCGGGTCACCGCATGGCGCGGTAAATCGGCGGTAATGCGGCCATCGGCCATCACCAGGATGCGGTCGGCCAGGGCCATCACCTCATCCAGTTCCGAAGATGAGAACATCACCGCCAGCCCCTGCTGAGCCATTTTGCCGATCAGGTGATAGACGTCGGTTTTCGCGCCGACGTCGATGCCGCGCGTCGGTTCGTCGAGGAACACCACCTGCGGCTGGGTCATCAGCGCTTTACCCAGCACCACTTTTTGTTGATTGCCGCCGCTCAGCGAGGTGATGGGCAATGTGGCGTCGCTGACCTTGATCGCCAGCTGCTGGATCATCTCTTTCACGCAGGTCTCTTCTTTTTGCGGGTTCAACCAGCGCCAGGCGCGGCGGAACCCCTGCAGGCTGAAATCAGAGAGCGTCATGTTGGCCTGAATCGACATCATCTGCACCACGCCTTCGCCCTGACGGTCCTCCGGCACCAGCGCCAGCCCCTTTTTCAGGCGCTGTTGAAAGCGAGATTTGCCGATGCTTTCGCCGTTAAGATGCACCTCGCCGCGCTGGCAGGGCATCAAGCCGACCAGGCCTTTAAACAGCTCGGTGCGCCCGGCGCCCAGCAGGCCGTAAATACCGATCACTTCGCCTTTGCTGAGGGTGAAGGTGACGTCATTGAGCTTGTAACCGCCGCTGGGATGCAGCGCGGTCAGCCCTTTGACGTCAAGCACTGCGTCGCCTTTTGGCGCCGGTTGATAATCAAAGTGTTTTTTCTTATCACCGACCATCTGCTCGATGATCCACGGTACGCTGGCGTCGCTGACGTGACGCTCGCTGATAAAGCGACCGTCGCGGAAAATGGTGATGTTGTCGCCAATCTCCATCAGCTCTTCGAGGCGATGCGAGATATAGATGATGGTCACGCCGCGCCGCTTAAGCTGCGCGATCACCTTGAACAGCACTTTGACCTCAGACTGGCTCAGCGCCGAGGTGGGCTCGTCCATGATCAGCACGCGGGTGTCTTTCGACAGGGCGCGGGCAATCTCGACTAACTGCTGGTGGCCGATACCGAGTTCACCCAGCGGAGCGTAAGGATCGACATCCAGCTCCAGCCGTTCCAGCAGCGATTTGGCCAGCGCGTACTGGTATTTTTCGTTAATGCGTCCTTTCTGAAAGAATTCATTCGCCATGAAGATGTTGTCCATCACATTCATATTGGGAAATAAATTCAGTTCCTGAAAAATAATACTGATGCCCAGTTTTTCTGCCTGATGCGTCGACTGTAATGAAACTGCTTCACCATCGAGGATAATTTGCCCGGAGGAGGGCGTTTCCACACCGGCAAGCATTTTCATCATGGTGGATTTACCCGCACCATTTTCTCCGATTAGCACGTTGACCTTATTTCGATAGACCCGGTAATTGACATTATCCAGGGCGGTTACGCCGGGATAGACGCGCGACAGGCCGCGGGTTTCGATAATCACTTCGGACTCAACGGGCTGGGGAGCGACGAGATCGTGCGGCGCCATATTATTGTCCCCCTGCATGAATGATTTTCGCCGGGGTAATTTCCGGGAGAGTTTGTGGAATATCCCAGGCCGAGAAGACGCCGTACACCTCCACGCTGTCGCCGGTTTTGACGTTGGCTGTCTGAATCATTTTGACCGCCTGACTGTTGATATTCTTGCTGTACTCGCCGAACAGCACCTGGTCATTAAAGTCCTGATAGCTGGCGCCGCTGTAGCCGTCGCGCAGCTGGGTGCCGCGCAGGGTAGGGCCAATCTGCACCGTCACCTTCCCGACGCTGGCGTCGGTCAAGGTCATTTTGCCGCTGCGCGAGGCGGTATCGAGTTTGCTGACGGTACCTGAAACCTTGACGTAGAAGATGCAGGGGTTTTCATCCTGCGCACGGTAGCCGAGGGTTTTACAGGCGCTATCAATGTCTTTTGCCGCCTTGAGCGCGCTCATCAGTTCCGCCGCCGGACGCGCTTTCGTCACCACCTGCGGTACGATGCTCTGCTGCCAGGTTTTATCCATATTCGCCATATGCGGGTTGGGCGGGGATTTCAGGTCTGCCAGCTCCTGCTGCGAGACGATGCGACAGCCCCCTAGCGCCAGTACGGCCAGCGTCAGACAGGTTTTCTTAAACATAATGCTCTCCTCTGCGCCCCCGCAGGGGCGCAACCACCCGAACTCAGGACTTAATGTTGAAATCCTGGACTTTATCGGCGTTATCCTGAGTAATCAGAATGCCACGGAACATCACGCGCTGCTTCGCCGGCTTCTCGCCTTTTTGCAGGTAGTTATCCAGATCGGTGACGCCCTGAGCGGCGATGGCCTGCGCCTGCAGCATCACGGTTGCCTGCAGGGTGCCGGCTTTCACGGCGTCGCGCTCATCGTTGCTGCCGTCGATGCCGACGACGATCACATCGCTACGGTTGGCCGCTTTCAGCGCCGCAATCGCGCCAAGGGCTACCGGCCCGTTGCCACAGATGACGCCTTTCACGTCGGGGTGCGCCTGCAGGATGCTGTCCATGATGCGTTTGCCGTCGATCAGGGTGCCTTTGGCATCCTGTTTCGCCACGCTGACCATATCCGGATATTGGTCAATGACCTGATGGAAAGATTTAGAACGGGTGACGCAGTTATTATCGGCGAGGTTGCAGGTCAGCTCGGCGTATTTGCCTTTCTCCGCCATTTTCTCGACGAAGACGTTGGCGACCTCAGAGCCGGCCTGGAAGTTATTGTGGGTAATTTGTTCCAGTGCCACATCATCAACCGGAATTTCGCGGTTAATTAAGACCACCGGAATGCCCGCTTTTTTGGCTTTTTCAACGGCGGCGACGCTGGCGGTGGAGTCAGCGTTATCGAGAATAATGCCCTGCACTTTTTTACCAATCGCGGTGTCGATAAGCTCATTCTGCTTTTTGACATCTTCGCCATGGGACATCACGGTGGTTTTGTAGCCGAGAGCTTGCGCTTTTTCGCTGGCGCCTTTGGCTTCCGAGGCGTAATACGGGTTATCCAGCGAGTTGACCATGATCATAATGGTGCCTTTCTCCGCGGCGTGCGCGGCAAAGGAGAAGGCGGTCAGGGTCGCAGCGGTTAAAAGGGTTATACGTAATTTCATGACTCTGTTCCTGTATTTTTATATTCGAACAAATGAGCCCCTGAGCGGGCAGGCTTTTACGGTCTGAAATTTCCCCTAATGTATTCGGGGATAGCGATATCGTTATGGGCCGGTTTTCTCCTGTGATAAGTGAATGCGTGTCGTCGCGCAGTCTGGCGGTCAGGCTGGCGAGTCCGGTTTCCATAATGTTCGGTCGACCGCATGGCGCCACTCCTGCCAGCGCGTTTGTAAGCGCTGGTGGCGGGCCATGTCGGGCTGAAAGGTGCTATGTTCGGTTAAGAAGGCCTGCAGATCGGCGGTCGATCCCGGATGGAGCGCTTTGCGTGCCAGCAACGCCGCGCCGATGGCGGACAGCTCCGGCACGTCGCTGCGCATCACCGGGCAGCCGAGCAGATCGGCCTGGTATTGCATCAGCCAGTCATTGTTGGTCGGCCCGCCGTCCACCATCAACGCCGTCAGGGTGAACTCCTCATGCTGACGCATCGCCACCACCACGTCGGCTATCTGATAGGTGATGGACTCCAGCGCCGCACGGATCAGATGCGCGCGTTTCACCCCGCGACTCAGGCCGCAAATCACGCCGCGGGCGCTGTCATCCCACCAGGGCGCGCCAAGACCGGTCAGCGCCGGCACGAAGTAGACCCCGAGGGTTGAGTCGACGGAGGCGGGGAGGGTATTCAGCTCATGGGCCAGCTCGGCGGCAGAGAGTTCGCTCAGTCCGGTGCTGTCCGCCATCCAGGCGACAGCATCGCCGGTGTGGGGAATATTCCCTTCCAGGCCCCACACCAGCTGGTCGCCATCGTGCCAGGCGACGGTGGTCGCCAGCGCGTCGATATCGCACTGCGCCGATTTGACCGGGGCCATGACCGAAGAGCCGGTGCCGTAGGTGGCTTTGACGCAGCCTGCCTCGCCGAGCGCGTGGCCGAACAGCGCGGCGTGGGAGTCGCCGATCATCGACATGATCGGAATACCGTCCGGAATGGCGGCCAGTCCTTTGGTATGGCCGAAGAGGCCGCTCGATGGTTTAATGTCCGGCAACGCCGCGCGCGGAATGCCGAACAGCGCCAGCATCTCGTCGTCCCACTCGCCGCGGTGCAGGTTCAGCAGCTGGGTGCGGGCGGCATTGGAGTAGTCGCAGCAGAAGGCTTCTCCAGCAGTCAGATTCCACAGCAGCCAGCTGTCGATGGTGCCGAGGCATATCCCACCGCGTTCGGCGCGCAGGTGGCCATCGACAGTCGCATCCAGCAGCCAGCGCATTTTGGAGGCCGAGAACAGCGGGGCGATTGGCAGGCCGGTGGCACGCTTAATGTGCTGTTCCTGACGATCGTGACGCAGTGTGTCGCAGAACGCGGCGCTGCGGGTGCATTGCCAGGTAATGGCCGCGTTAATCGGTTCGCCGCTGTCGCGATACCAGCCGATGGCGGTTTCCCGCTGGTTGCTGATGGCCAGCGCGGCGACGTTTTCCGCGCCAACGTGGGCCACCGCGCTGGCGATCACCGTCAGTGAGGCGGTAACCAGCGCTTCGCCCGATTGCTCCACCCAGCCGTCGCGCGGCGTTTGGATCGCCAGCGGCTGCGAGAATTTGACGATAACTTTGCCCCGGCTATCCAGCACCACCGCTTTGGCGTTGGTGGTGCCTTCATCCAGGGCAATGATGAACTCTTTTGCTGTCGCCTGCATCGTGCTCTCCTCGGTCACTCGGTGTCCTGGAACCGCGAAGACGAGGAATATCTCCCACCGTCTCCTGCGTCTGTGCAGGCCATGTTGTGACATTTCATTATCATCTTTTTAATCACTGAATATATATTCGATAGTGATTATTTATTTGATACCTTAAGCCACAAACCCGGTGACGGGCTACCGGAAAAATCATCAATTGTGCTGGCAATCACATTTCGCCGATCGGCGAAAGCGGCGATAGGCGGCTGGAGTGGTTGATTAACTGATTGAATTTAAATGTATTAACAGAGCCAGCCCTGAAGCTAAAAAAGCACGTCAGGGCGGCAGAGAGGAAAAGCAGCGCGGCAGGTTAGTCGCTAACCAGCATGCGAGCGGTAGGGTAATCGGTGATTAAAACATCAATGTAGCCGCCGGTGAGGGCGCCTTTGATGGCCGCGACTTTGTCGGTACCGCCGGCCAGCGCGACCACGTTCGGGCATTTTTTGACCTTCTCCAGCGCCATACCGATCACCGGATCTTCATCATCGCGTAACACCGGATGGCCGTTTTTGTCGTAGTAGTGCAGGCAGATATCACCCACCGCGCCGCGCGCCGCCAGCACCTGCAGCATATCTTCGTGATAGTAGTTACCGGAGGTTTTCAGCAGTTGAGAGGGTTCGAGAATGCCGATGCCGACGATGGCGATATCCACTTCATCAAAGCGCGACACCACGTCAGCGACGTCTTTGCTGGCCAGCAGCCGGTTGCGCTCCTCCATGGATCCTTCGATGCTCTGTGACGGCAGCAGCCAGGCGTCGCAATTCAGGCGCTGGGCGAGGGTCTGGGTAAGAATCGTCGCCTGCACGTTACCGTTTGGCCCGACGCCGCCGAGCAGTTGGATCACGCCGCTGGCTTTCAGGTTTTGCGCATGAACTTCATCGACCATCGCGCGAATGGTTGAGCTCCACGAGGAGACGCCAATCAGATCTTTTGGCCGCAGCCGGGTTTCCAGATAGTGGGCGGCGGCGGAGCCAATCGCCCGCTTGATGGTATGATCGCTGGCCTCTTCCTCGGTATCCACCACCACCGCCTGCTTAAGGCCGTAGCGATCCTCAAGCCCTTTTTCGAGCTTCAGAAAGATGTTGGACGGCTGAACGACGCTGATCTTGACGACGCCTTCTTTCTGGCAGCGGGTAATGGCGCGGGAGACAAATGACTGAGACAGCGAGAGAAGTTGGGCGATATCAGACTGCTTTCGTCCTTCCAGATAGTAAAGCGTGGCAATCTTAACCAATAGCCGTTGTTCATCCTGCTTAGCCATATTAATCCTCGAAAATCATTTATCGCCTTTCTTCAGGCGGTTAGCTGCAGCCATTATCGTAGTGACTTTTATCATACGCGAAAAAAAATCAGACTTAAGTGTGACAGGCGTCTAACTTTTGCCAATCCTCAAAATCGACTATGGACAAAAACAAAACAGCCAGGCCATAATCGAATAAAGAATCATTATTGAATATATATTCAAGGCGATTTCGAGTCAATGTGTTTATCCGGGCTTCGCCTGGAGCGGGAGGCAGAATGTTCCTGAGTAGGGCGCTGTGGCAGAAGGCTTACCACCCGGCATAGGGATATCTGGTTTTTTTAGTCCTTGCTGGAATAAATATTCCATGCTGAAAATAAATTCAGAGGTGTGAAATGAATCCCTACAGATATGATATTCAGACGCTGGAGCGTAAAGCCCGCGCGGTGCGGCGCCATATTGTGCGCTTAAACGCCAATAGTCCGGCCGGCGGCCACACCGGGGCTGACCTTTCGCAGGTCGAACTGTTAACCGCGCTCTATTTCCGCGTCCTTAACGTCGCGCCGGACCGGCTCGACGACCCGCAGCGCGATATCTACATCCAGTCGAAAGGCCACGCCGTGGGCTGCTACTACTGCGTCCTGGCGGAAGCCGGCTTCTTCCCGGTCGAGTGGCTGGAGACCTACCAGCATGCCAATTCCCATCTCCCCGGCCACCCGGTGCGGCAAAAAACGCCGGGCATCGAGCTCAACACCGGCGCGCTGGGCCACGGTTTGCCTGTTGCGGTGGGGCTGGCGCTGGCCGCGAAGAAAAGCAACAGCACCCGCCGCATTTTTTTGATCACCGGCGACGGCGAACTGGCGGAAGGCAGTAACTGGGAAGCCGCCCTGGCGGCGGCGCACTACGGTCTGGATAACCTGGTCATTATTAATGATAAGAACAATCTCCAACTGGCCGGGCCGACGCGCGAGATCATGAATACCGATCCGCTGGCCGACAAATGGCGCGCCTTCGGCATGGCGGTCAGCGAATGCGAGGGGAACGATATGGCCTCGTTGGTCGCGGCCATCGAGGGGCTGAAACAGGAAGGTAAACCCAACGTTATTATTGCCAACACCACGAAAGGTGCCGGTATTTCCTTTATCCAGGGGCGCCCGGAGTGGCACCACCGGGTGCCGAAAGGCGAAGAAATTGCACTGGCACTGGAGGAACTGAAAGATGAGTAATGCAGAACACCTGGCTAACGTCATGGTCGAAGCCTTTATCGCCGCCGTGGAGCGCGGCGTCGATCTGGTGCCGGTGGTAGCCGACTCCACGTCAACGGCCAAAATCGCGCCGTTTATTAAACAGTTCCCCGGCCGGCTGGTGAACGTCGGCATCGCCGAGCAGAGCATGGTCGGCACCGCCGCCGGTCTGGCGCTGGGCGGAAAAGTGGCGGTGACCTGTAACGCTGCGCCGTTTCTTATCTCGCGGGCCAATGAGCAAATCAAAGTGGATGTCTGTTACAACAACACCAACGTCAAGCTGTTTGGCCTAAACGCCGGGGCCAGCTACGGTCCGCTGGCCAGCACCCACCATTCAATTGATGACCTGGCGGTGATGCGCGGCTTCGGCAATATCCAGATCTTCGCCCCCTCCACGCCGCGCGAATGTCGGCAGATCATCGACTATGCTCTTGCTTATCAGGGCCCGGTCTATATTCGTCTCGATGGCAAGGCGCTGCCGGAGCTGCTTGACGAGTCGTATCGCTTTGTTCCCGGCGCCGTGTTGACCCTGCGCGAAGGCGAGGACGTCGCGCTGGTGGCCACCGGTTCGACGGTGCATGAGGTGGTGGAGGCGGCGCAGCAGCTTACCGACCTCGGTATCCAGGCGAAAGTGGTCAGCGTGCCGTCGATCCGACCCTGCGATACCGCGGCGCTGCTGGCGGCACTCCGGCCGTGCGGCTCGGTGATCACCGTCGAAGAGCATAACGTCAACGGCGGGCTGGGCAGCCTGGTGGCGGAAGTATTGGCTGAGGCTGGGGTGGGTATCCCGCTCAAACGTCTGGGGATCCCGGATGGTGAGTATGCGGCGGCGGCAGATCGCGGCTGGCTGCGTAAACACCACGGTTTCGATGCCGCTTCCGTCGCGGAGCTGGCGCAGAAAATGCGCTGATTTTTCGCCGTCTAAAACCGATAACCCGTGCGGGATGCCGCGCGGGTTTTTTTACGGCGCGCAGAGCGTGATGATGTATTCCCCTGCCTGAATCCATTGCAGCCGATACTCCACGGTGGAGAGCCGAAGACGCAGATTTCCTTCCTTTATTGCAGCCAGCGTAAAATCGTTAAAACCGACGCCCGCCTGTACGTCGGTATCGCAGGCCTTAAACCCACTCTCTTTTGCCGAAAACGCCAGCGTCAGCGCCAGCGGGTAGGGCAGGCCGCTGCGCAGCAGCGCCGTTTTTTCCGCCGGGCTGATAATGCTGCTCTCCAGCTCCGCGGCCAGCTGTGGGGTAAACCGGCGCTCGATATCGACGCCCACCGGCCGATCGGCGATCACCGCCAGCGCGCGCTGGCCGCAATGACTTATGCTGCCGAACCAGGGCGTGGGCCACAGCGGCTGGCGCCGATCGCCGATGGCGGGAAGCCGTTTCTCCCCCACCTCGCGCAGGGCGTATGCCGCGGCGATGCGTCCGGCCAGGTGCTCCGCCTGCCGCTTGCGGCCCCACCCGGTCAGGCTGGCGTGATAGGGCAGCCAGAACAGATCTTCAGGCTGGAAAGTCGCCGGGTCGAAGTCGATCTGCTGGATGGTATAGCCGGCCAGAGGCAAAACGGTGCGATGGTGGCGCATAGGGTAAGGTAACCGCGGTTGCCCCCGCCCTTTGTCCAGCAAGGGCGGGGGAGGGAGAACCCGCTATCAGAAGTGGGTGTTGACGCTCATATACCAGGTGCGGCCCGATTCGTTATAGGTCTCGGCGCCGGCGCCATACATATAGCCGGTGGCGCCCCCGGTGGTCTGGGCGTTGCCCGCGCGCCAGTGGCGCTTGTCGAAGACGTTATCCACGCCGCCGGTCAGACTGACGTATTTGGTGACGTCCCAGGTCGCGCTCAGGCCGAGGATGCTGTAGGGGCTGACCTCGTTCTTCTCGCTGCCGGTGACCGGTTGACCCTTGTAGTTGTACTTCTTCGGCTCCTGCTTGCCGTACCAGGTGAAGGTCGACTGCAGCGAAACGTCATCGCGAACCTGCCAGCTCAGGGTGGAGTTCAGCGTGTATTCCGGGATAATCGACAGACGATCGCCGGTCTTTTTGTTCTTACTCTGCAGCATATAGGTGATGTTGTTGGTCCAGTTGACGGTCTCGCTCACCGGAACGTTCAACGTCCCCTCCAGACCTTCCACCACCGCTTTCGGCACGTTTTCCCACTGGTAGAGATCGGTACCTTTATTGTTTTGATAGACCGGGGCATAGCCCGCTTCAATCTTGTTGCGGTAGTCGTTGCGGAACCAGGTGACGCCCGCCAGCCAGCCGTCGCGTTTAAACTCGAGGCCAATCTCTTTGTTGATGCTGGTCTCGGCTTTTAAGTCGTCGTTACCCTGCAGATAGCAGCCGTCTTTACTGGCGTAGCAGCCCTGGCCTTTACTGTAGAGAATGTAGTTCGGGTTGGTCTGATACAGGCTCGGCGCTTTATAGGCGCGGGCGATGCCCATCTTCAGCGTGAAGTCATCCCACAGGCCCTGCGACAGGTTGAGGGACGGGCTCCAGTTATTGCCCACGATGCTGTGATGATCGAAACGCAGCGCCGGAGTCAGCATGGTGGTGTCGGTCAGCTCCATGTTGTTCTCGGCGAACAGCGAGAAGATTTCCGCCTGCGAGTACGGGCTGCGGCCGGTGCTGTCGTAGCCCGGAATTTCGCCTCCCGACAGCGCCTGGGTATTGGAGGCGTTATCCTTCATCCGCTGCTGGTTCCACTCGCTGCCCAGCGTCAGGTTCTGATTAACCAGATAGTCGAAGGGAATGCTGACTTCGCTGTGCAGCATCACATCCGCCAGATCGATATCCGTGAACTGGTTGCTGTTAAAGATCCCCTCGGTGCCGCCGGCCAGGCCTTCGCCTTTGCGCGAGTTGCGGGTGCGCTCGTACTGCGCCCAGTTGCTGGTGGTCACCCCGTTGTCCCAGGCGCCGTTCCAGGTAACCGAGTAGGTGTTGCGATACAGACGGTTGGTCTCTTTGCCGTAGTTCTCTTTTACCAGGTCGTTGGAGTTGGTGTTCTGGGTATCGCCGGCGTAGAGGTTGCCCTGGCGGCTGTAGCCGGCCTCAAACTCCAGCGACTGCATCGGAGCGAATTCCCAGCGCACCAGACCATCGATGTTTTTGTTTTTCACCCCTTCGCGTCCGGCCGGCAGAGTATCGGCATAGATCCCGGTACGCTCGGACTGATGGCCCTGGTTGATATCCCAGGCGTCGGCCTGCGTTTTGTCGAGGTTACCGAACAGGCGGAAGCTAAAATCGCCGCCCAGCGGGCCGCTGAGGCTGAAGTTAGTGCGTTTGGTGGAGCCTTCATCCTTGTGCTCCGGGGCGTTCATATAGGTGTTCCATGAGCCGTGCCACTCATCGCCGGTTTTTTTGGTGATGATATTCACCACGCCGCCGGCGGCGCCGTTGCCGTAGCGGGCGGCGGCCGGGCCGCGAATCACTTCGATACGTTCGATTATCTCCGGCGGCACCCAGCTGGTATCGCCGCGGGTGTCGCGCTCGCCGCGCCAGCCAAGGCGCACGGAGTTGCGGCTGGTGACCGGCTTGCCGTCGATCAGGATCAGGGTATTTTCCGGGCCCATGCCGCGGATATCAATCTGGCGGTTGTTGCCGCGCTGGCCGCTGGTGGAGTTGCCGGTCAGGTTGACTCCCGGCATGGTGCGAATGATCTCCGAGACGTCGCGCGCCGGGGGGCGTTTGCGGATCTCATCGGCGGTGATGGTGGAGACGCCCGGCGCCTGCAGGTTCTGCTCGGCGGCGGTGACCACCATGGTCTCTTCAGCGGCGCTGTTTTTATCGTCGGTGGCGGTTTCCGCTGCGCTTAACGGAAAAGCAACCCCGTAAATTCCCAGATTGACCAGCAAGGCCAGGGATTTGATCCTGTTATTCATTGTTATTCCTGCTTTTTGTCGCCACGTTCCCCAAACGCCCCTTCCCACCGGGAGGGGAGGCGGCATAAATGTTGCCAAAAGCGGGCAAAGGCACTCCGTCGCTGGCTGAATAAGCCCGATTTGACATGTTCTGATGAAAGACGCGCTTCCCACGGCGCGCTAATACGCTATTGCAAATGCAAATAGTTATCAATAATATTATCAATAAATAATGGCAATTAATTAAAAAAGTCACGCTATACATAGGGTTAATGACAGAATGTTAAGGACAGGAAGCGAGGAGTGGTGGCAAACCCTGCGGGGGCCGCAGTGCCGCGCAGTGGATGACGCCATCGAGGTAACGTTCTGGTGGCGGGACCCGGCGGGGGATGAAACCCGCTCTCCCCATCGTCGGGTATGGCTCTATATCACCGGCGTGACCGACCACCATCAGAATGCGCGTCCGCAATCGCTGCAACGTCTCCCCGGGACCGACGCCTGGTTCTGGCGCACTACGCTGTCGCCGACCTGGCGCGGCAGCTACTGTTTTATTCCCTCCGACCGTGACGATGATTTTTCCCCTGAGGTGTTCAGCGCTGATGCGCCCGACCGCGCGCTGCTACGCGAAGGCTGGCGCAAACTGCTGCCGCGGGCGATAGCCGATCCGCTGAACCCGCACAGCTGGCGGGGCGGACGCGGCCATGGCGTGTCCGCCCTGGAGATGCCGCAGGCCCCCGCGCAGCCCGGCTGGGACCCGCTTAATGAGGCGCATCCTGCCGCCCGTTGCCTTGAGTGGCGCAGCGCGCGTCTGGGCAACCATCGCCGGGTCTGGATCTACACCACCGGCGAGGCTGTCGACCCGCAAACGCGGCCGCTGGCGATCCTGCTCGACGGCCAGTTCTGGGCCGAGAGCATGCCGGTGTGGTCGCCGCTGGCCGCCCTGACCCGCGAGGGGAGACTGCCGCCGGCGGTCTACCTGCTGATCGACGCGATCGACAACCAGCGCCGCGGGGTTGAGCTGCCCTGTCACCGCGATTTCTGGCTGGCGGTGCAGGAGGAGCTCCTGCCGCTGGTCCACGGCTATGCCCCGTTCAGCGACCGCCCGGATCGGACGGTGGCGGCCGGGCAAAGCTTCGGCGGTCTGGCGGCGATGTTCGCCGCTCTCAACTGGCCGCAGCGCTTTGGCTGCGTGCTCAGCCAGTCAGGCTCCTACTGGTGGCCGCACCGTGATGGCCGCGGGATGGGCTTTATCGGCGAACAGCTTCGCCAGGGTGAGGTGTCCGCGGCCGGGCTGCGCATCTGGCTGGAAGCGGGCCAACGCGAACCGATTATTTTTCGCGCGAACCAGGCGCTACTGGCGCAACTCACCACAACACAGCAGACGATTTTCTGGCGTCAGGTTGACGGCGGGCATGATGCGCTTTGCTGGCGCGGCGGGCTGACGGCAGGGCTTATCCAGCTCTGGCAGCCTCTGCTGTCGCACCCTTAGCATCGCGTTTTACGACAGGAGTTTGATATGCAATTCAGTAACCCCTTCGACAATCCGCAAGGGCAGTTTTACATTCTGCGCAATGATCAACAGCAGTACAGCCTGTGGCCGGCGCACTGCGACCTGCCTGCCGGCTGGACGGTGGTGTGCCCCCCGCAGTCGGCCGAGGCCTGCAACGCCTGGCTGGCGGCCAACTGGTCGACACTGACCCCCGCCCATCATGCGTCATAAGGAGCTGACAATGACCACTCGTTTACCGCTGGTTGCCGCGCAGCCGGGGATCTGGATGGCCGAGCGCCTCTCCACTCTGCCAGGCGCCTGGAGCGTGGCCCACTATGTTGAACTACGCGGCGCCCTCGACCCGACGCTGCTGGGAAAAGCGATTGTCGCCGGTCTGCAGCAGGCGGACACCCTCAGCCTGCGCTTTGAGGAAGAGGAGGGGGAAGTCTGGCAGTGGCTGGCGGCCGACCGCACCTTTGCCGAACCGTCGATCATTGACCTGCGGACGGCGCCGGATCCGCATCGCGCCGCCACGGAGCGGATGCAGGCGGATCTGGCGCAGGATCTGCGCGTCGACGGCGGCAACCCGCTGGTGTGCCATCAACTGCTGCGCGTCGGCGACGACTGCTGGTACTGGTATCAGCGTTATCACCACTTGCTGGTGGATGGCTTCAGCTTCCCGGCGATAACCCGGCAGATCGCCGCCATTTATCGCGCCTGTCAGCGGGGGGAAGCTACTCCTGAGTCGCCTTTCACCCCCTTCGCCGAGGTGGTGGACGAGTACCAGCGCTACGCCGGCAGCGAGGCCTGGCAGCGGGATAAAGCTTTCTGGCAGGCCCAGCGCCAGGCGTTACCGGCGCCTGCCTCACTCTCTGCCGCGCCGCTGGGCGGGCGCGCCGCCGGGAGCGATATCTGGCGGATGAAGCTGGAGATGAACGCCGACGGCTTCCGCCGCCTGGCCAGCCATGCGCCGCAGTGTCAGCCCGCTGATCTGGCGCTGGCGCTCACCACGCTGTGGCTGGGCCGCCTGTGCAACCGGATGGACTACGCGGCGGGCTTTATCTTTATGCGCCGGATGGGTTCAGCCGCGCTGACCTCGACGGGGCCGGTGCTCAATGTCCTGCCTCTGGCGGTGCATATTGACGCCCGGGAGACGCTGGCGGACCTGGCGATGCGCCTCGCCGCTCAGCTGAAAAAGATGCGCCGCCATCAGCGCTATGACGCCGAGCAGATCGTCCGCGACAGCGGCAAAGCGGCAGGGGACGAACCGCTGTTCGGCCCGGTGCTGAACGTCAAAGTCTTTGATTACCAGCTGGATATCGATGGTGTGCAGGCAGTGACCCACACCCTCGCCACCGGCCCGGTCAACGATCTCGAGCTGGCGCTGTTCCCGGATGAGACCGGCGGGCTGTCGCTGGAGATCCTCGCCAACAAGGCCCGGTACGACGAAGCCGAGCTCCGTCGCCACATGGCGCGACTGACCGCGCTGCTGGCGCAGTTCGCCGCCGATCCGGCGCTGCGCTGCGGCGAAGCAGAGATGCTCTCCGCCGACGAGCTGGCCCGGCTGGCGGCGGTCAACGATACCGCTGTGCCGCTGCCTGCCACCACCCTCAGCGCGCTGGTGGCCGACCAGGCGCGGAAGACCCCGGATGCGCCGGCGCTGGCGGACGCCCGCTGGCAGTTCAGCTATCGCGAGATGCGTCAGCAGGTGGTGGCGCTCGCGCAGCTGCTGCGTCAGCGCGGCGTGAAGCCGGGCGACAGCGTGGCGGTGGCCCTGCCGCGCTCGGTGTTCCTGACCCTGGCGCTGCACGGCATTGTCGAAGCGGGGGCCGCCTGGCTGCCGCTGGACACCGGCTACCCGGACGACCGCCTGCGGATGATGCTGGAAGACGCCCGGCCGTCGCTGCTGATCGCCACGGAGGATCAACTGGCCCGCTTCAGCGATATCCCCGGGCTGGAAAGCCTCTGCTACCAGCAGCCGCTGGCCGCCGGGGATGAGGCGCCGCTGGCGCTGTCAAAACCAGACCATACCGCCTACATCATCTTTACCTCCGGCTCCACCGGGCGGCCGAAAGGGGTGATGGTCGGCCAGACCGCCATCGTCAACCGCCTGCTGTGGATGCAGGATCGCTATCCGTTATCTGCGGACGACGTGGTGGCGCAGAAAACGCCGTGCAGTTTCGACGTGTCGGTGTGGGAATTCTGGTGGCCGTTTATCGCCGGCGCGCAGCTGGTGATGGCCGAGCCGGAGGCGCACCGCGACCCGCAGGCGATGCAGCAGTTCTTCGCCCGCTACGGCGTGACCACCACCCACTTTGTGCCGTCGATGCTGGCGGCGTTTGTCGCCTCGCTGGATGCCGACAGCGTCGCTGCCTGCCGCACGCTGCGGCGGGTATTCTGCAGCGGCGAAGCGCTGCCGACGGAATTGTGCCGCGAGTGGGAGCGCTTGACCGGCGCGCCGCTGCATAACCTGTACGGCCCGACGGAGGCGGCGGTGGACGTCAGCTGGTATCCGGCCTGCGGCCCTGAGCTGGCGGCGGTGACCGGCAGCAGCGTGCCGATTGGCTGGCCGGTGTGGAACACCGGGCTGCGCATTCTCGATGCCGCGATGCGCCCGGTACCGCCGGGGGTGGCGGGGGATCTTTATCTCACCGGCATCCAGCTGGCGCAGGGCTATCTGGGGCGCCCGGATCTCACCGCCAGCCGCTTTATCGCCGACCCGTTTGCCCCCGGCGAGCGGATGTATCGCACCGGCGACGTGGCGCGCTGGCTGACGAACGGCGCGGTGGAGTACCTTGGCCGCAGCGACGATCAGCTGAAGATCCGCGGGCAGCGCATCGAGCTTGGCGAGATTGATCGGGTGATGTCGGCCCTGCCGGACGTGGGGCAGGCGGTGAGTCACGCCTGCGTCTTCAACCAGGCGGCGGCGACCGGCGGTGATGCCCGACAGCTGGTGGGCTATCTGGTCTCTGACTCCGGCCTGCCGCTGGATACCGCGGCGCTGAAAGCGCGGCTGGCGGAACAGCTGCCGCCGCATATGGTGCCGGTGGTGCTGATGCAGCTCGCTGAGCTGCCGCTGAGCGCCAACGGCAAACTGGACCGCAAAGCGCTGCCGCTGCCGACCCTCGGCGGCGAGCGCAGCGGCCGGCCGCCGGAGCCCGGCATGGAAACTCTTGTCGCCGCCGCCTTCAGCCAGCTGCTGGGCTGCGAGGTGAACGATATCGACGCCGATTTCTTCGCCCTTGGCGGTCATTCGCTGCTGGCGATGCGCCTGGCGGCACAGCTCAGCCGCCAGCTGGCGCGGCAGGTGACCCCGGGGCAGGTGATGGTGGCCTCGACGGTGGGCAAACTGAGCGCGCTGCTGGCCGCCGATCTCAGCGATGAGCAGGCCCAGCGCCTGGGGCTGGATACGCTTCTGCCGCTGCGCGAGAGCGACGGCCCGACGCTGTTCTGCTTCCATCCCGCCTCCGGCTTCGCCTGGCAGTTCAGCGTCCTGGCGCGCTATCTCAGCCCGCGCTGGTCGATTACCGGTATTCAGTCGCCGCGCCCGCAGGGGCCGATGGCCAGCGCCGCCAGCCTCGACGAGGTGTGCGAGCATCATCTGCGCACGCTGCTGGCGCAGCAGCCGCACGGCCCTTATTACCTGTTCGGGTATTCGCTGGGCGGCACCTTAGCCCAGGGGATTGCCGCCCGCTTGCGCCAGCGCGGCGAAGCGGTGGCCTTCCTCGGCCTGCTGGATACCTGGCCGCCGGAGACGCAAAACTGGGCAGAGAAAGAGGCCAACGGGCTGGATCCCGAGGTACTGGCGGAGATCGACCGCGAGCGCGAAGCGTTCCTCGCCGCCCAGCAGGGGCAAGCCTCCGGCGAGCTGTTCAGCGCCATCGAAGGCAACTATGCCGATGCGGTGCGGCTGTTAACCACCGCGCATAGCGCGAAGTTTGACGGCAAGGCGACGCTGTTCGTGGCGGAGAAGACGCGGCAGGAGGGGATGGATCCGCAGGTCGTATGGGGCCCGTGGGTGGGGGAACTGGAGGTGTTCAGCCAGAACTGCGCCCACGTCGATATCATCTCCCCGCAGGCCTTTGAGGCCATCGGTCCGGTGGTCAGGGAGATTCTGGGGTAACGGTTGAGTTCGGGCTACAGCAGGTAGCCCGGCTCAGCGTAGCGCAAGCCGGGGAAAGAGGAGATTACCGGCGGCCCAGCGGGACCACCAGCGGCGTATGCGCCACCGGATCTTCAATGATCGTGCAGCGCAGACCGTAAATCCGTTCAATCAGATCGGCGGTGACGATCTCCTTCGGCGCCCCCTCGGCGACGATCCTGCCGTCGCGCAGGGCGATCAGGTGGGTGGCGTAGCGGCAGGCCTGGTTAAGATCGTGCAGCACCGCCGCCAGGGTATAGCCCTTCTCGCGATTCAGCTCGCTCAACAGTTCCAGCAGGTCGATCTGATGGCTGATGTCCAGCCAGGTGGTCGGCTCATCCAGCAGCATAATCGCCGTTTCCTGGGCCAGCACCATCGCAATCCACGCCCGCTGCCGCTGGCCGCCGGAAAGCGTGTCGACGCTCTGCAGCGCCAGATCGCTGATCCCGGTCGCCCGCATCGCCTTGTTCACCGCCTCTTCATCTTCTTTGCGCCAGCGGGTAAACAGCGGCTGGTGCGGATAGCGCCCGCGGGCCACCAGCTCCTGCACCGTGATATCGCCAGGAGTGGTGGCATTCTGCGCCAGCAGCCCGATGCGGCGGGCAACCTCTTTACTGGCGTACTGCTGGATCTGCGCGCCGTCGAGCCAGACGTGGCCGCTGGCGGGCGTCATCAGGCGACTGAGGGTGCGCAATAGCGTCGACTTGCCGCAGCCGTTGGGGCCGATAATGGCGGTGAAGTGACCGTCAGGGATGGTCACGTTCAGCGACTCGGCGATGGTCTTGTTCCCGTAGGCCAGGGTTAACTGCTCGCCGCGCAAACGGGAGGGGACAGCACTCATTTTTTGCGGGACTCCTGAATCAACAATGCAATAAGGTAAATACCGCCGAGGCTGACGGTTAACACGCCAACCGGCAGCTGCCACGGCATAAACAGCCGTTGGGCGCCGTAATCGGCCAGCGCCAGCAGCAGAGCGCCGCACAGGGCCGACTGGGTCAGTCCCCAGCGGGCCGTGCCGCTCAGGCGGCGGGCGATATGCGGCGCCACCAGCGCGATAAATGAGATCGGCCCGGCCAGCGCCGTCGAGGCGGCGGTGAGCACCACCGCCACCAGCATCAGCAGCAGGCGCGAACGCTCGACCTGCACCCCCAGCGCGCAGGCGGTATCGTCGCCCATCTCCAGCAGCCGCATCCGGCGAACCAGCAGGGCGCTGCTCACCAGCATCAGCAGGATCAGCGGCGCCGACGGCCAGGTTTTACCCCACGTCAGGCCGTTGAGCGATCCGGCGTTCCACAGGCCCGCAGAAAGGGCGGTCTCCAGCGAGGCGCGCAGCAGCAGCCAGGTGTTGAATGCCACCAGCATGGCGCGCACGCCGATGCCGATAATGATCAGGCGGAAGGTTTCGATCCCGTTGCGCCAGGCCAGCAGCCAGACCACCAGCGAGGTCAGCACCCCGCCGGCCATCGCCGCCAGGGCGATCGCCGTCAGGTTCTGGCCGAAGAGGACCATTGCCACCAGCACGCCGCTCCAGGCGCCGGTGTTAAAGCCCATCACGTCCGGGCTGCCGAGCGGGTTACGGGTCAGCGACTGGAAAATGGCGCCGCTGACGCCGAGCGCGGCGCCGATGAGCAGCGCCATTAACACCCGCGGCAGCCGCCATTCGTTCACCACCATCGCGACGTTGCGCGGCGCATCGCCGAACAGCGCCGAGAACACCTGGTCAATCGTCAGGGGCACCGGGCCTTGCGCCAGCCCGAGCAGGGAAATCAGCAGGCTGGCGGCCATTAGCAGCAGACAGCTGGCTATCAGGCGGCGGGACGGGGCAATCACAGGCCACCTCCCCGCGGCTGGCGGCGCACCAGCCAGATCAGCACCGGCGCGCCGAGAAAGGCGCTCACCACCGATACCCGCAGTTCGCCGGGCACCAGCAGGCGGCCAATCACGTCGGCAAACAGCAGCAGGGCCGGGGTGGCGAGCAGGGTGACCGGCAGCGACCAGCGATGATCGGCCCCCACCAGCCAGCGCGCCATATGCGGCATCATCAGGCCGATAAAGGCGATGGGGCCGACGACGGCGGTGGCGCTGCCGCACAGGACGGTGATGACGATCAGGCCGATCAGCTGGGTGCGGGCGACGCGGCTGCCGAGGGCGGTGGCGGTATCGTTGCCCAGGCTCAGGCTGTTCAGCGCCCGGCTCAGCAGCAGAGCGGCGATCCCCGCCACCACTACCGGCAGCAGGACAATTTTCAGCGTTTGCAGGGTGCGGATATCCAGCGAACCGGCCTGCCAGAAGCGTAGCTGATCGTAGACGTCCGGGTTGAGCAGGGCGATGCCGTTGGACAGCCCCTCGAGTACCGCCGCAAGGGCGACCCCGGCGAGAGTGAGGCGCACCGGGCTCAGCTGACCGCCGCCCTGGCTGCCGGTAAAGGCTACCAGCAGCGAGGCGCAGAGCGCGCCGCAGAACGCCAGCAGCAGCTGCTCCTGCGGGGAAGTGATCCCGAACAGCGCCGCGCCGAGGACGATGGCGAAGCTGGCGCCGGAGTTGACCCCCAGCAGGCCGGGGTCGGCCAACGGGTTGCGGGTGAGCGTTTGCATCAGCGCGCCGGCGAGGCCGAGGGCGACGCCGGCCAGCAGACCGGCCAGAGTGCGCGGCAGGCGCGCGTCCAGCACGATAGTGCAATCAGCGCTTTGACAGGTTCCGCTGAAGGCGGTGAATACCGTGCCGATCGGCAACGATTTGGCGCCGATGGTCAGGCTAAGCGCGGCGGCTAAGGCGAGTAATAGCAACAATCCGGGCACGGCGACAGAGCGTACCGCGGTCGTAGAAAACGACATAACTGACATCCCTGATATGATAATGATAGTAATTATCGTTATCGATTTTATTCAGCTATGGTAGCATGACCCACAGTAAAAAGGGTATTAAAAATAACGACAAGGCGCTGTAATGAACCGACAATCCTGGCTGCTCAATCTCAGCCTGCTGAAAACTCACCCGGCGTTTCGCGCCGTTTTTATCGCTCGCTTTATCTCTATTCTGTCGCTTGGCCTGCTGGGCGTGGCCATTCCGGTGCAGATCCAGATGATGACCCATTCGACCTGGCAGGTCGGGTTGTCGGTGACGCTGACCGGGGCGTCGATGTTTGTTGGTCTGATGGTGGGGGGCGTGCTGGCTGACCGCTATGAACGTAAACGCCTGATCCTGCTGGCGCGCGGCACCTGCGGCGTGGGCTTTGTCGGCCTGTGTCTGAACGCCCTGTTGCCGGAGCCGTCGCTGGCGGCGATCTACCTGCTGGGGATCTGGGACGGGTTCTTCGCCTCGTTGGGGGTGACCGCGCTGCTGGCGGCGACCCCGGCGCTGGTGGGACGGGAAAACCTGATGCAGGCCGGGGCCATCACTATGTTGACGGTGCGCCTGGGCTCGGTGATTTCGCCGATGATCGGCGGCCTGCTGCTGGCCACCGGCGGCGTGGCCTGGAACTTTGGCCTGGCGGCGGCGGGGACCTTTATCACCACCTTAACCCTGCTGCGTCTGCCGCAGCTGCCGCCGCCTCCGCAGCCGCGCGAGCATCCGCTGCGCTCCCTGCTGGCGGGGCTGACCTTCCTCTGCCGGAGCCCGCTTATCGGCGGGATTGCGCTGCTTGGCGGTCTGCTGACCATGGCCAGCGCGGTGCGGGTGCTCTATCCGGCGCTGGCCGGTAGCTGGCAGATGTCGGCCGGACAGATTGGCCTGTTGTACGCCGCTATTCCGCTCGGTGCGGCGCTGGGGGCGTTGACCAGCGGCCAGCTGGCCCAGACGGTGCGGCCGGGCGCGCTGATGCTGGCGACCACGGTGGGATCGTTTGTCGCCATTGCGCTGTTCAGCCTGATGCCGCACTGGGCATTGGGCGCGCTGTGCCTGGCGCTGTTTGGCTGGCTGAGCGCTATTAGCTCGCTGCTGCAGTACACCCTGATCCAGACCCAGACGCCGGAACATATGCTCGGGCGGATTAACGGTCTGTGGACCGCGCAAAACGTCACCGGCGACGCCATCGGCGCGGCGCTGCTCGGCGGCTTAGGGGCGGTGATGACGCCGGCGGCATCCGCCAGCGCCAGCGGCTGGGCGCTGGCGCTTGTCGGTGTGCTGCTGGTTGGGCTGCTACGCGAGCTGCGCCGTTTCCAGCGCCCGGAAATTGTCAACGAAAGTTAAGTAGGGTGCGCTTGCCCGGTGGCGGCTGCGCCTTACCGGGCCTACGGTCTGGACTGGAGGACGCTGGCATTGTAGGCCGGGCAAGCGCAGCGCCGCCCGGCAAAGAGTTCAGGTTGCGTGCCCCGGCCTGATGCCCGGTGGCGGCTGCGCCTTACCGGGCCTGGGGTACGGCAGGCCGGTGCAAGCTCAGCAGGCCGGGCAAGCGCCGCGCCGCCCGGCAAGGTGTGCAGGCCGAGTGCCCGTCCTGATGGCGCAGCCCGCGTTAGCCGAACAGGCTGGAGAGACGCTGGAGCACCAGCAGAGCGCTGTAGTAGTCAAGGCGGAAGGTCTCGGTGCCCAGCGGGTAGACGCGTTTGCCTGCGACCGCCGGGAGATGCGCCAGCAGCGGGTTAGCGTAGATGGCATCCGCATCTTTCTGGTCGCCGGCGAACAGGAACAGGCTCTGGCCGTTCAGACCGGCCGCGAGGTTCTCCCCGCCCAGTTGCACGATATCGTGGCGTTTACCCTGGCTATGGCTGGCGGGCAGGCCGCCCGGCAGCGTCGCCAGGCTAAAGCCCAGCTGTTCGAGCATCTGCCCCTGAGCCGATTCCGGCGTCCAGATATTGGCGCTGTGCGCGGCGGCGGTATAGACCAGGGCGGTCACCGGCTGCGGCGGCAGTTTCATTTTTTCTTTTAACGAAACGAGCTGTTTATTGAAGTCGGCAATGCGCGCGCTGGCCTGTTGTTCATGACCGGTGATCTGCCCCAGCTGGGTGAGCAGGGTTTGCCAGCTTTTATCGTCATAGTTGATGACCAGCGTCGGGGCGATGGTTTTAAGCTGATCGTACAGCGGCAGGGCGGAGTCGCCGCCGGTCGCGCTCACCAGGATCAGATCCGGCATCTGGGCGGCCACCGCTTCGGCGCTTGGTTCGCCGATGTACAGCCGCGCCAGCTTGCGGGCTTTGGCAACCTCGCTCCACTGGCGCAGAAAGCCCTGGCTATCGGCGACGCGGTTGTTCGGCGTGGTCGCGCCGCTGGCGACCACCGGAGCGTCAATCGCCAGCAGCGAACCGGTAAGCGTCACGCTGGTGGAGACAATGCGCAGCGGCTGACTCGGCAGGGTATGCGTCCCGTAGCTGTCGGTGACCTGGCGCGGCCAGTCCGCCGCCTGGGCTGAGGTAATTCCTAAAAGCAACAGCATGCCGGTCAGCGCACCGCGGCGGCAGAAAGAAAAGAAGTTCACGTCATCGCATCCTGATTTGAAAGGTGATAAATGCGTCTCATTTTCAACTTTGTGTCAGCAGGATGCAAGCCAAAGTGGCGGCGCCATGACGTAACGCGGTTGACATGGCGGGCAATACCTTTTAGGTTAGCCAACCAAAATATAAATGATAATTATTCTTAATATCTTTATCGTTTTTGGAGGATGATATGGAAACGTCACTGGCTGAGGATGTAAAGAAACCGACCCGGACCCTGTCACCGGACAGCTTCTTCTTTATGTCGCCGTACCGCAGTTTTACCACTTCAGGCTGCTTCCGTCGCTTCTCACAGCCCGCCGTTGGCGGCGATGCGCTGAACGGCGAGTTCCAGCAGCAGATGGCGGCCGCCTTTGCCGAGGCCCGGGCGGCGGGGATCCGCAAGCCGGTGATGGTCGGGGCTATCCCGTTCGACACCTGTCAGCCTTCCGAGCTCTATATCCCCGAGCGCTGGGAAGCGTTCTCTCGCCCGGAAAAGCAGCGTTCCGCCCGCTATGCCGCGCCGCTGGAGGCGATGGAGGTGGTGGAGCGTCGGGAGATCCCGGAGCAGGACGCGTTTTTAGCCATGGTGGAACGCGCCGCCGCGCTGACCGCCACCCCGGAAGTCGACAAAGTGGTGCTATCAAGGCTTATCGATATTACCACCCGCGACCGCGTCGACAGCGGCGCGCTGATGGAGCGACTGATCGCCCAGAACCCCGCCAGCTTTAACTTCCACGTGCCGCTCTCCGACGGCGGCGTGCTGCTGGGCGCCAGCCCGGAGCTGCTGCTGCGTAAAGAAGGACAGCACTTCAGCTCTCTGCCGCTGGCCGGCTCCGCCCGTCGCCAGCCGGACGATGTGCTGGACCGGGAAGCAGGCAACAGGCTGTTGGCCTCCGGCAAAGATCGCCACGAGCACGAGCTGGTGACCCAGGCGATGAAGAGCGTGCTGGGCCCGCGCAGCAGTCAGCTGTCGCTACCGGAGTCGCCGCAGCTGATTACCACCCCGACGCTCTGGCATCTGGCGACGCCGATCGCAGGCACCGCGCTGGCGGAAGAAAACGCCATGTCGCTGGCCTGTCTGTTGCACCCGACGCCGGCGCTGAGCGGTTTCCCGCATCAGGCGGCGAAGCGCCTGATTGCTGAACTGGAACCCTTCGATCGCCAGCTGTTCGGCGGCATCGTCGGCTGGTGCGATGACGAAGGCAACGGCGAGTGGGTGGTGACTATCCGCTGCGCGCGTCTGCAGCAGCGTACGCTGCGCCTGTTTGCCGGCGCGGGCATTGTTCCGGCCTCCTCGCCGCTGGGCGAATGGCGCGAAACCGGCGTCAAACTGACCACCATGCTTAACGTATTTGGCTTGAACTAAGAGGCAAGGATGATTGCATTTACCCGTTGGCCGGAAGAGTTTGCGGCCCGCTATCGTCAAAAAGGCTACTGGCAGGATCTGCCGTTAACCAATCTGATCACCCGTCACGCGGACAATGACGCCGTGGCGATTATCGATGGCGAGCGGCAGATTATCTACCGCCAGTTTAACCAGCTGGTGGACAACCTCGCCTGCTCGCTGCAGCGCCAGGGACTGAAGCGCGGGGAGACCGCGCTGGTGCAGTTGGGCAATGTCGCCGAGTTTTACATGACCTTCTTTGCGCTGCTGCGCATCGGCGTCGCGCCAGTGAACGCTTTGTTCAGCCACCAGCGCAGCGAACTTAACGCCTACGCCGCGCAGATTAAACCGGCGCTGCTGATTGCCGATCGCGAGCACGCGCTGTTTGCTGACGATAGCTTTCTCCACGCGTTTATCGCGGAACATCCTTCCCTGCGCGTCGCACTGTTGCGTAACGACGGCGGCGAGCGCGATCTGGCGACGGAGATTAACCGCCCGGCGGATAACTTTATCGCCAATCCAACCCCTGCCGACGAAGTGGCCTTTTTCCAGCTCTCCGGCGGCAGCACCGGGACGCCGAAGCTTATCCCACGCACCCATAACGATTACGACTACAGTATCCGCCGCAGCAACGAGATCTGCGGGATTAACGCTGAAACGCGCTACCTCAACGCGCTGCCGGCGGCGCATAACTATGCGATGAGTTCCCCGGGTTCGCTCGGCGTCTTCCTCGCCGGCGGGCGGGTGATCCTCGCCGCCGACCCGAGCGCCACGCTCTGTTTCCCGCTGATTGAACAACATCAGATCAACGTTGCCTCGCTGGTGCCGCCGGCGGTCAGCCTGTGGCTGCAGGCGATTCACGAATGGGGCAGCAACGCCCAGCTGCAATCGCTGCAGCTGTTGCAGGTCGGCGGCGCGCGCCTGTCAGCGACGCTCGCCGCGCGCATTCCGGCGGAAATCGGCTGCCAGCTGCAGCAGGTGTTCGGCATGGCGGAAGGGCTGGTGAATTACACCCGCCTCAACGATAGCCCGGAGCGGATCATCAATACCCAGGGTTGCCCGATGTGTCCGGACGACGAAGTGTGGGTGGCGGATGCCGACGGCAACCCGCTGCCGCGCGGCGAAGTTGGCCGTCTGATGACCCGCGGTCCTTATACCTTCCGCGGCTATTACAACAGTCCGCAACATAACGCGGAAGCCTTTGATGCCGACGGATTTTACTGCTCCGGCGATCTGATTTCGATCGATGAAGACGGGTATATCACCGTCCAGGGCCGGGAAAAAGATCAGATCAACCGCGGCGGCGAGAAGATCGCCGCTGAAGAGATCGAAAACCTGCTGCTGCGCCATGAGGCGGTGATCCACGCCGCGCTGGTTAGCATTGAAGACAATCTGCTGGGCGAGAAGAGCTGCGCTTATCTGGTGGCGACCTCGCCGCTGCGCGCCGTCGCCGTGCGCCGCTTCCTGCGCGAGCAGGGGGTGGCGGAATTTAAACTGCCGGACCGCGTGGAGTGCGTTGCCGCGCTGCCGCTGACGCCGGTGGGCAAAGTCGATAAAAAACAATTACGTCAGTGGCTGGCCGAAGGCAAGCTGGGCTGAAGGAGAACAGAGAATGGCAATCCCTAAATTACAGGCATATGCGCTGCCGGAAGCCAGCGATATCCCGGCGAACAAGGTCAACTGGGCCTTTGAGCCGTCGCGCGCCGCGCTGCTGATCCACGATATGCAGGAGTATTTCCTCAACTTCTGGGGCGAAAACAGCGCGATGATGGAGAAAGTGGTGGCTAATATCGCCGCCCTGCGCGACTTCTGCAAACAGAACGGCATTCCGGTGTACTACACCGCCCAGCCGAAAGAGCAGAGCGATGAAGACCGCGCCCTGCTGAATGATATGTGGGGGCCGGGTCTGACCCGCTCGCCGGAGCAGCAGCAGGTGATTGCCGCGCTGGCGCCGGATGAAGACGATACCGTGCTGGTGAAATGGCGCTACAGCGCGTTTCATCGCTCGCCGCTGGAGGAGATGCTGAAAGAGACCGGCCGCGATCAGCTGATCATCACCGGCGTTTACGCCCATATCGGCTGCATGACCACCGCCACCGATGCTTTTATGCGCGATATCAAACCGTTCTTTGTCGCCGACGCGCTGGCAGATTTCAGCCGTGAAGAGCACCTGATGGCGCTGAAATATGTCGCCGGCCGCTCCGGACGGGTGGTGATGACCGAAGAGCTGCTGCCGCTCCCAGCCTCCAAAGCGGCGCTGCGCGCGCTGATCCTGCCGCTGCTCGACGAATCCGACGAACCGATGGATGATGAAAACCTGATCGATTACGGTCTGGATTCGGTGCGGATGATGGCCCTGGCCGCCCGCTGGCGCAAAGTGCACGGCGATATCGACTTCGTTATGCTGGCGAAAAACCCGACCATCGACGCCTGGTGGGCGCTGCTCTCCCGCGAGGTGCACTAATGGCGGCGCTGGATTTTCGCGGTCAGACCGTGTGGGTGACCGGCGCAGGTAAAGGGATTGGCTATGCCACCGCGCTGGCTTTCGTCGAGGCCGGGGCCAACGTCACCGGGTTCGACCTCGCCTTTGACGGCGAAAGCTACCCGTTTGCCACCGAAACGCTGGACGTCGCCGATGCCGACCAGGTACGCGAGGCATGCAGCCGGCTGTTGGCGAACACCGAGCGTTTAGATGTGCTGGTGAACGCCGCCGGGATCCTGCGCATGGGCGCTACCGACCAGCTGAGCGCGGAAGACTGGCAGCAGACCTTCGCGGTCAACGTCGGCGGGGCGTTCAACCTGTTTCAGCAGACGATGGCCCAGTTCCGTCGCCAGCGGGGCGGGGCGATCGTCACCGTCGCCTCCGATGCCGCGCACACGCCGCGCATCGGCATGAGCGCCTATGGCGCCTCGAAGGCGGCGCTGAAAAGCCTGGCGCTGACCGTCGGCCTTGAGCTGGCGGGCAGCGGGGTGCGCTGTAATCTGGTGTCGCCGGGCTCCACCGACACCGATATGCAGCGCACCCTGTGGGTCAGCGACGATGCAGAGCAGCAGCGGATCCGCGGCTTCGGCGAGCAGTTTAAGCTCGGCATCCCGCTGGGCAAAATCGCCCGCCCGCAGGAGATCGCCAATACCATTCTGTTCCTCGCCTCTTCTCACGCCAGCCATATTACGCTGCAGGATATCGTGGTTGATGGCGGCTCGACGCTGGGGGCGTAGATGGCCTGGAAGCGAGAGCTCACGCTGGCGGCGCTGAACGCCAGTAGCGAAAACACCATGGTGGCGCATCTTGGCATCATCTACACCCGGCTGGAGGAGGCGCTGCTGGAGGCGGAGATGCCGGTGGATGCGCGCACCCATCAGCCGTTTGGCCTGCTGCACGGCGGCGCCTCCGCGGCGCTGGCGGAGACGCTGGGCTCGATGGCCGGTTGGCTGATGACCGAAGAAGGGCAGTGCGTGGTGGGCACCGAGCTTAACGCTACCCACCATCGTCCGGTCTCCAGCGGGAAAGTGCGCGGCGAATGCCGACCGCTGCATCTTGGCCGCCAGAGTCAGAGCTGGGAGATTGTGGTGTATGACGAGAAGGGGCGGCGCTGTTGCACCTGTCGTCTGGGCACCGCGGTGCTGGGCTAAGAAGCCGCTGTTTCCCCGGCTTGCGCTACGCTTAGCCGGGCTACGTATCGGCGCAATGGGTAGCCCGGATAAGGCGCAGCGCGCCGCCATCCGGGAGCGTCTCTGGTCGCGCTGCGCTTAGACTGGCTACGTATCTGTAGGTCGGGTAAGGCGTTAGCCGCCACCCGACAAAAAAACGGCACCGTTCACGGTAACCCTTTCATTCATTTTCCTGCCTTAAGTGATCTCGCTAGCAATGTGAGACAAATCTCTGTGGGTGTACGGCATCTGCGATGTTTCGGTGTTGTTAAATTCTGCGTTGTGATCTAGAAACAAAATGTAACATCCTGATTACCCTACCGGTGGACCACAACAATGAATAATTCAGGGAAATACCTTATCTGGGCGCTGCTCTCCGTCATCGGAGCCTTCGCCCTCGGCTATATCGCTTTAAACCGGGGTGAGCAGATAAACGCGCTGTGGATTGTCGTCGCCGCGGTCTGCGTTTATTTGATCGCGTATCGTTTCTACGGCCTGTATATCGCTAAAACCGTGCTTGGCGTTGACCCGACGCGGATGACGCCCGCGGTGCGGCATAACGATGGCCTCGACTACGTTCCAACCGACAAAAAAGTGCTGTTCGGTCACCATTTTGCCGCCATTGCCGGCGCGGGGCCGCTGGTGGGCCCGGTGCTCGCCGCGCAGATGGGCTACCTGCCGGGGATGATCTGGATCCTCGCCGGCGTGGTGCTGGCTGGGGCGGTACAGGACTTTATGGTGCTGTTTGTTTCGACCCGCCGCGATGGCCGTTCGCTTGGCGAACTGGTTAAAGAGGAGATGGGACCGAGCGCTGGCGTCCTGGCGCTGGTGGCCTGCTTTATGATCATGGTGATCATCCTCGCGGTCCTGGCGATGATTGTGGTGAAAGCGCTGACCCACAGTCCGTGGGGGACATACACCGTCGCCTTTACCATTCCGCTGGCGATCTTTATGGGCATCTACATCCGCTATCTGCGTCCGGGACGCATCGGCGAGGTGTCGGTGATAGGCCTGGTGATGCTGGTGTTCGCCATCATCTCCGGCGGTTGGGTGGCGGAAAGCCCGACCTGGGCGCCGTGGTTTGATTACACCGGCGTACAGCTGACCTGGATACTGGTGGGCTACGGATTTGTGGCTGCGGTACTGCCGGTCTGGCTGCTGCTGGCCCCGCGCGACTACCTCTCCACCTTCCTGAAAATCGGCACCATCGTGGGGCTGGCGATTGGCATCCTGATTATGCGCCCGACCCTGACGATGCCGGCGCTGACCAAGTTCGTCGATGGTACCGGCCCGGTATGGACCGGCAACCTGTTCCCGTTCCTGTTTATCACCATCGCCTGCGGCGCGGTCTCCGGCTTCCATGCGCTGATCTCCTCCGGCACCACGCCGAAAATGTTGGCCAACGAAAGCCAGGCCTGCTTTATCGGCTACGGCGGCATGTTGATGGAATCCTTCGTCGCTATTATGGCGCTGGTGGCGGCCTGTATTATCGATCCGGGCGTCTACTTCGCGATGAACAGCCCGATGGCGGTGCTGGCGCCGGCGGGTACCACCGATGTCGTCGCCTCGGCAGCGCAGGTGGTGAGCGGCTGGGGCTTTAGCATTACGCCTGATACGCTGCATCAAATCGCCAGCGAGGTCGGCGAACAGTCGATTATCTCCCGCGCCGGCGGCGCGCCAACGCTGGCGGTGGGGATGGCCTACATCCTGCACGGCTCGCTGGGCGGACTGATGGATGTCTCGTTCTGGTACCACTTCGCCATTCTGTTTGAGGCGCTGTTTATCCTGACGGCGGTTGACGCCGGCACCCGCGCGGCGCGCTTTATGCTGCAGGATCTGCTGGGCGTGATTAGCCCGGGGCTGAAAAAAACCAGCTCGCTACCGGCCAACCTGCTGGCGACCGCGCTGTGCGTCCTGGCGTGGGGCTACTTCCTGCATCAGGGGGTGGTCGATCCGCTGGGCGGGATTAACACCCTATGGCCGCTGTTCGGTATTGCCAACCAGATGCTGGCGGGGATGGCGCTGATGCTCTGCGCGGTGGTCCTGTTCAAGATGAAACGCCAGCGCTACGCGTGGGTGGCGCTGCTGCCGACCAGCTGGTTGCTGATCTGTACGTTGACCGCCGGCTGGCAGAAGTCGTTTAGCCCGGACACCAAAGTTGGTTTCCTGGCGATCGCTAATAAATTCCAGGCGATGATCGACAGCGGCAACATTCCGCCGCAATATACCGAATCACAGCTGGCGCAGCTGGTGTTTAACAACCGTCTCGATGCCGGGCTGACCATCTTCTTTATGATTGTGGTGGTGGTGCTGGCGCTGTTCTCGATTAAAACCGCGCTGGCGGCGCTGAAAGAGGATAAACCGACGGCGAAAGAGACACCGTACCAGGCGATGCCCGCCGATGCGCAAACTATAACCGCGCAGGCGAAGCGCGCGCATTAACCGGTGTGCCGGGTGGCGGCTTCGCCTTACCCGGCCTACATTTCCGATCCTCCCTCTCCCTTTGGGAGAGGCTCGGGGTGAGGGATACAAAAGAGAAATGACTTATGTTTGACACCCTTTCCAAAGCAGGTAAGTACCTGGGCCAGGCGGCGAAGATGATGATCGGCGTGCCGGATTACGATAACTACGTCGAGCACATGCGAATAACCCACCCGGATCAGACGCCGATGACTTATGAAGAGTTCTTTCGCGAACGCCAGGACGCGCGCTACGGCGGCAAGGGCGGGGCGAAGTGCTGTTAACCCTCTTTCGGCAGATAGAGGCTGATCTGCTCCTGAGTACAGCCGTAAATCGCCGCCAGCTTCTCGCGGGTGCGCTTTTGCGGACGGGAGTGACACCGCGGACTGGCTGATGCCAAGCTTTTCGGCTACCTCCTGCTGGGACATCCCGCGCAGGATGCGCCACGCGGCCTGCAGGCTGACGTTTTCTTTATGCATCACGTCGCATACTTCGCCCGGCAGCATGACGTCATCATAGATATCTGATTCATAAGGAATATCTTCCCATTCGCTTTCATCCTCGTCGTCGTACTCCAGCAGAGCCAGGCGCATACGAAAGTAATCGCTGTAAGTAATGACGACATACTGGTCTTTTCCTTCTTCATCCTTGATGTACTGAATAGTCATATTCGGTATGTTCCTCATGAAGGTAGGTGGTGGTGGTTCGGCGTTTAACCGCCACGACGTAGCAGGTATCGCCCGGCGGATCCCCAAAGGTGTAGATGACTCTGTAATCACCTAATCGCAGCCGGTAGTGGTTTTCGGGAGAGGACAATTTTTTGATATCCGAGATAGGTGAAGCTTTATCATCCATCTTCTCCAGCCTGGATTTAATGCGGCTCTTATACCGAGTATCGATTTTAGAAAATTGCTTATCTGCCGTTTTTGACCAGACAATTTTCATCCGTACCTCCACTGTACGCCCACACAAAATATAAGGAAATAATAAGACTATTAGATAAATTCCGAATTTCTTATGGGGTACTGTAGAGCGGAGAAAAAACGCAGGTAAGAGGCAAAACGCAACCCGTCGAGGCGGCGCGGAAAGGCCTCTGCCGGGCGACAGAGGCTTGCAGAAAATGTGCGATCAGGCGTTCAATCCGCCATCCACGTCCAGCCCCGTACCGGAGATCTGCCCGGCGGCCGGGCTGGCGAGGAAGGTGACCGCCGCGGCGATGTCTTCCGGCTGGCCGTAGTGGCCGACCGCAATCATCTGGCGCTGGGCTTCCGCCTGTTCTCCGTCTTCCGGGTTCATATCGCTGTTGGTCGGCCCTGGATGGACAAGGTTAACGGTGATCCCGCGAGGGCCTAAATCACGCGCCAGGCCACGGGTCAGGGCGTTGAGGGCGGACTTGGTCATGGCGTAAACCGAGATGCCCGGCATGGCCACGCGGTTAGCCAGACAGCTGCCGATATTGATGATCCGTCCGCCATCGGCCATATGCACCAGCGCTTCCTGGGTGGCGATGACCACCCCACGGATATTGACGTTGATAAGCGCGTCAATGTCCGCCAGCGTCATGGATTCCAGTGGACCGCCGCGGGCTATTCCGGCGTTGTTGACCAGAATGTCCAGCCCGCCGAGGGACCGGGCCGCATGGGTTACCGCCTCCTGAATCGCCTGCGCGCTGGCGCTGTCGGCCTGTACCGCTTCGCCGTACCGACCCAGCGCCTTTATTTCATCGGCGACCGCCTGGGCTTTATCGGCCGATTTTTCATACGTAATAACCACATCGGCGCCGGCGCGCGCCAGCGACAGCGCGATGGCGCGACCCAACCCACGGCTGGCGCCGGTAACCAGCGCCTTCTTACCTGTTAAATCGATCTGCATGATGACCTCGTTGCGAGAGTGGTGAGCATCATCATTAGGTATAGACGGTCGGGGTGATTAACGGCTGAAGTATTCCACCTTCTCAAACGCCGCGCGCAGAACCTCAGGGGTTAACGTCACCGGTAAATAGTGAATCGACTCGCCCGGGCGCAGGGTATGGGCAATGACCCGGTCCAGCTCTGCGCGGTTATTGATATCGACTTCCAGCGCCGCCAGGGTGGTCGGCAGGTTAAAGTGCTGATACGCCTGCACTAACTGCGCCAGCACATCGTCCTGACCAAGCAGGGCGCTCTGTACCAGAATGCCGTAGGCCACTTTGGTACCGTGGAGGAATTTATCCGTCTGCGGCAGCACCGTCAGTCCGTTGTGCACCGCATGGGCGGCGGCGACCCGGGTGTAACGTTCCCCCAGCCCGCCAACCATCCCGCCGCCGGCGATAATCGCCTCCACCACATCGCGAAACGCCTGGGTCAGATCGCCGCGGCGCTGGTCCGCCAGCGCCGTTTCGCTGCTGGCCAGCAGCACATCGCGGATCGCCTGCGCGCCGTTAATCCCCAGCCGCACGGTGAGCGGCAGCGCCTCCGGCTGCGGCGCCAGCACCACGGCCTCATACCATTTGGCTAAGGTGTCGCCAATGCCCGCCAGCAGGTACTCCGCCGGGGCGTTGAGAATAATGCGCGGTTCGACCAGCACCAGAAAGTTGGCGTCATCGAAGAGCTCAAAATTCAGGGCCTGTCCGGCGTCGCTATACCACACCGACAGCGGCGTCCACGCCGCGCAGGTGGCGGCGATAGTCGGGATGGCCACCAGCGGTACCCCCAGGCGGCGGGCCAGCACTTTCGCGCTGTCGAGCAGCGCGCCGCCGCCGACGCCAATCACTACCGCCCGATCGTCACCGGAGGCCTGCACCAGCCCCGCCACGTCGCGTTCGCTGCAGTGGCCGGTAAAGCGGATCTTTTTCGCCTCCGGCAGGTGGAAGGCCGCCGGCAGAAAAGGTTCGGCGCCGGCCAGAGCGCGCTCGCCATAGACCCACACCGCTCGCGAGAGCTGGTCGGCGTTAAAAAAATCGCTCAGCCGCTCAAGGCTGCCAGGATGGGAGAAATAGTTGGCCGGGCCGGGCACGACGCGGATATCGCTGTTGCTCATGGAAGCTGTCCTTATGGGTGTTGGGCTAACCTGATGTTATGTCTGGACATCCAGATGGCTAATATTATTTCGTTGTATCTTATGCTTTTTACGCAGTTGTCAGCCAGCGGCGGCTATGAAAAATTCGTTAAATCAGAAGATTAATTGCCGCACGGGAGCAGTGATGAGCGCGAATCGCCTTGAGATGCATAACATTAGCCTGGCCTTCTCCGGCTTTCAGGCGCTGAACAAGGTGGACTTTACCCTCCATGGCGGGTCGGTGCATGCCCTGACCGGGGCCAACGGCGCGGGTAAGTCGACGCTGATGGCCGTGCTGTGCGGCACCCACGCCCACTATGAGGGCGAAGTGACGATCAACAACCTGCCGGTCACCATTCGTTCGCCGCGGGATGCTAAACAGCTGGGGATCCACCTGGTGCAGCAGGAGGTGGACGTGGCGCTGGTGCCGGGCCTGAGCATTGCGGAAAACATTATGCTGGACAGGCTGGCGGAGCCGGGCATGACCTTCCGCTGGTCGCGGGTTCGGCAGCTGGCGCGCGAGGCGCTGGCGCAGCTGGATGTGGCGCTGGACGTCCGGCGCTCCATTGACAGCTGCACGCTCGCCGAAAAACAGCAAATCCTGCTGGCCCGCGCCCTGTCGCACCATTGCCGCTTTTTGATCCTCGATGAACCCACCGCGCCGTTGGATCAGCATGAAAGTGAGCGTCTGTTTGCGGTAGTACGCCGTCTGCAGCATCAGGGGATCGGGGTGGTGTTTATTTCGCATCGTATCCATGAGCTGAAGGCGATCTGCGACACCCTGACGGTGCTGCGCGACGGGCGGCTGATTGAGAGCGGCCCGATGGGGCCGCTGAGCGGCGAACAGATCGTCGAAAAGATGCTGGGCCACGAGCTGAGCGATATCTTCCCGCCGCCGCGCCCGCCGCACGGCGAAGAGGTGCTGTTGCAGGTTGACGGTCTGCATGATGAGGCGTTGCTGCAGGATATTTCGCTGCGCCTGCGGAAGGGGGAAATTCTGGGTATCGCCGGGCTGGCCGGCG
>NZ_JH414799.1:466962-600607 GCF_000238715.1 Klebsiella sp. 4_1_44FAA
GCGTGTCTCAGGCATGATGAGGCGTTGCTGCAGGATATTTCGCTGCGCCTGCGGAAGGGGGAAATTCTGGGTATCGCCGGGCTGGCCGGCGCGGGCAAAACCGAGCTGTGCAAAGCGCTGTTCGGCGCCAGCAAAAGCCGGGTGCAGCGTGGCGAGCTGAACGGCCAGCCGTGGCGACCGCGCGATCCGGCCGACTCGGTGGGGCGCGGCCTGGCTCTGGTCCCGGAGGAGCGACGCAAAGAGGGCATTTTCATTGAAGAGCCGATCGCGATGAACCTGGCGGTCAGCGCCGATAACAGCTTTTCGCGCTGGAGCCTGTTTGGCCATCGGCAGGCCTGGCGCTGGGCGGAGGAGGTGATTGCCCGCCTCGGCGTGCGCGCTACCGGTCCCGGTCAGACGCTGCGCCGTCTTTCTGGCGGCAACCAGCAGAAGGTGGCCATTGGCAAATGGCTGCGCGGTGATGCCAACGTTTTGATTTTTGACGAACCGACCAAAGGGGTCGATGTGAAAGCGAAAACCGATCTGTTCATGCTGATCGATGGTCTGGCACGGGAAGGCAAAGGGGTGATTTATGCCTCGGGTGAATTCGCCGAGCTGGTCGGTTTATGCGACCGCATCTGCGTACTGTGGGACGGACGGATCGTAGCGGAGATCCCCGGCGCGGAAGCCCGGGAAGAGACACTGCTTTATTATTCAACCGGAGGAGCGGCAGCGTGAGCAAGGCCCTGGCAGTAAACGCGACGGTATCGGGCCGTCAGCGATTTTTTGATTTTCTCTATAAGTGGGGCATGTTGCTGACCGTGGTGCTGCTGGTGGCGGTCTTTGGCCTCGCCTCGGACAACTTCCTTGATCCGTTCAACATCATCAACATTCTGCGCTCGATTGCCATCGTGACGGTGATTGCCATTGGGGTGTCGATTTCCCTCACCATCGGCGGCTTCGATCTGTCAGTGGGATCGACGGCATCGCTGGCTAACGCGCTGGTGATTTCCCTGTTTGTCTGGCATGGCCTGGGGACCACCGAAGCGATTCTGATAACCCTCGCGCTCTGCACCCTGGTGGGGCTGTTTAACGCCTTTCTGATCGTGGTGCTGCGCATTCCTGACATGCTCGCCACCCTGGCCAGCCTGTTTGTGATTCAGGGCGTGGCAATGACCTACAGCTACGGTGGGTCGATTACCGAAAACATGGTTCTGCCGAGCGGCGAGATGGCGGAGGGTACTATCCCGGCGGCCTTTGGCGCGCTGGGGCAGGTGCCGACCATCGTCATTATCATGCTGGTGGTGACGCTGGTCGCCCAGCTGGCGCTGTCGTTCACCACCCACGGACGGCGGATGTACGCCATCGGCGGCAACCCGGAGGCGGCGCGGCTCTCCGGCCTGCGGATCACGCGTTACAAAGTCGCAGCATACGTGATTGCCTCGCTGCTGGCCGGGCTGGGCGGCATTCTGCTGGCCTCGCGCATCGGCTCTTCGCAGGTCAACGCCGGCGGCGGCTATCTGATGGACGCGGTGGCCGCGGCCTGGATCGGCTTTTCGCTGGCGGGCTCCGGTAAACCGAACGCCCTGGGGACGCTGGTGGGGGCGGTGATCCTCGGCGTGCTCTCCAACGGGCTGGTGATGCTCTCGGTGCCGTATTACGCGATGGACATTATTAAAGGGTTGGTGCTGGCTGGCGCGCTGGCACTGACCTATTTTCAGCGCCGTACTTAACATTTTACAGGGTAAACCGCATGAAAAAGATCGCACTCTCTCTGATGACGCTGGGTCTGCTGCAGTCGACGGCGGCGCTGGCCACCGCCCCGACGCCGGTGCCGGCGGCGATTGCCGAACACAACGGCCCGATCCGCATTGCCGTGATCCGCAACCTCGGGTCTGACGATAACACCACCCAGTTTGTCGCCGGGGCGTTGCAGGAAGGCAAAAAGCTCGGTTTCAAAATCAGCACCTTCCTGAGCAACGGCGATGACGCCAAATTCCAGGACTTCGTCAACCAGGCCATCAGCCAGAAATACGATGGCATTATTCTCTCCCAGGGGCGTGACCCGTATTCCACCGCCCTGGTGAAGAAGGCGGTGGACGCCGGGATCAAAGTGGCGGTGTTCGATACCGCGGTAAGCGGTGAGATCCCCGGGGTGACGGTCAGCCAGCAGGATGATGCCTCACTGACCGAGCTCTCTTTTGGCCAGCTGGTGAAAGATTTCAACGGCAAGGCCAACATCGTCAAGCTGTGGGTGGCGGGCTTCCCGCCGATGGAGCGCCGTCAGGCGGCTTACCAGACGCTGCTGAAGCAAAACCCGGGGATTAAAGAGCTGGAGTCGATCGGCGCCGTGTCATCCGATGTGCAGGGCGACACTGCCAACAAGGTGGGGGCGATCCTCGCCAAGTATCCGAAAGGAAAAATTGACGCGATCTGGGGCACCTGGGATGCCTTTAGCCAGGGAGCCTATAAAGCGCTGAAAGAGAACGGCCGCACCGAGATCAAACTCTACAGCATTGATATTTCCAACCAGGATTTGCAGCTGATGCGCGAAGCCGGCAGCCCGTGGAAGGTGAGCGTGGCGGTGGATCCGAAGCTTATCGGCGCGACCAACGTGCGGCTGATCGCCAACAAGATCGCCGGCGAGCCGACGCCAGCCACCTACGACTTCAAGGCGGCAGCGATTCCCCAGGCGCTGCTGGCGGCCCAGCCGGGAGCGGTAAACGTGGCGTCGCTGGGGAAAATTATCCCTGGCTGGGGCCAGACCGAAGACTTTATCGCGCCGTGGTTCGCGACGCTGGAAGCGAAAAACAAATAAAATCAAGCCGGGTGGCGGTGGACGGCGGCCTGGTGCCCTCGCCCCGGCCCTCTCCGCAGGGAGAGGGGGAAAACCATGCCACCGGGCGAGAGGGATCCCCTATGTCAGCATTACCTTCCCCCGAATACAGCCGCAATATGCGGCTGATTGGCCATAGCGATCAGGGCGGTCGTCCGGACGGCGTGCAGCTGATGGTGCACCGCGGATTCGCCTATATCGGCCATATGGTGTCGCAGGGTTTTTCCGTGGTCGATGTTCGCGATCCTACCCGGCCCACCACCGTCAACTATATTGCCGCGCCGCCGGGCACCTGGAACGTGCATCTCCAGGCGCATGACGATCTGCTGCTGGTGATCAACGCCCGGGATCTGTTTGCTGACGCCCGTTTTGCTGATGAGAAGGTGTACTACACCCGCTCGGTGGGTGACACGGTCAGCGATGTGCAGGACAGGGGCTGGAGCGCCGGGCTGCGCATCTTTGATATTTCCACTCCCGCGCAGCCGCGGGAAATCAGTTTCCTGTCGCTTAACGGCATCGGTATTCACCGCATCTGGTACGTCGGCGGGCGCTGGGCGTATGTGTCCGCGCTGATCGACGGTTTTACCGACTACATCTTCCTGACCATCGATCTGGCCGATCCGCGTAAGCCCAAAGTGGCCGGGCGCTGGTGGCTGCCGGGGATGCACCAGGCGGGCGGTGAAACACCGGACTGGCCGCAGGGCAAACGCTATGCGCTGCATCACGCCATTATTGCCGGGGATACCGCCTACGGCAGCTGGCGCGACGGCGGCCTGACGCTGCTGGATGTCAAAGACCGTACCCAGCCGAGGCTGATTAGTCATCGCAACTGGAGCCCGCCGTTCGGCGGCGGAACGCATACCGCGCTGCCGCTGCCGGATCGTGACCTGCTGGTGGTGCTGGATGAAGCGGTGCTCGACAACCAGGAGGACGGCGAGAAGCTGATCTGGCTGTTTGATATCCGCGAGCCAACCAACCCGGTGAGCATCGCCACCTTCCCGCCGCCGGATGAAGCGGATTATGTGGCGAAAGGGGCGCATTTCGGTCCGCACAACCTGCATGAGAACCGGCCGGGGAGCTTTGTCAGCTCAACGCTGATTTTTGCCACGTATCAGAATGCCGGCGTGCGGGCTTACGATATTTCCAACCCGTATCGCCCGCTGGAGACCGGGGCGCTGGTGCCGGCTGCGCCTGAGAGAATGATGGATACCCGTCCCGGCCGCCCGCGGGTGATCCAGTCCTGTGACGTGTTTGTCGATGCGCAAGGCATTATCTACAGCACCGATTACAACGGCGGGCTATCGGTGATTGAGTATCTGGGGTGAGGGTAAGGTAAATGCAAAATTGTGCTTGCATGTCTGCCGGGTGGCGGCTTTCGCCTTACCCGGCCTACGAAAGAGTGCAAGATCAAACCGTTATGCGGCTATCTGTAGGCCCGCGCAAGCGCAGCGCCGCCGGGCAATCCCAGAAAATGGCACTTTTTTTAGGGGGTGCTCCCTCTCCCTGTGGGAGAGGGTTGGGGTGAGGGAAACAGGCGCACTCAGCTGTACTGGCGTACCCGCGCCAGCAGCTCGTCGACGCTGTCGATACGCTCGGCCAGCACGATCAGCGCTCTGCCCAGGGTAATGGCGTGGCGCAGGCACTCATGACGCATGGCGTCGTCCTGGATAGTGTCGATATCCGCGACGTGCGACAGTCCGACGCTGCGGCGGATCAGTTCGCTGCCGCAGAAGCCGACCGCGTCCGCCCACACCTTTTTCAGAAAGGCGGAGGCGTAGCCGGGGTAAGCCAGCGCCGCGTCGCGGGTTTTCTCCGCCGCCAGCGCCTGGAAGCGCTCGGCAAAGGTGGTCCACAGCTGGTGGATGTCGTTCAGCCGCTGCTCGCGCGCGGCGGCGGCATCGCGAATGCCGAGCTGGCCCGGCAGGCCGCAGTAGTTCAGCAGCAGGTTGCCGATGGCGGTGCCGATATCGAAGCCGATGGGGCCGAAGTAGCCGAACTCGGCGTCGATGGCCTTCAGGCTGCCTTCGGCAACGAAGATCGACCCGCTGTGGATATCGCCGTGCAGCAGCGCTTCCGCATGGGCAAAGAAACGGTGCTTCAGCGCCGCCACCGCCAGCTTAAGCTGAGCGTCGTCGCGCAGGGCGGCGACATCGGCCTCCAGCTCCGCCGGGTAGTTATTGCGCTCGTGGATCTGATACGGGTCGTTAAAGAACAGATCCTCGGTGATCTCGCACATCGCCGGGTTAATAAACTGCGCCACCTGCGCCTTTTTCTCGTGGGGATGGAGGTAGAAATCGCTGGTGTGAAACAGCACCTGCGCCAGATAGTCGCCAAGCTGGCGGGCCGCCTGGGGATAGTAGACGTTAGCGATAAGCTCTCCGCGCCAGATGCGGTGGTCGGAAAGATCTTCCATCACCATCACCGCCAGCTCGGGATCAAAGTGATGGATTTTTACCGTGTGCTGCGGGCTGTGCTGATAGTGGGCGATAAGAGTTTGCGCCTCCAGACGGGCGCGGTCGAGGGTCAGCGGCCAGGATTCGCCGACGCAGCGCACGTAGGGCAGAGCCTGTTTGACGATCGCCCGGCTGACGCCCTGGCGATCGAACACTTTAAACACCAGATTGAGGTTGCCATCGCCCACTTCCTGCGCGCTGACCAGCTCAGATGGGTTGTCGATGCCGGCGAACTGTTGCGCGTAAGCCACGGCATCGTGGGCGGTGAAGGTATGGTATTGCGACATTGCCTCGATCCTCGAATTCTGATTAAGCCGTTCAGACGTCTATACTTCTGGATTCCATCCTGACACAATGTGATACAACAACGCAACAGGGATTTAACGACATGCAGACATTACAGACCACCAGCCTGCGGGTGAGTGAAAATCAGCTTTTTATTCTCGACCAGCAGGCCTTGCCGCAGGAAACACGCTGGCTGGCGGCGGATAACGTTGCGCTGCTGGTGGACCATATTCATACCCTGCGGGTGCGCGGCGCGCCGCTGATTGGCCTGTCCGCCAGCCTGCTGCTGGCCCTGCTGGCCCAGCGCGGCCTGAACCGGGATGCACTCCAGCAGGCGCTGGAGACGCTGCGCGCGGCGCGGCCGACGGCGGTCAACCTGATGAATAATCTGGATCGCATGAAGCAGGCGCTGGCCCGGGAGGATTACCCGCAGGCGCTGGAAGCGGAAGCCTTGCGTCTGGTCGAAGAAGATAAACAGCTGTGCGACCGCATCGCTGAGGCGGGCAGTGCGCTGGTGAAGCCCGGCAGTCGACTGCTGACCCACTGCAACACCGGTGGCCTGGCGACCGCCGGGGTAGGGACCGCCCTGGGCGTTATCGCGCTGGCGCACCGGCAGGGAAAAGTGACCAACGTATGGGTTGATGAAACCCGGCCGCTGCTGCAGGGCGGTCGTTTAACCGCCTGGGAGCTGGGCGAGCTGGGCGTGCCCTATCAGCTGATCGCCGATTCAATGGCCGCCAGCCTGATGGCGCAGGGGCAGGTGGATGCGGTGTGGGTCGGCGCCGACCGTATCGCCGCCAACGGCGACGTGGCGAATAAAATCGGCACCTATTCTCTGGCGGTTTTGGCCCATTATCACCAGATCCCGTTTTACGTCGCTGCCCCGCAGACCACCCTCGACCGCTATTGCCCGAACGGGGCGGCCATTCCCATTGAGCAGCGCGCGGCGGCGGAAGTGACCGGAGTGGCGGGCAGCTTTGGCGCGGTACAGTGGGCGCCGACGGGGGCTGCCGTTTACAATCCGGCGTTCGACGTCACGCCTGCTGGGCTGATAAGCGGCTGGGTGCTGGACAGCGGGGTGGTCACCCCGGCGCAGGTCGCCGCCGGGGCGTTTGCGCCGGACAACGGATAACGGACGTCGTGCCGGGCCTGGAAAAAAAGGTTTTCCCGGGCCCGGACAAACACCGCGCCGCTACGGCAGGACCATGGCTACCGCCGGGGCGGATGATCGGTCGATACGCTGACCGAGGGCGGTAATAGCCGCCTGGAAGGGACACAGCGTACCGACGTCGGTCTGACGGCAGCCCGGCTGATGCCACTCCTGACGCAGCATCGGGTGCTGCGCGTCCGGCGTCTGCAGACGACGCAGGTCGTCGAGGCCCTGGGCCTGGAAATAGACCCGCAGATAGCGTTCTCCGCTCTTCGCGTTGCGCCAGCGCTCCAGCACCAGGCTACTGCCCGGCGGGATATTTCCCCGGCTGTAGCCCGGCAGCTGCCAGCTAAAGTTCATCAGCGTGCGCACCATGGCGATATTGGTGTCATGGGCCACTAGCAGCAGCCAGCGTACGTTCGGATTCGCCTCCGGTTTGACGCCATCGAGCATAGCGTTGAGCAGCACCGACCCGCGTTTTTGCGCGGTATACAACACATCGTTACTCAGATCGTAGTTTTCCGTTAACAGCGGCAGCAGGGCGGTGATCTGCCTGGCCTGGGTGATCTTGCCCCACGCCAGCTGGCTGAGAGGCAGGTTTTCACTCCAGCCGAGACGCAGCGTCTCCACCATATTGGCCATCACGCTCAATCCGCTAATGGTGGTCTTCCCACTTTTGCTCTGCTCGACCTGCCACGGGGTATCGAAGATCGGGCAGGGCTTATCGGCCTGACAAACCGCCTGTTTCAATAGCTGGATGGTCGGCGCCAGCGCCTGCCGACGCTGCGCCAGATCCCCGGCCTTCTCTTTCACCGCCGCCAGCTGGCGGGCGGGGTCGGTTTGCGTGGCGGCGAACTTGTCGGTCTGAAACAGGGGATCGGCATCCCCGCTGACATAATGGATAGCGACGCCGCAGCCGGGGAAGGCGCCATCCACCAGCGCCTGGGCGGTCGCTCGCGTCCGCTGCAGCGGGCTGGCGCGCACGTATATCGACTCCGCCGTCGGGCATCCGGCCTGCAGCAGGCCGAGCTGGCGGTAATGCTGGCCTTCCGCACGCCCTTTGTTGACCACGGCGGCATAGCCATGGCCGGTGAGCTCCCCGTCATGGGTGGTCCACTCGGTCCACGGTCGGCCGGTGGCGGCCTCGATGGCTTCCCGGTTGCCGGCCGTCGGCGGACGAATACCGTGGCGGCTGAGCTCGACCACTTTCTCCAGCTGCCAGTCCGCGGCGGCGGCAGATTGCAGCGCCAGCAGCGGCAGCGCGCAGGCGATAAACAGGCGTAACAGCCCCTGATGTCTTGCAGGCATCATATCTTCTTCCTTATTCGTTAATCGGTTATGAGGAGAACGAGGTCTGCCGTTCGACGGCATGGCGCCGGGCGACGATGGCGGCAGTGGTAAAACAGAGTAGCGCGGAACCCAGACCGGTACCCACCCAGAACAGCGCCAACGTGCTGAAATCATACAGCGTTTTGCCGTTTTCAAGGATAGCCGTTTTATCAATAATGATCCCGGTGAGAAACTCGCCCAGGCCGGCGCCGGCGTAGCTGGCGATGCCGATGGTGCCGAGCGCGGCCCCCGCCGCCTTGCGCGAAGAGATATCGACGGCGATCAGCCCGCCGAGGAAGCAGGTCAGGGCGCCAATGGTGGCCCCGGCGATGCCGGCGATAGCGTTGACGCCGATAATCCCGGACGCCTCCAGGGTGGAATAAGCTTTATCCTGCTCGAGAAAGAAGATCCCCCAGGAGTTGACGGCGTAGCGGTCGATGTACATAAAGGCGGAGGCGAGGGCGAGGGTCCACAGCGCCGGGTTGCGCAGCGCCAGCAGCTGGTTTTTAAACACCGAGCCGCGGGCTTCGACCTCCTCCTGCGGTTCATCGCGGATGACGTTGATGGACGGGAAGCCGCTGCTCTGCGGCGAATCGTGCATGAACAGCACCAGCAGCACCACGCCGGCGGCGCCGAGCGCGGCGGTGGACAGGTAGCCCATCTGCCAGCCAAACCCGGCGATCACCGCGGCGATCACCATATAGGTCACCGCCTCGCCGATATTATGCGCCGTCGACCAGATGCCATAGAAGGTGCCGCGCTCCTTAACGCCGTACCAGCGCGCCAGCGAGACCGCGCAGGGGCCGACGCCCATCGACTGCGCCCAACCGTTGATCCCCCAGAAGATGGCCAGCAGCAGGGCGTTGGTGGTCATCCCCATCATCAGGTTCATCCCGGCGCTGAGCAATAAACCGAGGCTCATATAGCGCACCACGTTGGCGTGATCGGCGATAAAACCATTGACCAGTTTGCCGATGGCGTAGCTGAAGAACAGGGTAGAGCCGATCATGCCGAGCTCCGTCGGGGTGATCCCCAGCTCCACCAGCGCGCTTTTGGCGACGGTGAAGGATAACCGGCAGACGTAAAAGGTGACGTAGGCCAGGGTCATGGCGATAAAGGTTTGCCAGCGCACCCGGCGAAAACGGTGTTCATCAAACGCGGCGCCCGCTTTCGGCGGCGACGCCCGGAAAAAAGCGATAATTCCAGACATAGGTGGTTCTCCGCAGGTCGGAGGCCTGACTGATTGATGTGGTTCGTCCGTGAATGAAGTTATCGTTACTGTGTAGAGTACATAATCAGAGATAGCCTGACCCGTAAGGGTTAATGTAATGGTTGTGGGATCATCTTTTTCAGCTGCGGGTAGAGCGTCTGGCTGGCCAGCAGCAGCGGATTGCCGCGCTGGATCCCCTCCTGCGCCAGAAAATCGTTGCTGACGCCGCCCGCTTCGCGCATCAGCACCAGCCCCGGCAGGGCGTCCCACGGGTTCATGTGCGGCTCGTAGTAGCCAATCAACCGGCCCGCCGCCGCCCAGGCGCTCATCAACGCCCCGGAGCCGTTGCGGATAAACATGCCGCCGTCGCTGAGCAGCGCCTGCAGAAACGGCAGAAAGTCCGCCGGGGTGACGCGATGCGAGGTGCCGACGCCCATCACGCCCTCTTTGACCGTCGTCGCGGGGTGCGGACGGATCGGAGCGTCGTTGAGCCAGGCGCCATGGCCCCGCAGGGCGTGAAACAGCTCGCGATGGTTGGGGTCGTAGACCACGCCGATGACCGGTTCGCCGTCGGCGACGATCGCCAGCGACAGGCACCAGGTGTGCAGGCCGTTGAGGAAACAGCTGGTGCCATCGATGGGGTCGACCACCCACAGCACTCGCGCGTCGGGCAGGCGAGCGCCGCTCTCTTCGCCGAGAAAACCATCCTCCGGAAACGCGCTCTGAATGCGCTGTTTGACAAAGGCCTCCACCCGCTTATCGGCCACGCTGACCACATCCTGCAGGTCGTCGCCCTTATGGTCGACGGTCAGCGCCTCGCGCTGTTGATAGTATTCAAACGCCAGCTCAGCCCCCACTTTCGCCAGCTCGCAGGCCAGACGGTAGCGGGCCTGTAGCGCTTCTGATTCCTGAGATTGCATAGTGACTCCCTATTTTGCACACGTGTGCATTTTGCGTGAAAAAAACAGCCCCGAAGGGCCGAATGAGTGTGGCCGGGTTTCGCAGAAGATTCTGTGATCGCTCCAGCATAAAATGATTTTTTCATTTAGCACTATGACGAATAATTAGTTTCACCGGCACTTCGCGATGGCGCGAGGGCAGGCTGAAGCGGGCGATCCGCGTCATTAACAAATCCACCGCGTGGTGGGCCAGCAGGGCGGTATTCTGCTGAACGGTGGTGAGCTGATAGGGCTGCCAGTCCGCCTGCGGGATATCGTCAAAGCCGACGATGGCCGGCAGCGGGGCGGCGGCGTCCCGCAGGCCGTCCTGGGCGCCCAGCGCCAGCATATCGGTGGCGCAAAACAGCGCCTGCATCCCGGGGTTTTCAGCAACCAATTCTCTGGCAGCCTGGTAGCCGGCTTGATAGCCGCCGCTGTCGCAGAAGCGGCTGCTCACCGCCATATCCGACGTCCGGGCGATAAAAGCCTCATAGCGCTGGCGGGTGCTGAAGTTCTCGCGATTTTCGCCAATAAAGCCAACCTGCCGCCAGCCTCGGCGGCTGAACAGATCCGCCACCAGCTTCGCTCCCTGGGCGTTATCGCTGCACACCCGGTCGCAGCCGGCGAGGTCCGCATGGCGGTTGATCAGGGTGACGGGGATCTTGCGCGCCAGATACTCTTCCGCCAGCGACAGCGGCGGCGCGCCGGAGGTGATGATCACCCCGGCGACGTGATAGCTCAGCAGTTGTTTAAGCGAGGGGGCGAGCTGCTGCGGATCGTCAGCGTTCATCAGCAGCGGCATAAAGCCATTGAGCGCCAGCTGATGGACCAGCGGCGCCAGCAGTTTGCTGCGAAACGGGTTGTCGAAACCGGCGGTGACGATGCCGATAAAATTACTGCTGCCGGTGATCATCGTCCGGGCGATGATATTCACCTGATAGCCCAGGGCTTCCGCGGCGCTCAGCACCTTCTGCCGGGTCTTCTCCGACACCGAGGCGCCGGGGGTGAAGGTGCGGGAGACCGCCGAGCGCGAGACCCCGGCCAGTCTGGCCACGTCCTCGGCCTTAATCCATTTTTTATCGCTCATCGTCGTTTCGCGCCGTCTGTTTTCCAGGAAGCCGACGCCCGGGCGGGCGTCGGTCACGCACACTGCCTGAAAAGGTATCACAGAAAGGCGTCGTCGCGCAGCGCCTTGCGCCCTATGCCGGGTAGCGGATGTGCTCCACCTCACGCTGCAAAATCACCTTGCCGTGGCGAATGGAGGTCAGCACCCGTGCCTGACGACGGACGGCCTCGTAGTCGTTTTCCGCATCGAGGATCAGCAGGTTCGCCGGGCGGCCTTCGGCGAGGCCGTAGTTATCGCCCAGACACAGCGCCCGGGCGCTGTTGTCGGTGACAAAGTCGAGACAGCGCTGCAGATCGTCATAGCCGAGCATATGGCAGATGTGCAGTCCGGCATCCAGAATGCGCAGGATATTGCCGTTCCCCAGCGGGTACCACGGATCCTGAATCGAGTCCTGGGCAAAGCAGACATTGATGCCGGCGCGATCCAGCTCCGCCACCCGGGTGACGCCGCGCCGTTTCGGCCAGCTGTCAAACCGGCCCTGCAGATGAATGCTTTCGGTCGGGCAGGAGATGAAGTTGATGCCTGAGGCTTTCAGCAGGCGAAACAGCTTTGAGCAGTAGGCGTTATCATAAGAGCCCATCGCGCAGGTGTGGCTGGCGGTGACCTGCGCCCCCATGCCGCGCACCCGCGCCTCTTCCGCCAGCACTTCGAGGAAACGCGACTGCGGATCGTCGATTTCATCGCAGTGGACATCCACCAGGCGGCCGTAACGCTGGGCGAGGTCCATCAAAAACATCACCGAGCTGACCCCTTTGTCGCGGGTGTTCTCATAGTGCGGAATGCCGCCCACCACGTCGGCGCCCATCTCGATGGCGCGCGTCATCAGCTCTCGGCCGTTGGGATACGATTCGATTCCCTCCTGCGGAAAGGCGACAATCTGCAGATCGATGAGATCGGCGGCCTCTTGTTTCACCGCCAGCAGCGCCTGCAGGGCCGCCAGCGACGGGTCGGTGACATCCACATGGGTGCGGACGTGCTGGACGCCGAAATCGCGCAGCATGCCGATGGTTTTCAGCGCTCGCTGACGGGTGTCCTCCGGGGTAATACTCGCTTTGCGCTGGCTCCAGCGGGTGATGCCTTCAAACAGGGTGCCGCTGCGGTTCCACTCCGGCTCGCCCGCGGTGAGGGTGGCGTCAAGATGGATATGCGGCTCGACGAAGGGCGGGATCGCCAGCCGGCCCCGGGCGTCGATATCCCCGGCGTCGGCAGTCTGCATCGCGGCCTGGGCGGTGATGCGGTGAATCATCCCGTCCTGCAGGTCAAGGGTAAACAGCGCCTCCTGGCGGCGCAGGCGAGCGTTAATAATTTTCATGGTGGGTCCTGTAAATGGTTTTGCGATAAACGCCAGATCACCAGCGCGACCGAGGCGTTGAGATGAAACTGAGGGTGGCTGACCGGGTAGCCGGTCAGTTTTTCAATGCGCTGGATGCGCTGATGCAACGTGTTGCGATGGAGACCCAGCCGGTCGGCGGCCCGCACCACGTTGCCGTTCTCCTGCAGCAGCGTCTCGAGGGTCTCCAGCAGCAGCCACGGCGCTTTACGGCCCGGCTCGATCAGGCAGCCGAGGGTGTCGTGCATAAAATCGTTGAGCAGCGCCGGGTCGCTGACCGCGGACAGCAGTTTGATAAACCCCAGCTGCTGATAGTCGCTGATGCGCTGGGTTGGCCGCAGGGTATCGCACAGATCCAGCGCCTGGCGCGCCTGCGACAGCGCCCGCGGGTAGCCCTGCAACTGCCTGACCGGCGCGGAGAGGCCGCAGAGCAGCGACAAACTCTCCTCTCCGTCCGCCAGCGCCTGCAGCCACTGCTGTAGCCATTTTTTCTGCTGAAAGCCTTCCCCCTCCTCATCCGGCAGCAGGAAAAGGAACATGTTGCTGCGCTCCAGCAGCGGAAAGGAATTGCCCTGCTGGTTGAGCTGCTGCTGCAGCTGCTGACGCACGCTGCGGTGGGCCTGCAGCAGCCAGGCTTCGGCCTGCTCGGGCGGGAACTGGCGAAACAGGCGGGACAACCCCTCCAGACGCAGCGCCGCCAGCCGCAGCGGACGGGTAAAATCGAGCTGCTGGTGCAGGGCGCGCTGATGGAGCATCTGCAGGTCCGGATAGTCGCCGGTGACCAGCTGCATCAGAATGTCGCGCTGCGACTGCAGGACGTTTTCGCTGCGGACCAGCGCGGTGCCGATGCGCTCGGTGACAATCACCATCTTCAGCAGGTAGGGCTGCTCGATCAGCGGCATGCCCAGCTCGTCGGCAAGGGCGATCAGCGTGGCGGGAATGGCGTGGATATAGGCCTCGCCGGTGAGGATCACCATCCCGGCGATGCCGCGCTGTTTGCCCTCCATCAGCAACTGGATCAGGTTGGCTTCATCCCGGGGATGGTTGATGCCGGTGATAAACACCAGCTCGCCGCCCATGATCCACTCGGCGATATGTTCATTTTCCGCCACGTAGTACCAGCGTACGGCCCGCTGCAGCCCTTGCTTTCCCGCCCGCAGACGCAGGGCGGAGAGTCCCTCAAGGGCCAGCAGTTCGCTGACCGTCAGGCTCATGGCTCCTGCTCCGCGACGGCGGCAGGCTGGCGTTTGCTTAGCAGAGTCAGGGCGATATAGACCAGCGCGGAAACGGAGATCCCCACCAGCGGCGCGATCCACGGTGAAAGATAGGCCACCACCGCGCCGGCGGCGTAGGCGCCGAGTCCCAGCCAGTTAAAACGCGGCAGGCGGGCGTTCTGCAGCAGGGGATAGCGCCCGCCGCGGGCGAACCAGTAGTCGGCGAGGATCACCCCGCCGATGGGCGGAATAATACTGCCCAGCAGCACGAGGAAGGGGATCAGCATTTCGTACATCCCGCCAATGGCCAGCACAATGCCCACCCCGGCGGCGGCGAGGGTCAGCGTCCGGCGACGTTCGCTGCGCAGCAGATGGCAGGCTGCGGCGGAGACGTTATAGATGGTGGGGCCCTGGATGGTCAGCAGGTTGAGACAGAGCATGATCACCGCGGCCACCGATAGCCCCTGCAGGATCAGCACTTCAACGATATCGGCCTGTTGATAGACGATAGCGCACCAGGCGCCGGCGACGATCATCAGCCCGTTGCCGATGAGGAAGCTGCCCATGCTGGCGAGAATGGCGGTCCGGCTGGAGTTGGCCAGCCGGGTCCAGTTTGTCGCCTGGGTGGCGCCGCTGGCGAAAGTGCCGAAGACCATGGTGATGGCCGCCGACCAGGTCATGGTGTCGCTCGGCGCAATACGGGTCATCGCCTGCCAGCCGCCGGCGTGGTGCAGCGCCAGATACATGGAGACCATCAGCAGCACAAACATCAATGGCACCGACAGGCGCGACAGCGCGTCCAGCCCCTTGTAGCCCACCAGCGCGGTGACGCAGAACAGAATACCAAACAGCACCATCAACGGCTGGGTCAGCGCCTCGGGCAGAGCGAGGATCTTCACCAACGAGATAGCGACCGTGGCGGTGCCCCAGGCGTACCAGCCCAGCTCGGCAAAGCCAAGAATAAAATCGGCCAGCTTGCTGCCAATCTCCCCGAAGCAGAACCGGCCCATCAGCACCGTATTCAGGCCGCTGCGCGCGGCGATCCAGCCCAGCGACGCGGCATAGAGGGCCAGCAAGGCGTTGCCGATGACGGCTATCCACAGCAGATTGACGATGGAAAAGGAGACGCCGAGTTTACCGCCGGCGAACATCGTGCCGGTGAAAAAGGTAAAGCTGAACAACACCATGGCGATGGAAAATACGCCTTTGCGTCCGGCGGCGGGCGCTTCGACGAGGGGAAAATCATTGCTGTTTGACATCCTGGAACCTCTGGCTGGTAGATGGGCGGTGATAGCCGGAAGTAGCAAGAGATGTGCCAGGAAAAACCGGGCACGGGGAATAGCGCGCGGTGTGCAACATGCACAGTTATTGAAGGATCCCGGAGGGGTAATGCCATTCTACTGTGCATCCTGCCAGGTTTTGCACCAGTCCAGGGCAGAGGAGGGCGGTGAGCGCATCCCTGGCGCCGGAGGAGAATTTTAGCCAGGACGATCCGCCTGTTTTTGGCCAGAGAGTAGTGGAGAATAGTGGTGTACTGAAAATGGTTGGTTAAATCACTATGAATAAAGGTTATTTAATATGCTTTTATGATATAACCATTTGTCTTGTGTGTGTTTCCTGAAATATTGTCCCCTCCGGTTAGCGGTGTTAGTATCGGATAAATAGCCATTTAGACGGCTAAATAAATCATCGCTAACCTAAGGAACTGCTATGTGGCAAGAAAGACTCGCGCAACTGGTCACCACCTGTCATTGGATCGGCGCGAAAGGCTGGGCGCCGGCGACCGGCGGCAATATGTCGGTGCGTCAGGATGATACCTGGTGCTGGCTAAGCGAGTCGGGCCGCGACAAAGGCAGCCTGACAACCGAGGATTTTCTGCAGGTTGAGATCGCCACCAACCAGGCGCCTTCCGGACGGAAGCCGTCGGCCGAGACCGGTCTGCACACCCTGGTGTATCGCCTGTTCCCGGAAGCCAACGTGGTGCTGCATGTGCATACCGTCAACGCCACTGTGCTGTCGCGCATCGAAAAAAGCGACACGCTGGCGCTGCAGGGGTATGAAATGCAGAAAACCCTTAGCGGGCAGCATAGCCATCTCGATACTGTTCCGATCGCCATCTTCGATAATGACCAGGATATTGACGCCCTGGCGGCGCGGATTGCCGATTATGCGCAAACGCGCCCGCTGCGCTACGGCTTTCTGCTGCGCGGCCACGGCCTGACCTGCTGGGGGAAAGATATTCAGGAGGCCCGCCGTCAACTGGAGGGGCTGGAGTTCCTGTTCGAGTGCGAGCTGATGCGCCGCCGCTACGAGCCCTGAGCCGGAGCAGGTATGGATTTTTATCTTGGTATCGATATTGGCACCTCGCGGGTGAAAGCGGTGCTGTTTGATCAGCATTTCACCGCCTGCGCCAGCGCCGCGGAAAATACCTCACCCCGCCTGTCGGCCAATGGCTACGCGGAACAGGATATGACCCAGCTGTGGCATTCGGTGCTGGCTATTCTGCGCCACATTGCCCGCCATCCGGCGCTACAGGCGGGGCGGCTGCGGGCTATCGGCCTCGCCGGGCAAGGGGAGGGGGTCTGGCTCAGCGATGATCAGGGCGAACCGGTGGCCCGGGGATCCTGTGGAGCGATACCCGCAGCCACGAGCTGATGAGCGACCTGCTGCGCCGACCCGGCTTCGACCGCCGCTATTTCGCCGATACCGGCACCCACCTGCAGCCCTGCAATACCAGCCTGCAGCTGTACTGGCTGAAACAGTATCAGCCGGCGCGGCTGGCGGCCGCGCGCTATCTTTTTTTCGCCAAGGACTGGATCCGCTTTCGCCTGACCGGCGTGGCGGCGCTGGAGCTGACGGACGCCAGCAGCTCGTTACTCAATCAGCAGACCGGCAGCTGGTCCTCGGTGGTGATGAACGAGATGGGGCTGAACGAACTGCTGCCGCTGTTTCCCCCGCTGCTGGCCCCGGATGCCCCGGCCGGCACGCTGAGCGACGCGGTGGCGGCGCTGACCGGGCTGCCCGCCGCGACGCCGGTGGCCGCCGGGGCGCTGGATGTCTGTAGCGCCGCGCTGGGCTGCGGCGCGGTCAACGAAGGGGATATCTACACGATCCTCGGCACCACCTGCTGCACCGGGATCGTCTGCCGCGGCCCGCAGACGGTGAACGAGGCGACGCGCTTTGTCACCCATACCGAAGCCGGACAGGTGATCTCCCTGTTTCCGATGCAGGCCGGTACGCCAAACATTGACTGGCTGCAGCAGCATATTTCGCTGGACGCCGATCTGGGGCGCCTGGAGCAGGCGATCGCGGCGGTGGAGCCAGGCAGCGGCGGCGTCTTCTGGCAGCCGTACCTCAATGGCGAACGTGCGCCGTTTTACAGCCCGGACGCGCGGGCCGGCTTTTTCGGCATTAGCCCGCACACCACCCGCGCCGAACTGCAGCGCGCGGTGTTTGAAGGACTGGCCTTCGCCATTGTCGATGCGCTGCAGGGTTATCCGCAGGGCGGCGAGCTGTATCTGACCGGCGGCGGCGCAGCCTCGGCGACCTGGCTGCAGATTATCGCCGACTGTACCGGACGCACGGTGGTCTCCAGCGCCTTTAACGAACTGAGCGCGCGCGGCGCGGCGATCCTGGCGGCCCGTAGCGTCGCGGCGCTGGCCGAGACGCCTCCGCTGGCGCAGACCCGCTATCAGCCGCGCCCTCAGGCGCATGCCCGCTACGCGGCGCTGTATCCCGTTTACCGCCTGCTGCGCGAGCAGATGCTGCCGGTATGGCAGGCCAGACAGGCCGCCCTTCAACCTCTTTCTCAGGACCTACAACCATGAAAATCGTTTTTACCGCCGAGCATGCTGGCGACCTTAGCGCCTTCCACCAGCTGGGCGAGCTGCTGGTGGAGGGGTGGGCGCTGGGCAAACCGAAACTCAGCGCCGGTCAGCTGATTGAGCTGGCCCACGACGCCGAGGTGCTGGTGACCAGCTATGATGAGGTGACGGACGCGGTGATGGCCGCCTGTCCGCGCCTGCAGGTGATCGCCTGCACCCGCGCGAATCCGGTGAATATTGATACCCAGGCCGCCCAGGCGCGCGGCATCCGGGTGCTCTACACCCCGGGGCGCAATGCCGATGCCGCCGCGGAGCTGACGCTTGGCCTGATGCTCAGCCTGGCGCGCCATATTCCGCAATCCCATGCGGCGCTGAAGCGGGGGGAATTCACGCAGGCTGACAATGCCGCCGCCGCCACCCAGCAGGGTCTGCGGCGGGATGTGGTCTGGGACGTGAGCCCGGAAAGCCCCTATGAAGTGTTTAAAGGCAGTGAACTGCGCAATAAAACGCTGGGGCTGGTGGGGTATGGCAACATTGGCCGCCGGGTGGCGCGTATCGCCCGGGCGTTCGGCATGGCGGTGTTGGTGGTGGATCCGTTCGTCGCCGCAGAGGATATCAATGAGCCAGGGCTACAGAAAACGACCCTGGAGGCGCTGTTCCGCGAGGCGGATATCGTCAGCCTGCACCTGAGCAGCGGGCCGCACAGCGACGGGCTGGTGAATGCCGCGCTGTTAAACAGCATGAAGCCCGGCGCGCTGCTGATCAATACCTCTCGCGCGGCGGTGGTCGACGAGGCAGCGCTGATTGATGCCCTGCGCCACGGCCCGCTGGGCGGCGCGGCGCTGGATGTCTATCACCGCGAACCGCTGTGGCGCGATCATCCTTTTGTCATCGAGTTCGATAACGTGATTATCACGCCGCATATCGCCGGAGCCACCCGGGAGAGTATCGCCAAACACACGGCGATGATTGCCGCCGATCTTCAGCGCTATGTCGCCGGGGAGCCGCTGCTGTACCAGTGGCGTTAAGCCGCTTGCGCCGCCGCGTTCTGCAGCGGCGCGGGTCCATCGTCAGGGGCGATGGGCCGCCATAAAAGCCTGGGTCTGTTCCCAGTCCACTACCCCGGCATCCGATCCCATCCCGGTCGCCACCAGCGCGGCCACCGCCGAGGCGACGTCACACGCTGCTTTCACGCTGAGTCCGCGCGCCAGTGCGGCAATAAACCCGCCGCAGTAGCTGTCGCCGCAGCCGGTGGTATCCACCGCCTCGACCGGCCACGGCGCAATATGCTGCGGCCCGCCATCGCGGCCGATAAGCCAGGAGCCGTTCTCGCCGTCTTTCAGAATGCAGGTGCCCACGCCGAGCGCCAGGAAGAAGCGGCCGATGGCCTCCGGCTGCGTCTCTCCGGAGAGAAAGGCGGCTTCCTCCAGCGAAGGCATGAAATAATCCACCGACGGCAACAGGGGCCGCAGTAGTTCGAGGGTCTCTTCATTCGGGGCGATAAGGTCAAAGCTGGTGGTGACTCCGCGCGCTTTGGCCGCCTGCAACAGCCGCGCGCTCTGTCCCTGGTCCATTGCCGCCAGCAGCCCGGTCCCGCCGTGATGCAGGAAACGACAGTCAAGGACGGCGTCAAATTCCGCTTCACTGACAAACAGGGCGTCAGACGCGCCCCGGCAGTGCAGGGCCGGACGTTCGCCGTTGGGGCGAATCGGCAGGATCGTCGCCGAGGTCTCCTTCAGCGCGGTGCGCTGGATAAGCGAGCAGTCGATGCCCAGCCGGGCATAGCTGGCGAGGATAAAGTCGGCCTTTTCATCTTCGCCCAGGCAGGCCACCGCTGCGGTGCGGATCCCGAGCTTCGCGGCGTTGATATTAGCCCCGGCGGCGGTGCCGGCGGGGTTGAGACGAATTTGCTCAATAAAGGCGACGCCGCCGCGCGGCGGGATCGCCACCACCGGGCGCCCGGCGATATCCAGAATAGTCAGGCCGACAAATACGGCGTCAAAGGTTGCCATCGTTCTCCCGTTTAGCGATGCGTTTGGCGCAGGCGCGCCTGCCAGAAGGATAGGGCGAGGGCCACCACCAGAATCACGCCGACCAGCGCGTCCTTCACCAGATAATTGAGCCCCATCAGGTTCAGGCCGTTATCAATAATGGCAAGGAACAGCACGCCGCCGAGGGTGCCGAGGATGCTGACCCGGCCCAGACGGGTAAAGGCAGTGCCGATAAATACTGCCGCAATGGCGTCCATTAGGTAAGACTGCCCGGCCAGCGGGGTAAACTGCCGCAGGTTGGCGGAGAGGATCACCCCGCCGACGGCGCAGAGCGCCGAGGCGGCCACCAGCACGCCGAGCATGGTCAGGCGATCGCGGATCCCGGCGATACGCGCCGCTTCGCTGTTCTGACCGATGGCGCGGACATATTTGCCCCACAGGGTGCGCTCGGTAACCAGCCAGGCCGCCAGCCACAGCGCTAGCACGATCGCTACCGGCGTGGGGATCCCGCCAAGGTTGCCCACCGCCAGGTCGTGATACTCCGGAGCCATCCGCCGATAGGCTATCGCGCCGCCGCCGTCGGTATAGATGCGCTCGGCGCTGCTGGCGATAAACCAGGTGCCGAGCGTGGCGAGGAAAGGACGGATCCGGCAGATGAGGATCAGAAAGGCATTGAGCAGGCCAATCAGCACCCCGCCAAGCAGGGCGCAGCCCACCGCGGCCTGCCACGGCAGATGCCAGGTTTTCAGGGCGACGAGGGCGAAGGCGGCGCCGAAATCGAGCGCGACGCCCACCGACAGATCAATCGCCCCGGCGCTGACGATCAGGGTCATCGCCATCGCCACAATCAGCAGGATCGCGCTGCCCTGCAGCAGGTTGGCCCAGTTATCCACGGTTAAAAATACCGGATTCGCCCAGCCAAACAGGGCGATGGCCAGCAGGGTGATGACGCCAAATCCGGCCCGCGACAGCCAGGCCAGCGGGCTGCTGGCCGTCTGTTCCGCAGACGCAGAGGTTTTCAGGGTGATTTGACTCATGCCTCGCCTCCTTTGTGTCTGACCGCCGAGGCCGCCAGCACCACCAGGATCAGGCCGCCTTTAATGGCGCCCATCCAGAAGATATTGACCCCCAGCAGGCCGAGCCCGTTAGAGAGGGCGTTGACCAGGATTGCCCCCAGCAGCGCCCCCCAGATGGTGACCACCCGACGGCGCGAGAAGGCGGCGCCGATAAAGGTCGCCAGCACGGTCTCCAGCAGCAGCGGCGTGGCCGTCCCGCTGGAGCTGCCGGAGCCCTGGCTGAGCAGCGGCAGAATAGCCAGCCCGGCGGCAATGCCCGCTAACAGCCAGACCAGCAGGGTCAAGCGGCGCACGTTCAGGCCGCTCATCTGCGCCATATCGCGGTTGCCGCCCACCGCCTGCACATGCTGGCCGAAGCGGGAGTGGTGGAGCAGGAACTGGAACAGGATAAACACCCCCAGCAGGTAGACCAGCGGCCAGGGCAGGCCCAGCACGCTGTTGTCGCGAAAGGCGACCATCAGCGGATCGCTGACCGCGATGCGCCGCTGGCCGGTCAACAGATCTGTCAGACCGGTAAACGCCACCGAGGTCGAGAGGGTGGCCAGCAGCGGCGGCAGGCCGGCCGCCAGCACCAGCAAGCCGTTGATCGCCCCGCACAGCAGGCAAACCGCCGCCAGCAGCGCCAGCAGCAGGAGATACGGCGTGTGCCATTCGGCCAGCCCGAGGCTGAGCAGCGCGACGCCGAGCACCGCCGTCGCCGGCAGGGAGAGGTCGATGCCGCCGGAGACCACGTCATCCCCGCCCACGGCGATAACGCAGACCAGGCCGAAACAAAGGATTGCCAGCGGAACGCTCTGGACCAGCATCAGGCTGATATTTTGCCAGCTGAGAAAGTAGGGCGACTGTACGCTCAGCCATACCAGCAGCGCCAGAAACAGGATCAGGGGAAATTTTTCAATCAGCGTCGCCAGGCCCGGACGGCCGCGACGCTGGATAGCAGTACTCATGGTGAAGGCTCCTGTCCGCCGTTGATCGCCACCAGCAGAGCGTCCAGCGTTAGCCCGCGGGTGGGCAGATTGGCCGCCAGCGCGCCGCGCCAGAGGACCAGGATCCGGTCGCATAGTCCGAGCAGTTCGGGGGCGTCGCTGGAGGAGACCAGCACCGCCCGTCCTTGATCGGCCAGCTGGCGCGTACGTTGATAAATATCCCGGCGGGCGCCGATATCGACCCCCAGGGTGGGTTCATCGAGAATAAACAGCCGGGCATCGGTCCCCAGCCAGCGGGCGAGGATCGCTTTTTGCTGATTACCGCCGCTCATGTAGCGTACCGGCAGCCCCGGGCGTCCCGGGCGGATCGCCAGCTGTTCTATCCAGTCGCGCGCTTTCTGCTCGGCGAGACCCCGCCGCTCCCAGCCAAAGGTGGCGGTCTCCGGCAGCGAGGCGAGATTAATATTGTCGGCGGTGGTGAAGGGCAGGATCAGCCCCTGATGGCGGCGGTCGCGCGGCACCAGCGCCATGCCGGCGCGGATCGCCTGCTTTGGCGTACGAATGCGCCGCGGCCGGCCCTCGAGGTGGATGGTGCCGCGTTCCGCCGGGCGTAAGCCGTAGAGTAAGTCGACCAGCACATCGCGTCCGGCGCCCAGCAGGCCGGCGACGCCGACGATTTCGCCCGGCTGAATATCAAAAGAGAGATCCTGCAGCTGCCGCCCGTCGCTCAGCTGGCGCACCGAGAGCAGCGGGGTGGCCCCATTGTCTGCCGCCGGGCGCTGGCGCGGAGTATACAGCTGGTCGATTTCCCGGCCGACCATCATGGCGATCAGCGCCTCGGTATTCTGCAGCAGGTCGCGGTCCGGGTAACCGACCACTTCCCCGTTGCGCAGCACGGTGCCGCGGTCGCAGAGGGTGGCTATCTCATTGAGGTAGTGGGAAATATACAGAATGGCAATGCCCTGGTCGCGCAGGCGCAGGATGGCGGAGGAGACCAGACTGGCCTCCTGCGCCTCCAGGGGGGCGGTGGGTTCGTCGAACACTACCAGCCGCGCTGCGCCGTCGATCAGCGCGCGGGCAATTTGTACCAGCTTGCGCTCGGCCAGGCTCAGGTCGCGCACCAGCCGTTCGGGGTCGATCGCCAGCTGCCAGTTTTGCTGGAAAAATTGCGCCGTAGCGGCCTTCATCCGTCGGCGATCCAGCGCCCCCCAGCGGGTGCGATACTCCTGGCCCAGAAACACCGATTCCGCGACGGTAAAGTGCGGGATCAGGTTCAGTTCCTGGTGGATAACGCGGATGCCGGCGGCTTCGATGGCTGCCGGATTGCCAAGGGGCAGCGGGTGACCGTCGAGGGTGGCGCTGCCACTGTCGGCCTGATAGACACCGGCGAGGATCTTGATCAGCGTCGATTTACCGGCGCCGTTCTCGCCAATCAGGCCATGAATCTCCCCCTGATTGAGGCGCAGGGTAACCGCATTAAGCGCGGTGACGCTGGCAAAACGTTTACCGATCTGCTCCATGACCAGACCAGCGGCGGGGCGTTCCCCGCCAGGATGTTGATTAATCACTGCAGCTCGCCGTATCCCAACTGTTTATACACCGCTTTCGCTTCCTGCGGACCTTTCACCGGAACCACCGGAATAAAGGTTTGCACCGGTAGTTTCTGGCCGGCAAAGTAGCGGGCCACGTTGTCAGCCGAGGTCTGGCCGATCAGATGCGGCTGCTGCGCGACGTTAGCCACGAACGGGCTGCCGGGCTCCGCCATGATCTCCAGGGTCTCCGGACCGGCGTCGATGGCCGTCACTTTCACGTCTTTATCGCGACCGGTCTCTTCCAGCGCCTGGACGATGCCGATGGCCGGTTGATCCCAGCAGGCGACATGGATGGCGTCCAGTTTGCCTTTCGGATACTGGCTGAGTAATTCGAGGGTTTTCTTGCGCGCGTCTTCCGGCGAGTTGGCGAACTGTTCCGCGAGCTCGGGCTGGATAATATGAATATCCGGATAATCCTTAAGGACATATTTCCACTGATCGTAGCGAATTCCGCAAATACGCAGCGCACTGGAGAAGGCGTTAAATACGGCGACGTTGCCTTTGCCGCCTAATTCATCCGCCATGTAGCGGCCGATGGTTGAGCCTAAGGTGTAGTTATCGGAAGTAGTATTGTTGACCGAATATTGAGAAACATGATCTACGGTAAATACCGGGATACCGGCATCACGCAATGCTTTAAATTTTGGTTCAACGGCGCTATCGCCGAGAATACTAATTACCGCGTCCACCTTGCGTGACAGTAAAATATCGTGGTTATTGGCATGCACCTGATTATCGCGGCCGCCATCGACGCCAATGACTTTGCCCCCCAGCTTCTCCACCTCCTCTGTCGCGCCTTTAAAGGCCTCGCGATCCCAGAAATGCTGAGTGCCGACCACGGCAACGCCAATGGTTTTTCCCTGTAAGGAGAGGGCGTCTGCGGCAGCGACGCTCAGCGAGGCAAGGGAAAGCAGTCCCAGCGCGGCAGGCAATAATTTTCTTTTCTGCGACATTGTTATTATGATCCTGTGATGAAGGTGGTTGCGGACCGGTAGCATGACAAGAAGCACCTCGCCACCTCAAATACAAAATAAGTCTAAGTTATGCCAGGAATGTTATATCGCAGAAACGTCAGAGAAAAAGTTTATTTTGTCATGAGGAACCTGAAAATATTTCATGATGGCGGATAGACCTTTTTATTTTGTGGTTTTATTTTTGACTTATTCCGTGTTTATTTAGCGGATAAAGACAATTTTCTTAATATTGTGAGTGCATGGGAAATACGGCGTCTACAGAGAAAAAAAGAAGATTGCGCGGGCTAAAGCTTTTTTTAGCAGAGCAATGTCTGGCCGGGTAAGGATTATTACCCTATTTCCCCGCTTTATTGTAATGAACCTTAAGCTGAGAAGAACGCGGGCGCTATGAAGAAACAGCATAATTATACGGTGATGCACTGGGGAACCTGGCAGGTGGAGAGCCGTGAGGGCGAGATCGTGGCGGTTAAGCCGGTGCCCTGGGATAAAAATCCCTCACGCATCGGCCAGTCGCTCCCCGACGCGGTGACCAGCCAAACGCGCATTCGCCGTCCGGCGGTGCGCGCCGGCTATCTCCAGCACGGGCCGGCGTCACGAGAAGGGCGAGGTAAAGAGCCCTTTGTCGAAGTCAGCTGGGAGGTGGCCCTGGACCTGCTGGCGCGCGAGCTGCGCTCGGTCAAGGCGCGCTGCGGCAATGAGGCGATCTACGGCGGCTCCTACGGCTGGGCCAGCGCTGGACGCTTTCACCATGCGCAGAGCCAGCTGCACCGGTTTCTCAAGGGCTTTGGCGGGTACACCGCCAGCACCAATACCTATAGCAGCGCCGCGGGCGAGCGTATTCTGCCGCATATTCTCGGGCCGCTGAGCCCGCTGCACCGGCAGCATACCCATTTTTCCGAGCTGGCCCGGGAGTGTCAGCTGTTTGTCGCCATCGGCGGACTGCCGCTGCGCAATGCCCAGGTCAACGGCGGCGGCGCCAATGACCATATGCTCCAGTACTGGCTGGATAAGATGCAGGCCAACGGCACCCGGTTTATCAATATCAGTCCGGTGCGCAATGACCTCAGCGCGGTGCCCGACGCCGAGTGGCTGGCCATTCAGCCGGGTACCGATACCGCACTGCTGCTGGCCCTGAGCTATGTGCTGATCGCTGAGTCTCTCTACGACCAGGCGTTTGTTGCCAGCCATACCGTCGGGTTTGCCCCTTACTGCGCTTATCTGTTGGGCGAGCACGATGGCGTAGCGAAAACCCCGGCGTGGGCGGCGGCGATTACCGGCCTGGACGCCCAGCGCATCGCCGACCTGGCGCGGGAGATGGCCCGCCACCGGACGATGGTGAATATCTCCTGGTCTATCCAGCGCGCCCGTCAAGGGGAGCAGGCCTACTGGGCGACGGTGGCCCTGACCGCGCTGCTGGGACAGCTCGGCACCCCGGGCGGCGGCCTCGGGTTTGGCTACGCCTGCACCAACCTGGCGGGCGCGGTGCGAAAAGCGTTTTCCGGCCCGCGCTTACCCGCCGGAGAGAATGCGGTGGACAGCGTTATCCCGGTGGCGCGGCTGTCCGATATGCTGCTGCACCCGGGAGAAACCTATGAGTTCGACGGTCAGCAGCGGCGCTATCCCGATATCCGTCTGGTTTACTGGGCGGGAGGCAATGCGTTTCATCATCATCAGGACATCAACCGACTGTGCGAGGCCTGGCGCCGCCCGGAGACGGTGGTGGTGCATGAGCAGTACTGGACCGCGCAGGCCAAATTCTCCGATATCGTTCTGCCGGCCACCACCTCGCTGGAGCGAGAGGATATCGGCAGCGGCGGTCACGACGGGTTTATGATCGCCATGAGCGCGCAGATCCCGCCGGTGGGCGAGGCGCGTGACGATTACGCTATTTTCTGCGATCTCGCCGATCGGCTTGGATTCGGAGAAGCGTTCAGCGAAGGGCGGGACGCCGGGCAGTGGCTGCGTCATCTCTATGAGGAGTCAAGACCGCGGGCGCAGGAGGAGGGTATTGCGCTGCCCTCGTTCGATGACTTCTGGCAGCAAGGGGTGCTGGAATACAGCGCGCCGGAGCGGCCGCAAATTTTTCTCGCCGATTTTCGCGCCGATCCGCAGCGCTATCCGCTTTCCACGCCCTCCGGCAAAATTGAACTCTTTTCCGCCACCGTCGCCGGGTTTGGCTATCGCGAATGCCCTGGCCATCCGTGGTGGGATGAACAGGAGGCCGCCCGCCAGCGGCAGGAGGCGGCGCGCTGGCCGCTTCATCTGCTCTCCAGCCAGCCGCGCGCCCGCCTGCACAGTCAGTACGACCACGGCAGCGTCAGCCGGGCGACGAAAGTTCAGGGACGCGAGCCGCTGTGGATGCATCCGAGCGATGCGCAGGGAAGGGATATCCGCGAAGGCAGCGTGGTGAAAGTCTATAACGACCGCGGGGCGATTCTGGCGGGGGTGCACCTGAGCGAGCAGATTTTGCCCGGCGTGGTACAGATGTCCACCGGCGCCTGGTATGACCCGCTGGATCCGAAGGAAGAACGGTCGCTCGATAAGCACGGTAATCCCAACGTATTAACCGAGGATCGCGGCAGTTCGCGCCTGGGACAGGGCTGTAGCGCCCAGAGCTGCTGGGTGGAGATCGCCCCGTGGCGAGAGGAGCTGCCGCCGATCACCGCCTTTGATCCGCCGAAGTTTATTGAAGTTTAGGCGTTGTCGCTCGCCGGCGGCGGGGCGGGTAGCCCGGAGAAGGCGCGGTATGCGCCGCCTCCGGCAAAGCCCGCGCCTGGCGGTTTTAGACTGACGACAGTTTGACGTTACGCCAGCCGCGGGTAGGCGCTGGCGATATCGTCGCCGGTAAACTGAGCGATCCAGCCTTCCGGGTTATCAAAAATGCGGATGGCGGTGAAGTTCGGTTCTGAACCCATATCAAACCAGTGCGGAGTGTGGGCGGGAACCGAAATCAGATCGTTCTTTTCGCACAGCACCTGGAACACCTCGTCGCCAATGTGCAGGCAAAACAGGCCAGCGCCCTCGACAAAAAACCGCACCTCGTCTTCGCCATGGGTGTGCTCGTTCAGGAACTTTTCCCGCAGCGCCTCTTTTTGCGGGTTATCGGCGCGCAGGCTGATGACGTCCCAGCTCTGGTAGCCCTTTTCGGCGACCAGTTTATCAATCGCGTGCTGATAGGCGGCAATCACCGTTTCCGGGCTGGGATTTGCGCCGAGGTCGCGGTCGGCCTGCCAGCGCTCGAAACGGACGCCTTTGGCGTTAAGTTGATCCTGAATCGCTTTGGCGTCGGTGCTGTGCCAGACCGGCGTTTGCGGATCGGTCACGGAAAAAAGAGTTAATGCGCTCATGCTGGGATCTGCTCCGGATGAATGTCGTCAAAACGCTGAACCTGAGGGTGATGGCTCGCCGGGTCGCGGTCGCCGCGAACCAGCTGCACAGTGCGCAAACCCGCGGCCTCGGCGGCATCAAGTTCCTGATGGATATCCGACAGAAACAGGATGGTGCCAGGGGCATGGCCCAGGTGTTCAGCAATGTTACGGTAGGACTGCACCTCACGTTTGGCGCCTACCAGGGTATCGAAATAGCCCGTGAACAGATGAGTAATATCACCTTCATCGCTGTAGCCAAATAACAATTTCTGCGCAGCCACCGAGCCTGAGGAATATACATACAGATCAATACCCTGCGCTTTCCATTGCTCCAGCGCCGGCAGTACGTCCGGGTAGAGATGGCCGGTAAAGTCGCCGTTGAGATAGCCGTCGCGCCAGATGATCCCCTGCAGCGCCTTCAGCGCCGTGGATTTACGGTCTTCATCCATAAAGGCGAAGAGGGTAGTGATAAGGTCGGCGGTGCTGGCGGCGGGGGCGTCTGTTTCGCGGCGCAGGTTGTCGAGAATGGTTTTAACCGGTTCAGCGTGCTGCTGAGCGGTCACAAAGCCGGCCAGTCGTTCGCGGGCGTAGGGGAACAGCACGTTATGCACGAAGCGGATATCGCTGGTGGTGCCTTCTATGTCGGTCACGATGGCGCGGATCATGGTTTCTCCAGAGTGGGCGTAGCGTGGAATAACATTAGCATTTAGACGTCTAAGCGTCTTGATTGCCAAATATTAACATCGTGTTATAGTGGCTTCAACAACAGCATTACAATCGGTATAAAAAGAATGAACAATAACCCCTTGATTCCAGAGAGTAAACTTCCTGCGCTCGGCACCACGATTTTTACCCAGATGAGCGCCCTGGCCCAGCAGCATCAGGCCATAAACCTGTCCCAGGGCTTTCCCGATTTTGACGGCCCGCGCTATCTTCAGGAGCGTCTGGCGTACCACGTGGCGCAGGGGGCGAATCAGTACGCCCCGATGACCGGCGTGCCGGCGCTGCGCGAGGCGATCGCCGGGAAGACGGCGGAGCTGTATGGTTACCAGCCCGACGTTAACAGCGAGATCACGGTCACCGCCGGCGCGACGGAGGCCCTGTATGCGGCGATCACCGCCCTGGTGCGCCGCGGCGACGAGGTGATCTGTTTCGATCCCAGCTATGACAGCTACGCCCCCGCGGTGGCGCTGGCCGGCGGCGAGTTACGTCGTATTGCGCTGCAGCCGCCGCATTTTCGCGTCGACTGGCGGCAATTTGCCGCCGCCCTGAGCGAGAAAACCCGGCTGGTGATCCTCAACACCCCGCACAACCCTTCGGCCACCGTCTGGCAGCGCGAGGATTTTGCCGCCCTGTGGCAGGCGATCGCCGAACGCGAGATCTATGTCCTGAGCGATGAAGTCTATGAGCATATCTGCTTTGCTGAGGGCGGCCACGCCAGCGTACTGGCGCATCCACAGCTGCGCGAGCGGGCGGTGGCGGTCTCTTCGTTTGGCAAAACCTTTCATATGACCGGCTGGAAGGTCGGCTACTGCGTGGCCCCGGCGGCCATCAGCGCCGAACTGCGCAAGGTGCACCAGTATCTGACCTTCTCGGTGAATACCCCGGCGCAGCTGGCGATCGCCGACATGCTGCGCGAAGCGCCGGAGCATTATCGTGAGCTGCCGGCGTTTTATCGGGAACGTCGCGATCTGTTTATTGAAGCGCTGCGCCCAAGCCGGCTGGAAATCCTGCCCTGTGAAGGGACCTATTTCCTGCTGGCGGACTACAGCGCCATCTCCGATCTTGACGATGTCAGCTTCTGCCGCTGGTTGACCACTGAGATCGGCGTGGCGGCGATCCCGCTCTCCGTCTTCTGCGCCGATCCGTTCCCGCACAAGCTGATCCGCTTGTGCTTCGCCAAACAGCCGGCGACTCTGCTGGCTGCGGCGGCGCGTTTGTGCCAGCTGTAGTTACTTAATCGTCCACGCCTGGGAGAACTGGCGGCCGGCGAACATTTCTGTCAGGCCGCTAATTTGCTTCAGACGCAGCACTTCATCGGCATCCATCCCCAGCTCTTTGCCGATTTTCTGCGGCGTCCAGCCGAGCCGGGTCAGCTCGCGGACGATCTCTGACATGGCGTGGATTTGGTGGCGACCGCGCGCCCGGTTATGGCGTATGGTCGCTGCCATCAGCCCGTCACGCGAGGCAGCATCACTCGTCAGGCAGGTCACCGGCAAATAGCCTTTTAGCGTTTTTTTCTAGCACGGCTTTGCTGCAGGCCAGCTCATGGCGGTGAAAACCATCGACAATCGTATACGCCTGTGGGCGTTGCTGGATGACGACGACCGGCTGGGTAAAGCCGTCGGCCTCCAGCGACGTTTGCAGCAGACGCTTCTCCGGCGGCGCCACGTTATTCGGGTTGTAATCGTTGGGGGCGACCAGCTCCTGTTTGACCCACAGCACGCAGTCGACGGGCTGCGAGCGGAAGGGGCTGTAGTGGTGGAGCACCTGGCGAAACGCGTTGATAGCCTCAATGCGCGCCTCGTCATCCAGCTTTTGCAGGTAAGCTTCCAGCGCCTGCGTCAGTTGTTGTTGCATAATATCCCCCATTGTTGGCGATGTTTTTCCATGCGTTTACGGTAGCGCTGATAGTGGCTGCTTTTGGTTGGGCTAAACGAAAGCTGACGGCACCAGTAATCGTTATTGAGCAGTACTTTGCAGACTCGCCGCCAGGATGGGATATCTTTGGTGCCAATGTCCGCAGGTTGGGTATCCGGAATATCCTCCATACCTTTTTTCTGGTACCAGCGCAGGTAGACGGCGATTTTATTGCGGTAGTGCTCGGCGGTGGTTTCCGGCATGCTGTCGAGCAGGAACAGGGCGTAGCTTTTCCACGTCAGGTGGTCGGGCTTGTCGATTTTCCGATGACCGTAGAACTGATTATCATGCCCGGCATAGACCCCGCCGCTGTGCGCGCCGCTCACTCGCTGGCACATCGCGGCCCAGCGCTCAGGTTCCAGCACGTGATACAGCCACAGCCCCTGGCGCTGCTCGGGACCAAACGGTTCGCAAATGCGCATATAGCGCAGCGGCACCCCGGCCTGATACATCAGATCGTACAACGGGTTATAGGGCTCGCCGCTTTTGGCAAACCAGGTCCAGATATCGGCGGTTTTCCAGTCATAGAGCGGGTAGATGTACCAGGCATGGCCGCCCGGCGCTGAAGTGGTCCATGGTTTATCGTCGGCGAAGCGCTGTTTACGCTGTGAAGAAATCGTCATAAAGCGATTTAGCGATTCGTCGGCGCGAATGCCCACCAGCACGGCGGCGGGACGACGCTGCGAAAACCACTCGGCGAAGTGGCTGACGAAGGCTTCAAAGCTCATTCCGGGTTGATAAAATGAAAAATAGCCCGGGTGGGTAATGGCCCAGGGCGGCGGCTGGCGTACCCACTCGGTTCCGGGCTCCCAGCATTGCCATTGCGGCTTATACTGCGTCAGGGCATTTTGGGTGGTGAGCGGCAGGGCGACCCAGTAAAAGGTTTCGATGACATCCGCATACAGCGCACGCAGTTTTTCACAGTGGGCGATGGTGCAGGAGAACTGCGCTTCCCAGTCAATAAACAACACGCAGATTTTTTTCCCCTGTAACCGCGCCGCCTGGGCGGTTAAATGCAGCATAACGGTGGAGTCTTTTCCCCCGGAAAAAGAGACACAGATGCGCGAAAAATTATCCATGACCCACTGGATCCGCTGCTCAGTTGCTTGCAGCACCGATTCCGGTAAGGGATATTTAATAAACGACATGACCATTAATCCTTTAATAGTAGAAAATTCCCGTTAGCTCAGTATAAACGATGAGGGGTAGGAAATTAATGGTCGATTATTGTTTCTGGCAGCGGGGGAACAGAAGGGCGTTATTCGCTGTGATTAAATTTGGGCCGTGATGCCTCTCGATCATTCATTAATATGGTGATTAATTCAGTTAAAAAATGATTTTGCGAAGATGCATGGTGGTAATTAATGTAGATCGTGATATCCGGAAAAAGATTATCTATGTTGATGGCGTGAAGCTGCATAGTGGGTGAGATAAAGTCATATAAATAGGAAGGCAAAAAGCCAATTAAGTCGGTTTTATTAATCATGTTAAGAATGGTCATAAAAGAGTCGCTGCGAAAGGCAATATTGCGCGGATTCAGCCAGGCGATGCTGCTTTGCTGCACGCGCTGAATAACGGGATCGTTGGTAATATAGTGAGTGAAAAACTCCTGTGCCAGTGACTCTACCGAGGTAAGCGTTTCGCGTCGCGGATGGCCCGCCCGGCAAACCGCCAGCGTCTGCACCGTCTGATAGGGCTGACAGATCGTGGCGCGGTTGGTAATGGGCATGCGGGTGAACACCAGGTCCGCCTGGCGATACGCCAGCAGCTCCTCAGCCGATTCGGTGGTGGTCAGGTTATGGTGCTCAATTTGCAAGTTCGCCTGATGACAGAGCTGGTTAATCATAACGTGGCTATTGACTGAACAGAACAGCGGGGGGCCATATATCACAATACGTTTACGCAGTTCTGAGCGATTATTTAGATTGATGGTTTTTTCCAGCTGCTCCAGATTTTGCTGTAGATGATAATGAAGATTGACGCAGGCGGTGGTGGGCGTCATTCCTTTGCCAACACGAACAAATAGCGGATCGTTTAACTGCTGGCGCAGACGCTGCAACGACTGACTCACCGCTGAGGGGGTGATAAATAACATCGCCGCCGCTTTGCTGATGCTCAAATGTTGATAGATACATTCGAAAATAACCAATAAATTCAAATCGAACTTTTTCAGATCGTAAAGATTTGCCATTAATGCAGTCCTGTTTATTACCGGTGCGGATTATAATATTCTTAATGATAATGTTTTGTGGCTTAATATTTGCGGTGTGAATTTAACTATTGGCAAATACAGTTAAGTTCTGCTTAATATATCTTATCGTCGACGGTGGCGCCAGCGGTCGCTTCCGCCAGGCGCCATTGCGGGATGGAATTACTCTTTTTCACCCATCATAATATGCAGTTTCTCTTTATCCGGTAGGCCGACCACCTGCTGCAGCATATTATCTTTATTCATATAATAAATCGCCGGCGTCACGTTGGCTCCCAGATCGTCCATCAGCTGCTGGTTGACGTTGAGCATTTTCATTTTCTCCGGCGGAATAACTTTCGGGATCGTCAGAGCCATTTTCCCATTCGATTGCTCGTAATCATGCCAGGTTTTCGCCGGATCGCTGCTGGCGAGAATCGCCGCGGCGGTGGCCGGGCTCTCCGGCTTGATCACCCCCACCAGCAGAGTGCGGATCTGCACTTTACCGGCCTCTACCCAGGGGCGGGATTGCTGCCAGAACTGCTTGCAGTAGGGACAGAAGGGATCGGCAAAGACATACAGCACGATAGGGGCGTCCTTGCGACCATCCTGCAGCCAGTGGGCGCTGGCCATCTTCTTCCACATCTCTTGTCCCGCCGGGGTATAGAGTTCTTTCTGAAACAGCTGCTCGCTGAGGTTGCTGCCGTTCTCATCATACATATAGCCGGAGATCGCGTGTTTACCATCCGGCGTTAGGTAGATGGCGACCCCCATGTCCTGGTATTTGCCCAGCCAGCCTTTCATTCCCCCCGGCGCCTCAAAGGGTTTTATAATGGTAATGCCCTGTTTTTCAATCGCTTTTACCGGAGCGGGGAGTTCCTCCGCATGGCTGCATAACGGCAAAAGGCTGAGTAACAGCAGACGCTTTAACATAAGTATTCCTTGTAAAATCAGCAGGAAAGGGCAAAACGATTGTCGAACCTATCACAGTCATAGGCAAGATCAGCAGAATGACGGATTGCCCTTTGCTGGCGTGGGTGATGTAATCCTGGATGCTGTTACATTAAGGTAATGTAGAGCGCAACACATAGCCAGTCTGACTGGCGCTGAACCTACCCTCGGGTATTTCAGGTAACGGGGCCGCCTGAAAAGGTGGCCTTTTTACTTTTGTCGCGGCAAATGATGCGAAAAACAGCGATTAGCGCTGAACGCGTCGACAGGTTCACAGAGTTGTCTTGTTCCGGTTGTTAGATAACGCTTATTGATTCGATAATGTAAACGCATTGGTCGGGTCAGGAAAAATTCGTTAACTTAGACCTCAACGAAAACACGGAGGAAGTATAGATGTCCTTAATTAACACCAAAATCAAACCGTTCAAAAACCAGGCATTCAAAAATGGTGAATTCATCGAAGTCACCGAGAAAGACACCGAAGGCCGCTGGAGCGTCTTCTTCTTCTATCCGGCTGACTTCACCTTCGTCTGCCCGACCGAACTGGGCGACGTGGCTGACCATTACGAAGAACTGCAGAAGCTGGGCGTAGACGTTTACTCTGTGTCTACCGATACCCACTTCACCCACAAAGCGTGGCACAGCAGCTCTGAAACCATCGCCAAAATCAAATATGCGATGATCGGCGACCCGACTGGCGCCCTGACCCGTAACTTCGACAACATGCGTGAAGATGAAGGTCTGGCTGACCGCGCTACCTTCGTCGTTGACCCGCAGGGTATCATCCAGGCGATCGAAGTTACCGCTGAAGGTATCGGCCGTGATGCGTCTGACCTGCTGCGTAAAATCAAAGCGGCGCAGTACGTTGCTTCTCACCCAGGCGAAGTCTGCCCGGCGAAATGGAAAGAAGGCGAAGCGACGCTGGCTCCTTCTTTAGATCTGGTTGGTAAGATCTAAGTCTGTTTGTGCCCGCCGGCGCTACGCTTGCACGGGCCTACAAGATCGTAGGCCGGGTAAACGGCGTGCCACCCGGCAATCAATGGGCGCTTTCGCGCCCATTTTATTCCAACACCATGATGCAAGCGCATTCAGGCAGCCTGACGAGGCCGCTTGCATGATGATGTTTTAAGCCCAGGAGATAACAATGCTCGACACCAACATGAAAACCCAGCTCAAGGCCTACCTTGAGAAGCTGACCAAGCCTGTTGAGCTGATTGCCACGCTGGATGACAGCGCTAAATCGGCAGAAATCAAGGAACTGTTGGCTGAAATCGCTGAACTGTCAGACAAAGTCACCTTTAAAGAAGACAACACGCTCGCGGTACGTAAGCCCTCGTTCCTGATTACTAACCCAGGTTCCGACCAGGGGCCGCGTTTTGCGGGCTCGCCGCTGGGCCACGAGTTTACCTCGCTGGTGCTGGCGCTGCTGTGGACCGGCGGTCATCCGTCGAAAGAGGCCCAGTCGCTGCTGGAGCAGATCCGTGATATTGATGGCGATTTCGAATTCGAAACCTACTATTCGCTCTCCTGTCATAACTGCCCGGACGTGGTCCAGGCCCTGAACCTGATGGCGGTGCTCAACCCGCGCATCAAACACACGGCGATTGACGGCGGGACCTTCCAGAATGAGATCACCGAGCGTAACGTCATGGGCGTGCCAGCGGTGTTCATGAACGGTCAGGAGTTTGGTCAGGGACGGATGACGCTGACTGAAATCGTCGCCAAAGTGGATACCGGTGCGGAAAAACGCGCAGCGGAAGAGCTGAATCAGCGTGACGCTTACGATGTACTGATCGTTGGCTCCGGCCCGTCCGGCGCGGCGGCGGCGGTCTACTCTGCACGTAAAGGGATTCGTACCGGCCTGATGGGCGAACGCTTCGGCGGCCAGGTGCTGGATACCGTGGATATCGAAAACTATATTTCGGTGCCGAAAACCGAAGGCCAGAAGCTGGCAGGCGCGCTGAAAGCGCACGTCAATGACTATAACGTCGACGTGATCGACTCCCAGAGCGCGACCAAACTGACGCCGGCGGCGACAGAGGGCGGCCTGCATCAGATCGAAACCGCCTCCGGCGCGGTGCTCAAGGCGCGTAGCGTCATCATCGCCACCGGGGCGAAATGGCGCAATATGAACGTGCCGGGCGAAGATCAGTATCGCACCAAGGGCGTGACCTACTGCCCTCACTGCGATGGTCCGCTGTTTAAGGGCAAACGCGTAGCGGTAATCGGCGGCGGGAACTCCGGCGTGGAAGCCGCCATTGACCTGGCGGGCGTCGTAGAGCATGTGACCCTGCTGGAGTTTGCCCCAGAGATGAAAGCCGACCAGGTGTTGCAGGATAAAGTCCGCAGCCTGAAGAATGTCGACATCATTCTTAATGCGCAGACCACGGAAGTGAAAGGCGATGGCAGCAAAGTCACCGGCCTGCAGTATCGTGACCGGGTGAGCGGCGATGAGCATCATATCGCGCTGGCGGGGATCTTCGTCCAGATTGGCCTGCTGCCTAACACCACCTGGCTGGAAGGCGCCGTTGAGCGCAACCGCATGGGTGAGATCATCATCGATGCGAAGTGCGAAACCAACGTCAAAGGCGTGTTCGCCGCGGGCGATTGCACCACCGTGCCGTACAAACAGATTATTATCGCGGCAGGGGAAGGGGCAAAAGCGTCGCTGAGCGCTTTCGACTACCTGATCCGCACGAAAACCGCATAACAAGTCAGACAATAGACCTGCATAACAAAGAGGCTACCCAGGGGTAGCCTCTTTTTTTATACTCTTTTCGTCATTCTTACCTGACGACCATTACCGGGATATGGGCATGGCGGATCACGCTCGAGGCATTGGAGCCGAGCAGGTGGGTACTGATGGAGGGATTGCGTGAGCCAATAACTACCACGTCGGCGTTAATTTCGCTGGCCAGCTCGTTGACCATATCGCGCACGCTGCCAAAACGGACATGTAGCTTGATACGAGACGGGTCAATGCTGAAGTGGCTGACCATCGTCTGCAGGCGAGTCTCCGCCTCATGCTGCAGATGTTCCTCAAACCGCCGCAGGTCGGCGGTAAAACGGCTCATGGTAAAGCTCGCGGAACCCGGTAAGACGTGGAGCAGATGGATCACCCCGTCCTGCTGGGCCAGAAACTCCGCGTGCCGGACGGCTTTATCGCTCAGCGCCATCTCAAAGACATCAACCGGCATAATGATAGTCTTATACATATGCAATCCTCCTTGTTCGTTTGCGTCTATATCAACATATTATATGCGGATATTGTGTCATTCAGGTCGCAAAACTGTCAGCCAGGCAGGCGCAAAGCGTAAAAAAGGGTAAGCGGCGGGAAAACAGCAGAAAGAGGATGTGCGGACATCCTCTGAATAAAGCGCGAAACGCCTCAGGCAGCGGGATTAGCGGTGGAATTCGCCAGCGGCTTCCGGCTGGTACAATAGCTCCAGCACTTCCAGGTGCGTCGATGCGCCGCCCGGCAGCTCCCAGTGAATGGTGCTGCCGACTTTCAGGCCCAGCAGCGCGGCGCCCACCGGCGCGAGGACGGAGAGCTGGCTGGCGCTGTCGGTCACCTGTGACGGAAACACCAGCGTCCGCACGCGCTCTTCGCCGCTGGTTAAATCGCGGAATTTTACCCTGCTATTCATGGTGACGACATCATGCGGCATCGCTTCCGGGGCCAGCATTTGCGCGCGGTCGAGTTCCTCATTCAGGGCATCGGCAACCGGTGAGTTGGCGAAAGCCGGCTGCTCCAGCAGCCTGTCGATACGTTCGGCATCCAGTTCATTAATGATGATTGCGGGTCTGGTCATTGCATACTCCATGTTATCCAGGAACCTGTCCGTAAAAGAAAACCCTCGCCGAAAGGGGCAAGGGTTAAGGTCCTACCATCATACTGAGAGTTGCCGGCAGTTTGAAGTGATGAAACGCACATTCAGCGTGCAACACCATCCGGCGGACGGTGTTTTCCAATCAGCATCCCGCTTTACGCTAGTGGCCAACCTTATCGAGGATAAACTGTGCGCCGCAGTTACCCGGGTGAGGCTGGGGCAGAAAAGCGGAAGTGGCCAGCGGGGCGTTGATGGTCGCGGTGTTGAGCGAGATTTGCATCTCCGTCAGATAGGCCGGATTACCGTTGCAGGTTAGCTTAAACGCCTTCACGCTCTGCGGACCCCAGGCGCGGGCCACGGCGGCGTCGAAGTCGGCGCGGCTGACCGTTTGGCCATAGTGCTTCGCGAGAAAATCCCCCACCGGGCTGCGCTTAATTTCACCGTTTAGTCGCACCATGGCGCCAAAGTAGCTGTCGGGATCGAAGCCGAAGCAGACGCCATGTTTGGCATATTCGTAGCGTTCCAGACAGGAGGTGCCGCCCGATCCCGGCATCACATTATTAAGTTTATTGGCCATCTCCAGCGACAGTCCGGTCTCCGCCGCCTGGCATTTGCGGTTCGCTTTTACCTCCGGCATGTTGGGTACCGGACGCGTGGCGCAGCCGTAGCGCATCCAGCGACGTTCATCCACTCCGCGCGCGGCAATGGACTTTGGCAGCCCGGGCCACAGGCCATGCACGGTCAGAAAGTCGGCTTTATTCGCGGTGTCCTGCTGCAGGCGACACTCTTCCGGTTCGTTGCGATTGCGGTCATACATGCTCTGACAGAATCCGGTTTGCCAGGAGAGGGCAAGGACGTAGCGGTCAAAATCAGCGTATCGCGTCGCGGTGAGCGGTTCAGCACCGGCCTGAGTGGCGGTAAGCACAAGGGCAATCGCGGCGAAATCCTTCCTGAACATTTTTATTCCTGATTATGGATGGCAAAAGATAACGGGGAGTTATTAAAGCATAAAAAAGGCGCCCGCTGGCGCCTTTTCGCGTGGTTAGACCATTAGTGGAGCGCGCTGCCGGGCACCAGGATTTCAGTAGCAACGATCACCACCAGCAGGCCAACGAGCACCGGCACTGAGGTGCGCTTGACCACTTCGAATGGGGAAATCTTCGCCATCCCGGCAACGGCGACCACCACCCCGGAGACGGGCGATATCGTGCGGCCGAGGTTAGAAGCCTGCAGCATCGGAATCGACAGGTAGGCCGGATTGATGCCGGAGGAGTGCGCCAGCTTGGGGATCATCTCAACGAAGGCGTAGAACGGGGCATTACCGGAACCGGTGGTCATCGCCGCCAGCATGGTCAGGATCACCAGCACCAGCATCAGAATAATGCTGGCCGAGCCGAAGGAGGTGGCGATTGAGATCAGACCGTTGATAAAGCCGATAGTGCTTAACCCCTGGGCAAAGACGCCGGCGGCAACCAACAGCATCACTACGCCGGCGAAGGCGTCGGCCATTCCACGGTAGGCGACTTCCAGCCCGCTAAAGACGTTTTTGGTGTTGAAACCGCGCAGGAACTCGAGGATCGCCGCCAGCAGCATGCAGCCAACGAGGATGGTGATAATGTGCAGCTCCGGCCCCCATTTACCGTCAAAGATCAGCACGCCGATGATCGGGGTAAACGGCAGAATGGCATACAGCGCCGGGGCGGTGGTGGTGATGTCGTTGACATCGAGCATCTCGTGAGAAATGTGTTCTTTTTTATCAAGATAGCGCTGCCAGAAAAAGTGGGCGATTGCCATGCAGATAATGGCCGCGATGGAGATCGGCAGCGTGGTTTTAAAAGCAAAGTCGATCAGCGGCATTTCAGCGGCTTTGGCCGCCAGGACGACGTCACCCGAGGTTGGCGAGAGGATAATCGCCGCCGGTGAGGCGCAGATGGCGGCGGCGGCCCCGCGGCTGATACCGACGTTCACCATTACCGGGAACAGCGTCGCCATCAGTAGTACGCCAAGGCCGGTCGCGGAGGAGACGGCCAGCGACATCAGGCAGGCGACAAAATAGGCGGCAATCATCAGCAGATAGGGCGAATTAATATAGCGCAACGGCTTCGACGCTAATTTGACCACCATATCATTAGCGCCAATATGGGTCATATAGGTGGCGAAGCCGCACAGCATCATGATCATCATACCCAAATCGCCGCCGCGGCTCATGAGTAGAATCTTAATGTATTCAATAATATCGGTAGCGGAATAGCCGGTGCTCGCGGTATTACCCGGTAACACTTTATGTCCCAGCAGGGCGCTGACGATCAGTAAGATTAAGCCTCCGACGAACAGCACCCCGGTGGCCGAGTAGCCTTTAATGATATAGCGGGCTACGCCCACAATGACCACGATCCCTATCAGGATCTCAATAAACGTCAGCATTTATTACCCCTAAACCCAAAGAATATGTAGCTAAAAAGCACCACACCAAATTTTAATGTGCGAATGTGCCGAAAAAACGGACAAAACTCGCTGATGCAAATCAATAAAGCGATAAGAACTACACGTCCCCCGTCACGCCTGGATATAATCACCAGATGGATAGTTAAGCCGTTCTGATGGACAGCGGGCGAAAATCAGGAGTTTGCCTTATTTCGTTCAACCTGTATTGAGATTATCTTTGCTATTTTAGGTGGCTTTTAAATCAAAGTGGTAATAGAAAAGTGTTGATGTTACGTCGTTTTTCATTGTTTTCTCTTGGTTTTTTAGGATGGTTATTGGTGTCCGGAAACGCCAGCGCGTCGTTTTCATCGACCCTTAGCGAAGGTTACCATACCTTAAGTAATAACGTAGCGCAGACCTGGAATGAGCCGGAGCACTATGATTTGTACGTTCCAGCCATCACCTGGCATGCGCGCTTTGCCTATGACAAGGAAAAAACCGATAAGTATAACGAACGTCCGTGGGGGGCAGGTTTCGGCGTCTCGCGCTGGGATGAGAAAGGGAACTGGCATGGCCTGTACCTGATGGCGTTTAAAGACTCTTTTAATAAGTGGGAGCCCATCGGCGGCTACGGCTGGGAGAAAACCTGGCGCCCGCTGACGGACCAGAATTTCCACCTCGGCCTTGGCTATACCCTCGGCGTCACGGCGCGCGATAACTGGAACTACATCCCGATCCCGGTGATCTTGCCATTGGCGTCAATAGGTTACGGTCCGGCAACTTTCCAGATGACCTATATTCCCGGCACCTACAATAACGGTAACGTTTACTTCGCCTGGGCGCGCATCCAGTTTTAATTCGCTAAGTCTTAGCAATAAATGAGATAAGCGGAAGGTCTTGTGCAAAAACAAGGACTAAAGCGTTACCCACTAAAAAAGATAGCGACTTTTATCACTTTTTAGCAAAGTTGCACTGGACAAAAGGTACCACAATTGGTGTACTGATACCCGACACAGCATTAGTGTCGATTTTTCATATAAAGGTAATTTTGATGTCTAAGATTAAAGGTAACGTTAAGTGGTTTAATGAGTCCAAAGGATTCGGTTTCATTACTCCGGAAGATGGCAGCAAAGATGTATTCGTACACTTCTCTGCAATCCAGTCCAACGGTTTCAAAACTCTGGCTGAAGGTCAGCGCGTAGAATTCGAAATCACTAACGGTGCCAAAGGCCCTTCTGCTGCAAACGTCATCGCTCTGTAAGCAACGCGTCAGTAGAATATAAAAACCCGCTAATAAGCGGGTTTTTTTTTGCCTGTCTCCTTCGCTTTTAGCGGCTGGCCGCCTGCGAGAAAAGCCAGAAGGCGACCGCCGTCATCGCAAACGAACCCAGCAAATTCACCGCGACGTTGAGCAGCGCCCAGCTTACCCGGCCCTGCTGCAGGAGAAACACCACTTCCGCAGAAAAGGTGGAGAACGTGGTCAGGCCGCCGCAGAAACCGGTGGTAATCAGCAGTTTCCACATCGGGTCAATACCGGTCAGACGATTAAACCACGCCAGCCCGGCGCCAATCACAAAGGCGCCTAACAGGTTGGCCGTTAGAGTCCCAATCGGGATAGCATGGTGCACAGGATTGAGCTTCATGCCGAGCCACCAGCGCAATACGCTGCCGGTGCCGCCGCCAATAAAAACGGCGCAAAGAAGTTGAAACACGGTCGTTTCCTGCTATTTGATGTAAGAGAGTGTCAAGTGTAGCGCGCATCGGGCGCGATTGGCTATCCATAACCTGACGGGAGAAGAACATGCGGGTAGCGGCAGGACAATTTGCCGTCACGCCAGTATGGCGGACGAATGCGCAAACCTGTGTGGCGATGATGCAGCAGGCGGAGCGAGAAGGGGCGGCGCTGCTGGTGCTGCCGGAGGCGTTGCTGGCGCGGGATGACAACGACCCGGATCTGTCAGTTAAATCGGCCCAGCCGCTGGATGGCGCATTTTTGCAGCCGCTGTTGGCCGAGAGCAGGCGTAACAGCCTGACCACGGTCCTGACGCTCCATGTGCCGTCAGGGGAGGGGAGAGCGACCAACACGTTGGTGGTATTGCGGGAAGGCGCAGTGATCGCCCATTATCATAAACTTCATCTATATGACGCCTTCGCGATGCAGGAGTCCCGGCGGGTGGAGTCCGGTCAGCAGATCCCGCCGGTGATTGAGGTGGCGGGATTACGCGTTGGCCTGATGACCTGCTACGATCTTCGCTTTCCGGAACTGGCGCTTTCGTTGGCCCTGAATGGGGCACAGCTGCTGGTGCTGCCCGCTGCATGGGTGAAAGGGCCGCAGAAAGAGCATCACTGGGCGACGCTGCTGGCGGCACGCGCTCTCGATACTACCTGCTATATCGTGGCGGCAGGCGAATGCGGAACGCGCAATATCGGGCTGAGCCGCATCGTCGATCCGCTGGGGACCACTCTGGCGGGGGCCGGGAGCGAGCCGCAGCTGATCTTTGCCGATCTCTCAGCGGATGACCTTGCGCGCGTTCGCGAGCGTTTGCCAGTGCTGCGGAACCGACGATTTGCGCCACCGCAATTATTATGACGTTTTTTTAAACAAGGCTTGATTCACCTTGTTACAGATTGCTATTGTGTCCGCGCGTCAAATACCCGTATTGTTTATCCCAATAATTCGCTGTGCACGTCAGGATGGACATCTCAGCGCTCACTCCCGGAGGGGAGGCTATGGGCCGAAACACGCAGCCCACGCACAGGTGGATTACAATAGGACGGATAAATGCGTGTATGATGGCGTATTCGCAGCTTGTATAGAGAAGAAGGTTAGCTATGGGTGAGATTAGTATTACCAAACTGCTGGTAGTCGCAGCACTGATTATCTTAGTGTTTGGTACCAAGAAATTACGTACGCTGGGCGGCGACCTGGGGTCGGCTATCAAGGGCTTTAAAAAAGCCATGAACGAAGATGACGATAGCGCGAAGAAAACCACCGCAGAAGAAGAAGCGCCGGCGCAGAAGCTCTCTCATAAAGAGTAATTCTCCGGCTGCGTCTCCTGACGGGATGCTGGCGGTACGGCGAAGAGGCCGCGACGTTTATCGTTGCGGCCTTTGTCGTTTTTGTCGACGCCGCGGAGAAAAGATGCAACTAACTGTTACGGACAGGCGAAACGGATGAAGCGGAGAGAGCCGCTGCGCCGAACAGGCGCGCAGCGGCGGAAGCGGTGGGTTATTTAACTTCCATCCCTTTAGCCTGCAGGTCGGCATGATAGGAAGAGCGGACGAAGGGACCGCAGGCGGCGTGGGTGAAGCCCATCGCCATCGCTTCCGCTTTCATCTCTTCAAACTCTTCCGGGCTGACGTAGCGCTGCACCGGCAGGTGGTGACGGCTCGGCTGCAGATACTGGCCTAACGTCAGCATGGTGACGCCATGGCGACGCAGGTCGCGCATCACTTCGATGATCTCGTCGTTGGTTTCGCCCAGACCTACCATCAGGCCGGATTTCGTCGGGATCTCCGGGTGCGCTTCTTTAAAACGCTCCAGCAGCTTCAGCGACCAGTTGTAATCCGCGCCCGGACGTACCTGACGATAAAGACGGGGCACGTTTTCGAGGTTATGGTTGAAGACATCCGGCGGGGTCACCGTCAGAATATCAAGTGCGCGATCCATGCGGCCGCGGAAATCCGGAACCAGCGTTTCGATCTTAATCGACGGGTTTTTCTCGCGAATGGCGCTGATGCAGTCGGCAAAATGCTGTGCGCCGCCATCACGCAGGTCGTCACGGTCTACCGAGGTGACTACGACATAGCGCAGACCCATATCGGCGATAGTTTGCGCCAGCTTTTGTGGCTCGTTTGCATCTGGCGCGACCGGGCGTCCATGCGCGACGTCGCAGAACGGGCAACGGCGGGTACAGATCGCGCCGAGGATCATAAAGGTCGCGGTACCGTGGTTGAAGCATTCTGCAAGGTTCGGGCAGGAGGCCTCTTCGCACACAGAGTGCAGGCCGTTCTTACGCATCGCTGCTTTGATTCCCTGGATACGGGACGAGTCTGCCGGAAGTTTGATTTTCATCCATTCCGGTTTTCTGAGCAGAGCTTCACGCTCAGTTGCCACGTTTTTCACCGGGATAAGGGCCATTTTATCGGCGTCGCGGTACTTAACACCGCGTTCCATCACAATGGGTTTACTCATAGCGTGCGTGTTCCAGTTGCGAGTCACGAAGGAAAGCGAATTAATTCAATGAAATGTTGCAATTATCAACTATTTTTGAATCAAGAGCAGGCAGTATACCATTGAAAAGGGGCAGAAAGCAGCCTGCCTGCCCGGCAAATTGTAAAATAGTTGTTGTTTTATCCTTTTCCCTTCCGTGCGCTACGCCTTAAACGAGCGGATCACCGTCTCGATGATCTCTTTCAGCAATGGCTCTTTCCCGCTCAGCTTATTAAAGTGCAGCGCAACGTCAATCTGCTCTCCACCCAGGGAAGGGAAATCCAGGGTCTGCAGCGGCCAGAGACGGGACACCATGGCGAACAGGCGTTCGGTGGTCAGACCCAGCATATCGCTCCCGGCGATCATCGCCGCCTGGGTCATCAGGTTAAAGGTGCTAAAGCCGCAGCGGCGCTCGCCCATCTCTTCCTGTAGTCGGCGATGGAGGGTGGGGTAGCGCTGGCCTTCCGGCAGCAGCAGCGCAAATTCGTACTCCGCGAGGGTCGTTTCATCCTGCGGACCGTCCAGCGCGGGATGCCCTGCGCGGCAGTACATCTGTACCCGATCCTGATACAGCACATGATGGCTTATCGCCTGGCCGCTGTGCAGGTGGGTATCAATGAGCAGATCCACCTGGCGCTGGTCAAGCTGCCGCGCGGCGTCGACGATGGCGATATTGTGCAACAGGATCTGCGGAAAGGTCGGCTTCAGCGCGCTGGCCAGGCCAGGCATCAGCAGCGCTCCCATCGCTGGCGTAGTGGCGATAGTGATCACCCGCTGCTGGTGCGGGCTACCGGTGATATCCAGCGCGCTGAGGAAAGCTTCCATGCCGCGGCTGATGTATTGATGAAGATGGGTGGCATAGGCGGTGGGGGTAACGCCCTGTCCTTTGCGGATAAATAGCGGATCGGGGAACAGCGCCCGCAGTTTGTTAATTGACTGGCTAATCGCCGAGGGTGTGATATTGAGTATCTTCGCGGCGTTGACGATACCTTTATGTACGTATACCGCTTCAAAGATCGTCAACAGATTGAGGTCAATATTACGCAGGATGCGAAACATTTGACGATCGTAACGTTCATCCTGTCTGTCAGGAGATTCTGACGGAGGCGTATTCTCTGGCACGCGATGAGTCCGGTTGGGAATGATAGGCCAAGTATAGCGGCCCACCGCGTTGCCGTGCGTGACAATTGATTGCAAAAATAACGTGTTACTCGTTTAGCGCCCCGCTGACAGCGGGACGTTGGCCTGCCGCTTAATCCCGGGGAAGATATTCGTGCGGTGGATGATTTAGCAGCGCCAGCAGATTGGCGACCAGTCGCGGAGCGACCGTCTCCGGGGAGGCTGCCGGCTGCCACTGGCGCATTTGCGTCATCTCCATACCGGCATAGCCGCAGGGGTTGATACGCAGAAACGGTGTGAGATCCATGGCGATATTAAGCGCCAGACCGTGGAAAGAACAACCTTTACGGATCCGCAATCCCAGAGAGCAGATTTTGCGTTCGCCGACATAGACGCCAGGGGCGTCGGCGCGGGGGTGCGACTCGATACTATATTCAGCCAGGGTATTGACGACCGTTTGCTCCAGCAGCGTCACCAGCTCCCGCACGCCCAGCTTACGGCGCTTGAGGTCCAACAGGACGTACATCACCTGCTGTCCCGGACCGTGATAGGTGACCTGGCCGCCGCGATCGCTCTGGATCACCGGAATATCGCCGGGCACCAGTACGTGTTCCGCTTTGCCGGCCTGACCCTGGGTGAATACGGGGTGATGTTCCACCAGCCAGATCTCGTCGAGGGTATCTTCATCACGGGCGTCGGTAAATTCATGCATCGCCTGCGAGACGGGTTCGTAAGGTTGCAGGCCAAGCTGCCGGATAAGAATTTTATTGTGCTGCAAAACAACATCTCCGCCGGGAAGAGAGAATTCAGGTTGGGGAGTATATCACAGCCGTACAGAAGGGAATGAGAAGACCCGGCACGGCGGCCGGGTCAGGGAAAAGGTTACAGCACCATCCGAACGATATCGATATTGCCTAACTCTTCGTACAGCGTTTCCACTTGTTCAATGTGGGTGGCGTTGATGGTGATGGAGACCGAGTGGTAGTTACCTTTGCTGCTCGGTTTTACTGACGGCGAGTAATCACCAGGCGCATGGCGCTGTACCACTTCCACCACCTGATCAACCAGCTCCGGCAACGCCTGCCCCATTACTTTGTAAGTAAATGGCGTAGGGAATTCAAGCAGTTCGTTAAGTTTGGTTTTCATGTCAGCTCCGGTGTTACGACAAAATAATAACTCCCACCAAGGGCGGGAGTTATCAGGTTACTTGGATGAATAGTATATGGGGATGGAAATCACACTTTCAAGTGTTCGATTTTTAACCAAACCAGTGGTGGAACATTAATTTAATGTAATCAATAATTTTGCCGAAGAAATTACCTTCCGGAATTTCCTGCAGGACCACCAGCGGACGCTGGTCGATGGTTTTACCATCCAACTGGAAGTTAATGGTGCCGACAACCTGGTTTTTCTGCAGCGGGGCGTGCAGCTCAGTGTTATTCAGCACGTAGCTGGCTTTCAGATCTTTCATTCGGCCGCGCGGAATGGTCAGGTAGACGTCTTTATCCACCCCCAGCGAAGCGCGATCGCTGTCGCCGAACCAGGCCGGTTCGGAGGCAAACTCTTTGCCAGCTTTAATCGGGTTGACGGTTTCGAAGAAGCGGAAGCCCCAGGTAAGCAGTTTTTTGCTTTCCGACTCACGGCCTTTGAACGTCCGGCCGCCCATTACCGCGGAGATCAGGCGCATCTGGCCTTCGGTGGCGGAAGCGACGAGGTTGTAACCCGCTTTGTCGGTATGGCCGGTTTTGATGCCGTCGACGTTCAGGCTGTTATCCCACAGCAGGCCGTTACGGTTCAGCTGGCGGATGCCGTTGAAAGTGAACTCTTTCTCACGATAGATGGAGTACTCGTTCGGTACGTCGCGGATCAGCGCCTGGCCAATCAGCGCCATGTCGCGCGCGGAGCTGTACTGTCCGTCAGCATCAAGACCGTGAACGGTCTGGAAATGGGTGTTTTTCAGGCCCAGAGCGTTTACGTAGTTGTTCATCAGGCTGACGAAGGCGTCCTGGCTGCCGGCGACGTAGTCGGCCATCGCCACGCAGGCATCGTTACCGGACTGTAGGTTAATACCACGGATCAGCTGAGAAACCGGCACCTGCATGCCCGGCTTGAGGAACATCAGAGAAGAGCCTTTGAAAACCGGGTTGCCGGTGGCCCAGGCATCGTTGCCGACGGTGACCAGATCGGACTCTTTGAATTTGCCCGCTTTCATCGCCTGACCGATAACATAGCTGGTCATCATTTTGGTCAGACTGGCCGGGTCGCGGCGGGAGTCGGCATTGTTTTCAGCCAGTACCTTGCCAGAGTTGTAATCGATAAGGATCCATGATTCGGCGTCAATCTGCGGGGCGCCTGGGATCATCGTTTTGATATTCAGGTCATCGGCGCGGGCAGCGGAGGAGAGCGCTGCAACGGAGAGCGCCGTAATGAGTAAACGAGCGGTGAAAGAGGTCTTCATGGTCAGAACAACGGCATCCGTGATGGAGTTAAAAAAGTGCCTTACTATAGCAAATGCTCTGCGGGCCAGCATCCGACATTGCGCATGAGTTTGTTAATGACTTTTACATGCGCGAGGTGAACGGGCGGCCCGCGGCGTTTAGTTGGCGCGAGTAATAAAGGACTGCAGCTGCGCTTCGCTTTGCAGGCGCTGCTGCACGGCGCTGGCCTGTGCTTTATCAGCAAAGGGACCCAGCTGAATACGCCAGACCGCGCCGTTTTGCATGACCCGGCCTGGCACAGAAAACTGCTGGCTCAGGCGCTGCTGATACTGCTGCGCCCGCGTCTGGTCGCTTACTGCGCCCACCTGGACAACAAAATTACCGCTGGCGCTGGAGGTCGCGGAGGACGAGGCCGCCACGGCGCCAGCGGCTGCGGCGGTGGCCGCAGCGGGCGCCACATTACCCTGAATGGAGCCAGGCGCGGTCACTGGCGCTGTTGGCGTGGCGCCGGCGGCAGGAGCCGTCGCGGCGGCTGCCGCTGGTTCGCTACTCTCCAGCACGCCGTTGTTCAGGGGCGTCGGCGCGCCGAGGAAACCGCCGCTGTTCACCGGCGCGCCCACGCTGTCTGCCGGCGTCAGCGTGCTGTTGCTGATCGGGCGAACGTCAGTGGGCGCGGGCTGGCTCATGCCAGCGGCGTCCCCACCGTCCAGATTCGGACGGGCGGGCAGGGCGTAAGTTTGTTTGGCGACGGTGGTACAGGCCATCCCCGGGCCGGAAAGCGAACCGTCAGGCGCGACGATGATGGGGTCGATGCGCACTTTGGTGTTGTTGGAGGTGTTCAGGCGGTCAGCGGATGCGCGGGAAAGCGAGATGACCCGATCGTTGCCATAGGGACCGCGATCGTTAATCCGCACGACGATCATCCGTCCGTTGGCAAGGTTAGTGATCCGCGCGTAGCTCGGGATCGGCAGCGTCGGGTGCGCTGCGGTCAACTGAGTCGGATCGAAGGCTTCGCCGCTGGCGGTCAGGTTGCTGTTGGGTTCCGCGTCATAGATCGCCGCGAAACCGGCCTGAGTAAAGTTGGCCGGATCCTGAACGATTTTGTAGCTTTTACCGTCGCGCTCATAATCCTGATTCGCCGTGGCGTTCGGCGTTTCATACTGCGGATCGGCGCCGCTGATCTCAACCGTCGGGCCATTACAGACGGCCGGCTGTGGAGTACTGACCGTTTTTTGTGCACGTCATCACTCGAACATGCCGCCAGCAGCCCCGCTGCTATGCAGATCCCCAGCCATTGCTTACGCATTGCTAACCCCTTTAAACGCTTTTCGACAACATTTTTCTGTGGGTATGGATCGACATTACGATACCAAACCCGGCCATCAGTACGATCAGGGCGGAGCCCCCGTAGCTCACCAGCGGCAACGGTACGCCCACCACCGGTAAAATACCACTCACCATACCAATATTTACGAAGACATAAACGAATAAAATCAACATTAAACCACCGGCCATGACCCGGCCAAAGGTGGTTTGCGCCTGGGCGGCGATCCACAGTCCGCGCATAATCAGCAGAATATAAAGCGCTAGCAGGATCAGTACGCCAATCAGGCCCAGCTCTTCGGCGAGGACGGCGAAGATAAAGTCGGTGTGGCGTTCCGGCAGAAACTCCAGCTGCGATTGGGTGCCGTGCAGCCAGCCTTTGCCGCGCAGACCGCCGGAGCCAATGGCAATTTTAGACTGAATAATGTGATAGCCGGCGCCCAGCGGGTCGGTTTCCGGATCGAGGAGCATCATCACGCGCTGACGCTGATAGTCGTGCATCAGGAAGAACCACAGGATCGGAATAAAGGCGGCGACCAGCACCACGGCGATACCAATCAGGCGCCAGCTGAGGCCGGAGAGGAACAGCACAAACAGCCCGGATAGGGCGATCAGGATCGAGGTCCCGAGGTCAGGCTGCGCCGCCACCAGCAGCGTCGGCAGGAAGATTAGCACCAGGGCAATGCCGGTGTTCTTCAGCGACGGTGGACAGACATCGCGGTTAATAAACCGCGCTACCATCAGCGGCACGGCTATTTTGGCGATCTCCGACGGCTGAAAGCGCACAATACCGAGATCCAGCCAGCGCTGCGCCCCTTTGGAGATGGCGCCGAAGGCGTCAACGGCTACCAGCAGGATGATACAGAAAATATAGAGGTAGGGCGCCCAGCCTTCATAGACCCGCGGCGGGATCTGCGCCATGACGATCATGATCACCACGCCCATGGCGATCTGGCCGATTTTACGCTCCATCATGCCGACATCCTGACCGCTGGCGCTCCAGATAACCAGCGCGCTGTAGGTCAGCAGCGCCAGCAGGATAAGCAGCATGGTGGGGTCAAGATGGATTTTATCCCATAGCGATTTTTTGTTCGGATTATCCGTCATTATTGATCCTCCCCTGCGGTTACCGCCGGGTTTTCGCTTGGCAGCGTAGTGTTGTTATCGCCCAGCATGATGTGATCGAGGATCTGGCGCATAATCGTACCGACCGCCGGGCCGGCGCCGCCGTTTTCCAGAATCATCGCCACGGCAACCTGCGGGTTGTTATAAGGCGCAAACGCCGTCATCAGTTTATGGTCGCGCAAGCGCTCGGAGATCCGGTGCGCGTTATAGGTTTCGTTGGCCTTCAGGCCGAACACCTGAGCGGTACCTGACTTGGCCGCGATTTTATACGGCGCGCTGGCGAAGTATTTGTGCGCGGTGCCGTTGCCGCGGTTGGCCACGCCGTACATGCCGTCTTTGGCGATTTCCCAATAGCCGGAATGGATATCGCCTACCGGCGGCTCATGGGGCTGGACCCAGGGTACGGGCTTGCCGTCTTCCACGGTGCTCTGCAGCAGATGCGGCACCTTCACCACGCCGTCGTTAATCAGGATCATCAGCGCTTTGTTCATCTGGATCGGCGTGGCGGTCCAGTAACCCTGGCCGATGCCCACCGGAATGGTGTCCCCCTGGTACCAGGGTTTCTTAAAGCGCTTGAGCTTCCATTCGCGGGTCGGCATGTTGCCAGAGCGCTCCTCGGAGAGGTCGATACCGGTGTAGTGGCCGTAGCCAAACTTGCTCATCCACTCTGAGAGACGGTCGATGCCCATGTCATAGGCGACCTGGTAGAAATAGGTATCTGCAGACTCCTCGAGCGCTTTGGTGACGTTCAGATGGCCGTGGCCCCACTTTTTCCAGTCACGATAGCGTTTCTCTGAGCCAGGCAACTGCCACCAGCCGGGGTCGAAGAGGCTGGTGTTGCGGGTGATCACCCCGGCGCTCAGCGCCGAGACGGCGACGTACGGTTTGACCGTCGACGCCGGCGGATAGACCCCCTGCGTTGCTCGGTTGACCAACGGTGTGTTCGGGTCGTTGAGCAGCGCGGAGTAATCTTTGCTGGAGATGCCGTCGACGAACAGGTTCGGGTCATAGCTCGGGGTTGAAACCAGCGCCAGAATAGCGCCGGTACGCGGGTCGGTCACCACCACGGCGGCGCGGCTGCCGGCCAGCAGCGTTTCAATATACTGCTGCAGCTTGAGGTCGAGGGTGAGGTAGATGTCGCGTCCGGCCTGCGGAGGCACCTCTTTCAGCTGACGAATGACGCGGCCGCGGTTGTTCACTTCAACCTCTTCGTAGCCGGTCTGACCGTGCAGAACGTCCTCGTAATAACGCTCTATACCCAGCTTACCAATGTCGTGCGTCGAGGCGTAGTTGGCCAGCTTGCCCTCTTTATCCAGGCGGTCGACGTCTTTATCGTTAATTTTTGAGACATAGCCAATGACGTGAGTCAGCGCCGAATTATAGGGGTAATAACGACGCTTGTAGCCTTTGACTTCCACGCCGGGAAAGCGGTACTGGTTGACGGCAAAGCGGGCCACCTGCACTTCGCTGAGGTTGACCTTTACCGGAATCGAGGTAAAACGATGGGAGCGGGCGCGCTCCTTTTTGAAACCGGCGATGTCATCGTCGGTTAAATCGACGACGTCGCGTAGCGCATCCAGCGTCTGCTGTACGTTATCGACTTTCTCCGGCATCATCTCCAGCTGGTAAATGGTGCGGTTAAGCGCCAGCGGGGTGCCGTTGCGATCGTAAATAATGCCGCGGCTCGGCGGGATCGGCACCAGCTTGATGCGGTTTTCGTTCGAGCGCGTCTGATAGTCGTCGAAGCGAACGATTTGCACATTGTACAGGTTGGCGATCAGAACGCCGGTAAGCAGCAAAATCCCCAAAAAAGCGACCAGCGCCCGGCGCACGAACAGCGAGGATTCAGCCGTATAGTCGCGGAAAGAATTCTGTAATTTCATTCGCTGCTTAGTCTACCCTGATCATCATTACTCACGGTGGTACGGGTGGTTGGTGGTGATGCTCCACGCCCGGTACAGACTCTCGGCCACCAGTACGCGCACCAGCGGGTGAGGTAAGGTGAGGGTGGAGAGCGACCAACTCTGTTCCGCCGCTGCTTTACAGGCGGGAGAGAGACCTTCCGGGCCGCCTACCAGTAAACTGACGTCGCGCCCGTCCTGTTTCCAGCGTTCCAGTTCGCGCGCCAGCTGCGGTGTATCCCATGGTTTACCCGGAATATCCAGGGTCACGATGCGGTTCTTACCGGCAGCGGCTAACATCATCTCGCCCTCTTTTTCGAGGATGCGTTTGATATCAGCGTTCTTACCGCGCTTACCGGCAGGGATCTCCACCAGCTCGAACGGCATATCTTTGGGAAAACGGCGCAGATACTCGCTAAAGCCGGTCTGTACCCAGTCCGGCATTTTGGTGCCAACGGCCACCAGCTGCAACTTCACGCATTAACTCCAGAGTTTTTCCAGCTCGTACAGACGACGGCTCTCTTCCTGCATGACGTGGACCATCACGTCGCCGAGGTCGACGACGATCCAGTCGGCGGCGGCTTCCCCTTCAACGCCCAGCGGCAGCATGCCGGCGGCGCGGGACTCCTGAACCACGTGGTCGGCGATAGACATCACATGACGCGTGGAGGTGCCGGTGCAGATAATCATGCAATCGGTGATGCTGGATTTGCCATGTACATCAATGGCAACGATGTCCTGACCTTTCAGGTCATCAATTTTGTCGATAACAAAATCCTGGAGTGCTTTACCCTGCAAGTGTTCCCCCTGGGTGCGTGAAGATTGATAATCATAAAGAGCCTGACAGTATACCTGAACTGATGAAAAAGTCGGGTGAAATGTCTGTCGGCAGGCGTTCGTGGCGGGCTATCATCCCATCCCTCGCCGCGGATTGCATCGCCATTTTTGTAAAACAATTTCTGCAAACCGGCTTTGGCGGATGCTGCCTGGCAGCGGAGAATAACAGCCTGCTCTGGCCTGTCAATGGTCTGGCGGGAATTCTTCTTGCGGCTGCCAGACGGCCTGGCTATTTAATACCCGCAGGGTGGTGAAATCGTCGCGGATTTCGAGGAGGCTCCAGGCGCCATGGGCAATGGGAAAGTGCCACATCGCCGCCGCAGGCATCTGCAACAGCAGGGCGGTCAGCAGGCTCAGGACGCCCTGATGGCCGACGATCAGCAGATGGTCAAGATGGCGGCAGTCGGTCAGCGTTGGGATAAACTCGCTGACGCGGCGGGCAAAATTCTGAAAGCTTTCGCCGTTGGTGGGGGCCGCATGCTGCCAGTCGGCACACCAGGCGGCATAGTTTTCCGCATCTTCTCGCTGGAGGTCGCGATGATGACGCATCTCCCAGTCGCCGAAAAACATCTCATTGAGCGCGGGATGGCGCTCACGCGGAATAGCGCGGTCGCCAAGCAGCAGATCGGCCGTTGTCCCGGTCCGCGCCAGCTCGCTACAGAATACTTTATCGAAAGGCGCCAGGCGCAGCCGTTCGCCGAGCGCGCGCGCCTGAGCGACGCCGCGCGGCGTCAGGGGCGTTGGGGCATGGCCGCTGTATAACCCGGCAACGTTGGCTTCGGTTTCGCCATGGCGAACTAACCACAATTTCATGAACAGGCTCTGACAGGCGATGAAGAGATGGCGTTACGATAGCGCTTTTTTCACGCCAGGCCCAGCCTGGGGTTAGCAATAGAGTCCCTGCTCGCGGATGTAATCCAGCACGGCGGCAGGCAGCATCTCGGCGCAGGACTCGCCGCGCTCAAGACGCTGGCGGATGATCGTCGCGGAAATATCGAACCACGGCGTCTCAGCCAGGTAGATCACGCCGGAAGGGCGGTTATGCAGAGACTCCACGTCGTGGGTTAAATGGCGATCCAGCCAGCGCTGATCCGCTTCCTGCGCCATGGTCAGCGGGTAACCCGGGCGGCGGCAAACAATCAGGTGGACATTGTCGAGAATGGTTTCATAGTTGTGCCAGGTGGGAAAGGTCAGTAGCGAATCCTGGCCAATGATAAACGCCAGCGGTTTGCGCGGCCCCTGCTCCTGGCGCCACTCCTGCAGCGTTTGCGCCGTCCAGGAGGGGGTATCGCGCCGCAGTTCGCGTTCATCGAGCGTGAACAGCGGTTTATCGGCAATCGCCAGCTTCAGCATGTGCACGCGCTGGGCGCTGGTGGCTTCCGGCTGCGGCCGGTGCGGCGGGACGTTGTTAGGCATGATGATGACCTTGCTCAGGCCAATCTGATTCGCCAGGATCTCAACCGGCTTGAGGTGACCGTAATGCACCGGATCGAAGGTGCCGCCATAGATTGCCTGTAACTGAGTCATATCAACCATCAATAAAAACGTCCGCCAGGGCTTTGTGGCAGAGCAACAACGAAAGACTTTCCAGTTCGGGCCAGACGTCGTGCCCGTAATCCTGTTTAAAGGTGAGCTCCGCGCGGGTCAGAAGGGTCACCGCCTGGCGTAGCTGTTCCCCGCTCAGGCGCGTGAGAGCGTCGCTGAGCAGCTGACGGCGGTTTTGCCAGACCCGATGTTTATCAAACAGCGAGCGCAGCGGCGTGTGCGTCGCCTGGCGCTTGAGGGTAACCAGCAGCAGCAGCTCCCGCTGCAGAGTACGCAGCAGGATCGCCGGCTCGCAGCCTTCAAGGCGTAACTGCTGCAGGACGTGCAGCACGCGCTTACTTTTGCCTGCCAGTAGGGCATCGACCCAATGATAAGGCGTAAAGTGCGCGGCATCGTTTACCGCTTGCTCAACGCGGGGCAGGGTTAGCTTACCGTCCGGCCAGAGCAGCGCCAGACGCTCCAGCGCCTGCGCCAGCGCCAGCAGATTGCCTTCGTAACAGTAGCACAGCAGCTGACTGGCCGCGTCGTCGAGCTGCAGCTGATGCTGTTTGGCCCGGGCGGCCAGCCAGCGCGGCAGCTGCGCGTATTCCGGCGTCTGGCAACTGACCTGGACTGCGCGCTGAGCCAGGGCGGTGAGCCATGCGGCATTCTCCTGGGCTTTGGTCAGCTTATTTCCGCGAACTATCAGCAGCAGGTCGTCGTGCAGCAGGCCAACCAGCGTGGCGAGCTGTTCATTGATCGCCGCGTTGGGGCCGTTTTCCGGTAGGATCAACAGCAGGGTTTGCCGGCTGGCAAACAGGCTCATCGCCTGGCTTAAGGCGAAAATCGCCTGCCAGTCGGTGCTGTTGTCGATTGAAAAAGTATGGTGCTCGGTAAAGCCCTGCGCGGCAGCAGCTTCGCGAATGGCGTCCTGGCTTTCCTGCAACAGCAGGGGATCGTTGCCAAGCAGCAGATAGGCCGCGCGCAGCCCTTCAGTGAGCTGCGCGCGGAGCTGTTCCGGGTACAACCGAATCATCATTGACCCAGCGTGGTGGAGACGCGGTTACCCGAGGAAGACGGCGCCGCGCTGCTGGCGACCGGTTTCTCTTCCTGCTGGGTTGCTTCAACATCCGCTACCTGAACGCTTGGCAGCTTACGAATCAGCTGTTCCGCCGCTTTGTCGTACATTTCCTGGATAATCATATCCTGCTCGGCGTCTTTCGCTAATGCCGCCTGCGGGTTATCAAAGAACGACCGATAGACCTTGGTGGTAATCGGATAGATATCGTGACCCGGGATCAGGACGCTGGCATGAACGGTCATGACCATCTGATACTCCGCCGTACGACCATCCTGGAACACCGATGCGGTATCTTTCTGAATCGACGAGCCATCGAGGCGCAGAGAAGGGACATCTTTACGCAGCGTGCTGGCGTCGATCAGTTCCACGCCGTTAAGACGCAGCTGATTACGTACCGCGCGGCTTAACGGGCCGTTCGGATCGCTCGACTGGAAAATCATGGTTTTCATGGTGGCGGGCACCTTGGTAGTGCTACGCAAATGCCAGCCACAGCCGGCGGTGACGAGCACCGCCAGAGATAACAACATTGTTACCAGATATCGCACGCTTCCTCCCGCGCTTAGCCAACGACCAGATTGAGCAGTTTACCCGGAACGTAAATCACTTTACGCACGGTTTTACCGTCGAGATATTTCGCCACCAGATGTTCCTGGCCGGCGCGCTCGCGAACCTGCTCTTCAGTTGCATCTACCGCAACGGTAATTTTACCACGAACTTTGCCATTGACCTGGACGACGACGAGGGTGCTGTCTTCCACCATCGCGCTCTCATCCGCTACCGGCCACGGCGCGTTGTCGATATCGCCTTCGCCGTTCAGCTCACGCCACAGGGTGAAGCTGGCGTGCGGAGTGAACGGGTTGAGCATACGCACCACCGCCAGCAGAGCTTCCTGCATCAGCGCACGATCCTGCTCATCTTCCTGCGGCGCTTTCGCCAGCTTGTTCATCAGCTCCATGATTGCCGCGATGGCGGTGTTGAAGGTCTGACGACGGCCGATGTCATCGGTCACTTTGGCGATGGTTTTGTGGATATCGCGACGCAGCGCTTTCTGATCTTCGCTCAGAGCCGCCACGTTCAGTGCCGCAACCTCTCCTTTGGTGGTGTGCTCGTAGACCAGTTTCCAGACGCGTTTCAGGAAGCGGTTCGCCCCTTCAACGCCAGATTCCTGCCACTCGAGGGTCATATCCGCCGGGGACGCAAACATCATGAACAGACGCACGGTATCCGCGCCGTAGCGCTCAACCATCACCTGCGGGTCGATGCCGTTGTTTTTCGACTTGGACATCTTGCTCATGCCGGTGTACACCAGCTCGTGGCCCGCCGCGTCTTTGGCCTTCACGATGCGGCCTTTTTCGTCGCGCTCAACGATGGCGTCAACCGGGGAAACCCAGTTACGTTCGCCGTTTTCGCCCACATAGTAGAACGCGTCAGCCAGCACCATGCCCTGGCACAGCAGCTGTTTCGCCGGCTCATCGGAGTTCACCATGCCCGCGTCGCGCATCAGCTTATGGAAGAAGCGGAAGTAGAGCAGGTGCATGATGGCGTGTTCGATACCGCCGATGTAGATATCTACCGGCAGCCAGTAGTTGGCCGCTTTCGAATCCAGCATTCCTTCCTGATACTGCGGGCAGGTGTAGCGCGCATAGTACCAGGAGGATTCCATAAAGGTGTCAAAGGTGTCGGTTTCGCGCAGCGCCGGCTGGCCGTTGACGGTGGTCTTGGCCCATTCAGGATCGGCTTTGATCGGGCTGGTGATGCCGTCCATGACCACGTCTTCCGGCAGGATCACCGGCAGCTGATCTTCCGGGGTCGGCAGCACGGTGCCATCTTCCAGGGTCACCATCGGGATCGGCGCGCCCCAGTAGCGCTGACGGGATACGCCCCAGTCGCGCAGACGGTAGTTAACTTTACGCTCGCCCACGCCCATGGCAGCCAGTTTGTCGGCAATGGCGTTGAAGCCCGCTTCATAATCAAGACCGCTGAACTCGCCGGAGTTAAACAGGACGCCTTTCTCGGTCAGCGCCTGCTCGGAGAGATCCGGCTCGGAGCCGTCGGCAGCGAGGATAACCGGCTTAATGTTCAGACCGTACTTGCTGGCGAACTCGTAGTCGCGCTGGTCGTGACCCGGAACGGCCATTACCGCGCCGGTGCCGTATTCCATCAGCACAAAGTTTGCCGCCCAGACCGGAATTTCTTCACCGGTCAGCGGATGAATGGCTTTAAAGCCGGTATCGACGCCTTTTTTCTCCATCGTCGCCATGTCGGCTTCGGCCACTTTGGTATTGCGGCACTCGTCGATAAAGGTGGCCAGCGCCGGATTGTTCGCCGCAGCCTGCTGCGCCAGCGGGTGACCCGCCGCGACGGCCAGGTAGGTACAACCCATAAAGGTGTCCGGACGGGTGGTGTAGACAGTCAGTTTGTCAGCGTAGTCGTTGACGTCAAAGGAGATTTCTACCCCTTCCGAACGGCCGATCCAGTTGCGCTGCATGGTCTTCACGGTGTCCGGCCAGTGGTCCAGCTTATCCAGATCGTTCAGCAGTTCATCGGCGTAGGCGGTGATTTTAATAAACCACTGCGGGATCTCTTTACGCTCGACCTTGGTATCGCAGCGCCAGCAGCAGCCGTCGATAACCTGTTCGTTGGCAAGCACGGTCTGGTCATTCGGGCACCAGTTCACTGCGGAGGTTTTTTTGTACACCAGGCCTTTTTTGTACAGCTCGGTGAAGAACTTCTGCTCCCAGCGGTAGTATTCCGGGGTGCAGGTCGCCAGCTCGCGGCTCCAGTCATAGCCGAAGCCCAGCATTTTTAGCTGGTTTTTCATGTAGGCGATGTTGTCGTAGGTCCACGGCGCTGGCGCGGTGTTGTTTTTCACCGCCGCCCCTTCTGCCGGCAGACCGAACGCATCCCAGCCGATCGGCTGCAGGACGTTTTTGCCCAGCATGCGCTGGTAGCGGGCAATCACGTCGCCGATGGTGTAGTTACGCACGTGACCCATGTGTAGTCGACCAGAAGGATAAGGAAGCATCGACAGGCAGTAATACTTCTCTTTGCTCTCGTCTTCAGTTACTTCAAATGTACGATTTTCGTCCCAGTGAAGCTGGACTTTCGATTCTATCTCTTCCGGGCGGTATTGCTCTTGCATGGCAGCCAGTGGTCCTGTTTTCAATACAGCTACAAAGTGTAGCCAATGGATGTGTTATTTCAGATCGGCATAGCATAGCCCAAACGCCCACGTCAAAACAGCTTTTCGCACATCAACATCGGCAAAAGCTGCGCAGATTATTTCGCGACTCTGTGGCTTGTCAGACACAGCGGGAGAGGAATAAGGTCTATTATCAGAAGACGTTAACCCCACCGGAGGCGAAATGATGAACAAGGTTGCTCAATATTACCGTGAACTGGTCTCCTCGCTCAGCGAACGGCTCCGCCATGGAGAGCGCGATATCGACGCGCTGGTGACGCAGGCGCGGGAAAAAATCGTCCGCGCCGGCGATCTGACGCAGAGCGAGATCGAGTCGGTGATTGCGGCGGTCAAACGCGACCTCGAGGAGTTTGCCCGCAGCTACGAAGAGAGTCACGAAGACGAGAGCGACAGCGTGTTTATGCGGGTGATCAAAGAGAGCCTGTGGCAGGAGCTGGCTGATATCACCGACAAAACCCAGCTCGAGTGGCGGGAAGTCTTTCAGGATCTGAATCATCACGGCGTGTACCACAGCGGCGAAGTGGTCGGTCTGGGCAACCTGGTCTGCGAGAAGTGCCACTATCACCTGGCGGTATACACCCCGGACGTGCTGCCGCGCTGTCCAAAATGTGGCCACGATCAGTTCCAGCGTCGGCCCTTCGAGCCCTAAGCGTGCGAAAAACGATGCGCGAGGCTTCGCGCATCGTGGTTTGTCTTATTTCACCGTGTTGACTTCGGTGCTCTTGAAATACTGTTTTCCACCCATGTCGCTAACATATTTCTGCGATGAGTTCAGTACCAGCTTGTCAGCAGTTAACGTCCCGACGCCGCATTTCGCCAGGCCCAGTATGCCGCAACTTTTACCACCATTGACCACTTTGGTGGCGGTTAACGTCATGTTGCCGCCCGCGCTGAGGGTTGAATAATTGTAGATCGCGCCTTTATTTTTGGTATTTAAGGTCAGGTCGCCGGTGCTGCTGATCTGCCCTTCGTTGGTGATATCTGAGTAGGTCGTGATTGAAATATTTTTGGCAGTAATATTGCCATAATTATTCACTACGCCGTGATCGGTGGTGATATCGGCGGCATTCATATAACCATTTTGGTTCAGCCAGTAGCTGTGGGCGGTAATGGCGTTGGTTGCCTCAATACGACCACTGCTGCTTTGCGCCAGCGTGCCATTGGTCTGTAGATTGATATTTTCGCCGGTGATATTGCCGAGGTTATAGATCTCGCCCGTATTGGCGCTGCCGTCCTGTTTAAGCGACTGAATGGTGGTTTGGCCAGTAGAGTTAATATTGCCGGTGTTTTTAAAGCTGTCGCCGACAAACGTCAGGCTGGTGTGTTTGGCGCTGATTTTGCCTTCATTGAGGAAATCACCGATTGCCGTGGCGGCAATCTGGTTATTTGACAGCAGGGAGGCTTTTTCTTCGTTGCGGATTTTCCCGCCGCTGGTCAGGCTTAATCCACTGGTGCCGGTCATCGTGCCTGAGTCGCCGTTGGTGATGTTGCCGTTAGCGGTGGCAATCAGCTGGCCGCCGGAGAGAGAACCGGTGTTAACGATATAATCGCCACTGGAGAGCATTAAATAATAGGCGCCGGCGATGCTACCGTCATTGGTGATGCCCGTGACGGTGGAAACCTGGCTCAGCAAACCTTTGCCCGTTATTGACCCTTTGTTCAGTAAATTACCGTTGCTGGTGAGCATCAGCGTGCCGTTGGAGATAATAGAACCCTTATTACGTACGCCAAAGCCGATGTTATTGCCGACCATGCTGATGCTGTTGGCCTCAATGCCGCCAAGGCTGCTGACGTCGATGCTGTACTGCGGGTTAACCGTCATCTGGATCAGGGTGGCCTTTTTACCGGCGGAGGTCACCGAGCCAGAGCTGTTATCCATGGTGAAGTTGCCCGCGCTGACCAGGGCGTTGTTGGCCTGCACTTTACCGTTAATCTTAATCGCGTCGGCGAGCAGAACCGCGTAGCCGTTGGCGGCGTTCATGCCATTTTCGCCGATGGTGAGGGTGCCTCCCGTTACGGTATAGCTGCCGATGGCGCCATCGTCGGTCATATTAACCTTGCCGGTGGTCAGGATAGCCTTGTTGGTATTAACAAAGCTACAGCCGGAACAGGTGATGCCGTTCGGGTTGGCGATTATCACATCCGCTTTCTGACCGTTGACTTCGATAAAGCCCTTCAGACTACTGGCGTTTTTGGAGGTCACCTCGTTCAAAATCACCGAAGCGCTGCCGGCGGTCAGATTATTGTTGCGGGCGATATTGCCAAATGTGCTGTGGCTGACATCATCGCCGCTGTTATTGAGGATGGTGCCATTGGCGCCGACGTTGAAGTCGCGGTACAGGTTATGGGAGACACCGGCGGCGTTCGGCTTTTCAATATCGATAACCGTGGCGCCGGAAGAGTGCGTATAGCTTGTGGGGTCGGCATAAACTACCGACGAGGTTAATACTGCCGCCAGTGCGACATAAGAAGCCTTAAACTTAAACATTTTCTTTATTCCTTTAAATAATGATTAATAAATAATGTAAATATGACGAGTCAATAATGTGCGAATTAATACCTCCACTGTAATGAAAAGCCCATATTCAGGGCGTCGCTATGAAACTTATCCGGTTTACTCAGCGGGGTACTAATAAACAGATCGTACTGCGTTGACCATAGCTGACCGCGCAGCCCGCTGACGGCGCCGGAGAGCACTTTGCCTTTTTGATATAGATCGGCGCCGATAAGACGGCCTATATCCGCGCCCAAATAGAATTGCCGCTCGTGGGTGGCCAGATCCCAGATAAAATCGTTGCGCCAGTACCATCCCTGATTGCCGGACAGGCTGTTTTCACCGTCAAAACCGCGCACGCTCCAGCGACTACCAATATTGAATTTATTATCGGAAGCGAGTTTGTCCGGGCTGAACTGGGCGCTGAGGCGGGGAGCCCAGGTAAATTTGTCGCCGGTGGCGTCAAATTTTATCATTGCCTGCAGATTACCATGCACAATCCGCGACAGCGGGCTATACAGCCCGGCCTGCTCTTCCGGCGTTGCTGTCGAGCTGAGCCACGGCAGGCTGCGCTGGATGCCGATGCTGGCATCAACAATCTTTTTGTTAAAGTAGTGCTGGTGGTTGAGGGTGAATTCCCATGAGGGGTTCTGCTTGCGCATCACCAGTAGCTCACTGCCGCCGAAGTAATAATGCGAGGTGCTCTTGGCGATCCGCAGGTCAGCGGTGGTTTTTTGCTGCCGGGTGTGGGAGAGCAGACGACTCAGCGTGGCGCTGTAGTAGCGATTTTTACTCTTATAATCCATCGTCGACCAGTTGCCGTTAAACTGCTGACGATACTGGCTGTATGCCCCGTAGGCGCTTAGTGTCCAGTAGCCAAAGGGAATGGAGTAATACAGGCTGCCGTTGTGGTTGCCGTCGTTATGCTGATTGAATTCAATATCGCCCCCGCGGAAAGGTACAGGATATCGTTGAGGGTGGTCAGGTCATAGAGATAGAGGGCCCCGCCGGCCTGGTAGCGTCCGCTGGCTTTGCTGCCGGCGTCGTTAAGCCAGGCGCCAAGCTGCCATTTTTTCGCCAGGCTGCGGGCGATCTGGATATCGCTTTCTCCCTCGTGCTGGCCCGGCAGCAGTTTCATGTGCGCGGTGGCGCCGGGCAGACGCTGCAGGTTGGCCATCCCTTGCTCAAGGTCGCTTAAGCGCAGGATAGTACCGGAAGAGGTGGGTAGGGAATTCCACAGGCGGGTGGTGTCCGAGCCGTCGGCATAGTCGATAGCGCCCACTTTGCCATAGTGCAGCGTGAACCTGAGTATGCCGTGCTCCAGCGACTGGGAGGGCACATCAATCAGCGAGGTGATGTAGCCTTGCGCGATCAGCTCATTTTGCAAGGTATAGGCCAGCAGGCGAATGCCTTCGCTACCCAGACAGCGTCCCTGCGCCTGCCGCGCGGTTTTCGCCAGTAATTTCCGGGTGAGCGCCTGGTTATCGGAGTCGATATCGACCCGGTTGATCAATTTGCAATGCGTTTCCTCAGGAAAAGGGATACCCTGCGGCGCCACGCGCTGTTGTGAAGACTGAAAATCCTGTTGCTGCGGCGCCAGCGCTTCCTGGCGGGCTTTATCCTGCTCCGTCTGGTGAGTAGAAGAGGCCAATGGCGCGGCCCCGGCGGCTGAGGTGCCCGCCAGCGTGATAAACAGCAGCCCGGTGAGCGTGCGAGATCGAATTAACATGAAGCAATATCCATTTGTTTCATTGGTTTGGTGGCGCATCCATTATTCTGCGAGCGGCAGAGAATATTGATGGCCTTTATTTCGGCGCAGGCGAGGTCAGGCAAGAATATTATATTCAATTAATAAAATAATCGTGCGACGAACCTGTTACGAGGCGTTATATGCTAGCGGCGGTGGCAAGGCCGGTCCACGAATTCATTATTGAATTCTTTATGAATTGATCGATTTAATAAATAAGTTCAGCTTTTATCGCCCAGGTTTATTGGGTACGTAAATGATAGTAGCGATAATCTGCCGCATAAATAACATTGGCGAATAATATGGCGGAAAAGATTAACTGCGCATACCGGGCGGTATGCGCAGAGAAAAACCATTAATGGAGTATTTTGGCGAGGAAATCTTTGGCACGCTCGGATTGCGGATTGGCAAAGAAGGCCTCTTTATCGGCATCCTCGACAATCTTCCCTTCATCCATAAAGATCACCCGGTTCGCCACCTTGCGGGCAAAGCCCATCTCATGGGTCACGACCATCATGGTCATCCCCTCGTTGGCCAGTTCGACCATAACGTCCAGCACCTCGTTAATCATCTCCGGGTCAAGCGCTGAGGTGGGCTCATCAAACAGCATGGCGATTGGGTCCATACACAGGGCACGGGCAATGGCCACGCGCTGCTGCTGGCCGCCGGAGAGTTGCGCCGGGTATTTTTCCGCATGCGCCGCCAGGCCAACGCGCTCCAGCAACTTGAGGCCTTTCTTGCGCGCTGAGGCTTTATCGCGGTTAAGCACTTTAACCTGCGCCAGCGTCAGGTTGTCGATAATCGACAGATGCGGGAACAGTTCAAAATGCTGAAACACCATGCCGACGTGCGAGCGCAGTTTAGCCAGGTTGGTCTTTTTATCGTTAACCACGGTGCCATCGACAATAATCTGCCCCTGCTGTACCGGCTCAAGGCCGTTCACAGTCTTAATCAGCGTGGATTTACCGGAGCCTGACGGCCCGCAGACCACCACGACTTCGCCTTTTTTCACTTCCGTGGAGCAATCGGTCAGCACCTGAAAGTGACCATACCATTTTGAAACGTTTTTCAGGGTAATCATTACACAGTCCTTTTCTTCAACCAGCTGACCAACAGCGAGGCGCTGAGGCTAATCACAAAATAGACGCCGCCCGCGAACAGGATCATTTCGACCTGGGTTCCGTCACGCTCGCCAATAGTGGAGGCGGTACGGAAGAAGTCGGCGAGACTCAATACATACACCAGCGAGGTATCCTGGAACAGGACGATCCCCTGGGTTAGCAGCAGCGGCACCATGGCGCGGAAGGCCTGCGGCAGGATCACCAGCCGCATTGACTGCCAATGGGTCATCCCCAACGCCAGCGCGGCGCTGGACTGGCCGCGGGAGATGCTCTGAATGCCGGCGCGGATAATCTCTGAATAGTAGGCGGCTTCGAACATCGAAAACGCCACCATCGCCGAGATCAGGCGAATATCCGTTTTCGGGGACAGTCCCAGCACGTTCTGCAGGAAGCCCGGGACAATCAGGTAGAACCACAGCAGGACCATCACCAGTGGGATTGAGCGGAATACGTTGACGTAGGATTTAGCAAACCAGGCCAGCGGCAGAAAGCTGGACAGGCGCATAACCGCCAGCAGGGTGCCCCAGACGATGCCGACCACGATGGCGATCACCGTAATCTTCAGGGTGATCACCAGCCCTGCCAGCAGATAGGGCATGGAGGGAACGATCGAACTCCAGTCAAAATCGTACATTATTTGCCTCCCATATTGCCAGGCAGGCGAACCTTACGCTCGACCACATACATAATCAGCATAATCACCGCGTTGATGAAAACATATGCCAGGGTGATGGCGGTAAAAGACTCCCAGGCATGAGCGGAGTAGTCCAGCAGTTTGCCCGCCTGCGCGGCCATATCGGCCAGACCGATGGTGGAGGCGATGGCCGAGTTTTTCACCAGGTTCATCATCTCCGAGGTCATCGGCGGCACAATAACGCGGTAGGCGTTCGGCAGCAGCACGTAGCGGTAGGTTTGCGGCAGGGTCAGGCCCATCGCCAGGCCGGCGTTCTTCTGCCCGCGCGGCAGCGACTGGATGGCGGCGCGTACCTGCTCGCAGACGCGAGCGGCGGTAAACAGCCCCAGGCACAGCATGGAGGAGACAAAGAATTGAATGTTTGGGTCCAGCTCCGATTTAAACCACATGCCGATATTTTCCGGCAGGAACTCCGGCACCACCAGGTACCAGGTAAAGAACTGCACGATCAGCGGCACGTTGCGAAACAGTTCGACATAGCAGGTGCCAATGCCCGAGAGGAAGCGATTGGGTACCGTGCGTAAAATGCCGAACAGTGAGCCGACGAGAAAAGCGATGATCCAGGCCGAGATGGAGAGGGCGACGGTGATTTGAAAACCGCTCCACAGCCAGCCCAGGTAGGTAGTGTTGCCGAAGGGGGCCTGTTGCAGGAATATCCCCCAGTTCCAGTCTATTGACATACATGACTCCTGGAAAAAAAAGGGTAGCCAGTGCTACCCTCGAAGACGGTTGTCCAGCTTGTTTCGGTATTCGCGGCGGCTGGGGAACGACCAGCCGCCGTATAGTCTGTCCGTGCTGTGACAATCATCGGGAGGGCAGGATATCCCGCCCCTGGTTGTTATAATTAGTTCAGTGCTTTGTCGTTAGGTGATTTGAACAGCGCTTTCATGTCGTCCGACAGCTCGAAGTTGAGGTTAAGATTTTTTGGCGGAATCGGGTTTTTGAACCATTTGTCAAACCACTTCTCCGCTTCGCCAGAGGTCTGAGCCTGGGCGACGGTTTCATCAACCAGCGCCTTGAACGTCGGATCGTCCTTCCGCAGCATGCAGCCATAGGCTTCCTTCGACTGCGGGGTGCCGACGATTTCCCAATTATCCGGTTTCTTCGCCTTGGCGCGTTCGCCAGCCAGCAGGGCATCATCCATCATAAAGGCCACGGCGCGTCCGCTCTCCAGGGTGCGGAAAGAGTCGCCATGATCTTTGGCGCTGATAATGCGCATATTCATTTTTTTCTCATCGTTCAGCTTATGCAGCAGGATCTCCGAGGTGGTTCCGGAGGTGACGACGACCGCTTTATCCTTCAGGTCCGGGAAATCTTTGATCGGGCCGCCTTTCTTCACCAGCAGACGGGTACCGACCACGAAGATGGTATCGGAGAAGGCCGCCTGTTTCTGGCGCTCAAGGTTGTTGGTGGTTGAGCCGCACTCGAAATCAAAGGTGCCATTCTGCAGCAACGGGATACGGTTCTGCGAGGTGACCGGGATCAGTTTGACCTGCAGATCGGGTTTGTTCAGTTTTTTCTTGATGGCATCGACGATGGCGTTGGAATAATCCTGAGAGTAGCCCACAACCTTCTGCTGGTTATCGTAGTAAGAGAACGGGACCGAAGATTCACGATGGCCGACAACGATAACCCCGTTTTTGGCGATCTTATCCAGGGTGTTCTGGCCAGCCGCCGGGGCAGCATCTTCCGCCTGCGCCAGACCAGCGGTCATTCCCATTACCAGCATTGCCGTGGCCAGTTTACGTAATTGCATATCCAACTCCTTATCCGCAGCGTCAGCGACGCTATTGATACCCATTGTGATTGTGTGTGTTGTTATTGGGGGCACGCGTCCACGTGCCGCATTTGTATGTGTTTGTTAGCATTTAGTTTGGCTTAATGTAAAGATTTTGCTGCTTTATTGTTTATTTTTGCGAAGCGCTCCGCACCAATCGGAGGCAAATATCTTCCATTGCACCAAAATAGCGCGACCACCGATCGTTTCTGGTGCAACCTGGTTGCACTGGGTCGGACGATGCCGCTACCAGGTTAAATAAAGCAATGACTGTGCCAGAGTGGCAGATGATGGGAAGAAAAAGCCGGCGACGGGCGTCGCCGGCGGAGAAACTTATCGGCGACGCTGGCGCAGGCTCATCAGCAGCGCGGCGAAACCAAACAGCGCCGTCAGCGCCCATAGCGGCCAGTTGCCGGTGCGGGCGTAAGGGGTTAAGCCGCTGGTGGGGGTCACGGTGGTGGTCAACACCTCGCGGGTAAACTGTGGGATCATCTTCTGGATCTCGCCGCGCGGGCCGATCACCGCAGTAATGCCGTTGTTGGTGCTGCGCAGCAGCGGGCGGGCCAGCTCCAGGGCGCGCATTCGCGCCATCTGGAAGTGTTGCCACGGGCCGATGGACTTGCCGAACCAGGCGTCGTTGGAGATGGTCAGCAGGAAGTCGGTGTCCGGCCGGAAGTTATCCCGCACCTGTTCCCCGAGGATTATCTCGTAGCAGATGGCCGCGGTCAGCTTCAGGTTATGCGCCATCAGCTGCGGCTGCACGTAGGGGCCGCGGCTGAAGGAGGACATCGGCAGGTCAAAGAACGGCGCCAGCGGACGCAGAATCGACTCCAGCGGTACAAACTCGCCGAACGGCACCAGATGGTTCTTGTTGTAGCGGTTGGTCGAGTCGTAGCGGTACGGGTTATCTTTGCCGAGAGTAATGATGGTGTTGTAGGTATCGTAACGGTTCTGCTTGTTGAGACGCGCATCGACAATGCCGGTGATCAGCGAGCTGTCTTTTGCGCGCAGCAGATCGTCCATCATGCTGAGGAACTGCTGCTGGTTGATCTCCAGATCCGGGATCGCCGATTCAGGCCAGATAATCAGCTGCGAGTGGCCGATATGCGGCTGGGTCAGCGCCAGGTAGGTTTTCAGGGTATTGACCAGCTGCTTTTCGTCCCATTTCATGGCCTGTGGGATATCGCCTTGCACCAGCGAGACCTGGGTCGCGCGCGCCGGCAGCAGCTGATACCACTGGATATAGCGCAGCGGGAAGGGCAGGGCGAACAGCAGCGCGGCAATCGCCAGCGGCTTCCAGTTGCGCTGGACGAGGGCCAGGGCCAGCAGGCCGCTGACTACCATCAGCAGGAAGTTAATCGCCTCGACGCCCATCACCGGCGCGAGGCCTTTCAGCGGGCCGTCAATCTGGCTGTAGCCGAACTGTAGCCACGGAAAGCCGGTCAGCACCCAGCCGCGCAGGAACTCGGTGATTTGCCAGACGACAGGGGCAGCGATAGCCATCCGTATCCAGTTAGTTTTAGGCCACAGACGGGCGAGCAGGCCGGCAAACAGGCCGGTGTAGAGCGAGAGATAGGCCGCCAGCAGAACGACGAGGAAGACGTTAACCGGGCCGGGCATTCCGCCAAACTGCGCGATGCTGACATAGACCCAGTTGATACCCGTGCCGAACAGCCCGAGTCCCCAGAAATAGCCGATCCCGGCGCTTTGCAGCGGGCGTCGGTTGAGGGTTAACGCCTGCAGACCGATCAGCGAAACGATAGCCGCTGGCCAGAAGTCATAAGGTGAAAAAGCCAGCGTTCCGCTGGCTCCAAACAACAGCGCCAGCAACAGACGTACGCGCTGGCGTTCAAGAAGAGAGGCAAATACCATTTAGGTTAATCGTCCCGTTAATTAACGCCTGCTGCTACAGGCTATTCTTTTTGCCAGCCGGACGCGGGGCACCTACAACCGTGTATGACTCGCGGTCTCCCGGCTGGCCATTTCAGCGCTACCGCTTACTCTTCCAGCTTCGGCTGGGGAGCGTCATCGGGCAGCTTTACATGCACCTGAATGATACGACGACTATCTGCCATTGCTACCTTGAATTGGTAACCATCAATGTCGATAGATTCGCCGCGGGCCGGCAGATGGCCGAAGGCCTGCATCACCAGCCCGCCAATGGTATCCACTTCTTCATCGCTAAAGTGCGTGTCGAAGGCGTCGTTGAAGTCTTCGATGGAGGCCAGGGCGCGCACCGTCCAGGTGTGGCGGCTCAGCTGGCGGAAATCGATATCTTCTTCTTCGTCGTACTCGTCTTCAATTTCCCCGACGATGAGCTCAAGGATATCCTCGATGGTCACCAGGCCAGAGACGCCGCCGAATTCGTCAATAACGATCGCCATATGATAGCGCTGTGAGCGAAACTCTTTCAGCATGCGGTCGACCCGCTTGCTTTCCGGGACGACAACCGCCGGCCGTAACACTTTTTCCATGCTGAAGGCTTCGGCGTCGCTGCGCATAAACGGCAGCAGATCCTTGGCCATCAGAATCCCTTCGATGTGATCTTTATCTTCACTGATGACCGGGAAACGCGAGTGGGCGGATTCGATGATGACATCCAGGCACTCGTCCAGCGTCTGGTTGCGTTTCAGGGTTATCATTTGTGAACGGGGGATCATAATGTCGCGGACCCGCTGGTCGGCGATATCCATTACCCCTTCGAGCATGTCACGCGTATCTTCATCGATAAGGTCGTTTTGCCCGGAATCACGGATCAGCGCCAGCAGTTCATCGCGGTTTTTCGGTTCCCCGTGAAAAAGCTGGCTGAGTAACAGGGAGAAAAATCCCTTTTTGCTGTTTACTGTGTCACTACTGTGTGAATTGTCGTCGCTCATGGCGTCGTTTGGGTTCTCATGTTGATTTAACTGTCGCTCGTCGCGCGTAAACTCAGCGCCGGACGGCATGGGTTGCCTGACTTTCTGGCAGGTAAAACGCAGAAACAGCGGCCGGATGAGGCGCAAGCACCGCCATCCGGCTGGGCGCTATTCCGCAATCTTCTCGGAAATGTACGGGTCCTCATAGCCCAGAGCAAGCATTATCTCTGTTTCAAGGCCTTCCATCTCTTCCGCTTCGTCGTCTTCGATATGATCGTAGCCCAGCAGATGCAGGCTACCGTGCACCACCATATGCGCCCAGTGCGCCTCCAGCGGCTTACCTTGCTCGCTGGCTTCCTGCTCTACCACCTGACGGCAGATGATCAGATCGCCGAGCAGCGGCATTTCAATTCCCGGCGGCGCTTCAAACGGGAAGGAGAGGACGTTGGTCGGCTTATCCTTGCCGCGATAGGTCAGGTTCAGCTCATGGCTTTCTGCAACGTCGACCAGACGAATCGTTAACTCTGACTCCTCCTGAAACGGCGGAATGACGGCGTCGACCCAGCGTTGAAAAAGGGCTTCGTCCGGCAGGCCGCTGGTCTCTTCGCAGGCCAGCTGTAAATCGAGGATCACCTGACTCATTTTTGCTCCTGTTCCTGGGCTTCGCGTTTGCGCTCGGCGGCCAGCTCTGCTTTACGTTTCTGGTCTGCGGCTTCCCATGCCTCATAGGCGTTCACGATGCGGGCGACCACCGGATGGCGCACCACGTCTTCGCTATGGAAGAAGTTAAAGCTGATCTCATCGACTTCCGCCAGCACTTCGATGGCATGGCGCAGACCGGATTTGGTGCTGCGTGGCAGGTCAATCTGCGTGATGTCGCCGGTGATCACCGCCTTGGAGTTAAAGCCGATGCGGGTCAGGAACATCTTCATCTGTTCGATGGTGGTGTTCTGGCTTTCATCAAGAATGATAAAGGCGTCATTCAGCGTCCGTCCGCGCATATAGGCCAGCGGGGCCACTTCGATGACGTTACGCTCAATCAGCTTCTCCACTTTCTCAAAGCCGAGCATCTCAAACAGCGCGTCATACAGCGGGCGCAGATACGGGTCGACCTTCTGGCTCAGATCGCCGGGCAGGAAGCCGAGCTTTTCGCCTGCCTCGACGGCCGGACGGGTCAGCAGAATACGGCGGATCTCCTGGCGCTCCAGCGCATCGACCGCCGCCGCTACCGCCAGATAGGTTTTACCCGTACCCGCCGGACCCACGCCGAAAGTGATGTCGTGATCGAGGATATTGGCGATGTACTGCGCCTGGTTCGGCGTACGCGGTTTGATTACCCCGCGCTTGGTCTTGATATTGACGGCTTTACCGTACTCAGGCACGCTTTCGGCGCTCTGCTCCAGTACGCGCGCTTCCTTGATCGCCAGGTGGATCTGCTCTGGTTCAATATCCTGAATCTGACCGCGCATTGGCGCTGTGTCGACATACAGGCTGCGCAGAATATCGGCGGCAGCGTGCACGCACAGGGCGCGACCGGTCAGCTTAAAGTGATTGTCACGGCGGTTGATCTCAATGCCTAACCGACGCTCCAGCTGTTTAATGTTGTCGTCAAACGGGCCGCACAGGGCTAACAGGCGTGCGTTATCCGCTGGCTCCAGGGTAATCTCACGAGTGTCTATGTTCAAACTATTCCTCTTTACGCAGGTGGCCGGACGCGGCGCGTGGCCGGCTAATCAGGAAATTATTTACGTCACAGGAAAATGGCGCAAGCATTGCTGTAGATATAGGGACGGAGAGAGGAATTACAAGGCCTGCCGGAACCGACAGGCCTGAAGGGATCATGGCTGGTAAATTCCCACGCCAAGATCGTTCTCTTTACGGGTGCGGGCAATCACTGATTCGGGTGATTCAGCGATACGCAGACCCATCTCCGCTTCGGTGCGCACGATTTTACCGCGCAGCGAGTTGGTGTATACATCGACGATTTCGACATCGACAAACTTACCGACGAGGTCCGGGGTACCTTCGAAGTTGACCACCCGGTTATTCTCCGTACGTCCGGAGAGCTCCATGATGTTCTTACGCGAGGTGCCTTCCACCAGGATGCGCTGTACCGTGCCGAGCATGCGACGGCTCCAGGCCATCGCCTGCTGGTTAATGCGTTCCTGCAGGATATACAGACGCTGTTTTTTGTCCGCCTCCGGCACGTCGTCGACCATATCGGCCGCCGGGGTGCCCGGGCGAGCGGAGAAGATAAAGCTGTAGCTCATATCGAAATTGACGTCGGCGATGAGCTTCATGGTCTTTTCGAAATCTTCCGTGGTTTCGCCCGGGAAGCCGACGATAAAGTCGGAGCTTATCTGAATATCCGGGCGCGCTTCACGCAGCTTGCGAATAATCGCTTTATACTCCAGCGCGGTATGGGTGCGTCCCATCAGGTTCAGCACACGGTCGGAGCCACTCTGCACCGGCAGGTGCAGGAAGCTCACCAGCTCCGGCGTATCGCGATAAACGTCGATGATATCGTCGGTAAATTCGATCGGGTGGCTGGTGGTGAAGCGAATGCGGTCGATGCCGTCGATGGCGGCGACCAGGCGCAGCAGGTCGGCAAAGCTGCCGGTGGTGCCGTCGTAATTCTCACCGCGCCAGGCGTTAACGTTCTGCCCCAGCAGATTGACCTCACGCACGCCCTGCGCCGCCAGCTGGGCGATTTCAAACAGGATATCGTCGCACGGACGGCTAACTTCTTCTCCGCGGGTATACGGCACCACGCAGTAGGTGCAGTATTTATTGCAACCTTCCATAATCGAGACAAAGGCGGTCGGCCCTTCGGCGCGCGGCTCTGGCAGGCGATCGAATTTTTCAATTTCCGGGAAGCTGATATCAACTACCGGACTGCGGTTGCCGCGCACGGAGTTAATCATCTCCGGCAGGCGGTGCAGGGTTTGCGGCCCGAAAATAATATCGACATAGTGCGCGCGCTGGCGAATATGGTCGCCTTCCTGGGAAGCCACGCAGCCGCCGACGCCAATAATCAGGTCCGGGTTCTTCTCTTTCAGCAGCTTCCAGCGGCCAAGCTGATGGAAAACTTTTTCCTGGGCCTTCTCACGAATTGAGCAGGTATTGAGCAACAGCACATCTGCTTCTTCCGCCACTTCGGTCAGTTGATACCCATGTGTCGCATCCAGCAGATCGGCCATCTTTGATGAATCATACTCGTTCATCTGACAGCCCCAGGTTTTAATATGGAGTTTTTTTGTCATTGACTTGCTCATGCTCAGTAATAGATATCCAAAACGCGGGGATATATACAGGGTGAATTTCGCATTCCAGGGCGCGTATTGTAATGCTTTGGTCGCCCCCTGACCAGTGCGAGCGTTATCGCCGCAAGAGGGCGAAAAATCCGGTAAACTTAACGGATTCTGCTTTAAGGATAATAGCCATGACAATTCACGTAACAGATGTCGCCATCGTGGGCGGCGGCATGGTCGGCGGCGCCCTGGCGTTAGGGCTGGCGCAACAGGGATTTACCGTGACGGTGCTTGAGAAAGCGGCGCCACCGGCGTTCGATCCGGCATCCGCCCCGGATGTGCGGATCTCGGCGATCAGCGCGGCTTCGGTCGGCCTGCTGAAGAGTCTCGGCGTCTGGGATGCCATACGGGCGATGCGCGTCCATGCTTATCGCCGTCTGGAGACCTGGGAGTGGGAGAGCGCGCACGTCGCCTTCGACGCCGCAGAGCTCAAACTGCCGGAGCTGGGCTATATGGTCGAGAACAAGGTTCTGCAATGGGGCCTGTGGCAAGCGCTGGCGGCGCATGAGGCGGTTACCCTGCGCGTCGGTAGCGAACTGAAAACGATGCAGCGCGGCGAGACGCAGACGGCGTTGCATTTGCGCGAGGGGGAGACGATCCACGCCCGGCTGGTTATCGGCGCCGACGGCGCTAACTCCCAGGTGCGGGAGATGGCCGGCATCGGCGTGCACGCCTGGCAATATCAGCAGTCCTGTATGCTGATCAGCGTCGAATGCGCCGACGATCCCGGCGACAGCACCTGGCAGCAGTTTACTCCCAGCGGCCCGCGCGCCTTCCTGCCGTTGTTCGACCACTGGGCCTCGCTGGTCTGGTACGACGCCCCGGCGCGGATCCGTCAGCTGCAGAGCATGACCATGGCGCAGCTCCAGCAGGAGATCGCCAGTCACTTTCCGGCGCGGCTGGGACGGGTGACGCCGCAGGCGGCCGGCGCCTTCCCGCTCACCCGGCGTCATGCGCTGCAGTATGTTCAGCCCGGCCTGGCGCTGGTGGGCGATGCGGCGCACACCATTCATCCACTGGCGGGGCAGGGGGTTAACCTTGGCTATCGTGATGTCGATGCCCTGCTGGAGATCCTGGCGGAAGCGCGCGGCCGCGGCGAAGACTGGGCCAGCCTGCCGGTGCTGAAGCGCTACCAGGCGCGGCGGCGAGCGGATAATTTTATCATGCAGTCGGGGATGGACCTCTTTTATGCCGGATTCAGCAATGACCTGGCGCCGGTGCGGATGCTGCGTAATATTGGCCTGATGGCGGCTGAACGCGCCGGGGGGCTGAAGCGTCAGGCGCTGAAGTATGCCTTAGGCTTGTAAAACCGGCTTCCCGGGCAGGGGCGTAGCGGAGAGCGCCTGCCCGGCAGTCAGTACGGAGTAAGCATGTCAGGACGCCAATAGCAAAAAAGCCCACCGAAGTGAGCTTTTTTGCATTGAAATGGCTGGGGTACGAGGATTCGAACCTCGGAATGCCGGAATCAGAATCCGGTGCCTTACCGCTTGGCGATACCCCAATTGTCTGTTGCGCTTGACCGTAACTACGCCGGTTGAGGGCAACAGTGCGTTCACTGCTGAACGACTTTTAAATTTGGCTGGGGTACGAGGATTCGAACCTCGGAATGCCGGAATCAGAATCCGGTGCCTTACCGCTTGGCGATACCCCAACAAATTGTTTGCGGATTTATCGATGTGTATCGATACGTCCAGAGTTTGGTGGCTACGACGGGATTCGAACCTGTGACCCCATCATTATGAGTGATGTGCTCTAACCAGCTGAGCTACGTAGCCTAATTGTCTTACTGCTTCTTCGATGGCTGGGGTACCTGGATTCGAACCAGGGAATGCCGGTATCAAAAACCGGTGCCTTACCGCTTGGCGATACCCCAATACCGTCGCGGTGAACCGCAAATATCGAAGAAATATGGCTGGGGTACCTGGATTCGAACCAGGGAATGCCGGTATCAAAAACCGGTGCCTTACCGCTTGGCGATACCCCATCCGTACAACGCTAACTGGTGAATGGTGCGGGAGGCGAGACTTGAACTCGCACACCTTGCGGCGCCAGAACCTAAATCTGGTGCGTCTACCAATTTCGCCACTCCCGCAAAAAAGATGGTGGCTACGACGGGATTCGAACCTGTGACCCCATCATTATGAGTGATGTGCTCTAACCAGCTGAGCTACGTAGCCATCTTTTTTTCGCGTAACCTTATCGGCGTTGCGGGGCGCATTATGCGTATTGGGCCTGCGAGCGTCAACCTCTTTTTCAAGGAAAATCGTTGTAATGTGACTGTTTGGTTAGGTTGCGAACAGCTCGCTGGAATATTCGGCAATTATTGGTTATTTATCGTTTTTCAGCGGTATAAATCCGGCAAAAAGAAAACGGACCCCGGAGGGTCCGTTTTGCGTTTCACCGCCCGTCTGGGCTTATTTGTAAGCCGACTGGTGGACACCGACCGCGCGGCCTGATGGATCGTTCATGGTTTTGAACGCTTCATCCCACTCAATGGCTTTCGCTGAAGAGCAGGCCACCGACGGACCGCCAGGGACGCACTCCGCCGCGCTCGGTAGCGGGAACAGCTCTTCGAAGATCTCGCGGTACAAATAGCCTTCTTTGGAGGTCGGCGTGTTGTACGGGAAGCGGAAGCTTGCGGTTTCCAGTTGCTGGTCGCTGATCTGTTTGGCGGCCACTTCTTTCAGGGTATCTATCCAGCTGTAGCCGACGCCGTCAGAGAACTGCTCCTTCTGGCGCCAGGCGACGCTGGCCGGCAGGTAGGATTCAAAGCATTCGCGCAGAATGTGTTTTTCCATTTTGCCGTTGCCGCACATCTTATCCTGCGGGTTAATGCGCATCGCGACGTCGAGGAACTTCTTGTCGAGGAACGGCACGCGGGCCTCCACGCCCCAGGCGGACATCGCTTTGTTGGCGCGGGCGCAGTCAAACATATGCAGCGCCTGCAGCTTACGCACCGTCTCTTCGTGCAGTTCTTTGGCGTTCGGCGCCTTATGGAAGTAGAGGTAGCCGCCGAACACTTCGTCCGAACCTTCGCCGGAAAGCACCATTTTGATGCCCATGGCTTTAATTTTCCGCGACATCAGGTACATCGGCGTCGAGGCGCGAATAGTGGTCACATCGTAGGTTTCGATGTGATAGATAACGTCGCGGATGGCATCCAGCCCTTCCTGGACGGTAAAGTGAATTTCGTGGTGCACGGTGCCGAGGTGGTTGGCCACCTCCTGCGCCGCTTTCAGGTCAGGAGAGCCTTCCAGACCGACCGCGAAAGAGTGCAGCTGCGGCCACCAGGCTTCGCTACGCTCCTGATCTTCGACGCGACGGGCGGCGAATTTCTTGGTGATAGCCGAGATGACCGATGAATCAAGACCGCCGGAGAGCAGCACGCCGTAAGGCACGTCGGACATCAGGTGGCTTTTCACCGACTCTTCCAGCGCCTGGCGCAGCTCGTTCTTATCGGTAACGTTGTCTTTCACCGCGTCGTAATCAAACCAGTCGCGCTGATAGTACTGGCGAATTTCGCCGTCTTTGCTCCACAGGTAGCTGCCCGCCGGGAACTCTTTAATGGTGCGGCATACCGGCACTAGCGCTTTCATTTCGGAGGCGACATAGAAGTTGCCGTGTTCGTCATGGCCCATATACAGCGGGATAATGCCGATATGGTCGCGGCCAATTAAGTACGCGTCTTTTTCGCTGTCGTACAGGGCGAAGGCGAACATTCCCTGCAGGTCGTCGAGGAACTCCGGGCCTTTTTCCTGATACAGCGCGAGGATCACTTCGCAGTCGGAACCGGTCTGGAACTGGTAGCGATCGCCATACTCCGCGCGCAGCGCCTGGTGGTTGTAGATCTCGCCGTTAACGGCCAGCGCATGGGTTTTTTCGGCGTTGTACAGCGGCTGGGCCCCGGCGTTGACGTCGACAATCGACAGGCGCTCGTGCGCCAGAATCGCTTTGTCGCTGGCATATACGCCAGACCAGTCCGGACCGCGGTGGCGCATCAGGCGGGAAAGCTCCAGCGCCTTTTTACGCAGCTCGCCTGCGTCAGTTTTAATATCCAGTACGCCAAAAATAGAACACATAGCCTTCTCCATTACCCTGTCGTGTTTGATGTTGTGCTGGCTTCGTCTCGTGGCGAAGCCTGAGTGCGTGCTTAAGAAAATGCCGTAAAGGGGGAGCAGGCGCAAGGGTTTTGCGGCCGGAAAAAGAAAAAACGCAACCGTGATTGTTGAACAGTGAAAAAAGAGTATCTTTTGAACGGCTTTATTGAGGAATTCGTATTTATAGGCCGTTTTTATTAGATGGGGTAATTCTGATGGGCGCTAGAAATGAAAAACCACGTCCTGCGACGTGGTTGGCATCAGAAAATATCGATTTCCGCGACGGAAGGGTAAATCCACGACGGGCGGAACGGCATGCTGTCGATATCGTCGAGGGTGGAGACGCCGGAGAGCACCAGAATAGTCTCCAGCCCCGCCTGGAAACCGGCCAGTATATCGGTGCGCAGGTTATCGCCGACGATCACCGTCTGCTCGGAGTGAGCTTGCATTTTATTCAGCGCTGAACGGATGATCCACGGGCTGGGTTTGCCGACGTAAAACGGCTTACGGCCGGAGATCTTCTCGATCCCGGCGCACAGCGCGCCGCAGGCAGGGTAGAAGCCGCGACCGTGCGTATCCGGGTTAGTGGCAATGAAGCGGGCGCCGTTGGCGACGAAGAAGGCGGCCTTATGCATCATTTCCCAGTTAAAGGAGCGAGTTTCCCCGACGATGACAAAATCCGGGTTCACATCGGTAATGGTAAAGCCGGCTTTGTACAGCTCGTGGATCAGCGCCCCTTCTCCCACCACGTAGGCTTTTTTGCCTTCCTGGCGACGCAGAAAATCGGCGGTGGCCATCGCTGAGGTGTAAAAGGCGCTATCCGGAACATCAATTCCAGCGGTGGCGAAACGGTTCGCCAGATCCTGGCCGGTTTGCGACGGGTAGTTGGTCAGCATTACCAGCGGCATGCCTTTATCGAGGATGCGCTTGATAAACTCGGCTGCGCCGGGAACGGCGACGTTATCGTGCATCAGTACGCCGTCAATATCACAAATTATGTTTTGAATGGTCATGGTGGGTCCAGAATCATTAACAAAGACGAAACTATACGCGTCATCGATGAGGTTTCACACCTCTGACGGGCGAGGCCCGCCCGTATCAAGGTGACGCGCTATCAGAAAAGGGGCGATTAGCTCTCAAGCAAACGCTGCAGCAGCGTGCCATTAAGCATGGCGCGTTTGACCAGCGCGAAGGCGCCGATTGCAGAGCGGTGATCGAGGGTGGAGCGCACCACCGGCAGGTTCTTACGAAACGCCTTAAGCGCCTGGGCGTTAATGCAGCCTTCGATGGCCGGAAGAAGGACCTTTTCAGCTTCCACTATTTCGCCGGCGACGACGATTTTTTGTGGGTTGAACAGGTTAATGGCGATGGCGATCGTTTTCCCGAGGTGGCGCCCCACGTACTCAATCACCTCGCAGGCCAGGGCATCGCCCTTGTTGGCCGCTTTGCAGATAGTTTTGATCGTGCAGTCATCCGGCGTCAGACGGCTCTGGTAGCCCTGCTCCAGCAGGTGGCGAACCCGCTGTTCAATGGCGGCATTGGCCGCGACGGTCTCCAGACAGCCGAAGTTGCCGCAGTGGCAGCGTTCGCCCAGCGGGTCGACCTGAATATGGCCAATTTCGCCGACGTTGCCGTTGCGGCCGATAAAAATGCGCCCGTTGGAGATAATCCCCGCCCCGGTACCGCGGTGCACGCGCACCAGAATGGAGTCTTCGCAATCCTGGCTTGCGCCAAAATAGTGCTCGGCCAGCGCCAGGCTGCGGATATCGTGGCCAACAAAGCAGGTAACATTGAAGCGTTTCTCCAGCGCCCCGACCAGGCCCCAGTTTTCCACCGCAATGTGCGGCATATAGCGGATCACGCCGCTTTCCGGGTCGACGAGGCCCGGCAGGATCACTGAGATAGCGATCAGCTCGCGAATTTTGCGCTGACAGTTTTCGATAAAGGTGGCGATGATATTCAGCAGGGCGTGTTCCAGCGTTTCCTGGGTGCGCTCGGGCAGCGGGAAGTGCTCCTCTTCCAGGGTCTTGCTGCTTAAATCATACAGGGTCAGTGTGGCGTCATAGCGGCCAAGCCGCACGCCGATGGCGTTGAAGTTGCGGGTTTCTGCAATGATAGAGATAGCGCGGCGGCCACCGGTGGAGGCCTGCTGATCGACTTCTTTGATCAGGCCGCGCTCAATAAGCTGACGCGTGATTTTGGTCACGCTGGCAGGGGCAAGCTGGCTTTGTTCGGCTATCTGAATGCGCGAGATGGGCCCATGCTGGTCAATCAGGCGGTACACGGCCGCGCTGTTCAGTTGTTTTACGAGGTCAACGTTACCAATTTGAGCTTGTCCGCCTGCTGTCATACTTTTACTTACTCAGTGACGACCTCGTTACCATTAACGATGGTCTTGGTGATTTTATAATCGCGTGTAAAGGCGGTCAGGTTAGCGACCATGCCCGGCGCAATGCTGCCGAGCTGCTTGTCCACGCCGATAGCGCGCGCAGGATAGAGCGTCGCCATGCGCAATACTTCGTCCAGTGCCACGCCGCAATGCTCAACCAGATTACGCACCCCTTCAATCATGGTCAGGGAAGATCCGCTGAGGGTGCCGTTTTCATCTACGCACAGCCCATTGCGGTAGTATATTGTTTTCCCGGCAAAAATGAACTGGTCAATATTCGCCCCCGCCGGCGCGGTGGCGTCGGTGACCAGGCACAGCTTGTCGCCTTTCAGGCGCTTGGCGTTGCGCACGTTGGCGTAATCGACGTGCATCCCGTCGACGATGATACCGCAGTAGACATCCGGCTCGTCAAAAATCGCCCCGGCAAGACCCGGTTCGCGGCCGGTAATGTACGGCATCGCATTATACAGGTGGGTGGCGAAGGTAATGCCCGCGCGGAAGCCGACTTTCGCCTCTTTCAGCGTAGCGTTGGAGTGGCCCGCGGAGACAACGATCCCGGCGGCGACCAGTTTGCGGATCACTTCTGGCTCAACGCGCTCAGGGGCGAGGGTCACTTTGGTGATCACATCGGCGTTGTCGCACAGGAAATCGACCAGCGCCGCGTCCGGTTTACGCACGTAGTCCGGATTGTGGGTGCCTTTCTTAACGATATTCAGCCACGGCCCTTCGAGATGCAGGCCCAGCGCCTGGTTCGGATGTTTTTGCAGATATTCGCGCATTACGCGCACGCCTTGCTTCATCAGATCGTCGCTGGAGGTAATCAGCGTCGGCAGGAAGCTGGTGCAGCCTGAGCGTTCGTTGGCCTTCTGCATGATCTCCAGCGTTTCGACAGTGACCGCCTCTGGGCTGTCGTTAAACTGCACGCCGCCGCAGCCGTTGAGCTGGACGTCGATAAAACCGGGGGCGATTATTGCGCCGTTGACTGAGCGCTGCTCGATGTCAGACGGCAAATCTGCCAGCGGACAAAGACGTTCGATAAAGCCATCAGCGATAACAACCGCATGGTCATCGAGAATTTCATGACCGGTATAAACCCGGCCCTGGGTTAATGCATACATTACGACCCCCGGTATATACGCCTCATCAGGTCAGCGTTCGTTCGTTTGCCGCCGGCATGATGGTGCGTACAAAGAAAAAGATGATCCCGCGCCAGGGCGCGGGAAGGACTACATTACAGACCTTTAATATTTTCAGCTTCTAATTCGTTGAAATATTTCAGCGTCTTCACTTTCAGCTCCATGGTGGACGGTTCGTCGCAGACGATCACCGCCTTCGGATGCAGCTGCAGACAGGTAATGGTCCACATGTGGTTGACGTTACCTTCTACCGCCGCCTGCAGCGCCAGCGCTTTCTGATGACCCAGCACCAGAATCATCACTTCTTCTGCGTCCAGCAGGGTGCCCACGCCGACGGTCAGCGCATATTTCGGCACCAGATCCACATCGCCGTCGAAGAAGCGGGAGTTCGCTACGCGGGTTTCATGGGTCAGGGTCTTAATACGGGTGCGGGACGCCAGAGAAGAGGCCGGTTCGTTAAACGCGATATGACCATCGTTGCCCACGCCGCCCATGAACAGGTGGATTTTACCGTAGGAACGAATTTTTTCTTCATAGCGACGGCATTCCGCATCGATGTCCGGCGCGTTACCATTCAGCAGGTTGATATTTTCTGCCGGAATATCAACGTGGTCAAAGAAATTACGGTGCATAAAGCTATGATAGCTTTCCGGATGCTCTTTCGGCAGGCCAACGTATTCATCCATGTTAAAGGTGACGACGTGCTTGAAGCTAACCTGGCCTGCTTTATGCATTTCAACCAGCGCCTTGTAGGCGGTCAGCGGGGTACCACCGGTTGGCAGACCCAGGACGAACGGACGGTCCGCGGTTGGTTTAAATGCATTAATGCGGTTAACGATATGGCGGGCAGCCCATTTACCGACCTGCTCAGCGGTTACCAGGGGAATCAGTCTCATTCTTCACCTCTATAGTCAAAGTAGATTCTGGCGGATTGGCGCCAGCACTCTAAGGAGAGTATTGCAGCAACTGCGCCGACCGGGGTCAATCCGTGTTGATTTTTTGAATGATAAAATAAGTTTTCGTTGTTAGCCAGTGCAAGGGAGGAGGGAATACGATATTTGGTGATAATTATCACAAAAAATACCCGTTTAATTTGCGATACGAATTAATTTTTCACACACTTTGCCGGTAAGTGATAAAACCGACCTTGTTACACAATAAAAAAGTGGCTTTGAAATGAGCCTCATCGGGGTCTCATAGGGGGAATAAGATGAATATTTTAGGTTTCTTTCAGCGACTGGGTAGGGCGTTGCAGCTCCCTATCGCAGTGCTGCCGGTCGCGGCATTGCTGCTGCGTTTCGGGCAACCAGACCTGTTAAATGTACCCTTCATCGCGCAAGCGGGTGGGGCGATCTTCGATAATCTGGCGCTGATCTTCGCAATTGGTGTGGCATCAAGCTGGTCCAAGGATAACGCCGGTTCTGCGGCGCTGGCCGGTGCGGTAGGGTATTTCGTGATGACCAAAGCGATGGTCACCATCAACCCGGAAATCAATATGGGCGTGCTGGCCGGTATCATTACCGGTCTGGTGGCAGGGGCGGTATACAACCGCTGGGCCGGCATCAAGCTGCCGGACTTCCTGAGCTTCTTCGGCGGCAAACGCTTCGTGCCGATCGCCACCGGCTTCTTCTGTCTGATCCTCGCGGCGATCTTCGGCTACGTCTGGCCGCCGGTGCAGCACGCTATCCACTCTGGCGGCGAATGGATCGTCTCCGCAGGGGCGCTGGGTTCCGGTATCTTTGGTTTCATCAACCGTCTGCTGATCCCAACCGGTCTGCATCAGGTGCTGAACACTATCGCCTGGTTCCAGATTGGTGAGTTCACTAACGCCGCTGGCGCTGTGTTCCACGGCGACATCAACCGCTTCTACGCCGGCGACGGCACCGCGGGGATGTTCATGTCCGGCTTCTTCCCAATCATGATGTTTGGTCTGCCGGGTGCGGCGCTGGCGATGTATCTGGCGGCGCCGAAAGCGCGTCGTCCGATGGTAGGCGGTATGCTGCTGTCCGTGGCCATCACCGCGTTCCTGACCGGGGTAACCGAGCCGCTGGAATTCCTGTTCATGTTCCTGGCTCCGCTGCTGTACCTCCTGCATGCGGTGCTGACCGGTATCAGCCTGTTCATCGCAACGGCGCTCGGGATCCATGCGGGCTTCTCCTTCTCCGCAGGTGCAATTGACTACGTGCTGATGTACAGCCTGCCGGCCGCCAGCAAAAACGTCTGGATGCTGCTGGTGATGGGCGTGGTGTTCTTCTTCGTCTACTTCCTGCTGTTCAGCGCGGTGATCCGCATGTTCAACCTGAAAACGCCGGGTCGTGAAGACAAAGCCGCTGACGTGGTAACGGAAGAAGCCAACAGCAACACTGAAGAGGGGCTGACCCAGCTGGCGACCAGCTATATCGCCGCGGTGGGCGGAACGGACAACCTGAAAGCCATTGACGCCTGTATTACCCGTCTGCGTCTGACCGTGGGCGATTCGGCGAAGGTGAACGACGCCGCCTGTAAACGTCTCGGCGCGTCCGGGGTGGTGAAACTGAATAAGCAAACCATTCAGGTTATCGTCGGTGCGAAAGCAGAGTCTATCGGCGATGAGATGAAAAAAGTGGTTACCCGCGGCCCGGTAGCGGCAGCGGCAGCCGCACCGGCTGGCAACGTCGCCACCGCAGCGCCCGCGGCTAAACCGCAGGCGGTAGCGAACGCGAAGACCGTTGAGTCGCTGGTTTCGCCGATTACCGGTGACGTGGTGGCCCTCGAGCAGGTGCCGGACGAAGCCTTCGCCAGCAAAGCCGTCGGCGACGGGATCGCGGTGAAACCGACCAGCAACATCGTGGTGGCCCCGGCCGCCGGTACCGTGGTGAAAATTTTCAACACTAACCACGCGTTCTGCCTCGAAACCAACAACGGTGCGGAAATCGTCGTTCACATGGGTATCGACACCGTGGCGCTGGAAGGCAAGGGCTTCAAACGTCTGGTTGAAGAGGGCACGGACGTGAAGGCGGGTGAGCCGATTCTGGAAATGGATCTGGACTTCCTCAACGCCAACGCGTGCTCAATGATCAGTCCGGTCGTCTGCAGCAACAGCGATGACTACAGCGCGCTGGTGATACTGGCGAGCGGTAAGGTCGTTGCTGGCCAGACGCCGCTGTATGAGATTAAAGGCAAGTAAGGCTCCTGAGTCGAGTTTTTGCCTCAGCGGCGAAGGGAAACCTTCGCCGCTTTTTTTTCCAGCAATCGGCCCCATAATCCTCTTCTGATACCTATTTTACGTAACTAATAGTTGTCACTACGCCCTGCTTGTAAGATCATGTGCCGTTATACGTTGTTTACGCTTTGAGGAACCCGTGATGAGTGAGGCAGAAGCCCGCCCGACTAACTTTATCCGTCAGATTATTGATGAAGATCTGGCTACCGGTAAACATACCACCGTTCACACTCGCTTCCCGCCGGAGCCGAACGGTTATCTGCACATTGGCCATGCAAAATCCATCTGCCTGAACTTCGGCATCGCCCAGGATTATCAGGGCCAATGCAACCTGCGTTTCGATGACACCAACCCGGTGAAAGAAGATATCGAATACGTTGAGTCGATTAAAAACGACGTGCAGTGGTTAGGTTTCCACTGGTCCGGGGACGTATGCTACTCGTCTGATTATTTCGATCAGCTGCATCAGTATGCGGTTGAGCTGATCAACAAAGGTCTGGCCTATGTTGATGAACTCTCTCCTGATGAAATTCGCGAATACCGCGGCACCCTGAAAGCGCCGGGTAAAAACAGCCCGTATCGCGACCGCAGCGTGGAAGAGAACCTGGCGCTGTTTGAAAAAATGCGCAGCGGCGGCTTCGAAGAAGGCAAAGCCTGCCTGCGCGCGAAGATCGATATGGCGTCGCCGTTTATCGTGATGCGCGATCCGGTGCTGTACCGCATTAAGTTCGCTGAGCATCATCAGACTGGCAACAAGTGGTGCATCTACCCGATGTACGACTTCACCCACTGCATCAGCGATGCGCTGGAAGGCATTACCCACTCGCTGTGTACCCTGGAGTTCCAGGACAACCGCCGCCTGTACGATTGGGTGCTGGACAACATCAGCATCCCGGTGCATCCGCGTCAGTACGAATTCTCGCGCCTGAATCTCGAATACACCGTGATGTCCAAGCGTAAGCTGAACCAGCTGGTGACTGAGAAGCACGTGGAAGGCTGGGACGACCCGCGTATGCCGACCATCTCCGGTCTGCGTCGTCGCGGCTACACCGCCGAATCCATCCGTGAGTTCTGCAAGCGCATCGGCGTGACCAAGCAGGACAATACCATCGAGATGGCGTCGCTGGAGTCCTGCATTCGTGAAGATCTGAACGAAAACGCCCCGCGCGCGATGGCGGTGATCGAACCGGTGAAACTGGTTATCGAGAACTATCCGCAGGGCGAAAGCGAAATGGTGGTGATGCCGAACCATCCGAACAAGCCGGAAATGGGCAGTCGTGAAGTGCCGTTCAGCGCCGAAATCTGGATCGATCGCGCGGACTTCCGCGAAGAAGCCAACAAACAGTACAAGCGTCTGGTGCTGGGTAAAGAAGTGCGTCTGCGCAACGCCTACGTCATCAAAGCGGAACGCGTGGAGAAAGATGCCGAAGGCAATATTACCACCATCTTCTGCACCTACGATGCCGACACCCTGAGCAAAGACCCGGCCGACGGCCGCAAGGTCAAAGGCGTGATCCATTGGGTAAGCGCGGCGCATGCGCTGCCGGTAGAGATCCGTCTCTACGATCGTCTGTTCAGCGTGCCAAACCCGGGCGCGGCGGACGATTTCCTCGCAGTGATCAACCCGGAATCGCTGGTGATCAAACAGGGGTACGCGGAGCCGAGCCTGGCGCAGGCCGAAGCCGGTAAAGCTTACCAGTTTGAGCGTGAAGGCTATTTTTGCCTCGACAGCCGCTATGCAACCGCAACCAATCTGGTGTTCAACCGCACCGTCGGGCTGCGTGATACCTGGGCGAAAGCGGGCGAATAACATTTCTTTTCTGTCAAAGCGTCGCTCCCAGCGGCGCTTTTTTTGTTTCAGAATCAGCTAATTAAACTTTTCATTTTCGCGATGCGAATTAATTCTGTTTCTGCGCGGTAATAAATAGCGCTTCTGATGTTTCCTGTCACATACAAAAAACCAATGTAATCGCTTTCAATGATTGCGTTTTTCCCTGATTTTGCAATGACTTCCATAACAAAATCATCAGAGATAAGACTGTAACAAAACGACATAAAATATGTGCGCTTTGTCATAATCTTAAGCTTTGCCTCACGAAAAACATTGATAATTCGCGTCACGAAAAATAGTCTATCTATAGTGGTTTCGCGGTCTTTTTTACCGCCCCACATTTTGCAGTTTTATTTATTTTTTAGCGATTGACCGCTGGTCTTCGCCTTTTAAAACGTCAAAGAGGATATGCACATGCGTACGTTTAGTGGCAAACGTAGTACGCTGGCGCTGGCTATTGCCGCCGTCACCGCGATGTCGGGCTGGGTTGTTGCTCCACAGGCCAGCGCAGCAGGCTTTATCGATGATTCAACCTTAACCGGCGGTATCTATTACTGGCAGCGTGAGCGTGACCGTAAAGATGTGACCGACGGCGACAAATACAAAACCAACCTTTCCCACTCCACCTGGAACGCCAACCTGGACTTCCAGTCCGGCTATGCCGCCGATATGTTTGGCCTTGATATTGCCGCGTTTACCGCGATTGAAATGGCGGAGAACGGCGATAGCGGCCACCCGAACGAAATTGCCTTCTCGTCACGTAACAAAGCCTATGACGAAGACTATTCCGGCGATAAGAGCGGCATCAGCCTGTATAAAGCCGCAGCGAAATTCAAATATGGTCCGGCGTGGGCACGTGCGGGCTATATCCAGCCAACCGGCCAGACTCTGCTGGCCCCGCACTGGAGTTTTATGCCAGGTACCTATCAGGGGGCGGAGGCCGGGGCTAACTTCGACTATGGCACGGCGGGCGCGTTAAGTTTCTCCTATATGTGGACGAACGAGTATAAAGCGCCATGGCATATCGAGATGGACGATTTCTATCAGAACGATAAGAAGACCAAAGTCGATTATCTCCACTCCGTCGGCGCTAAATATGATTTCAAAAATGACCTGGTGCTGGAGGCGGCATTTGGTCAGGCTCAGGGCTATATCGATCAGTACTTTGCTAAAGCCAGCTACAAGTTTGACGTCGCCGGCGCGCCGCTGAGCACCAGCTACCAGTTCTACGGCACCCGCGATAAGGTCAGCAACGGCGGGGTCAACGACATCTATGATGGCACCGCATGGCTGCAGGCGTTAACCTTTGGTTATAAGGTGGCGGATGTCCTGGATCTGCGTCTCGAGGGAACCTGGGTGAAGGCTGATGGCCAGCAGGGCTACTTCCTGCAGCGTATGACCCCGACCTACGCCTCTTCCAATGGTCGTCTCGATATCTGGTGGGATAACCGCTCCGACTTTAACGCCAATGGCGAAAAAGCGGTCTTCTTTGGCGCGATGTATGACATGAAAAACTGGGATATGCCGGGCTGGGCGTTCGGCGCGTCTTATGTCTACGCCTGGGATGCGAAGCCGGGAAGAATGTCCTCTCCGGATGCGTACTATGACCCTGACTATCGCCTGAAAGAGTCGGCCTATAGCCTGGATGCAATGTATACCGTACAGGAAGGGCGGGCGAAGGGCACCCTGTTCAAACTGCACTTTACCCAATACGACAACCATTCCGATATTCCGAGCTGGAGCGGCGGCTACGGCAACATCTTCCAGGATGAGCGCGACGTGAAGTTCATGGTTATCGCCCCGTTCACTATTTTCTGATGCCTGCGCGGCGGGCGTGAGCCTGCCGCACCTCTGGGAGAACGACAATGAAAAAAATGCTGCTTATTGCCATGATGGCAGCGGGCCTGGTGGCCTGCACCACGTCGCCGGCGCCGAAAGAAGACACCAAACTGAAAGATGCCTATAGCGCCTGTATTAATACGGCGGAAGGGAATCCGGACAAGATTGAAGCCTGCCAGAGCGTACTGAATGTGCTGAAAAAGGATAAACAGCACCAGCAGTTCGCCAACCAGGAGAGCGTTCGCGTCCTGGATTACCAACAGTGTATTCAGGCCACCCGCACCGGCAACGATCAGGCGGTGAAAGCGCGCTGCGATCAGATCTGGAAGGAGATCCGCAGCAATAATACGACCCATTAAATCAGACGACAGCGGCAAACGGGCGGGGCATATCTCCGCCCGTTTGTTTTTTTGCGCTGACTCTCCGCCGGCTGATAGCCGCGGCTCAGCCGCACGAACAACAGGACGGTGGCGACGAACCCGCATAGCGCGGCGCACATTAGCCACCAGCCCGGCGTGCTTTTATCGCCGGTGAGCTCGACCAGGGCTGTGGAAATAGCTGGCGTCAGTCCGCCGAAGATCGTGGTGGCAAGGCTGAAGGCCAGCGAAAAGCCCACGGTGCGGACGTATACCGGCATCACTTCGGTAAGCGCCGCGACCATCGCGCCGTTATACATGTCAAAGAAGAACGAGAACCATACCAGGACCAGCGTCATACGGGTGAAATCGGGCGCGACGGTGAGCCAGTGCATCACCGGCCAGGTGGTGAGCAGGGCCAGCACGGTAATGCCCATCAGCACCGGACGACGACCGATCCGATCAGAGATCGCCCCGCTGGCGAAGTTCCATATCAACTCTCCGGACAAAGCGGGGATGAGGAAAGTCACCCCAGGGGCGTGTGCGGGAAGGGCGCCAGAGGCGCCCATAAAAAAGCCAACCGGCAGGTTGGCTTTTCAGTCTCAGCGAAACGGGGAATTATTTTTCCACCGCGTCGTGGGCGTGTTCGTCCTCGCGGCAATCCCCTTCCGCACAGTGACCGTACAGATATAAACTGTGGTTGGTCAGGCGGATGCCGTGGCGGGAGGCAATTTCACGCTGGCGTAATTCGATCGAGTCGTCGCTGAATTCGATCACTTTGCCGCAGTCGAGGCAGATCAGGTGATCGTGGTGATGCTGCTGGGTCAGTTCGAAAACGGATTTTCCGCCTTCGAAATTATGACGAGTCACGATGCCGGCGTCATCAAACTGGTTGAGGACGCGGTAAACGGTCGCCAGACCGATCTCTTCGCCCATGTCGATCAGGCGTTTATATAAGTCTTCCGCACTGACATGATGGTTATCCGGTTCCTGCAGCACTTCAAGGATTTTTAGTCGAGGAAGTGTGACTTTCAGGCCAGCCTTCTTTAATGCGGTATTGTTGTCAGTCATGCGGAATCTGTCCTGTTGCTAAACGATCTACTTCCTTCAACGGAAGTCATACAGAAATTAACCCGACGTAATGCGTCTCATTATAGAACTGCCACTGGTAAATGAAAACTGCAAGCATCAGGCCTGGTTTGCTGTCAAAAACGAGGCACCAGCTACAAACTGCGTCACGTGCCTCGTAGAATCAGAGGACATTGTACAGATATGTGATTAAAAGTTAAAAACTTGTAGCTATTAGTTTGATTGCTTTTGTCTATTAATGCGGCGCAACTCAATGATTGCGCCGCTTAATCATCAGGCGTTTTTGATTTCTTCGAGGTGCAGCTCTTCGGCAACCTGCTTCACCCATTTCTCAACGCGCTCGTTGGTCAGCTCCGGCTGGCGGTCTTCATCGATGGCGAGGCCGACGAAGTGGTCGTCATCCGCCAGGCCTTTGGAAGCCTCAAAATGATACCCCGCCGTTGGCCAGTGACCGACGATGGTCGCGCCGCGCGGCTCAATGATGTCGCGGATGGTGCCCAGCGCGTCGCAGAAGTATTCTGCGTAATCTTCCTGGTCGCCGCAGCCGAACAGCGCCACCAGTTTGCCATTGAAGTCGATCTCTTCCAGCGTCGGGAAGAAGTCATCCCAGTCACACTGCGCTTCACCGTAGTACCAGGTCGGGATACCGAGCAGCAGGATGTCGTGGGCTTCCAGGTCTTCTTTGCTGCTTTTGGCAATGTCGTGAACATCAGCAACATCTTTACCAAGCTGCTTTTGAATCATTTTTGCAATATTTTCGGTGTTGCCGGTGTCGCTGCCAAAAAAGATGCCGATGATTGCCATGAGTAAAATAACCTCTTGAAACTTAAATGATGTGGTAGGGACGCAATGCCCATAGATAACGGCAATCATAGCAGAACAGGCAAGGGCGCGGAAACAGCAATCACGCCCGACTGCACACTCTGCTACATGAATGCGGGTTTTTCGCGGAAAGTTAGACTTTTCCCTGGCTGCGCAGGGCGGTTAACTGGGTCATCAGCATCTCTTCAATGAGATCGCTGCGGCTCATATTACGCGCTTCCGCCAGCTCGTTGAGCGCATCGACCGCATCGGCGTTGAGTTTTAACTCCACGCGCTTCAGCCCGCGAACCCTATCGCGTTTCAGCTGGTTACGTTTGTTGATGCGCAGTTGTTCATCGCGCGACAGCGGATTGGTTTTCGGTCTTCCCGGGCGACGCTCGTTTGCGAACAAATCTAATGTCGTACGGTCCGTTTGTTCTTTTGCCATGATTCTGAGTGACTTCGGGGAAACAAGCTGCCGGGCTCTAGCCGGCGCAGATAGCGCGCCATCATACATCAGGCGAACGGCTGCGCCAACGACCGCGGGCATTCTGCGGCGCGGTCGGGCATATTTTAGCCAATCAGGCGGCGATGCTCGTCAGATAGCGGCGGATGGCGCGTAACACCGCCTCGGGTTTCTCGGCATGGACCCAGTGTCCGGCGCCGGCGATGACGTGGGCCCGGGCCTGCGGGAACTGGGCCAGCAGCGCGTCGCGGTAGGCGTCGGTCACATAGGGCGAGTTGCCGCCGGGAATAAACTGCGTCGGGTGCGGCCAGGCCGGGATGGTTTCCCAGCCGACGATATGCGGATACTGGTCCCACAGCACCGGCACGTTGAAGCGCCAGTCGCCGTCGACGAATGATTTCAGCAGGAACTGAATCACGCCTTCTTCCTGCAGGTGCTCGCGCATCACCTGCGCCGCCTGCTGGCGGGTGCTGGCGGCGGATTCGCTGACGGCGCGGATAGCGGCGAAGATCTCATCATGGCGGCGAACGTGATAATCCACCGGCGCGATATCGATCGCCACCAGACCGCTGATGCGTTCAGGCGCCAGGGCGGTAAGCGCCATTACCGCTTTCCCGCCCATCGAATGGCCGATAAAGGTGGCGCGCTCGATCTGGTGCGCGTCGAGCGTATCAAGCAGATCCTGCGCCATGGCGGGGTAGGTCATCTCTGGCGACCGCGGCGACAAACCGTGGTTGCGCATATCGACCTGCACAATATCATGGTCGGCGATCAGGTCGCGGGCGAGGATGCCCAGGTTGTCCAGGCTGCCAAACAGACCGTGGACCAGCACGATCGGGGAGTGGTTGTGCGGATTCTGTGCAGATTGCGCTCGGCTATTTAATTTCATGGCAAAGTTCTTTTTTTCGCTCCGTCGGGTTAGGGTATTATGTTGGACATTCTGCCATCCGGCTGCAAGACCCAGAAGTTTTCTGAGTTTTACCGCCATCCTGGTTTGACGCTATCCGCGGTTGGGATTTGTACTTATAATCCCAACGATTTGTATTCAGAAAAGATATCGCACTGGATTAAGATGAAAACAATTGAAGTTGATGATGAACTCTATCGCTATATTGCCAGCCACACTCTGCATATCGGCGAGAGCGCATCCGACATTTTACGGCGTATGCTAAAATTTTCCGCCGTTTCCCAACCGGCTACACCGGTCAGCAAAGCCGCGCCGACGCTGGCGCCAGCGCCTGTCGCTGAGGTGAAACCCGCTAACCCGGTGAAAGATAAAGTCCGCGCCATGCGCGAGATGCTGTTATCTGATGAATACGCCGAGCAGAAGCGCGCGGTGAACCGTTTTATGCTGGTGTTGACGACCCTCTATTCCCTGGACAGTAAAGCATTTGCCGAGGCCACCGAGTCTCTGCACGGCCGCACGCGCGTTTACTTCGCGGAAGATGCGCGTACGCTGCTGAAAAGCGGTAATCAGACCAAACCGAAACAGGTTCCTGGTACACCGTGGTGGGTGATCACCAATACCAATACCGGCCGTAAATGCAGCATGATTGAGCACATCATGCAGTCGATGCAGTTCCCTGCGGAGCTGATTGAAAAGGTTTGCGGCACGATCTAGCTTTTTAACATTTGCACCAGAAGGATCAGGCAATGGCAATCGATAAACGTGCGGGGCAGCCTGCGCAACAGAGTGATTTGATTAACGTCGCCCAACTGACTGCTCAGTACTACGTGCTGAAGCCTGAAGTCGGTAATGCGGAGCATGCGGTAAAATTCGGCACCTCTGGCCATCGCGGCAGCGCGGCGCGCCACAACTTCAACGAACCGCATATCCTGGCCATCGCCCAGGCCATTGCGGAAGATCGTGCGAAAAACGGGATCACCGGTCCGTGCTATGTCGGCAAAGATACCCACGCCCTCTCCGAGCCGGCGTTTATTTCGGTGCTGGAAGTGTTAACCGCCAACGGCGTCGACGTGATCGTGCAGGAAAACAACGGCTTCACCCCGACGCCGGCGGTCTCCAACGCGATTCTGGTGCATAACAAAAAAGGCGGTCCGCTGGCGGACGGCATTGTGATCACCCCGTCACACAACCCGCCGGAAGATGGTGGTATCAAGTACAATCCGCCAAACGGCGGCCCGGCTGATACCAACGTCACCAAAGTGGTGGAAAACCGCGCCAACGAACTGCTGGCCGCGGGCCTGCAGGGCGTGAAACGCATTTCTCTGGACGCGGCGCTGGCTTCTGGCCACGTTAAAGAACAGGATCTGGTGCAGCCGTTCATCGAAGGGCTGGCGGATATCGTCGATATGGCCGCAATCCAGAAAGCCGGCCTGACGCTGGGCGTCGATCCGCTGGGCGGGTCCGGTATCGAATACTGGAAACGCATTGGCGAGCACTACAAGCTCAATCTGACCATTGTTAACGATCAGGTGGATCAGACCTTCCGCTTTATGCACCTCGATAAAGACGGCGCCATCCGCATGGATTGCTCCTCAGAGTGTGCGATGGCCGGCCTGCTGGCGCTGCGCGATAAGTTCGATCTGGCGTTTGCTAACGACCCGGATTACGACCGCCACGGGATTGTGACCCCGGCGGGGTTGATGAACCCGAACCACTACCTGGCGGTAGCGATCAACTACCTGTTCCAGCATCGTCCGCAGTGGGGCAAAGAGGTGGCGGTGGGTAAAACGCTGGTCTCCTCCGCGATGATTGACCGCGTGGTGAACGATCTGGGCCGCAAGCTGGTGGAAGTGCCGGTGGGCTTTAAGTGGTTTGTCGACGGCCTGTTCGATGGCAGCTTCGGCTTCGGCGGCGAAGAGAGCGCCGGGGCCTCCTTCCTGCGCTTCGACGGCACGCCGTGGTCCACCGATAAAGACGGCATCATCATGTGCCTGCTGGCGGCGGAAATCACCGCGGTGACCGGGAAAAACCCGCAGGAGCATTACAACGAACTGGCGGAACGCTTCGGTGCGCCGAGCTATAACCGTCTGCAGGCTTCCGCGACCTCCGCGCAGAAAGCGGCGCTGTCCAAGCTCTCTCCGGAAATGGTCAGCGCTGACACCCTGGCGGGGGATCCGATCACTGCCCGTCTGACCGCGGCACCGGGCAACGGGGCGGCGATTGGCGGCCTCAAGGTGATGACCGACAACGGCTGGTTCGCGGCGCGTCCGTCAGGCACCGAAGACGCCTACAAGATCTACTGCGAAAGCTTCCTCGGCGAAGAGCATCGCAAGCTGATTGAAAAAGAAGCGGTAGAGATTGTCAGCGAAGTGCTGAAGAACGCTTGACGACGCACTACCATCAGGCCCCTTGCGGGCCTGATTTTTTTCGCAAGGATAGCGATGAAAATACAACGGAAGTCCCTGTTTTTGTTCTGGGCGTGGATGGATCTCTTTTTCGTCCTGCAATTCTTATGGTGGAATATTGCCCACCGCCGCCTCCCTTTTTACGACGATCTGCTGGCTTATCTCCAGCTGCTGCACACCTGGGGCTCCGCGGCGGTCTGGCTGTACCCGCTGAATGTTCTGCTGATTATCAGCATCCCGCTATCGATGATTCTTTTTTTTCCGCCAGAGCCGCTATGCGCTGTGGCTGGCCTGGGGGCAGGCGCCGCTCAGGCTGCTGTTTATGCAGCCTTCGCTATCGCTGGGCCTGTGGCTGATTCAGGCTGCCGGGGTCCGGCATGTAGCGATCCTGGCAAGCTTTCTGCTGCTCTCTGAAGGGCTGAAAATCGCCAGCCTCTGGTACTGCAGAGGCGGGATTCAGGGCATAAAGCGATAGCCAATCCCGGTTTCGGTCAGCAAATGCTGCGGCCGTGCCGGATCGGCCTCCAGCTTTTGTCGCAGATGACCCATATAGATCCGCAGATAGTGGCTGTGCTCCACGGCGTTAGGCCCCCACACCTGATTCAGCAGCTGGCGCTGGGTAAGCACTTTGCCGGGATTATTCAACAGCGCCGCCAGCAGGCGAAACTCGATAGGCGTCAGGTGGATCTCTTCGCTGCCGCGCAGGATGCGGCGGGCGGGGATATTGACCTCCAGGTCAGCGAAGCGCACCACCGGCTCATCGGCCTGCGCCGCGCCGTGGCGACGCAGCGCGACGCGCAGACGGGCCTGCAGCTCGCCGATGCCAAAGGGTTTACTTAAGTAGTCATCGGCGCCGGCATCCAGGGCGGCAATTTTGTCATGCTCTTCGCTACGCGCTGACAGGACGATAATCGGCATCTGGCTCCACTGACGCAGGTCGCGAATAAAATCAATGCCGTCACCATCCGGCAGGCCGAGATCGAGGATCGCGAGGTCGGGCTTACGGGTGGCGGCTTCAATCAGCCCACGCTGCAGGGTTTCCGCTTCAAATACGCGCATGCCGTCGGCTTCCAGCGCGGTGCGCAGAAAGCGTCGGATAGCGTGTTCGTCTTCGATAATCAGAACGTTAATCACAATTCCTCAGGTAGCTCTTCCAGTTCAGGGGGCGTTTCTCCAGGCAGTGTAACACGGAATGAGGCGCCGCCCTCGGGCCGGTTGCTGGCGGAGATGGTCCCGCCGTGGACGTCGACGATGGCCTGACAGATGGCAAGGCCCAGCCCGACGCCAGGGATCGCCGACTCTTTGTTGCCGCGGGCGAATTTATCAAAGATAGTCTGTTCCTGGCCTGCCGGGATCCCTGGACCGTTATCCCATACCTCCAGCGACAGCTGCCGGGCGTCCGCCTCGGCGCGAATGCCGATGCTCGCCCGGGCGCCGGCATACTTATGGGCATTTTCCAGCAGGTTGATCAGCACCCGCTCGAACAGCGGCCCGTCGACATGCACCAGCTGGAGGGGATCGGGTAAATCCAGCTGAATATGCTGGCCGCCGAGGCCTGGCTCGAGCATGCGCAGCGCGCTGCCGACCACTTCCTCCAGCGTCAGCCACTCCTTATGCAGATTAAAGCCGCCGGACTGGATCCGCGCCATATCCAGCAGGTTGTTCACCAGCCGGGTGGTGTTGAGCACATGCTGGCGGATTTCGTTGGCCTGCGGGGCATGTTTTGAACCTTCGCTGGCCAGATCGAGGGTCAGAATTTCCGCCTGGCCAAACAGCACGGTTAGCGGAGTACGCAGATCGTGCGACAGGGCGGCGAGCAGCGAGTTACGCAGGCTTTCCCGCTCGCTGGTCAGCCGGGCCTGCTCTTCGCTGGCGGTCAGGGTGAGGCGCTCCAGGGCGCTGGCCACCAGCAGGGTAAAGGTCTCCAGCAGCCGCTGCTGCTCCGGGATCATCAATTGGCGCAGATTCTCCGGTTCCACCACCAGTAGTCCCCAGGTGCGGGCGGCGCTCTTCAGGGGCAAGATCTGATACGGCACGCCGGGCAGGGTATCGGTGCCGGCGCCGGCAGGCTGCCCCTTATCAAAGCTCCAGCGGGCGATGGCATCATCCCACGGGGTCAGCCCTGGCTGGTGGGTTAAGGGCAGCAGTTTTCCCTGGGCGTCCGGGAGCAGCAGCTGGCTGCGGGCCTGAAAGGTGGAGGCGATAAACCGCTCGCTGGTGGTGGCGATATCCTGCTGGCTGCGACCCACCGCCAGCGCTTTAGACATCTCATACAGATGGCGGGTACGGCGTTCGCGGTAGCGCGCCACCCGCGCCTGGTAGCGCACGCCGGCGGTGAGGTTGCCGATAAGCAGGCCCACGGTGAGCATCACGCCGAAGGTGAGCAGATACTGGACATCCGACACCGCCAGCGTTCCGCGCGGGGCGACAAAAAAGAGATCGAAGCTGATGACGTTGATCACCGTCGCCAGCACCGATGGCCAGCGGCCATAGACCAGGGCGATGAGCACCACCCCCAGCAGATAGAGCATCACCAGGTTGGCGGCTTCGAAGGCCATCAACCACTGCATGGCCACCAGGGTAATGATGGCGCATAGCGCCACCGCCACCGCGCAGCCCTGCAGCTGCAGGCGCCATTTCTCCAGCGCCGGACGGCTGTCGCTGGCGCGTGCGGCAAGGGGGAAGGGTTTCTCATCGAGGGCGATCACCACCAGATCGAGGTCCGGCGCATGGCGAGCCAGACGATCGGCGAAGCCGCTGCGATCCCACCAGCGGCGCTTGCTTTGGCGGCCAATGACGATTTTGCCGAGGTTATGTTCGCGGGCGTAATGGAGGACCGCTTTCTCTTCCGACGGGTCGGAGAGGGTGGCGGTTTCGGCCCCCAGCTCCTGGGCCAGACGCAGCGCGGCGAGAATAGCCCGCCGCCGGCCTTCCGGCAGCCGGTGCAGGGAAGGGGTCTCGACATACACCGCATGCCAGACGCTGCCCAGGCGGGCGGCGAGCCGGGCGGCGGCGCGCACCAGCTTTTCGCTGCCGGTGTTGTGCCCAATACAGAGCAGGATCGCATCGCGGGTGTGCCAGACTTTCTCCTGGCCCTGGCGGTCGCGCCAGGCGCGCATCTGCTCATCGACGCGGTCGGCGGTGCGGCGCAGGGCCAGCTCGCGCAGCGCAATCAGATTGCCCTTGCGGAAAAAGTTTTCGATAGCGCGCTCGGCCTGGCCGCCGATGTAGACTTTGCCCTCATTGAGCCGCTGGCGCAGATCGTCAGGGGGGAGGTCCACCAGCACCACGTCGTCCGCGGCGTCAAAGAAGGGATCGGGAACCGTCTCCCGCACCTGCACGCCGGTGATCCCGCTGACGACGTCATTCAGGCTTTCCAGATGCTGGACGTTAACGGTAGTGAAAACATCTATCCCGGCCTCCAGCAGTTCATCCACATCCTGCCAGCGCTTTGGATGGCGGGAGCCTGGCGCATTGCTGTGCGCCAGCTCATCCACCAGAATCAGCGCCGGACGGCGGGCTAGAGCGGCGTCGAGATCGAACTCATAGACGTACCGCCCGCGATGGGCAAGCCGCCGCGGCGGCAGGGTGCTCAGGCCCTGCAGCATCGCGGCGGTCTCTTTACGGCCGTGGGTCTCCGCCACGCCAATCAGAATATCCAGCCCCTGGGCGCGCAGCCGCTGCGCTTCCGCCAGCATCGCCCAGGTTTTCCCCACCCCGGCGCAGGCGCCAAAGAACACTTTAAGTTTGCCGCGATGCGGGGCGGCGGTGTGCTGCAGCAGGCGGTCAGGGTCCGGGCGCAGCGGCTCGTCACTCATTTACTTATCCTTCAGGGCATCCAGCGCCATATTGAGTTGCAGTATATTGACCACCGGCTGGCCAAGGAAGCTCAGCAGCGGGGTTTGTGTGGCCTGATTCACCAACTGGGTTACCTGCTCAACGCTCAGCTGGCGCGCTTGAGCCACCCGGGGCACCTGCCACAGCGCGGCGGCCGGAGTCAGGTTGTTATCGAGACCGCTCGCCGAGGTGGTGACCAGTTCGACCGGCACCCGCGGGTCGGCGTCCGGGTTGGCGGCGCGCAGGGCCTGCACGCGCTCGCTCACCGCTTTATCCAGCGCCGGGTTGCTGGCGGCGAGGTTGCTGCCGCCAGAGGCCATGGGATTATCCGCCGTCTCCGCGGTGGCCGACGGGCGGCCCTGGAAATAGCCTGCGGCGGTGAAGTTCTGGCCAATCAGCGCCGAGCCGCGCACTTCACCGTTCAGGCGGATCAGCGAGCCGTTGGCCTGTGAGTTAAACCACCATTGTCCCAGGCTGGTGGTAAGCAGAGGATAGACGCCGCCGGTGAGCAGCGTTAACAGAATAAATAGCACAAGTGCCGGACGAATCAATGACATAGTTTGTTCCTCACACCAGACCGCTCAGGGTCAGCAGCAGGTCGATGGCTTTAATACCGATAAAGGGCACCAGCAGACCGCCGAGGCCGTAGATCCACAGGTTGCGGCGCAGCATCGCCGAGGCGGAGAGCGGGCGATAGCTGACGCCTTTCAGGGCCAGCGGGATCAGGAAGACGATGATCAGCGCGTTGAAGATAACGGCGCTGAGGATCGCCGATGAGGGCGAATGCAGGCCCATCACGTTCAGCATGGCCAGCTGAGGATAGACCGCGGCAAACGCCGCCGGAATAATGGCGAAATATTTCGCCACGTCGTTGGCAATACTGAAGGTGGTCAGCGAGCCGCGCGTCATTAACATCTGTTTGCCGATATGGACCACCTCAATCAGCTTGGTGGGGTTGGAATCCAGGTCGACCATGTTGCCCGCTTCCTTCGCCGCCTGGGTGCCGGAGTTCATGGCTACCGCCACGTCGGCCTGAGCCAGCGCGGGCGCATCGTTGGTGCCGTCGCCGGTCATCGCCACCAGCCGACCTTCCGATTGATACTGGCGGATCAGCGCCAGCTTGGCTTCCGGCGTCGCTTCGGCGAGGAAATCATCGACGCCGGCCTCGGCGGCGATCGCCGCGGCGGTCAGGCGGTTATCGCCGGTGATCATCACCGTTTTAATGCCCATTTTGCGCAGCTGGGCGAAACGTTCTTTGATGCCGCCTTTGACGATATCTTTGAGCGCAATAATCCCCAGCACCTTTTCCCCTTCGGCGACCACCAGCGGCGTGGCCCCCTGGCGGGCGACCTCTTCCACCTGTTTATCGACATCGGCAGGGAAGTGGCCGCCGTTGGCCTCCACGTGGCGGCGAATGGCGTCCACCGACCCTTTGCGGATCATGCGCTGATCGATATTGATGCCGCTCATCCGCGTTTGCGCGGTAAAGGGGACAAAGGTGGCGTGCAGCGACTGCAGATCGCGTTCGCGCAGGTTAAAGCGCTGTTTCGCCAGCACCACGATGCTGCGCCCCTCAGGGGTTTCATCCGCCAGCGAGGAGAGCTGGGCGGCGTCGGCGAGGGTTCGCTCTTCCACGCCGCGCGCCGGCAGGAAGGCTGAGGCCTGGCGGTTGCCGAGAGTAATGGTCCCGGTTTTATCCAGCAGCAGAACATCGACGTCGCCAGCGGCTTCCACCGCACGGCCGCTGGTGGCGATCACGTTGGCGCCGAGCATACGGCTCATCCCGGCGACGCCGATGGCCGACAGCAGCCCGCCGATGGTGGTCGGGATCAGGCACACCAGCAGGGCGACCAGTACGGTAACGCTGACCGCATTGCCGCTCCACGCCGAGAAGGGCCAGATGGTGGCGGTGGCCAGCAGGAACACCAGCGTCAGGGCGATCAGCAGGATCGTCAGGGCGATCTCGTTCGGCGTTTTACGGCGCTGGGCGCCTTCCACCATGGCGATCATCCGGTCGAGGAAGGTTTCTCCCGGGTTCACGCTGCAGCGGATCACCAGCCAGTCGGAGAGAATGCGTGTCCCGCCGGTCACCGAGGCAAAATCGCCACCGGATTCACGGATCACCGGGGCAGACTCGCCGGTAATGGCGCTTTCGTCCACCGAGGCGCCGCCTTCGATGACTTCGCCATCGCAGGGGATAATATCCCCGGCTTCCACCAGCACCACGTCGCCTTTGCGCAGGTCTTCCGCCGGCACGTGGTCGACCGGTGCGTCATGCTGCGGGGCGCGCAGTTTGCGGGCGAAGGCCGTTTTTTTCACCCCTTTCAGGCTGTTGGCCTGGGCTTTGCTGCGGCCTTCCGCCATCGCTTCGGCAAAGTTGGCGAACAGCACGGTAAACCACAGCCAGATACTGACGGCGGCGGTAAAGGTGGCGCTACCGGTCAGGGCGCCGCCAGCCATGGCGATCGCCAGCAGGGTAGTTAACAGACTGCCCACCCAGACGATAAACATCACCGGATTGCGCCATTGCACCATCGGGCTGAGTTTTTTCACGGCATCCAGCAGCGCCTGGCGCACCAGCGTCGGCTCCAGCAGGGCTAATTGTTTGCGACTCATAACAGGGTGCTCCGCATCGCTCAAAGTAAGGAAAAGTGTTCAGCCAGCGGGCCAAGCGCCAGCGCAGGAATAAAGGTCAGGGCGCCCACCAGCAGCACGGTGCCGATCAGTAAACCGATAAACAGGGCGTCGTGAGTGGCCAGGGTGCCGGGGCTGGCCGGTTGAATTTTCTTCGCCACCAGCGAGCCGGCTATGGCCATCACCGGAATGATGACGGCGAAGCGGCCGACCAGCATGCAGAACGCCAGCAGCAGGTTCCAGAACGGCGTCGCCGCGCCCAGGCCAGCGAAGGCGCTACCGTTGTTATTGGCCGCCGAGGTGACGGCGTACAGCACTTCGCTAAAGCCGTGCGGTCCAGGGTTGAACATCCCGGCGCGGCCGGCGTCGGTCATCATCGCCAGCGCCGTGCCGAGCAACACCAGCGTCGGGGTGACCAGAATGGCGAGGGCGATCATTTTCATTTCCCGGACATCGATTTTCTTCCCGAGGTACTCCGGGGTGCGGCCGACCATCAGCCCGGCGATAAATACCGCCAGCATAACGAACAGCAGCATGCCGTACAGGCCCGAGCCGACGCCGCCGAATACCACTTCGCCAATCTGCATCAGCCACATTGGCACCATGCCGCCCAGCGCGGTGAAGGAGTCATGCATGGCATTGACCGCGCCGCAGGAGGCGGCGGTGGTGATCACCGCGAACAGACTGCTGGCGAGAATACCGAAGCGACTCTCTTTTCCTTCCATATTCAGGCTGCTGTCGGCACCCAGCGTCAGCAGATGCGGATTGCCGCGGGTCTCCGCCCACATCACCACGGCGACGCAGAGTATAAAGATCAGCGTCATTGCCCACAGGATGGCGCGTCCCTGACGCCGATCGCTTACCACCTCGCCGAAGGCGAAGCACAGCGCCGCCGGGATCAGGAAGATCGCCAGCATCTGCACGAGATTGGTCAGCGCGGTCGGGTTTTCAAACGGATGGGCGGAGTTGGCATTGAAGAAACCGCCGCCGTTAGTGCCCAGCAGCTTAATCGCTTCCTGTGAGGCGACAGGCCCCATCGGCAGCAGCTGGTGCACCCCTTCGAGGGTGGTAAAGGGCTGGTAGGCCTGCAGATTCTGCGGCACGCCCTGCTGAATAAAGAACAGGGCCACCAGCAGAGAGAGCGGCAGCAGCAGCCACAGGGTAATGCGCGTCAGGTCGACCCAGGCATTGCCGAGGGTCGACATTTTCTGCCGGGCGAAGGCGCGGGTCAGGGCGAAGACCACGGCGATGCCGGTGGCGGCGGAGAGGAAATTCTGCACCGTCAGGCCGACCATCTGGCTGAGATAACTCATTGTGCTTTCGCCGGCGTAAGCCTGCCAGTTGGTATTGCTGACAAAGCTGATCGCGGTATTGAGCGCCAGATCCCATGACAGCCCCGGCAGGTGCTGCGGGTTAAACGGCAGCACGCCCTGGAGCATCAGCAGGGCAAACAGCGCCAGGCCGCCGAGGGCGTTAAACAGCAGGATCGCCAGCAAATACTGCAGCCAGCCCATCTCCTCGGCGCGGATCCCGGCCACGCGCCACAGGACGCGCTCGACGCCGGCCAGGCCGGGAAGCGGGATATCGTTCACCATTCTCGCCAGACACATCCCCAGCGGGCGCGCCAGCACCAGCAATACCAGCAGATAGCTGGCTAATAATAAAAATCCCTGGGCAGCCATCAGAATGCCTCCGCATGTATCAAGGCATAAACCAGATAAGCCAGTAACAGGAACACCAGCCCAACGCCAGTGAGTACGCCTGCAGTCACAATCCACCTCCGGGTGTGTTTTCGATTTACCTGGAGGATAGAAATTACGGCGCAAAGATTTCGCAAAAATCCGCGGGTGCGGTGTAAAAAAAGTATAAAAATGACAAAGGCACAAATTAACTGATGGTTAGTATTAATTTAACTTTTTCGTAACTAATTTACGTGGCGAATGTAAATTAAGTATAAATACGTGCTTTTTAGTGGTCGGATGAGTAGTAAAATTACAAGCAGAGCGGTATTATTTTGCTCAGACAAACATGATTAATTTTACCGGCGCTGCTTGCCGGCCTGACAAAGGGGAGAGAAATGATGGCGTTGTACAAAGCTTATCCTGCTCATATTATTTTGCTGCGTCGTGCTTTCGCCGTCGTGGCTGGCGTCGCGGCGCTGCCGGTGATGCTGTTCTGGAAAGATCGCGCCCGCTATTACAGCTGGCTGCACCGGGTGTGGTCGAAAACCAGCGAGCAGCCGGTGTGGATGGCGCAGGCGGAGAAAGCCGCTCACGATTTCTATTAATCCTCCTGCTGCGAAGAAAATAACAAGACCGCCGGGTTGCCCCGGCGGTTTTTTTTCGCCGCTTGTCTACACTCGTTTTTATGCGCCGCCTTGGAATTGGCAGGTGCGTATTTTGCCGGAGCGCGCTATTTTTGCCGGCTTAGATCATAAGATGAGTATTGCTGACGGATAATAAGGAGTGATATGGCCACCCATCTGGTCTGGTTACGCACGGATTTACGCATTCACGATAACCTGGCGCTGGCTGCCGCCTGCCGCGATCCGCAGGCGCAGGTGCTGGCGCTGTATATCGCCACCCCGGGGCAGTGGCGTGAACATCACCTGGCGCCACGGCAGGCCGCTTTTATCGCCAGCCATTTACAGAGTCTGCATGCCGCGCTGGCGGAACGGGGCATACCGCTGTGGGTAGAAGAGGCGGACGATTTTACCGCCAGCGTCGAACGGCTGGCCGATTTTTGCCAGCAGCATCAGGTCAGTCACCTGTTCTACAACTATCAGTACGAATTCAATGAACGCCAGCGCGATGCCGCCGTTGAGAACACCTTGCGCGACGTGATTTGCCAGGGCTTTGACGACAGCGTCCTGTTGCCGCCCGGCAGCGTACTGACCGGTGGCGGCGAAATGTATAAAGTCTTCACCCCGTTTAAAAATGCGTTTATTCGCCGTCTGCGGGACGGACTGCCGGCGTGCGTGGCGGCCCCTAAGCCGCGCCAGGCGCCTGCCCGCCAGGCGCCGCCGCTGCCTGAGCTTAACTACCCGCAAACGCCGTTCGACGGGCTGCTGTTTGCCGCGGATGAAAAAACGGCGCTGGCGCGTCTGCGCGCGTTTTGTCAGCAAGCGGCGGCGGATTACGAGGGGCAGCGCGACTTCCCGGCCGTGGAAGGGACCAGTCGCCTGTCGCCCTGCCTGGCCATCGGCGTGCTGTCCCCCCGCCAGTGCCTGCATCGTCTGCTGACGGAACATCCCGCCGCGCTGGACGGCGGAGCCGGCGCCACCTGGCTTAACGAGCTGATCTGGCGCGAGTTTTACCGCCATCTGATGGTCTACTATCCGAAGCTCTGTAAAGGACGGCCATTTACTGCCTGGACAGATAAGGTCGCCTGGCGCGCAGAGGAGGCCGCCCTACAGGCCTGGCAGCGCGGGGAGACCGGTTTTCCGATAGTCGATGCCGCCATGCGCCAGCTGAACGCCACCGGCTGGATGCATAACCGGTTGCGCATGATTGTCGCCAGCTTCCTGACCAAAGATTTGCGCCTCGACTGGCGGGCGGGCGAGCGCTATTTCATGAGCCAGCTGATTGATGGCGACCTGGCGGCGAATAACGGCGGCTGGCAGTGGGCGGCTTCAACGGGCACCGACGCCGCGCCCTATTTCCGCATATTTAACCCCACCACCCAGGGCGAAAAGTTTGATAAACAGGGGGTGTTTATACGTCGCTGGCTGCCGGAGCTGGCAAAGGTGCCGGAGAAGGCCCTGCATCAGCCGTGGGCGTGGGCGGATAAACAAGGGATCACGCTGGACTATTCGCGCCCGATAGTTGATCACAAGCAGGCGCGGCAGGAGACGCTGGCGGCCTGGGAGGCCGCCAGAAAAGGAATTACTCCACCGCCAGACGGCGGGTCCTGACTTTCAGCGAATGATACAGCCAGATGACCAGCACCACGCCGACGCAGGCCAGCGCGCCCCAGGTGATCTGACTGAAGACGGTAATGTAGGCGTCAATGGAGTAGTTCACCGCTCCGGCGGCGTCGAATGACGCCTGCGAGGTCTGGTCGGCGATAACGCCGGCCAGATAGTTGGCGATGGCCCCTGAGAGCAGCATATAGATACCGGTCAGCACCCCAGTGACACCCGGGATCTCAATGCGGGTGATCTGCGACATCGCGACCGGGTCGATAAACAGTTCGGCAAAGCCCATCACCGCCAGACCCAGCACCATCAGCGGCATGGACGACTGACCATAGGCCGCCGACCAGCGGGCGCTGAGGGTCAAAATGCAGAACCCGGCGCTCATCAGGCCCAGACCGAGGGCAAATTTCCCCCAGATGCGCACGGTACGATTGCCGTTCACGCTCTCTTTCACCAGCCACGCCAGCACCATGCCGCAGAGCATCACCGCGAAGGCGTTGATTGACTGGAACATAGCGGTAGGGACTTCGTAGCTCATGATATGGCGGTTAACGAAGCGGTCAATATACAGGCTGATGGAGCTCCCGCCCTGTTGGGCGAAGGCCCAGAACAGCAGGCTGAAGGCGGTCAGGACGACGATCAGGCGCAGATCCTTGCGCTGTTTATCGGTTTCGGCGCGCAGGTAGATCCGCGCCAGTACCGCGAGGCCAATGGCCGTGGCCACGATCAGGGCATACACCGACCACTCCTGCCAGAACAGTACCGCAATCAGCAGCGGGGCGGTAACCAGCAATACCAGCAGCCAGCCCCAGTTCGGCAACAGGAAGCGGCGCGCGCACAGCGCCTGGCGGTTGACGCCGGCGGTATGCTGGAAATGACGGTTGCCGCAGAGGAAAATCACCAGCCCCGCGACCATGCCGATGGCCGCCAGGGCAAAGCCCATCGCCCAGCTATACTCCTCCTGTACGTAGCCGCAGGCGATCGGCGCGATAATCGAGCCGATATTGCCGGCGGCATACATCAGCGAAAAGCCGCCATCGCGACGCGGATCGGCGGGTTCGTACAGCTCGCCCAGCAGACAGCTGACGTTGGATTTAAACAACCCGTAGCCGCAGACGATGATCGCCAGCGACAGGTACAGGAAAACCGGAGCGGTTTCGCTGGCCCCGAGCACCAGATGGCCAATGGCCATCAGCAGCGCGCCGAGCATGACCGCCATCCGGTTGCCTAACAGCTTATCGGCCAGATAGCCGCCGAGGATCGGCGTCACATAGACCAGCGAACAGTAGGCGCTGAACAGGGCGTAGGCATGGTTATCGTCATATTTGAGCTGGTTGGTGAGATAGAGGATCAGCAGGGCGCGCATGCCGTAAAAGCTAAAATACTCCCAGATTTGCAGCGCCACGACGTAGTAGATCGCCCGCGGTTGCGATGATGTTGTCTGCATATGAAGTGTGTTTCCTGGCGTAAAGCGAAAGTCGATCGTTCTGCATGAATAGCGATTTATCAGTCATATTCATGGCTTGAGGGGCTTTCTGATTATTTAATATGCTTTATTAGTGCATAAATATACACTAATACGCGGCGGGATGAATAGACAAATTGCGGGATTCGTTAAAAAGTCATGGTCAGTGACGGTAGCGGACTATCGACGACCCGAATGGATATGGTTATGTTATGCCTTTGTATAACCTGATTATCTGCTGGAGTGGCGATGAAAAATAGCGAACTGGAACAACTGATTAACGACAAGCTCAATAGTGCGGCCATCAGTGACTTCGCCCCTAACGGTCTGCAGGTGGAAGGACGCGAAACGGTGCACAAGATCGTCACCGGAGTGACGGCCTGCCAGGCGCTGCTGGATGAGGCCGTCCGTCTGCAGGCGGACGCGGTGATTGTTCATCACGGCTATTTCTGGAAAAACGAATCGCCAGTGATCCGCGGCATGAAGCGCCGTCGCCTGAAAACCCTGCTGGCCAACGATATCAATCTCTACGGTTGGCACCTGCCGCTGGATGCCCATCCGGAGCTGGGCAATAACGCGCAGCTGGCGCATCTGCTGGGGATTAACGTGCTCGGCGAAATCGAACCGCTGGTGCCGTGGGGCGAGCTGTCGATGCCGGTTTCCGGCCTCGAACTGGCCTCGTGGATCGAGGCGCGACTGGGGCGTAAGCCGCTGTGGTGCGGCGATACCGGGCCGGACACCGTCAGCCGCGTCGCCTGGTGTACCGGCGGCGGCCAGAGCTTTATCGACGCCGCGGCGCGCTTTGGCGTGGACGCCTTTATCACCGGCGAAGTGTCGGAACAAACTATTCACTCTGCCCGCGAGCAGGGCCTGCATTTTTATGCCGCCGGCCACCACGCCACCGAGCGGGGCGGCATTCGCGCCCTCAGCGAATGGCTGACGGAAACGACCGATCTAGATGTTACCTTTATTGATATTCCTAACCCTGCCTGACGGGAGAGAAGAAAGTGCAGCGAGCGCGTTGTTATCTGTTAGGTGAAACGGCGGTGGTCCTGGAGCTTGAGCCTCCGGTGACCCTGGAGAGCCAAAAACGTATCTGGGGCCTGACGCAGCGGTTGACCGATCGCGAAGAGGTGGTTGAAGTGATCCCGGGGATGAACAACATCACCGTTGTGCTGCGTCGTCCGCAGGAGATGGCGTGGGAGGCGATTGACAAGCTGCAGCGCTGGTGGGAAGAGAGCGATGCGCTGGAGCCGGAATCCCGTGAGATAAGTATCCCGGTTATCTACGGCGGCGAGGCGGGGCCAGATCTTGGCGACGTCGCGCGCCATAGCGGTTTGAGCGAAAAGCAGGTGGTCGAACTGCACTCTTCGGTGGAGTATATGGTGTGGTTTCTGGGTTTCCAGCCGGGGTTTCCGTATTTTGGCGGCCTGCCGGAGCAGCTGGCGATGCCGCGTCGCGCCGAGCCGCGCGTACTGGTACCGGCGGGATCCGTCGGTATCGGCGGATCGCAAACCGGTATTTATCCGCTGGCGACGCCGGGCGGCTGGCAGCTGCTGGGGCGCACGCCGCTGGCATTATTCGATCCAAAACGTGAAGAGCCGGTGCTGCTGCGTTCCGGCGATCGCGTGCGCTTTGTGCCGCAGAAGGAGGGGGTATGTTGAAATTTATCCGCGCCGGCATGTATACCTCGGTACAGGATGGCGGCCGGGAAGGCCAGCGCCAGTGGGGGATTAGCCGCTGCGGCGCGCTGGATAAACCGGCGATGACCATTGCCAATCTGCTGGTGGGCAATGCGCCGGAGGCGGCGGCGCTGGAAATTACGCTGGGTCAGGTCGATGTGCAGTTTACCCGCCACTGCTGGTTCGCGTTGACCGGCGCCGCCTGTGAAGCGACGCTCGACGGCGCGCCGGTCTGGTTGGGCTGGCGAATGGAGGCGAAGGCCGGGCAGCGGCTGGTGCTGAAAAATCCTCAGCATGGGATCCGCAGCTATCTGGCGGTCGCGGGCGGTATTGATGTCCCTGAAGTTTTAGGTTCCCGCTCTACCGATCTGAAAGTCGGTATCGGCGGAATCGAAGGGCGCCGGTTGCAGGATGGCGATCAAGTGAAGATTGGGAAATCGTCCCGCCGCTTTAGCGCCTCGCGCGGCGTTAAACAGCTGCCGATAGGCAATATTATTCGCGCGCTGCCGGGGCCGGAGTATCACGAATTCGACAGCGTGTCGCAGGAGTCTTTCTGGCGCTCGCCGTGGAAGCTGAGTCCGCAAAGCAACCGTATGGGCTACCGCCTGCAGGGGCAGCCGCTCAGGCGCACAACCGACCGGGAAATGCTCTCTCATGGCCTGCTGCCCGGCGTGGTACAGGTACCGCATAACGGCCAGCCGATTGTGTTGATGAACGATGCGCAAACCACCGGCGGCTATCCGCGTATAGCCTGCATTATTGAAGCCGATATGTACCAACTGGCGCAAATTCCGCTAGGTCAGCCGATCCATTTCGTCCCCTGTTCGCTGGAGGAAGCGCTAAAAGCGCGCGCCGACCAGCAGCGCTACCTTGAACAACTGGCCTGGAGATTAAGCGATGAAAATTGATTTAAATGCCGACCTCGGCGAAGGCTGCGCCAGCGATAGCGCGCTGCTGCAGCTGGTCTCTTCCGCCAATATCGCCTGCGGCTTTCACGCCGGCGATGCGGTTCTCATGCAGCAATGCGTGCGCGAGGCGCTGAAAAACGGCGTCGCTATCGGCGCACACCCGAGCTTCCCGGACCGGGAAAATTTCGGTCGAACCGCGATGCAGTTACCGCCAGAGACGGTCTACGCCCAGGTGCTGTACCAAATTGGCGCGCTGGCGGCAATCGTACACGCCCAGGGGGGCGAGCTGCGGCACGTCAAACCGCATGGCATGTTGTACAACCAGGCGGCGAAAGAGCCGCCTTTGGCCGACGCTATCGCCCGTGCGGTGCGCGATGCCGACGCCGACCTGGTGCTGGTTGGGCTGGCGGGCAGCGAGCTTATCCGCGCCGGACAGCATTATCAGTTGACGACGCGCCAGGAAGTCTTCGCCGATCGCGGCTATCTGGCCGACGGCAGCCTGGTGCCGCGTAGCCAACCGGGCGCGCTGATTGAGAGCGAAGAGCAGGCGCTGGCGCAAACGCTGGAAATGGTGCAGCACAACCGGGTGCGCAGCCTGAGCGGCGAATGGGCGCATGTAAAGGCGGAAACGGTCTGCCTGCATGGCGATGGCGCTCACGCGCTCGATTTCGCCCGACGCTTGCGCGCCGCGTTTGCCGGGCGGAATATCGACGTCAGCGCGGACCTCGAGTAATAGTCCGCCTAAGTTATTAATAATAATTAAATCAAATAATTAACAACACTCACAATACTCACAACTGAACAGGACGTTATTATGCAAGAGGCGATATCCCTCTGGCCGCTAATCGGCATTGCCGTGATTGTGGTCGGTTTTGTATTACGCTTTAACCCGGTGCTGGTGGTGATTATCTCCGGGATCGTCACCGGCGTGGCGGCGCATATGCCAATAGCCACTATTCTGGAGAAACTGGGCGAGGGCTTCCTGAATACCCGTAATCTGCCGTTTATTCTGCTGCTGCCGCTGGCGGTGATCGGGCTGCTGGAGCGCCATGGTCTGAAAGAGCGGGCGCAGGCGTGGATCGCGAAGATCCATAGCGCGACCGCCGGACGTCTGCTGATCGTCTATCTGTTTGTGCGCGAAGCCACCGCCGCTCTGGGGTTGACCAGCCTCGGCGGACATCCGCAAATGGTGCGCCCGCTGCTGGCGCCAATGGCGGAGGGGGCGGCGGAAAAGCGCTTTGGCCCGCTGCCGGGTCATGTGCGCTACCGCCTGCGCGCGATGTCGGCGGCGACCGATAACGTCGGGCTGTTTTTCGGTGAAGATATTTTTGTCGCCTTTGGCGCGATCATCTTCATGCACAACTTTATGCTGGAGTCGGGCGGGATTCAGACGGAACCGTTGCATATTGCCCTGTGGGGGATCCCGACGGCGATCTGCGCCTTCCTGATCCACGCCGCGCGCCTGTGGCGCCTCGATCGCCATCTCCAGCGCGAGCTGGACCAGGTTAACGCCGGGCAGGCGAAAGGCGGTGCGGCATGAACTTCCAACAAACGTATTTATACTGGCTGGCCGGCGCGGTACTGCTGGTCGTGGCTATCATGTCCTGGCGCGACAAAAGCAATCCGCGACGTCTGACAACCGGTCTGTTCTGGGGCCTGTACGGGCTGGTGTTCTTGCTCGGCGACTGGACATATCAACTGGTGGGCGATAAGCGTACGGTGAATATCGCTGTCGGCGGGGTGGTGGTCGTCCTGGCGCTGATCGCCGGTTTTGGCGGCGTGCGCCTCGGCAGTTACCATCAGCGTACCCAGGAAGAGAAAACCGCCAGCGCGAAACGCCTCGGCAACAAACTTTTCTTTCCGGCGCTGGCGATTCCGGTCGTCACCGTCATTGGCGTACTGCTGTTTAACAATCTGCCCTCATGGCAGGTGGCGCTCTTCGGGCCGGGCAACCACGCGACGCTGATTACTCTGTTCTCGATGACTGTCGGTACGCTGATTGGCCTGGCGATGGCGATTCGTATGACGCATGAAACGGTGGCGCAGCCAATGCAGGAAGCGCGCCGTTTGCTTGATTCCGTCGGCTGGGCCTTTATCCTGCCGCAAATCCTCGCGGTGCTGGGGCTGCTGTTTACCGCAGCGGGCGTCGGAACCAGCATTTCATGGCTGACCGAGCACTATCTGGCGGTCGATAACCGCTTTATCGCCGTGGCTGTGTATGCCATCGGCATGGCGGTGCTGACAATGGTGATGGGCAACGCCTTTGCCGCTTTCCCGATTGTGACCGCCGGAGTTGGCATTCCGATTTTAGTCCTGCAGCACGGCGGCAATCCGGCGGTAATGGCGGCGATTGGTATGTTTTCCGGCTACTGCGGCACGCTGATGACGCCGATGGCGGCGAACTTCAATATTGTCCCGGCGGCGCTGCTGGAACTGCCGGATAAAAACGCGGTGATTAAAGCCCAGATACCGACCGGTATCCTGCTGCTTATCGTCAATGTATTCTTACTCTATTTCCTGATGTTCCTGTAAGGAGGGATGATGGCTGGCGTATTGATTACCGGTTTTGAGCCGTTCGGCGGCGAAACGGTTAATCCTTCATGGGAAGTGGTTAAGCAGCTGGATGGCATGATTATTCGCGGACAGCAGGTGGTGGCTAAACAGTTACCCTGCGTATTCGGCGAAGCGCTGACGGTGCTGAAGGCGGCGCTGGAAACCTATCAACCGCGGCTGACGATTGCCGTCGGACAGGCCGGCGGCCGTGTCGATATCACCGTCGAACGTGTAGCGATCAATGTCGATGATGCGCGGATCCCCGACAATAAAGGGCAGCAACCGATCGATGAGCCGATCGTCGCTAATGGCCCTGCGGCCTGCTTCAGTACGCTGCCGATCAAAGCGATCGTTAGCGCGTTGCGCCAGCAGGGGATCCCGGCCTCGGTGTCGCAAACCGCGGGCACCTTCGTCTGCAATCACGTGATGTATGGTTTGCTGCATCAGCTGCAGGGAAAACGCGGACAGAAGGGCGGTTTTATCCATATTCCGTATCTGCCTGAACAGGCGGCGGCCCACCCGGGTCAGGCGAGTATGTCGGTCGCGACGGTACGTGAGGCGCTGGAAACGGCGATTGCCGTCGCCCTTGAACAGGATGACGATGTCAAAATTGGCGGCGGCGCCACCCATTAACAGAAGGATGACAGTATGCCGGAAGGTCCGGAGATCCGCCGTGCGGCGGATAAACTGGAGGCGGCAATCAAAGGCGAACCCTTAACCAACGTCTGGTTCGCCTTTCCTCAGTTGCAACCCTATCAAACTCAGCTAATTGGTCAGCGGGTGACCCATATCGCCACCCGCGGCAAGGCCCTGTTAACCCACTTCTCCGGCGGATTGACCCTGTATAGCCATAACCAGCTGTACGGCGTCTGGCGCGTGGTGGATGCCGGCGTTGAGCCGCAATCGAACCGCGTACTGCGCGTCAGGCTGCAGACCGCCAGCAAGGCGATTTTGCTCTACAGCGCGTCGGACATTGATATCCTCACGGCGGAGCAGGTTGCCAACCATCCGTTCTTGCTGCGCGTCGGACCGGACGTGCTGGACATGACGTTAACCGCGGAGCAGGTGAAAGCGCGGCTGCTGTCGGCCAAATTCCGCAATCGTCAGTTTTCCGGCCTGCTGCTGGATCAGGCTTTTCTTGCCGGGCTCGGAAACTATCTGCGGGTGGAAATTCTCTGGCAGGTGGGATTAAGCGGTAAGCGTAAAGCCGCTGAACTGAGCGACAGTCAGCTGGATGCGCTGGCGCACGCGCTGCTCGATATCCCGCGGCTGTCCTATCGTACTCGCGGTCTGGTGGATGACAACAAGCATCATGGCGCGCTGTTTCGCTTTAAGGTCTTCCATCGCGATGGGGAAAGGTGCGAACGCTGTGGGGGAATCATTGAGAAGACGACGCTCTCCTCGCGGCCATTTTACTGGTGTCCAGGATGCCAGCATTAAGCCGGCTGGCGGGCGATTTCAGCATGAAGCGCGTTATCAGGCATAAAAAAACGCGCCAGCAGGCGCGTTTTTATGATCCGGACAGTGCGATTAACGCTTAATGTCGGACTGGAAATCGCGTTTGGCGTAGCCGGTATACAGCTGACGCGGACGGGCGATCTTCATGCCATCGCTGTGCATTTCGTTCCAGTGCGCAATCCAGCCCACGGTACGCGCCATGGCGAAGATAACGGTAAACATGGAGGACGGAATACCCATCGCTTTCAGGATAATACCGGAGTAGAAGTCGACGTTCGGATACAGTTTCTTCTCGATGAAGTACGGGTCGTTCAGCGCGATATGCTCCAGCTCCATGGCCACCTGCAGCAGGTCGTCTTTGGTGCCCAGCTCTTTCAGCACTTCATGGCAGGTTTCACGCATCACGGTGGCGCGCGGATCGTAGTTTTTGTAAACACGATGGCCGAAGCCCATCAGGCGGAAAGAGTCATTCTTGTCTTTCGCACGACGAACAAATTCCGGAATGTGCTCAACGGAGCTGATCTCTTCCAGCATTTTCAGCGCCGCTTCGTTGGCGCCACCGTGTGCCGGTCCCCACAGGGAGGCGATGCCCGCAGCGATACAGGCGAACGGGTTAGCGCCGGAGGAGCCCGCGGTACGTACCGTGGAGGTCGACGCGTTCTGCTCGTGATCGGCGTGCAGGATCAGAATACGATCCATCGCGCGCTCCAGCACCGGATTGACTTCATACTCTTCGCACGGTGTCGCAAACATCATGCGCAGGAAGTTGCCGGCGTAGGAGAGGTCGTTGCGCGGATAAACAAACGGCTGGCCGATAGAATACTTGTAACACATGGCTGCCATGGTTGGCATTTTGGACAGCAGACGGTAGGCGGCAATCTCGCGGTGACGCGGGTTATTCACGTCGAGGGAATCATGATAGAACGCCGCCAGCGCGCCGGTGATCCCGCACATCACCGCCATCGGGTGGGAATCGCGACGGAACGCGTGGAACAGACGGGTGATCTGCTCATGAATCATGGTGTGGCGGGTGACGGTAGTTTTGAATTCGTCATATTCGGCCTGGGTCGGCTTTTCGCCGTACAGCAGGATATAACAGACTTCAAGATAATTAGATTCGGTCGCTAACTGGTCGATCGGGAAGCCGCGGTGCAGCAGGATCCCCTCGTCACCATCGATAAACGTAATTTTAGATTCACAAGAAGCCGTTGATGTGAAACCTGGGTCAAAGGTAAATACGCCTTTTGAACCAAGACTACGAATATCAATAACATCCTGACCGAGCGTGCCTTTTAGCACATCCAGTTCAATAGCAGTGTCACCACCCAGGGTGATTTTTGCTTTAGCATCAGACATTTATGGTCTCCTTAGCGCCTTTATTGCTTAAGACTGCCGGGTGGTGGATTTGCTTTCGGCCCGCGCCTGCATACGTTACCAGTTTGTTATGTTGCACACAGCTCTGCGTCAGCGAAAAGGGCAGGGTACAGAGCAACGGCGCTTGATGGCACGTCCTTCAGGGCTGCGGTGAAACAACAGCAAATCAGCGTTTTAGCAGTCCGAATATTAAAACCTATATACCACTAATAACTGTCCTGATTACATCGGTCAATACTGACACACTGTTACATAACTTATTCTCAGGTGAAAGAGTGACCCCATAACTTTTGAGCATTATTGCATTTAACTGGTAATGGTTGTAACAAGAATGTTTAATATTTGTCAAATCAGGTGATTAAAAATTAAAAAAATGTTGGTATCGTGACCTTGATCACTGTTCCGGAGAAAACCCAACAAACTATATGTAGGTTAATTGTAATGATTTTGTGAACGGCCTATACTGCGGCCAGGTCTCCGGAACACCCTGCAATCCCGAGCCACCCAGCGTTGTTTAGTGATGTTTTAATGCCTGAAAAGACGTTTTAACATGACTTCTGGTTATAGAAAGGACGCTGTCTGACCCGCAAGCAGACCGGAGGAAGGAAACAATAAGAACAGCATGTGGGCGTTATTCATGGTAAGAAATGTGAAAAAACAAAGACCTGTCAATCTGGATCTACAAACGATACGGTTCCCAATCACGGCGATAGCGTCCATTCTCCATCGCGTTTCCGGTGTCATCACCTTCGTGGCGGTCGGAATTCTGCTTTGGCTGCTGGGCACCAGCCTTTCCTCCCCAGAAGGTTTTCTGACGGCGGCCTCCATCATGGATAGCTTCTTTGTGAAGTTCATCATGTGGGGCATTCTCACCGCGCTGGCCTATCACGTCGTTGTCGGTATTCGCCATCTGATGATGGACTTTGGCTACCTGGACGAAACCCTCGAAGCAGGGAAACGTTCCGCCAAAATTTCTTTTGTTATTACTGTCGTGCTTTCACTTCTCGCAGGAGTCCTCGTATGGTAAGCAACGCCTCAGCACTGGGACGCAACGGCGTACATGACTTTATCCTGGTCCGTGCTACCGCCATCGTTCTGACCCTCTACATCATCTACATGGTTGGCTTCTTCGCCACCACCGGTGAAATCTCATGGGAAGTGTGGACCGGATTCTTTGCCTCCGGCTTCACTAAAGTCTTCACTCTGCTGGCTCTCGTTTCCATTCTCATCCATGCCTGGATCGGGATGTGGCAGGTGTTAACAGACTACGTTAAACCACTGGCTCTGCGCCTGGTTCTGCAACTGGCTATCGTTGTGGCGCTGGTGGCTTACGTTCTTTATGGATTTGTTGTGGTGTGGGGTGTGTAATGAAATTGCCAGTCAGAGAGTTTGATGCTGTTGTCATCGGTGCCGGCGGCGCAGGTATGCGCGCGGCGCTGCAAATTTCCCAGAGCGGACAGACTTGTGCACTGCTCTCCAAAGTGTTCCCTACCCGTTCCCATACCGTATCCGCGCAGGGTGGCATCACCGTCGCGCTCGGTAACTCCCATGAAGATAACTGGGAATGGCATATGTACGACACCGTAAAAGGGTCGGACTATATCGGCGACCAGGACGCCATCGAATACATGTGTAAGACCGGCCCGGAAGCGATTCTTGAGCTGGAGCACATGGGACTGCCGTTCTCTCGTCTTGACGATGGCCGTATTTATCAGCGCCCGTTTGGCGGCCAGTCGAAGAACTTCGGCGGCGAACAGGCGGCGCGTACCGCGGCGGCGGCTGACCGTACCGGTCACGCCCTGCTGCACACTCTGTATCAGCAGAACCTGAAAAACCACACCACTATCTTCTCCGAATGGTACGCCCTCGATCTGGTGAAAAACCAGGACGGCGCGGTAGTCGGTTGTACCGCCCTGTGCATCGAGACCGGCGAAGTGGTCTACTTTAAAGCCCGCGCCACCGTGCTGGCGACCGGCGGCGCAGGCCGTATCTATCAGTCCACCACCAACGCCCACATCAATACGGGTGACGGCGTCGGGATGGCCATCCGCGCCGGCGTGCCGGTGCAGGATATGGAAATGTGGCAGTTCCACCCGACCGGTATCGCCGGGGCTGGGGTTCTGGTTACCGAAGGTTGCCGCGGCGAAGGCGGTTACCTGCTGAACAAACACGGCGAACGCTTTATGGAGCGTTATGCCCCGAACGCTAAAGACCTTGCGGGCCGTGACGTGGTGGCGCGTTCCATCATGATCGAAATCCGCGAAGGCCGCGGCTGCGACGGTCCGTGGGGCCCGCACGCGAAACTGAAACTGGATCACCTCGGTAAAGAGGTTCTGGAATCTCGTCTGCCGGGTATCCTTGAACTTTCCCGTACCTTTGCCCACGTCGATCCGGTGAAAGAGCCGATCCCGGTTATCCCAACCTGTCACTACATGATGGGCGGTATCCCGACCAAAGTCACCGGCCAGGCGTTGACCGTGAATGAGAAGGGCGAAGACGTGGTGATCCCGGGCCTGTTCGCGGTAGGCGAAATCGCCTGCGTATCGGTCCACGGCGCCAACCGTCTGGGCGGCAACTCGCTGCTCGACCTGGTGGTCTTCGGCCGCGCGGCGGGCCTGCATCTGCAGGAATCCATTGCCGAGCAGGGCACGCTGCGCGACGCTAGCGAATCCGATATCGAAGGCTCGCTGGATCGCCTCAACCGCTGGAACAACACCCGCTCTGGTGAAGATCCGGTGGCGATTCGCAAAGCGCTGCAGGAATGTATGCAGCATAACTTCTCGGTGTTCCGCGAAGGCGATGCGATGCACAAAGGTCTGGAGCAACTGAAAGTGATCCGCGAGCGCCTGAAAAACGCCCGTCTCGACGATACCTCCAGCGAGTTCAACACCCAGCGCGTTGAGTGCCTGGAGCTGGATAACCTGATGGAAACCGCCTACGCGACCGCCGTATCCGCTAACTTCCGTACCGAGAGCCGTGGCGCCCACAGCCGCTTCGACTTCCCGGATCGTGATGATGAAAACTGGCTGTGCCATTCCCTGTACCTGCCAGAGTCGGAATCCATGACGCGTCGTAGCGTCAATATGGAACCGAAACTGCGTCCGGCATTCCCGCCGAAGATTCGTACTTACTAATGCGGAGACAGGAAAATGAAACTCGAGTTTTCAATTTATCGCTATAACCCGGATGTTGACGACGCTCCGCACATGCAGGATTACACCCTTGAAGCGGAAGAAGGTCGCGACATGATGCTGCTGGATGCGCTGATCCAGCTGAAAGAAAAAGATCCGTCGCTGTCGTTCCGCCGCTCCTGCCGTGAAGGGGTCTGCGGGTCCGATGGTCTGAACATGAACGGGAAAAACGGTTTGGCGTGCATCACGCCAATCTCCGCGCTGAATCAGCCGGGCAAGAAGATTGTTATCCGTCCGCTGCCAGGATTACCGGTTATCCGTGATTTGGTGGTGGACATGGGGCAATTCTATGCACAATATGAGAAGATTAAGCCTTACTTGTTGAATAATGGGCAAAATCCTCCGGCTCGCGAGCATCTGCAGATGCCTGAGCAGCGTGAGAAACTCGACGGGCTGTACGAGTGTATTCTGTGCGCCTGCTGTTCGACCTCGTGCCCGTCGTTCTGGTGGAACCCGGACAAGTTCATCGGCCCGGCTGGCCTGCTGGCCGCGTATCGCTTCCTGATCGACAGTCGCGATACCGAAACCAGCGAGCGCCTGGACGGCCTGAGCGATGCTTTCAGCGTATTCCGCTGTCACAGCATTATGAACTGCGTCAGTGTGTGTCCGAAGGGGCTGAACCCGACGCGCGCCATCGGCCATATTAAGTCGATGCTGCTGCAGCGCAGCGCGTAAGCAACACGGTCTGTCCCGGATGGCGCTAGCGCTTATCCGGGCTACCAAAGCAGTAGCCCCGGCAAGCGTTAGCGCCGCCGGGGGATATAGCAGGAAATCTTTAAAAACCGCCACAAGATGTACCAGTAATCGAGGCGTTCAGTGCGAGGTAAGGCGGCAACTGAGCGCATCCCCGGGAGCATAGTGAACTATGTGACCGGGGTAAGCGAAGGCAGCCAACGCAACCGCAGCCTGAACGCTGAAGATTAATGGCAGTTTTTAAAGGTTCCTTAGCGGATAGAAACCACAACTCGTCCGCAACAAGTGAACCCCGGCACGTGCACTCGGTGTGCGTGGTAGTTTCTACGGCGAAATAAGCATATGAATGCTTAAGGGATCACGATGCAGAACGGCGCAATGAAAGCCTGGCTGGACTCTTCTTACCTCTCTGGTTCGAACCAGAGCTGGATAGAACAGCTCTATGAAGACTTCTTAACCGATCCTGACTCTGTTGACGCCAACTGGCGTTCAATGTTCCAGCAGTTACCTGGCACCGGAGTTAAACCGGATCAATTTCATTCCAAAACGCGTGATTATTTCCGTCGACTGGCGAAGGATGCCTCACGTTACACTTCTTCGATTTCCGACCCAGACACTAATGTGAAGCAGGTTAAAGTCCTGCAGCTCATCAACGCATACCGTTTCCGTGGCCACCAGCATGCGAATCTCGATCCGCTGGGGCTGTGGAAGCAAGAGAGAGTGGCGGATCTCGATCCGGCCTACCACGATCTGACCGAGGCCGATTTCCAGGAAAGCTATAACGTAGGTTCATTTGCCATCGGTAAAGACACGATGAAGCTGGGCGAGCTGATTGCCGCCCTCAAGCAAACCTACTGCGGCTCCATCGGCGCGGAATACATGCATATCACCTCTACCGAAGAAAAACGCTGGATCCAGCAGCGCATTGAATCGGTAGCTGGCAAAGCGAGCTTTACCGCGGAAGAGAAAAAACGCTTCCTCAGCGAACTGACCGCCGCGGAAGGTCTGGAGCGCTACCTCGGCGCCAAATTCCCGGGGGCGAAGCGCTTCTCGCTGGAGGGTGGCGACGCCCTGATCCCGATGCTCAAAGAGATGATCCGCCATGCAGGCAAAAGCGGCACCCGCGAAGTGGTGCTGGGCATGGCGCACCGCGGCCGTCTGAACGTGCTGGTCAACGTGCTGGGTAAAAAACCGCAGGACCTGTTCGACGAGTTCGCGGGCAAACATAAAGAACACCTCGGCACCGGCGACGTGAAGTACCACATGGGCTTCTCTTCCGATATGGAAACCGAAGGCGGTCTGGTGCACCTGGCGCTGGCGTTTAACCCGTCGCACCTCGAGATCGTCAGCCCGGTGGTTATCGGTTCCGTACGCGCCCGTCTGGATCGTCTGGACGAGCCAAGCAGCAACAAAGTTCTGCCTATTACCATCCACGGCGACGCCGCCGTCACCGGCCAGGGCGTGGTTCAGGAAACTCTGAACATGTCCAAAGCCCGCGGTTACGAAGTGGGCGGTACCGTGCGCATCGTTATCAACAACCAGGTGGGCTTCACGACCTCTAACCCGCTGGATGCGCGCTCAACGCCGTACTGCACCGACATCGGTAAAATGGTGCAGGCGCCGATTTTCCACGTCAATGCGGACGATCCGGAAGCGGTCGCCTTCGTCACCCGTCTGGCGCTTGATTTCCGCAATACCTTTAAACGCGATGTCTTCATTGACCTGGTGTGCTACCGCCGTCACGGCCACAACGAAGCCGATGAGCCGAGCGCAACCCAGCCGCTGATGTATCAGAAGATCAAAAAGCATCCGACTCCGCGCAAAATCTATGCTGACAAGCTGGAGCAGGAGAAGGTGGCGACTCTGGAAGATGCGACCGAGCAGGTTAACCTCTACCGCGATGCGCTGGATGCCGGCGAATGCGTGGTGCAGGAATGGCGTCCGATGAATATGCATTCCTTTACCTGGTCGCCGTACCTCAACCACGAGTGGGACGAGAGCTATCCGGATAAAGTTGAGCCGAAACGTCTGCAGGAGTTGGCCAAACGCATCAGCACGGTACCGGAAGGTATCGAAATGCAGTCCCGCGTGGCGAAAATTTACGCCGACCGCCAGGCGATGGCGGCAGGCGAGAAGCTGTTTGACTGGGGCGGCGCTGAAAATCTGGCCTACGCCACGCTGGTTGACGAAGGTATTCCGGTTCGTCTGTCCGGCGAAGACTCCGGCCGCGGCACCTTCTTCCACCGTCATGCGGTGATCCATAACCAGACCAATGGTTCAACCTACACGCCGCTGCAGCATGTCCATAACGGCCAGGGCCAGTTCCGCGTTTGGGACTCGGTACTGTCTGAAGAAGCGGTGCTGGCGTTCGAATATGGTTACGCCACCGCCGAGCCGCGCACTCTGACCATCTGGGAAGCGCAGTTTGGCGACTTCGCCAACGGTGCGCAGGTGGTGATCGACCAGTTCATCTCCTCCGGTGAGCAGAAGTGGGGAAGGATGTGCGGCCTGGTGATGCTCCTGCCGCACGGTTACGAAGGCCAGGGCCCGGAGCACTCCTCCGCGCGTCTGGAGCGTTATCTGCAGCTGTGCGCTGAACAAAACATGCAGGTCTGCGTGCCGTCCACGCCGGCACAGGTTTATCACATGCTGCGTCGCCAGGCGCTGCGCGGTATGCGTCGTCCGCTGGTGGTGATGTCGCCGAAGTCGCTGCTGCGTCATCCGCTGGCGGTCTCCAGCATGGATGAGCTGGCGAACGGCACTTTCCTGCCGGCTATTGGTGAAATCGATCAACTTGATCCGCAGGCTGTGAAGCGCGTTGTGCTGTGCTCTGGTAAGGTTTACTACGACCTGCTGGAACAGCGCCGCAAAAACGAGCAAAAAGATGTCGCTATCGTTCGTATCGAGCAGCTCTATCCGTTCCCGCATCAGGCGGTGCAGGAAGCGCTGAAAGCGTATGCGCACGTGCATGATTTTGTCTGGTGCCAGGAAGAGCCGCTCAACCAGGGCGCATGGTACTGCAGCCAGCATCACTTCCGTGAAGTGATTCCGTTTGGGGCCTCTCTGCGTTATGCAGGCCGCCCGGCCTCCGCCTCTCCGGCGGTAGGGTATATGTCCGTTCACCAGAAACAGCAACAAGATCTGGTCAATGACGCGCTGAACGTCGATTAATTAAAGGATACACAATGAGTAGCGTAGATATTCTGGTTCCCGACCTGCCTGAGTCCGTAGCTGACGCAACCGTCGCCACCTGGCACAAAAAACCGGGCGACGCGGTCGTCCGTGACGAAGTTCTGGTCGAAATCGAAACTGACAAAGTGGTACTGGAAGTACCGGCATCAGCGGACGGCATTCTGGATGCAGTGCTGGAAGACGAGGGCGCCACCGTCCTGTCTCGCCAGATCCTTGGCCGCCTGCGCGAAGGCAACAGCGCAGGTAAAGAAAGCAGCGAGAAAGCCGATGCGAAAGCGTCCACTCCGGCGCAGCGTCAGCAGGCCTCTCTGGAAGAGCAGAACAACGACGCGCTGAGCCCGGCGATCCGTCGTCTGCTGGCTGAACACAACCTTGACCCAGCGGCCATCAAAGGCACTGGCGTCGGCGGCCGTCTGACCCGCGAAGACGTTGAGAAACATCTGGCGAAAGCCCCGGCGCCGGCAGAAGCCAAAGCGCCAGCCGCCGCCCCGGCAGCCGCGCCGGCGCCGCAGCTGGGCCACCGTTCGGAAAAACGCGTCCCGATGACCCGTCTGCGTAAACGCGTAGCCGAACGTCTGCTGGAAGCGAAAAACTCTACCGCCATGCTGACGACCTTTAACGAAGTCAACATGAAGCCCATCATGGATCTGCGTAAGCAGTACGGTGAGGCGTTCGAAAAACGTCATGGCATCCGCCTGGGCTTTATGTCCTTCTACGTCAAAGCGGTAGTGGAAGCGCTGAAACGCTATCCGGAAGTGAACGCTTCCATCGATGGCGACGACGTGGTGTACCACAACTACTTCGACGTCAGCATGGCCGTATCCACTCCGCGCGGTCTGGTCACCCCGGTTCTGCGTGACGTCGACCTGCTGGGCATGGCGGATATCGAAAAGAATATCAAAGAGCTGGCAGTGAAAGGCCGCGACGGCAAGCTGACCGTAGACGACCTGACCGGCGGTAACTTCACTATTACCAACGGCGGCGTCTTCGGCTCCCTGATGTCCACGCCGATCATCAACCCACCGCAGAGCGCTATTCTGGGTATGCATGCCATTAAAGACCGTCCGATGGCGGTCAATGGCAAGGTAGAGATCCTGCCGATGATGTACCTGGCGCTCTCCTATGACCACCGTCTGATCGACGGACGTGAATCGGTAGGCTTCCTGGTGGCGATTAAAGAGCTGCTGGAAGATCCGACCCGTCTGCTGCTGGACGTGTAGTCAGCAAGCGTATTACCTACCGTAGGCCGGATAACACGCGTTAGCGCCGTTATCAGGCCTACAGGTTTAAAGATAATTACACCCTGAAGGATGGACTGAACACATGAACTTACATGAATATCAGGCAAAACAACTTTTTGCCCGCTATGGCTTACCGGCGCCGGTGGGTTATGCCTGTACTACTCCGCGTGAAGCAGAAGAAGCCGCTTCAAAAATCGGCGCGGGTCCGTGGGTAGTGAAATGTCAGGTTCACGCTGGAGGCCGCGGCAAAGCGGGCGGTGTGAAAGTAGTTAAGAGCAAAGAAGAGATCCGCGCATTTGCCGAGCACTGGCTGGGCAAACGTCTGGTGACCTATCAAACAGATGCGAACGGCCAGCCGGTTAACCAGATCCTGGTTGAAGCGGCGACCGATATTGACAAAGAGCTGTACCTGGGCGCGGTTGTTGACCGCAGCTCCCGTCGCGTGGTGTTCATGGCGTCTACCGAAGGCGGCGTGGAAATCGAGAAAGTGGCGGAAGAGACCCCGCACCTGATCCACAAGATCGCCATCGATCCGCTGGCGGGCCCGATGCCTTACCAGGGTCGTGAACTGGCGTTCAAACTGGGTCTGGAAGGTAAACAGGTTCAGCAGTTCACCAAGATTTTCATGGGTCTGGCGACCATTTTCCTTGAGCGCGACCTGGCGCTGATCGAGATCAACCCGCTGGTGATCACCAAGCAGGGCGACCTGATCTGCCTCGACGGCAAACTGGGCGCTGACGGCAACGCGCTGTTCCGCCAGCCGGATCTGCGCGAAATGCGCGATCAGTCTCAGGAAGACCCACGTGAAGCGCAGGCGGCGCAGTGGGAACTGAACTACGTCGCGCTGGACGGCAACATCGGCTGCATGGTTAACGGCGCAGGCCTGGCGATGGGTACCATGGACATCGTTAAGCTGCACGGCGGCGAACCGGCTAACTTCCTCGACGTAGGCGGCGGCGCGACCAAAGAGCGCGTGACCGAAGCGTTCAAAATCATCCTCTCTGACGACAACGTTAAAGCGGTGCTGGTTAACATCTTCGGCGGCATCGTGCGTTGCGACCTGATCGCTGACGGCATCATCGGCGCGGTAGCGGAAGTAGGGGTTAACGTTCCGGTTGTGGTTCGTCTGGAAGGTAACAACGCCGAACTGGGCGCGAAAAAACTGGCTGACAGCGGCCTGAATATTATTGCAGCGAAAAGTCTGACGGACGCAGCACAGCAGGTTGTTGCCGCAGTGGAGGGGAAATAATGTCAGTTTTAATTAATAAAGATACCAAGGTTATCTGCCAGGGCTTCACCGGTAGCCAGGGGACCTTCCACTCTGAACAAGCGATCGCTTACGGTACGCAAATGGTTGGCGGCGTGACGCCAGGCAAAGGCGGCACCACTCATCTGGGCCTGCCGGTGTTCAACACCGTGCGCGAAGCCGTTGAAGCGACCGGCGCGACCGCGACCGTGATCTACGTTCCGGCGCCGTTCTGCAAAGATTCCATCCTGGAAGCGATCGACGCGGGCATTAAGCTTATCATCACCATCACCGAAGGTATCCCAACGCTGGATATGCTGACCGTGAAGGTGAAGCTGGACGAAGCGGGCGTGCGTATGATCGGCCCGAACTGCCCGGGCGTTATCACTCCGGGCGAGTGCAAAATCGGCATCATGCCGGGTCACATTCACAAGCCGGGTAAAGTGGGCATCGTTTCCCGTTCCGGCACCCTGACCTATGAAGCGGTTAAGCAGACCACCGACTACGGCTTCGGCCAGTCTACCTGCGTCGGTATCGGCGGCGACCCGATCCCGGGCTCCAACTTCATCGATATCCTGAAGATGTTCGAGGAAGATCCGCAGACCGAAGCGATCGTCATGATCGGTGAGATCGGCGGCAGCGCGGAAGAAGAAGCGGCTGCTTATATTAAAGATCATGTCACTAAGCCGGTTGTTGGCTACATCGCGGGCGTTACCGCGCCGAAAGGCAAGCGTATGGGCCACGCGGGCGCTATCATCGCCGGCGGTAAAGGTACAGCGGATGAGAAATTCGCAGCGCTGGAAGCGGCGGGTGTGAAAACTGTTCGCAGCCTGGCCGACATCGGCGAAGCGCTGAAAGCTATTATCAAGTAAACCCTCTCTGCTTGTCCGCAAGCAGAAATCTGTCCGATTTCGACATGGTTGGCCACCGTCAGGTGGCCTTTTTTGTGACCGTTATCCCGTCTCGTCAGAACCGCAGTGCCAACAACGAATTGATTTTCTGCGAAAAGCCCTATCTATCATATTGATTTAATTTATTATTTAATAAGTATTTTCGATGCGCTGTACTGGCTAAAAAATATATCCCGGCTGTACCGTAGGGAAACAAAAGCGGCAGCGAAAAAGCGTGGGGCAGGGGATAAGGAAGCAGATAAAATACTGTGAGCGGTCTAACATTATTCGGATCGGTTCCTTTTTTTGTTTTTTTTCCACGACGTTAAATAATATTACCTATGATTCTCATATCTCTCTTTTTAGTAACTGGAAAAGCCATAGTTTAAACACTTAATTAACATTAAGTTCACCAATATTCTTTATTGGGCTACATAATTAACACATAGAGTAAAAATTGATTTATATCAATACTTAATACTTGGAAAAATCCCTCAAAAAACGTTAAATTGTCTCAAGTCAAATTGGCTGAATTCAGCCATCTTCACTATATATTGATCACCGTCGAAAAATGTAAAACTGGAACAATAAAAACATATTTATTGTAAGGTTATTGCGGCGTAATATATTGGGGAATCAATTGGGTTTTTCGTTAACGTATTTGTAACCTTACCCTGGCATGGTTTTACCTTCGATTGAAACCTGCTGTGGACGGGCGACAAATAAATTTGTATTGGGGCATGCGTATGAGCCAGAGCTTCTCGGTTCATTTTCGGAGTCTTCATGCGATGAGCAAGGAGTCATGATGTTAGATATAGTCGAACTGTCGCGCTTACAGTTTGCCTTGACCGCGATGTACCACTTCCTGTTTGTGCCGCTAACGCTCGGTATGGCGTTCCTGCTGGCCATCATGGAAACGGTCTACGTCCTTTCCGGCAAACAGATTTATAAAGATATGACCAAATTCTGGGGCAAGTTGTTTGGTATCAACTTCGCGCTGGGTGTGGCGACCGGTCTGACCATGGAGTTCCAGTTCGGGACTAACTGGTCGTATTACTCACACTACGTGGGCGATATCTTTGGTGCGCCGCTGGCCATTGAAGGTCTGATGGCCTTCTTCCTCGAATCCACCTTTGTAGGTCTGTTCTTCTTCGGTTGGGATCGTCTGGGCAAAGTTCAGCACATGGCCGTCACCTGGCTGGTTGCGCTGGGTTCCAACCTCTCCGCGCTGTGGATCCTTGTCGCCAACGGCTGGATGCAGAACCCTATCGCATCGGACTTCAACTTCGAAACCATGCGTATGGAGATGGTCAGCTTCTCTGAACTGGTGCTCAACCCGGTCGCCCAGGTGAAATTCGTTCACACTGTGGCGTCGGGCTATGTCACCGGCGCGATGTTCATCCTGGCGATTAGCTCCTGGTACATGCTGAAAGGTCGAGACTTCGCCTTTGCCAAGCGCTCCTTTGCCATCGCAGCCAGCTTCGGTATGGCGGCGATCCTCTCCGTTATTGTGCTGGGTGACGAATCCGGTTACGAAATGGGTGACGTGCAGAAAACCAAACTGGCGGCTATCGAAGCAGAGTGGGAAACCCAGCCTGCGCCGGCGGCCTTCACCCTGTTTGGTATTCCCGATCAGAATGCGCAGACCAACCACTTTGCGATCCAGATCCCCTACGCGCTGGGCATCATTGCTACCCGCTCGGTGGATAAACCGGTTATCGGCCTCAAGGATCTGATGGTTCAGCACGAAGAGCGTATCCGTAACGGCATGAAAGCCTACGCGCTGCTGGAACAGCTGCGCGCCGGTTCAACCGATCAGGCCGTGCGTGACCAGTTCAATAACGTGAAGAAGGACCTCGGTTATGGCCTGCTGTTGAAGCGCTATACCCCGAACGTCGCTGACGCCACGGAAGAGCAGATCGCCAAAGCGACCAAAGACTCCATTCCAAGCGTCGCACCGCTGTACTTCGCCTTCCGTATCATGGTGGCGTGCGGCATCCTGATGCTGCTGATTATAGGCGCCTCCTTCTGGAGCGTGATCCGTAACCGCATCGGCGAGAAAAAATGGCTGCTGCGCGCCGCATTTTACGGCCTGCCGCTGCCGTGGATTGCCGTGGAGTCGGGCTGGTTTGTTGCCGAATACGGCCGTCAGCCGTGGGCGATTGGTGAGGTCCTGCCGACGGCGGTGGCTAACTCATCATTGACCGCGGGCGACCTGATCTTCTCAATGTTGCTGATCTGCGGTCTGTACACGCTGTTCCTGGTGGCTGAACTGTTCCTGATGTTCAAGTTTGCCCGCAAAGGACCTAGCAGCCTGAAAACCGGCCGCTATCACTTTGAACAGTCCTCTGCGGCTATTCAGTCGGCACGCTAAGACAGGAGTCGTCAAATGATCGATTATGAAGTATTGCGTTTTATCTGGTGGCTGCTGATTGGCATTCTGCTGATTGGTTTTGCCGTCGCCGACGGGTTCGACATGGGGGTGGGCATGCTCACCCGCTTCCTCGGCCGCAACGACACCGAGCGTCGGATTATGATCAACGCCATCGCCCCGCACTGGGACGGTAACCAGGTGTGGCTGATCACCGCCGGCGGCGCGCTGTTCGCTGCCTGGCCGATGGTTTACGCCGCGGCGTTTTCTGGCTTCTATGTGGCGATGATTCTGGTGCTGGCCTCGCTGTTCTTCCGTCCGGTCGGTTTTGACTACCGTTCCAAGATCGAGGACACCCGCTGGCGCAACATGTGGGACTGGGGCATCTTCATCGGTAGCTTCGTGCCGCCACTGGTGATTGGCGTGGCCTTTGGCAACCTGCTGCAGGGCGTGCCGTTCCACGTCGATGAATACCTGCGTCTGTTCTATACCGGTAACTTCTTCCAGTTGCTGAACCCGTTTGGTCTGCTGGCCGGTATCGTCAGCGTGGCGATGATCCTGACTCAGGGCGCCACCTACCTGCAGATGCGTACCGTAGGCGAACTGCACCTGCGTACTCGCACCGTTTCCATGGTGGCGGCGCTGGTGACGCTGGTCTGCTTCGCGCTGGCGGGCGTGTGGGTCTACTACGGCATCGACGGCTATGTGGTGAAATCGGTGATTGACCATACCGGCCCGTCTAACCCGCTGACCAAGGAAGTGGTGCGGGAAGCTGGCGCGTGGATGGTGAACTTTAACAATATGCCAGCGCTGTGGGCGGTGCCTGCCCTGGGCGTGGTGTTGCCGCTGCTGACCGTCGTTTCGACCAAAGCGGATAAAGGTGCCTGGGCATTCCTGTTCTCCTCGCTGACCCTGGCCTGCATCATTCTGACTGCCGGTATCGCGATGTTCCCGTTCATCATGCCGTCCAGCACCATGCTGAACGCCAGCCTGACAATGTGGGACGCGACCTCCAGTCAGCGGACGCTGAACCTGATGACCTACGTGGCGATTGTTTTCGTGCCGATCATTCTGGCCTACACCAGCTGGTGTTACTGGAAGATGTTTGGCCGCATCACGCGCGAAGACATCGAAAAGAATACCCACTCGCTGTACTAAGGTAAGGAGCTATATATGTGGTACTTCGCATGGATTTTGGGAACGCTTCTTGCCTGTGCTTTTGGGGTCATTACCGCGCTGGCGCTTGAGCACGTGGAAGCCACCAAAGCCGGGAAGAAAGAAGAAATCTGATGAAATTTATCGCTACTCTGTACGCGATAATGGACAAGCGCCCGCTCCGGGCGCTTTCCTTATTGATGGCGCTGCTGCTGGCTGGCTGCATTTTCTGGGATCCGTCGCGCTTTGCGGCGAAGACCAGCGAGCTGGAAATCTGGCATGGTTTCTTGCTGATGTGGGCGGTTTGCAGCGGCGTTATTCACGGCGTGGGCTTTCGCCCGCGTACCGTTCACTGGCAGGGGATTTTTTGTCCGCTTATCGCTGATATCGTGCTCGCTTTAGGTCTCTTCTTTTTCTTCTTTTGAATAAGAGATCTCTGTTAATGCTATGGGCTTGCATAAGCCCATAAAAATTTACGCCCCGTTTACTTTCCCCCATTCCAAACCACCTTTCCCGCGCGTATAGTAGCGAAGTTTGAAAGCTCTAACCTTTTTTTGCATTACCGGGATGTAAAGTGAATACAACGCTGTTTCGATGGCCGGTTCGGGTCTACTACGAAGATACCGATGCCGGTGGTGTGGTTTACCACGCCAGTTACGTCGCTTTTTATGAAAGAGCACGCACAGAGATGCTGCGCCACCATCACTTTAGTCAACAGGTGCTGTTGGCTGAACGCGTTGCCTTCGTGGTTCGCAAAATGACGCTGGAGTATTTTGCCCCCGCCAGACTCGACGACATGCTCGAAGTCCAGACGGAAATTACCTCGATGCGCGGCACCTCTTTGGTTTTCACGCAGCGAATCGTCAACGCCGAGAATACAGTGTTAAACGAAGCTGAGGTTCTCATTGTGTGCGTTGATCCACTCTTAATGAAGCCACGTGCGCTTCCCAAGTCTATTGTCGCGGAGTTTAAGCAGTGACTGACATGAATATCCTTGATTTGTTCCTGAAGGCGAGCCTTCTGGTAAAACTTATCATGTTGATTTTGATTGGTTTTTCTATCGCTTCCTGGGCTATCATTATTCAGAGAACGCGTATCCTTAACTCGGCCGCGCGTGAAGCTGAAGCGTTCGAGGACAAATTCTGGTCCGGGATCGAGCTCTCTCGTCTGTACCAGGAGAGCCAGGGGCGTCGCGATAACCTGACCGGTTCGGAACAAATCTTCTACAGCGGTTTCAAAGAGTTTGCACGCCTGCATCGGGCTAACAGCCATGCGCCGGAAGCGATTGTCGAAGGGGCATCGCGTGCGATGCGTATTTCGATGAACCGCGAACTGGAAACGCTGGAGACCCATATTCCGTTCCTCGGCACCGTAGGCTCGATCAGCCCGTATATCGGTCTGTTCGGTACCGTCTGGGGGATTATGCACGCCTTTATCGCCCTTGGCGCGGTGAAGCAGGCCACCCTGCAGATGGTGGCGCCAGGTATCGCCGAAGCGCTGATCGCCACCGCGATTGGTCTGTTCGCCGCGATCCCGGCGGTCATGGCGTATAACCGCCTGAACCAGCGCGTGAACAAGCTTGAACTGAATTACGACAACTTTATGGAAGAGTTCACCGCTATTCTGCACCGTCAGGCCTTTACCACCAGCGAAAGCAATAAGGGGTAAGCCATGGCCAGAGCACGTGGACGCGGACGTCGCGAATTGAAGTCCGAGATCAACATCGTTCCGCTGCTGGATGTCCTGCTGGTGCTGCTGCTGATCTTTATGGCAACGGCGCCGATCATTACGCAGAGCGTGGAAGTCGATCTGCCGGACGCCACGGAATCGCAAGCGGTGAAAAGCAATGACGATCCGCCGGTGATTGTGGAAGTCTCCGGGGTAGGGCAGTACAGCGTGAAGGTGGGGCAGGAGACGCTGTCCCAGCTGCCGCCGGAGCAGGTAATTGCCGAAGCGAAGCGTCGTCTTGAAGCCAATGAAAAAACGGTATTCCTGATCGGCGGTGCGAAAGACGTCCCTTACGATGAAATTATTAAAGCGCTGAACCTGTTGCATAGTGCAGGGGTTAAATCGGTCGGCTTGATGACCAAACCTATTTAATCGCTTCAGGTAGGTGCGTCCGCGCGGCGTCCGGTGGCGGATATCGCTCGCCGTCGGTGCGCATCGCGGATACAGGCGAACAGTTTTTGGGAACCGATAGTGTCAAAGGCAACCGAACAAAACGACAAGCTTAAACGAGCGATCATCATTTCAGTCGCGCTGCACATCATTCTGATCGCGCTGCTGATCTGGAGTTCGTTTGACGAGCATCTGGATGCCTCTGCCGGCGGCGGCGGCGGATCGTCGATTGATGCCGTCATGGTCGATCCGGGGGCGGTGGTAAATAACTATAACCGTCAGCAACAGCAGCAGGCCAGCGCACGTCGCGCCGCTGAACAGCGTGAAAAACAGGCGCAGCAGCAGGCGGAAGAGTTACGTGAGAAACAGGCGGCGGAACAGGAGCGGCTGAAACAGCTCGAACAGGAGCGGCTGCAGGCGCAGGAAGCGGCGAAAGAAGCGAAGGAGCAGCAGAAGCAGGCTGAAGAAGCGGCTGCCAAGGCCGCCGCGGCGGCAAAAGCCAAAGCGGACGCACAGGCAAAAGAAGCGCAGGAAGCCGCTGCCAAAGCGGCCGCCGAGGCGAAAGCGAAGGCGGATGCCCAGGCGAAAGCGGCAGAACAGGCGGCGGCCAAGGCGGCTGCTGACGCGAAGAAGCAGGCCGAAGCCGCTGCAGCGAAAGCCGCTGCCGAGGCGAAGAAACAGGCGGAAGCTGAAGCGGCGAAAGCTGCGGCCGAGGCGCAGAAGAAAGCGGAAGCGGCGGCTGCGAAGAAAGCGCAACAGGAAGCGGAGAAAAAAGCCCAGCAGGAAGCGGCTAAGCAGGCGGCAGCTGAAAAAGCGGCTGCCGAAAAAGCCGCTGAGAAAGCCGCCGCGCAAAAAGCGGCCGCTGAGAAGGCCGCCGCCGAGAAAGCCGCAGCCGCTGAAAAAGCGGCGGCAGCGAAAGCGGCTGCAGCAGAGAAGGCTGCAGCTGATAAAGCGGCCAAGGCGGCAGCAGCAAAAGCCGCGGCGGCGAAGAAAGCGGCGGCTGCGAAAGAAGCGGACGGCGTTGACAACCTGCTCGGCGATCTGAGTTCTGGTAAGAATGCGCCTAAAACAGGCGGTGGGGCCAAAGGAAACAATGCCTCCGCTGCCGGGAGTGGTAATACTAAAAACAGTGCCTCAGGGGCTGATATCAACAACTATGCCGGACAGATAAAATCGGCGATTGAAAGTAAGTTTTATGACGCATCGTCCTATGCGGGCAAAACATGTACCTTGCGTATCAAACTTGCTCCTGACGGTCTGTTGTTAAATATACAGTCCGAAGGTGGTGATCCTGCTCTGTGCCAGGCCGCTCTTGCCGCAGCCCGACAGGCTAAGTTTCCGAAACCACCTAGCCAGGCAGTATATGAAGTCTTCAAAAATGCGCCACTGGACTTCAAACCTCAGTGACATTTTTCCCCGTGCAAACGGGGAAAAACAATCTATGGTAGTCACAGGGTTTTGGTAGTTTTGTATATTTGAGTTTGTTAACATTCTGCTAAATTATCGTGGGCTTTCCGCCCGGATAAGGGAGATATGATGAAGCAGGCATTACGAGTAGCATTTGGTTTTTTAATGCTGTGGGCGGCGGTGCTGCACGCAGAAGTACGTATCGAGATCACCCAGGGGGTGGACTCGGCGCGCCCTATCGGCGTGGTACCGTTCCAGTGGGCCGGCCAGGGCGCTGCGCCGGAAGATGTCGGTGGTATCGTGGCAGCTGACCTGCGCAACAGCGGTAAATTCAATCCGCTGGATCGCTCTCGTCTGCCGCAGCAGCCGACCAGTGCCCAGGAAGTGCAGCCTGCTGCCTGGTCTGCGCTGGGTATTGACGCCGTAGTCGTCGGCCAGGTCACGCAAAATCCGGATGGTTCTTATCAGGTTGCGTATCAACTGGTGGACACCGGCGGAGCGCCGGGCACAACGCTGGCGCAAGGTTCTTTTAAAGTCACTAAGCAGTACCTGCGCTATGCGGCGCACGCGGCCAGCGACGCGGTATTTGAGAAGCTGACCGGCATCAAGGGCGCCTTCCGTACCCGTATCGCCTACGTGGTGCAGAAAAACGGCGGCCAGTACCCTTACGAACTGCGCGTGTCCGACTACGATGGTTACAACCAGTTCCTGGTTCACCGTTCCTCCCAGCCGCTGATGTCCCCGGCCTGGTCTCCGGACGGTTCTAAACTGGCCTACGTTACCTTTGAAAGCGGTCGTTCTGCGCTGGTGGTTCAGACCCTGGCGAACGCCTCTGTGCGTCAGATCGCCTCCTTCCCGCAGCACAACGGCGCCCCGGCGTTCTCACCGGATGGTTCTAAACTGGCGTTCGCGCTGTCGAAAACCGGTAGCCTGAACCTGTACGTAATGGATCTGGGATCCGGTCAGATTCGTCAGGTGACCAACGGTCGCAGCAACAACACCGAACCAAGCTGGTTCCCGGACAGCCAGAATCTGGCCTTCACTTCTGACCAGGCAGGTCGTCCGCAGGTATATAAAGTCAACATTAATGGCGGCACGCCGCAGCGTATCACCTGGGAAGGTTCTCAGAACCAGGACGCCGACGTGAGCGCGGATGGTAAAACCATGGTAATGGTCAGCTCGGCCGGCGGTCAGCAGCACATTGCCAAACAAGATCTGGAAACGGGTGGTGTACAGGTTCTGTCATCAACGTTTTTAGACGAAACGCCAAGTCTGGCACCTAACGGCACTATGGTAATCTACAGCTCTTCTCAGGGGATGGGATCCGTGCTGAATCTGGTTTCTACAGATGGGCGTTTCAAAGCGCGTCTTCCGGCAACTGATGGACAGGTAAAATCGCCTGCCTGGTCGCCGTATCTGTGATAATAAATAATTGATTATTAAAGGAATCAAAGAAATGCAACTGAACAAAGTGCTGAAAGGGCTGATGATCGCTCTGCCGGTTATGGCAATCGCGGCATGTTCTTCTAACAAGAACGCCAGCAACGACCAGAGCGGTGAAGGCATGCTGGGTGCCGGCACTGGTATGGACGCTAACGGTAACGGCGGCAACATGTCTTCTGAAGAGCAAGCTCGTCTGCAGATGCAGCAGCTGCAGCAGAACAACATCGTTTACTTCGATCTCGACAAGTACGATATCCGTTCTGACTTCGCTGCTATGCTGGACGCGCACGCTAACTTCCTGCGCAGCAACCCGTCCTACAAAGTGACTGTAGAAGGTCACGCGGATGAGCGCGGTACGCCGGAATACAACATCGCTCTGGGTGAGCGTCGTGCTAACGCCGTTAAGATGTATCTGCAGGGCAAAGGTGTTTCTGCCGATCAGATCTCCATCGTTTCTTACGGTAAAGAAAAACCAGCAGTACTGGGTCATGACGAAGCGGCATATGCCAAAAACCGTCGCGCCGTACTGGTTTACTAAGAGAATTGCATGAGCAGTAACTTCAGACATCATTTATTGAGTCTGTCGTTACTGGTTGGCATAGCGGCCCCCTGGGCCGCTTTTGCTCAGGCGCCAATCAGTAGTGTCGGCTCAGGCTCGGTCGAAGACCGCGTCACTCAACTCGAGCGTATTTCCAATGCTCACAGCCAGCTTTTAACCCAACTCCAGCAACAACTCTCTGATAACCAGACTGACATTGATTCTCTCCGCGGGCAGATCCAGGAGAACCAGTACCAGCTGAATCAGATCGTTGAGCGCCAGAAACAGATTCTGCTGCAGATAGATAGTCTGAGCAGCGGTGGCGGCGCAGCATCAGGTGCGCAGGCTCCGTCGTCTTCTGGCGATCAGAGCGCGGCTGCCACCAGCGCAGCGCCAGCGGCCACCTCAGGCGCCCCGGCGATGACCGGCGATGCGAACACCGATTATAATGCCGCTATTGCCCTGGTGAAGGATGCCTCACGCCAGGATGACGCGATGGTGGCGTTTCAAAACTTCGTCAAAAAGTACCCGGATTCAACCTACCAGCCAAACGCTAACTACTGGCTCGGGCAGTTGAACTACAATAAGGGGAGAAAAGACGACGCGGCGTTTTACTTCGCTTCGGTGGTGAAGAACTACCCGAAATCGCCAAAAGCGCCTGACGCGATGTTTAAAGTCGGCGTGATCATGCAGGACAAAGGTGATACCGCGAAAGCGAAAGCGGTTTACCAGCAGGTGATCAACAAATTCCCCGGCACCGACGGTGCGAAACAAGCGCAAAAACGACTTAATGCTCTTGGTTGATTACGGCATGACCAGAAATCGCGTTATTTCTGGTCTTGTCGCCTGAATCGCCAGCAGTTAAGTGATCTTTATCGAAATTTTAGTTGCGCTGAATTCTGAAATCAGTAATATATGCCGCCGTTGCCAAGGGATATCAAACAAGCCCAAAGCAATGCCAGAGTGGGTCGTTAGCTCAGTTGGTAGAGCAGTTGACTTTTAATCAATTGGTCGCAGGTTCGAATCCTGCACGACCCACCAATCGTTCTGGTGGAACGCGATAGTAAAACGTGAAGGATAACGTTGCGTCAGCAACGGCCCGTAGGGCGAGGCAAAGCCGAGTCATCCTGCACGACCCACCGCTTAGTAGTATCCAGCGTAGTATCGGGTGATTAGCTCAGCTGGGAGAGCACCTCCCTTACAAGGAGGGGTCGGCGGTTCGATCCCGTCATCACCCACCACCGGGTCGTTAGCTCAGTTGGTAGAGCAGTTGACTTTTAATCAATTGGTCGCAGGTTCGAATCCTGCACGACCCACCATTATAATGATGGGGTCGGTGGAGGCAGTATCAGTAGTATCCAGCGCAGTTTCGGGTGATTAGCTCAGCTGGGAGAGCACCTCCCTTACAAGGAGGGGGTC
>NZ_JH414799.1:600689-624272 GCF_000238715.1 Klebsiella sp. 4_1_44FAA
AGTAGTATCCAGCGCAGTTTCGGGTGATTAGCTCAGCTGGGAGAGCACCTCCCTTACAAGGAGGGGGTCGGCGGTTCGATCCCGTCATCACCCACCACTCGGGTCGTTAGCTCAGTTGGTAGAGCAGTTGACTTTTAATCAATTGGTCGCAGGTTCGAATCCTGCACGACCCACCAATTTCAAGCATTTAACTCAGTATGCTGAACGTGAAGGATAACGTTGCGTCAGCAACGGCCCGAAGGGCGAGGCAAAGCCGAGTCATCCTGCACGACCTACCAATTTCTGAATTGGTGTCGAGTGAAATTATTCAGGTAGTACCAGAGCGGGTCGTTAGCTCAGTTGGTAGAGCAGTTGACTTTTAATCAATTGGTCGCAGGTTCGAATCCTGCACGACCCACCAATTTCAGCATTTAACTCAGATGCTGAACGTGAAGGATAACGTTGCGACAGCAACGGCCCGAAGGGCGAGGCGAAGTCGAGTCATCCTGCACGACCCACCATCCTGAATGATGGCAGCATTAAAATCCCGCAAGGGGTCGTTAGCTCAGTTGGTAGAGCAGTTGACTTTTAATCAATTGGTCGCAGGTTCGAATCCTGCACGACCCACCAATGTAAAAAGGCGCCCTAAAGGCGCCTTTTTGCTATGCGCAGAACTCAACGATTCGACAAAATTGTCGGGAACAATTTTGAACAACGCGGCAGCGTTGGCCCGCAGGGCGAGTCTCAGGATGAGACGAGTTTCTCTGCAGCAGGTTCGGGTCGAACGTAGTGAGACAACGGAGCCGCTTGCGGCGACGGCCCGCAGGGCGAGGCGAAGCCGAGTCATCCTGCACGACCCACCAATGTAAAAAGGCGCCCTAAAGGCGCCTTTTTGCTATCTGCATTTCCCTGCCACTCATCAATGTTAATAATTTCTTAATTCATCATTTTCCCACGGTCACGCTGCGCTTACCGTGCCTGCACAGGGTACGAACCGGTCGTTCGGGCAGATGCGCAGCACCGTCCCCGGGAAAAGGGTCTGATGTACAAAATTCATCACGACTTTTAGCTCGTAATCGGCTATCTTGTTTAGCATATAAAACACCATGACCGTGTTAAGCCGCCGAAAGGCCATACTGACGGTTGTAGAGTTAAGCCAGTAAAACGAGATTGCATGATGAGCGTAATGTTTGATCCTGAAACGGCGATTTATCCTTTCCCTGCTAAACCGCAGCCGCTGACCGTCGACGAAAAGCAGTTTTACCGCGAAAAAATCAAGCGCCTGCTACGCGAGCGCGATGCCGTGATGGTGGCGCATTACTACACCGATCCTGAAATTCAACAGCTGGCGGAAGAGACCGGCGGCTGTATCGCCGACTCGCTGGAGATGGCGCGCTTTGGCGCCCGCCATTCGGCCTCCACGCTGCTGGTCGCCGGGGTGCGTTTTATGGGGGAAACCGCCAAAATCCTCAGCCCGGAAAAGACCATTTTGATGCCGACCCTGAACGCCGAGTGTTCATTGGATCTGGGCTGTCCGATTGAGGAATTCAACGCCTTTTGCGACGCCCATCCTGACCGCACCGTAGTGGTCTATGCCAATACGTCCGCCGCGGTGAAGGCCCGCGCCGACTGGGTGGTGACCTCCAGCATCGCCGTGGAACTCATTGACCATCTGGATAGTCTTGGTCAAAAGATCCTCTGGGCGCCGGACCGCCACCTTGGGCGCTACGTTCAGCGTCAGACCGGCGCAGACGTGCTGTGCTGGCAGGGGGCGTGCATCGTGCACGACGAGTTTAAAACCCAGGCGTTGATGCGGATGAAGGCTCTGCATCCCGAAGCCGCCGTGCTGGTCCATCCCGAGTCGCCGCAGGCGATCGTTGAGATGGCCGATGCCGTAGGCTCCACCAGCCAGCTGATTGCGGCGGCGAAAAGCCTGCCCCAGCGCCAGCTGATCGTGGCCACCGATCGCGGTATTTTCTATAAAATGCAGCAGGCGGTGCCGGAGAAAACGCTGCTGGAAGCGCCCACCGCCGGCGAAGGGGCGACCTGCCGCAGCTGCGCGCATTGTCCGTGGATGGCGATGAATGGCCTGAAAGCCATTGCCGAGGGTCTCGAGCAGGGCGGCGCTGAACATGAAATCCATGTCGACGAAGCGCTGCGAACCGGCGCATTAATTCCCCTTAACCGGATGCTGGATTTTGCGGCTACACTACGGGGATAACCTATTGTCGCGTCGCCAGACGCTGAGGGGAGGAAATGGATTTTTTTAGCACGCAGAATATTTTAGTACATATACCCATCGGCGCTGGGGGGTACGATCTCTCCTGGATAGAGGCCGTGGGGACGATTGCCGGGCTGTTGTGTATCTGGCTGGCGAGCCTGGAGAAGATCAGTAACTATGCTTTCGGGCTGGTCAACGTCACGCTGTTCGCCATCATCTTCTTTCAGATCCAGCTGTACGCCAGCCTGCTGCTGCAGCTGTTCTTTTTTGCCGCTAACGTTTACGGCTGGTATGCATGGTCGCGACAAAGCAGCAACCATGAGGCTGAGCTGCAGATCCGCTGGCTGCCGCGCAGCAAAGCGCTGGGCTGGCTGGCGGCCTGCGTGGTAGCGATCGGCTTGCTGACCCTGTTTATCAACCCGTTCTTTGCTTTCCTGACGCGGATCGCGGTCAGCCTGATGCAAGCGCTCGGTTTGCAGGTCACTATGCCGGAACTGCAGCCGGATGCTTTCCCGTTCTGGGACTCCTGTATGACGGTGCTGTCGGTGGTGGCGATGATCTTAATGACCCGCAAGTATGTTGAAAACTGGCTGCTATGGGTGATCGTCAATGTGATAAGCGTGGTGATTTTTGCCCGTCAGGGCGTCTATGCCATGTCGCTGGAATACCTCTTGCTGACGTTCATTGCGTTGAACGGCAGCCGGATGTGGATAAACAGCGCGCGTGAGCGAGGTTCTCACGCGTTTTCTGGCTAATGGTGGTGGTGATGATCGTGCCCGGCGTGCATCGTGTTGAGATGGCACTCCGGGCCGCTGCAGGGCTGATACTCCATCTGCACCGTGGCATGCGCAATTTCATATTTATGTTCCAGGAAATGCAGGATGCGGTTGAGTAACGCGTCATGGTCGTGCGGTGGAACGACCTGTACATGGAGCGTCATCACCGGTTTTTCCCCCACCAGCCAGACGTGGACGTGGTGAACATCGCGTACCTCCGGGATAGAGCGACGGATATCCCGCTGCAGGGCCGCCACATCCAGCGAACGCGGCGCGCCTTCCAGCAATTCATTCAGACTCTCTTTCAGTAATCGCCAGGCACTACGTAATACCAGGCAGGAAACCAGCACGGAAAGAATCGGGTCGACAGGCGTCCAGCCGGTGGTGAGGATCACCACGGCCGCCACGATCGCGCCGACCGAGCCCAGCAGGTCGCCAAGCACGTGTAGCGCTGCGGCGCGTACGTTAAGATTCCGCTCCTCGCTACCCCGATGTAGGATCCAAAACGCCAGCACGTTGGCCAGCAGACCGGCGACTGCAATGACCATCATCGTCACGCCGGCTACCGGCTGCGGATGCTGGAAGCGCTGAATCGCCTCCCAGACAATCAGCATGGTGATCACCACCAGAGCAATAGCATTGAGAAACGCCGCCAGGGTGGTTAAACGCAACCAGCCAAAGGTATGGCGGGCATTTGGTGGGCGGCTGGCGAAGCGAACCGCCAGCAGCGCAAACAGCAGAGCGGCGGAGTCGGTGAGCATATGGCCGGCATCCGCCAGCAGGGCCAGCGAGCCGGAGATCGCGCCGCCGACGGCTTCAATCAGCATAAAGCCGGCGGTGACGATAAACGCCCATAGCAGCCGGCGGGCGTTGCTGTTATCCGGAGCCTGGACAGAGGAGTGCGAATGCGAGTGCGCCATAGTGTCGTCCCTTAATAGTTATCATTATTACGCTATGACATCATAAACAGAGAGCGATAAAAAACGAAGAAAAGGCGAGACCGGCTCGCCTTTTCTTCGATCTGCCCACCTCATGTGTTACTGGGTGGTGCCGTCGGTTTTGCTGTTGTCTTGGGTCGTATTGCCGCCGTTGTCCAGTTTTTTACCGGTGTCCGGACAGCGGCCGTCTTTACACATCGAGTTTTTATGTACCTCATCGCTCGACATATTATCCTGGGTCATCGTCGAGCCCGTGGTGCTCCCAGAGCCAGAGTTGATCTGACTATTGTCCACGTTGTTCGGCGCCACGTTCTCACGGGCATCCGGCGCCACCTGACCGGCATCCGCGGAAGAGTTGGCCTGGCCATTATTGGACTGGGCGCCGGTGTCTGCCGCCAGGGCCGCGCCGCTGGCAAGACCTAAGGTGGCGGTGAGCAAAAGGGTCGTCAGTTTTTTCATATTCATCGGATACTCCTGTTAAGCCGGGAAGGGGAAATGCGCTTCCCGCGGTGAGTGTGCCAGGGATCTGACTCGCTATGGTTTAAGACTCCGCAGACGATCGCAGTGTCACTATATAATCCTGAAACGTAAGACTTAATTAGCTTTAACAGTTAAATATTGTAGTTCATGAGCCTGGTTTCGCTACTTTATGGCGTATTTTTGCCTATTTCCAGGATTATTCCATCACTACTGTAAAATCACGTTTACACTATTTCAGCGAAGAGATAGATTGGAGGGATTGCATTTCATTGAATAAGTATGGCAACGCTGGAAAGAAGATGAATTATCAGAACGACGATTTACGCATTAAAGAGATCAACGAATTATTACCTCCCGTTGCGCTCCTGGAAAAATTCCCTGCTACCGAAAATGCTGCAAACACCGTTGCACATGCTCGCAAAGCGATCCATCAGATCCTCAAAGGCGACGATGACCGTCTGCTGGTGGTGATTGGGCCTTGTTCTATTCACGATCCGGCAGCGGCGAAAGAGTATGCCGCCCGCCTGCTGACCCTGCGCGAGGCGCTGAAGGGCGAGCTCGAGATCGTCATGCGGGTCTATTTTGAAAAACCGCGCACCACCGTCGGCTGGAAAGGGCTCATCAACGATCCCCATATGGATAACAGCTTCCGCATCAACGACGGGTTGCGCATCGCGCGCAAACTGCTGCTGGATATTAACGACAGCGGCCTGCCGGCGGCGGGGGAATTCCTCGATATGATCACCCCGCAGTATGTCGCCGATCTGATGAGCTGGGGCGCCATTGGCGCGCGAACCACCGAATCCCAGGTGCACCGTGAGCTCGCCTCCGGACTCTCCTGCCCGGTGGGCTTTAAAAACGGCACCGATGGCACCATCAAGGTGGCTATCGATGCGATTAACGCCGCCGGCGCGCCGCACTGTTTCCTGTCGGTCACCAAGTGGGGCCACTCCGCCATCGTGAATACCAGCGGTAACGGCGACTGCCATATTATTTTGCGCGGCGGCAAAGAGCCTAACTACAGCGCGAAGCACGTGGCGGAGGTGAAAATCGGTCTGGCGAAAGCGGGTCTTCCGGCCCAGGTGATGATCGACTTCAGCCATGCCAACTCCAGCAAGCAGTTCAAGAAGCAGATGGAAGTGGGCGCCGACGTATGCCAGCAGATCGCCGGCGGCGAGCGCGCCATTATGGGCGTGATGATTGAAAGCCATCTGGTGGAAGGCAACCAGAGCCTCGAGAGCGGTGAACCGCTGACCTACGGCAAGAGCGTCACCGACGCCTGCATCGGCTGGGAGGATACCGAAACGATCCTGCGTCAGCTGGCGGAAGCGGTGAAAACCCGCCGCGGCTAAGCTACTCCGCGCTAGCGCAGGTCATAAAAAAAGCGTGGAGATTTCCACGCTTTTTTGTTCTCACCAGGAGAAATTACTTCGCTTTACCCTGGTTGGCGACGGCAGCAGCTTTCGCCGCGATCTCTTCCGCGTTACCCAGATAGTAATGTTTGATCGGCTTGAAGTTTTCATCGAACTCATATACCAGCGGTACGCCGGTCGGGATGTTCAGTTCGAGGATCTCGTCTTCGCCCATGTTGTCGAGGTATTTCACCAGCGCGCGCAGGGAGTTACCGTGAGCGGCGATGATCACGCGCTCACCGCTTTTCAGGCGCGGCAGAATGGTTTCGTTCCAGTAAGGCACGACGCGGTCGATGGTCAGCGCCAGGCTTTCAGTGGTCGGCAGTTCGGCGTCGGTCAGTTTTGCATAGCGCGGATCGTGGCCCGGGTAGCGCTCGTCGTCTTTGGTCAGCTCCGGCGGAGTGACAGCGAAGCCGCGACGCCACTGTTTAACCTGCTCGTCACCATATTTCTCAGCGGTTTCCGCTTTGTTCAGGCCCTGCAGCGCGCCGTAATGACGTTCGTTCAGCTTCCAGGATTTCTCAACCGGCAGCCAGGCCTGATCCAGTTCGTCCAGCACGTTCCACAGGGTGTGGATGGCACGTTTCAGCACGGAGGTATAAGCAAAATCAAAGCTGAAGCCTTCAGCCTTCAGCAGCTTACCCGCTGCTTTCGCTTCGCTAACGCCTTTCTCGGACAGATCCACGTCGTACCAACCGGTGAAGCGGTTTTCGTTGTTCCACTGGCTTTCGCCATGACGAACCAGTACCAGCTTAGTTACAGCCATTCTCTCACTCCTCTCTACACGCCATCCCTCGCGCCGCGAACGGTACGCTGAATGTGATGGTGTATGTGTTATTGATTGATAACTATTCTCATTATATTGCCGTGATTTGGCGCACGGCAATGCTTATCCCTAACCATAGCGAAAATAGTGGCGCAGTGTAAGGTGCTTGTAATACACAGGTTATTTTTTTGTCCTTTGGTGACGGAAAATAGAGCAGGTTGCTGAAAAAAGAGGCGGCAGAGAGGAGGGCGGGGACGAAAAGCAGCGCCCCCTGATGGAGGGCGCTGGCGATTATCGGGCGATAAACTGATATTCCGTCAGGCTGACGTACTCCTGGCCCGGACGTAATACACAGTCCGGCTGCGGCCATTGCGGATGGTTCGGCGAATCCGGCAGGAATTCGCTCTCCAGCGCCAGTCCCTGCCAGTCGGCGTAGGGCTCCGTCGTCTGCGACGGGGTGCCGCCGAGATAGTTGCCGGAGTAAAACTGCAGCGCCGGAGCGGAGGTATAGACCGTCATCTGCAGCTTGCCATCCTGCGACCAGACCTGTGCCGCGGGCTGGCTGGCGTCGCCTTTGGCATCCAGCAGGAAGGCATGATCGTATCCCTTCACCTTTTGCTGATCGGCATCCGCGAGGAAGTCGGCGGCGATGGTTTTCGGCTGGCGGAAATCAAAGCTGGTGTTAGCAACATCTTTCAGTTCGCCACCCGGGATACCGTCGCTTTCCACCGGCAGATACCTCTGGGCGAGGATCTGGAGCTGATGCTGGCGCACATCGCCCTGCTCACCGTCGAGGTTGAAATAGACGTGATTGGTCATATTCACCGGGCTGGGTTGGTCCACGGTGGCGCGATAGGTAATCGCGATGCGGTTATCGTCGGTCAGACGATAGTGCGCGGTGGCCTGCAGGGTGCCGGGGAAGCCTTGATCGCCATCGGGCGAGGTCAGGGCGAACAGCACTTCCTGCTCGTCGGCGCGGACAATGCGCCAGCGGCGCTTATCAAATCCTTCCGGGCCGCCGTGGAGCTGGTGGCCCGCGTCGTTTGACGGCGTGACGTTGACGACCTGGCCGTCAAGCGGGAAGCGGCTGTGGCCGATACGGTTGGCGTAGCGGCCTACCGAGGCGCCAAGAAATGCGGCCTGGCGAGCATAGTCTTCCAGCTTTGCGCAGCCCAGCAGCGGTCGGCGCAGGCTGCCATCGGCCAGCGGCACCTCGGCGCTGAGCAGCGTCGCGCCCCAGTCCGCCACGGTGACGGTCATCCCCGACTTATTGCGCAGGGTCACCTGCTGCCATGGCCGGCCGTCCGGGGCCAGCGCGGTGGTTTGCGTTAGCATTGCCCGGCCCCCTGTGACGGTTTGCAGACATAGAATGTCTCTTTAATACCGGTTTTCGCTTCATACTCGTTGGCAACGGCTTGCTGAACGGTATCGACCAGTTCTTCCGGGATTAACGCTACCACGCAGCCGCCAAAGCCGCCGCCGGTCATGCGCACGCCGCCCTTATCGCCGATCGCGGCCTTAACGATCTCCACCAAGGTGTCGATCTGCGGGACGGTGATCTCGAAATCATCACGCATCGAGGCGTGGGACTCTGCCATCAGCTCACCCATCCGCTTCAGGTCGCCTTTTTCGAGGGCGCTGGCGGCTTCCACAGTGCGGGCATTCTCCGTCAGCACATGGCGTACGCGCTTCGCGACGACCGGATCCAGCTCATGGGCGACGGCGTTAAATTGCTCAAGGGTGACATCGCGCAGGGCGGGCTGCTGGAAGAAGCGCGCGCCGGTTTCGCACTGTTCACGACGGGTGTTGTACTCGCTGCCGACGAGGGTGCGCTTAAAGTTGCTGTTGATGATCACCACCGCCACGCCTTTCGGCATCGAGACGGCTTTGGTGCCCAGCGAACGGCAGTCGATCAGCAGCGCGTGGTCTTTTTTGCCCAGCGCTGAAATCAGCTGATCCATGATGCCGCAGTTGCAGCCGACGAACTGGTTTTCCGCCTCCTGGCCGTTGAGGGCGATTTGCGCGCCATCCAGCGGCAGATGATACAGCTGTTGGAACACGGTGCCGACGGCGACTTCCAGCGAGGCTGAGGAGCTTAACCCCGCACCCTGCGGTACATTGCCGCTGATCACCAGATCCGCGCCGCCAAAGTGGCTGTTCCGCTGCTGCAGATGCTTTACCACGCCGCGGACATAGTTAGACCACTGCTGGGTGTCGTGGCTGATAATCGGCGCGTCGAGAGAGAACTCATCGGTCTGATTATCGTAATCGGCGGCAATCACCCGCACCGTACGATCGTCGCGCGGCGCACAGCTGATCACTGTCTGGTAGTCGATAGCGCAGGGCAGCACAAAACCGTCGTTGTAATCGGTATGCTCGCCGATCAGGTTGACGCGGCCTGGCGCTTGAATGACATGGCTGGCCGGGTAGCCGAAGGCGTCAGCGAACAGGGTTTGGGTTTTCTCTTTCAGACTCATCATTACACTCCGGATTCACGAAAATGGACGTCGCTGACGGCGCGCAGTCGTTCGGCAGCTTGCTCGGCGGTCAGATCGCGCTGAGTTTCGGCCAGCATCTCATAACCAACCATAAACTTGCGGACCGTCGCGGAGCGCAGCAGCGGCGGATAAAAGTGGGCATGAAGCTGCCAGTGGTTATGGTCTTCGTCGTTAAACGGCGCGCCGTGCCAGCCCATGGAGTAGGGGAATGAGCACTGGAACAGGTTGTCGTAACGGCTGGTCAGCTTTTTCAACGCCAGCGCCAGATCGCTGCGCTGGGCGTCGGTGAGATCGGTTATGCGCTGCACGTGCGCTTTCGGCAACAGCAGCGTTTCGAACGGCCAGGCGGCCCAGTAGGGCACCACCGCCAGCCAGTGCTCGGTGTCCACCACCGTGCGGCTGCCGTCGGCCAGTTCGCGCTGCACATAGTCCAGCAGCATCGGCTGGCCCTGTGCGGCGTAATACTCTTTCTGCAGACGGTCTTCCCGTTCCGCTTCATTGGGCAGGAAACTGTTGGCCCACACCTGACCATGCGGGTGAGGGTTGGAGCAGCCCATCGCTGCCCCTTTGTTTTCAAAAACCTGCACCCACGGGTAGCTTTTCCCGAGGTCCGCGGTCTGTTCCTGCCACGTTTTAACCACGTCTTCCAGCGCTCCAAGGCTCAGTTCCGGCAGCGTTTTGCTGTGGTCTGGCGAGAAGCAGATCACCCGACTGGTGCCGCGGGCGCTCTGGCAGCGCATCAGCGGATCGTCACTCTCCGGTGCGTCCGGGGTGTCGGTCATCAGGGCCGCAAAGTCGTTGGTAAATACGTAGGTACCGGCGTAATTCGGGTTGGTGTCGCCGGTCACCCGGGTGTTGCCCGGGCACAGGAAACAGTCCGGATCGTGGGCCGGCAAGGTCTGTTTTGCCGGCGTTTCCTGCGCCCCCTGCCAGGGGCGCTTGGCGCGATGCGGAGAAACCAGAATCCACTGTCCGGTTAACGGGTTATAACGACGATGTGGATGGTCAACGGGGTTAAATACGCTCATGAAGGTTCCTTAGTCTGGATAACCCTGCGGATGACGGGACTGCCAGTGCCAGGTGTCCTGCGCCATTTCGTCCAGGTTGCGCGTTACGCGCCAGTTCAGCTCGCGGTCGGCCTTGGCAGCATCCGCCCAGTAGGCCGGGAGGTCGCCATCGCGGCGCGGCGCGAAATGGTAGTTAATGGGTTTGCCGCAGGCCTTGCTGAAAGCATTGACTACGTCGAGCACGCTGCTGCCGACGCCGGCGCCAAGGTTGTAAATATGCACCCCGGCTTTGTCAGCCAGTTTTTCCATGGCCGCGACGTGGCCATCGGCGAGGTCCATCACATGGATGTAATCGCGCACGCCGGTACCATCTTCGGTCGGATAGTCGTTACCAAAAACGGCCAGCGATTCGCGACGGCCAACGGCGACCTGGGCGATGTAGGGCATCAGGTTGTTCGGGATCCCCTGCGGGTCTTCCCCCATGTCGCCCGACGGGTGGGCGCCGACCGGGTTGAAGTAGCGCAGCAGGGCAATGCTCCACTCCGGCTGGGCTTTCTGCAGGTCGGTCAGGATCTGCTCCACCATCAGCTTGCTTTTGCCGTAGGGGCTTTGCGGGGTGCCGGTCGGGAAGCTTTCGACATACGGGATTTTCGGCTGATCGCCGTAGACGGTAGCGGAGGAGCTAAAGATAAAGTTCTTCACGCCAGCGGTGCGCATGGCAGAGACTAATTTCAGTGTGCCGGTGACGTTATTGTCGTAATATTCCAGCGGCTTGGCGACGGACTCCCCGACGGCTTTCAGCCCGGCGAAGTGGATCACTGCCTCAATGGCGTGATCGTGGAGGATCTCCGTCATCAGCGCTTCGTTACGAATATCGCCTTCAATAAAGGTGGCTTCTTTGCCGCCGAGACGTTCAATCACCGGCAGTACGCTGCGCTTGCTGTTGCAGAGATTGTCGAGGATCACCACCTCGTGTCCCTGCTGCAGCAGTTGAACGCAGGTATGACTTCCAATGTAACCGCTACCACCTGTAACCAAAACTTTCATGATTCGCTCCATTCGGCTTATCGTTTGTGAGGAAGATAGCATATCAAAGAAGTGAAAAGTGTGACATAGCACAAGTTAGTGGAATCGTTTACACTTGGGGTGTAAATAACGTAAATTTTATATTTTGAATTTTAATTCAATGACTTAGGTTTGTTTTGCGCTATTTTTCTGAAAAATACCAGGGATCTTTCGATCCCCGGCAGGGGGCGTCAGGCCACAGGGCCGAGCTGATAAGTGTAACCGTCTCCACTGGGGACGAACGCCAGGCGATGGGTAATACAGTCCGGGGCATCTTCCGCATGGTGCGAGACAAACAGCAGCTGTGTGGCCCCTTCGCCAATCAACACGTCGACAAAGCGGCGCACCAGCTGGCGGTTGAGGGGGTCCAGCCCCTGCAGCGGTTCATCGAGGATCAGCAGGGTTGGATGCTTCACCAGCGCGCGGACGATAAGCGCCAGCCGCTGCTGGCCCCACGACAGACTGTGAAACGGCGCGTCGGCGGTGCGCTTATCGATGCCGAGAATATCCAGCCATTGCTGCACCAGCTTATGCTGCTTGTCGGAGACCGCCTGATAAATGCCGATCGAGTCAAAATAGCCCGACAGGATGACGTTGCGGACGTTGGTGCTGACCCGGTAGTCCAGATGCAGGCTGCTGCTGACGTAGCCGATATGCTTTTTAATATCCCAGATGGTCTCACCGCTGCCGCGCCGGCGGCCAAAGAGCGTGAGATCGTTGCTGTAGCCCTGCGGATGATCCCCGGTGACCAGGCTCAGCAGCGTAGATTTACCGGCGCCGTTGGGACCGACGATCTGCCAGTGTTCGCCCGGATTCACGGTCCATGAGAGGTGATTGATGACCGGGCGATCGTTATAGGAGACCACGCCGTCGTTGAGCACGATACGCGGCGCCGAGTCTGCCAGCGCATGACGGGCCGGTGGGACATCCGGCTCCGGCAGGGTGATGCCGTCCAGTTTTTCACTGTGCGCCAGCTGGGCGACCAGCGCCTGCTGCAGCAGGGAAGACTTCTCGCCGGTCTCGCTAAGGGTGCAGTCAGCCAGCACGCCGGCGAATTGCACAAACTCCGGGATCTCATCGAAACGGTTGAGCACCAGCACCAGGGTGATGCCGGCGCTGTGCAGGTCGGCCAGCAGGGCAGCCAGCTGCTGGCGGGAGTTGACGTCGAGACCGTCGAAAGGTTCATCGAGGATCAGCAGTTGCGGATCGGTCATCAGGGCCTGACACAGCAGGGTCTTACGCGTTTCCCCGGTCGACAGGTATTTAAACCGGCGGTCCAGCAGGGCGCTGATGCCAAACTGTTCGGCCAGGCGCGCGCAGCGGGCAGGATCTTTCACCTCATCCTGGATAATCTCCGCGGTGGTGCGGCCGGTGTCTTCTTCGCCTGGGCTGAGCAGGTCGGTGTTATTGCGCTGCCACTCGTCGCTGACCAGCTTCTGCAACTGCTCGAAGGAGAGGCGGGTTACGCGGGAGAAGTGGCTTTCGCGCTGGCCGCTGAGCAGGGTCAGGTCGCCGGCCAGGGCCCGCGCGAGGGCGGATTTGCCGCTGCCGTTGCTGCCGACGAACGCCCAGCTTTCACCCGCCGCCACGCTCAGGTGGTCTATTTTTAAGGTCTTTGTATCGCTCAGGCGAAACGTGCCTTGCGAAATTTGCAATGATGACATGATGTATCCCATTTTTTGCAGCGATGTGCATCAGGGATACGACTTCAGACGCGTAATGTCAATGGGGTCAGCATAACGTCGCGAGGATGATGCGATCGGCATTGAAGTAAGCGATCGCCTCCGTTCCTTCCGCCAGGCCAGCGGCCTGCGCCTGTGGCAGGGTGGCGCACAGGGTTTGACCGTCCGCCAGGGTCATCAGTACTTCGCACTGTCCGGACCCGCATTCGATATGACTGATACGTCCCGACAGCTGGTTATCAGCCTGGCGGGCTGCTGCGGGATCGAGGGTGATGCCGACCCATGGCGCTTTGAGCAGGACCAGCACCTCCTGGCCCTCATCGAGTCCCAGCTTCTCAGCGCTTTGCGCGGTGATGGCGACGTTCAGGCGGGTTTTTCCGTCAGCCAACAGTACTTCCACGTGCTGCTGCACCTGCTGGCGATCGCGGCCGGTAATGGTGCCGAACCACTGGTTGCGGGCGCTGGTCTGCAGGGAAAAGCGCGAGATGGCCGCCAGCAGGCTATCCAGCGGCAGGGCATCGTCATCGCTGAGTACATCAAACGCTTTCTGCTGGATCTGCGCCAGCAGATCGTACAGCTGGATCAGACGCTGCCCGTAGCGGGTCAGCACCGCGCCGCCGCCGCCCTTTCCGCCGGTGGCGCGATCCACCAGCGGCTGTTCGCTGAGCTGGTTCATCTCATTGATGGCATCCCAAGCGCTCTTATAGCTGATACCCGCATGCTTCGCCCCCTGGCTTATCGAACCGGTCTGGTCAATCTGTTTGAGCAGGGCGATCCGCCGCGGATCGGCAAACAGGCGCTGCTGTAGCTTAAGGGTAAGAAGAATTTCGGCCTGCATAATCGTTTCCTGACAAAAAAGGGTATTGTGACCGATAGTCGCCCACTTGCAAAACCTCTCTGCGCGGTTGGTCATTACCCACCGCACAAATGGGACGTGTTTTTTCGGCTGAAATCGTTACAATCAGGAAATCATACTATCTGGAGTGAACCATGTTAGAGCTTTTGAAAAGTCTGGTTTTTGCGGTCATCATGGTACCGGTGGTGATGGCGGTCATCCTGGGACTGATTTACGGTCTTGGCGAAGTGTTCAACCTCTTCTCCGGCGTAGGCCACAAAGATCGCAGCCAGCAAAATCACTGATTTCCCGGCGCCCGGTTTAACCGGGCGCTGTGCTATTTCCCTCCTGTATCATTTCCCTTCGTTTTATTGTCCTGTATCACTATAAAAACGCTTCGCATATCGTTATATTATCGACTACATAACGCATTGACAGGAGAGTAAGATGGCAGGTTCTTGGTTACGCGGGGTTGTCGGGGTATCACTCACGCTGTGCGTCGCGGGTCAGGCGCTGGCGGCAGAGGGTAAAGTGACCGTTTTCGCCGCCGCATCGTTAACCAACGCGATGCAGGATATTGCCCAGGCGTACAAGAAAGAAAAAAACGTCGAGGTCGTGTCGTCGTTTGCCTCGTCTTCGACGCTGGCGCGGCAGATAGAAGCGGGTGCGCCAGCGGACCTGTTTATCTCCGCCGATCAGAAATGGATGGATTACGCGGCAGATAAAAAGGCCATCGATCCGGCAACCCGCGCCACTCTGCTTGGCAACAGCCTGGTAGTGGTCGCGCCGAAAGCCAGTGCGCAGGGGGCGATAACCATTGATGAGAAAACCGACTGGACCAGCCTGCTGAAAGGAGGCCGTCTGGCGGTGGGCGATCCACAGCATGTCCCGGCCGGTATCTATGCCAAAGAGGCACTGCAGAAACTCGGTGCCTGGGAGACGTTGTCGCCGAAGCTCGCCCCGGCTGAAGACGTGCGCGGTGCGCTGGCGCTGGTGGAGCGCAACGAAGCGCCGCTGGGGATTGTCTATGGCTCCGATGCCGTGGCCAGCAAGGGGGTGAAAGTGGTCGGCACCTTCCCGGAAGCCTCGCATCAGAAAGTCGAGTACCCGCTGGCGATTGTCGATGGGCACCGCAATGCGGCTGTGAGCGCCTTCTATGACTACCTGAAAGGGCCGGAAGCGTCCGCTATCTTTAAACGTTACGGATTTACCACCCGCTGATGTTTCTGAGCGAACCCGAATGGCAGGCGGTGCTGCTGAGCCTGAAAGTCTCCTCCCTGGCGGTGGCCTTGAGCCTGCCCTTTGGCATCTTTTTTTCCTGGCTGCTGGTCCGGCGCACCTTTCCCGGCAAGGCCCTGCTCGACAGTATTCTCCATCTGCCGCTGGTGCTGCCTCCGGTGGTGGTGGGGTACCTGCTGCTGGTGGCCATGGGGCGGCGCGGGTTTATTGGCAGCTGGCTGTATGACTGGTTCGGCATCAGCTTTGCTTTTAGCTGGCGCGGGGCGGTGCTGGCGGCGGCGGTGATGTCTTTCCCGCTGATGGTGCGCGCCATTCGCCTGGCGCTGGAAGGGGTGGACGTCAAACTGGAGCAAGCGGCGAGAACCCTCGGGGCCAGCCGCTGGCGGGTATTTTTGACCATTACGTTGCCGTTGACTCTGCCGGGGATTATTGTCGGCACGGTGCTGGCCTTCGCCCGCTCGTTAGGGGAGTTTGGCGCGACCATCACGTTCGTTTCCAATATTCCCGGTGAAACGCGCACCCTCCCTTCGGCTATGTACACCTTGATTCAAACCCCGGGCGGGGAGGGGGCGGCGGCCCGCCTCTGCCTCATCGCCATCGGACTGGCGCTGGTTTCGCTGCTGATTTCGGAATGGCTGGCCCGCGTGAGCCGCCAGCGCATGGGAGGATAATGATGCTGGAGCTGGACTTTACCCAGACCCTCGGCAGTCACTGCCTGCAGATCCGTGAAACCCTGCCCGCCAGCGGGATCACCGCCGTCTTTGGCGTCTCCGGCGCGGGCAAAACCTCGTTGATTAACGCCATCAGCGGCCTGACCCGACCCCAGGCGGGGCGGATCGTGCTCAATGGCCGGGTGCTGAACGACACCGCGCAGCGTATCTGCCTGGCGCCGGAGCAGCGCCGTATCGGCTATGTCTTTCAGGATGCGCGCCTGTTTCCCCATTATAAAGTGCGCGGCAATCTGCAGTATGGGATGGCGAAATCCATGGTCAGCCAGTTCGATAAGCTGGTGGATCTGCTGGGGATTGCGCCCTTGCTGGATCGTCTGCCGGGCCGGTTATCCGGCGGCGAAAAGCAGCGAGTGGCTATCGGCCGCGCCCTGCTGACCGCGCCAGAGCTGCTGCTGCTGGATGAGCCGCTGGCCTCGCTGGACATTCCGCGCAAACGCGAGCTATTGCCCTACCTGCAGCGGCTGGCGCAGGAGATCCATATTCCGATGCTTTACGTCAGCCACTCGCTGGATGAGATCCAGCATCTGGCCGATCGTGTGCTGGTGCTGGAGGCCGGTAAGGTGAAAGCTTTCGGTCCGCTGGAGGAGGTCTGGAGCAGCAGCGTGATGCACCCCTGGCTGCCGGCGGAGCAGCAGAGTACTATCCTTAGCGCCACCGTCGCCGCGCAGCACCCGCAGTATGCGATGACGGCCCTGGCGCTGGGGGACCAGTTGCTGTGGGTCAACCGGCTCGAACGTCCCGCAGGCGACACCGCACGGATCCGCATTCAGGCGTCGGACGTTTCGCTGACACTGGCCCAGCCGTCCGGGACCAGCATCCGCAATATCTTACGCGCCGAGGTGGCTCAGTGTCTGGAGGTCAACGGACAGATTGAAGTGCAGCTCAGAGTGAGTGGCCGTCTGCTATGGGCCAGGATTAGCCCATGGGCGCGGGACGACCTGGCGATAGCGCCAGGTCAGCAGGTGTTTGCCCAGATCAAAAGCGTGTCGATCGCCGCCTGATTACAGCAGTTGGCGGTAGATAAACTCGGCGATGCTGGTGGACTCATTGTCGCCGATGACTATGTTGGCGCGGGCTTTCACCTCGTCCAACGCGTTGCCCATCGCCACCCCGGTGCCCGCCGCTTCCAGCATGCTTAGATCGTTGTAGTTATCGCCGAAGGCCACCACATCCTGCATCGACAGCCCCTGGTCGGCCACCCATTGCGCCAGGCGTTTGCCTTTGCTGTTGCCGGCGCGCGCGATATCCACCTGATCGTGCCACGACCATTCGCACTCGAGGCCCAGCGTCTCGCCAACCTGCTGCGCAAACCGCTGCAGGCGGGGAATGTCGTCATCGGTGAGAGCGAATTTCCATACCGCGTTAACTTCGCGAACCGCCTGCGCCAGCGAATCGACCTGAGCGAAAACTGGACGCTGATCTTCCGGTAACGCTTGCGCCCAGTTGCGGGTGCGGATCACATGCCCGGTGGGGTGTTCATAAAGCATCGCGTCGTCCACATATGCCAGGCCGTGGATCTGCTGTTTGGCAAGCATGGCAGTGAGGCTTACCGCTTGCTCCACCGGCATAGGATCGGCGGCCAAAACCTTTTTTGCGTGATAATCATACAAATAGGTGCCATTACAACAAATTGCAGGTGTATCGAGAGCCAGTGCCTGATAAAAAGGATGGATAGCGACGTGATGACGTCCGGTGACGACGATGACCTGATAGCCTGCCTCTCTGGCGCGGGCCAGCGCCTCCAGCGAAGCGGGCAGAATGGTTTTTTTGCTGGTAAGCAGGGTGCCGTCTAAATCCAGGGCAATCACGCGTGTTGTCATGTGTTATTTCCGGTTGATGTTGAAAAGTGACCTGGCCATGATGGTACACCGCCGTGGCGTCAGGACCAATTTTTCCACATCTGCCGTGAATGTCTGTATGCCCTTTGTGCCGCCGTCCGGCGGAAATTCGGCGGACGATGCGAGTATCATGGGCGGATGTCTTATAATTTTCAGGGTGCTGTTATCCTGAAAATGAAAATTCCACGTGCAGTGAGGGAAGGAGTAGTCATGAAACAAACCGTTTATACCGCCAGCCCGGAAAGCCAACAAATCCATGTCTGGAGTCTTGAAGCGGACGGCAAACTGACGCTGGTGCAGGTGGTTGATGCCCCAGGGCAGGTCCAGCCGATGGTGGTCAGCCCCAACAAGGAATTTCTGTACGTTGGCGTTCGTCCGGAGTTTCGCGTGCTGGCCTATCGCATCACGCCGGATAACGGGGCGTTAACCTTTGCGGGCGAAGCTGCGCTGCCGGGCAGCCCGACCCATATCTCTACCGATCGTCATGGCCGCTTTGTCTTCAGCGCCTCCTACAATCAGGGCTGTGTCAGCGTGACCCCGCTGCACGATGGCCTGCCGGGCGAAACCATCACCGTGGTGGAAGGGCTGGAAGGCTGCCACTCGGCCAATATCTCCCCGGATAATCGCACCCTGTGGGTGCCGGCGCTGAAGCAGGATCGCATTTGCCTGTTTACCCTCAGCGACGATGGTTTCCTTTCGGCACAGGAGCCCGCGGAAGTGACGACCGTCGAGGGCGCCGGTCCGCGTCACATGGTATTCCATCCCAACCAGCAGTATGGTTACTGCGTCAATGAGCTAAACAGCTCGATTGACGTCTGGGAGTTGAAAGATCCTAAGGGCAACATCGAATGTGTACAGACCCTGGATATGATGCCGCCTGATTTTAGCGGCGTGCGCTGGGCGGCGGATATTCATATCACCCCGGATGGCCGTCATCTTTACGCCTGCGATCGTACCGCCAGCATCATCACGGTGTTCAGCGTTTCGGAAGATGGTAGCGTGCTGGCGGTGGAAGGCTATCAGCCTACCGAGACCCAGCCGCGCGGCTTTAACCTCGATCACAGCGGTAAATATCTCATTGCCGCCGGGCAGAAGTCGCACCATATCGCGGTGTACGATATCGTCGGTGAGCAGGGACTGCTGCAGGAGAAAGGCCGCTATGCGGTTGGGCAGGGGCCGATGTGGGTGGTGGTCAACGCCCACTGAACCGCCATCAGGTAAAAGAAAAAACCTCGCCTTAGCGAGGTTTTTTTGCTCAGAGCGGACAGGCTCTGCGGAGAAGGCGTTGTCCTGGCGGGCCAGAAGCGTGGCGACGTTAGATATCGTCCATGGTGTAGCCAACGACAATCTCCAGCGTTTTTCGGATCACGTCCGCGGTCACCACGTCATCGGTGGTTTCCAGCGCCTGAATCAGCCATAAAATAATGGCCTTATTGTTCAGGTGACCCTCGGACTGGAGAATACTGTTGATGGCGAGCGACATGACGGCGGACTCATCAACCAGTTTATCACCGGCGTTACGGAAATAGTCGGAGAGCGCGGTGTCCTGCAGTCTTGCGTAAATATCTGGTTGCTGATGCATAGTCTGTCTCATCACATTCTCACTCTGTTTAATTCACCATGGTTGGGATAATCAGTGGATCTTTTTAGCTTCCGACGGCATGCTGTCTGGCGCCAGCGAACCTCTGGTTTCCCAACGGCCATTGATTTTCTTTACCTGTAAAGGCGCGTACTTCCGCTGACGGATAAGCTTCGCGCAAATTTCTTCGATCACGGCAGCGATGATCTTTCTACGCTGGCGATCTGGTTCTGTCGCCTGCATTAACCGAAGTCGAACCAGCAGGGTCGGGGTGGTAATCGGGCGATTCGTTTTCAGAAGCGCTAGAACCGCCTCGCCGATGATTTCATCGGTTATTTCCTCAGTTTCACTGTTATTCATAACCGTCTCTATGCATGCCACCCTTTTCCTGAATAGGCGAACGGCATTCAGGTCAGCAGCAGGTTTGTGGAAGCGATCGCCCCTCATCTGCTACTGCGGCGCTGCAACAGGCGACGATCGATGACGTTATTCCTGGCCAGCAAACAGCAGACCAATTAAGGTCTGATAGTGGCTCTCTTCCTCCGGCGCGCGAGCGCGGTCCAGGCGGCTCAACAGTTTGGTGCATAGCGCTTTGCGGTTGAGATGACGCCCTTCGTTAAGAATATCCATCACGATCTGACCCAGGGTTTCCTGCTGGGAAGGCAAAGATGCTTTGTTGAAATACTGGGCAATTGCGTTCGCTGTATCTGGAATGTAACCATTCTGCTGCATATGTGCTCCTTTCATTTCATTCATCTGTTAACTGCCATTAAACTTATACAATAATTATTAACCTGTACACACAAAGTTGCACAATAATGATTCATGTTAGTTTAACTATATGATTTTTAATTGTTTAATTTTTTTTGCCTGGCGCGGTTCTGGCTTGTAAAGGTGGGGTTTAGCGTTGCATGTTGTACAAGGAAAGAAAAAAGGGAAAACCTTGCACAAAAAAGGGATTTTTAGTGTATCTTTTTTGTTAAGACAAAACGTAGTTTTACGAGACCCTTAGCCTGATAACTGCTACTGTGAATGCTTATCCCTCCCATCTGGAATCACTATGCTAACCACCATCATTTATCGCAGCCATATCTGCGACAATGTCTCATTCAAATCGATCGAGGCCATGGTCGCCAGGGCAAACGAAAGAAATGGGCAGGCGGACGTCACCGGTATTTTACTTTTTAACGGGACGCATTTTTTTCAACTCATTGAGGGGCCTGAAGAAAAGGTTCAGGATATTTATCAGCATATCTGCCAGGATCCTCGCCACTATAATCTGGTGGAGTTGCTTTGCGATTATGCGCCGTCCCGTCGTTTTGGTAAGGTCGGGATGGAACTGTTTGATTTACGCGAACACGATCGCGAGGAAGTTCTGCAGGCGGTGATGGACCGGGGGACGTCAAAATATCAGCTCACCTATGATGACCGGGCGCTGCAATTTTTCCGTACTTTTGTCGAAGCCACAGAAAAAGCGAACTATTTTGAGATTCCTTCCGCAGATAGTTGGGTTTTTATTCCTGATAAGGAGACGTTCTATCCTGATACCCCGATTATCGATAATACGGAAGGTTGTTCCTTTGCCTTCCAGCCGATTGTCGACCCTTTCGCCTGCGAAATTATTTCGTGGGAAGCGCTGTTGCGTACACCGGACGGGCAATCCCCCGGCGCCTATTTTGCCGGGCTGACCGGGGACGATATTTATCTCGCTGACCTGCACAGTAAACGGGTGGCGTTGTCGCTGGCGGGAAAATTAGGTTTACGTAATAAGGCGTTAAGCATTAATTTACTGCCGATGACCATGGTCAAAGCGCCGAATGCGGTGGCTTTCCTGCTCGACGAAATTAGTCGCAATGACCTTATTCCGGAGCAGATTATTGTCGAGTTCACTGAGCGGGAAGTGATTTCGCGGATGGACGATTTTACCGATGCGGTGCGCAAACTGAAGGGCGCGGGAATTAATCTTGCCATCGATCACTTCGGCGCCGGGTTTGCCGGGCTATCGCTGCTGGCGCAATACCAACCCGACAGAATTAAAATCGACCATGAGCTGATCCGCAATATCCACCAGGACGGACCGCGCCAGTCGATTGTACAGGCGATTATCAAATGCTGTACTTCTCTGGAGATTGCGGTCTCAGCCGTCGGCGTTGAGCGTGCTGAAGAGTGGATGTGGCTGGAATCAGCCGGTATTTCACAGTTTCAGGGCAATTTGTTCGCCAGCGCGCGCCTGGGGGGCCTACCCGCCGTCGCATGGCCGGAGAAAAAATGAACCACCGCGAAATCAGCTAAACATTTTTTCATCTTTTTTCCCGGGCGCTGTGAGCCGCAACCTGATATCTTTATCTGTACAAGAAAATAGAGTTGTACAGGATGCCTGAATTCGTTAGTTTAGGTATTAAGGTATCAGGTTGATGTGAGGCTGCTATGGCGTTTTACAGTATCGGTGAAGTCGCCGAACGTTGCGGAATCAATCCGGTCACACTGCGCGCCTGGCAGCGTCGTTACGGTCTACTGAAACCGCAGCGTAGCGAAGGCGGGCATCGACAATTTGATGAAGAAGATATCCTGCGTATCGAAGAGATCAAGCGCTGGATAGAGCGCGGTGTATCAGTAGGGAAAGTCAAAGCGCTGCTCGAGGATAACCTGCCGGCGGCGCGCGACGAATCCGCGCATCTTCAGGAAGAGATGATGTCCATTCTGCGTTATATGCAGCCCGCCAGAATCCGCGCCAAATTAATGGCGCTCAGTCATCAACACCCCGTCGACACCCTCATCGATAGCCTGTTAGTGCCGGTACGACAGCGTCTCAAGCTGGATCAGAATACCTCGCTGGTGATTAGCAGCATGCTGGACGGCCTGTTAATTGACTGCGTAGCGTTGTTTCTCGCCGAAGCGCGTAAAAAAAATGGCAAAGAGACGCTGCTGGTGGGCTGGAGCAATGAGGACAGGACGCGTCTGTGGCTGGAGGCATGGCGTCTTTCCCAACGCGGCTGGCATGTCAACGTTCTCGCCGAACCGCTGGAGTCGCCGCGGCCTGAGCTATTTCCCGGGCAGCATATTTTCGTCTGGACCGGACGTGCCGCCACGCCTCTGCAGGAGGAGCTGCTCAGCCACTGGCAGGAGCAGGGCTTCAGCATCCATTTTCACGGCCAAAATTAAGCGCCCCGATCCGTGGTGCGGATCAGGGCTTGAGTGCTTGGTTACAGGTGAATCTGGCTCCAGGATTTGAACGTTTCGCTGCGGCTGATATTAAAAAAATCGGTTCTACCGCTGCAGCCGAGCTTTTTAATCAGATTCAGCCGGATCTGATAAATGGTTTTTATATGCAGGTTTAGCGACCGGCCAATGCTGGCGACTGCTTCGCCATTGCTGATAAGTTGAATAACTTTCTTTTCCCGCTCGGTAAACTGCACCGAGGCGCCTGGCGCCGGATGGGTTTTGTAATAGCGGGTGGGTTGATGCAGAAATATCTTTAACTCTTCCGGCGTCGAGTTGGCCGGTAAGCGCAGCATAGGCAGTTCACTAAGAAAATTAAGATCGTTGCCTTCGGTTAACAGAATAAATAATGTATCCCGCCGATTATAGTTGTGCTGCAGTACCGCGAAATAATTGTCGCTGGTGAAGAAAACATGTTTTTTGCGGAAGTAAGATGCCGGCAGGCTATTCAGGATCAGCGACATCCCATAGAGAAGAAAACCATTATCAAACCACAGATCGTAATGCTCAGAACGATAGCAAGTATTATGGTGTGACATTTTTTTGCCTCAGTTAGCCGATAGAGACCCAGGCGCGCCGGTACAGCAGGTCGAAGCCTGCTGCCAGCACAGTGGGTTTATTTAATGATGAGGTTTGCTGTACAGCATATCCAGCGCCTGCAGATAGAGATCGGAAAGTATTTCGTTACTTTCCGTTTGCAGACGATGCTGGATTTCCGTAATCATCCGCTCATTATTTACCGTTCTGTGCTGCTTAATGAGCGTATTCTCAATATTCTTCATCAGGGCCGAATTGAAGACAAACTCTGCTGGAATGGTATTTTTAATATGCATAGCTCGAACTCTCCCACGTATAAAGCAAACAGACAATAAAAGTCGCAGCGTACCGTTGGTACGCGCCAAGTCACGAACAGGAAATGTATAACCAGGAACCACCGTCCGACTCGCTGCGCAATCGTCAAGCTTCCCCGCTTTGTTGCGCAACAAGCAGTTAACACTCCAAAACTATAGACGCTGATTTCACTATGTACAACTTTTTTCATTACTATATGTACAACGTAACGGCTTATTTTTTGTGTGTGTTTTAATTTGTTGATTTATAACAATTTTATTAAGTGATAACTTGTACAGAAAAGTCGGGTTGTGCAGGATTTAGCTGTAAAACCAGCGGGAAGAAGCTGATGATGGTAGAAGAAAGCCAATTGTGAAAATTCTGTCATGGCTGGCGAAATGCATGAAATTGCGCCGACGCGCGAAGGGGTAAACAGCTACGCTGTCGTCGACAGGTGGCTTTCTTCCGCGTCGGAGTCTGAGCATAG
>NZ_JH414799.1:625171-700958 GCF_000238715.1 Klebsiella sp. 4_1_44FAA
AAATATGATGAGGCTTTGTCTGCTTTTTGCACAGTAAGGTAAAGGGGTAACGTCTGCCATGTCGTAAACGGCCCATTCGATTTGTTGGCGAATAAGGGCTGTGCTACGCTTTTTGGTAACGACGCGGCGGTTTGGCATCGTTATTTTTCCCCCATTTCCCTGTCGAGTCTTATACCCCTGTCACGACCGGTAAATACGGCAAAAGCTTTCTGTCCCTGGACAGGCCTTGAGGACTGAGGAGGGAAAATGCGCGGCAAAAGCGTGATGCTCCTGGCCGGGTTAGCCTCTCTCGCGCAGGCGAACGAACTTAACCTCTATTCTGTGAATACCGGTTCCTATGTTTACCATCTGACCAATAATCACGGACAATATACAGAGAATTTCGAAAATCATTTTTTCTCAGTGGAGCGGAAATTCTCTGCAGACTCCAAATACAGCCTTCTGCTTGGCACTATGAATAACAGCTTCAACGATCGCTGCCTGGCGCTGGGGGTGAGAAGAGACTGGTACCACAGCGGCAGCGGGTGGACCTTCAAAGGCGTTTACGGCTATACCGGCGAATTCTTCTTCGACGCCTTCGAGCATTGCGGCGATCATGGCTCCTATAAAGACTTTAAGGACGCCACGGGGATCGGCTTTTCACCCTATATCTACCACGCTATCCAGTATAACTTCACCGATTATTTCGCCGTTGAAAGCGGCATTATTATTCCCAGCGTGTTTGTGATCAGTATCCAGTGGAGCTTCCGCTAAATCGTCCCGTTGTCGGTTACAAGGTAATCACCTTCCTGAGCAGCGTACTGGAGAGCGCGGCAAGGGAAATGAGCACCGACAGGACAAAGGTCAGCGCTATTACCCCCAACTTGGTGGCTAGCGAATGCACAGGGATGAGCATCACCAGCAGGTGAAACACGGAATAGTGGAGGATATAAACTCCGGTCATCGCTTTACTGACCGTCGCCAGCACGGCCTCTTTCCACTCGCGGTTCTTTTTAAACTGCACGGCGTTAGCGGCGATCACCAGCAGGACGATCAGGATATAAATTTGCGATCCCGTGAGAATGAACGCATTACGATCTGCTTTAAACAGGGCGAAGAAGAAATGGCGTTCATAAAACCAGGTAAATAAATAGACAAAGGGCAGGGCGATAATCGACCCTTTAATCACCTGTGGGTTGCGTATCCACTCCGCGACCTTTGGATCGTTAAACAACTGCCCGGTTAAATAAAACAGTAGCCATGTCCACAGGCGATACTGCGGCGGCAAACTGAAAAGATGTCTGTCCGGGTAGATCACCGAGAGCAGGTCGTAACCGTAGGAGCAGCACAGCAGCGTCAGGAGCACGGCGAAAAAGAGCCCGCGCCGCTGGCTGAGCCAGGCGATCAAAGGATGAAAGGTATAGATGACAATCAGGGCGAAAATAAACCAGGGCTGGATCAGGTAGCCGCGCTGGTAAGGCTCCCAGACATAATAGACCGTCACCCAAAACAGAAAGACGATGACCACGCTTTTAATTTTACCAATTTGCCAGTTGGCATCGTGGCGCGTCTGCGCATCAAGATAACCGGCCACGACAAAAAACAGCGGCGTCGCGATGGTCGAGATAAAGGTCAGCAGCCCGAGGATCCAGTGATAGTCATAATCAAAGCGATCCCAGGTGTTATAGATGGTGAAAAAGGTCACCGCTGTCATACAGCCTAATGTCTTGATAATGCTCAGACCGGTACTGTTCATCGTTGAGGCGTCATATCCTTATGGTGAAAGCAGGCGTAAATAACCGGCAGAACCAGCAGCGTCAGCACGGTGGCAAAGGCGAGGCCGAACATGATCACCACCGCCATACTCTGGAAAAAGACATCGCGCAGCAGCGGGGCCAGGCCAAGTACGGTGGTGAAGGCGGTCAGCAGGATCGGCCGCAGACGAGAGGTTGCCGCATCAATAATAGCTTGTCGTTGATCTTTCTCCTGTTTTTGTTTGCTCTATCTCTTCTACCAGCACAATGCCGTTACGGATCAGCATACCGCTCAGGCTGAGCAAGCCGATTAAGGCCATAAAGCCGAAGGGGATGCCGGTAAGCAGAAAGCCGGGAGTGACCCCGATCAGCGCCAGCGGAACGGTCAGCCAGATGGCGACGGCGTTTTTCAGCGAACTGAACATCAGCACCGTTATGATAAACATCACCAGATAGCCAAGCGGCAGGGTTGTAAACAGCCCCTGCTGCGCCTCACTGGAGTTCTCGGCATCGCCGCCCCATTCGATACGGTAGCCGTGGGGCAGCGGCAGTGCGTCAATGCGCGGTTTCACCCGCGCGAGAATATCACCCGAGGTTTGGCCGCTTAGCGGGCTGGGGTCGGTCTGGACCGTCAGCACCCGGGTACGATCCCGGCGGAGGATCAACGGATCTTCCCACTCCAGGGCGAAACCATTGATGACGTTACTCAGCGGGATATATTGCTGGCGACTCTGGCTCCAGACCAGCACATTATTCAGATGGTTGGCATCCTGACGTTCTGCTTCCGGCGGCCGGACGATCACTGGCAGCAGATCGGCCCCTTCACGATATAACCCGGCGCGACTCCCGGAGAAATTCATCTCCAGCGCGTTATCAATATCCTGTTTATCCACCCCCAGCTCGCGTCCCAGCGCCGGGGAATACTGCGGGCGGATCACTTTGCTGCGGTTCTGCCAGTCATTACGCACGCTGTCGGTCGCCGGGTCCGCGGCGAGGATATCGCCTATCTGACTCGCCAGCGCGCGCAGCGTATCCGGGTCTGGGCCCTTAATGCGCACCTCAATCGCGCTATCTCCGGAGGGGCCGAACATAATGCGTTTGGTGCTGGCGTTAACCTGCGGGTAGTTTCTGGCAATCCAGTCCTCCACGTGGCGGGTGACAGGGGCGATGCCGCGTTGATCATCCATCCGCACCATAATCTGCGCGTAGTTGCTGTACTGGCGCTGCCCGCTGTAGGTGAGAATGAAACGCATACTGCCCTGGCCGATGGTGGAGACGGTGGTGACCACCCCCGGCTGACCGGCTATCGACCGCTCGATATCCCGGGTCATCTTCTCCGTGGCGTTTATATCGGTACCGTAGGGTAGCCACAGGTCGACAAAGAATATAGGCGTATTCGATGACGGAAAAAAATTCTGCCGAACAAAGGTAAAGCCCCAGATCGCTCCGGCTAACAGCGCACCCATCAGCACCAGGGTCAGGGTCTTTTGCTGCAGCAGTATTCGCAGCGCCTGCTGATAGCCACGGTAAAAGCTGCCGCGGTAAGGATCGGCCTTTTCCTCCGCGGCGGCGGCCGACGGGGCGTTTTTAAACAGCCACCACTTAATAAGCACCGGGGTGATGGTCAGAGCGGAAAACCAGCTCAGCATCAGGGAGATCAGCAGCACCTGGAACAGCGATTTGCAATACTCCCCGGTAGAGTCCTGGGAGAGGCCAATCGGCGCGAAGGCGAGGATGGCGATGATCGTCGCGCCAAGCAGCGGCAGGGCAGAGCGACGGATTACATAGTTAATCGCGCCCAGCAGCGGAGAGCCTTGCTGACGGGCGATAAGCACCCCTTCGACAATCACAATGGCATTGTCCACCAACATACTCAGGGCGATGATAAGCGCTCCGAGGGAGATCCGTTGTAGTTCGATCCCCCAGATATACATGATAAGCAGGGTGCCGAGAACGTTGAGCGCCAGCGACAGAGCAATAATAATCCCGCTGCGCACCCCCATAAATACCAGCAGCACGCCGACGACAATCGCCAGGGCCATCAGAAAACTGGTAATAAAGCCATTGACCGAGTGGGCGACCTCAGCTGCCTGATCGTAAAAAATAGCGATGTTGATGCCCGCCGGTTTGTCGGCGGCCATCTGCTGGAGGCGGGCCTCGAGAGCGTGGCCGACGTCAATAACGTTGACGCCAGGGATAAAAGAAACTCCCATGGTCACCGCCTGGCGCCCGTTGGCATGATAGATACTGGCCGGCGAGTCGGTTAGCCCGCGCGACAGCGTAGCAATATCCCGCAGTCGGGTGGTGGCGCTGGCGCCGTGAGGGCTGACCAGCAGATCTCCCAGCTCATCGATGCTCTGAAACTCACCGGTGGGGTGGAGGCGGATCGATTCGCTGCCAACGCGGATCTCCCCGGCGCTGGACACCACGTTGAGTCGGGCCAGGATTGCGGCGAGCTGGTTGAGGGTGATCCCGCGCGCCGCCATCTTCGCCAGCGAGATATCCACATTGATCTGCTGCGGAATGACGCCGCCGATAGCGACTTTACCGACCCCCGGCACCAGCACCAGCTCCCGGCGCAACTGTTCGGCATAGCGCACCAGCTCCGGGTTGGTAAAACTGTCGCCCGAGATAGCGAAGAAAAAGCCAAACACATCGCCAAAGTCATCGTTGACGAAAGGGGGACTACGCCAGGGGGGAAAAGGCGGCTGGCGTCACCGACCCGGCGACGTAGCTCATCCCAGATTTGCGGCAGCTCGCTGGAATGGTACTGCGAAGCAATATTCACCGTAATTTGCGATAAGCCATTCGAGGAGATGGAGCTGACGTTATCCAGCGAGGGAAGCTGCTGAATCGCGTTTTCCAGCGGCAGGGTAACCTCCTCTTCCACCTGCTGAGCGGACGCGCCAGGGTAGTGGGTGACGATCACTGCCGTTTTGATGGTGAAGGCGGGATCTTCCAGGCGGCCGATATTGAGCAGGGCGAACAGGCCACCCACCCCTAACAGCAAAATGGCTAACCAGACGCGGGTCGGGTTGTTAATAAACTGACGGGAAATATCCATTTATAATCCTCGTTCACGCGTCCAGACCCGCACCGGCTGCCCGGCATGCAGCTCGCTCACGCCCGCCGCAACCACCTGTTCACCCGCGCGGAGACCGTCGGTGATCGCCACTCCCTGCGAAGTCACCTCGCCGACGGCGACCTTACGCTCCTCAAGATATCGATGCGCGTTATCGCCTTTCACCACCCAGACTACCGGCTCGTTCTTTGGCCGGTTATCGGGGTTAAACACCGCCTCCGCTGGCACAATGAGGGTTTCCCGTCCGGCGCTGGCCGGTAAATTGCCGAGATTGACCGTCACGGTGCCGCTGACCCCGCCGACGGCGGGAAAATCATCTGGCCGCGGCATGGTTAACACGATCTGCCAGGTGAGGGTGCTATTGTCGCTGCTGCCGGTATGCTCTTTGTATTCCGCGGTAAACTCGCGGCCCGGCAGGGTATTGATCCTGACGACGGGACGGTAGGCGGTATTGCGGATATCCAGGGAGGTGAACAGATTTTCGGGAATGCTGAAGACCACATCCAGCAGGTCGGTCCGCGTCAGGGTGATCATCGGTTGGCCGGCGGCGACCACCTGATGGTTGCGGATATGCACGCCGGCGGCAATCCCGCTAAAGGGCGCGATGAGGCTCATTTGCGCCAGCTCTTCGCGAGCGATTTTTAAGGCCGCATTGGCGGCATCGCGATTGGCGCGCTGCACGTCCATCTCCGCCTGGGAAATCGCCTGGCGCCCGGCCAGAGTCTGGAAGCGGTCGAACTGACGCTGGGCGAGAGTGGCCGCCGTTTGCCGCTCATTGACCCGTTGCTGGGCCTCGCGGGCATTCAGGCGCGCCAGCGTTTGCCCCTGGGCGACGCTTGCCCCCTGACGAATATCTAGCGACTCCACCTGGCCACCCCGCTTAAACGACAGTTCGGTGGAATCGCCAGACTCAATGCGTGCCGGAAACGTTCGCTGCTGGGTATTGCCCACGGCGGTCACCTGCGCCACTTTAACCATGCGCGGGGCGGACTCGACGGTGGGTGCTTTCTGATCGCAAGCGGTTGTAAATATAATAACAACCGGGATGAGAGAAAAATAACGGTTCACAATATTCCCCTCAGATTCAGGATTTATTTTACATTTTTATTACATGGCGCCTGCTTATTCTGCGAGAGCGGCGACGACCAGATAAGTGAAGAGCCCCACCGCTGTGCAGGCGACAATGGCCAGCGCGACAAACAAACCCAGGCGTAACAGGCTATAACCCAACATAATTTCCTCCCTTTACTCCCACCCGAACCGTGAATGTCATTTAATTCGGCCCCCACTGTGACCACCGGACATTCGGAGCGGCATGCCTGCTTGTAATCAGCATAGTCGGAGAAAATATGAAGTGTTAAAAAAGAGAATGCCGCGAGCGTTGGCGGCATTGAGGGGAAAGCGCAGGAGATCCGCAGGGTATATGCGGTTTTTATAATATTTTTCAGTCTATTAATCCGCCATTTTCTAATGTTAATTTTCCTGTGCTACGTTTAATAACATCTATTCCGCTCGCCGCTTCTGTTGTTGAGATTTCGTTCCTCCCCAAGTAAGGGGCTATTCATCACTACGCATTGTATTGGTAATAAAAGGATTATCTCATGTATAAAAATATCGTTGTTCCCGTTGACGTGTTTGATGCGGGCCTGGCCGACAAAGCGCTCTCTCATGCGAAATTCCTCGCCCAACATTCTGCCGGGCAAATTCATCTTATCCATGTTATTCCGGCCTTTTCTCCTGTATTAACCCGCGGATTTATCTCTGATGCCCGAAAGATGGAAGACCATTTGCTTAATACCGCTAAGGAAAAGCTGAGCGAGCTGGTGAAGAAAAATGGGCTTGCGGAAGACGCCAGCCATCTTTATGTGCGCAGTGGCAATGTTCGCGATCAAGTGATTGCCCTGGCCGATGAGCTGAAAGCGGATGTGGTGATTGTCGGTTCGCGCAATCCGGGTATCCAGACTCATCTGCTGGGCTCTGAAGCGGCCAATATCGTGCGCTATGCCCATGTACCAGTGTTCGTTGTGCGCTGATGATGGCGGGATGTCGCCCTGACTTCCGCTTCAGAAATCGAGGGAAAGAGTATGAATACAGATAAACCGGGGGCGCCCTATTATCAGCGCTCCGTCGAGGAGACTCTCGCCAGCGTGCAGAGTTCGCCGGAAGGGATTAGCGGAACAGAGGCGGCTACGCGCCTGCAGCAGTATGGCGAAAACGCCCTGCCGCAGAAGCCGGGTAAACCCGCCTGGCTGCGTTTTATTGCGCATTTTAACGATGTGCTGATCTATGTCCTGCTGGCGGCAGCGTTGCTCAAGGCGGTGATGGGCCATTGGATCGACATGGCGGTGATCCTCGCCGTGGCGGTGGTCAATGCGCTGATCGGCTTCATTCAAGAGAGTAATGCGGAAAAATCGCTGCAGAGTATCCGCAATATGCTGTCCAGCGAGGCGGTGGCGATCCGTCAGGGCAACCATGAAACCATCCCCACCACCTCGCTGGTACCTGGCGATATCGTGGTGATCCGCGCCGGCGACCGTATCCCCGCCGATCTACGGGTGATTGAGGCGCACAACCTGCGGGTGGAAGAGGCGATCCTCACCGGCGAGTCGACGGTGGTGGAAAAAACCACCGAGCCGCTAAGCGGCGATTTACCGCTCGGCGATCGCAGCAACCTGTTGTTTTCCGGGACCACCGTTAGCTCAGGGGCGGGAAAAGGGATCGTGGTGGCCACCGGCGGCGATACCGAGCTGGGCCATATCAACCAAATGATGGCGGGCATTGAGAAACACCGCACGCCGCTGCTGGTGCAAATGGACAAGCTGGGCAAAGCCATCTTTATCCTTATTCTGGTGATGATGGCGGCGCTGTTCGTCTTTAGCCTGCTGTTCCGCGATATGCCGGTCTCCGAACTGATGCTGTCGTTGATTAGCCTCGCGGTGGCATCGGTCCCGGAAGGGTTGCCGGCGATTATCTCGATTATTCTGTCGCTCGGCGTACAGGCGATGGCCCGTCAGAAAGCGATTATCCGCAAGCTGCCGACGGTGGAAACCCTCGGCGCGATGACGGTTATCTGCTCGGATAAAACCGGGACCCTGACCATGAACGAAATGACGGTGAAGGCGGTGATCACTGCCGACAGCGTCTATCGGGTGGAAGGGGATAGCTATGAGCCGGTCGGTAAGATCCACGCCATTGACGATCCGACGCCGGTCACGATCGCGCCCGGCTCGCTGTTCGAGCGCTATCTGCGCACCATCGATCTGTGTAACGACAGCCAGCTTATCAAAGAGGAGAGCGGGCTGTGGAAAATCACCGGCGGCCCGACCGAGGGGGCGCTGAAGGTGCTGGCGGCGAAGGTCACTCTGCCGCCGCTGACCAGCGAACTGCGCAGTAAAATTCCTTTTGATTCGCAATATAAATACATGTCGACCCTCTACCGGCTGGGTGAAGAGGAGGTAGTGCTGGTCACTGGCGCGCCGGATGTCCTGTTCCGCCTGTGCCAGTATCAGCAGAGCGACAGCGGATTGCAGCCGCTGGATCTCCCGTACTGGGAAGGCAAAATTGAAGAGTACGCCCGGGAAGGGCTACGGATGGTGGCCGCAGCCTGGAAGCCGGCTGCCGCAGGCCAGACCGAACTGACCCATCAGGATCTGCAGCAAGGGGTGATTTTGCTAGGGGTCGCCGGGATGATGGATCCGCCGCGTCCGGAGGCCATCACGGCGATTGCCGACTGCCTGCAGGCCGGGATCCGCGTGAAGATGATCACCGGCGACCACCCGCAAACGGCGATGAGCATCGGCAAGATGCTGGGGATTGGCAATGCGGGAAATGCCATTACCGGACGCGAGCTGGAGGTGATGGACGACGCGCAGCTGAGCGTAGCCGCGCAGCAGTTTGATATCTTCGCCCGCACCAGCCCGGAAGATAAGTTCCGCCTGGTGCAGGCTCTGCAGAGTAAGAAAGAAATTGTCGGAATGACCGGCGATGGGGTGAACGATGCCCCGGCGTTGAAGCAGGCTGACGTCGGCGTGGCGATGGGGATCAAGGGGACCGAGGTGACCAAGGAGGCCGCCGATATGGTGCTGACCGATGATAACTTCGCCACCATCGCCAGCGCAGTCCGCGAGGGGCGCCGGGTGTATGACAACCTGAAGAAAACCATTCTCTTCGTCATGCCGACCAACCTTGCCCAGGGGTTACTGATCGTGATCGCGCTGCTGGCGGGCAACGTACTGCCGCTCACGCCGGTGTTGATCCTGTGGATGAACATGGCCACCTCCGCCACGCTGTCGTTTGGCCTGGCGTTTGAAGCCGGTGAGAAAAATATTATGCGGCGGCCGCCGCGCGATCCGAAAATTCACGTGATGGACGGCTTTGCCATCTGGCGCGTAGCGTTTGTGGGGTCAATGATTGCGGTCAGCGCCTTTATTCTCGAAGCCTGGCTGCAGCCGCGCGGCTATTCGCCGGAGTTTATTCGTACCGTGCTGTTGCAGACTCTGGTCACCGCCCAGTGGTTCTATATGCTGAACTGCCGCGTATCGGATGGATTCTCGTTAACCAAAGGTCTGCTGGCCAACAAAGGGATCTGGATCGTCAGCGGCGTACTGCTGCTGCTGCAGCTGCTGATTATCTACGCGCCTTTTATGCAGATGCTGTTCGGCACCACCGGGCTGCCGTTCCGCTACTGGGTGATCACCTTTATCATCGGCTTCGCCATGTTCCTGATCGTGGAACTGGAAAAACCGCTGACCCGCAAATGGCGTTCCGCCTGACGGCGTGAAGCGCTGAACGAAAAAGAAAAGAGGGGGCATCGCCCCCTCTCTGGCTGACGACAAACCTGTTTCGTCATTATGCTCGCATTTCTGCCGGGTGGCGGCATTCGCCTTACCCGGCCTACGAAAGACTTCAATATCAAACCGTTATGCAGTTATCTGTAGGCCCACGCAAGCGCAGCGCCGCCGGGCAATTCCTGAAGATTGCACGTTGTCAGCAGTTTGAGAGAGGGCATCGCCCTCTCTTTTATTATGGTTCACGCTTGTTGCGCTTTACTGTTTCGGCTCGGCGACCACGGTGCTTCCCACGCCGCGGTTATTGTACTCCCACATGCGGTTGAAGCCGTTGTCGTTGAGGTTGCGCTGCAGATTGCCTTTGTCATCGGCGCTGCCGGTGTTGCCGCTGAACGGGCGGCCGGAGCCTACCGCCGCCGCCCACGGCTGGGCAATATTAAAGCCTTCATTGATAGCGCTGTCGCGGATCACCACCTGGCCGTTGCTGTTGCCATCGACGTCCAGCGCGCGGCCGAGCTGCGCGACGTTATCCCCGGAGGCGGTGAAGCGGCTGTTGGTCGCCAGGAAGCCGTAGGTCACGCTCTTCAGAGTAGCCGGCGCGAAGACGTAGGCCTCTTTCTGGGTACGGGAATTCACCACGCGGAAATCGGTGTTATCAAACACCACCGCGCCGCGGCCGGAAACGATATCCACATCGCCTTCAATGTAGCTGTTGGTCACCAGGGTGCGGGTCTGACGGTTGTCCTGCAGACGGTTTTGCACGCCGCTGTTGGTCACGAAGAAGGTGTTTTGACGGCCAAGAATATTGACCTTATTGATCTGCACCTGGTCGCCATCGCTGCGCAATGCCACCGCCTGGTGGGTACCGGCGTCAACGCTGTCGCCGAGGTTGTTGGCGATGGTCAGGTTCTGCAGCTGCAGACCATTATTCTGTGACCAGAAGACTGCGGAACACATTACGCCGACGGTCGCCGCGGATTTGCTTTGGCAACTGTCGAACATATACCACGCCGGTTTACCCGGCATATATTTACCGCCTGGATTGACCAGACGACGCCAGGTGTTGCGATCCATCTCGGAATCAATGGCTTCGCTGATTTTCACGTCGATTGGCTTATCGCCAGTACCATACAGGGTCAGGGCGCCCGGCGCCGCCGGAACGTAGACGGTTCCCGGGTACTCGCCCGGCATAATCGCGATATACAGACGACGGTTAGAGTGACGGGCAATTGCGGCATCCACCGCCGCCTGAATGGTGGTATGGGTTACGCCCTGGGTTCCCGCAGGGCCGACGATAAAGTCAGGCTGCGCCGGCAGGCTGATAGCAGACGGCGTCCAGGCGGCGGCGTTGGGAGCCAGCGACTGGAAATAGGCCGCCGGCGTGAAGTTTTTCGCTTCTTCGGCGTTGAGTATGGGACGCGCGGTAGTGCCCGGTGCAGTCTGCGTTGAGGGCTGTTGATCGGCAGGCGTCGAGCTACAGGCGGACAGCGTCACGCCGAAGGCCAGCGCCAGCGCCAGACGGGAAACGGAATATGTGTTCATGTTGCTCCGGGCAAAATTAAGCGTAGTGAAATACCCCGGCTGAGACGCCAGGGTATAAGTCCTTTAAAACCTGCTGTTTTATACTAACTTGAACGAAACGGGAAGACGTGGACGGAAAAACTTACCGTCTTTACGCAACGCGCAGCCCTGCCGGATGGTCTTTAGTCACAAAAAAATAACATTTCCCTGCGCTATTGTTGACTTTACCGGCGTTATGAAAATAAATGTCTATACAACCCATGACAAGTTAAGCGCTATGACTGAAGCCACTTCCGAACTCGTTATCTGGCGAAACGGGCGTCTCGCCACCCTGAACCCCGATCACGCTCAACCTTACGGCCTGCTGGAGCGCCATGCGCTGCTGGTGCGCGACGGCCGCATCGCGGCGATTGTCGCCGAAGATGACGTCCCCAGCGGGCGCAGTATCGATCTTGAAGGCCGGTTGGTAACGCCGGGATTAATCGACTGCCACACCCATCTCGTCTTCGGCGGCAGCCGGGCCCAGGAGTGGGAGCAGCGGCTGAACGGCGTGTCGTATCAAACCATCAGCGCCAGCGGCGGCGGCATTAACTCCACCGTGCGCGCCACGCGCGACAGCAGCGAAGCTGAACTACTGGCGCTGGCCCAGCCGCGTCTGGAACGCCTGCTGCGTGAAGGGGTGACCACCCTGGAGATCAAATCCGGCTACGGCCTCGACCTGCCAAACGAACGCAAAATGCTGCGGGTCGCCCGACAACTGGCCGATCATAATGGCGTGGAACTGTCGGCGACGCTGCTCTCCGCCCACGCCACGCCGCCGGAATATCAAGGCGATGCTAACGGCTATATTACGCTGGTCTGCGAGACCATTTTGCCGACGCTGTGGCAGGAGGGACTGTTTGAAAGCGTTGACGTCTTCTGCGAAAACGTCGGCTTCAGCCCGCAGCAAACTGAGCGCGTCTTTCAGGCGGCGCAGGCGCTGGGCATTCCGGTAAAAGGCCACGTTGAGCAGCTCTCGTCGCTGGGCGGCGCGCAGCTGGTGAGCCGCTATCATGGGCTTTCCGCCGACCATATCGAGTATCTGACGGAAGAGGGCGTGGCGGCGATGCGCGAAAGCGGCACCGTGGCAGCCCTGCTCCCCGGCGCGTTCTACTTCCTTAATGAAACCCGTAAACCGCCGGTCGAGCTGCTGCGCAAGTACCAGGTGCCGATGGCGGTGGCGACCGATTTCAACCCCGGCACCAGCCCCTTCGCCAGCCTGCATCTGGCGATGAACATGGCCTGCGTCAAGTTTGGCCTGACGCCGGAGGAGGCATGGGCCGGGGTGACGCGCCATGCCGCGCGGGCCCTGGGGCGCCAGGCCAGCCACGGCCAGCTGGCGCCGGGCTTTGTCGCTAACTTCGCCATCTGGGATGCTGAGCATCCCGTCGAGATGGTGTATGAGCCGGGGCGCAGTCCGCTCTGGCATCGCGTTGTTCAAGGAGAGTTGCAATGACGCTGTGGCAAGCTACGCCAGCCAGTCTCTGGCAGGGACGCGACGACAGCGCGGAAGCGCCCAATGCGCTGCGCCTGTTCCAGACCATCGCCCGCGCGGAACGCTTCGCGCCGCAGGAGATGCCCGGCGATATCGCGCTGCTCGGCTTCGCCTGTGACGAAGGGGTCCGGCGTAACAAGGGGCGTACCGGGGCAGCGGACGGCCCGGCGACCCTGCGCCGGGCGTTGGCCAATATGGCCAGCCATCAGGGTCATGACCGCTGCGTGGATATGGGCACCATCAGCGTCGACGGCGAGCAGTTAGAAGCCGCGCATCAGGCGCTGCGCGAGGCGGTGGCCGACTGTCAGCGGGCGGGTAAACGCACGCTGGTCCTGGGCGGCGGCCACGAGACGGCCTTCGGCCACGGCGCTGGGGTACTGGACGCCTTCCCGGGCGAAAAAGTGGGCATTATTAATCTCGATGCGCATCTGGATCTGCGCTTTGCCGAATGCGCCAGCTCCGGGACGCCGTTCCGCCAGTTGGCGCTGGAGTGTGACGCGCAGCAGCGCGGTTTTCACTATACCTGCATCGGGGTTAGCCGGGCGGCGAACACCCAGGCGCTATGGGATGAAGCGGCGCGCCGCCAGGTGGCTATCATTGAAGATCTGGAGGTGCTGACAGCCTTCGAAACTCGCGTGTTGCCGGAGCTTGAGCGCAATATCGCGCAATTCGACCGTCTGTATCTGACTATCGATCTCGACGTGCTGCCGGCGCGAGAAATGCCGGCGGTGTCGGCCCCGGCGGCGCTGGGCGTGCCGCTGGCCACGCTGCTGCGCATCGTTGAACCGCTGTGCCGCAGCGGTAAGCTGCAGGCGGTGGATCTGGTGGAGTTTAACCCGCTGTTTGACATTGACGGTCAGGGCGCTCGCGCGGCGGCCCGTGTGGCATGGCAAATCGCCCATTGGTGGCGCTAGCGATCCGCGCTATTATTTTCGTTTCGCCGCTCCGCTTATTACGCATAAGGAAAGCCAGGCCATGTTTGCACAACAACCTCGTTCCGCGCCCGCGCCTTTCTATGAAAAGGTGAAGCAGGCGATCAGCGAAAAGATCCACAGCGGCGTCTGGCGACCGCATGACCGTATCCCGTCGGAAGCTGAGCTGGTGGCCCAGTTCGGCTTCAGCCGAATGACCATCAATCGCGCGCTGCGCGAGCTGACGGACGAAGGCCTGCTGGTCAGGTTGCAAGGGGTGGGAACCTTTGTCGCCGAGCCGAAAGGGCAGTCGGCGCTGTTCGAGGTGCGCAGTATTGCCGCAGAAATTGTCGCCCGTCACCATCAGCACCGCTGTGAGGTACTCCTGCTGGAGGAGACCCGGGCGGATCATATTCAGGCGACGGCGCTCAGCGTCCCGGAAGGCACCCGCATCTTTCACTCGCTGATGGTGCATTACGAAAACGAGGTGCCGGTGCAAATCGAAGATCGCTGCGTCAATGCCGCAGTGGTACCGGACTATCTGCATCAGGACTACACCGCCACCACGCCCCATGATTACCTGTCGCTGATCGCGCCGTTAACCGAAGGTGAACATATTGTTGAAGCGGTGCAGGCCACGGCGGAAGAGTGCGCGCTGCTGCATATTCACGCCCACGATCCGTGCCTGCTGATCCGTCGTCGCACCTGGTCGACAACCCACATCGTCTCCCACGCGCGCCTGCTGTTCCCCGGTAGCCGATATCGTCTGCAGGGGCGCTTTGGCTCCTGATCCACGCTGGCGTCAGCAAAACGTGATTGCTGACGCAATATAACAAAATTGTATCATTTCTGTTAAATCCTGGCTTGCGCATGCTTGTATAGACAAGTATATGTATCTACGTAAACAACGTTCATTGTCAGGAGAAACCCCGATGTCGCAAAGCAAATATCGCCAGCTGGACGTCCGTGCGCCAAGAGGCACGACGCTGACCGCGAAGAGCTGGCTGACCGAAGCCCCGCTGCGTATGTTAATGAATAATCTTGATCCCGATGTCGCCGAAAACCCGCACGAGCTGGTGGTCTATGGCGGTATTGGTCGCGCAGCGCGCAACTGGGAATGCTATGACGCTATCGTGAAGGCGCTGAAGAACCTGGAGAGCGATGAAACCCTGCTGGTGCAGTCCGGGAAGCCGGTGGGCGTATTCAAAACCCATGAAAACTCACCGCGCGTGCTGATCGCCAACTCCAACCTGGTCCCGCACTGGGCCACCTGGGAACACTTTAACGAGCTGGATGCCAAAGGGCTGGCGATGTACGGCCAGATGACCGCCGGCAGCTGGATCTACATCGGCAGCCAGGGCATCGTGCAGGGTACCTACGAAACCTTCGTCGAAGCCGGTCGCCAGCACTACCAGGGCAGCCTGAAAGGCCGCTGGGTATTAACCGCCGGTCTGGGCGGCATGGGCGGCGCGCAGCCGCTGGCCGCGACGCTGGCCGGCGCCTGCTCGCTGAACATCGAATGTCAGCAGAGCCGCATCGATTTCCGTCTGCGTACCCGCTACGTGGATGAGCAAGCGACCTCGCTGGATGACGCCCTGGCGCGCATCAAAAAATACACCGCCGAAGGGCGGGCCATCTCTATCGCGCTGTGCGGCAACGCCGCGGAGATCGTACCGGAGCTGGTGAAGCGCGGCGTGCGCCCGGATATGGTCACCGACCAGACCAGCGCCCACGACCCGCTGCATGGCTATCTGCCGAAAGGCTGGAGCTGGGAAGAGTATCAGCAGAAAGCCGAATCCGACCCGCAGGGCACTATTCTGGCGGCGAAACGCTCGATGGCCGATCACGTGCAGGCGATGCTGGCCTTCCATGAGATGGGGGTCCCAACCTTCGACTACGGCAACAACATCCGCCAGATGGCGCAGGAAGTGGGCGTCAGCAACGCCTTCGATTTCCCGGGCTTCGTGCCGGCCTATATCCGCCCGCTGTTCTGCCGCGGTATCGGCCCGTTCCGCTGGGTAGCGCTGTCCGGCGATCCGCAGGATATCTACAAAACCGACGCGAAAGTGAAAGAGATCATCAAAGATGATCAGCATCTGCACCACTGGCTGGATATGGCGCGCGAGCGCATCAGCTTCCAGGGACTGCCGGCGCGTATCTGCTGGGTCGGTCTGGAGTGGCGGCAAAAGCTCGGTCTGGCGTTTAACGAAATGGTGCGCAGCGGCGAAGTCTCCGCGCCGATCGTCATTGGCCGGGATCACCTTGACTCCGGCTCCGTCGCCAGCCCGAACCGCGAAACCGAAGCGATGCGCGATGGTTCTGATGCGGTCTCCGACTGGCCGCTGCTCAACGCCCTGCTCAATACCGCCAGCGGCGCGACCTGGGTGTCGCTGCACCACGGCGGCGGGGTAGGCATGGGCTTCTCGCAACACTCCGGGATGGTTATCGTCTGCGATGGTACCGATGAAGCGGCGGCGCGTATCGCCCGCGTCCTGCACAACGACCCGGCCACCGGCGTGATGCGTCATGCCGACGCGGGGTATGAGATTGCCATTGAATGCGCGGCGGAACAGGGTCTGAATCTTCCGATGGTGGCGGCAACGCAGGGGAACGCTAAATGAAATCTTTAACTTTGATCCCGGGTCAACTCAGCCTGTCGCAGCTCCGCGACGTTTACAGCAACCCGGTAAATATTACCCTCGACAGCGGCGCGTTTGCCGCCATTGACGAGAGCGTGGCCTGCGTCAACGCCATCCTTGCCGAAGGGCGTACCGCCTACGGCATCAACACCGGTTTTGGCCTGCTGGCGCAAACCCGTATCTCGACGGAAGATCTGGAGAACCTGCAGCGTTCGCTGGTGCTATCCCACGCGGCGGGCGTTGGCGAGCCGCTGGACGATGATCTGGCGCGGCTGATTATGGTGCTGAAGATTAACAGCCTGTCCCGCGGTTTCTCCGGGATCCGCCTGAGCGTGATCCAGGCGCTGATTGGCCTGGTGAATGCCGGCGTGACGCCGTGGATCCCGGCCAAAGGCTCCGTCGGCGCTTCCGGCGACCTAGCGCCACTGGCGCATATGTCGCTGACCCTGCTCGGAGAAGGTAAAGCGCGGGTACGCGGCGGCGAATGGCTGCCGGCCACCGAAGCGCTGCGTCAGGTGGGGCTGGAGCCGATTACCCTGGCGGCGAAAGAGGGGCTGGCGCTACTCAACGGCACCCAGGCCTCGACCGCTTTTGCCCTGCGCGGTCTGTTCGAAGCCGAGGATCTGTTCGCCTCCGCGGTCGTCTGCGGGGCGTTAACCACCGAAGCGGCGCTGGGCTCACGTCGTCCGTTTGATGCGCGCATCCATGAAGTGCGCGGCCAGCGCGGGCAGATTGATGCGGCGGCGCTGTATCGCCACCTGCTGACCGACGATAGCGCGATCTCGCAGTCGCACCATAACTGCAGCAAGGTGCAGGACCCGTACTCCCTGCGCTGCCAGCCGCAGGTGATGGGCGCCTGCCTGACGCAGATCCGCCATGCGGCTGAGGTGCTGCTGGCTGAAGCCAACGCGGTCTCCGATAACCCGCTGGTCTTTGCCGCCGAAAATGACGTCATCTCCGGCGGTAACTTCCATGCCGAACCGGTGGCGATGGCCGCGGATAATATCGCGCTGGCGATCGCCGAAATCGGCTCGCTCTCCGAGCGCCGCATCGCGCTGATGATGGACAGCCATATGTCGCAGCTGCCGCCGTTCCTCGTCAAAAATGGCGGCGTCAACTCCGGGTTTATGATTGCCCAGGTCACGGCGGCGGCCTTAGCCAGTGAAAACAAAGCGCTGTCGCACCCGCATAGCGTTGACAGCCTGCCCACCTCTGCCAACCAGGAAGACCACGTCTCGATGGCGCCGGCGGCCGGTCGCCGCCTGTGGGCGATGGCCGAGAACACCCGCGGGGTGCTGGCCGTTGAGTGGCTGGCGGCGGCGCAGGGGCTGGATATGCGCGAAGGACTGACCACCAGTCCGCTGCTGGAAGAGGCGCGTCACTTGCTGCGCGAACGCGTGCCGCACTATACGCAGGATCGCTACTTCGCCCCGGATATCGATAACGCCATTGCGCTTCTGGCGGCCCGTCACCTGACGCGTCTGCTGCCTGCCGTACTGCATTAATCACCGTTGTTCTCTGTACCCGCGTCGGGGGAAGTCATTCCCCCGACCGCCCTACACCGCATATTTGTCGTCATATAAAAAAATCAGGACACCTGTATATGCAACAACAACACAAGCCACATCTGCTCCGCGGGCTCAATGCCCGACACATTCGGTTTATTGCGCTCGGCTCCGCTATCGGCACCGGGCTGTTCTATGGCTCGGCCTCAGCCATCAAAGCGGCGGGCCCGGCGGTGCTGCTGGCCTATCTGATTGGCGGCGCGGCGGTGTTTATCGTCATGCGCGCGCTGGGCGAGATGGCGGTGCGCAACCCGGTTTCCGGCTCCTTCGGCAGCTATGCCCGCCAGTATCTCGGGCCGCTGGCCGGGTTTATTACCGGCTGGACCTACACCTTTGAAATGGTGATCGTCGCCCTGGCCGACGTCACCGCCTTCGGCATCTATATGGGATTGTGGTACCCCGATGTGCCGCGCTGGATCTGGATCCTCAGCATCATCTTCTTTATCGGCGCGATGAACCTGTGCAACGTGCGGGTATTTGGCGAGATGGAGTTCTGGCTGTCTCTGGTGAAGGTGGTGGCGATTATCGCCATGATGCTGGCGGGGGCGGGGATCATCTTCTTTGGCTTTGGCCACAGCTTCCCGGCCACCGGGCTGGAAAACCTCTGGAGCCACGGCGGCTTTGCCCCTAACGGCTGGCAGGGCGTTATCGCCTCGCTTGGCATCGTGATGTTCGCCTTCGGCGGGGTGGAGATTATCGGCGTCACCGCCGCGGAAGCGAAGGATCCTAAGAAGGTGATCCCGCAGGCCATCAATACCATTCCGCTGCGCATTATTCTGTTCTACGTCTGCACCCTGGCGGTACTGATGGCGATCTTCCCGTGGAACAGCTTTGGCGAACAGGGGAGTCCGTTTGTGCTTATTTTCGACGGTCTGGGGATCCCGGCGGCGGCGACCATCCTTAACATCATCGTGATCAGCGCCAGCATCTCGGCGATTAACAGCGATATTTTTGGCGCCGGACGCATGATGTACGGCATGTCGAAAGAGGGGCTGGCGCCGAAAAGCTTCCAGCGCATCGCCAGCAACGGTGTGCCCTGGATGACGGTGGTGGTCATGGGCGGCGCGCTGCTGGCGGCGGTGGTATTGAACTATCTGATCCCCGAGCAGGTATTTGTGCTAATTGCTTCGCTGGCGGCATTCGCCACGGTATGGGTGTGGCTGATGATTCTGCTATCCCATTTTGCCATGCGCCGCGGTTTGTCTGCCGAAGAGCGCAGCCAGATCGCCTTTCCCATTCCGTTCTGGCCGGTTGCGCCGCTGTTGACGCTGCTGTTTATGGGGCTGGTCATCGCCGTATTAGGGATGTTTGCCGAAACGCGGATGGCGCTGATCGCCGGCCTGGTCTGGCTCGGGCTGCTGACGGTGGTGTGGTATGCGCGGGTGCGTAAAACGGCGCTGCAGGTAGTCACTGAACAGTAAGGCCAATTTCCCCGGTGGCGCTGCGCTTACCGGGGCTACAAATGGCACGGACCGTAGGCCGGGCAAGGCGTCAGCCGCCGCCCGGCATAAAAGCGGCTCCGTGCCCGCAGCAATCGTCCGGCGGCGCTGCGCTTGCGTAGGTCTACGTGTATTGTAGATTCTGTTATCGGATTGCCACTTTCTCAGTCCGGCAAAAGCGTGTATCACGTGTGACTTCAGCGTTCTTTGCGCTCCCGGTTATTTTTTCTGCACTCTGTTTTTCATGGCGCAGGGAGCGCACAGGGGGCGGCCAGTCGCCGCCGCCCCCTGTACCCCCGGGCTTCGGCCAGCAACATCGCCACTGCGTGGTGCCTTCGACTTATCCCTGCAGGCTTCGGGTCGGGCCGAGGCAGCGTCCTTGCAAAACACGGCCCTCAGCCCGCATCCATGCGGGCTGCCCCGGCCTTCCGGGAACGTCTCAGCGATGTTGAGGCCGCCAGCCCCGGCAGTTTCAGTGGCCCCATGTTTGGCGGCGATTCACATACTGGGTCTGGACCCCGTAGGCCGGGCAAGGCGTCAGCCGCCGCCCGGCATAAAAGCGGCTCCGTGCCCGCGGCAATCGCCCGGCGGCGCTGCGCTTGCGTGGGCCTGGGGGTAGTGTAGGTCGGGTAAGCGCAGCGCCACCCGAAAAACAAATGGCGCCGCGGGTACCCCGGATAAGGCGCAAGCCGCTATCCGGGGAAGATTAACTGAACAGGGCGGTGATGGAGGCGCTGGCGAGGGAATGGAAATGGACGTTAAAGCCGACCATCGCGCCGCTGGCCTCAGCATCCACCTCAATTTTCTCGACGTCCAGGGCGTGGACGGTGAAGATATAGCGGTGGGTTTCGCCCTTCGGCGGCGCCGCGCCGCCGTAGCCTGCCTTACCAAAATCGGTGCGGGTCTGAACGGCCTCTTCCGGCAGCTCCGCCTGACCGGAACCGGCCCCTTGCGGCAGGACGCGGGTATCGGCCGGCAGGTTAGCGACCACCCAGTGCCACCAGCCGGAGCCGGTCGGCGCATCCGGATCGTAGCAGGTCACCACAAAGCTTTTGGTTCCCGCGGGCACATCATCCCACATCAGATGCGGCGAAATATTGTCGCCATCGTAGCCCATGCCGTTGAAGACGTGACGATTAGGCAGCTTACCGCCGTCCTGGAGATCGTGACTGATCAGTTTCATGCTTCATCCTCATTGATAATGCGCTGATTAACAAAGAAGTGTAGCCTTCCCGACGACGCAATTCCGCTATTTATTCGCTAAAAAATGTTTCGTCCTGCACTGCCTGGTTGACCGCACGGGTCAGGCGGGTCAGCTGCTCGGGCGTGATGATGTACGGCGGCATCAGATAAATCAGCCGGCCAAACGGACGGATCCAGACTCCCTGCTCGACGAAAAAGCGCTGCAGGGTGGCCATGTTGACCGGGCGACGGGTTTCAACCACGCCAATAGCACCCAGCACGCGGACGTCCGCGACCAGCGCAGATCCCCGCGCCGGGGCCAGCTCGGCCTGCAGCTGGGCTTCAATCGCCGCAACCTGCGGCTGCCATTCGCCGCTCTCCAGCAGGCGCAGGCTTTCGCTGGCCACCGTGCAGGCCAGCGGATTGCCCATAAAGGTGGGGCCGTGCATAAAGCAACCGGCTTCGCCATTGCTAATGGTTTCAGCAACCGTTCGGGTGGTGATGGCGGCGGAAAGGGTCATGGTGCCGCCGGTCAGCGCTTTGCCCAGACACAGAATGTCGGCGGTAATCCCGGCGTGTTCACAAGCGAACAGCTTGCCGGTGCGGCCAAAGCCGGTGGCAATCTCATCGGCGATCAGCAGTATCCCTTCCCGGTCGCACATTTTACGCACCCGCTTCAGCCACTCCGGATGGTACATCCGCATGCCGCCCGCCCCCTGGACGATAGGTTCGAGGATCACCGCGGCGATTTCGTGACGATGCGCGGCCATCAGGCGGGCAAACGGTACCATATCCATCTCGTCCCACTCGCCGTCAAAGCGGCTTTGCGGCGCGGGGGCGAACAGGTTATCCGGCAGGTAGCCCTGCCACAGGCTGTGCATCGAGTTCTGCGGATCGCAGACCGACATCGCTCCGAAGGTATCCCCGTGATAGCCGTTGCGGAAGGTCAGAAAACGACGACGTGGTTCGCCTTTAGCCTGCCAGTACTGCAGCGCCATTTTCATCGCCACCTCTACCGCCACCGAACCGGAGTCGGCGAGGAAAACGCACTCCAGCGAGGCCGGGGTCATCGCCACCAGCTGACGGCATAGCGCAACTGCCGGCGGATGGGTGATCCCGCCGAACATCACGTGCGACATTTGGTCAATTTGCCCCTTCAGCGCCGCATTGAGGCGTGGGTGATTGTAGCCGTGGATCGCCGCCCACCAGGAAGACATACCGTCAACCAACTGTTCGCCGCCGGCGAGGGACAGCTCGCAACCGTGGGCGGACACCACCGGGTAGACCGGCAGGGGGAAAGTCATAGAGGTGTAGGGGTGCCAGATGTGGCGCCGATCGAAAGCGAGATCGTCCAGTGTCATAAGCGACTTGTAAACCATTTTGAAAACATTTAGGTTTACAAGTCTACACTGAACTTACTTACAATGAAACGTACACAAAATATTTCGCGCAGCATCGAGGCGGCAAGCGAGAACATCCCCAGGAGCATAGTTCACTATGTGACTGGGAGGCGCGAGTGCAGCCAACAAAGAGGCTGTGTGAAATAGGAAGTGTACGACCTTTTGGAGAGGAAAATGGCTCACCAACCTCGCTGGACAATGTCGCAAGTAACGGAATTATTTAATAAACCGCTGATCGATCTGCTATTCGAAGCACAGCAAATCCATCGTCAACACTTTGATCCGCGCCAGGTGCAGGTCAGCACCCTGCTGTCGATCAAAACCGGCGCCTGCCCGGAAGATTGTAAATATTGCCCGCAGAGCGCACGCTACAAAACCGGCCTCGAAGCCGAGCGCCTGATGGAGGTTGAGCAGGTGCTGGAATCAGCGCGCCAGGCGAAAAACGCCGGCTCCACCCGCTTCTGCATGGGCGCGGCGTGGAAAAACCCCAATGACCGCGATATGCCTTACCTGGAGCAGATGGTGAAAGGGGTGAAGGCGCTGGGGCTGGAGTCCTGTATGACGCTTGGCACCCTGACCGACAGTCAAGCGCAGCGCCTGGCCGAAGCGGGCCTCGATTACTACAACCACAACCTTGATACCTCGCCGGAATTTTACGGCAACATCATCACCACCCGCACCTACCAGGAGCGCCTGGATACGCTGGATAAAGTGCGTGATGCTGGGATCAAAGTCTGCTCCGGCGGCATCGTCGGGCTGGGAGAGAGCGTAAAAGATCGCGCCGGACTGCTGCTGCAACTGGCTAATCTGCCGACGCCGCCGGAGAGCGTACCGATCAACATGTTGGTGAAGGTCAAGGGCACGCCGCTGGCGGATAACGACGACGTCGACGCTTTCGATTTCATCCGCACTATCGCCATCGCGCGCATCATGATGCCCACCTCCTACGTGCGTCTCTCCGCCGGCCGCGAGCAGATGAACGAGCAGACCCAGGCGATGTGCTTTATGGCCGGGGCGAACTCGATTTTCTATGGCTGCAAGCTGCTGACCACGCCGAACCCGGAAGAGGACAAAGACCTGCAGCTGTTCCGCAAGCTGGGGATCAACCCGCAGCAGACGGCGGTGCTGGAAGGCGACAATGAGCAGCAGCAGCGTCTGGAGCAGGCCTTACTCACCCCGGACACTGAGGAATATTACAACGCGGCGGCGCTATGAGCTGGCAGCAGCGAATCGATCGGGCGCTGGACGAGCGGCGGGCGGCGGAAGCTTTTCGCCGCCGCCTGCCGGTGACGCACGGCGCCGGGCGCTGGCTGGAGCGGGAAGGGGAGCGCTGGCTTAACTTCTCCAGCAATGACTATCTGGGCCTGAGTCAGCATCCGGCGATTATCGCCGCCTGGCAACAGGGGGCCACGCGCTATGGCGTCGGTGCCGGCGGCTCGGGCCACGTGAGCGGCTATAGCGAAGCCCACCGCGCGCTGGAAGAGGCGCTCGCCGACTGGCTGGGCTATCCGCGCGCATTGCTGTTTATCTCCGGCTTTGCCGCGAATCAGGCGCTGATCGCCGCCCTGGTGGAGAAAGACGATCGGATTGTCGCCGACCGTCTGAGCCACGCCTCTCTGCTGGAGGCGGCGAGCCTCAGCCCGGCGCAGCTGCGGCGCTTTACCCACAACGATCCGCAGCAGCTCGCGCAACTGCTGGCTAAGCCGCTGGCGGGCGAACAGTTGGCGGTCACTGAAGGCATTTTCAGCATGGACGGCGACAGCGCGCCGCTGGCGGCCATTCACGCCGCGACGCAGGCCGCAGGGGCAGTGTTGCTGGTGGATGACGCCCACGGTGTTGGCGTGGTCGGCGACGAAGGACGCGGGAGCTGCGCCGCGCAGGCGGTGCGCCCTGAGCTGCTGGTGGTTACCTTCGGCAAGGCCTTCGGCGTCAGCGGCGCGGCGGTGCTGTGCGACGAAGCAATGGCCGATTATCTGCTGCAGTTTGCCCGTCATCTGATCTACAGCACCGCGATGCCGCCCGCCCAGGCGGTGGCGTTGAGCGCTGCCCTGGGAATCATTCGCAGCGATGAAGGGCAGCAGCGTCGCGACATCCTGGCCGCCCGCATCCGTCAGTTCCGTGAGGGGATGGGCGAGGTGTCGCTGGGGTTGACCGACTCCGTCAGCGCGATCCAGCCGCTGATCGTCGGCGACAACGCCCGGGCGCTGAACCTGGCCTGCCGTCTACGCGACGCGGGCTGCTGGGCAACGGCGATCCGTCCACCGACGGTGCCGGTCGGCAGCGCGCGTTTGCGCCTGACCCTGACAGCCGCCCATCATACTGAAGACATTAACCGTTTACTGGAGGTGCTGCATGGCCACAGTGAATAAGCAGGCGGTGGCCGCGGCGTTTGGCCGGGCGGCCAGCGGCTATACGCAACATGATGAACTGCAGCGGCGCTGCGCCGATCTACTGCTGCGCCAGCTGGCGCGCCGCGATTTTGCGCAGGTGCTGGATGCCGGCTGCGGCCCCGGCAGTATGAGTCGCTATTGGCGTGAGGCGGGCAGCGTGGTGACCGCGCTGGATCTCTCCGCCGGGATGCTCGCCCAGGCGCAGCGTAACGACGCCGCGCAGCATTATCTGCTGGGGGATATTGAGGCGCTGCCGCTGCCGGACGCCTGCGTCGATCTGGCGTGGAGCAATCTGGCGGTGCAGTGGTGCGACGATCTACGGGCGGCAATTGGCGAGCTGTACCGGGTGGCGCGTCCCGGCGGCAGAGTGGCGTTTAGCACGCTGCTCGCCGACTCGCTGCCGGAGCTCAATCAGGCGTGGCAGGCCATCGACGACCGGCCGCATGCCAACCGTTTCCTAAGCGAAGCGGCGGTGCGCACGGCGCTTAGCGGCCTGCGCGCGACCGGCGAGGTTCATCAGATTAGCCTGCCGTTCGCCGATGCGCTGAGCGCTATGCGCTCGCTGAAGGGCATCGGCGCCACCCATTTGCACCAGGGGCGGACCGCCGCCCCGCTTGGCCGCGGCAAACTGCGCGAGCTGCAGCTGGCCTGGCCGCAGCGGCAGGGCATCTGCCCGCTGACGTATTCTCTTTTTACAGGAGTCATTGAGCGTGACTAAACGTTTTTTTGTCACCGGGACCGATACTGAAGTCGGTAAAACCATCGCCAGCAGCGCCCTGCTGCAGGCGGCTAATCTGCTGGGTTTTCACACTGCCGGCTATAAGCCGGTGGCCTCCGGTAGCGAGCTTACCGGCGATGGGCTGCGTAATGAAGATGCGCTGGCGCTGCAGCGTCATAGTCGGGTCGCGTTGCGTTACGACCAGGTGAACCCCTATACCTTCGCCGAGCCGACCTCTCCGCACATCATCAGCGCCGACGAAGGGCGGCCGATCGCCGCGGCCAGGCTCTCCAGCGGGCTGCGTGAGCTGGAAGGTCTCGCCGACTGGGTGTTGGTGGAAGGCGCCGGCGGCTGGTTTACGCCGCTCTCGGATTCCCTGACCTTCGCCGACTGGGCGCAGGCGGAACAGCTGCCGGTCATTCTGGTGGTGGGCGTTAAGCTCGGCTGTATCAACCACGCAATGCTTACCGCTCAGGCGGTACGCCAGGCGGGACTACCGCTGGCGGGGTGGATCGCCAATGACGTACAGCCGCCGGGCAAGCGCCACGCCGAATATCTGGCGACGCTGAAAAACCGACTGGCCGCGCCGTTCCTCGGCGAAATACCGTGGCTTGCCGACATCGCGCAGCGCGACGATCTCGGCCAGTATCTGGACCTCAGGGCGCTGGATCCGGCGTTATCCACTGCGCCAGCAGCGGCTCATCCAGCGCCATAATATCGCCTTCGGCGACGTTACGGCCCCGGTGCAAGACACAGAAGCGATCCGCCACCCGGCGGATAAAGGGCAGGTGCTGCTCGGCGAGCAGCACCGTCAGGCCGATATCGCGATTTAACCGCAACAGCAGATCCGCCAGCTTTTGCAGGCAGCGCGGCCCTCTGCCGCGCGAGGGTTCATCAAGGATCAGCAGCCGCGGCTGGACGATCAGCGCCCTGGCCAGCGCCAGCTGGTACTGATCGTCGTCGCTCAGCGAGGCGCCTTTGCGCTGCCGTAGGGCATAGAGCTCGGGAAAATGCTCATAAATCTCGCCGCCGCTGGCGTTAGCCCCGGGTTTCCCGGCCGCCAGGGCGATGTGCAGGTTCTCTTCCACGCTGAGTTGGGAAAAAATGCGTTTATCTTGTGGCACGTAGCCGATACCAATGGCGCTGCGCGATTGAGCGGACAGGGGGGTGAGATCCTGCGGCGGGGCGCCAATGTCATGCCAGGTCATCCGGCCGCTGGCCACCGGCAGGTGGCCAGCAATGCAGTTAACCAGGGTGGTTTTTCCCATGCCCTCGCGTCCCAGTACGCCAATGCACTCCCCCGGGCGTAGTACAAGATCGACATTCCACAGCGAATGCTGGTTGCCGTAAAAGTGATTTACTGCCTGTAAATTCAACATGGACGTTTTCTCCTTATCCTGGCGTCAGGGCGACAGAAAGATGCTGCAAAACTCTTGCCAGGAAAAAGAACGCTCGGAAAAAAGCGCTAAACGCCGATACCATCGGGCCTCGTCAGCGCCGGGGCTGCACTTTTCCGGTGCCCGACGCTAAAGGGTGGTGCAAAAAGCAGCAAAAATCGAGCGGCTTTAAGCGGATAGTTATCAAAAATAGTTCGATAAAAATTTTTCGCCACGCGGTTGACCGCAAAAGGCGACAGGCGCCGGGCGGCGGTGGTCTTGGGCTGCGGACAGTTATCCACTATTCCTGTGGATAACCTTGTGTATTAGAGTTAGAAAACCTGCGGTAAGCTAGAGCGTACGCGGCTTGCGGCTGAATTGGCGCGAAAGGCGTCTTTTCTTTAAAGATCTTAAATATCAGCTTGTTAGATAAAATCAATGGGTGTAAGAAAAGCGTCATCTGCTGCCATAAAAGTTTCACCCGTCCGCTTGACAAATGTTAAAAGGTAAAATTTTCTGGGGATAACCCTGGCGGCCGGAGGATTATTCCGTCTGACGCGCGTTTTGCACCCAGCTTGCCGGCCAATAAGACCCTTTTGTGGCGTTATCATAAGTACGTACTGTTTAAATATCCAGTATAATTTATTGGCAAAAAACGGTCCGGGGGTAGAATTAAACACCGGCCGCTAATTCTTTTTTCAGGTTCTGATTGATGAGTAAATCGTTTGTACTGCATTCCGCCTTTCGCCCCTCCGGAGACCAACCGGAAGCCATCCGCCGCCTGGAAGAGGGGCTGGAGGATGGGCTTGCGCATCAGACGCTACTGGGGGTTACCGGCTCCGGTAAAACCTTTACCATCGCCAACGTGATTGCCGACCTGCAGCGGCCGACGATGGTGCTGGCGCCAAACAAAACCCTGGCGGCTCAGCTCTACGGCGAGATGAAAGAGTTTTTCCCGGAGAATGCCGTCGAGTATTTCGTCTCCTACTACGATTACTATCAGCCGGAAGCCTACGTTCCCAGCTCAGATACCTTCATTGAGAAGGACGCCTCGGTAAACGAACATATTGAGCAGATGCGTCTGTCGGCCACCAAAGCGCTGCTCGAGCGGCGCGACGTAGTGGTGGTGGCGTCAGTCTCGGCGATCTACGGCCTCGGCGACCCGGACCTGTATCTGAAAATGATGTTGCATCTGACGGTCGGTATGCTGATTGACCAGCGAGCGATCCTGCGTCGTCTGGCCGAACTGCAGTATACCCGCAACGATCAGGCCTTCCAGCGCGGCACTTTTCGCGTGCGCGGCGAGGTGATCGACGTCTTCCCAGCGGAATCCGACGATATCGCCCTGCGCATTGAGCTGTTTGACGAAGAGGTCGAGCGTCTGTCGCTGTTCGACCCGCTCACCGGCCACGTCGAAGGGACGGTGCCGCGCTATACCATTTATCCCAAGACCCACTACGTAACGCCGCGGGAGCGCATCGTCCAGGCGATGGAAGAGATCAAGCTGGAGCTGGCGGAGCGGCGCAAGGTGCTGCTGGCCAACAACAAGCTGCTGGAAGAGCAGCGCTTAACCCAGCGTACCCAGTTTGACCTCGAAATGATGAACGAGCTGGGTTACTGCTCGGGCATTGAAAACTACTCGCGCTTTCTCTCCGGGCGCGGGCCCGGCGAGCCGCCGCCGACCCTGTTCGACTATCTGCCGGCGGATGGCCTGTTGGTGATTGACGAATCCCACGTCACGGTGCCGCAGATCGGCGGTATGTACCGGGGCGACCGGGCGCGCAAAGAGACGCTGGTGGAATATGGTTTCCGCCTGCCGTCGGCGCTGGATAACCGGCCGATGAAGTTTGAAGAATTCGAAGCGCTGGCGCCGCAAACCATCTATGTGTCGGCGACCCCGGGCGCCTATGAGCTGGATAAATCCGGCGGCGAGGTTGTGGATCAGGTGGTGCGGCCGACCGGTCTGCTTGACCCAATCATCGAAGTGCGCCCGGTGGCGACTCAGGTCGACGATCTGCTGTCAGAGATCCGCCTGCGAACGGCCATCAACGAGCGCGTGCTGGTCACCACTCTCACCAAGCGGATGGCGGAGGACTTAACCGAGTACCTTGAGGAGCACGGCGAGCGCGTGCGCTATCTGCACTCGGATATCGACACCGTCGAGCGCATGGAGATCATCCGCGACCTGCGTCTTGGCGAGTTTGACGTGCTGGTGGGGATCAACCTGCTGCGTGAGGGGCTGGATATGCCTGAGGTGTCGTTGGTGGCGATCCTGGATGCGGATAAAGAGGGCTTCCTGCGTTCTGAACGCTCGCTGATCCAGACCATCGGCCGCGCGGCGCGCAACGTCAACGGCAAGGCCATCCTCTACGGCGATAAGATCACCCCCTCCATGGCCAAAGCCATTGGCGAGACCGAGCGTCGACGGGAGAAACAGCAGCGCTACAACGAAGAGCACGGCATCGTGCCGCAGGGGCTCAATAAGAAAGTGGTGGATATCCTGCAACTGGGCCAGGGCCTGGCGAAAACCAAAGCCAAAGGGCGCGGTAAAGCGAAGGCCGTTGAGCCTGCCGGGCTTAGCGCTGTGGATATGACGCCAAAAGCGCTGCAGCAGAAAATCCACGAGCTGGAAGGGCAGATGATGCAGCACGCGCAGAACCTCGAGTTTGAGGAGGCGGCGCAAATACGCGACCAGCTGCATCAGCTGCGCGAGCTGTTTATCGCCGCCTCCTGATTCTGGGCGCAGACCGGCGGAGTGGACGTGCGGGGTATAGTGAAGGCGCGCTTCTCTTATCGTCCTGCTTGCCAGATAACAAACATTTGAGAAGAAAAAAGGCCGCGTTGCGGCCTTCTTAATGTTTGCTTAATCTCGCCAGGCGACACTATCTTCAACCTGATGAGGATAGCGCCCATGCAAAAAATTAACTTCCGTGAATATCTGGCGGTCGCCACCGCCCTGGTCATTATTGTTGCCTTCTTCCATCAATGGGTGCTGACGTTCTGACCCCCGCGCTGCGGGAATAGCACCCACGCGCGGACCCCTGGCCCTGGCTGTCGGTTATGCAAAAAAAACTGGGCGTCATGCAGCTGAGCGATGCGCGTGACGATGCTCAGTCCGAGGCCAATGCCGCCGTAGCGACTGTCCATGCGCACGAAGGCTTTACTGAGTTCGCCGCTTTTCGCCTCATCGATCCCCGGCCCTTCATCTTCCACCGCCATCACCGGCATCAGGCCTGCTTTCACCGACACGCGGATCGTCGACCCTTCAGGGCTGTAGCGGTGAGCATTCTCCACCAGATTGCGCAGGATCACGCGGATTAACGTCGCATCGCCAGAGACGACGGCCTCGTTTTCGATATCCGTCAGCAGCAGCCGCTGCTGACGCTGCGCCAGCATAGCCTCCAGTTCGTCCTGCAGGGGTTTTACCACGTCATCCAGCAACAGCACCTGCTGGTAGCTGCCGGCGGAGAAGGACTGGCCGACGCGCGCCAGCTGCAGCAGCTGGGAAATGCTGGTGGTCATCTGATCGAGACGCTGGATCAGCGGGTCGACGCCCATGCCATGCACTTTCGCCAGCAGCTCAAGGTGCAGCCGCAGCCCGGCCAGCGGGGTGCGTAGCTCATGCGCCACGTCGGCGGTAAACAGCCGCTCGCGGTCGAGGGTCAGATTGAGGCGGGAAACTAACTGATTCAGGGCGGTGGTCACCGCCGTGACTTCGGGCACCGATTCGCTGAGTACGATAGGAGTGAGGTTGTCCGGCGTGCGGTTCTCCAGTTCGCTTTGCAGTCGTGAAAGCGGGCGGGTGATCTTGCGCACCGCCAGCATGCTGATATACAGCGCCAGGCCAACGATCAGCAGGCTCGGCACCAGCAGGCTGGCAACCGCTTCCCGTACCTCATGCTCCACATGTTTCTGGTTGTTGTGCCCTTCGATGGCGCTGGCCACCAGCAGCTGGATCTGCTCTTTGCTCTCATGCCATAGCCAGAAGACGCTTATCAGCTGGCAGACCACCAGGATGGCGCCGATGGTCAGCAGCAGCCGGTGGCGCATGGTCCAGGTTTCAGTTGCAAACAGAGCCATGGTCTATTCCGTGTCGATGTTGTTAGCCAGCATATAGCCAAAGCCCCGGACGGTGCGGATTCGCGATTTGCCAATCTTTTCGCGTAGGTTGTGAATATGCACTTCCAGGGTATTGGTCGCCGGCTCGTTGTCCCAGCTGTAAATGTCGTTGTAGAGGATCTCGCGATGCACCGGGCTACCGGCTTTCATCATCAGCCGCGACAGCAGGGCATACTCTTTCGGCGTAAGATCCAGCGCCGTTTCACCCAGCCACACCAGGCGGCGAGTGACGTTAAGGCGCAGATTTCCGACGCTGATTTCATTATCGCCCTGGTTGTTATGCCGGCGGAGCAGGGCGCGAATGCGCGCATTGAGTTCCTCCAGGGCAAAGGGTTTTACCAGGTAGTCATCCGCCCCGGTATCGAGACCGCTAATGCGATCCTCAAGCGTATCGCGGGCGGTGAGGATCAGCACCGGCTGGGTCATTTTCTCCCGCCGCATGCGGGAGAGAAAATGCAGCCCGTCTTCATCCGGCAGGCCGAGATCCAGCACGATCAGGCTGTAATGATTGCTGGCCAGCGATAGCGCGGCTTCGTGCGCGGTGGAGACGCCGTCGCACACGTATCCTTCACTTTGCATCGCCAGAATTAACCCCTGCAACAGCAGCGCATCGTCTTCAATGACTAAGATTTTCATCAACCAGCCTCTCTACATGGCGTTAAGATATCATCTGCCGCCTGGTACTCGCGGGTGCTGACGCCGAGCAGGCCGAGCAGGGTGGAGAACAGATTATCCTGCGAGTAATTCTCTTTTTGCGCCCGCTGCTGCAGACAGTGCGCGGAAATGCCGTAGCGCTGCTGGTAGTCGGCGGAGAGCCACAGCGCCATCGGCACATGTTTCTGCGTATCCGGCGCGATGGAATACGGCAGACCATGCAAATAGACGCCATCTTCTCCCAGCGATTCGCCGTGGTCGGACAAATAAACCAGACTAGTGGTAAATTTATCCTGTTTAGATTGCAGTAGTTTTATCGCTTTATCAACGACATAGTCGACATAAAGGATGGTGTTGTCATAGGTATTGGTCAACTGCTCCCGGGTACAGCCCTGGATCTCATTGGTGTCGCAGGTCGGCGTGAATTTGCGAAACGCCGCTGGATAGCGATTGTAGTACGTCGGACCGTGGCTGCCGATGGTATGCAGCACAATAATGCCATCCTGTTGCAGGTTATCGATATAGCTGTCGAGATTATGGAACAGGACGTCATCGTAGCACTCGCCATCGATGCACTGCCCGGTGAGCTTCAGGTCGGTGACGTTCTGGTGTGGTACCCGGTCGCAGGCGCCTTTGCAGCCGCCGTCATTATCGTTCCACAGCACCTGGATCCCTGCGCGCTGTAGAATATCCAGGACGCCTTCCTGATGGTGCGCCAGCTCTTCGTCATAATGCGCGCGCGGCATATTGGAGAACATGCACGGCACGGAAACTGCGGTTGCCGTGCCGCAGGAAGTGGTATGCGGAAAATAGATCACGCCGTCCTGCCGCATCAGCGGGTTGGTGTCGCGCGAATAGCCGCCCAGTGAGAAGTTATCCGCTCGCGAAGTCTCGCCGAGCACGACGATCGTCAGGTTCTTACGGGGAGCGTTATGCATCACCGCTTTCTGCGTGGCATCTTCGCCAATCTTCACCAGCGGCAGGTTGTCCATCCGATGATGAGCATACCAGGAGTTCACGGCCACAATGCTGTTGGAAGGGCTCAGGGATTTCACCAGCTCTTTGTTGTTACGGAACACCGAGGCGTAATCTTTGTAGAACAGCGCGGCCACCAGAATAATCAGCAGCGCCGAAACGGCGATATTGAGCAGGCGCATCGCCGCGCCGCGCCACCGCGTGGCGGGCTTACGGATTTTCACCCACCAGGCGACGAATACCGCCAAAACCCCGGAAAGGCCGAGGACGGCAATCATTTCGCCGGAGAGTAGAGCAAAGCTTTCCGCCGGAGTGGTGTCGAGGATATTGGTGATCATGCTGCGGTCGATCACCACGCCAAAGTTCCAGATGAAGTATTGCGCCGAGGCGCTGAGCAGAATGAACAGGCTAATCACCAGCCGGTCCAGCTTCAGGAACGAGGCGAGAGTGGTGAGGATATTCATCACGCTAATGGCCACGATCGGCATACTGAGGAATACCAGCCAGTTATGCAGGCTATTTACCGGCAGTAACGGGAAAACCTGGCGATAAAAAGCCAGGTTGAGACAGATACCGATATAGCAAGCAAAGAGAATCAGATAAGTCGTGCGGCTGACCACCGGCCGACGCAGAGGCAATAACGACATAATGCACACCCACAGAAAAAGATGAGGGTATAGTGCCAGCCCTATTTTAAGACAACCTTAAGATTTTAAGGTGCGCCGAAGAGGGCGGCCTCCGGCGCGCAGGATCAGCCCGGCAGCTGGATCGCTTTCTCCAGCGCCCCGCGAAGCAGCGCCCGGTCATGACGATAGGGAACGTCGCTGGCCTCCAGCGGCGTCTGGATCACCAACCGGTCGTCGATGCCGCTGATATCGGCTTTTGGACCGGCGATCACCGCATCCACCACCCGTTTGCCTACATAGCGCTCCATAATCGCGATGCGCTCCGCCAGCGACAGCCTCGCGGCCGGGCTATGCTCTTTGCCGAGGTTATCGATAAAAACCATCGGCGCCGGGGTGCGGCGCAACGCCTGGGCCATCTCGTCGAGCAACAGGATCGGCAGCAGGCTGGTGTAAAAACTGCCCGGCCCAATGAGGATCAAATCGGCTTCGGCAATAGCCTCCACCGCCTCGCGGGTGGCCGGTACCGGCGGGGTGAGCATCAGCTCCTGCGGCACATTATCAAGCTGATCAATATTCACTTCGCCATAAACTTCATGGCCTTCATGATCGAGCGCCATCAAATCCACCGGTTGTTCTGACATCGGGATCAGGAAAGCGTCCACTTTCAGCAGGTTTCTGATCAAATTGATCGCCTCTAACGGCCGCACGCTCAGGTGATCCAGCGCCTTTAACATCAAATTTCCGAGGTTATGCCCGGAAAGCTCGCCGTTACCGCCAAAACGATACTCAAACATCGCCGACGCTACGCTCGGCTCGGCAATTAACTGATTGATGCAATTGCGCATATCGCCCCAGGCAATGCCACCTTCCGAACGACGGATCCGCCCGGTGGAACCCCCGTTATCGGTGGTGGTGACAATGCCGGTCAGCCGTGAGCCGAGCGAGGAGAGGGAGGACATCACCCGGCCCAAACCATGCCCGCCGCCGAGCGCTACCACCCGATCGAGGTCAGCGAATGTACGATTGCGCATAGAAATTCCTTATTTCACATAAACGGCCACACACTACCCGATCTACCCCTAAAAGACGATGGGAGGAGCCCGACAAACTGACCGACATCAAGGCAAAAAAATGATTTATGGCTATTCTGTAGCGAAAATGCACGAAGATAGCGATATGTATAAGATTATATAGCGAAATCGCCAATGGCGAAACTGCCTGTAACGCGCTACTATCGACATAACCTGTTAACACTCTAGCCTCTTCGCCTGTGTCAAAAGATATGGCGATTTGGCCGCGACGCCGCCGGTTGTCGCCAGGGCGTGGAAAGAAATGACCGCGTCTCCCGTATTTGGAAAGGTGTATATGGCCTCACAGCTTACCGATGCATTCGCGCGTAAGTTTTATTACCTGCGTCTGTCGATTACCGATGTGTGTAACTTCCGTTGCACCTACTGCCTGCCGAACGGTTACAAACCCGGCGCCGTCAATAACAATGGCTTTCTCAGCGTAGACGAAGTACGCCGGGTTACGCGCGCTTTCTCCGCGCTGGGCACCGAAAAAGTTCGCCTCACCGGTGGGGAACCCTCCCTGCGCCGCGACTTCACCGAGATTATTGCCGCCGTGCGTGAAAACCCGGCGATCCGTCAGATTGCGGTCACTACCAACGGTTACCGCCTGGCGCGCGATGTCGAACGCTGGCGCGATGCCGGCCTGACGGCGATTAACGTCAGCGTTGATAGCCTCGACGCCCGCCAGTTCCATGCCATCACCGGCCAGGACAAGTTCCACCAGGTGATGGACGGCATTGACGCCGCCTTCGCCGCCGGCTTTGACAAGGTGAAGGTGAATACCGTGCTGATGCGTGATGTTAACCATCACCAGCTCGATACCTTCCTCGCGTGGATCCAACCCCGTCGTATCCAGCTGCGCTTTATTGAGCTGATGGAAACCGGTGAAGGCAGCGACCTGTTCCGCCGTCACCATCTCTCCGGCATGGTGCTGCGCGATGAACTGCTGCGCCGCGGCTGGATCCATCAGATCCGCCAGCGCAGCGATGGCCCGGCGCAGGTCTTTTGTCACCCGGACTACGCCGGCGAGATCGGCCTCATCATGCCGTATGAAAAAGACTTCTGCGCCACCTGCAATCGGCTGCGCGTCTCGTCCGTTGGCAAACTGCACCTGTGCCTGTTTGGCGAAGGCGGCGTCGACCTGCGCGACCTGATGGCCGAAGACCAGCAGCAGGCCGCGCTGGAGGCGCGGATCGCCGAAGCCTTAACTCATAAAAAGCAGACCCATTTCCTGCATCAGGGCAACACCGGTATTACGCAGAACCTGTCCTATATTGGCGGTTAATCGTTTTCGAAAGGAGCATTCAGATGAGCCAGGCTAGCGCTGAGTTTATCCCGACCCGTATTGCTATTCTTACCGTTTCCAGCCGTCGCGGCGAAGAGGACGACACTTCCGGTCACTGGCTGCGCGAGGCGGCGCAGGAGGCGGGGCACCAAGTCGTCGAGAAGGCGATCGTCAAAGAGAATCGCTACGCCATCCGCGCTCAGGTATCGGCGTGGATAGCCAGCGATAACGTGCAGGTGGTGCTGATCACCGGCGGCACCGGTTTTACCGACGGCGATCAGGCGCCGGAAGCGCTGCTGCCGCTGTTTGATCGTGAGGTCGAAGGCTTTGGCGAAGTGTTCCGCATGCTGTCGTTCGAAGAGATCGGCACCTCGACGCTGCAGTCCCGGGCCGTGGCCGGCGTCGCCAACCGCACGCTGATTTTCGCCATGCCGGGCTCAACCAAAGCCTGCCGCACGGCGTGGGACAACATCATCGCCCCGCAGCTTGATGCCCGCACCCGTCCCTGTAACTTCATTCCTCACCTGAAGAAATAATCTATGTCACAACTGACCCATATTAACGCCGCGGGCGAAGCCCATATGGTGGATGTCTCCGGCAAAGCGGAAACGGTGCGCGAAGCGCGCGCCGAGGCTTATGTCGAAATGCAGGCGACGACCCTGGCGATGATTATCGACGGCAGCCACCATAAAGGCGACGTGTTTGCCACCGCGCGTATCGCCGGGATCCAGGCGGCCAAACGCACCTGGGAGCTGATCCCGCTGTGTCATCCGCTGATGCTCAGCAAAGTGGAAGTCAATCTGCAGGCGCAGCCGGAACATAACCGGGTGCGCATTGAATCGCTCTGCCGACTCACCGGGAAAACCGGCGTCGAGATGGAAGCATTGACCGCCGCCTCGGTTGCCGCGCTGACCATTTACGATATGTGCAAAGCGGTGCAGAAGGATATGGTGATTGGCCCGGTGCGCCTGCTGGCGAAAAGCGGCGGCAAGTCCGGCGATTTTAAGGTGGGTGAATGCCATGATTAAGGTTCTGTTTTTTGCCCAGGTGCGCGAGCTGGTCGGTACCGATTCGCTGACCCTTGATGCCAGCGAACTGGCGACTGTCGAAGCGGTTCGTCAGCAGCTTGCCGCCCGCGGCGATCGCTGGGCGCTGGCCCTGGAGGAGGGCAAGCTGCTGGCGGCGGTTAACCAGACGCTAACCTCTTTCGAACATCCAGTGGCCAGCGGCGACGAAGTGGCGTTCTTCCCACCGGTAACGGGGGGCTGACATGACGCAAACCCGTATCGTGGTCAGTCCGGCGCGCTTTAGCGTCAGTGAGGAATATCCCTGGCTGGCGGAACGCGATGAAGACGGCGCGGTGGTCACCTTCACCGGTAAAGTGCGTAACCACAACCTCGGCGACAGCGTGAAGGCGCTGACCCTCGAGCACTATCCGGGGATGACTGAAAAATCGCTGGCGGAAATTGTCGAGCTGGCGCGCGAGCGCTGGCCGCTGGGCCGGGTGACGGTTATCCATCGCATCGGCGAAATGTGGCCGGGGGAAGAGATTGTGTTTGTCGGCGTCACCAGCGCTCACCGCGGCAGCGCCTTCGCCGCCGGCGAGTTTATTATGGATTACCTGAAAACCCGCGCGCCGTTCTGGAAGCGTGAAGCGACGCCGGATGGCGAACGCTGGGTCGACGCCCGCGACAGCGATCGCCAGGCGGCAGAGCGCTGGTAGTGTGATACGCTTACAGGGTGAAACTTTGTTAATCAGGAGAGAGTCATGGACAGATATCCGCGTTCCGATTCAATAGTGCAGGGCCGTACCGGCCTGCAGACTTACATGGCACAGGTGTACGGCTGGATGACGGTCGGCCTGCTGCTGACGGCGTTTATCGCGTGGTTTGCAGCGAATACTCCGGCGGTGATGATGTTCGTCTTTTCGAGCAAAATCACTTTCTTCGGGCTGATTATTGCCCAGCTGGCGCTGGTGTTTGTGCTGTCGGGAATGGTGCAGCGGCTGAGCGCCGGGATGGCCACCACGCTGTTTATGCTCTATTCGGCGCTGACCGGACTGACGCTATCGAGCATTTTTATCGCCTATACCTATTCATCGATCGCCAGCACCTTTGTGGTCACCGGCGGGATGTTTGGGGCGATGAGCCTGTATGGTTACACCACGAAGCGCGATCTGAGCGGCTTCGGCAGCATGCTGTTTATGGGGCTGATTGGCATCGTGCTGGCGTCGCTGGTCAACCTGTGGCTGAAGAGCGAGGCGCTGATGTGGGCCGTGACCTACATTGGGGTGGTGCTGTTTGTCGGCCTGACGGCGTATGACACCCAGAAGCTGAAAAACATCGGCGAGCAGATTGATACCCGCGACAGCGCCACGCTGCGTAAATACTCGATCCTCGGCGCCTTAACGCTGTATCTGGACTTCATCAACCTGTTCCTGATGCTGCTGCGTATTATGGGCAACCGCCGCTAACCTCTTTATATCACGGGGTTGCATCTCCGAACGCCCGGCAAGCGCAGCGCCGCCGGGCGAGATATCAGACACGGTACCCTTGATTTTGCCGGGTGGCGGCTGCGCCTTACCCGGCCTACAGGCTCCTCTCACAGGCTCACACCCCGCAAGCCCGGCAAGCGCAGCGCGGCCTGGCCGTTTCATTCGCGGGCCAGCTTGCGCTGGTTCTTTTGCCGTAGCTTTTTCGCCCGGCTCTCCAGCAGCAGATAGGCCACCGTCGCCAGCAGCAATGGCAGGAAATAATAGAGCGCGCGCCAGGCGAGCAGGGCGGCAATGATCGCGCCCTTCGAAATATCTTCCCCGGAGAGCATGGCGATAAACACCGCCTCCAGCACGCCGATCCCAGCCGGAATATGGATAATCACCCCGGCGATACTGCTCACCAGCAGCACCCCTAATACCAGAAAATAGTTAATCTCGCTGCCCAACAGCAGCCAGATTATCGCCCCCATCGCCATCCAGTTCGCCGCCGAGAGCCCCATCTGCAGCAGCGCGAAGCGCCAGGAGGGCAGCACCAGCCGCTGGCCTTTAATCGTCAGGTGACGGCGTTTAGCGAACGCGCAGCCGAACAGATAGCAAAGCGTAAGGATCAGCATCACCCCGCCGATAATGCGCAGAGTGGTCTGGCTGATGTACCAGTGCGGCGGCAGCGTCACCAGATCTGCCGTGAATATCACCCCGCCCAGCAGAATATAGCCCAACCAGTTGGTGGTAATGCTTAAGGAAAAAATACGGGTGATGGTGCTGCCGTTCAGCCCCAGCCGCGAGTACAGCCGGTAGCGCATACCGATCCCGCCGACCCAGGTGCTGAGTGTCAGGTTGAAGGCGTAGCAGATAAACGACACCAGCATGACCTGGCGTTTCGCCAGCTTGTGCCCGCAATAGGCCCGACCGAGCAGATCGTAGCAGCCGTAAATGAGGTAGCTGACGATAACCAGCGCAATGGCGCTAAACAAGGCCAGCCGATCGTAGCCGCGGATCACCTTCCACACGTCCTGCCAGTCGACTTTTTGCGCGTAGATCACCAACAGGACGATGACGGCGATAAAAAAGAGCACGGTCAGCACTCTTTTCGCCATCCGCCAGCGGGGATGTGATTTGCTCATAGTGGATTATCCCTGGCTGGAGACTCGACGCGGTCCTGAGTTTCAATTTCCGGCTGGACCGGCGGGCTGACTCTGGCCAGCCGCGGGGTATGAGCCGGTAACCAGCCGACCCATGCCGGGAAGTGGCGTAGAAAGTGGAAAGCCATCACGCTGACGCCCAGCCGCCACCAGTTGCGTTTCGGCAGCATCGTTTTATCGATCCGCTGGCAATCCCGGGCGATAAGCCCGTTGAGATTATCGCGCAGCGTCTGGTTAAACACCCGATCGTGGATGATCAGATTGGCTTCCAGATTCAGCGACAGGCTGAGCGGATCCAGGTTGCTTGACCCAACGGTGGCCCAGTGGTCGTCTGCCAGAGCGACCTTGCCATGCAGCGGGCGACGGCGATATTCGTAAATCTGCACCCCGCCCTTAACGAGATAGTGATAGAGCAGGTGGGCGCCAAACTTCACAATGGGAATATCCGGTTCGCCCTGCACGATCAGCTTAACCCGTACTCCGCGCCGCGCGGCATTGCGCATCGCATGCAGCAGGCGGTAGCCGGGGAAAAAATAGGCGTTAGCGATAATCACTTCCCGGCGGGCGCTGGTCAGCATCTTCAGGTAGTGGCGTTCAATATCGTCGCGGTGATCCTGGTTGTCGCGCCAGACGAACAGCGCCTGCGCCTCGCCGGGGGTCTGGTTAATCTCCGGCTGGTGGCGACGACGTCGCCACCAGCGGCGGGCGGTTTCGCTGTTAGGCAGGTTTTCCAGCTCGAACTGCAGGATGTCGAGCACCACCGGCCCTTCGACCTGCACCGCATAATCCTGCTTCGCCTCCGGACCGTAGTCGCTCATATGTTCGGCGGAGTAGTTAATACCGCCGACAAAGGCGGTGGTGTCGTCGATTACCACGATTTTACGGTGCATGCGACGGAACAGATTGGTGCGCATCCCCATCAGCTTAGGACGCGGATCGTAGTAGCGGAAAATCACGCCAGCGGCGGTGAGCTCGCCGACAAATTCATCGCTGAGATCCGGGGAACCATAGCCGTCGAGGAGCACCTCCACCTGGATGCCACGGCGGGCAGCCTCGAGCAGGACCGCGTGCAGCCGCCGGCCAACCTCATCTTCAAACCAGATAAAGGATTCGAGGATCACCCGCCGGCTGGCGCGACCGATGGCCGCAAACAGCGCCGGATAGTACTGGTCGCCATTCTCCAGTAGCGTAATGCGGTTGCCTTCCTGCCAACGACATTTCACAAATGTATCTCCACGCTAAGGGGTGCATGATCGGACAGATGCCGCCATTGTTTAAGGGCCAGCGCCTTCGGGCGACTGGCGTGGGCGTTCTTGACGTAAATGCGGTCGAGGCGCAGCAGCGGAAAACTGACCGGAAAGGTGCGCGCCGGCCGTCCGCGGGCGCGGGTAAAGATCTCTTCCAGCCCGGCCTGGGCTTTTAACGGCTGGTTAGCCTGCTGACGCCAGTCGTTAAAATCGCCAGCCACCACCACCGGCTCGCCCGCGGGCAGGGTATTGACCCACTCCGCTAGCATGGTCAACTGCGCCTGCCGTTGGTCGGCGCGTAGACCGAGATGGACGCAAATCACGTGAATAGTTATCCCGCTCCGCGGCGGCACGATGCGGCAGTACAGCAGGCCGCGCTTCTCCCCGTTGCCGACCGAGATATCGCGATTTTCGTAGTATTCAATGGGAAAGCGCGACAGCACGGCGTTGCCGTGGTGGCCTTCCGGATAAACCGCATTGCGCCCGTAGGCGTAGTCGCTCCACATGGTGTCGGCGAGAAATTCATAATGGGTCGTATCCGGCCAGTTTTCGATGTGTAGCGGATGTACCTCATGAGCGCCCATCACCTCCTGCAGGCAAACAATATCCGCGCTAACGCTGCGCACGGCGTCGCGCAGTTCGGGCAAAATAAAACGCCGATTAAACGCCGTAAAGCCTTTATGGGTGTTAATTGTCAGCACGTTCAACGAAAATCCCACCGTTGGCTCAGCCATAATTCTCCAGTAAATGTCACTTTCCTGAATAAAATAGTGTAGTAGACGTCACAAAAAGATGCGGTGTTACGGAATTTTCCGTAAAGTGCGGTACTCTGAGTAGCAGAGAAAAATCCTTCAGGAGAGAAGCCATGAAGTGGCAACAACGTGTACGCGTCGCAACGGGTCTTAGTTGCTGGCAGATTATGTTGCATCTACTGGTCGTGGCAGTACTGGTGATGGGGTGGATGAGCGGCGCGCTGGTGCGTGTCGGATTGGGACTGTGCGTCCTCTACAGCGTCACGCTGCTGGCGATGCTGTTTTTACAGCGTCACCATGAGGCGCGCTGGCGCGATGTGGGAGACTTCCTTGAGGAGCTCACCACGACCTGGTACTTCGGCGCGGCCATGATAGCGCTGTGGCTGCTGTCGCGCGTGCTGCACAACAACCTGCTGCTGGCCCTCGCCGGGCTGGTGATACTGGCAGGCCCGGCGGTGGTCTCGCTGCTGGCGAAAGATAAGAGCCGTTACCCTAAAGCGTTCGGGCTACAACAAGGCGGCAACGCAGCGAATCCCCAGAAGCATAGATAACTATGTGACTGGGGTGAGTAAGGAAAGCCAACGCCGTTGTAGTTTGAACGATGACGGGTATTACGCAATCTTCCTTCGGAACATCGCATACGCCGCTGAGCCGGTGGTGGCCGCTATGACCAGTAGCGGCCACAAACTTCCCCACACAATCTCCAGACTCGCATCCTTCAGATAAATTTGCTTGGTGATATCGGTAAAGTGGCGGATGGGATTTATCCAGGTCAGATCCTGCAGCCACTGCGGCATGTTTTCCACTGGTGAGACGTACCCCGACAGGAGAATAGCCGGCATCATAAAGACGAACACGCCGATAAACGCCTGCTGCTGGGTGGCGCACAGCGACGAAATCAATAAGCCAAAGCCCACCAGCGATAGACCGTAAATCACCATGGTGAAATAGAACAGCAGCAGCGAGCCGGCAAACGGGATCTGATAGGCCCAGATACCAATCGCCAGCACGATAGTTGCCTGCAGGGTGGCGACGATCAGCGCCGGCACCGCCTTGCCGACGAAAATTTGCCAGGTGGCGAGGGGGGAGACCAGCAGCTGGTCAAGGGTGCCCTGCTCGCGCTCGCGAGCCACCGACAGCGAGGTGACGATCATCACCCCGATGGTAGTGATCATGGCGATAAGCGACGGCACCACGAACCATTTATAGTCGAGATTCGGGTTGTACCAGTTGCGCACCACCAGCTCGCTGTTGTTCGGCTTCGCTTTACCCTCCAGCAGCTCCTGCTGATAGTTTTTCACAATCTGTTGCAGATAGTTGGCGGCGATTTGCGCGCTGTTGGAGTTGCGTCCGTCGAGCAGAAGCTGCAGCGGGGCGGTTTGATAGTTATCCAGATTGCGCGAGAAATCGGCCGGGAAGCGCACCACCAGCAGAGCTTTTTGTTCATCGATGGTCGGCTGGATCGCCTGCGGGCTTTGCAGCAGCAGGACGTGGGTAAAGGCTTTGGCGCGGGCAAAGCGCTGAGTGAGTTCCACCGCGTGGCGACCGCTGTCCTCGTTGTAGATAGCGATGGTGGCGTTGGTCACCTCCAGCGTCGCGGCAAAGGGAAAAAGCAGCACCTGAATCAGCACCGGCATGATTAAAATCGCCCGCGTCTGCGGCTCGCGCAGCAGCGACTGCAGCTCTTTGCGGATTAATGTCCATAAACGGTGAAACATAATAGCTCCTTTGGCCCATTCAACCACGCCGGGCGGCACTGCGTTTGCCCGGCCTACGGGATCGGCGAACCGTATAATCGATGTTGGTTAAACCGTAGGCCCGGTCGGCGCAGCGCCACCGGACAAAACCTAATCCAGACGCCGTTTGGTTTTCAGCCACGTCAGACCGATAAACATCACCGCCGACGCAATCAAAAACAGCACGTTGACCAGCAGCACCACCGGAATATTGCCCGCCAGAAACAGGCTTTGCAGAGTACTAACGAAATAGCGCGCCGGGATCACATAGGTCACCGCGCGGATCACCGCCGGCATACTGTCTATCTGGAAAATAAACCCGGACAGCATAATCGACGGTAAAAAGGCGGCGTTCAGCGCCACCTGCGCGGCGTTAAACTGGTTGCGGGTAATGGTTGAGATCAGCAGCCCCATCCCCAGGGTGCTGAGCAAAAACAGACTGGTAATGACAAACAGGATCGGCAGCGAGCCGCGATAGGGCACGCTGAGAATAAATACCGACACCAGCATACACAACAGCATCGCCAGCATGCCGAGGAAATAGTAGGGAATGAGCTTGCACAGCAGCAGTTCGGCGCGGGTGATCTCCGTCGACAGCAGCGCCTCCATGGTGCCGCGCTCCCATTCGCGGGCCACCACCAGCGAGGTCAGTATGGCGCCGACCACGGTCATGATGATGGTGATCGCCCCGGGGATAATAAAGTGCTGGCTAATAGCCGCCGGGTTAAACCAGTAGCGCATCTGCACGTCGATCAGCGGTTCAAAGGTTTCGCCGCGGTCTTCCGCCCGCTGCTGCTGCCAGATTTGCCAAATACCTTCCACATAGCCCTGAGCGAAGTTGGCGGTATTGGGCTCGCTGCCGTCGGTGATGAGCTGCAGCGGTGCGTCGGCGCCGGGGCGGGCCATCTGGCGGTCGAAATCCACCGGAATGACCACCATGGCGCGGATGCGCCCGGCCTGCATCATCTCAATCAGCTGCCTGCGGCTGTCGCTGACGGTGGCGTCGATATAGGGCGAGCCGGTCATGGTATGGACGAAATCCAGCGCCTCTTCGCTCTGCTGCTCAAGCAATACGCCGACCCGCAGCCTGCTGGAGTCGAGGTTAATGCCGTAGCCGAAGATAAACAGCAGCAGCAGAGGGATCACCACCGCGATCAGCCAACTGCTGGGATCGCGCACAATCTGCCGGGTCTCTTTGACGCACAGGGCGCGGACCCGCCGCCAGGAGAGAATGCTATTGCCCATGGCTATTCTCCTTGTCCCAGCGGTTAATCAGGGTAATAAACGCCTGCTCCATGGTCGGGTCCGTCTGGCTGTCGTCCGCCGCCTGGGCCTTCAGCGCGTCCGGGGTCCCGCTGGCGATAAGCTTGCCGTGATAGACCAGCCCGATGCGGTCGCAGTATTCCGCCTCATCCATAAAGTGGGTGGTGACCATTACCGTCACGCCTTTATCAACCATGCTATTAATATGTAGCCAGAACTCGCGGCGGGTGAGGGGGTCGACGCCGGAGGTGGGTTCATCGAGAAACAGAATATCGGGTTCATGCATCAGGGAGCAGGCCAGCGCCAGCCGCTGCTTGTAGCCGAGCGGCAGCTCGTCGGCGGCGTGGCGGGCGATACTTTCCAGGCCAAAGGCATCGCTCATCCGGGCGATTTTTTCATTTTGCGCCCGGCCGCGCAGGCCATAGACGCCGGAGAAAAAGCGCAGGTTTTGCTCGACGCTGAGGTTGCCGTACAGCGAAAATTTTTGCGCCATATAGCCCAGATGCTGGCGCGCCTTGCCAGAGCTGACCTTGAGATCCATTCCCAGCACCAGCGCTTTGCCGGAGGTGGGCACCAGCAGGCCGCACATCATTTTGAAGGTGGTGGATTTCCCGGCGCCGTTGGGGCCGAGCAGGCCGAAAATTTCACCGCGCTTAACCTGGAAATCGACATGGTCGGTAGCGGCGAAATCACCAAACTTTTTCGTTAACGACTGGGCTTCAATGACCGTTTCCTCTTTGCTGCCGTCAACGCGATGGATAATCGCCCCCAACGGCGATTCAGCGGTCCCGGCGCCGCCGAGCAGGTCGATAAACGCATCTTCAAAGCGCGGGGCGGTGTCGGCCACCTGCAGGGGCGGCATGTCGCCATGCTGCTGGACTTCCTCAATGCGCGCGTCCTTTTTCAGGATCAGACGCACCGATTTGCCCTGGATCACCCCGTCGCTAACCTGCGGCAGCTTCAGCGCCCGCTGCAGCAGGCGGCGGTTGTTCTCCTGCGGGCTGGAAACCAGAAAGCTGCGCCCGGCCATGGTTTGCGTCAGCGCCGTCGGCTCACCCTGGTAGAGCAGTTTGCCTTCGTTCATCAGCAGCACGTCGCGGCATTGTTCCGCTTCATCGAGATAGGAGGTGCTCCACAGGATCAGCATGCCGTCGCCGGCCAGCTCGTGCACCATCTGCCATAGCTCGCGGCGCGAGATAGGGTCGACGCCGACGCCGGGCTCATCGAGCAGCAGTACTTTCGGATCGCCCACCAGGGTACAGGCGAGGCCCAGCTTTTGCTTCATCCCGCCGGAAAGCTTGCCTGCCAGCCGTTCGGTGAATGGACCAAGAGAGGTGAACTCCAGCAGGCGGTCGAAAATTTTCTTCCGCGCCTCGCCGGTGACGCTGCGCAGGTCGGCGTACAGGGTCAGGTTTTCCATCACCGTCAGATCTTCATACAGGCCGAACTTCTGCGGCATATAGCCGAGCACCGCGTGCAGGGCGCTGTCGTCTTTTAGCGGGTCGAAGCCTATCACGCTGGCGCGGCCCTCATCAGGTTTGAGCAATCCGGCGAGCATTCGCATCAGGGTGGTTTTCCCCGCGCCGTCGGGCCCCACCAGCCCGGTGACGTAGCCGGCGCGGATCGTGCAGGTGAGCGGCGCTACCGCTGGCCTGTCCATACCGGGAAAACGGCGGCTCAGGCCGTTTAAGGCGATGACGGTCTCACTCATGTCCGTTCCCGTGGCTAAAGGAGATGGTCACCGGCATTCCCTGGCGCAGCGCGCCGTCGGCATCAGTCACCACAATGCGCAGACGGTAGACCAGATCGGTGCGCAGATCCGGGGTCTCGACGGTCTTCGGCGTGAATTCAGCGCTCGGCGAGACAAAACCGATTTTGCCGTGATAGGGCTTATCCGGCCGGCTGTCGGTATAGAGCAGCACTTCTTGTCCCGGCTGCGCCTGGCCGAGGTTTATCTCGTCAACATAGGCGCGGACCCACACCGGATGCGTTAACGACAGGGTCAGTACGGTACCGCCGGCGTTGAGCATAGTGCCGGGCTCGACGGCGCGGGTCATCAGCGTACCGTCAGAAGGGGCGGTGAGCACGGTATCGTGCAGGTCCAGTTTGGCCTGGGCCAGCGCCGCCTGCGCCTGTTCCAGACTGGCTTTGGCCTGGGCAATCTCCTGCGGGCGGTTACCGGCGCGATACTGACGCAGCTTATCCTGCGCCGATTTGAGCGTTGCCTGCGCCTGATCGCGCGAGGAGCGGGCATTCTCCAGATCGTTTGCGGAAATGGCGCTGCTGGCGCGCAGCCCGAGCTGGCGCTGATAAAAGTTTTGCGCATAGTCGTAAGCGGCCTGCGCCTGTTTCACCGCCGCCGCGGCCTGGGCAATCTCTTCCGCGCGGTAGCCGGCCATCATCAGGTCATACTGCGCCTGGGCGGTGGAGACATTGGCCTGGGCCTGCAGCAGGGCATTTTCATACGGCGCGCGGTCAAGCTCGCCGAGAGTTTGCCCGGCGCGGATGCTGTCGCCTTCGTCGACGGTCAGCGAGGCCAACCTACCGCCAACGCGGAAGCTCATGTTGACGGTGCGGATATCGACATTGCCATACAGGGTCAGCGGCTGCTGCCGGCTGCTCTGGTACCACCACCAGCCGCCGCCCAGCGCGGCGAGAAGAATCACGATCAGCAGAATGACGACGACGGGTTTTTTCATCAGCCCAAACTCCTTTGCGATAACCCATGCAGGATGAAATCGATATGACAGGTAATGACTTCGAAAATCTGTTCCGTTTTTTGCGCGTCAAACTGCGTCCAGCCGGTGCGCAGCAGGATAGTTTCACGCCCGAGACGGAAAGCGAGCACCTCGCCCAGCAGGGCGTGGGTATGGAGGATCATTTGCGTATCACTGGCTTCGCAGCCGGTCCAGGCGGCAATCAGCCGGGTGAGATAATGGTGCAGGGGGGCAATCACCTGCTGGTGGATCAGATGGTAGGCGGCGGTCGGCGCCAGCTGCTCACGGGAAATGAATTTGCTTAAGTTAACCGTATCGTCCTGGGTGAGCAGCAGGATCATGTTGTGGCAGGCGCTAAGGATGAGGTCGCGGATCGCCTGGCGAGCCGGCGCTTCCCCGGCAAGCAGGTGCTCCGCCGCTTCGGCCTGCGGGCGAAAATTGTCGCCGATAAAATCGGCGATCCACTGGGCGCAGGCAAGATACAGATCGTCTTTCGAGCCAAAATAATAGGTGATAGCGGCGATATTCTGCCCGGCCTGGGCGGCGATATCGCGGGTGGTGGCGTGCTGGCCGTACTCGCCAAACTGGGCGATAGCGGCCGCGATAAGCTGATTTTTTGCCTGTTCGCCTTTACTGGTCATCGCGCTCGGTAAAAATTAATCAATCGATTGATTAACTTTAGGCGCCGACTGGCGGTTTGTCCACCAGCCGGGATCAAATATGGAACCCTTCCTCTTTCAGCTCTCCGGCGACCCAGGCGAAGAAGCGCTGGACCTTCTCCTTCTGTTCATTAGCGTGGGGGAGGACGAAGTGGTGCGCGCCGACCGGCATGCTCCGCTCGTCGGCAAATACCGGCGTCAGCTGCCCCTGGCGCACGTGTCCGCCGGCCAGCAGATTGCTCTCGAGGATCACGCCCATTCCCATTCTGGCCGCCTCGATGCTCATATATGACCGGTCGAAATTAAAAATGAAGTTTTTATGCCAGCCGCGGACCTTGTGCCACGACAGCCAGTTGCTCCAGTTAATCAAGGTGCTGTCGGAGTGGATCAGATCGCAGGCCAGCAGATCTTCCACAGCCTGCACAGGATGGCTGGCTAAATAAGACGCTGCGCTGTAGGGCAGGACGCGCTCATTTTTAATGGTTCTGACCAGCAGCGTCGGCCACTGTGACAGCCCGTGACGAATATCGATATCAATATTATCCCGGGAGAACTGGATGCTTTCGTATGAACAGGTCAGGCTGATTTTTAACGCCGGCCACGCCTGGCGGAATTTATCCAGACGGGGCATCAGCCATAGCAGGCCGAAGCTCGGCGCCGAATGAATGCGTAAATAATCCTGATGGATATCGTTGATCACCTGGCTGGTGGCCTGGCCAATCATATTCAGCGCCCCGGAGACCTCTTTGAGATATTTTTCTCCCACCGCCGTTAACGTGACGCCTTTGCTGCTGCGGGAGAACAGTTTTTTCCCCAGAAAGTGCTCCAGGCTGGCTATCTGATGGCTGACCGCCGAGGCGGTGATATTGAGATTCTCTGCGGCCAGATTAAGGCTGCCGGTAGCGGCGACTTCAATAAAAGCCTGGATATTGCGTAAAGAGGGCATCGGCAGATTTTTATTGGGTAGCGGTTGGCTCATGGCGGCATCCTGCGCGGGGCGCGAATAAAAGAAAATAGCGAACAGCGTGGCGCAGCCGGGATGTACAGCATAGGGAAAAGCGAAAAAACAACGTTAATTTGTGATGGGCTTAACAATTTATCTTGTTAAAAGCGCGCAGGTCAGTAAACGCTAAAAATTTGCGGGAAGTCACTAACTCAATTTTTCTCAATCATAATTGAGGTTTTTTGAATACCGTTTCATTTTGGGGTTGTTATATTCCTCTCACAGGCCTGATAACAAACTGCGATGTGCTTGCATCGCAATTATAAAACACCTAACCACCTGTTTCGCTGGCGAAAAGCATTTATCTCTTGCTCCTGTATGGATAGTAAAACGCGGTGATCCGAAGCGGCAGCTTACAGCGAAGTGGATGAGGTATAAAACGAGGAAACCCTATGTCACGTATAGATACGCTGGTCTGTACTGACGCCAGGAAAACGAAATATCGTTTCGTGGTTTTGACGATGATTTTTCTGGTGTATGCCATCAATTACGCCGACCGAACGAATATTGGGGCGGTACTGCCTTTCATCATTGATGAGTTTCATATCAATAATTTTGAAGCCGGGGCCATCGCCAGTATGTTTTTCCTTGGCTATGCGGTAAGCCAGATCCCGGCCGGCTTTTTCATCGCCAAACGCGGTACCCGGGGGCTGGTATCGCTCTCCATTTTCGGCTTCTCCGCCTTTACCTGGCTGATGGGCACGGTGAGCTCCGTGTTTGGCCTGAAGCTGGTGCGGCTGGGACTGGGGCTGAGCGAAGGGCCTTGCCCGGTGGGGCTGGCTTCCACCATAAATAACTGGTTTCCACCAAAGGAGAAAGCCACGGCAACCGGCGTTTACATCGCGGCGACCATGTTTGCGCCGATTATTGTGCCGCCGCTGGCGGTGTGGATTGCGGTGACCTGGGGCTGGCGGTGGGTCTTTTTTTCCTTCGCGATACCCGGAATTGTGGCGGCCATCGCGTGGTATCTGCTGGTCAAATCCAAGCCTGCTGAGAGCGGATTTGTTTCCCAAAGCGAACTGGCAGAGATTAATGCCGGGCGTGAAAGTCATAATAATAGCGTACGCGAAAATATCTTAATTGCCGAAAGATTCACCTGGCTGGATAAAATCATTCGGGTAAAGAAAATGGCGCCAATTGATACGGCGAAAGGCTTATTCACCTCAAAAAATATTCTCGGTGACTGCCTGGCGTATTTTATGATGGTTAGCGTGCTGTACGGATTATTAACCTGGATCCCCCTGTATTTAGTCAAAGAGCGCGGTTTCGATGTAATGAGTATGGGCTTCGTGGCCAGTATGCCGTGCATCGGCGGCTTTATTGGCGCTATCGGCGGCGGATGGGTTTCGGATAAGCTATTAGGCCGCCGGCGTAAACCCACCATGATGTTCACTGCGGTGTCAACGGTGGTCATGATGCTAATTATGCTGAATATCCCGGCCAGCACCCTGGCAGTTTGTATTGGATTATTCTTTGTCGGCTTTTGTTTAAATATCGGCTGGCCAGCCTTTACCGCGTACGGTATGGCCGTTTCGGATAGCAAAACCTATCCAATCGCCTCTTCCATAATTAATAGCGGCGGCAACCTCGGTGGATTTGTCGCGCCGATGGCGGCTGGTTTCTTGCTTGATAAAACCGGGAGTTTTAATTCTGTATTTACCTATTTTGGTATCTGCGCCGCCATTGGTTTGGTGGTGATTCTTTTCCTCGATGAACCACAATAACGGAAATATATCCTGTTAATTAATATGACGTAATGTCATGGAGTGAAACTATGTTATTAAAAGATAAAGTCGCCATTATTACTGGCGCGGCCTCCGCACGCGGTTTGGGCTTCGCGACTGCGAAATTATTCGCCGAAAACGGCGCGAAAGTGGTCATTATCGACCTCAATGGCGAAGCCAGTAAAACCGCCGCGGCGGCATTAGGCGAAGGCCATCTCGGCCTGGCGGCCAACGTCGCTGATGAAGTGCAGGTGCAGGCGGCCATCGAACAGATCCTGGCGAAATACGGTCGGGTTGATGTACTGGTCAATAACGCCGGGATTACCCAGCCGCTGAAGCTGATGGATATCAAGCGCGCCAACTATGACGCGGTGCTTGATGTTAGCCTGCGCGGTACGCTGCTGATGTCGCAGGCGGTTATCCCCACCATGCGGGCGCAAAAATCCGGCAGCATCGTCTGCATCTCGTCCGTCTCCGCCCAGCGCGGCGGCGGTATCTTTGGCGGACCGCACTACAGCGCGGCAAAAGCCGGGGTGCTGGGTCTGGCGCGGGCGATGGCGCGCGAGCTTGGCCCGGATAACGTCCGCGTTAACTGCATCACCCCGGGGCTGATTCAGACCGACATTACCGCCGGCAAGCTGACTGATGACATGACGGCCAACATTCTTGCCGGCATTCCGATGAACCGCCTTGGCGACGCGATAGACATCGCGCGCGCCGCGCTGTTCCTCGGCAGCGATCTTTCCTCCTACTCCACCGGCATCACCCTGGACGTTAACGGCGGCATGTTAATTCACTAAGCGAGGCAAACAGATGAAGATGACCGAATCACAAAAAGTCGCCGCGGCGGCGTGGCGTATTCGCCGTTACGCCCTGCAAATGGGGGAAGTGCAGGGGCAGGGCTATATCGGCCAGGCGCTGGGCTATGCCGATGTGCTCGCCACCGCCTTCAGCCATGCCATGACCTATCGCCCGGAAGATCCCGAGTGGGAGGGGCGCGATCGCTTCCTGCTCTCTCATGGCCATTACGCTATCGCTTATTATGCCGCGCTGCTGGAGGCGGGCATTATCCCGGAAGCCGAACTGGAAACCTACGGCTCCGACGACAGCCGCCTGCCGATGTCCGGCATGGCGACCTACACCCCGGGGATGGAGATGTCCGGCGGCTCGCTGGGGCAGGGGCTGTCCATTGCCGTCGGCATGGCGCTTGGGCTGCGGCAGAAACAGAGCAAGGCCTGGGTCTACAACTCCATGTCCGATGGGGAGCTGGACGAAGGGTCGACCTGGGAGGCAGCGATGTCGGCGGCTCACTATGGCCTGAGCAACCTGATTAACCTTGTCGATGTCAACAAACAGCAGGCTGACGGCGATTCACGCAAAATCCTCGGCTTTGAGCCGCTGCAGGATAAATGGGCCGCCTTCGGCTGGTACGTACAGCGCGTGGACGGTAACGATCTGCCGGCGGTGATGGCCGCCTTTGACAACGCGAAAAGTTATTCCGGCAATCAGCCGCGGGTCATTTTATGCGACACGCTGATGGGCAAAGGGGTGCCATTCCTCGAAACCCGCGATAAAAACCATTTTATTCGCGTCGATGCCGACGAATGGCAAAAAGCGATCGCGGTGCTGGACGCTAACAAACCGGAAGGAGTGCTGTAATGAGCCAGAGTCAACCCCGTTTAAAAACGTCGGCGATGATCGCCTCGATTGCCGATGAAGGCCAGGCGACCGTCCCTGCGCCCTTCGGCGTCGCGCTGTCAAAACTGGCGGCGCAGCGCCCGGACATCGTCGGCATGACCGCGGACCTGTCAAAATATACCGACCTGCATATTTTCGCCCAGGCCTTCCCGGATCGCTTTTTCCAGATGGGCATGGCCGAACAGCTGCTGATGGCGGCGGCAGGGGGGATGGCGAAGGAGGGATTTATTCCTTTCGCCACCACCTATGCCGCCTTTGCAACCCGTCGCGCCTATGATTTTATTCACCAGGTCATCGCCGAAGAGCATCTGAACGTGAAGATCTGCGCGGCGCTGCCGGGCCTGACGACCGGCTATGGCCCCAGCCATCAGGCCACCGAAGATCTGGCGATCATGCGCGGTATCCCCGGGATGGTTATCGTCGATCCTTGCGATGCGCTGGAGATAGAGCAGGCGGTACCGGCCATTGCCGATCACCAGGGGCCGGTGTATATGCGTCTGCTGCGCGGTAAGGTGCCGCTGGTGCTGGATAAATATGACTATCAGTTCGAACTGGGTAAGGCGAAGCTGCTGGAGGACGGCAACGATGTGCTGATTATCTCCTCCGGGCTGATGACCATGCGCGCGCTGGAGGCGGCTGAAAAGCTGCGGGCCGATAATATCGGCGTGACGGTTCTGCACGTGCCGACCATCAAACCGCTGGATGAGAAAGCGATTATTGAACAGGCGTCGAAGCCGGGCCGCCTGGTGGTAACTGCGGAGAACCACACCGCGGTCGGCGGCCTGGGGGAAGCGGTGGCCGCGCTGCTGATGCGTAAGGGCGTACGCTGTGAGCTGGATAGCGTGGGGCTGCCCGACGCGTTCCTGTTAGCCGGCGCCCTGCCGACCCTCCACGATCGCTACGGCATCTCCACCGCGAAGATTGTCGAAAAAATTAAGTATCGTCTGCGTTAACCGCGCTGCTATGACCCACTGGCCGCTGAGCGCGCTCAGCGGCCTTCTCATGCCCGCCAGCCAGGCGCGGCATTCTTTTGCAGATTTTATGCGGCCTGTCACAAAATCTGCTAGACTGCGCCCCTTCATGGCATTGTGGTTTTTGCCATCTCTTATCGCAATAATCTCCCTGAAAACTACGCCCTTCACCGGGCCGGGGCGGTTCGGAGTTGTTATGTCTTTTGATTCCCTAGGCCTGAATCCCGATATCCTGCGCGCTGTCGCTGAGCAGGGCTACGTTGAGCCGACCCCTATCCAGCAGCAGGCGATCCCGGCGGTACTGCAGGGCCGTGACCTGATGGCCAGCGCCCAGACCGGCACCGGTAAAACGGCGGGCTTTACCCTGCCGCTGCTGCAGCGCCTGATCCAGAATGAGCCGCACGCAAAGGGCCGTCGTCCGGTGCGCGCGCTGATCCTGACCCCGACCCGTGAGCTGGCGGCGCAGGTGGGCGAGAACGTCCGCGATTACAGTAAATACCTGAATATTCGCTCGCTGGTGGTCTTTGGCGGCGTGAGCATCAACCCGCAGATGATGAAGCTGCGCGGCGGCGTCGACATCCTCGTCGCCACCCCGGGCCGTCTGCTGGATCTTGAACATCAGAACGCCGTCAGTCTTGATAAAGTAGAAATCCTCGTGCTGGACGAAGCGGACCGCATGCTGGATATGGGCTTTATCCATGACATCCGTCGCGTACTGGCCAAACTGCCGGCGCGTCGACAGAATCTGCTGTTCTCGGCGACCTTCTCCGACGAGATCAAGGGCCTGGCCGAGAAACTGCTGCACAACCCGCTGGAAGTGGAAGTGGCGCGTCGCAACACCGCGTCCGAGCAGATCACCCAGCACGTCCATTTCGTTGACAAGAACCGCAAGCGTGAACTGCTGTCGCAGCTTATCGGCGAAGGCAACTGGCAGCAGGTGCTGGTGTTTACCCGTACCAAGCATGGCGCCAACCACCTCGCGGAACAGCTCAACAAAGACGGCATCCGCAGCGCGGCGATCCATGGCAACAAGAGCCAGGGAGCGCGTACCCGCGCGCTGGCCGACTTTAAATCCGGCGGCATTCGCGTGCTGGTGGCGACTGATATCGCCGCCCGCGGTCTGGATATCGAAGAGCTGCCGCACGTGGTGAACTACGAGCTGCCGAACGTACCGGAAGATTACGTCCACCGTATCGGCCGTACCGGCCGCGCGGCGGCCACCGGCGAAGCCTTATCGCTGGTGTGCGTGGATGAGCATAAGCTGCTGCGCGATATCGAGCGCCTGCTGAAAAAAGAGATCCCGCGCATCGCGATTGCCGGCTATGAGCCGGATCCGTCCATTAAAGCCGAACCTATCCAGAACGGTCGCCAGCAGCGCGGCGGCGGTCGTGGGCAAGGTCAGGGACGCGGCGGCCAGGGTCAGGGACGCAGCGGACAGCCGCGCAGCCAGAATAATGCCCCGCGCCGTCAGGACGGCGAGGCGCCGAAAGCGCGCACTCAGGACGGCAAACCGCCGCGCCGCCGTCGCCCGCGTAAACCGGCTGGCGAATAACACGCTGATGTCCGGGCCGCGATAACGCGCCCCGGCTCAGGCCCGTCTGTCCGCTACGCGGCGGCGGGCCTTTTTCTTTCCATTACACTATTTGTCGAGCAGGCTTCCACACTCCGCAGAAAGCAATACCTCCGGGCGGGCAAAAATGGCACAATAGTGGCTGTTTATACAGTATTCAGGTTTTCTCATGGCTTTGACCGCTGCGCTGAAAGCGCAAATCGCCGCCTGGTATAAGGCGCTTCAGGAACAGATCCCGGACTTTATTCCGCGTCCCCCGCAGCGGCAGATGATCGCCGATGTGGCGAAAACCCTTGCCGGGGAAGAGGGCAGGCATCTGGCTATCGAAGCGCCGACCGGTGTCGGCAAAACGCTGTCATATCTGATCCCGGGCATCGCCATCGCCCGCGAGGAACAAAAAACGCTGGTGGTCAGCACCGCCAACGTCGCCCTGCAGGATCAAATCTACAGTAAGGACCTGCCGCTGCTGCGTAAAATCATTCCCGACCTGCGCTTTACCGCCGCCTTTGGCCGCGGACGCTACGTCTGTCCGCGCAACCTGACGGCGCTGGCCAGCACCGAGCCGTCGCAGCAGGATCTGCTGGCCTTTCTCGATGACGATCTCACCCCGAATAATCAGGCGGAGCAGAAGCTGTGCGCGACCCTGAAGCAGGATCTCGACAGCTACCGCTGGGACGGCCTGCGCGACCATACCGACAAAGCCATCGACGATGGGCTATGGAGCCGGCTGAGCACCGATAAGGCCAGCTGCCTGAACCGCAACTGCCACTACTATCGTGAGTGCCCGTTCTTTGTGGCGCGGCGGGAAATTCAGGAGGCGGAAGTGGTGGTGGCCAACCATGCGCTGGTGATGGCGGCGATGGAGAGCGAAGCGGTGCTGCCGGAACCGAAAAACCTGCTGCTGGTCCTCGATGAAGGCCATCATCTGCCGGACGTCGCCCGCGACGCGCTGGAGATGAGCGCCGAGATCACCGCCCCCTGGTTTCGCCTGCAGCTGGATCTATTCTGCAAGCTGGTGGCTACCTGCATGGAGCAGTTTCGTCCGAAAACCACGCCGCCGCTGGCCAATCCGGAGCGGCTCACCGCTCATTGCGAAGAGCTTTTCGAGCTGATTGCTTCGTTGAATAATATTCTCAATCTCTATATGCCCGCCGGTCAGGAAGCGGAGCATCGCTTCCCGATGGGCGAACTGCCGCAGGAGGTGATGGAGATCTGCCAGCGGCTGGCGAAGCTCACCGAGTTGCTGCGCGGCCTGGCGGAGCTGTTCCTGAACGATCTCAGCGAAAAGACCGGCAGCCATGACGTGGTGCGCCTGCATCGGGTGCTGCTGCAGATGAACCGCGCCCTTGGCATGTTTGAAAGCCAAAGCAAGCTGTGGCGCCTGGCGTCGCTGGCGCAGTCCTCAGGCGCGCCGGTAACCAAATGGGCGACGCGGGTGGTGCGCGATGGCCAGATCCACGTCTGGTTCCACTGCGTCGGGATCCGCGTCAGCGATCAGCTTGAACGGCTGCTGTGGCGCAGCGTGCCGCATATCGTGGTGACGTCAGCGACGCTGCGCTCGCTAAACAGCTTCTCGCGCCTGCAGGAGATGAGCGGTCTGAAGGAGAAAGCGGGGGACCGCTTCGTGGCGCTGGATTCGCCGTTCAACCACGTGGAGCAGGGGAAAATTATTATTCCTCAAATGCGTTATGAACCGCTGATGGATAACGAAGAGCAGCACATTGCCGAGATGGCGGCCTATTTTCGCCAGCAGGTGGAGAGCAAAAAACATCTCGGGATGCTGGTGCTGTTTGCCAGCGGGCGGGCGATGAACCGCTTCCTCGAGCATGTGACCGATCTGCGCCTGATGCTGTTGGTGCAGGGCGACCAGCCGCGCTACCGGCTGGTGGAGCTGCATCGCAAACGGGTGGAAAGCGGCGAGCGCAGCGTGCTGGTGGGTCTGCAGTCCTTTGCCGAAGGTCTCGATTTAAAAGGCGATCTGCTAAGCCAGGTGCATATCCATAAAATCGCTTTTCCGCCCATCGACAGCCCGGTAGTGATCACCGAAGGCGAATGGCTGAAAAGCCTCAATCGTTATCCCTTCGAGGTACAGAGTTTACCCAGCGCCTCCTTTAATCTTATTCAGCAGGTGGGGCGTTTGATCCGTAGCCATAACTGCTGGGGAGAGGTGGTGATTTACGATAAGCGTCTGTTGACCAAAAACTACGGCGCGCGTCTACTGAACGCGTTACCTGTTTTTCCCATAGAGCAGCCGGGCGTTCCGGAGGTTATAGTAAAACGGAAAGCAAAACAGACAGCAAAACAGACGGGCCGCAAACGTCGCTGACGCCGGCGCGTGATGCACCAGGGGGAGCCATGGAGTACAGCAAAATTATAAAAGAGGTGGGTCGCGGTAAGAATCATGCCCGCGATCTCGATGAAGAGACCGCCCGTGCGCTCTACGCGCGGATGCTGAACGGCGAGGTGCCGGAGCTGGAGCTGGGGGGAATATTAATCGCCCTGCGCATTAAAGGCGAAGGCGAAGCGGAGATGAAAGGTTTTTACGCCGCGATGCAGCAGCATACGCTGCGCCTGACCCCGCCGGCCGGCAAGCCGATGCCGATCGTTATCCCCAGCTACAACGGCGCGCGCAAGCAGGCGAACCTCACGCCGCTGCTGGCGATGCTCCTGCACAAGCTGGGATTTCCGGTGGTGGTTCACGGCGTCAGTCACGATCCCACCCGGGTGCTGACCGAAACCATTTTTACCCTGCTGGACATTCCGGCCACCCTGCACGCCGGACAGGCTCAGGCGCAGCTGGAGGGCCATGAACCGGTGTATATCCCGGTGGGGGCCTTCTGTCCGCCGCTGGAGAAACAGCTGGCGATGCGCTGGCGGATGGGCGTACGCAACAGCGCCCATACCCTGGCCAAGCTGGCCACGCCGTTTGGCGAAGGGGAGGCATTGCGTCTCTCCAGCGTGTCGCATCCGGAATATGTTCCCCGGGTGGCGAACTTCTTTCGCGAGACCGGTGGCCGCGCGCTGCTGATGCATGGTACCGAGGGCGAAGTGTACGCCAACCCGCAGCGCTGTCCGCAGATAAGCCTGATTGATGAGCAGGGCGTGCGGGTGCTGTACGAACGCCAGACTGAGATGGCAGCGGAGGCGGTGGTCCTGCCGACCTCGAAAGACCCTGAGGTCACCGCGCGCTGGATTGAACGCTGTGTCGCTGGCGTCGAACCGGTGCCCAACTCGTTGAAGATCCAGCTTGCCTGCTGTCTGCTGGCCTGCGGGGAAGTGACCTCGCTGGAGCAGGGCCTCAGCCGCGTCAACGACTGTTGGTGATCGGATCTGCAGGATAAAAAAAGCCCGTCCGGTGGCTCGGACGGGCAAGGCAAGGGTATTAAAGGTCTTTTCAGGGTTAATTCAGTGGCTTACAGATGGGTGCAGCGATTATTTATAGATAACCGCAGTACCGCTCAGTTTGTTGTTGGTGTTAGCGGAAGTAATGCTGTAGCCGGTCGCGCCAGCGGCTTCGGCTTTAGCAGCCAGTTTTGCTTCCAGACCATCTAAAGTGGTTGCGCCTTGCGCAGACACCACGCCGATCTTATTCATGCTTTCAGCCTGAGCGGGGGTAACCGGTTCGGCGGCAAAGGCGCCGAAGGAAAGAGCGGTCAGAGCGATGGCAGCGGCAGCATATTTGATGTTTTTCATAGTTAATCTCTCGCAGGTTGTTCTGTTCAGAGGACGATGTTCCGTCGATGAGATAAGTATCACGCTTTTCTGCGGGAGATAAAATCGAAGGAAATTCACAGTCTTCATCGAATTTTTTGAATGATTAATAATTTACTGATTATTAATAAATTATTTCTCATTCTTTTCGTCACGAAGCGTAGCGAGGAAGACCGACGCGTTTAAGGGCACATATTGCGACTTTTTCCGCCAAAAAATGTGCGCGAAAAGATAATGCGAAAGGCTGTCATAAACGGTAAAGGAAAGTCAGCGTAGCTGGCTATCCTTGGAACCGCGACGATTATATCCTGAAAATGTATTGTTATGTAAATCTTTCTCCTGCTGGCACTTCACGCAGTATCTGACCCCTGGGATGGCCTGTCGACGGGCCTCCGGAATCGGCTCTCCGCATTCATCACAAAATTTGTTGCTTTCGCCGCGCGGAAGCTCGCGGCGAGCGCGAGCCACCGCATCGTCAATAGTGCTGTCGATCTGATCCTGTACGGCGCCGTCGCCTGCCCAACCTGATGCCATCGTCTGCCTCCTGTAAAAGGTTATTGATAAATTATAGCTGAACCGTACAGCCGGTTACCGCTGCTGGCGGCATTGATCCGCCAGGCTATCGCCCCATGACGGTGGGCCTTATCCGCGAGGGCGGCCGCCAGGTCGTCCAGGGTGCTGGCGCCGAAGGCGGAGACGGTGCCGACAGGGCGGAGCGGCCCGTTATAGGGCAGTACGGGTGGCGGTGGCAGGGGAGAGGCCGCGGTGGCATGAGCGGTGAGCGCCGCGGCGAACAGCAGCGAGACCAATTTCATCAGCATATCCTCATAAACCGCATGGGACATAGCTTAAGTGTAGGTCTTTCCAGACCGCGCGACAGGGAATGTTTAATGCAAAACAGTGCGTTTTGCATGCTACCGGCGCAGGGGAGCGCTACTCTGGCCGGTAGATTATTTAGCGGGCGTCAGGGCGGATCATGTCAAAGCGCAGGCTGTCATCAATACCGTAATAGGCGCTCGGGCCACCGGCGCGCAGGATCGGCTGGGCGCGGGCGGTTTGATAGATACCGTTGTCCAGCAGTGATTCATCGATATGCACGGCGACCACTTCACCGAGCACCAGCCACGTATCGACAGGGTTGCCGTCGGCGGTGGTGAGTTGAATACACTGCGACAGACGGCACTCAAAGTTCACCGGACTCTCCGCGACCCGGGGAGCGCTGACCAGGCGGCTGGCGGCGGCGGTGAGGCCGGCGCGCACGAATTCGTCCTCATGGTGCGGAATCGAGGCTGACGTTTCATTCATCGCCATGGCCAGCGGTCGCGTCGCCAGGTTCCAGACGAACTCCTTTGTTTCGACGATATTTCGCACGCTGTCTTTCCAGCCGCTGCTGGCGAAACCAATGATCGGCGGCCGATAGTTAAAGCAGTTAAAAAAGCTGTATGGCGCCAGATTACGCTGGCCCTCGGCGTCCTGCGAGGCGATCCAGCCTATCGGGCGAGGCCCGATAATCGCGTTCAGCGGGTCATGCGGCAGGCCGTGGCCCTGCGAAGGTTGATAAAAGTACATGCTGCACCTGTCACGGATAATGGAGATATCCAGACTCCCTTATTTACCGCGCCGCCGTCAACGGGTATCTTACGCGGCTGTTCAAAGGAGATTGTCATGAAAGCCCAGAAACCGGGGTTACACCCGCGTAACCGCCACCATCAACGCTACGACCTGCCCGCGCTCTGCCAGGCCCATCCTGACCTGCAGGGCTACATTACGCTCAATCCGCTGGGTGAGCAGACCATTGATTTTGCCAATCCGCAGGCGGTGAAGGCGTTGAATAAAGCGCTGCTGGCGCATTTCTACGCGGTCAAACACTGGGACATTCCTGACGGCTTTCTCTGTCCGCCGGTGCCTGGGCGGGCCGACTATATTCATCATCTGGCGGATCTGCTGGCCGGGGATAGCGGCGAGGTGCCGAAGGATGCCACGATCCTTGATATTGGCACCGGCGCCAACCTCATCTATCCCCTGATCGGCGCTCACGAGTATGGCTGGCGCTTTACCGGCAGTGAAATCAACCCGCAGGCGTTCGCCAGCGCGCAGGCGATTATCAATGGCAACCCGGGCTTGACCCGGCAGATCCGCCTGCGCCGGCAAAAAGAGAGCCAGGCTATCTTTCACGGCGTGATCCATAAAAACGAGACCTACGACGCCACGCTGTGTAATCCGCCGTTCCATGACTCCGCAGAGAGCGCCCGGGCGGGGGGCGAGCGCAAGCGCCGCAACCTCGGACTCGGCGCCGAAAGCGGCCTCAATTTTGGCGGTCAGCAGCAGGAGCTGTGGTGCGAAGGGGGCGAAGTAGCCTTTATCTCGCAGATGATCCGCGAAAGCCAGGCCTTCGCCCGCCAGGTGAAATGGTTTACCTCGCTGGTGTCGCGCGGCGATAATCTGCCGCCGCTCTACCGCCTGCTGACCGAGGTCGGCGCAGTGAAAGTGGTGAAAAAGGAGATGGCCCAGGGGCAAAAGCAAAGTCGCTTTATCGCCTGGAGCTTTATGGACGACGCCAAACGCCGTCGTCCATTCTAACGCTACTCGGCGGCCGGGCTGTCGGCGCCCGGCATCGGCAGCTGCTGCCAGGTCTGTACCGGCGCGCGAACCCCGGCGCGGTCGAAGTGCTTTTTCACCTGGGTGTCGAGGGCAAAACGCACCGTCCACTGCTTCAGCGGCAGGGTGGTGAAGCTGACGCGTAGCGTAAAGGCGGTATTGCTCAGCCCCACCAGCCCGGCGAACGACGGTTCGCCAATGATCAGACCGCGGATCTCCTCCTGGGCCAGCAGATCGTCCACCGCTGCCTTCAGCGCCTGGCTGGCTTTATCCAGATCCTCATGGCGGTCAACGTCATAGTTAGCCACAACCGAGCCAATGCCGCGCACGAAGTTGGCAAAGGTGGTGATCGAGGACCAGGGAATAATGTGATAGGCGCCGGTATCCTGACGTACCCCCACGGAGCGAATCGACATTCGTTCCACGGTGCCGGTCAAAGGACCGATGGTGACCAGGTCGCCGGTGTTCATCCCGTTCTCAAACTGGATAAATATGCCAGTGATAATGTCTTTGACCAGGGTTTGCGCACCAAACGAAATGGCCAGCCCTAACGCCCCGGCGCCCGCCAGCAGCGGCGCAATGTTTACCCCAATTTCCGAGAGCAGGATCATCACCGTGATGGTGCTGATCACCACCGCCAGCGCGTTGCGAAACAGCGTCAGCAGCGTCCGGGCCCGCGCGCTGGGCAGCGGACGGCCATGAATATCCGATGCCAGCCGGTTTTCAATCAGGCTGGCCAGAACCGTCCAGCCGATGGCGGAGAAGAAGAGGATCAGGGCGATGCGGATCAGCACATCCACCGTTTTTTGCCCGGCATCGTTGTGCAGCCATTCCCGGAAGTCAAACAGGCCCCAGGCGCTCAACAGCAGCATGATGGCGACACAGACGGTGAGAATGCGCGCCGCCTTCAGCGAGGCGGAGATCCAGCCATTTAGCCGCTTTTGCAGTTCAGGGTAGTTGCGCTGAGTGGCGGGCGACAGGGTGATGGTTTTGGCTATCCAGCGCGACAGGATGCCAGACACCAGCGCCGCGCCGCCGATAATCGCCAGGCTTTGCAGGGTGGCGCCCATCATGAATTTCAGGCTGTTGCCCGGGTCGAACAGGGAAAAGAAAAAAAGCACCACAAAGTAGGCGCAGGCCAGCCAGTGCCAGACCAGCGCGAAGGCGCGGATAAACAGGCTAAAGAAAGCGAGTGAGTGGTCGGCCAGGTGGATCAACCCTTGAGTAATCACCGCTTTGTTATGAAAAATCAGGTACAGCGCCCACAGCGTAATGCACAGCATGATGACGACGTTAGCCAGCGCGCCAACCTGAACATTCACCTGATTGGAAATAATCGGCACCGCGACGATCAGACCGTAACCAATCAGGCTGCTGAGCGCGCTCAGGCGCAGGCTCCAGTATGACGCGGCCTCGTCGCTGAGGTTAAAGGGCCGCAGGGCAGGAATGCGCGGGCAGAAAATGAGCCGCAGAATAGCTTTAAAAAACTCGATCAGCGCGAAGGCGTTGAGGAAAAGGCTCTGCTGGAAGGCGATGGTAGGGTTATTCCCATTCAGGCGATCGCTTAGCAGCTGACCGACAAACAGGGTTAGCGCCAGCAGCAGCAGGTCGATGATAAACGCCCCGGCGATGGTCAGGGGCAGCTGAAGCCAGTTACCGCGATCGCGGTTTTTATGCCGTCCCCATTCGCCCATTTTGCGATACAGCGGCAGCGCCGCGAGGCGTACCAGCCACCAGAAGGCAAACACCAGCCCGGCCAGCAGTAAAAAATGCCAGGCCGCGCTGGTAAAGGTTTGCGGATTAAAGGGCTTATGCGGTGAGCCGGTGATATTGCGCCACAGCTGGGAAAAGCGTGATGAGAGCTGTTCGCCATATTCCCGGCTTATCTGGGTGACGTTCTCCAGTACCGTGGTCTCTTCTTTTACCGCCGGTGGCGTCAGCGTCGGGGTGCTGTCGGGCGGCGGCGTGGCGGCTGCTTTACGCAGCTGGTCAATGAGCTCCTGACGGGCGGAGTCGTTGGCCAGCACATCGGCCAGTGCGGCATAAGCCGCTCTTTTCTGTTCCACATCGGGTTCGCTGGCGCTGTTTTTATCAGTGTTAGCCGTCGGCACGCCGGGCAGGGTGGCGGCGGAAAGCGGGGCAGTAAACAGTGCTGCGAGCAAAAGCAGGATCCACGGCATGGGCACCTCCGTTGCAACGTAAACGGGTAAGTATAGAAGCCGCTGGCGGAAGGGGAGGGAAGAGGATTCTGGAAAAGCGGCTCTCATCGTGGGGGAGAGAGCCGTTGTGGGTCAGGCGACGTGTTGCAGGAATTCACGCAGGCGCGGGCTGGGCGGGTTCTTCACCAGCTCCTGGGGATTGCCGTCTTCAGCAATTCGTCCTTTGTCGATAAAGATTAGTCGCGAGGCCACTTTTTCGGCAAAGCCGATTTCGTGGGTCACAATCACCATCGTCATGCCCTCTTCCGCCAGGTCCTGCATCACCTTGAGCACTTCATGGCGCAGCTCCGGGTCGAGCGCGGAGGTCGGTTCATCAAACAGCATCATCTTCGGCTTCACCGCCAGCGCGCGGGCGATGGCCACACGCTGTTGCTGGCCGCCGGAGAGTTCGGACGGATAGTGATGCGCGCGCTCAGCCAGACCGACTTTCGCCAGCAGCTCTTTCGCCTGCTTCTCTGCCGCCTGCTTGCTGGCGCCGCGTACCCGCAGCGGGCCAAACATCACGTTTTCCAGCGCCGTGAGGTGCGGGAACAGATAAAACTGCTGGAAAACCATCCCGGCTTCCTGACGAATCAGACGTTCGTCCACCTTCGGGTCGTTGACCTTCAGACCATCGACAATCAGATCGCCGCTGGTGATCTCTTCCAGCTTATTGATGCAGCGCAGCATCGTTGATTTACCGGAACCGGAAGGGCCGATAATGACCACCACTTCACCCTGATTAATTTTCAGAGAGATATCGTGTAGCACCTGGGTCGGACCAAAGTGCTTGGAGACGTTTTTAAATTCAATCACAGGATTTTCATCCTTCTTTCAAGACGACGCAGAATAAAGCTCAGGACCAGGGTGATAATCAGGTAGATCACGGCTACGGCGCTCCAGATTTCCAGCGCGCGGAAGTTGCCCGCGATGATCTCCTGTCCCTGACGGGTCAGTTCGGCGACGCCGATGACGATGAACAGCGAGGTATCCTTGATGCTGATGATCCACTGGTTGCCCAGCGGCGGCAGCATGCGGCGCAGCGCCAGCGGCAGGATCACGTGGCGAATGGTTTCGCGACGCGACAGGCCAAGCGCCAGGCCCGCTTCGCGGAAGCCTTTATGTATGGAGAGCACCGCGCCGCGGGTGATTTCCGCGATATAGGCGCCCGAGTTTATCATGATGGTCACTACCGCCGCGGAGAAGGGGTCGATGCGCAGATCGCTAAAGGCCATCGGCAGCGCAAAGTAGATGAACATAACCTGCACCACAATCGGGGTGCCGCGAATGATTTCAATAAAGACCAGCGCGATGTGGTTGGCGATCCAGCCGCCGAAGCAGCGGGCGAAACCGGCCACCAGACCAATTATCAGACCGCCGGCCAGGCCGAGGACGGAAATCCACAGCGTCATTTTGGCGCCTTCCAGCAAAATCGGAATGGCAGGCCAGATGGCACTCCAGTCAAACTGCATAATACGTTCCTGTTACCGTGTCGAGAGCAGAGGAAAGCCTCCGCCAAAATACCGTCTCCCGCTGAGCCTGTGCCGGAAGACCGTTGTGGTGTCGCCGGACCTCGGTCCGGCGAAGTACGTTTTTATTATTTGGGTTCAGTGCCGAACCATTTTTTATAAATTTCGTTATAGGTACCATTGTCGCGCAGCGTTTTCAGCGCACCGTTCACTTTCTCACGCAGCTCGTCGCTGCCTTTCGGGAAGGCGATACCGTAGTTTTGCGCTTCCAGTGATTCGCCTACCGCTTTGAACTTACCGTTGCCCGCGGTTTTGATGAAGTACAGAATATTCGGCGTATCGTGCAGCACGGCATCCGCGCGACCGGTTCCCAGCTCCATATAGGCGTTATCGATATTCGGGAACTGACGCAGATCTTTGGTTTTGATATTGGCTTTCGCGTAGTCAACGGAGCCGGTGCCGCTCTTCACCGCGACCACTTTACCGTTCAGATCTTTGACATCTTTGATGTCGTTATTATTAGCGTTGACCATCACCAGCAGGCCGCTTTTATAGTAGCCGTCGGAGAAGTCGATCGCTTTTTTACGCTCGTCGGTAATGGTGATCCCCGCCAGCGCCAGATCGATATTTTTGGTTTGCAGCGCCGGGATAATGCCGCTGAAGTCCATTGGCTTCAGGGTGTAGTCGAGCTTCAGCTCTTTGGCGATAGCCGCCCACAGGTCAACGTCAAAACCCACATACTTATCGCCTTGCTTAAATTCGAACGGGACGAACGCCGTATCGGTGGCGACAACCAGGGTCTTATTAGCGGCATGGGAAGAAACCGCAAAAGCCAGGGTCAGTGCAGCCAGTGAAACTTTAAATACAGACTTCATAGCATTTCCTTTTATATCCACGGGACGATCCCCTGCGAGAACGACTAGCCTAATGAAAAAATCGTGCCACTTTTACAAGCTGTTGTTTTTCAACAAACGAAGCGTAAGTCGTTGCACAAGAACGATCATTTCAGGCAGTGACTGCACCATGATGGGGCGTCATTTTGGTGCGTCATAAGGTTGCTGAATTACCAGCCCATTTTTAGCGCAAACCCTGATGGGAAAACAATCTCGACGTAACGATTGTGTGAGGTGATTATTACAATCTTTTTACTTTTGCGCGCATTTTCATCAATCTGGTGCCCTGAAACGGTGCAAGGCCAGTGGAGGATGAAAAGCAAAGGATGGAATATAGGGCAGGGAGAAACGCTGAGGCGCCGCCGACCGCGCTGGGCCGGCGGCAAAGCCTTACTCGATGTTGGCTTCAATGAACCACAGGAATTTATCCAGATCGCGGGAAGCCGCGGTGAAGATATCTGCAGTGTCTTCGTCTTTTGCTTCGTCGATCGCCTTACGCACATCGTTCGCCACTACCGCGTAGCGGTCAGCCAGGGCTTTCAGGTGATCCTGAACGTGATGGATGTCCAGCGGGTAGCTCTGCAGCGGGGTTTTGCTGTTAATGACCTGAGTGGTACCCAGGGCGACGCCGCCCAGCTGCACCGCGCGCTCGGCCATGGTGTCCAGATGTTCGGTCAGCGCGGTACGGAAGCCATCCAGCATTTCGTGCACGGCGATAAAGTTCGCACCGCGCATATTCCAGTGTGCCTGCTTGGTGATAAGTGACAGGTCAATGAACTGGATCACCTGGCGATTCAACAGCTCAATGGTCGCTTTCTTTTCGCTGTCAGCGACATCGTTGCGGGTATAGACCAGATTAGACGCTTTTGATTTAACCAGTTTTGCGGTACTCATCGTTTCATATCCTCTTGATATTGATGCTCATCACACTTCAGATCTGAATGATGTGGAGCGTTGTCCCAAATGACTTCGGAAATAAGTATAGCAAGGGTTTTCAAGAGTGAGGCATCGGCAGGCTATATCACTCCGATAGCGCAAAGTGGGTGGTTATTTTAAAAATATTTAAATATCAGATATTTATATTTGGCTGAACGGCCCGGATTTCTCTCGGGCCGGCGCCGTAACAGAATGTTAATTGATATCGACCTGCTCGACTTTACTCTGCCGTTGCATAGTCAGCGTGGCGCCCATCGAGGCGATAATGATCGCGCCGAGCGCCAGGGTCTGGGAGAGCTTCAGCGTTTCACCGAGGAAGATCATACCGGAGAGGGCTGCTAACGCTGGCTCAAGGCTCATCAGCGTGCCGAAGGTGCGCGTCGGCAAGCGCGTCAGGGCCATCATCTCGAGGGAGTAGGGCAGCGCGGTAGAGAGAATCGCGATCCCCAAACCCAGCGGCAGCAGCGACCACTGCCACAGCGTATCGGTGGCCTGCGCCATACCTAACGGCACAAACACCAGCGAGGCGATGAGCGACCCCATCGCTACCGTGGCTGGACCATGCTCTTCACCGGCACGCTGTCCGGTCAGAATATAGACCGCCCAGCACGCCCCGGCGCCGAGGGCGAACAGCGCGCCGGTTAAATCGACCTGCGCCACGTTCTGCCCCAGCGGCAGAAGATACCATAGTCCGAGGATCGCCAGCGCCACCCAGACAAAATCCAGCGGGCGGCGCGAACCAAACAGCGCCACCGCCAGCGGGCCGGTAAACTCCAGGGCCACCGCCACGCCGAGCGGAATGCGCTGCAGGGATAAATAAAAGAGATAGTTCATCGCCCCGAGCGCCAGGCCGTACAGTAGCAGCGGCACGCGCTGCGCCGGGGAGAAACGTAGCCGCCATGGCTTGAACACCACCACCAGAATCAGCGTTCCCAGGGCCAGACGCAGGGCGGTGACGCCCGGGGCGCCGACCACCGGGAACAGCGATTTAGCAAGCGATGCGCCGCTTTGAATCGAGGTCATGGCGACTAAAATCACCAGTATCGGCAACCATGCCGCCGCTTTTCTGGATGGACCGGGCATCCTTTCTCCTGTCAGGTTTTGTCAAAAGGGGTAAAAGTTCCAGTGTACTGGAATTACCTGCCGGCGGTTGAGCTAATGTTGAAAAAAACAGGGGCAAAAACAGTACAATGGCGAAAACTGCTGAGAAATTCACCAGGCGGTTAGGATTAATCTGGATGCTTGCGAATTTCTTAATGAGCGTTAAGATGTAAGTTAACGCCAAAAATTGTTGTTTTCCATATTGTTACAGAAATATGGAAACTTTTGGTTACATAAAAAAGTATGTTAGACAATGTAAACTCCAAAGAGTTTCCCAAAAGTTTTTGATATATTTAAGGCTTAGGACTTATTAGAAACACATTTGAGGTGGTTATGAATAAAATTGCACGTCTTTCAGCACTGGCCGTTGTTCTGGCTGCATCCGTAGGTACCACTGCATTTGCTGCAACTTCTACCGTAACCGGCGGTTACGCGCAGAGCGACATGCAGGGTAAAGCGAACAAAGCTGGCGGTTTCAACCTGAAATACCGTTACGAGCAAGATAACAACCCGCTGGGCGTTATCGGTTCCTTCACCTACACCGAGAAGGATAACAACAGCAACGGTACTTACAACAAAGGTCAGTACTACGGCATCACCGCTGGTCCGGCTTACCGTCTGAACGACTGGGCAAGCATCTACGGCGTAGTGGGCGTTGGTTACGGTAAATTCCAGAACAACAACTACCCTCATAAATCCGATATGAGCGACTACGGTTTCTCCTACGGTGCTGGTCTGCAGTTCAACCCGATCGAAAACGTTGCTCTGGACTTCTCCTACGAGCAGTCTCGTATTCGTAACGTTGACGTCGGCACCTGGATTGCTGGCGTGGGTTACCGCTTCTAATCACTCCGGTGATATGAAAAATCCGCCTCTCGGGGCGGATTTTTTTTGCCTGCTGACGGCCGGCCCGGGCGACTGGCCGGGCCGGCGCAATTAATTGACTGTGAACTCATCGGTACCGAGGTGAGCGTAGTCCACCTTCTGCAGCTGGAAGTTGGTGATGTACACCGGACCGGCCTTTTGCTCAGAGATAAACCGATAGCGTGGGGTGATTTCCGCCGCCTGGATCCCGGTCCACTGGGAGAAGAAACTGAGGAAATCATTCGCCGAACGCTGCGCCTTAATCACTTTATGCGCTTTGTCATCGCTGGATAGCACCATAAACGGCACCTGGAAGTTCTGCTGGAACTTATCATCATGCGCCAGATACTGCACCTCTTTGCCCCGCTCCTTGAACGCCAGACCATGATCGGAAAAATAGGTCAGGGAAAAAGTGTCACCGGAATTTTGCAACTGATGATAAAGCTTAGCCAGCAGCGAATCGGTCTGCGTCATGCTGTAGAGGTAGCATGAGGTCTCTTTCGACTGAACGAAAACCGTGTATTTGCCCTTGGTCCGATCGCAGGCCTGTGGGTGAGAGCCCATCAGGTGCAGGACAATCAGCTGCGGCTGGGTACGCTGGGTTGAGAGCACCTGCTCGGTCAGCTTCAGCAACTGCTCGTCCTGGGTGTTTTTATTGGCTTCGAAATCGCCGTTTTTCAGGAACTGTACTTCATCCGCCCGTTTGGCGATGCTGGCGATAGCGGTGTCGTACTCGCCAATTTGCCCCTGGTTGGAGAACCACCAGGTCTGGAAACCGGCGCGGTTGGCGAGGGTGACAAAGTTATCCTGATACTGTGGTTTGCCATCGACCACCCGGTTAAGCGTCAGGCCGAGCGATTTCTGCGTTGAGCCGCTGGCGGCGATGTAATTGTTAAACAGATAACCGTTTACCGAGCTGGCAAACGGCGTGTTGTCCCAATGGCCACCGAAAGCGCCGAGGGCATCGCGGCGCGCGCTTTCACCGATCACCACCACATAGAGATGGTATTTTGGCTTTACCGCCAGCACGTGCCAGCTGTCTTTCATGCCAGCCAGCTGCGCCATCCGCGCCTGTTCGTCCAGCACCTCGTTGTTATTCACCACCACGTCTTTGACAAAACGAAAGGCCGGATAACCGGTGTCAATCACCTTGAATACACCGCCCCAGGCAAGGTTTTGCACCGGCTGGAGAAAGAAGATCCCGATGCTGAACAACAGGCCCAGCGTATCCATTTTTCCCCAGCGTGATGGCTCAACGATCCTACGGCGAACCGCAATGACCCCGAGAGCGAAGATGAAGACCGCCAGCAAATAGTTGTACCACGGGAAGATGGTCAGGATTTCCGTAGACTCTTCCACGTTGGTGGCGTGCAGCGCCAGCAGAGTGTTGAAGTTGGGGGGCACCGTAGGCCTGGCCAAAGGGATAGTACAGAGCCGCCAGCAGGGAATAGGCGCCGACCACCGCTTTCTGGACGCGCGGAAAGGCGCGCCACAGCAGATGTAACACGCAGGTAAATGCCACGGTATAAAGCAGGCTAAATTCATAGCCCAGCGCCAGGTTAATTAACAGCGACTGTAAAAAGTAGAATCCCGTCCATGGGTTCAGTGCCAGTCGGCGGGCGACCAGCGTATCTTTCAGGGTGGTGACATTCATAGTAAACAATCAAAAAGAGGCCATGCGCATCCCCTGGCGTCAAGGGGTAAAACCTGCTGGACAGTGCGTGAAGAGGGTCTCTGCGAGCCGCGAATGTGGCAGGGCTGTGCAAAGATAGGGCTTGTAAATGGTAAGGTCAACCAGACATAACAGATTGTTTTGCGAGGGCGCTTACAAAACTTGAAAAAAGGTCAGGGAAACGGGGGGAACCGGTCATTTTACCGGCAGAAAATGACAGAAAAATGAAGCGGCGTACCGCGACGCCGCCTTAGGAATTGGGTTTGCCCTGCTGCGGTTTACCGTTGATCATCTCGCACAGCATACCGATCAGCATTAATCGTACTTTAAAGGGTGAATGGCTAAACACGTTTATGCACCTCTTGAATTCATTCATCTGCTCTCCTCCTGCCAGTTCGCTCCGTCATTCCCTGATGGATGTTTGCATTATATACAGATATAGCACAGGCTATATTTTATAGCTATGGCTAAAACGTTAATTTTTTGTGCTCTTGGCGCAATCCATTACAATGTGGATCTTTTTATACGATGCTTGACGCGTCACACGAATGAGGAAGCACAATGAACCGTCGCGCAGGTAAGCCAATAACAAAAAAAGTGACGCAGTTAGTGAATGTTGAAGAGCACGTGGAAGGGTTTCGCCAGGTGCGGGAAGCGCATCGCCGCGAGCTGATCGATGACTATGTGGAGCTGATCTCCGATCTGATCAACGAAGTGGGCGAGGCGCGCCAGGTGGATATGGCCGCGCGTCTTGGCGTTTCGCAACCTACGGTCGCTAAAATGCTCAAACGCCTGGCCAGCGTCGGTCTTATTGAACAGATCCCCTGGCGCGGGATCTTCTTAACCCCGGAAGGTGAGAAGCTAGCCCAGGAGAGCCGCGAGCGCCATCAAATCGTGGAGAACTTCCTGCTGGCGATCGGCGTCAGCGCGGAGATTGCCCGACGTGATGCGGAAGGGATGGAGCATCACGTGAGCGAAGAGACGCTGGCGATGTTCCTGAAATTTACCCAAACACAGGGATCTCAGGAAGCATGACTCTTCCCTTCGTCCAGTCGCTGCTGCGCGATCGTTTTCTCCATTTGCTGCTGATTATCGCCTGCGTGCTCAGCGCCATCGTGCCGTTTGTCCCGGCAAGCTGGCCGGCGGCCATTGACTGGCATACCATCGTCACGCTTAGCGGCCTGATGTTGTTGACTAAGGGGATCGAACTGAGCGGCTATTTTGACGTGCTGGGCCGAAAAATGGCCCGCCGCTTTGTGACTGAGCGCCAGCTGGCCATCTTTATGGTGCTGGCGGCGGCGCTGTTGTCTACCTTTCTTACCAACGACGTTGCGCTGTTTATTGTGGTGCCGTTGACGCTGACGCTAAAAAAATGGTGCGCCATCCCGGTGAACCGGCTGATTATTTTCGAAGCGTTGGCGGTGAACGCCGGTTCGCTGCTGACGCCGATCGGCAACCCGCAGAATATTTTGCTGTGGGGACGATCCGGCCTCTCTTTCTTCGGGTTTATCGGTCAGATGCTGCCTCTGGCAGCGGCGATGATGCTGATCCTGCTGGCGCTGTGCTGGTTCTGTTTTCCGGCGAAGCGGCTCAGTTACCAGAGCAGCGACAGGGCGCCGTCATGGCAACCCAAGCTCGTCTGGAGCTGTCTGGGACTGTATGTGGTGTTTCTGACAGCGCTGGAGATGAATCAGGCCCTGTGGGGGCTGGCGCTGGTGCTGCTGGGCTTCCTGGTGCTGGCCCGGGCGGTGATCGTCCATGTCGACTGGTCGCTGTTGCTGGTGTTTATGGTGATGTTTATTGACGTCCATCTGCTGACCCAGCTTCCGGCGCTGCACCAGGTGCTGAGCGGGGTGGGGACCCTCTCCGGCGGTGGACTGTGGCTGACCGCTATTGGCCTGTCGCAGGTGATCAGTAATGTGCCCTCGACTATTCTGTTGCTCAACTATGTCCCGCCGTCAATACTGCTCGCCTGGGCGGTTAACGTGGGCGGCTTTGGCCTGCTGCCGGGCTCGCTGGCCAATATTATCGCCCTGCGTATGGCCAGCGATCGGCGCATCTGGTGGCGCTTCCATCTCTACTCCATTCCAATGCTGCTATGGGCGGCACTCAGCGGCTACTGGCTCTTCAAACTCAGCGCCTGATCTCAACAGAATCGCGCCATCATTCACTTCGATCGCCAGGATCGCCTTTCGGGGCGATCTTTTTTTGTCCGGCTCACAGAAACCGATCCCGGCCTTTGCTTACCTTTTCACTTTCCGGTATATGACTAGTCATTACGTTTAAATGACTAGTCATATACCGAGGCGCAGCATGAAGAACAGACTACCGGCAGATTTTTTATGGGGAAATTCCGTCTCCAGCATGCAGACGGAGGGGGCGTGGAACGAGGGTGGCAAGGGGATGTCGGTGTATGATATCCGTCAACCGGCGGAGTTCGCCTCCGACTGGAAGGTGGCGACCGACTCTTATCATCGTTATCGGGAAGATTTCGATTTGATGCAGGATCTGGGCATGAACTGCTACCGTTTTCAGATCGCCTGGAGCCGGGTGTGCCCTGACGGAGATGGCGAATTCAATGAACAGGGGATCGCCTTCTACCATCAATTTATAGATGAACTGCTCGCCCGCGGCATTGAGCCGATGATCTGCCTGTACCACTTCGATATGCCGCTGTCGCTGGCGGAGCGCTACAATGGTTTTACCGACCGCCGGGTGATGGACGCTTTTATCCGCTACGGCCAGAAGATGATCGCCTGCTATGGCGACAAGGTGAAATACTGGCTCACCTTTAATGAGCAGAATCTGTACCATTCGCCGGAAGCGTTTCTGATTTCCGGCTATCTGCAGGGGGAGAAGACCCTGCGCGAACTGTATCTGATCCAGCATCATGTGATGATGGCGCACGTCCATCTAACTCACTATCTGCACCAGACGAAGCCGCAGTGTCTGATGGGCGGAATGCTGGCTCACGCTCTGGTCTATCCGGCTACCTGCAAACCACGCGATATCCTCTGCGCCCAGCAGCTGGATGAGTTCTTAAACCAGAACCTGCTGCGCGCATACGCGGGTGAGGGTTATAGCCCGGAGGTGATGCATTTTGTCGCCGCGGAAGGGTTCGATGATATCTATCGTCCGGAGGATCTCGCCCTGATGGCGACGGTGAAGGTCGATTATCTGGCGTTCAGCTATTACGCCAGCCGCACATTGAACAGCGACGCGATCCCGCCGGGAACGGCGGTCAACAACTATATGCTGTTTGGCAACCAGGATAACCCGTTCCTGAAAGCGACGGAATGGAACTGGCAGATTGATCCGCTGGGCTTCCGGACGATCATCACTCGTTACTATAACGATTGGCGCCTGCCGGTGTTCCCGATTGAAAACGGCATCGGGGTGATTGAGTCCTGGGACGGCGAACATCCCATTGCCGATGATTACCGCATCGCTTACCATCGCGACCATATCAACGCCATGAAAGCGGCCATCTTTGAGGATGGGGCGCAGGTGATCGGCTATCTCGGCTGGGGATTAATCGATATCCTGAGCTCACAGGGCGATATGCGTAAGCGCTACGGCGTGGTGTACGTCAATCGCGAAAACCATGACCTCAAGGACCTGCGGCGGGTGCCGAAGAAGAGCTATGCATGGCTGAAGCAGGTGTTCCGCAGCAACGGCGAAGCGATGTAACGCTGCCCTGGCGGTCAGATGGTGTATCCAGCCCGCCAGCCACTCACTGAATGGATAAGGACCGGGAAATGACGGCGAAGTATCTGCAAATCGCGCGGGAAATAAAAAAACGCATCATCAGCCAGCAGTATCCTGCCAGCGCGCCGCTACCCGACCAGTTTGCGCTGGCGGCGGAGTTCAGCACCAGCCGGATGACCATCCAGCAGGCGATGCGCCAGTTAATCGTCGAAGGGCTGATCTATACCCGAAAAGGGCAGGGCACCTTTGTGCGGAAAAATTTCCTTCAGCTGTCGCAGTGGGAGCTGCCCGGCAGCGACTATTTCGGCGCCACCAAAACCTGGGAGCATCTTGGCGAGGTGCAAAGCGAAGTGGTGCGCTTTGCGGTGCGCTTTCCCAGCGACAAGGAGCAAAGTTCGCTGCTTATCGACGCCGATGCCCCGGTGTATGACTTTGTTCGCCTGCGGCTGCTCAACGGCGAGCCGGTATCCCTGGATCTGACGGTCATGCCGGTGGGGCTGGTGCCGGGGTTAACCAAAAGCCATCTGGAAGGTTCCGTGTTTCGCTATGTGCAGGAGACGCTGGGGCTGAAGCTGATGGGATCTTACCGCGTGGTGCGGGCGATGAAGCCCGGGGAACTGGATAAACAGCATCTTCACTGCGAACCGACCGATCCGGTGCTGGAGGTGGAGCAGGTTATCTATCTGGAGGATGGCACGCCGCTGGAGTACGCCCACTGCCATTATCGCTACGATCACGGCGGGATTATTCTGGTGAATAACGGCTAGGCCGGGGCTCCTGCTGGCGCTGCGCATAGCGGGGTTACGGCGTGGTAGGGTTTGGTAGCCCGGGCGAGCGTTAGCCGCCTCGAGGGAAAATGCCGATAAAAAAACGGCGGGCATCAGGCCCGCCGTTTTTCTTGTCAGCACAACTTAGTTCAGACGCACCGGCATACCGGAGCGGTTCTGGATAGCCTGCTCAACCACGTTCTGATCGACATCAGACTGGCTGGTAACTGCCTGTACCGGCTGAGTCAGGGTGATCGGCACGATCTCGCCGCCCTGGAACTGCGCTTCGGTGGTCGACAGCGGGTTGTGCACCTCGATGTAACGGCTGCCGTCCGGCTCGGTGGTCGCTTTTACCGGCTCATCGATAAACTGTACGCGGGTGCCGACCGGCACGTTCTCAAACAGGAATTTGATGTCATCGTTACGCAGACGCACGCAGCCGTGGCTCACGCGCAGGCCGATACCGAAGTTAGCGTTGGTGCCGTGGATGGCGTACAGACGGCCGATATACAGCGCGTACAGCCCCATCGGGTTATCCGGACCGGCCGGTACGACGGCGGGCAGCGGGTTGCCGGCGGCGGCGTATTCAGCATGCATTTTGGCGGTCGGTGTCCAGGTCGGGCCGGCCTTCTTGCGTTCGACTTTGGTGGTCCAGTTGATCGGCGTATCTTTACCTAACTGGCCGATACCGATCGGCAGAACGATCACGGTATTGGTGCCTTTCGGGTAGTAGTACAGACGCATTTCCGCGCTGTTGATAATGATCCCTTCATGCACGGTATCCGGCAGAATCAGCTGCTGAGGGATGTTCAGGACGCTACCGCCCTTCGGCAGGTAAGTATCCACCCCCGGGTTGGCTTCCAGCATGTTGGAAAGCCCCATCTGATATTTCGCCGCGAAGTATTCCAGCGGCTGTTTATTATCATCCGGAATGGTAATGACCTGATTCTGACCAACCAAACGGCTGCCATCGGTTGGCAAAGGATAGGTGACAGCAGACGCTGTATTGCAAAAGCCTACGATGGCGAAGGCTGCCGCTAAGAGTGTAGATAATTTCATAGTCTTTAATGTCGTGTGCGAAATCAACGCCACACAGGCCTTTGTTAATGATTGAGACAGTAGATGGGAGCGCATTATATGTGCATTCCGCTGAACAGGTAAATCAGATGTGTACGAAATCACATTTTTTTCCCTGTCGCCTCGGCTGCCGCGGTCCGGCATGCGGCCGAAGCATCGCTCGCCGCGCGGGTAACGGGCGGTTACTCTTCCAGCAGCCGGGCCTGCAGCGCGGCGCGAACCGGCGCGGTAAGCTGGTACTCTGCCGCCAGCCAGGCGTCGACGGTGCCATAGCGCTGGTGAATAGCCGACAGCGCGGCGGCGAGATAGGACTCTTTTACCGTCAGAATATCCGCCAGGCTTTGGCGCCCCTGGGCAGTGAGGTCGTTGCCGAGCAGCTCCAACATCCAGGCCTCCACCTGCGTCAGCATGCCGTGGGTAAGGAGATACTGATCCTCTCCTCGTAATATGGACACGCGCCTAAGCGAGATTCTGATTTTCAAATTGTTCCGGGCTGAGGCCGCCACAGGCACTGTGACGACGCCAGCGATTGTAATCGCACTCAATGTAATTAAATACCATCGTACGCATATCATCGCGACTGATTAGACGCTCACCGTGGATGCACTCTACCTTCAGCGTGTGGAAAAAGCTTTCCGCGCAGGCATTGTCATAGCAGCAGCCTTTTGCACTCATGCTGCCCCGAAGGTCGTGCTGCTTCAACAGGGCCTGATAATCTGCTGAGCAGTACTGACCACCCCGGTCGCTGTGGGCTATAACCCCTTTTGGCCGCTTACGCCGCCACAGCGCCATTTGCAGGGCATCGCATACC
>NZ_JH414799.1:701332-788579 GCF_000238715.1 Klebsiella sp. 4_1_44FAA
TTTGCGAAGTATGTCGCGGCCTTTTGGAGGATAGCCAGCTCCTCGTCACGCTCTGCCAGCTGGCGCTTCAGGCGGGCATTTTCAGCGGCCAGCTCATTTTCCCGTTCGGAAGACGTTTTCTGCTGCTGTAATTTGCTGCGCCAGGTATATAGCTGAGACTCGTAAAGGCTGAGTTCCCGGGCGGCAGCGGCAACGCCGATGCGCTCCGCAAGCTTCAGGGCTTCGCTGCGGAATTCAGGCGAATGCTGTTTACGTGGTTTCTTACTTACGGTTGCTGATTTAGTCATGTGAGATACCTCTGTCTGGGAGTTTACTCACTTAGTCGCGTGTCCACTATTCGCGGGTAGGATCATTCATCTTTACTGATAACAGCAGGATAATAATTCTCTATGATATCAAGCAGAATGACTTTCCGGTCTTTGGTCGTCTCTGATGTTTGATATGCACCGTAAAGTGCAACTGAGTTGATTGTTTTTCCAACAGTTGTATGATTCCAACCAGCAGAACGTAATGGTTTATGCCCTTCATCATTTAACGTTCTAGCGATTTTATTTGTTCCAAGTCCTTTCCGTCGTAACTCAATGATTCTTTTTACTGTATCGAGTTTCTCACTAAAAACGTACTTATCCTCTTTACGTTGTAGCCAGAAAGGCAGGATTTTGTTGATAACTTCACCGTTTAACGCTCGTTGTCGTTGTTGTCCTTTCGTTTCACGTAGACGCTGAGACTTTTTCTCAGATTCTTTATAAGCAAGGTCAGCAGCCAGAGCGATCCTGATGACACTTACGAGGTCATTCGTAGATTCCCGGTTTAGTAATAGACCATCGACCAGCGAAGCGATAAAGACGTTGTTTTGCAGAATCGACTTAATGATCTGTTGAGTCACGTCGATACCTCTACGACTCAGTCGGTCTAGTGATTCAATGATGATGGTTGAACCTTGTTCTATCTGACCTTTCTCAATTGCCTCAAGCATATCACCGAGTGAAGGTCTGTTTCCCTCTTTGAATGCAGAGATTCCGAGGTCTTGAAAGTTCTTATCTGATAGAATCAAATTATTCGCATGTGCGTACTGTTCAGCAAGTTCAGTTTGGCGTCTTACCGAATCGCCTTGTTCTTGCTTCTTTGATGAAAATCTTATGTAAGAGTATGCTTGTCCGTTTTGTTTCATAACCACCTCAGTAACTTATAAGAGAGTATCAATTTTGCTTCTTTGCAACAATATCACCATGCAGTTTGGCAGTAAGCCGCTGTTCGAAAATATCTCCGTTAAATTTGGCGGCGGCAACCGTTATGGTCTGATCGGCGCCAACGGCAGCGGTAAATCGACCTTTATGAAGATCCTCGGCGGCGATCTCGAACCGACGCTGGGCAACGTTTCTCTCGACCCGAACGAGCGCATCGGTAAGCTGCGTCAGGATCAGTTCGCCTTTGAAGCGTTCACCGTGCTGGATACGGTCATCATGGGCCACGGCGAGCTGTGGGAAGTGAAGCAGGAGCGCGATCGTATCTACGCCCTCGCTGAGATGAGCGAAGAAGATGGCTACAAAGTGGCCGACCTGGAAGTCAAATATGGCGAAATGGACGGCTACTCGGCGGAAGCGCGCGCCGGCGAACTGCTGCTCGGCGTCGGCATTCCGGTTGAACAGCATTATGGCCCGATGAGCGAAGTCGCGCCGGGCTGGAAGCTGCGCGTCCTGCTGGCGCAGGCGCTGTTTTCCAATCCGGATATCCTGCTGCTCGATGAACCGACCAACAACCTGGACATCGACACCATTCGCTGGCTGGAGCAGACGCTGAACGATCGCGACAGCACCATGATTATCATTTCGCACGACCGTCACTTCCTGAACATGGTCTGCACCCACATGGCGGATCTCGACTACGGCGAGCTGCGCGTGTATCCCGGCAACTACGACGAATACATGACCGCGGCCACCCAGGCGCGTGAGCGTCTGCTGGCGGACAACGCCAAGAAAAAAGCGCAGATTGCGGACCTGCAGTCCTTCGTTAGCCGCTTCAGCGCCAACGCCTCTAAATCGCGTCAGGCCACCTCGCGCGCGCGCCAGATTGACAAAATCAAGCTGGAAGAGGTTAAAGCCTCCAGCCGTCAGAACCCATTTATCCGCTTCGAGCAGGATAAGAAACTGTTCCGTAACGCGCTGGAAGTGGAAGCCCTTACCAAAGGCTTTGATGAAGGTCCGCTGTTCAAAAACGTCAACCTGCTGCTGGAAGTGGGCGAAAAGATCGCCATTCTGGGCGCCAACGGCGTGGGTAAATCCACCATGCTGAAAACCCTGGTAGGCGAACTGCAGCCGGACAACGGCAGCGTGAAATGGTCTGAAAACGCGCAAATCGGCTACTACGCGCAGGACCATGAGTACGAGTTCGAAAACGACCTGACGGTCTTCGAATGGATGAGCCAGTGGAAGCAGGAAGGCGACGACGAACAGGCAGTACGCAGCATCCTCGGCCGTCTGCTGTTTAGCCAGGACGATATCAAAAAGCCGGCGAAGGTGCTTTCCGGTGGCGAGAAAGGGCGCATGCTGTTCGGTAAGCTGATGATGCAGAAGCCAAACATCCTGGTGATGGACGAACCGACCAACCACCTGGATATGGAGTCGATTGAATCGCTGAACATGGCGCTGGAGATGTATCAGGGCACCCTGATCTTTGTCTCCCACGACCGTGAGTTTGTCAGCTCGCTGGCGACCCGCGTCCTGGAGATCACTCCGGACCGCGTGATCGACTTCAGCGGCAACTACGAAGACTACCTGCGCAGCAAAGGTATCGAGTAATCCCTGTCCGTTACCCGGGTAGCGGCTACGCCTTACCCGGGCGACACGCGGTGCCGTTTTTTTGTCTGGTGGCGGCTAACGCCTTACCCGACCTACGGTTCTTGCGACCTGCCTTTAATGTCTTCACCGCGCTGGCTGAAACTGCCGGTGTTGGTGGCCTCAAAATCGCTGAGACGTTCCCGGAAGGCCGGGGCAGCCCGCATGGATGCGGCCTGAGGGCCGTGTTTTGCACGGACGCTGCCTCGGCCCGACCCGAAGCCTGCAGGGATAAGTCGAAGGTACCACGAAGTGGCGATTTTGGCGGCCAGAGCCCGGGGGTACAGGGGCGGCGGCGACTGGCCGCCCCCTGTACGCTCCCGGCGCCATGAGAGACATAACGCAGAAGAAATATCGGGAGCGCAATCTGCTCTGAAATAATAAAAAAGAACTGTTTTTCCCGGACCAAAACCGTTGCAAACCGAGAACAGTAACCAAGGTCCGTACGGCCTGCTTTTAATTTATTCACCATGCTGGCTGAAACTACCGGCCTATGGTCAGAACCTCCACTCCGTTCCTTCAACGCCATTCACCAGCAGCTTACGCTTTTCTCCTACCGGTAATGACAGCTTCAGCGCTTTCCACGCCGGGCGATAGTTGCCGCGGGCGTTGATATCCAGGTTTATGCTGCTGGCGCTGCAGGTCATTTCCCACTCCAGCCATAGCGCATCCCCCTGTTTATAGCCCCAGCTTTCGCCGTCGTCTTCAAACAGCAGACCGCGGGTTGAGCCGGTACCTTTCAGCGGGAACAGCTGCAGTTCGCGACGATCGTCTTTTTGCGCATCGACATGGCTGATACGTTCACTAAGCGGCAGACCAGCGCCGGCGCGGACCAACAGCGGCAGTTTTTCCAGCGGCGCGTCCAGCGTCACCCACTGGCCGCCGGCGAACCACTGATGGCTGTAGAAATCGTACCAACCGGCCTGATTATCCGGCAGCCATACTTCACGCTGGCGGGCGCCCGGCTCGACCACGCTGGCCACCAGCAGGTCGCGGCCCAGCAGGAAGTCATCGCATTCGGCGAAGGTCTGCGCATCGTGCTGGTGATCGAGGAAGGTCGGGCGGAGCATCGGCTCATCATCAGCATGCGCCTGCCATAGCAGAGTGTACAGATAGGGCAGCAGGCGGTAGCGCAGCTCAATGGCTGAGCGGATCGCCGGAGTGATGGCCGGATACATCCATGCTTCGTTTACCGTCTGGTCGTCATTCCACGAGTGAATGGTAAAGCGCGGATGCATGACGCCATTTTGTACCCAGCGCACAAACAGTTCCGGCTCGGGTTTATCGCCGGAAAAACCGCCGACGTCGTGGCCGACGTTATACAGCCCGGAAAGGCTCATCCCCAGGCCCATGCGGATGTTATAGCGCAGCGTATCCCAGTTGGTTCGGTTGTCGCCGCTCCAGGTCTGGACGTAGCGCTGCATCCCGGCGCAGCCGGAGCGGGAGATCAGATATGGACGCTTTTGCGGCGCAAAGCGCTGCTGGGCTTCCAGCGAGGCGCGCATCATCAACAGCGGCATCACCGGGCGAATATGTTTGATGGCGATTTCGCGGCCAAAGCCGTAGCAGCGGGCTTCGCCGTCCCATACTTCGTATTCGTTATTATCGTTCCAGGTCGAATCGATGCCCATCTCCAGTAGCTGGGTGGTCACGCCTTCCTGCCACCAGGCCACGGTTTGCGGATTGGTGAAATCGAGATGCGACCCTTCATCATCCCAGAAGCTGGAACGCTCCGGAGCGTCAGTTTGCGAATCGCGAATGAAGAGACCGCGCTCCGCCACCTCGCCGTAGCGCGGGTGATCCTGCAGCAGGCACGGTTTGATATTGGCGGCCAGCTTCAGCCCGGCATCGTGAAACGACTGGCTCATCACTTTGGGCTGCGGCACCTTGTCGTAGTTCCAGTTAAAGACGTAGCGCTTGCCGCTGATTGAGGTATAGCCGGAAGAGAGCTGGAACGAATCGCAGGGGATCGCGTGCTGCTCGCACAGGCGGATAAAGTTCATCAGCTGATTTTGCGCATCCGGCGCGTCGGTATAGTGCATGGTGGAGCCGCTGTAGCCGAGGCTCCATTTGGGTCCAAACAGCGTTTTACCGGTCAGGCGAACGAAGGCTTTGGTCACATCCAGCACCTGCTTACCGGTAAACAGGTAATAATCGATGTCGCCGGCTTCCGCCTGCCAGCGGCGATAGGCGGTGTGGTAGTTGTCGATCTCGTTCCCCAGATCCAGCCAGCAGCTGCTCAGGTTGTCATAGAACAGGCCGTAGCTGATATCGCTGCGCTGGGTGATGGTGAACGGAATATGTTTATACAGCGGGTCAGTGCTGACGGCGTTGTAGCCCATGGCATCGAGGTTACGCATCTCATAGCGTTTACCGGTGCGCTGCAGGTCGCCGGCCTTTTCGCCCAGGCCGTAGAAACGCTCGTCTTTGCGGCGGCTCAGATAATGGGCGACGCCGTCGCCGTGGGCATTCGCCAGGTAGGCGCTGGTCGGACGGTCATTGGCAAGCGGCTGCCATTCGCCGGCCTCGTCGCGATAGCTCCACTCCAGCCACAGCGGCTGGTGAACGGTGACGCGCAGCTGGCGGGTGGCGATAGTCAGCGTATCGCCCTCCCGGGTCAGCTGCCAGGCCGGGAGACTAAAACCGCTGAGGTCATCCCGGGCGCGGCCTTCCCACGGCACATCCTGCTGTGGAGCGATGCTCCAGGTGCGATCCAGCGCCAGCTGGCCCTGGCGTTTTAGCAGGACGCGGAACAAATTCTCTTCCAGTACGTACAGGCACAGGGTGTGCTGGCCATCGACCGTCAGTTCAACGTGATGCTCCAGCTGTTGATGCAAACTCCAGTGTTTCAGCGTCTTCATATCTTACATCCACTCTCAGGCGCGCTTGGCGCGACGTTCAGCAATAAATGCCACCAGGAAAACGGCGCCAATCAGGTCAAAGAAACCCATGGCGATAAATAGCGGGTTGAAGCCGATTTTGTCGGCGGTCACCCCGATTAATAACGAGAACAAGAAGCTGGCGATCCACGCTGCGGAGCCGCGCATACCGTTGACCGTCGCCATTTGTCCCTTGTCGAAAGACTCCACCACCAGCGCGCTGAGCATGCAGGAGATGATCTGATGGCCGAAGCCGCCAATGGAGATCAGGATGATGGTGATATAGGGATCGCGGGTGATGGCGACGAGGGCCAGGGAGAGCATCAGGAACGCGCCGGTTACCGAGCTGGCGATCACCGAGTTCACTCGCGTACAGCCGAACCAGCGAACATACAGGCGGGTGAGGTAGCCGCTGACCACGCTGCCGAGATCGGCGGCGAGAAACGGCAGCCAGGCGAACATGGCGATCTGCTTCAAATCCATGCCGTGCTCTTTCGCCAGGTACAGCGGCACCCAGAAACTCAGCACCGCCCAGGCGGGCTCGGCCATAAAGGCGGGAATGGCGATCCCGTAGAAACGTTTATTTTTCGAGACGGTTTTGAGCGCGGTAAAGAAGGGCTGTTTTACCGGCGGGGCTTCGTTATCCTGTTTGATGTACTCCAGCTCGCTTTTGCTGAGATTGGGGTGCTTTTCCGGGGTCTGATAGAAGGCCCACCATAGTACTACCCACAGTAGCGCCAGCGCGCCGGTAAACATAAACGCCCCTTGCCAGCCGAAGGAGGCGTGGGCGAAGTAGATGATCGGCGGAGCCAGCATCGCGCCGATGGAGAACCCAACGCCAGCCCAGCCGGCGGCAATCGGGCGTTCAGATTTCGGAAACCATTCGCCGATGGTTTTGGCGTTGGCCGGAGTAGCGGCCGCCTCGGCCCCACCCATAAAGAAGCGCAACATAGCCAGGTGCAGCCAGCTACCGGCCCCGGCGTGGGCGATACAGGCCAGCGCCCACAGGGTGGCGCAGATCATAAAGCCAAGCTTCAGGCCAATGACGTCGATAAGCCAGCCGCACAGCGGCTGGAAAATCGTGTAAGCCAGCTGAAACGCGCCGACGATCCACGAGTATTGTTCGGTAGTAATGCCGAGGGTCGCTTTCAGTTCCGGCGCGATAATTCCCAGCGAGTTGCGTGTGATGTAGTTGACGGTAACGCCAAGTAAAAACAGGACCAGCACCCACCAGCGCAGGTTTTTCACTACCCGGCGCGTTTTGCTGACGGCGATATCATTGTTGAGGCCTTGACTCATAGCACACTCCACAAGACGTTTGTAGGGGGAAAGTGACGGTCTCACTCCCTGAGTGGTCACGTAGATTTATTAACTATTTGAATAGTCTATTTTTAATCTCAACATCATTGGTATAACTAGTATGGGAGATGTTGGACCAATTCAGGCTAGGGCAGAAAAATCGTCTGGCAAAGCGCTATTTATGCAAGTTTTTTCATGAAATGAGCGAGATCGCATATTTGACAGCGGAATTTGCTTGTAACGTGTGCTTTGGCGATTATGAAAATTCTTTCATTTTTCAATCGGAGCTGGATCACAAAATGGATAAAAAGCTGCGCGTCGCCGAAATTGCCGCCCGCACCGGGCTATCGCCCAGCACTGTTTCACGCGTCCTGGCCGGGAAAGCGAATACCAGCGACAAGGCGCGCCGGGCGGTGCTGGACTGCGCCCGCGAGCTGGGTGTCATGCAGGGGTTGGCCGCCGGGCGTCTGCTGCTCAATCATCTGCTGGTGTTTGCCCCGCAGCGCGCATTCGATGAGCGATCGGATATCTTCTACTACCGGGTGATCCAGAGTATCAATAACGCGCTGGCGGCCCATGAAGTGCGCCTGCGCTACTGCGCGCTGGATGAGAACGACAGCGACGCCAACCTGTTTCTTGCCCGCATGAATGAACCTGAGACCCAGGCCGCGGTGCTGCTGGGGATCGACGATCCGCATATTCATGGCCTGGCGGCGGATCTGGGCAAACCCTGCGTATTGATCAACTGTCGGGATGAAGGGATGCGGCTGCCGTCCATCGCTCCCGATCATCGGCTGATCGGCCAGTGCGCGGCCCGCTATCTGTTTGATATGGGGCATCGGGCGGTGATGAACGTGATGTGCCTGCGCCGCTATACCATGGAGCTGCGGCTGGGGGGGATTCAGGAGGCGTGGCGCGCGCGTAATCTGCGCTTTACCGCCAGCCGGGATCTTATCAGCGTCGCCAACTTTAGCGCCAGAGAGACGGAAGAGCAGGTCGGGGCCTGGCTTGACGGCTTACAGGGGCGCCCGATGCCCACCGCCTTCCTGGTGGGCGGCGATTTTATGGCCGCCGGCACCGTCAGCGCATTGCAAAAGCGTGGCCTGCGGGTGCCGCAGGATGTCTCGGTGATGAGCATTGACGGATTTAATCTGGCGGCGATTCAGGAGGTGCCGCTGACCGCGGTGCATGTGCCGCGGGATGAGCTGGGCAGCGAGGCGGTGCATCTCCTGCAGCAGCGCCTGCTGCGCCCGGAGGCGCCGCACGGCTCGCTACTGCTGCATGGCACGCTGGTGGTACGCGATTCGGTACGGCGGATCCGGCCGGGCAAAGGCCATACCGCCGTCGAGCCGCAGGGGCTGTATGACGATTAGACCGGCATACCCAGCGCCCGTTTGCCGTGGATATTCAGATCCTCCAGGGTGAAGCGCCCCTGCCAGCTGGCTTCATAGTCCTCGCGCGGGAAATCCCCCGGCGAGGCGCCTTTTTTCCAGAGCGATTTTTACTTTCTGCGCGTAGGCGAGGTTCTTCTCGCACATCGGCGCGGCCGGAATGTACATCACATTTCCCCAGCCCTGCTGATTTTCCACCGGCGCCACCGAGTGAATGATGTCGCAGTGCCACCAGACGGAGTCCCCGGCATTCAGCGCTGGAATCGAGCTTAACGCTTTAATTAAGAGCGGGTGCCACTGCTCAGAGATCGGCAGCACTCTGCCCGGCGCAACGCCGCACAGCTCATCTTCCGGCACATCGTCGAGCAGGGGGCGCAGCAGCACATAAGCCATCGCCTCCGGGATCGGCACCACGTGCAGCAGCCCCTGACCCGGGATCATGTCCGACAGCGCGGTCCAGCCCTGGAAGGTACGGAACACCGAGCATTTGGTGGTGTTGTCGACGGTATACTCTTCCACTTCGGTACGGTGCGCGGCGTCCCACGGGTCGTAGGCGTCGATATTGCCATTAAAAACGTTGGCGAAAACCTGCTGATAGGCGGGAAGCAGCCAGCGCTCCAGCGCGCCGGAATCGGTATGCGCCCCCAGCCCCTTCGAAGTGGTTCCCGGCGGGCGGCGGCGGATGCGGTCGGGATAGATCACGCTGACGTCCGGATCGAACCAGCGTTTGCCATTCTGTTCAAAACGCCACAGGCGGTTGAGGAAAGATTGCACTGCCGCCATTTCATCGCTCTGCCGCGCCTGCATTTGCGAGGGCGACCAGTAGATCGGGTAGATCTCCGGGCGCGAAGCCTCCAGCGAACCGAAGAAGCTGTCGCCAGGCCCTTTGTAAACATCGTCGAAATGGTTGCGATCCAGATATTCCAGCATCGCGGTATCCCACGCCAGCGCCTGTTCGCGTGGGAAGTGGCCTTTAATCACCGCGCAGCCACGGCGCTTAATGGCCGCGCGCTGCTCATCGCTCACTGTTCCTTCGGCGATATCGCGGAACGGAATGGTTGGCCAGACCTCCTGGCCTGCGGCTTTCAGTGTCTCAATCTCCTGCAGCCGCTCGCTGATGCGCGCTGAGAGCTTATCGAACACCGCCTGGACGTCGCCAATTTGCGCCCGCAGGGCCTGTTTCATCTGGCGAATCGCCGCTTTGTGATCGGCGGGAAGTGTTTCGTGGATCGGGAGAGCAGCCATAATAACCTCGCTGTATCTTTCATTCGAAAGTATCAAATCTTACAAGCGTTAATTTAAGTTAAAATGGAGTTAATGAAAGTTTAAAATCTTGCTGCGGCGCACAAAATGGAAAACCGGGGCGCGATGCCCCGGCGAAGGGTCAGGCGTTAAAGGGCGGGGTGTTATCGAGGACGGCCTGGATAACGTTCAGCGCGCCGTCATGGTTATTATCGTCGGTAGTGTAGCCGGCGATGGCCTTGATGCTGTCGGCAGCGTTACCCATGGCGAAAGCGTATTTCACCAGCTTCAGCATTTCGGCGTCATTGCCGCTGTCGCCGATGGCGACGCATTGCTGCGGCGAAAGATCCCAGCGCTTGAGCAAACGGCTGATGCCGTTGGCTTTATGCAGGCCAGGGATAATCAAATCGACAAAGCCAAAGCCGCTGGTGACTGGCTTCATGATGCCGTCGAGCGACACGTGCAGTTTATCAATCAGCTGTGGGATCTCGCTGTCCGGGAGGTTGAGAGAGAATTTAAACAGCGTATCGTCGATGGCGTGATAGTCGCTCACCCGCTGTAGGCGATGGTAGTGCTTCGACATCAGCTCAACAAAGGCGTCCGGAGCTTTATCGCTGACGTAGGCGCTCTGCAGGCCGCAGGCGACAAAGTTGAGCTGCGGATCTTTGAGCAATTCGCCAATCACCACTTGTGATTCGTGGCGGGTCAGTTCGCCGTGGAACAGCTGCGTGCCATGTTCATAAACCAGAGCGCCGTTTTCTGCGACGAACGAAATCTGCTCGCGGATCTCCGGGAAGAAGGAGATCAGCTGATAGTACTGGTTGCCGCTGGCGACAACAAATTCAATGCCGCGCTGCTGCAACTGGGCGAATTGCGCCAGAAACCGTGAGCGATCGTAGGTTTTGGCGTCATTGAGAAAAGTTCCGTCCATATCGGTGACGATAACTTTAACGGTCATAAGAGAGTGCTCCTGGCTTAACTTCGACCAGTAACATTCTAATTACAATGTGACGGGGAGCACAAATTTATTTCGAATGAAAGTTCAGGCATTCAGAAAATGCCGGAAGGGCATGTCTTTTCCGGCCTGCAGAACAGGATTGGCCCGCTAAGCATAGCGCCAGCGGGCACGAAGGATTACAGCGTATGTTCGGTACGGGCGATAATATCGTCCTGGGTATCCGGCGACAGGGCGGTGAAGAACGCCGAGTATCCAGCGACGCGGACTACTAAATCGCGGTACTGGTCAGGATGTTTCTTGGCTTCCAGCAGCGTGTCGCGCGACACGATGTTGTACTGGATATGCCAGCCTTTGTGCACCTCGAAGAAAGTGCGCAGCAGCACCATCAGCTTCTGCTTATCGGACTCGTTCTCCAGCGTTGACGGATTCAGCTTCTGATTAAGCAGCACGCCGCCGAGGATCGCCCCGGTCGGCAGCTTGCCCACCGAACTGATAACCGCCGTCGGCCCCAGATGATCGGTACCGGAGGCCGGGCTGGCCCCCTCCGCCAGCGGGGTATGCGCTTTACGGCCATCCGGCGTTGCCATGGTCTGCGCGCCGAACGGGACGTTAGCGGAAATAGAGGAGGTGCCAGCGTAATAATTGCCGCCAATCGGGCCGCGGCCATAGCGCGGATTGTGATACTGCTTCAGCTCGTCGATATAGGTCTGGTAGGCCCGCGCCAGCAACTCGTCGACGCTGTCATCATCGTTACCATACTTCGGCGCGCCGTAGATCAACCGCTGGCGCAGCTGCTCGTGGGTCAGACCGTCGAAATCTTCCGCCAGCGCCTTCGCCAGCTCCTGCTGGCCGATGGCGCCCTGATCGAAGACCAGTTTTTTCACCGCCGCGAGGCTGTTGCCGAGGTTGGCGATACCCACCTGCAGGCCGGAAACCCAGTCATACTTCGCGCCGCCTTGCTTAATGCTTTTCGCCCGTTCGATGCAGTCATCGACCAGCGCCGAGCAGAGAATATCGTGGACGTTCTCTTCCAGCATGGTATCGACCACGTACTCAATCTCGATGGATTTACGGGTGTAGTAACGAATCTGGCGGTCCCAGTCGGCCAGCACCTGATCGAAGTTAGCGAAGTTGCCTTTCGACAGGGCGTGCTCCTGCGGCAGGAACACCTGACCGCTGGTGGCATCGCGGCCGCCTTCCAGCGTCGCCAGCATCACCCGCGCGAAGTTAATAAAGCTCATGCCGGTACAGCGGTAGCCCCACTTACCGCCGACCGCGGTTTCGATACAGCCGATAGCCGCGTAATCGTAGGCGTCCTGCGGCTCAATGCCCAGCTTAATGAATTCCGGGATGACGATTTCATCGTTGTTAAACGCCGGCATGCCGAAACCGCAGCGGATCACCTGGACGCAGGCGTCGAGGAAGTCGTTGCTCATCCCGGCGTGGTAGCGCACGCTGAGGTTCGGCTGGGTAGAACGCAGGCGACCGCAGGATTCCAGGATCGCATAGGACAGCGGGTTGACCGCGTCCTGCGGCTTACCATCCACCAGATTCTGGCCGCCGATGGTGACGTTCTGGTATAGCGGGCTGCCGGCAGAGGCTTTGGAGTGCGAGCCGGAACGGATCTTATTGACCTCCAGCAGCTTCAGCCAGCAGCTGTGCAGCAGCTCAATGGCCTGTTCGCGATCCAGCGACTGTTGCAACTCAACGTCGCGGCGGTAGTACGGGTAGAGGTACTGGTCCATACGGCCAAAGGATACCGAATGGCCATTGGATTCAATCTGCAGGATAAGCTGAATGAAGTAGCACAGCTGCAGCGCCTGCCAGAAGGTTTTCGGCGGCTCATGGGCGATGACGTCGCAGTTTTCGGCAATCGTCAGCAGTTCGTGGCGGCGTGATTCGCGGGATTCTGCTGTCGCCATCTCGCGCGCCAGCGCGGCGAAGCGTTTGCTGTGATCGCTGACCGCTTCCAGCACGATATCAATCGCTTTCAGGAACTGCTCGCCATGCAGGTCTTCCAGTACCGTCAAATTGATACGCGAGCGGCGTTCGGCGACTTTCGCACGCATCCCGTCGAGGCCTTTCTCCAGCAGCAAGGGGTAGTTGACCGCCAGGTGAGCATCCCCGGAGGTCATATTGCCTTCCGCCTTAATAATGCCGGTGGCGAGCAGCGCCTTTTGCTCATCGGTGAACATACCGTAGCAGCGGTCCTGTACGGTCTGGCCGCGCCACCATGGGCACACTTCATGCAATACGCGTTTATTCTCCTCGCTGACCGAGAAGCCGGCGCCGGGGCGGTCGGCGAGATCGTCGATCTCTTTCTCAATCCAGCTGACGGTGTATTCCGGGAAAATAGGCGCGGCGCGCACTTCGCTGGCCTGGTTACCGACGATCAGCTCATCGTGCTTGATCCAGATGGTGCGCTCCGCCAGGTGGTGAGCCAGCGCCAGCGCGCGGCGCACCGGGATCGGTTTATCGAGATGCCGCTGATACATCTCCGTATAGTGGCGGGCGCGCTCGGTACAGACCGGCGGCTTGACGATATGCACCAGCGCCATTTTATGGGCCTGGATACGGGCGCTGAGGGTGTTGAGCTTCAGGGTAGTCATAGGGTTATCCTCGTAATATCGCCGTTAGCCCCTTGCTTTGCGCATAATCCTGCGCGAAGGCGAGCAGCTCAGGAGCGTCCAGCGGTTTGTCCGGTGCGGTGTAGGGCTGACTGAGTAACTGGTATTTGTTCATTCCCAGCGTGTGGTACGGCAGGTAATGGATCTCGCTGACCTGCAGGCGATCGGCGGCAAAATCGGTGATCGCGGCAATGTCGGCTTCGCTGGCGTTGAATCCCTGGATCAACGGCACGCGAATAATCATTTTTTTCCCCGCCTGCGCCAGACGCTGCAGGTTATCCAGCACCCGGCGGGCGCTGCCGTCGGTCCACTGCTGAAAAACGGCCTCGTCAACGTGCTTCAGATCGGCGAGAAACAGGTCGACAAAGGGTAAAGACGGTTCAATGTATTTCCACGGCACGTGCAGGCAGGTTTCCACGGCGGTGTGAATGCCTGCCTGATGACTGGCTTCGAACAGCGCTTGCGCCAGCGTTGGGTTCATAAAGGGTTCGCCGCCGGAAAGAGTGATGCCGCCGCCGCTGCGATCGTAGAATGGTTTATCACGCAGCACCGTCGCCATGATCTCCTCGACGCTCTTCTCCTCGCCGCACACCGTGAGCGCGGTGGTGGGGCAGCAGTCGCGCAGCGCGGCGATATGGCTGTCGTTAACGTTTTGCCGGTGAATGATCAGGCCATCGAGGGTGCGGGTGATAACCGCCGGCGCCGCCTGCTGGCACAGCTCGCAGCCGGGCAGGCACAGCCGCGAGTCATACAGCAGATCTTCGCTACGGGCGCGGCTCTCCGGGTTCTGGCACCAGCGGCAGCCCAGCGAGCAGCCTTTCAGGAAGACGACGGTGCGGATCCCTGGGCCGTCATGGGTGGAATAGCGCTGGATGTTGAAGATCATGGCTTATCCTCTTGTTTGCGTATGAACATAAAAACACTTTCGAATGAAAGTTATGTTGACACAAATCAACAAGCGGGATGGGGATAAGTCAGAGAGGAGAAAATAACGAGAGCGGTCACAAAACCACCGGCGACTCTCGTCGCCGGTGTGAGGGTCAGTGCGAGCCGCATACCTCGCACTGCGGGTGACGCATCAGCCTCATTTCGCGAAACTGGCAGGTCATGGCATCGTAGATGACGATTTTTCCGCTGGCAGGGGTGCCGTAGCCGCTCAGCAGCTTAATCGCCTCCATCGCCTGCAGCGAACCGATGGTGCCCACCAGCGGGGCCATTACCCCGGCTTCGACGCAGGTGAGGGCATTTTCGCCGAACAGACGGCTCAGGCAGCGGTAGCAGGGTTCGCCATCCTGATAGGTAAAGACGCTGATTTGCCCCTCCATACGGATCGCCGCTCCGGAGACCAGTGGGGTTTTGTGCTGAAAGCAGCCGACGTTAAGCTGGTTGCGAATGGCGACGTTGTCGGTGCAGTCGAGTACCAGATCGTGATCGGCAATCTGCGCCGCCAGCGCGGTCTCATCCAGCAAGGCATTGAGCGGGACCAGACGGACGTGCGGGTTAATGCGCGCCAGCGCCTCGCGGGCGGAATCCACCTTCGGCTGGCCGAGGGTGGCGTCGCTGTGCAGCGTCTGGCGCTGCAGGTTGGAGAGCGAGACAGTGTCGAAATCGAGCAGGGTGAGCTGCCCGACCCCGGCGGCGGCCAGATACTGCGCGGCGGCGCAGCCGAGCCCGCCGAGGCCGACCACCAGCACGCGAGCGGCTTTTAACCGCTCCTGGCCGTCAAAATCAAAACCGCGCAAGACGATCTGCCGGTTATAGCGCAGCATCTCTTCATCGCTCAGCTCAACGGTCATTACAGCCCCCCAAACAGGTGACTGAAGGGTTCGACCTCGACCCATTCGCCTGCTTCAACATGGCCGCGCTCACGCTCCAGCACGATAAAGCAGTTGCCGAGGCTGAAGGAGCTGAAAATGTGCGAGCCCTGATGGCCGGTGGTGTTCACCACCAGTTCGCCGTCCGGGTTACGCTGCAGAATACCGCGCTGAAAATCGAGGCGGCCAGGCGACTTTTTCAGGCGCGTGGCGGCGCGGACCCGCAGGCGGGGCGCCTGAAGCGGGCCGTGCTTGCCCGAGAGTTTCGCCAGCAGGGGTTGCACCAGCTGACAGAAGGTGACGGTGGCGGACACCGGGTTACCCGGCAGGCCGCAGAACCAGCTGCTGCTGAGCTTGCCGAAGGCGAAGGGTTTCCCCGGCTTAATCGCCAGCTTCCAGAAGCCGATCTCCCCCAGCTCTTCGAGGATAGTTTTGGTGTAATCGGCTTCACCCACCGAGACGCCGCCTGAGCTAATGACCACATCGGCCTGCTGGTCGGCGGCGATAAAGGCGTCGCGCAGCTTCGCCGGGTCGTCAGGAATAATGCCGAGGTTAATGACCTCGTAGCCCAACTGCTGCAGCATCAGGTGCACTGCCAGGCGGTTGGTATCGTAAATTTGGCCGTCGCCGAGCGGTTGACCCGGCAGCTGCAGCTCATCGCCGGTTGAGAAGACCGCGACGCGTACCTTGCGCACCACCTCGACCTCGGCAATGCCGAGCGAGGCCAGCACCGGCAGCTCGGCCACCGTCAGGGGTGATCCCGCCGGGAAGACCACCGCGCCGTGGGCAATATCTTCTCCGCGGCGGCGAATATGCTGCCCGGCTTTTACCGGCGCGATAAAGCGCACGCCGGCCTCGGTCTGTTCAGTCTCTTCCTGCATCACCACCGCATCGCAGCCTTCCGGCACCGGCGCGCCGGTCATGATGCGGATACAGGTGCCCGCCGGCCAGGCGTCGTTGAACGGCTGGCCGGCGAAGGCCTTACCGGCGACCGGCAGCGCCGCGCCGTCGCGAAGGTCGTTCAGCCGGACGGCATAGCCATCCATCGCCGCGTTATCAAAGCCGGGCACATCCAGCGGGGAGACGATGTCATGGGCGGTCACACGCGAGAAGGCCTGCAACAGCGGTACAGTTTCCGTCGCGTTCAGCGGCGTAATACGATCGAGCATCTGGGCGAGGGCTGTGTCGAGCGGCATCAGTCCGGCGGTAAAATCCATGGGTCACTCCTGCGGGCAAAACAGCGAAAACGCCTATTATGGCAGAAAAGCGGCGCGGGCTGTATGCCACCTGGGTACGAGGCTTTACATCGCCCGCCGCTCTTTCTATATTCAAAAATTGTATAAGACATTCAGCAATATAATGATATCAATACCCTTATTCATGACGTGACCGGCGCCGCGCCGCGGTACGACAGGGCAGGGGCGATCCACTTCATCGTTAAGGACTGGCGAAATGGGCAAGGCGGTTATAGCAATTCACGGCGGCGCAGGGGCGATTTCTCGCGCGCAAATGACGCCGGAGCGGGAGCGAGAGTATGTGGCGGCGCTGTCGTCTATCGTCGAAAGCGGGCAGAAAATGTTGGCCGCGGGCGCCAGCGCGCTGGATGCCGTGACCGAGGCCGTTCGGCTGCTGGAGGAGTGTCCGTTGTTCAACGCCGGAATGGGCGCGGTATTTACCCGCGATCAAACCCACGAGCTGGACGCCTGCGTAATGGACGGCTACAGCCTGCAGGCGGGCGCGGTAGCCGGGGTCAAACATTTGCGTAATCCGGTGCTGGCGGCGCGTCTGGTGCTGGAGAAGAGTCCGCACGTATTACTGATCGGCGAGGGGGCGGAAAATTTTGCCATCTCCCACGGGATGGCGCGCGTGGATAACGATCTGTTTTCCACTCCTGAAAGGCTGCTGCAGCTGCAGGAGGCGAAAGCGGGCGGGGAGATTATCCTCGACCACCACGCCGCTCCCCTCGACGAACGCCAGAAAATGGGCACCGTCGGCGCGGTGGCGCTCGATCTGGCCGGCAATCTGGCGGCGGCGACCTCCACCGGCGGCATGACCAACAAACTGCCCGGACGCGTCGGCGACAGCCCGCTGCCGGGCGCGGGGTGTTATGCCAATAATGCCAGCGTGGCGGTCTCCTGTACCGGCACCGGCGAAGTCTTTATGCGCACCCTGGCGGCCTACGATATCGCCGCCCTGATGGAGTATGGGCAGCTCAGTCTCTATTCCGCCTGCGAGCGGGTGGTGATGGAGAAACTGCCGGCTCTCGGCGGCAGCGGCGGGCTGATAGCCGTCGATCGCGAAGGCAACGTCGTTTTACCGTTTAACAGTGAAGGCATGTACCGCGCCTGGTGCTATGCCGGCGATACGCCGACCATTGGCATTTATCGCGAATAGAACAAGGGAGAGGGCGAGTGTCGCAAACTCACGAAACCGATACCTGCGAAGTGCTGGTGGTGCGCAACCTGAACGTGGCGTTCCGCCAGCAGGATGCGCCGGAGGTGCAGGCCGTGCGTCAGCTTTCCTTCAGCCTGCGCCGCGGCGAGACGCTGGCGATAGTGGGTGAGTCCGGTTCGGGAAAATCGGTGACCGCGCTGGCGCTGATGCGTCTGCTAGACGCGGCCAGCAGCGAGGTGAACAGCGAGGGGCTGTGGTTGCGGCGGCGTAACCGGCAGGTGATCGCGCTCAATGAGCAAACGGACGCTGAGATGCGCCGGGTGCGCGGCGCGGATCTGGCCATGATTTTTCAGGAGCCGATGACCTCGCTGAATCCGGTTTTTACCATCGGCGAGCAGATTGCCGAATCCCTGCGCCTGCACCAGGGGCTGGGGCGCGAAGAGGCGCTGCGCGCGGCGAAAAAGATGCTCGATCAGGTGCGTATTCCCCAGGCGGAAGAGATGCTCTCGCGCTATCCGCACCAGCTCTCCGGCGGCATGCGCCAGAGGGTGATGATCGCCATGGCGCTCTCCTGTCGGCCGGCGGTGTTGATAGCCGATGAGCCAACCACGGCGCTGGATGTCACCATCCAGGCGCAAATTCTGCAACTCATTGCCGTCCTGCAAAAGGAGATGGCGATGGGGGTGATCTTTATCACCCACGATATGGGCGTCGTGGCCGATATCGCCGATCGGGTGCTGGTGATGTATCGCGGTGAGGCGGTAGAGACCGGCAGCGTTGAGGAGATCTTTCGTTCGCCGCAGCACCCGTATACGCAGTCGCTGCTGGCGGCGGTCCCGCGGCTGGGGGAGATGCGTGGCCAGGATCTGCCGCGCCGTTTTCCGCTGCCGGGCCAGCCGCTGGCGGAGAGCGAAACGCCCGATACGGTAGTCGCCGGCGAGCCGATCCTGCAGGTGCGTGACCTGGTGGCCCGTTTTCCGGTGCGCGGCGGGCTGCTCAATCGCGTGACGCGCGAAGTGCATGCGGTGGAGAAGGTCAGTTTTGATCTCTGGCCGGGAGAGACCCTGTCGCTGGTGGGCGAGTCCGGCTGCGGCAAGTCGACCACCGGCCGGGCGCTGCTGAGGCTGGTAGAGACCCAGGGAGGCACCATTACCTTCGACGGTCAGCGGATCGATACCCTCGCCGGCGGCAAGCTGCAGGCTCTGCGGCGCAATATTCAGTTTATTTTTCAGGATCCTTACGCCTCGCTTGATCCGCGTCAGACGGTCGGCGATTCGATTATGGAGCCGCTGCGGGTGCATGGCCTGCTGCGTGGGGAAGCAGCGCGTGAGCGGGTCGCCTGGCTGCTGAAGCGCGTGGGGTTGCAGCCGGAGCATGCCTGGCGCTATCCCCATGCCTTTTCCGGCGGCCAGCGGCAGCGGATCTGCATTGCCCGCGCGCTGGCGCTGAATCCGAAGGTGGTGATAGCCGACGAGTCGGTGTCGGCCCTGGATGTCTCCATTCGGGCGCAGATTATCAATCTGATGCTCGACCTGCAGCGCGAGATGGGCATCGCGTTTCTGTTTATTTCCCATGATATGGCGGTGGTGGAGCGCATCAGCCACCGCGTGGCGGTGATGTATCGCGGTCGCATTGTCGAAATAGGCCCGCGCCGCGCGGTGTTTGAAAACCCGCAGCACCCCTATACCCGTAAGCTCATGGCCGCCGTACCGGTGGCCGACCCGGGCCACCGTCATCCGCAGCGGGTCCTGCTGTCTGATGACGTCCCGGGCAATATTTATAAGCGGGGCGAGGAGATCGCCAGCGTGCCGTTGCAGCAGGTCGGGCCGGGCCACTTCGTCGCCCGCGAATCCGCCGATGTGCTGGGCAGAACATAACAACACATAACGCATCTTTTCAGGAGAACACGATGACACAACCTGTTTCACGCAAATGGTGGCTGGCGCTGAGTATCGCGGCAGCCCTGGCGAGCGCTCCCGCCTTTGCCGCCAAAGATGTGGTGGTGGCGGTCGGGTCTAACTTCACGACCCTGGACCCCTATGATGCCAACGATACCCTGTCGCAGGCGGTGGCGAAGTCCTTTTATCAAGGCCTGTTCGGCCTTGATAAAGAGATGAAGCTGCAAAACGTTCTTGCTGAGAGCTATACCGTGTCACCGGACGGCCTGGTGTACACCATTAAGCTGCACAGCGGGGTGAAATTCCAGGATGGCACTGACTTTAACGCCGAGGCGGTAAAGGCTAACCTCGATCGCGCGAGTAACCCGGATAACCATCTCAAGCGCTATAACCTGTATAAAAATATCGCCAGTACCGAGGCGGTCGATCCGACCACGGTCAAAATTACCCTGAAGCAGCCCTTCTCGGCGTTTATTAACATTCTCGCCCATCCGGCGACAGCGATGATTTCGCCGGCGGCGCTGAAAAAATATGGTAAGGATATCGGCTTCCACCCGGTGGGCACCGGGCCGTATAAGCTCGACACCTGGAACCAGACGGATTTTGTGAAGGTCAGCAAGTTCGATGGGTACTGGCAGCCGGGGCTGCCAAAGCTGGATTCTATCACCTGGCGTCCGGTGGTGGATAACAATACCCGGGCGGCGATGCTGCAGACCGGCGAGGCGCAGTTCGCCTTCCCGATCCCTTACGAACAGGCGCCGCTGCTGGCGAAAAACAGCAAACTGGAGCTGGTGGCCAGCCCGTCGATCATGCAGCGCTACATCAGCATGAACGTGACGCAGAAGCCGTTCGATAATCCGAAGGTACGGGAAGCCATCAACTATGCGATTAACCGTCAGGCGCTGGTGAAGGTAGCGTTCGCCGGCTACGCCACCCCGGCGACCGGAGTGGTGCCGCCGTCGATCGCCTATGCCCAGACCTACACCGCCTGGCCATACGATCCGGCGAAAGCGCGCCAGCTGCTGAAAGAGGCGGGCTACCCTAACGGTTTCAGCACCACGCTGTGGTCATCACATAATCACAGCACCGCGCAGAAAGTACTGCAGTTCACCCAGCAGCAGCTGGCGCAGGTGGGGATTAAGGCGCAGGTGACGGCGATGGACGCTGGTCAGCGGGCGGCGGAAGTGGAAGGTAAAGGGCAGAAAGAGAGCGGGGTACGGATGTTCTATACCGGCTGGTCCGCCTCCACCGGTGAAGCCGACTGGGCGCTGTCGCCGCTGTTCGCCTCGCAAAACTGGCCGCCGACGCTGTTTAATACCGCGTTTTACAGCAACCCGCAGGTGGATAACGCGCTGAGCGAGGCGCTGAAAACCACCGATCCGCAACAGAAAACCAAACTCTATAAAGAGGCGCAGGATATTATCTGGAAAGAGTCGCCGTGGGTGCCGCTGGTGGTCGAGAAACTGGTCTCCGCCCACAGCAAGAACCTCACCGGTTTCTATATCCAGCCGGATACCGGCTTTAGCTTCGAACAGGCGGACCTGACGCCGTGATCATGTTCATCTTCATGCGTCCTCTCTCCCGGAATGGGAGGGAGCGATGCTGAATTATGTGATTAAGCGCCTGCTGGGCCTGATCCCTACTCTGCTTATCGTCGCGGTGCTGGTGTTTCTGTTCGTCCATATGCTGCCCGGTGACCCGGCGCGGCTGATTGCCGGACCTGAGGCCGATGCCCAGGTGGTGGCGATGGTGCGCCAGCAGCTGGGGCTTGACCAGCCGCTGCATGTCCAGTTCTGGCACTATATCACCAACGTGCTGCGCGGCGATTTTGGCATTTCCATGGCCTCGCGGCGTCCCGTTGCCAGTGAGATTGCCAGTCGCTTTATGCCCACGCTGTGGCTGACGCTGGCCAGCATGAGCTGGGCGGTACTGTTCGGGATGGCGGCGGGGATTGCGGCCGCGGTGTGGCGCAATCGCTGGCCCGACCGTCTGGGAATGGCGCTGGCGGTGAGCGGTATTTCGTTTCCGGCTTTTGCCCTTGGTATGCTGCTGATGCAGGTGTTTTCGGTTGAGCTGGGCTGGCTGCCGACGGTGGGGGCCGACAGCTGGCGGCACTATATTTTGCCGTCGTTGACCCTTGGCGCGGCGGTGGCGGCGGTCATGGCGCGCTTTACCCGCGCGTCATTCGTCGATGTGCTGCATGAAGACTATATGCGCACCGCCCGGGCGAAGGGGGTGAGCGAAACGCGGGTGGTGCTCAAGCATGGTCTGCGCAATGCGATGATCCCGGTGGTGACCATGATGGGGCTGCAGTTCGGCTTTCTGCTCGGCGGGTCGATCGTTGTGGAGAAGGTGTTTAACTGGCCGGGGCTTGGGCGCTTGCTGGTCGATTCGGTGGAGATGCGCGATTACCCGGTGATTCAGGCGGAAGTGCTGCTCTTTTCGCTGGAGTTTATTCTTATCAATTTAGTGGTGGATGTGCTGTACGCGGCCATAAACCCGGCTATCAGGTATAAGTAAGGTGCGATTGCTTAACTGGAGAAGGCAGGCGGCGCTGAACGCCATGCCGGGCATCAGACCCGGCGAGATCCATACCCCCTGGCATGAGTTCTGGCGGCGCTTTCGTCGCCAGCCGGTGGCGATGGGCGCTGGTATTTTCGTGCTGTTGCTGATTGCGGTAGCCATCGTTGCCCCATGGATAGCGCCGTATGATGCGGAAAATTATTTCGACTACGACCGTCTGAACGAGGGACCTTCGCTGGTGCACTGGTTTGGAGTCGACTCCCTGGGACGGGATATTTTCAGCCGGGTGCTGGTCGGGGCGCAGATCTCGCTGGCCGCCGGGGTACTGGCGGTGCTGATTGGCGCGGCCATCGGCACGGTGCTTGGGCTGCTGGCTGGCTACTATGAGGGCTGGTGGGACCGGCTTATTATGCGACTTTGCGACGTGTTGTTCGCCTTTCCGGGGATCCTGCTGGCGATCGCGGTGGTCGCCGTCATGGGCAGCGGGATGGCCAACGTGATCATCGCCGTGGCGATCTTCTCGATTCCGGCGTTTGCTCGTCTGGTGCGCGGCAATACGCTGGTTCTGAAGCAGCAGACCTTTATTGAATCGGCGCGCAGCATCGGCGCCAGCGACGCCACCATTCTGTTCAACCATATTCTGCCGGGGACGGTGTCATCGATCGTGGTTTATTTCACCATGCGCATTGGGGTATCGATTATTTCGGCGGCCAGTCTGTCGTTTCTCGGCCTCGGCGCGCAGCCGCCCACCCCGGAGTGGGGCGCGATGCTCAACGAGGCGCGGGCGGATATGGTGATGTCTCCGCACGTGGCGCTCTTTCCGGCGGTGGCGATTTTCGTGACCGTGCTGGCGTTTAATCTGCTGGGAGATGGCCTGCGCGATGCGCTGGATCCGAAGTTAAAGGGGTAGGGTGAGGGAAAGCTCCGCCGGGAGTCCTTTATGTTATCTGCGGCTGAAGCGCACATTGCGCTTCCGGATAATTTTCTGCGTTAGGTCTCTCATGGCGCAGGGAGCGGTGTGAGGCGGAAACGACCGCTGGACGGTTCCCTCTCCTCCCGGGAGAGGGCCAGGGTGAGGCGAAGCATCGCTGGAAAGTCCTTTATGTTATCTGTGGCTTCGGCGTAGTTTGCGCTCCCGGTTAATCGTCTGCGTTATGTCTCTTATGGCGCAGCAAAATAACGGCGCAACAGGGCTGCCTGGAAGGTAATCAATGCTTGCCCGTGGCGCTGCGCTTGCGCGGACCTGGGGGGTGAGCCTACGGGAGGACCCCGTAGGCCGTGGAATGCGCTAAGCCGCTATCCGGGAAGCTGGACTAGACCCGGGTACCCCACAGGTCGTATTCGTCGGCGTGCTCGACTTTCACCCGCACCACGTCGCCCGGCTTAACGCGGGTTTCGCCGTTCAGGTACACCGCGCCGTCGATTTCCGGAGCGTCGGCCATGCTGCGGCCAATGGCGCCTTCTTCATCAACTTCATCTACCAGCACCAGGATTTCGCGCCCCACTTTCTCCTGCAGACGCTCGGCAGAGATCTGCTGCTGCAGCTGCATAAAGCGGTTCCAGCGCTCTTCTTTCACCTCTTCCGGCACCTGGTCCGCTAGCTCGTTGGCGGTAGCGCCTTCAACCGGGCTGTACTTGAAGCAGCCGACACGGTCGAGACGCGCCTCTTTCAGGAAGTCGAGCAGTATCTGGAAATCTTCTTCCGTTTCGCCCGGGAAGCCCACAATAAAAGTGGAGCGCAGGGTCAGATCCGGGCAAATTTCACGCCACTGCTTAATGCGCGCCAGCTGACGGTCCGCAGAACCTGGACGCTTCATCAGCTTCAGAATACGCGGGCTGGCGTGCTGCAGCGGAATATCGAGGTACGGCAGAATCTTGCCTTCCGCCATCAGCGGGATCACATCGTCAACGTGCGGGTACGGATAGACATAGTGCAGGCGCACCCAGATGCCGAGCTTCGCCAGCTCTTCGCACAGACTGACCATGCTGGTCTTCACCGGCATACCGTTGTGGAAGCCGGTGCGGTGCTTGACGTCGACGCCGTAGGCAGAGGTGTCCTGCGAAATCACCAGCAGCTCTTTCACGCCGGCGTCAGCGAGGCGTTTGGCTTCGGCCAGCACTTCGCCAATCGGACGGCTCACCAGATCGCCACGCATGGACGGGATGATGCAGAAGGTGCAGCGATGGTTGCAGCCTTCAGAAATTTTTAAGTAGGCGTAGTGGCGCGGCGTCAGCTTAACCCCCTGTTCCGGCACCAGGCTCAGGAACGGGTTGTGCTTCGGCTTCGGCGTATAATGGTGGACATGCTCCAGCACCTGCTCATAGCTGTGCGGACCGGTGATCTCCAGCACCTTCGGATGCACTTCGCGGATCTGATCCTCTTTCGCGCCGAGACAGCCGGTGACGATTACCTTGCCGTTCTCTTTCAACGCTTCGCCGATCGCTTCCAGCGATTCCTGCACAGCGCTATCAATAAAGCCGCAGGTGTTAACGATCACCATATCGGCGTTGTCGTAGGTCGGTACGACGTCATAACCTTCGGTGCGCAGTTCGGTCAGGATACGCTCTGAGTCCACGAGGTTTTTCGGGCAGCCCAGGGAGACGAAGCCGATTTTCGGCTGATGCGTGACATTGCTCATAGCTTAAAAAGTGTTCAATTATTGGAATGGTCAGGGCAGGAATTCTACAGATCTTTGCGAAAAAGAGTATAGCTCCGTCGCGGTTAATGGTGAAAAAGCGCCCCCGACCTGTCTTTTACGCCCCCCACCGCCAGAGCGGATCCCACACGCCCCGGAGCAGAGGGGCGGGACACGCTTCTGACAAGCCGTGCGCACAGGCGGCTCAAGCCCGGCGTGGCTGCCGGGCAGAGACTTATTGCGCCGGGTTAATGGCTGCGGAGGGCGTGGCGCCGGTTTTTTTCGGCTCGCGCTTATCCTGCAGCGTGAAAATAGAGATCAGGGTAAAGAGCCCGGCGACGCTGCCGAGAATCAGATAGGTGTTGGCGAAGCCAATGGTATCGTACAGATAGCCTGCCAGCGGAGAGTAAATAGCGGTGGCGATCGAGGCGACGAACAGCACCAGCAAATAGACCGTCGAAGAGAGCTTGTGGTCGAAGTTGGCGGCGATGAATTTAAAGACCGATACCAGAATCAACGGCTTCTCCAGAGCATGCATCATTTTCACCGCACCAATCCACACCGGGCCGAGGGGCACGGCTGAGCCGACAATACGTACCGACATGATCAGCCCGGCGATGATCAGCGCCCATTTGGCGCCGGTCCGGTTAACAAACCATGGCATCAGGCAGAGGAACAGGGTTTCACCGCAGACCTGAATAGACGCGAGGATCCCGTACCAGCGGTTGCCTTCCTCCGGCGTCGGGAACTGTAGCGAGAAGTACTGGGCAAACTGCTGATCGTAGGTGTCGTAAATCTGCGTGACGAACAGGGTAAAGAGCAGCAGCATCCAGAACTGACCATTCTTCGCCAGCTCAAGGGCATGAGAGACCTTCAGCGATTCGCTTCGCGCCACATCGGCGTCGGTTAATTCAATTTTGGTTAGCATAAAGCAGATGGCGGCGATGACAATGGCGAGGCTGGCGAGCCAGAAGGCCAGATTAGGATTGCTGTCGATATATTTACCCACAATCCAGGCCGCCGCTGCCCAGCCTAACGAGCCCCACATCCGCACACGACCATATTCGAACTGATAGCGCCTGGAAATCTTATCGATATAAGAGTCGATTACTCCGCAGCCGGAGTTAAAGATGATCCCCAGATAGATCCCTCCCAGCAAGGCGCCAAACCAAAAGTTGTGCACCAGCAGTGGCGCGTAAACGTAGATAAAGAAGGGGCCCACCGGCAGGAGCAGGGCGACCAGCAGCCAGATAAGCCGTTTTTTCAGGCCGAACTTGTCAGAGATAAAGCCGAAGAAAGGCTGCATCAGCAGGGCGATAAAGGCGTTGACCGAGTAAAGCAGCCCGGTCTTCGTGGCGCTGATGCCAAGATGCTGGATGGTCCAGATAACGAAGAAAGCCATGGTCGACGACCAGGCGAACAGGTAGAGGAAATCGAAAAGACTCAACAGAAGGTAGTTTCTTTTACCGGACGTCATGTTTCAGTTCCTTGCAAATGGGCAGAGAGAATTTCAGCGATCCGCGGGCCGCGTTCGCTGTTTTCCTGGCATGTTATACGTATTACATTAATTATTTGTTATGACATCCTAATTGACGATGGTGCAACAGGTCATATGAGGTATTGTGATCATTGCTGCACTAATTTTGTCTCTTATTGCCATTTTCTGTTTATTAATTTCAGATTGAAATTAATTGTGATCGTATAACATTGTTTTTGTTATACACCCTACAATGCGTTAAAGTTGCCACATTGTAAATGATGTTAAAGAACTGGGGATTATTGACCTGGCGCATCATTTTGCACAAAAAATAACCGTATTATGGAAAGGGTAAAGGACGACAGAGGAGGAACCGTGATGACCGTTGACAGACTATACCGCCACCTTCTGCAGAAGCTTATTAACGCCAATATCGATATTGACGCCTATCTGCAACTGCGAAAGGCCAAAGGCTACATGTCAGTCAGCGAAAATGACCATCTGCGTGATAACTTGTTTGAGCTTTGCCGTGAAATGCGTGCGCAGGCGCCGCGCCTGCAGAATGCCATTTCACCGGAGGAGAGGGATGTCCTTCGCCTGGCCGGCGAATCGGTCGCCGCCGCTGCACTATGCCTGATGAGCGGGCATCATGATTGTCCGCTATACATCGCTGTTAACGTAGAGAAGCTAGAACGCTGTCTGACAGGATTGACCTCAAATATTCATAAATTGAATAAATTGGCGCCAATCACTCATGCCTGATCGGTTGAAACCCAGGGGAAGTGAACGCTTCCCCTGTTAAAGGTTATGTAAAAATCCCCGCGCAAATTTCCCCGCTGGCTACCCTTTAGCCCAGAGCTGACGAAAGGAGAATGCCATGCGTCCGATCCCACTGCTGTTGATATTGAGCGCCTTAGCGCTACCAGCCCTGAGCCAGGCCGCGGTGCGGGTGGAGGTATTGCAAAACCGGCTGGCCCAGCCGTGGGGCATGGCCTTTCTGCCTGACGATCAGGGCATACTGATCACCCTGCGCGGCGGCGAGCTCAAGCGCTGGCAGCCGGGTAAAGGTCTGTCGGCGCCGATAGCCGGCGTGCCGCAGGTATGGGCCAACGGCCAGGGTGGCCTACTGGACGTGGCGCTGGCCCCGGATTTCGCCCAGTCGCGGCGGGTGTGGCTGAGCTATGCGGAAAGCGACGCCAGCGGTAAGGCGGGCACCGCGGTGGGCTATGGGCGGTTGAGCGAGGATGCCACGCAGCTGACGAACTTTACCGTGGTCTTTCGCCAGCAGCCGAAGCTCTCCGTCGGCAATCATTTTGGCGGCAGGCTGGTGTTCGACGGCAAAGGATATTTGTTTATCGGGCTGGGCGAAAATAATCAGCGCGCCACCGCCCAGGATCTCAGCAAGCTGCAGGGGAAAGTGGTCCGCCTGACGGAGACCGGAGGTGTACCGCCGGATAACCCTTTTGTCGGCCGGGCTGACGCCAGGCCGGAGATCTGGGCTTACGGCATCCGTAATCCGCAGGGCATGGCGATGAATCCCTGGAGCGAGGCGCTGTGGCTGAACGAGCATGGCCCGCGCGGCGGAGATGAAATTAATATTCCGCAGGCGGGGAAAAATTACGGCTGGCCGCTGGCGACGCACGGTATTAACTACAGCGGCCTGCCCATTCCGGAAGCAAAAGGCAAAACGGTTCCGGGGACCGAACCTCCCCTGTATGTCTGGCCGGTCTCTCCCGGGGTGAGCGGGATGGCCTTTTATTCGGCGCTGACCTTTCCCCAGTGGCAGCATAAGCTGTTTATCGGCGCGCTGAAGGAGACATCGCTGATTGTCCTGGCGGTGGACGGTAATCAGGTCCGCGAGGAGGGGAGATTACTGGAGGCGCGCGGAAAACGCATCCGCGATGTTCGCGTGGGACCCGACGGCTATCTGTACGTTTTAACCGACGAGTCTAACGGCGAGCTATTGCGGTTGAGTCCCGAGGCTTAGCCTCAGGTCACCGGGATCTGCACTACTTCGCGCCAGGCAGGACGTTGGCTAATCTGCTGATACCAGCGCTGCAGATGGGGCCGCGGTTGCCAGCTGTCGAGGATCGACAACAGATTGTAGACGAAGGGAGCGACGGCAATATCGCCAAGGCCGAACTGCTCGCCGGAGAGCCACGGCGTTTTGGCCAGTTCGTCGTCCAGCATGGCGAACAGCGCTTCGCAGGCGCTGATCCCCGCGGCGATGGCCGCCGGGTCGCGCTGCTCCGGTGGCGTTCTCACCAGGCCCATTAATACCGGGCGATGGGCGGGTGAGAGGGTGCCGTTGGACCAATCCATCCACTTTTCCCCTTGCGCGCGCTGCGCCGGCGCGGCCAGCCACAGACGGTCAACGCCATACTGGGCCGCCAGGTAGCGAATAATCGTATTTGATTCCCACAATACCACCCCGGTGGCATCGTCCTTTAACAGCGGCACCAGCCCGTTCGGGTTCATCGCCAGATATTCCGGGTCATGATTGAGACCAAACTCCAGCCCGGCGAGGATCTGCTGATAAGGCAGATCCAGCTCCTCCAGCACCCAGCGTACTTTCTTCACGTTGGTCGAGTTATTACGTCCCCACAGTGTAATCATTTTCGCTCCTGAGTTTGTTTCACTGCCGTTGCAGCGCGATCGGCGATCATGTTGGGATAAAGTTAAAAATCCGGCAAGCTTTTTTATTTGGCTGTTATTAAAGGTTTTTATGCTTACTCCCTTCAGCCAGGGGCACTCCTGGGTCACAGGGCCCGGAAAGTGTTTTTACTATTTTACAGGAGTAATATCTATAGGGTGTTACGCTACGAAGGAAAGGGCGTGATTGTGGTGTATATTATTGATAATTAAAGCTTTAAATCATGCACACATCTATAAAAACGCTCCCTCTCCGTCTCGGTTAAAATCTCAATGTCGCCTGAGGGTATAATTTGATGCTGATTATTGCATCGCAATCATCTGAGGAACACAGGTTAATATTAATAAATAGAAAGTTACTGAAAGAATTATATTTTTACAGGGATGAACTGTTGTTTTTATCGATCGGATATACATCTTTTTCATCCCACCCAGAAAAAATAGACCATGAGAGGCGCCAACTGGCTGAAGATATTCTGAAAAATAGCAAAAAAAACCCAGTGACTGGCACTGGGGAGTAAATTTACTCAGGGTTGCATGCTGTTCTCAAGATAATATTCGAGTCTCGAAGTATGGGTTAACCAAAGGTAACCATCAACTTCCATACAGACTACATGGGAAATATACTGTATTAAATAACCAGGAATCCACCCTTACTTTTGTGCTATTTATCTTACCTGGGTAATCACGGCGGGGGTAAGTGGTATATAATGCAATAATCAGTATTTGAATCTATAGCGTTAAACGAGCAGGGCCTGGTAGAGGACTTTACTTTCCCCGGAAGGATTTGAAAAAGGCGGTTAAAATGAATGACTGATAAGGATGGCCAGCATACTATCGCGGTGCTATCAAAACATCCCTGCAAAACGAAATAGGGATAAAAGAAGCACTGGCGAGCTGCAGTCTGGAAGAGCGAGTCGTAGAGCTCGATATGGCATCGGACGAGAAGGGTAGGAGATTACCCGGGAAGAGATGTTAACCTTTTCATCAAACCGGCGTGATTAATAACGGGCAACAGAATCAGAGCGGCCCGGGGTTTTGAGAGCAATACTTCTGTAAAGGCCACGGCTGTGGATGCGCTGTTATGAATGTATTTGTAAAATTTATCACCATCCAGAGTCGCCTTGAAAAAAAAAAGCCCAGCGACAGGCTGGGGTGTAATTACACGCATAAAGGGATATGCCATTTTCAACACAATATGCGAATCTTAATTTATGGAATAACTGCGGGTGAGCTACCCGCTTCCATAAAGATTGCAGGGGAAACTATACTGTATTTAATGACCAGGAATCCATCCTTATCGATGTGCTATTTTTCTTACTTGTGTAATACGGAAAGGGAAAATAGCCCGATAAACTATCTTTTACCGATATGCCGACTAAAACAGGAAAGCCGTCTGCCTGCTTATCCAGTGGGCGAATAATTCATATCATTAGCGGGAGGCTCTCCCTTCCTGACCTCAATTCCTGATGGTGGCGTATAGAGGGGATAGCTGATTGATATCCTTTATCAAGGAGATTGCGCCTCCATCGGCGGAATGCTATGGCAATCGAAGCCCTGCTGAACATGGCGATCAGGCAGGCCCGATGGAGAGAAAAGTGCGGGCGTTGTTGCTAATTTCCTGAGACGGGCGTAATGACCGTCTCAAGCATAGCCCGGGAGTTCTCAACTGCATTTCAGGCGTAAATAGGGCCTACAGAACCTTCAGGTTTATATTTAAGCGTCTGAGACTTCTACAGCAGCAAGCCAGATGTGGTTATTGTGAGTTCGGAAGTTGAACTGGGCCTCATGGAATGCAACCGGGCCGACATTTTGAGTTTTGTGAAGGGTATCAGCAGTAACAACCATCCCCGGTTCTCAGGTGAAGGGGGTAGGGGCGACGCGACTGGATATCACTGGCCAGGCTTTCGCTTACCCCACACGGCCCCGCCATAATGTGAATCTATGACCAGGCAAACCACAATGAAAGACACGCTTGCGACGTCTCTTTAGTAGCATTTTCCCCGAAGAGAGGTGAGCTATGTCATTGAAATTTCGGTGACTAATTGGTTTTGAAAGGCGATTTTTTTCTTGCCATAATAAAGTTAACATTAAGGCGATTACGATCAAAAAAATTGTTCTGATTAAAGCACAGCGGCATGTTATTGCGTAAACTTTAAAAACTTTACCAACTCGCTGTTTCTTTAAGGTCATTTGTACGCTTTACTCACCGGTTGCTGCGGCGCGGTCAGAGTGGCGCGGCATATTTTGTTTGGAAAGGATACTTGGGTGGCTCTTATGATGCATGACGCTTTTTCCCTTCGCGGCCTCGCGGCAGGTTGCGCGCTGTTATTTCTTGTCGCACCTGCGGTGCAGGCTGCGGAACAACTCCCCGACGCCCCTTCAATTGACGCTCGCGCCTGGATCCTGATGGACTATGCCAGCGGGAAGGTGCTCAGCGAAGGCAATGCCGATGAAAAACTCGACCCGGCCAGTCTGACGAAGATCATGACCAGCTACGTGGTAGGGCAGGCAATAAAAGCGGGAAAAATCAAACTGACCGATATGGTGACCGTTGGGCGCGATGCCTGGGCGACCGGCAACCCGGCGCTGCGCGGCTCATCGGTGATGTTCCTCAAGCCTGGCATGCAGGTTTCCGTAGAAGATCTGAACAAAGGGGTCATCATTCAGTCCGGTAACGACGCCAGCATTGCGATTGCTGACTACGTAGCGGGCAGCCAGGACGCTTTCGTTAGCCTGATGAACGGCTACGCCAAAAAAATGGGGCTGACCAACACCACCTTTATGACCGTCCACGGCCTTGACGCGCCGGGGCAGTTCAGCACCGCCCGCGATATGGCGCTGCTGACCAAAGCGATGATCCACGACGTACCGGAAGAGTACGCGGTACATAAAGAGAAAGAGTTCACTTTCAATAAAATTCGCCAGCCGAACCGCAACCGCCTGCTGTGGAGCAGTAACCTCAACGCCGATGGCGTGAAAACCGGGACCACCGCCGGGGCCGGCTATAACCTCGTCTCCTCGGCCACTCAGGGTGATATGCGTTTGATTGCCGTGGTGCTGGGGACCAAAACCGACCGCATTCGCTTTAACGAGTCAGAAAAACTGCTGACCTGGGGCTTCCGCTTCTTTGAAACCGTGACGCCGATTAAACCAGATGCCACCTTCGTTACCCAGCGCGTGTGGTTTGGCGATAGCAATGAAGCGAAACTGGGGGCTGGCGAGGCGGGCTCTATCACTTTGCCGAAGGGCCAGCTGAAAAACCTGAAAGCCAGCTATACCTTAAATCAGCCGCAGCTTACCGCGCCGCTGGAGAAGGGGCAGGTGGTCGGGACTATCGACTTTAAGCTAAATGATAAAACCATTGAACAGCGTCCGCTAATTGTTATGGAGTCGGTAAAAGAGGGCGGCTTTTTCAGCCGGATGATCGACTTCGTGCTGATGAAACTGCACGGCTGGTTCGGCAGCTGGTTCTCCTGATGCCTGCCCGCGCCCTGCGGGGCGCGGGCAGCGACGCTTCAATACAGTAGGGAAATCTGCTGCGCCTTCGCCAGCGCGACCAGCTCATCATCCGGGCAGATATCGCTGGCGATCACGTCAAATTTCGCTAACGCCCCCATGCGCGCCGGACGCACTTTGCCAAACTTGCTGTGGTCGACCACCAGCACATGGTAGCGCGCGTGACGCATCGCCCAGTGCTTGACCGGCAGCTCCTCCAGGTTATAGCAGGTCGCCCCCTGCTCGCAGTCAATGCCCGCCGCCGAGTAAAAGGCGATGTCGGGGCTTAGATGGCTGAGGGTATCTTCAAGGCTCAGCGGCATAAAAATCGCGTTGCTGGCGTGAAATTCCCCACCGCACAGGACCGCGCGGCACTGGGGTTTTTCCTGCAGGGCCAGAAAGGTGTTCAGGGAGTAGCAGACGCCGGTGAAGGGCAGGGCATCGTCAATGGCGTCAATAATCCACGGCGTGGTGGTCCCGCAGTCGAAGAAGGCCATCTGATGGGCCTCCAGCAGCGCGGCCGCATGGCGAGCGGCACGGCGTTTTTCCTCGACCAGCCGGGTTTTTTGATCGCTGAGCAGATAATGGGTGGCGCTGCGCGGCTCCAGCACAATGTATCCGCCGAGCAGCACAACCGGGCCGCTGTGGCCATTGAGGTCGCGACGAATGGTCATTTCTGACACCCCAAGCAGGGAAGCGGCTTCTTTCAGATGCAGCTTATCGCTGCGTTTAAGTGCCTGAATGAGCTGACTGATACGTTCGTCACGGCGAGTTTCCATATTCCCTCTGCGCTAAAATCGCCCTGCGGGGGCAGGGCGTTAGCGGGATTTTACCTGTCGCTTGCGGGTTAGTCACGCGGTGGCCGCAGCGACGGCGGCGTTTAGCCGCGCACCCAGCCTTTGCGGATTGGCAAGGAGAAGCAGAGACGATACAGCCGCTGCAGCTGATGGTATAGCGCCGGGCCGAACGTGTGCCAGATCAGCGCCGCGCCAAGGCAGCCGCACATCCCGGCCAGCAGCCCGCCGACCATATCCAGCGGCCAGTGCACGCCGAGATAGACACGGGACCAGGCGATGGCGGCGGCAATGGCCATCAGCAGGGCGCCGGACCACAGGCGATGCCAGAACAGGAAGGCCAGGGCAAAGGTAAAGCTGACGGTGCCATGGTCGCTGGGGAAGGAGTCGTCCGCCGCGTGGTGCAGGAAGTTATAGCCTACGCCGGCGACAAACGGCCGATCGTGCGGATAGAGGTGGCCGATCGCCCACGACACGGTCAGGCTGATCGTCAGCGCCAGCATCAGCTTAAACACCATCTGCCGCTGGGCAGGCCCCCACAGCCACAATGTCACCACCAGCAGAGGTACGATCAGAATCAGATCTTTAGCGATGAAGATCGCCATCTCAATGGCCCACTGCGGCGAGGCAGGCGTCGCGTTGAGCAGGGCGAACAGCGCATAGTTAATTTTTTCCAGCATAGACTTCCAGGCTCGTTGGTCCGATAGCAATTAAGCCGCCTACCCTAAATAAAAGCGGTGCGGAGTTAAAGGCGGCATTGTCTTAAAGATCAGGTTGTTATGAAATCCACTACCATAAAGTCTACGGCTAACAGCCTGAAAAACGTCAGTATATCGTTTGTCACATTGCTGAAACATAAACGGAATATATACACAGGCTGAATAACAGGGGAGAGGCAGGACGATGGCGCACGGCTCGTAATATTGTGCGGTGTCACCCACAATTCACTATCTCCGCGCCGGGAGTTTCATTACACTTTGCGCGATTTTTGATAGATAAGAGATTTCATGCAAAATTATTCGCTTTCAGGCCGCCGCCTCGGAAGGCAGGCGCTGTTGTTCCCGTTATGTCTGGTGCTGTACGAGTTTTCCACTTATATCGGCAACGATATGATTCAGCCGGGCATGTTAGCCGTGGTGCAGGAATTTCAGGTGGGCAACGAATGGGTACCTACCTCAATGACTGCCTATCTGGCAGGCGGCATGTTTTTACAGTGGCTGCTGGGGCCGCTGTCGGATCGTATTGGCCGCCGTCCGGTGATGTTGACCGGCGTAGTATGGTTCATCGTCACCTGCCTGGCGACGCTGCTGGCGCAGACCATTGAGCAGTTTACCCTGCTGCGCTTCCTGCAGGGGATCAGCCTGTGCTTTATCGGCGCGGTGGGCTATGCGGCGATACAGGAGTCCTTTGAGGAGGCGGTGTGTATCAAAATCACCGCCCTGATGGCTAACGTGGCGCTGATAGCCCCGCTGCTGGGGCCGCTGGTGGGCGCCGCCTGGGTGCATATCCTGCCGTGGGAGATGATGTTTGTCCTGTTCGCCGTGCTGGCGGCCATCTCGTTCTTCGGCCTGCAGCGGGCGATGCCGGAGACCGCGACGCGGCTGGGCGAAAAGCTGTCGGTGAAAGAGCTGGGCCGCGACTATCGGCTGGTGCTGAAGAACCTGCGCTTCGTCGCCGGCGCGCTGGCCACCGGCTTTGTCAGCCTGCCGCTGCTGGCGTGGATTGCCCAGTCGCCGGTGATTATTATCAGCGGCGAACAGGCCACCAGCTATGAGTACGGCATGCTGCAGGTGCCGATTTTCGGGGCGCTGATTGCCGGCAACCTGGTGCTGGCGCGCCTGACTGCGCGCCGGACCGTGCGCTCGCTGATTATCATGGGCGGTTGGCCGATCATGTTTGGCCTGATCCTCTCTGCGGCGGCGACCGTGGTCTCTTCCCACGCTTATCTGTGGATGACGGCCGGTCTGAGCTTCTACGCCTTCGGGATTGGCCTCGCGAACGCCGGCCTGGTGCGTTTAACCCTGTTCGCCAGCGAGATGAGTAAAGGCACGGTCTCGGCGGCGATGGGAATGCTGCAGATGCTGATCTTCACCGTCGGCATCGAGCTCAGCAAACATGCTTACGAGCTGGGCGGCAACGGGCTGTTCAGCCTGTTTAACCTGCTGGGTGGGGTACTATGGCTGGGGCTGATGATTTACTTTCTGAAAGATAAAAGCGTCGGCAATTCGCAGCAGGGGTAGTTGTTTTCAACCCGGATGCGCTCGCATCCGGGTCTTATCAGGCGAACGGCACTTCGCGATCCAACACCTTATCAATAATCTGCAGGACACCTTCTTCGTTGTTATGCGGCGCCTGATAGCGGGCGACGGCTTTGACGTCTTCCCGGGCGTTGGCCATGGCAAAGCCAAACCCGGCGTGCTGCAGCATTTCGATATCGTTGCCGCTGTCGCCGAACGCCACTACCTCGTGATCCTCAATGCCCCAGCGCTGCTGCAAAATGCGCAGCCCGTTGGCTTTGTGCACACCCGGGATAATTAAGTCGATGCTGCCGTAGCCGGTGGCCACCGCGGTGACCATGTCCCCCAGCGCCGCGTGCAGCTTCGGCTGAATTTCCGGGATCAGGCTGTCTGGCACGTTGAGACCAAATTTGAGGATGGTGTCATCGAGATGGTTAAAATCATCCACCAGTTCAAGGCGGTGATAATACTTCGCCGCCACCGTCTTCAGCGCGTCGTTGTAGCGATTGAGGGTGTAGGCGCTGCGCTTCCCGCAGGCGATGATTTCGATATTCGGCAACGTCTGCAGATGGTCGACCACGGCGTTGAAGTGGTGAACCGGCAGTTGGCAGTTGAAGACGTCTTCATTGCCGCTCACCACCCAGCCGCCGTTTTCCGCCACGAAGGCGATCTGATGGGCGATCTCCGGGAAAAAGGAGATCAGCTGATAATATTGGTTGCCGCTGGCGACCACGAAGCGAATATTCTGTTCGCGCATTCGCTGGTACTGGGCGAGGAAGCGCGGCCGGTTGTAAGTTTTGGCATCGCTTAAAAAGGTGCCGTCCATATCCACCGCAATCAGTTTGATGCTCATTAGCTGTTCTCCATAACGGGTTCAGATTGTGGCTTAGCCACCGCGCGGGCGACCAGCGCCGCCACCATCACCAGACCCAGCACCACCATCATGGCGCTGCGCAGGCCGAAGTGTTCGCCGAGGAAACCCAGCAGCGGCGGCCCGACGAGGAAAGCGAGATAGCCGGTGATCGCCACCACGCTGACGCGCTTGGGCGCGTCCGGCCCGGTATCGCTGGCGGCGGAGATGGTCAGCGGGAAGCCGAGCGAGGCGCCAATGCCCCACAGCAGCACCGAGATGCCCGCCACCCAGGGGTTATCGACGAAGATGATCAGGCCTATGCCGAGGGCGCCCATCACTGCGCTGCCGCGGACCACCGCCACCCGGCTGTAGCGATCGATAAACCAGCCGCCGGTAAAGCGGCCCAGCGTCATGCCGAGGGTGAAACCGGCATAAATCAGGGAGCCGGAGGTGGGGCTAAAGCCGTGGCCATCCACCATCAGCAGCGGCAGCCAGTCGTTGGCCGAGCCTTCGGCAAAGGCCATCGCCAGGACAATGACGCCGATCAGCAGCAGCTGCGCGTCGCGCCACACCGGCAGACCTTTCGCCTCACCGTGGGCGACTTCGGCGGCATTTTTACCGGTGCCGTCGGGAATGGCGCGGATAGCAATGGCGATGGGCAGGATAGCCACCAGCGCAGCCGCCAGGATGTGCGGGGCGGCCGGCAGACCGAATCCGGTCACTGCCATGCCCACCCCGGCGCCGAACAGGGTGCCAAAGCTGTAGAAGCCATGCATCATCGGCAGCACCGTTTTATTCATCTCCCGCTCGATCGCCGCGCCTTCGACGTTAATAGCGACCTCTGCGGAGCCGAAGCTGGCGCCGAAGATAGCCAGACCGAAGGCGAACAGCGGGGCGGAAGTGACCCACAGCGCCAGGCTGAGCACCAGCATGCCAAGCACGGCGAAGGACATGGTGGTGCGGATGACCTTGCGCGTACCAAAGCGCTTCACCAGCCACGCCGAGCAGAGAATACCGCTCATCGACCCCACCGACAGACCAAACAGCACCACGCCCATCTCTGCGGTGGATAGCGCCAACAGATCGCGGATCGCCGGCGTGCGGGTGGCCCAGGAGGCCATTAACAAGCCGGGGATGAAAAAGAACATAAACAGCGCCCACAGCCGAAGCTGCAGCGCTCTGCGCGAGGATTGCGTCGTCATCCGTAAACGCCTTAAAGGAGAAGAGTGAAGACAACAGTAGCAAGTAAGTGTACATTTGTACATAAACCGGAAGAGGAAAATCATGGCCCGTAGACCAAACGATCCGCAGCGCCGCGAGCGCATCCTGCAGGCGACGCTGGATACCATCGCGGCGCACGGCATCCATGCGGTGACGCACCGTAAAATCGCCACCTGCGCGAATGTGCCGCTGGGATCGCTGACCTACTATTTCAGCGGCATTGAGGCGTTAATTGAGGAGGCGTTCAGCCTGTTTACCGCCGAGATGTCGGCGCAGTATCAGCAAGGCTTCGTCGGGGTAACGAACCGGGAACAAGCCTGCGATGCCATCGCGGATCTGATCTTCAGCGCCCAGGTGACCACGGCGCGCAATATGGAGCTGATGTACCAGCTGTACGCGTTCTGCAGCAGTCAGCCGGCGCTGAAGGCGGTGATGCAGAACTGGATGCGGCGCAGCCAGCAGACGCTGGAGCAGTGGTTCGCCCCCGATACCGCCCGCGGTCTCGACGCCTTTATTGAAGGGATGACCTTGCACTTTGTCACCGACCGCGCGCCGCTGTCGAAGGCGGCAATCCGCATGATGGTCGGGCAGCTGGCGGGGGAGAGGGCGCAGGAAGAGGGGCGCTGAAGCGGCGTTTCACCCGGAATGGCTAAACGCAGGCAACAAAAAACCCATCAACCTTGAACCGAAGTGGCGGGGTTGATGGGCTCCACAAAATGGGGACATCAAAGAAAAGCAGTGGCATTACTTATGACTGATGCCCTGAGAAAAAGTTCTGCCTGTGACGGCTTTTTTCTCAAAAAATTATTGTAGCCCTGGCCAGATGATCACGATGAGCGTCCCGGCAAGGGTAAGCAGCACGTTGGCGATGGCGTAGGTCCCTGCGTAGCCGAGCGCTGGAATATTGCTGCGCGCGGTATCGCTGATGATCTCCATCGCCGGGGCGCAGGTGCGGGCTCCCATCATGGCGCCGAACAGCATCGCCCGGTTCATGCGCAGCACGTAGGCGCCGAACAGGAAGCAGATCACCACCGGCACCAGGCTGACGATAAGCCCTGCCGCCAGCATCTGGCCGCCGACGGCGCCCAGCCCGTTATTGATCCCGGCCCCGGCGCTGAGACCGACCCCGGCCATAAACACCATCAGACCAAACTCTTTCACCATGTTCAGCGCCCCCTGCGGGATATAGCCGAAGGTTGGGTGGTTGGCGCGCAGGAAGCCAAGCATGATGCCGGCGAACAGCAGGCCGGCGGCGTTGCCGATGCCGAAGCTGAAGGAGCTGAACTGGAAGGTGATCATGCCGATCATCAGGCCAACGATAAAGAAGGCGCAGAAGGCCAGCAGATCGGTCACCTGGCTGTGAATGGAGATAAAGCCGATGCGGTCGGCCACGGTTTTTACGCGGCGGGCGTCGCCGCTGACCTGCAGCACGTCGCCTTTGTTCAGTACGACGTTATCGTCGATAGGCATCTCGATCTGGCTGCGAATAACCCGGTTTAAGAAGCAGCCGTGGTCGGTAAGCTTGAGCTGCGCCAGGCGGCGGCCGACGGCGTTGTGGTTTTTGACCACAATCTCTTCAGTGACGATGCGCATGTCGAGCAGATCGCGGTCGAACACCTCTTTACCGTTGCGGAAGCTCGGGTCGAGGCGGGCGTGGGCGTCCGGGTAGCCCACCAGCGCAATATCGTCACCCATCTGCAGCACCGCGTCGCCGTCCGGGTTGGCCAGAATACCGTTGCGACGAATGCGTTCAATATAGCAGCCGGTCTGGCGGTAAATACCCAGTTCGCGCAGATTTTTGCCATCCGCCCAGGCCACCAGCTCCGGGCCGACGCGGTAGGCGCGGATCACCGGCAGGTAGACTTTACGTTTGGAATCGGTATCGAGGCCGCGCTCGCGGGCGATTTGCTGGGCGCTGGTCTGCAGATCCTGATGCTGCAGCTTGGGCATATAGCGGGCGCCGACGATCAGGCTCACCAGACCAACCAGATAGGTCAGGGCATAGCCGAGGCTCAGATGGTCAAGCGACTGCGCCAGCTGATCGCTGGGCAGGCCGAAATGGCGCAGGGTGTCGCCCGCGCCCACCAGCACCGGGGTGGAGGTCATGGCGCCTGCCAGCATACCGGCGGTGAGCCCGATATCCCAGCCGAACACTTTACCCAGCACCATGGCGATCAGCATCGCGCTGCCGACCATCACCAGCGCCAGCATCAGGTAGTTTTTCCCGTCGCGGAAAAAAATAGAAAAAAAGTTGGGCCCGGCTTCTACGCCAACGCAAAATATAAACAGCATAAAGCCGAGATTAAGGGCATCGGTGTTAATCGCGAAATGCTGCTGGCCTAATAATAGAGAAACGACTAAAACGCCAATGGAATTACCAAGTTGTACTGAGCCGAGACGCAGTTTTCCCAGGCATAGTCCTAATGCAAGTACAACGAATAATAACAGGATGTAATTCCCGTTTAACAAATCTGCGACGTTTATATTCACGAAAGCCAACTTCTCATTTACTAGTAAGTTGTTGAAGGAAATGGTTATTTGGTCTAAGGTTGCTCAGGCGTTCGCGTTGTCGCGAACCTATTCTGGCACCCTGTTATAACCAGCAAAAATATACCGCTAGTTTAATCCTTCCTGGATGCGGCGGCTAGTGACAATCGTTTTTAGGCTGGTAGGGGAGTTATTGGCATGGATTGCCGAAATGCTTTATCTGACTGGGCGACGTGGACGTGAGTTAGAGGCAACATCAGGAGGATACGGTGAAATCTGAGCGTAGTTGGGCCGGCATTATCTGTGGCTTCGTTCTGTTCATTGTGGTGTGCTTATCGTTGTTGTTACATATGAAAGGGGCATTTCGCGCCAGCGGCAACCCGGAGCTGGGCCTGCTCTTCTTTTTGCTGCCAGGGGCGGCGGCGAGCTGTCTCTCTCCCGGACGGCGGGTGCTGCGTCCTTTGCTCGGCGCGATACTGGCGGCGCCGGTCTGCATGGTGACGATGCGGCTGTTCTTCGTGACCCACCGGACGTTCTGGCAGGAGATGGCGTGGGTGTTGAGCGCCGTGTTCTGGTGCGCGCTTGGGGCATTGTGCTTTTTGTTTATCTGCGCCTGGCTTGATACCTGGCGCAGTCATTCATCGAGCAAATAAATTGACTCAGGCAAACAGGCCGAGATTCTCTTTTGCCCAGGCTTCAAAATCGGTGCAGCCGCCGATGTGTTTCTGGTCGACGAAAATCTGCGGCACGGTTTCAACCGGTTTGCCAACGGTTTTTTCCAGGTCAGCTTTGCTGATGCCTTCGGCATGAATATCCACGTAGCGGTAGTTGAAATCATCACGCTCGTTGGTCAGTTTTTCTGCCAGTTCTTTAGCGCGAACGCAGTAAGGGCAGCCTGGACGACCAAAAATAACGGTAAACATTGCTTCTCTCCTTAAACCTCAGCCGGATGGCGAATGGCGCTTATGATGCCTGCAACGGGCGGGGAGGGAAAGAAGGTTCTGCCTTTTACTTCGATGGTTTACGGCTATGTTTGATAAATGTCGGACTGTCAAAACCCGTATACTGGCCCGACGGCGCGGTGGAATTGGCTGGCGCGCCGCGTTTATCAACCGGAGAGGCGTGATGCGAAAATTTGCCCCATTGCCGAAAAGCATACTGCTGGTTGAGATCCTCGGGATGGGGCTGTTAACCCTCGCCTGGCTCTCCCTTAACCAGTATGTCCAGCTGCCTGCGCCCATTGCCAGCCCGACCGCGGCGCTGGTGATGCTCTTTGCCGGGATCGTGCTGATGATCCCCGCCGCCCTCGTCGTTATGTGGCGGATGGCGCAGATCGTGGCCCCGCAGTTAACGCACTCTCCAAAGCCTGAATCCTTGTCTGACAGAGAAAAACGTAATGACGCCGACCATTGAGCTGCTGCGCAGCCACCGTTCCATCCGCCACTTCACCGATGCCCCCGTGAGCGACGAACAGCGCGCAGAGATTATCGCCAGCGCGCAAGCGGCATCTACCTCGAGTTTTTTACAGTGCACCTCCATCATCCGTATTACTGACCCGGCCCTGCGTGAACGTCTGGTCCCGCTGACCGGCGGCCAGCAGCACGTCGCCCAGGCAGCGGAGTTTTGGGTCTTCTGCGCCGACTTTAATCGCCACCTGCAGATCTGCCCACAGGCGCAGCTGGGGCTGGCGGAACAGCTGCTGATCGGCGTTGTCGATACGGCGCTGCTGGCGCAAAACGCGCTGACCGCCGCCGAGTCCCTCGGACTAGGGGGCGTCTATATCGGCGGGTTGCGCAACAGCATTGAGGCCGTCACAGAGCTGCTGGAGCTGCCGCAGCACGTCCTGCCGCTGTTCGGTCTTTGCCTTGGCTGGCCGGCGGATAACCCGGATATCAAGCCGCGGATGCCGGCGGCCATGCTGGTGCATGAGAACCGCTATCAGCCGCTGGATAACGCGCTGCTGGCGGAGTATGACGAACAGCTGGCGCACTATTATCTGTCGCGCGGCAGCAACGCCCGCCGCGATACCTGGAGCGACCATATCCGGCGCACTATCGTGAAAGAGAGTCGTCCGTTTATTCTTGACTATCTGCATAAGCAGGGGTGGGCAACGCGCTGATTACGTGTACACTGCTGCTCCGGCCAGGTGATATCCGCCGCCGGCCGCAGGAAAGGTGAAAGTGTGTTCGATAGCTGAGGCCCGCCAGAGCGGGTCTTTTCGCAGAGGTGCAGGATGAAAATTGCCATATTATCCCGGGATGGAACGCTTTATTCATGTCGGCGCCTGCGCGAAGCAGCGCAACAGCGCGGTCATCAGATCGAGATCCTCGATCCGCTTTCCTGTTATATGAACGTCAGCCCGGTGGCCTCGTCGATCCACTACAAAGGGCGTCAGCTGCCGCAATTTGATGCGGTGATCCCGCGCATTGGCTCGGCGATCACCTACTATGGCACCGCGGCCCTGCGCCAGTTTGAGCTCCTGGGAAGCTATCCGCTGAACGAATCGGTCGCTATTACCCGCGCTCGCGATAAGCTGCGCTCGCTGCAGCTGCTGGCGCGCCAGGGCATCGATCTGCCATTGACCGGCATCGCTCACTCCCCGGATGACACCAGCGATCTGATCGCCATGGTGGGCGGCGCGCCGCTGGTGGTGAAGCTGGTGGAGGGCACCCAGGGGATCGGCGTGGTGCTGGCGGAGACCCGCCAGGCGGCGGAGAGCGTGATCGACGCCTTTCGCGGACTGAACGCTCATATTCTGGTGCAGGAATACATTGCCGAAGCGAAAGGGTGCGATATCCGCTGCCTGGTGGTCGGCAATGAGGTGGTGGCGGCGATCGAGCGGCGGGCGAAAGAGGGGGATTTCCGCTCTAACCTGCACCGCGGCGGCATGGCCACGGTGGCGCAGATTAGCGACGAGGAGCGGGCCATTGCCATCAAGGCAACGCAAACTCTCGGGCTGGACGCCGCCGGTGTCGATATTTTACGCGCCGCCCGCGGGCCGCTGGTGATGGAGGTGAATGCCTCGCCGGGGCTGGAAGGGGTGGAAACCACCACCGGCGTGGATGTCGCCGGCAAGATGATCGCCTGGATCGAGCGCCAGGCGACGCCGGAATTCTGTTTGAAAATAGGCGGCTAACCGCCGGATGCAAGACGGCCATGGTATGCGGCGCTTTTTTTGCGTAAGCTATGGCGTCGTTTTTCCACTGTAAGAGGTCACAGGCACTATGGATTCACTGGTCGTTCCAGGTCTGGATACGCTACGTCGCTGGCTGGACGAGATCGGCATCAGCTTTTTTGAGTGCGATTCCTGTCAGGCATTGCACCTGCCGCATATGCAGAATTTCGACGGTATTTTTGATGCCAAAATTGACCTGGTGGACAACGTGGTGCTCTTTTCCGCCCTGGCGGAGGTGAAGCCGTCTGCCCTGCTGGCGCTGTCGGCGGATCTCTCGGCCATCAACGCCAGCTCGTTAACCGTGAAGGCGTTTATCGACATTCAGGACGATAATTTGCCCAAGCTGGTGGTTTGCCAGTCGCTGTCTATCGGCCCAGGGGTGACCATGGAGCAGTTCGCCTGGTTCTTCCGCCAAAGCGAAGAGCAGATCTCGATGGTAATCCTCGAAGCCGGCGCAAATCAGCTGCTGTACAAAGGCGAAGAAGAAGAGCCTGCGGCGGAAAACGTGCAATACCATTTTCTTCACTAAACCTGCCTAAAATTAGCGCAGCCACTACCGCAGCGGCTGCGTATTACCCGCTTTTATTCTGCATTTAACCTTTCTTTAAAGCATTATTCACCGCCATTCAGGCCGTTTTGGCTTATCACGTAGACCGTTATTGCATAAAAATTTGATAAAAGGCGTTTTTTTACCTGGGCTATAGCCTCTTATTCTGGCTACAGTTATTCTGGCGATGCTTCCAGTTGCGAGCAACCACTCCGGGAGAGATCCGCTCTCCTTTTCTCAGGCAATGAAAAAATATGCATGATTTTTGCATGCGTAGAAATGCGTATATTTGAGCCCGTAAGTTAACGGGTGTTGAGAAGGAAAAGAGATATGACCGCCTTTGGTAAAAAATGGTTAACAGGTCTGGTTACGGGTGCGCTGATGGCCGTCTCTGCCGGTTCGCTCGCCGCCGAACAAAAAACCCTGCATGTTTATAACTGGTCTGATTATATCGCGCCGGACACGGTAGCGAATTTTGAAAAAGAGACCGGGATTAAAGTGGTGTATGACGTTTTTGATTCCAACGAAGTGCTGGAAGGCAAATTAATGGCGGGTAGCACCGGTTTCGACCTGGTGGTGCCGTCGGCAAGCTTCCTCGAACGCCAGCTGGCGGCGGGCGTGTTCCAGCCGCTGGATAAAAGTAAGCTGCCCCACTGGAAGAATCTTGACCCCGAAGTGCTGAAGCTGGTCGCCAAGCATGACCCGGAGAATAAATACGCCATGCCTTACCTGTGGGCGACGACGGGCATTGGCTACAACGTGGATAAGGTGAAAGCCGTTCTCGGCAAAGATGCGCCGGTGGACAGTTGGGATCTGGTGCTGAAGCCGGAGAACTTCGAAAAACTGAAAAGCTGCGGCGTCTCCTTCCTCGACGCGCCGGAAGAGATTTTCGCCACCGTGCTGAACTACCTCGGCAAAGATCCGAACAGCAGCAAAGCGGATGATTACACCGGCCCGGCGACCGATCTGCTGCTGAAGCTGCGGCCGAACATTCGCTACTTCCACTCTTCGCAATATATTAACGACCTTGCCAATGGCGACATCTGCGTGGCGATCGGCTGGGCAGGGGACGTCTGGCAGGCGGCCAACCGCGCGAAAGAGGCGAAGAACGGCGTCAATGTCTCCTACTTTATTCCGAAGGAAGGCGCGCTGGCGTTCTTTGACGTCTTTGCCATGCCGGCCGACGCGAAGAATAAAGATGAAGCCTATCAGTTCCTTAACTATCTGATGCGTCCGGACGTCATCGCCAAAATCAGCGACCAGGTGTTCTACGCCAACGGCAACAAGGCTTCCACGCCGCTGGTCAGCGAGACTATCCGTAACAACCCGGCGATTTATCCGCCAGCGGATGTGTTCGCCAAACTGTTCACGCTGAAGGTGCAGGATCCGAAGATTGACCGCGTGCGCACCCGCGCGTGGACCAAAGTGAAGAGCGGCAAATAATTCCTGACGGCCCGTCGAACACGGGCCAAATCAGATCTGCACTCGCCGGGAAATAGCAGCGCGCCCGGCGAGCAGAAGCACCAGGATGGTGCAAATGCACTGTTAAGCACGAAGTATGGCACCGGACCATATGGTGATCGTTTTTTTGCCGGAGAGCACCCGATTGAACGACGTAATGCCCCGCCCACAGGCGAAAGCCCCCAAAGCGCTGACCCCGCTACTGGAAATCCGTAACTTAACCAAGTCGTTTGATGGCCAGCATGCGGTCGACGACGTCAGTCTCACTATCTACAAAGGCGAAATTTTTGCTCTGCTGGGCGCGTCAGGCTGCGGGAAATCGACGCTGCTACGCATGCTGGCGGGCTTTGAACAACCGACCGCCGGGCAGATTATGCTCGACGGCGTGGATCTGGCGCGCGTGCCGCCCTATCAGCGGCCTATTAATATGATGTTCCAGTCCTATGCCCTGTTTCCCCATATGACCGTTGAGCAGAATATTGCCTTCGGCCTGAAGCAGGACCGCCTGCCTAAGGCGGAAATCACCGCCCGGGTGCAGGAGATGCTGGCCCTGGTACATATGCAGGAGTTTGCCAAACGTAAGCCGCGCCAACTCTCAGGCGGCCAGCGGCAGCGCGTCGCGTTGGCGCGCAGCCTGGCGAAACGGCCCAAGCTGCTGCTGCTTGATGAACCGATGGGGGCGCTGGATAAAAAGCTGCGCGATCGCATGCAGCTCGAGGTGGTGGATATTCTTGAGCGCGTTGGCGTGACCTGCGTGATGGTAACCCACGATCAGGAAGAGGCGATGACCATGGCGGGCCGTATCGCCATCATGAATCGCGGCAAGTTTGTGCAGATTGGCGAACCGGAAGAGATTTACGAGCACCCGACTACCCGCTACAGCGCCGAGTTTATCGGCTCGGTGAACGTCTTTGAAGGGCTGGTGAAGGAGCGTCTGGAAGACGGTCTGGTGCTAAGCTCGCCGGGACTGATGCATCCGCTGAAGGTCGACCCCGACGCCTCGGTGGTGGACAACGTGCCGGTCTGGGTGGCGCTGCGTCCGGAGAAGATCATGCTGTGCGATGAACCGCCGGCGGACGGCTACAATTTTGCCGTCGGCGAGGTGATTCATATCGCCTATCTGGGGGATCTCTCTATCTATCATGTGCGCCTGCAAAGCGGGCAGATGATCAGCGCCCAGCTGCAGAATGAACACCGCCATCGGAAAGGGACGCCCACCTGGGGCGATGAGGTGCGTTTATGCTGGGATGCTGACAGCTGCGTTGTGCTGACGGTGTGAGGAGAGGGCGATGAATACCGTTGAATCCCCGTCAGGGGCGAAAAAACCGGGCGGCTTCGCGCTGTGGGCGGCGCGCCTGCAGATGGCGCATGGCCGCAAGCTGGTGATTGCGCTGCCCTATCTGTGGCTGATCCTGTTGTTTATGCTACCGTTCCTGATCGTGTTCAAGATAAGTCTTGCCGAGATGGCGCGGGCGATCCCTCCCTACACCGAGCTGATGGAGTGGGCGGACGGCCAGCTGACGCTGACGCTTAACTTTGCCAACTTCCTACAGTTGACTGACGATCCGCTCTATTTTGAAGCTTATCTCCAGTCGCTGCAGGTGGCGGGTATCTCGACGATCTGCTGCCTGCTGCTGGGCTATCCGCTGGCCTGGGCGGTGGCGCACAGCAAGCCGTCGACGCGTAATATTCTGCTGCTGTTGGTGATCCTCCCGTCGTGGACCTCGTTTTTGATCCGCGTCTATGCCTGGATGGGGCTGCTGAAGAGCAACGGGGTGTTGAATAACTTCCTGGTGTGGTTAGGGGTTATCGATCAGCCGCTGGAGATCCTGCACACCAACCTGGCGGTGTACATCGGTATCGTGTATGCCTATCTGCCGTTTATGGTGCTGCCTATCTACACCGCGCTGACCCGCATCGACTATTCGCTGGTGGAGGCCTCGCTGGATCTCGGCGCCCGGCCGCTGAAGACCTTCTTCCAGGTGATCGTCCCGCTCACCAAAGGCGGCATTATCGCCGGCTCCATGCTGGTGTTTATCCCGGCGGTAGGCGAGTTCGTGATCCCGGAACTGCTGGGCGGGCCGGACAGCATCATGATTGGCCGCGTGCTGTGGCAGGAGTTCTTTAACAACCGCGACTGGCCGGTCGCCTCGGCGGTGGCGATTGTCATGCTGCTGTTGCTGATCGTGCCGATCATGTGGTTCCACAAGCACCAGCAAAAACAGATGGGAGAGCAGGGATGAACGACTTGCCGGTAGTACGCTCGCCGTGGCGCATTCTGATCCTCGTGCTCGGATTCACCTTCCTCTACGCCCCGATGCTGATGCTGGTGATCTACTCGTTCAACAGCTCGAAGCTGGTAACGGTCTGGGCCGGATGGTCGACGCGCTGGTATAGCGAACTGTTCCACGATGATGCGATGATGAGCGCGGTAGGATTGAGCCTGACCATCGCCGCCTGCGCGGCGACGGCGGCGGCGATCCTCGGTACCATCGCCGCGGTGGTGATGGTGCGCTTTGGGCGTTTTCGCGGCTCCAACGGCTTCGCGTTTATGATCACCGCGCCGCTGGTCATGCCGGACGTGATCACCGGTCTCTCGCTGCTGCTGCTGTTCGTGGCGCTGGGACATGCCATCGGCTGGCCGTCGGACCGCGGCATGTTGACCATCTGGCTGGCGCATGTCACCTTCTGTACCGCCTACGTGGCGGTGGTGATCTCCTCGCGCCTGCGCGAGCTGGACCACTCCATTGAAGAGGCGGCGATGGATCTTGGCGCCGCGCCGCTGAAGGTCTTCTTCGTCATCACGCTGCCGATGATTATGCCAGCGGTGATCTCCGGCTGGCTGCTGGCCTTCACGCTGTCGCTGGATGACCTGGTGATCGCCAGCTTTGTCTCCGGTCCCGGGGCCACGACCTTGCCGATGCTGGTCTTCTCCAGCGTGCGCATGGGGGTCAACCCGGAGATCAACGCCCTGGCGACGCTCATCCTCGGCGTGGTCGGTATTGTTGGTTTTATCGCCTGGTATTTGATGGCCCGCGCAGAAAAGCAGCGAGTGCGCGATATCCAGCGTGCAAGACAAGGCTGAACCACCTAAAATCGGTACAGCAGCCTCCGGTCGGCGCCACCCTGTGGCGCCGTTTTCATGGAAGACATTACGTTGGGATTGTTTACGAAAACTCGCTCATCGCATGCCCGCCTTAACGTCCCTGCGCTGGTGCAGGTGGCGGCCTTTGCTATTATTTTGATTCGTGGCCTGGATCTGCTGATGATCCTCAATCTGTTGGGCCTGCAGGGGCTGAACGAATTCATACACCGCAGCGTTCAGACCTGGAACCTGACGCTGGTCTTCCTCGGCAGCCTGGCGCTGGTGTTTATCGAAATCTGGTGCGCCTTCTCGCTGGTGAAAGGGCGCAACTGGGCGCGCTGGATCTATCTGCTGACGCAGATTATCGCTGCCGGCTACCTGTGGGCGGCGTCGCTGGGCTACGGGTATCCGGAGCTGTTCAGCATTCCCGGGGAATCAAAACGAGAAATTTTCCACTCGCTGGTGATGCAAAAACTGCCGGATCTGCTGGTTCTGACGCTGCTGTTCGTGCCGGCGAACTGCCGTCGCTTTTTCCGCCTGCAATAACGGTGATACAATCCCCGCCCCTGGATTTTTGAAGGTCAATTATGCATTGCGCACTCTACGACGCCGGCCGCTGCCGCTCCTGTCAATGGCTGGAGCGGCCGGTCCCGCAACAGCTCGCCGATAAAATGGCCGATCTGCGCACGCTGCTGGCGGCGATCCCGGTCGCAGCCTGGGGCGAGCCGGTCAGCGGGCCGGAGGCGGCTTTCCGTAACAAGGCTAAAATGGTGGTCAGCGGCAGCGTTGAGCGTCCGCTGCTGGGGATGCTGCACCGCGATGGCACTCCGGTGGACCTCACCGACTGCCCGCTCTATCCCGCCGAGTTTGCCCCGGTTTTTGCTGCCCTGAAGCCCTTTATCGCCCGCGCCGGGTTAACACCTTACAACGTCGCGCGCAAACGCGGGGAGCTGAAATATCTGCTGCTGACCACCAGCCAGCAGGGGGAGATGATGCTGCGCTTCGTGCTGCGCTCAGAGGCCAAGGTAGCTCAGCTGCGCGCCGCGCTGCCGTGGCTACAGGCACAGCTGCCGCAGCTCAGCGTGATCACGGCGAATATCCAGCCGGTGCATATGGCAATCATGGAAGGCGAGCAGGAGATCTTCTTCACCGAACAGCAGGCGCTGGGGGAGGTCTTTAATGGGGTGCCGCTGTGGATCCGCCCGCAAAGCTTCTTTCAGACCAATCCGACGGTAGCCAGCCGGCTGTACGCCACGGCCCGCGACTGGGTGCGCGCGCTGCCGGTCCAGCATATGTGGGATCTGTTTTGCGGCGTTGGGGGATTTGGCCTGCATTGCGCGACGCCGACGATGCGCCTGACCGGTATCGAGATCGCCCCGGAAGCCATCGCCTGCGCCAGACAGTCAGCCGCGCAGCTGGGGCTCAGCAATCTGCATTTTCAGGCGCTGGACTCGACGCAGTTCGCCACTCGCGAAGCGGATGCCCCGCAGCTGGTGCTGGTTAACCCGCCGCGCCGCGGTATTGGCGCTGAACTATGCGACTATTTAAGCCGCATGGCGCCGCCCTATATTATCTATTCCAGCTGTAACGCCCGCACCATGGCGACCGATATCGCTCGTCTTAGCGGCTATCGCGTTGAGCGGGTCCAGCTGTTTGATATGTTCCCTCACACCGCCCACTACGAAGTGCTGACCCTGCTGGTCCGCGAAGTTTAAACAAAATGTGAAGGCTTTGCGCCGCTGAAATCGGGTAAGCTTGAGGCAGCATGTTTTGTTATTGGTGGGGGGAATCTAATGGCCAAAACCATTCTGCTGGTGGAAGATGACGAGGATATAGCCACGCTGCTGCGGCTCAATCTTCAGGATGAGGGCTATCAGATCGTCCATGAAGCCGACGGCGGCCAGGCCCTCGCCCGGCTGGAGACGCAGGTCTGGGATGCGGTGATCCTCGATTTGATGCTGCCCGGCGTCGATGGTCTGGAGATCTGCCGGCGTATCCGCCAGATGACCCGCTACCTGCCGGTGATTATCATCAGCGCTCGCACCAGCGAAATGCACCGCGTGCTGGGCCTGGAGATGGGCGCCGACGACTATCTGGCGAAGCCCTTTTCATTGCTGGAGCTTATCGCCCGCGTCAAAGCGCTGTTTCGTCGCCAGGAGGCGATGGGGCAGAATCTGCTGATGGACGCCGGGCGCCTGTCCTGCCATGGCCTGAGCATCGACCCGCTGTCGCGCGAAGTGAAGCTGCGCGGCGAGACGGTGGACCTCACGCCGCGTGAATTCGACCTGCTGTATTACTTCGCCCGCCACCCCGGGGAAGTGTTTTCCCGCCTGGCGCTGCTGGAGCAGGTCTGGGGATATCAGCACGAGGGCTATGAGCATACCGTCAATACCCATATCAACCGCCTGCGCAGTAAAATCGAACGTGACCCGGCCGAGCCGGACATCATTCTTACCGTCTGGGGAAAAGGCTATAAGTTCGCCCCGGTGACGCAAGAGGCCGTCCCGTGATCCGCCGCCTGAGCCTCAGCCAGCGGCTGGCGCTGGTGGTGGTTTCCCTGCTGATGCTGTGCGCGGTGGCGGTATGCGCGGTCCAGTTACACAGCAGCGCGCAGTATGGCAACGCCATGGTGCAGCGTCTGTCGTCCGGGCTGGCTCAACAGATTGTCGCCCGCGAGCCGTTGCTGGACGCCCACGGCGAGGTCAACCGGCAAACCCTGAAGTCGCTGTTTGACCGACTGATGACCTTTAATCCCAGCGTGGAGCTCTATCTGCTGTCGCCGGATGGCGACCTGCTGGCCGATGCGGCGCCGCCGGGCCATATCCAGCGCCAGCGTATCGACATGGCGCCGGTGCAGGCTTTTCTCACCGGCAGTATGTCGCCGGTGTATGGCGACGATCCCCGCAGCCTTGACGGGCGAAAAGTCTTCAGCGCCGCCCCGCTGCGCGTCGACGGCCAACTGCGCGGCTACCTGTATATCATTTTGCAGGGGGAGACGTTTAATCAGCTGGCGGCCGACGCCTGGCAAAAAACGCTGTGGAGCATTGTTCTGTGGACGCTGCTGCTGGTAGCCCTGTTTGGCCTGCTGGCAGGGGGGCTGGCATGGTTCTGGGTCACCCGGCCGGTCCGCCTGCTCACCGCCCAGGTGGCGGCGAGCGGCCAGGACAGCATCAGCGCCATCAAAACCCTGGCGGCCCGCAGGCCGGAGCCCCGGCCTGGTAACGAGGTGGCGGTGCTCGAGAACCGCTTTATTGACCTTGCCCGGCAGATTGCCGATCAGTGGGATCGGCTGGCCGACAGCGATCGCCAGCGCCGTGAATTTGTGGCCAATATCTCTCACGATTTGCGCACGCCGCTGACTTCGCTGCTGGGGTATCTGGAAACGCTGACCCTGAAGGATGAATGGCTGACCGCCGAGGAGCGCAGGCAGTATCTCACCATCGCCCTGCGCCAGGGGAACAAAGTGCGCCATCTCTCGCAGCAGCTGTTTGAGCTGGCGCGACTGGAGCATGGAGGCATTAAGCCGCAGCGCGAGCGTTTCGCGATGGGGGAGCTGATTTCCGACGTGGCGCAGAAGTTTGAATTAACTGCCCGCACGCGCGAGGTGAACCTGCATATTGATGTACCGGGACCGCTGCCGCTGATTAACGCCGATGTGTCGATGATTGAGAGGGTGGTGACCAACCTGCTCGATAACGCGATGCGGCATACTCCCGTCGGCGGGGAGATCCGTCTGGCGGTCTGGCAGGAGAATCAACAGCTTCAGGTCGAAGTGGCAGACAACGGAGCGGGCGTCGATGCCGCGTTGCGCGACGACCTGTTCCAGCGGCCGTCGGCGTTGTCTACCCAGGCATCGCGGGAGGATCGCGGCGGGTTAGGGTTGCTGATTGTGAAACGAATGCTGGAGCTGCACGGGGGCGATATCAGACTGGTGGAGTCGGTAAGCGGGGCGCGGTTCAGGTTCTTCGTGCCACTTTGAGAAATCGCCGGGTGGCGGCTACGCCTTACCCGGCCATCGTGGAAGAGCGGTGGCCGGGTAAGCGCAGCGCCACCCGGCGAAAAAAGTTACTCCGGGAACCACTGGTTGCTAATTTTCTGGTAGGTACCGTCGGCCTTAATCGCTTTCAGCGCGGCGTTCAGTTTCTCCAGCAGCGCCTTGTTATCCGGGCGCACGGCAATGCCGAGTCCGGTGCCGAAGTATTGCGGGTCGGTCACTTTCGGCGTGGCTGCCCCCAGCTGCGGGTTAGTTTTCAGCCATTCGTTGACCACCGCGGTGTCGCCGAACACGCCGTCGATACGGCCATTTTTCAAATCGATAATCGCATTCTGGTAGCTGTCATAGGCGACGGTCTTCACCTCAGGATGCTTATCCTGCAGATATTTCTGGTGGGTGGTGCCGTTTTCCATGCCGATCCGTTTGCCTTTCAGGTCATCGAAAGAATGGAACGCATCTTTTTTGGCGATCACCAGCGCCGAGTTGGCGTAGTACGGGTCGGTGAAGGCCACCTGCTTGCTCCGCTCCGGCGTAATATCCATTCCGGAAATCACCGCATCATATTTCTTGAACTTCAGCGCCGGGATCAGGCTGTCAAACGCGTGGTTGGTAAAGGTACATTCTGCCTGCATTTGTTTGCACAGCGCGTGGGCCAGATCGATATCAAAGCCGACAATCTGGTTATTAGCGTCCATCGATTCAAACGGCGGATAGGTTGCGGAGACGCCAAAACTGATTTTTTCCGCGGCAGCGGCGCCGAACGCGAAAGAGGTGAGCAGTGCAGCCAGAACTAACTTTTTCATCGTGGAACTCCCGTCTGTCTATCTTATGATTATTCACCGTGTCTGCGGCATAGAGTGACAATGCCATTAAATGAATTTATATGCAATAAATTTGATTAAATATTTTTATAGGCATAAAAAAAGACGGACAGGTGTTAGACTTGTCCGCCTTGCTGTTTGCTTTTTATGCAATATGCTCTGGTGCTAGCTACGTCGCTCGAAGGCCAGCGCTTTGCGTTCCACCAGGCGCATCAGCAGCGTCAGCAGTCCATTAACGATGAGATAGATAATCCCGGCGGCGCCGAACACCATCACGTCGTAGGTGCGTCCGTACAGCAGCTGGCCGTGGCCCATCACTTCCATCAGCGTGATGGTGTAGGCCAGAGAGGTACTCTTGAAAACCAGCACCACTTCGTTGGAATAGGACGATAGCGCACGCTTAAAGGCGTACGGCAGCAGGATCGCCAGAGTATCCTTTTTACTCATCCCCAGCGCGCTGCAGGACTGCCATTGCCCGTCGGGGATCGCCCGGATGGCGCCATAAAACAGCTGAGTGGTGTAGGCGGCGCTGTTGAGCGACAGAGCGATCAGGGCGCACAGCCACGGCTCGGAGATAAGATGCCACAGCCACGGATACTCCTGCAGCGAAGGGAACTGTCCCGGGCCGTAGTAGATCAGGAAGATCTGCACCAGCAGCGGCGTACCGGTAAACAAGGTGATATAGCCGCGAACTATCCATACCAGCCCCGGCGTCTTCAGGGTCAGGATAATGGTGAAGATCAGCGACAGGATCAGCGCCACGATAATCGACGCCACGGTCAGTGTCAGGCTGGTATGCAGTCCTTTCAGCAGTTCGGGTAAATAGTCGAGCATCAGCCTGGTCTCCGTTCGAAGCGCGTCGCACGCTGGTCAATCCGCTTAAGGATGTATTGACTCAACAGGGTGATGACGAGATAGATTGCCGCCGCAATGATATACCAGTTAAAGGGTTCCTGAGTGCGGGTGGCGATGCTTTTGGTCTGCAGCATCAGATCGTTGACGCTGATCAGGCTCACCAGCGCGGTGTCCTTCAGCAGCACCAGCCACTGGTTACCGAGGCCGGGCAGGGCATGGCGCCACATCTGCGGCATCACCAGACGGAAGAATATGGCCGCTTTCGACAGCCCCAGCGCCTGGCCGGACTCCCACTGGCCCTGCGGAACCGCTTTTAGCGCGCCGCGCAGCGTTTGCGAGGCGTAAGCGGCATACAGCAGCGACAGGGCGATCGCCCCGCAGAGGAACGGGCTGACGTCAAAGTTCTCAATCTGCATCTGGACCGGGATCTGCGTGAACCCGAGCGGGATGGTGAAACCGTCAGAGAGCGTCAGCAGCAGCTGGGAAGAGCCGAAATAGATAAACAGCACCACCAGAATTTCCGGTAGCCCGCGCAGGATGGTCACTATGCCGGTTGCAAGCCAGGCTACCGGGCGCCATTTCACTGACTCCAGTACCGCAAAGAGCATCGCCAGGACCAGGCCGATGACGAGCGCGCAAACGGCAAGGCCGACGGTCATCCCGGCGGCGCTTGCTAATGGAAAAATTTCGTTCATTCAGTCTTACTTCTGGAACCATTTGTTATAGATGGTCTGGTAAGTGCCGTCTTTCTTCACTTTTTCCAGCGCAGCGTTAAATTTCTGCTGCAGGTCGGTGTTGCCCTGACGTACGGCAATGCCCAGCCCGGTGCCGAAATAGGCTTTGTCGGTCACTTTATCGCCCACGGCCGCCAGCTTCGGATTGCTCTTCAGCCATTCGGTCACCACGGCGGTGTCGCCAAAGACCGCGTCGATACGACCGTTCTGCAGGTCCAGCTTCGCATTCTGGTAGCTGTCGTAAGGCACGGTAGTGATTTCCGGATGTTTATCGGTGATGAATTTCTGGTGTGTGGTGCCGTTCTGCACGCCCACTTTTTTGCCCTTCAGCTGGTCAATGCTGGTGAACTTACCCTGCTGGCCGACGAACAGCGCCGAGTTGTCATAATACGGGGTAGAGAACAGCACCTGCTTTTCACGCTCCGGCGTGATGTCCATCCCGGCCATGACCGCGTCGAAACGGCGGAATTTCAGTCCCGGGATCAGGCTGTCAAAGGCCTGGTTGGTGAAGGTACAGGTGGCGTCGATCTCTTTACACAATGCGTTCGCCAGATCGACATCGAAACCGACGATCTGGTTGTTGGCGTCCACCAGCTCAAACGGAGGGTAAGAGGCCTCGGTGGCGAAACGAATGGTCTGCGCGGCGGAAGCGGAGAGGCTCATGCCTGCGAGCAGGGCGGCAATCAGTACTTTTTTCATCGTCATTTCCCCGAAAAACATCAATGTGAAAGATAGTTTTTAAACGCGTCAGTTTGCGGATGCGTGAAGCAGGAGGCATCCCCTTGCTCGACGATATGGCCATTTTCCATATACACCACCCGGCTGGCCGTCTTGCGCGCCACTTCAACTTCGTGGGTGACGATAACCTGGGTAATGCCGGTTTCAGCCAGCTCGCGGATGATGCTGACGATCTGGGCAGTGATTTCCGGGTCGAGCGCCGCGGTAGGCTCATCGAACAGCAGAACCTGCGGCTCCATCATCAGCGCGCGGGCGATGGCCACCCGCTGTTGTTGGCCGCCGGATAAATGCAGCGGGTAACGATCGCTGTACGGCTTCAGACGCAGGCGCTCCAGCAGCTTCTCTGCGCGAGCCAGCGCCTGATCCTTGCTTAACCCCAGTACGCGACAGGGGGCCTCGATCAGGTTCTGCTGTACCGTCAGGTGCGGCCACAGGTTGTATTGCTGAAAGACCATGCCGACGTTCTGACGCAGCTCGCGAATCGCTTTATCGGACGGCGCTCTGGTGAAATCGAATTGGTTGCCGGCGATGGATAACGAACCGGACCGCGGCATCTCCAGCAGGTTGAGTACGCGCAGCAGCGAGCTCTTCCCGGCACCGCTGGGGCCGAGCAGCACCAGCGTTTCCCCCTGCGGGCAATCCAGCGTGATGTCGAACAGCGCCTGGTGCGCGCCGTAGAAGCAATTAATGCCGTTTAGTTTAATACTCATCTGGGCAGTCTGATACGAATAGCTATTGAGGCCGCAAATACTACCTTTGGCAGAATAGTTATGCAATATTTATGCGTTAAAAGTTAAATCTAAACCACGTTTAGCTTTAAAGTTAGCACAAAATATGGCCTGGTGGGTGAGGGGGGCGCAAATGTCGGCATTCCTGGGGCGAATACCGACATTTTACCGGGGTTATCGTTTCAGCGGCGTCGCTTCAACTCCGGAATCAGCGTTTCTCCAGACTCTGTCGCAGCGTCCCGGCTGGCGCATGGCTGTTGTTGCCGAGATAGCGAACGTCATCGACGGCCCAGCACTGGCCTTCCTGGATCATCAGCACTTCATCTTTCCAGCTCTGGGTGCCCTGTTTCAGATCGACGCGCAGCGGAATATTGCGCGCATCGCGGTTCGGGATGGTGGAGGCGCTGGCGACCACGGCGCTGTCTGCCGGGGTGCTGCTGCTGGAGAACGGATTAGCCTGCAGTAATTTGCTGTTGGCGGGATCCTGGCGGGCGTCATTGAGTAACTGCGCCAGGCCGTCGCTCAGATAGGGGCGCAGCGCCGCCGGATCCTGAGTACGATTCTGGATCTGGGTGTCGTAGAATTTTTGCGCTACGTCGTCAGGGCCGCCTTCGACGCAGGGGCCGCTGCGGGTGCCATTATCTTTATAGGCCGGGGTGACGGTCGTACAGGCGCTGAGCGCCAGCGCGCAAGGGAGAAGTACAGCAAAAAGTTTGTAGCGCATGATGATTTCCTTATAAGCGAACTACGTTTTCAGTTTCCGTTAAAGCATAGCGTATAGCGTGCGGATTGTACTTGACGCAAAGAGCTAAGATCTTGATGTGGCTACAGCCTTAGGGCGGGAAATCGGCACGGGGATGACAGAATTCCGTCAGGCGCTAAAAGGCAGGGCAGTATAAAAATAAACTTAATTTTCCCGTGAACAAGAAATATTACCCCGTAAAATAGGGAAATGGCTCTTGAAAGATAAGGGTAATTATTTCTTCTTATAGATGCGAGTGGCGACGTGCATTTTTTTATCCGTATTACCGGAGGAGGGGACAATGACGCCCCCCTTGTTCATTTGTTTTTTTAATCAGCTCTTCACGGGCATCGTTGGATGCGGTTTGACCAGTAGAGGAAATGGCGCCGATTTTGGTATATTGCGTATGGACTTTATCAAAAGCTGTTTTGTTAAAATCTCTGCGGAGACGGCATTGGCCGCTTAAAACAATGCTGTACCTGCCACTAAAGCTGCATATTTAATATTCTTAGCCCCTATTGTTTATCTCGCTATCATCATGCTCTTGTTTGCATTCACCAATGAATGATTCAGATTGAACTCACACTGCTTTTTGTAAGCAAAATGCTGCAATTTAATGACGGTTAGTTAACGCTTTTTAGCGAAAAGATGACGTATTTCGCAGTGCTGATGCTTGTTTTTTGAGCCGGTTACCCATCGGGAGCGGACCAGGCTATTTTCTTCGGTCGTTAGCTGAAAATCACCCTGAGAGGCCGGAGCTGAGGGGATAGGGCGCTGACAGACATTCCCGGTAACATGGTTTATCATATAGAAAAGCAGGGGCTGCGCCCATGGTCATGCAGGTCACCAGGGAGTTAAGATGTTAACAAATAAGCGAGAGCGCGCCCGGCAGCAGCGAGCCGCGTTGTGGGCCACCAGAGATAATGTCCAGCGCCATGCGCTGTCCATGAGTATGCCCTGGCTGGCCTTTGTCAATATCGCTTTTGCGTTAATGATTTTCTTCCGCAATTTTATCTTTACCTATTTTGATAAGAGGCTACTGACGCACCGGGCGGTTATTCCTTATATCGAAGCGGCGTTGATTGCGGTTATTATCATTTCGGCCATTTTAGTGATTATTGCCCTCACGCCGCGACTGGCGCAGGGACGATATACGTTGAATATCATCACCGGGCTGCTGCTGGCGCTCAGTCTGTGCTGGTCCCTGAGTAATTATTGTTTTATTTTTTTCTGGACCTTGCCCTTTGCCTGGCCGCTGCTGGTGATATTAATGACTACCGGCCTCACCGCGCTGTATCACCATTGGCCCGGCATAACCGCTTTTATGCTGCCGCTATGGGTGACCGCCTTGCTGGCGGGAATACAGCTCCACTATCACACCGAGATCCGCTTTTTGATCCTCTGGGCCATTTTTACCGCGATTTTGTTGTATGGCCGACGTATTTTGCAGCGCTGGTATGACGAAGCCTGGGATACCCACCAGGAGAATATGCAGCTTATTCAGCGGCTGGAAAGTATCGCCAACCAGGATGCCTTAACCGGAACCGCTAACCGTCGGGCGCTCAATGCTTACCTGGCGGCGATCTGGCAGCAAAAAACGCCGCTGGCGCTGATGATGATCGATGTCGATTATTTTAAGCGCTATAACGATCGCTATGGCCATCAGGCTGGTGATGAGTGCTTATCTTCTGTCGCGCAGGTGCTTAAAATGGCGGTCCGGGCGGAGGGCGATCTGGTGGCTCGCTACGGCGGCGAAGAGTTTGTCGTCGTGTTGCCCGGGGTGTCCTTAGCGCATGCCACCGCTATTGCCGAGCGCATTCAGCAGAAGATCCGCGAGGCAGGCCTACCGCACGCCGCTTCGGCGGTGGCGTCGGAGGTCACCGTGAGTATCGGGATCGTCGCCTCCGATGGCACGGTCCCGATAGAGACGCTGATCGCCCGGGCGGACAGTGCGCTGTATCAGGCGAAAAATAATGGACGTAATCAATGGTCTTATTAACCCGGAGACGCTGCCGGGCAAGGGAGAAGGGATGAAACGGATGATGCGGATCGTGCTGCTGGCGCTGCTGCTGACCGGCTGCGCTGGGGAAAAGGGCATTATCGATCGCGACGGATACCAGCTGGACACTCGTCATCCGGCGCAGGCTGCCTATCCGCGAATAAAGGTGTTAGTGATCCACTATACGGCTGACAATTTTGATGTCTCGCTGGCCACGTTGACCGATAAAGAGGTCAGCTCCCACTATTTAATTCCTGAACAGCCCCCGCGTTATCAGCATAAACCGCGGATCTGGCAGCTGGTGCCGGAAGAGGATTTAGCCTGGCACGCCGGGGTAAGCTATTGGCGCGGCAGTACGCGCATTAACGATACCTCCATTGGCATTGAGCTGGAGAACCGCGGCTGGCAGAAGACGGCGGGCGTCAAAAGTTTTACCCCCTTTCATCCGGAACAGATTGCGGCTCTGATCCCGCTGGCGCGCGATATCATCGCCCGCTACCACATCGCGCCGCAGAATGTGGTCGCCCATGCGGATATCGCCCCGCAGCGCAAAGACGATCCGGGGCCGTTATTCCCCTGGCAACAGCTGGCGCAGCAGGGGATCGGCGCCTGGCCTGACGAGCAGCGGGTGGCCTTTTATCTCAACGGGCGGCCGGCCAGCGAGCCAGTGGACCCCGAAATCGTACTGGATTTGCTCTCGCGCTATGGCTATCAGGTGACGCCGGAGATGACCCCCGCGCAGAAGAAGCGGGTGATTATCGCCTTCCAGATGCACTTCCGTCCGCAGCGCTGGGATGGGGTAGCGGATGCGCAAACCGAAGCGATAGCCGAGGCGCTGTTAGAAAAATATGGCCAGGGTTAGCGGTGTAGTTTACCGTGGTCGCGAAGCCAGGCGGCGGTGCGCACGATGCCGTCGTCAAGCGTCACCACCGGCTGATAGCCCAGCTCGTCCTGCGCGCGGGTGATATCGAGCGTAAAATCAAAGTTAAGCTTGGAGACGCCGTAGTGGGTAAACGCGGGTTCTTTGGCGGTTTTATCGCCAAAGCGCTCCATGCTGCGGGCGATAATATCCAGCATCGGATAGGGAACTGAGCGGATCCGGCATTTGATACCGAGCTCGTCGATCAATTTCTGCACGATGCTCCGCAAGGTGCGCGGTTCGCCGTTGCTGATATTCCACGCGCGGGCGGAGGGAAGATGATCGCAGGCCGGCTGGCTCGCCAGCCACATCGCATGTACGGCGTTTTCATAATAGGTCATGTCGACCAGCGCGCTGCCGCCGCGCGGGAGCAGGACGCTGCCATAATGCTGCATCATTTGCGCCAGCCGGGGGATAAAGACTTTGTCGTGCGGCCCAAACAGGCTCTGCGGCCGCAGAATGGTAAAACGGGTATGCGGGTTGGCCTGCGCCAGCAGGTTGATCACCTCCTCGCTGGCCGCCTTGCTGCGGGCAAACTCGTTGGCGAAGCGGTGTGGACGGAAATCTTCCTGGATATCACGATGATGGTGATAATCAAAATAGAGCGATGGCGAAGAGATATGGACGAAATTGCGCACTCCCCATGCCACTGACCATTCGCCCAGACGACGGGTGGCGCGGACGTTAGCGAGATCGAAAGCCTGCTGAGTGCCCCATGGCGAGGTAAAGCTGGAGCAGTGCCATAGGGTATCGATACCGGCGAGCATCACTTTAGCCTGCGAAGAGACCAGCTCGGTTAAATCTGCCGGGATGAATTCCGCCCCCATTTTGCTCAGAAGCTTGCCCATCGCTTCGTTGCGCCCGGTCGCTCGCACGCTGATGCCCTTGTTGCGCAGATATTCCACTGCGTTGCGGCCTAATCCGCTGGTCGCACCGGTAACCAGTACCTTCATATCACTCTACTGTCCCAGAAAAGAATTTCGTGCGCATTTTTCCGTGATTCTCCCGACTATGCAATGAGAATCATGAAAGAATAACGCTTATCCTTCGACTCTGCCTGAGATTTGTTCGGCCAGCCGGGCGATGCGTTGCGCCATACCGCGGAAAATAAACAGGTGCGCCGGGATCATCAGCAGCCAGTAGATCAGGCCTGGCATACCGTGCGGGTGCCACCAGGCGCGCACGTCCAGTTCACGACGATCGCCTTTATCGTTAATGGTAAAGCTTAATCGGCCCAGCCCGGGCGCTTTCATACCGAATAGCAGGGTGAGCTGTTTTTCTTCCTCCACGATAATTACCTTCCAGCTGTCGACCGTATCGCCGGTTTGCAGATAAGCGCGCCGCGGCCGCCCTTTGGCCAGCCGGTGGCCGACCAGCAGATCCATCGCGCCGCGGGTTTTCCACAGCAGATTGCCGAAAAAATACCCCTCTTCACCGCCGATTTGGTTAACGACCTGCCACAGGGCCTGGCGGCTTGCCTGAGTGGCGACGGTGCAACCTGCCTGCTTCGGATAGTAGCCGTACTCTGGTCGCCAGCGGGCGAAAGCCTGAGCGTCGTAGCCCCAGTCGCTGGAGTTTACTAACTGCTCTTCTTCTTTCAGCGTGCGGCGAACCGCCTGATCGAAGGGGATCAGCGTTTGCGGGATCAGCGCCCGCAGCGCCCGATCGTCAGCGATTAGATCGTGCTTCAGCCCCTGAATCAGCGCCTTGGCGATGGTCGGCGGCACCGAGGTGATGACATTGAGGAACCACACCGAGATCCAGCGCGTCGGCAGGGGAATGGGAATGAGCGGGCGATGTTTACCGCTGACGGCCATAAAGCGAATGAACTGCTGCTGATAGCTTAACACCTCCGGACCGGCGGCTTCGAAGACGCGGTGCGCATCGGAGGGATGATTCAGCAGCTCAACCAGGTCAACGAGCAGGTTTTCCAGCGCGACAGGGGTAGTACGCGAACGTACCCAGCGCGGAGGGGTTAGCACCGGCAGGTTATAAACCATGTCGCGCATCACCTCGAAGGCGGCGGAGCCGGCGCCGACGATAATCCCGGCCCGCAGCTCGGTCACCGGCACGCCCGACTCACGCAGGAGATCGCCGGTAATCTGACGAGCGCGCAGATGGTCGGACTGCTCCTGCGCCGGGGCCTGCAGCGAACTGAGAAATATCACCTGGCGCACTGATGACTGACGCAGGGCATCGCGCACATACGTCGCCACCCGCCGCTCATGGGCGATAAAATCACCGCCTTCGCCCATGCCGTGGACCAGATAATAAAGGGTATCGATACCGGTGAGTAGCGCAGGCAGGTCCTGCGGCTGATTGAGATCGACTGACCGGCAGGTAACGCCGGGCAAAGCGAGTTTTTGCAATCGGTCGATATGGCGTGCCGCCGCCAGCACCGGATAGCCCCGCGCGCTTAATGCGCGCACTAAATGCTGGCCAATATAGCCGCTGGCGCCGAGCACCAGAACTGATTGCGACACGCCTGACTCCTTAGCGTTGTAAAAAAGCCTGCCAGTGGGCGACCACCTCGCTCAGCTGCTGACGGTTGACATCCAGGTGAGTGACCAGACGGACAACAGGCGAGGCGTTAATCAATACCCCCTGCGCCTGCATAAACTTGCCGAGCGCCGGGGCCTGCTCTTCGCCGACGCGAACGAACAGCATGTTGGTATCGTGACGGGTGACGTCGGCGCCGATAGCGCGCAGCTGCTCTGCCATCCACGCGGCGTTGTCATGATCCTCCTGCAGGCGCTGCACGTTATTTTTCAGCGCGTACAGCCCGGCGGCGGCCAGGATGCCCGCCTGGCGCATCCCGCCGCCGACCATTTTCCGCCAGCGGACGGCGCGGCGAATGTACGCCTCGCTGCCGAGCAGCAGCGAGCCTACCGGAGCGCCAAGCCCCTTTGACAGGCAGATGGTGAAGGAGTCGCAGTATTGGGCGATATCGCGTAACTCGCAGCCGTAGGCCACCACGGCGTTAAAGATGCGCGCGCCGTCGATGTGCAGCGCCAGATTGCGCTGGCGGGTAAACGCCCAGGCTTCCTGCAGATAGTCGCGCGGCAGCACCTTACCGTTATGGGTGTTTTCCAGGCTCAGCAGGCGGGTGGGGGCAAAATGGATATCGTCGGGTTTGATTTTTTGCCGCCACTTTATCCAGCGGCAGCGAACCATCCGCCGCGGCGTCGATCGGCTGCGGCTGAATACTGCCGAGGACCGCCGCGCCGCCGGCTTCGTATAGATAGTTATGCGCCCCCTGGCCGACGATATACTCTTCGCCGCGCTGGCAATGGCTGAGCAGGCCAACGAGGTTGGCCTGGGTGCCGGTGGGTAGAAATAGCGCCGCTTCTTTGCCGGCCAGGTCGGCGGCATAGCGCTGCAGTTCATTGACGGTAGGGTCGTCGCCATACACATCGTCCCCGACCGGGGCGGCCATCATGGCCTCCAGCATGGCGCGCCCGGGACGGGTAACGGTATCACTGCGTAAATCGATCACGGCTTTTCCTTGGTCTGGTTCAACGTATTGCTTCTGTTTTACCTGAGCCAGTTGGTTTTCGCCAGTTCGATGACCTCATCGCCGCGCCCGCTGATGATCGCCCGCAGCATATACAGGCTAAAGCCTTTGGCCTGCTCCAGCTTGATCTGCGGCGGGATCGCCAGTTCCTCTTTGGCGACGACGACGTCGACCAGCACCGGACCGTCGGTGCGGAAGGCGGTCTGCAGCGCTTCATCCACCTCGGAGGCTTTTTCAACGCGTATACCTTTGATACCGCAGGCCTCGGCGATGCGGGCGAAGTTGGTATCGTGGAGCTCCGTACCGTCGGTGAGATAGCCCCCGGCCTTCATTTCCATCGCCACGAAGCCCAGCACGCTGTTGTTAAAGATGACAATCTTCACCGGCAGCTTCATCTGCGCCAGCGACAGAAAATCGCCCATCAGCATGCTGAACCCGCCGTCGCCGCACATGGCCACTACCTGCCGCTCCGGCGCAGTGGCCTTGGCGCCGATGGCCTGCGGCATGGCGTTGGCCATTGAGCCGTGGTTGAACGAGCCCAGCAGGCGGCGTTTACCATTCATTTTGAGATAGCGTGCCGCCCAGACGGTCGGGGTGCCGACATCACAGGTGAAAATGGCATCTTCATCGGCAAAATGACTGATCTGCTGCGCCAGATATTGCGGGTGAATGGCTTTATCGCTGGGTTTAGCCAGATCGTCGAGCCCTTTTCGCGCGTCGCGATAGTGCTCCAGCGCCTTATCGAGGAAGTGGCGATCGGTTTTCTCTTCCAGCAGCGGCAGCAGCGCCTTCAGCGTCGATTTAATATCGCCCACCAGCGCCATGTCGACCTTACTGTGTGCGCCGATGCTGCCGGGGTTGATGTCGATCTGGATAATTTTCGCGTCGGTTGGGTAGAAGGCGCGATAGGGGAACTGGGTGCCCAGCAGGATCAGGGTATCGGCGTTCATCATGGTGTGGAAGCCAGAAGAGAAGCCAATCAGCCCGGTCATGCCCACATCGTACGGGTTGTCGTACTCCACGTGCTCTTTGCCGCGCAGGGCGTGGACGATGGGGGCTTTAATTTTGGCTGCGAACTCCACCAGTTCCTGGTGGGCGCCGGCGCAACCGCTGCCGCACATGAGCGCGATATTGCTGGAGTAGCGAATAAGCTGCGCCAGCTTGCGCAGCTCTTCTTCCGCCGGGGTGACCGTCGGCAGCGGCGCATGATACCAGTGGCTGCTGGCGCTTTCCGGGGCGGCCTTCAGCGCCACATCGCCGGGTAGCACCACCACCGAGACGCCGCGGTTAATCACTGCCTTACGCATTGCCACTGCCAGCACCTGCGGGATCTGCTCCGGCGTGGAGACCAGTTCGCAGTAATGGCTGCACTCGCGGAACAGCTCCTGAGGATGGGTTTCCTGAAAATAGCCGCTGCCGATTTCGCTGGATGGGATGTGGGCGGCGATGGCCAGCACCGGGACATGGTTGCGATGACAGTCAAACAAACCGTTAATCAGGTGCAGGTTGCCCGGTCCGCAGGAGCCGGCGCAGACCGCCAGCTCGCCGGTCAGCTGCGCTTCCGCGCCAGCGGCGAAAGCGGCGACCTCTTCGTGCCGGGTGGGCATCCAGTCGATGGTGCCCATGCGGTTAAGGCTATCGCTCAATCCATTGAGGGAATCTCCGGTGACGCCCCAGATACGTTTCACGCCGGCCTGTTCCAGCGTTTTGGCAATGTATGCCGCCACGGTCTGTTTCATGATCTCCATCTCCTTTTTTTGATAACGCCTTCAAGCTTAGATGAAACTGACCGCAATGTAACCGATTACCCCTGATTTTTTGCTGGTTTTATTCCTCTCCGGCTGCGCATACTCTGGAAGTACACAGGATGCAAAACAGGATGCACATCAAATGGTTAAAGGATTGTTAAACACAGTAAATCGCAGGCTGTCGCATGATGACGCCGGTAAACTCTTGTTACGACTTGCCGTCGGCGGCTTAATGCTTTTCCATGGAATCCATAAGCTGATAGATGGTGTGGATGGCATTAGCGGGATGCTGGCGGCGCAGGGATTGCCCGGGTTTATCGCCTACGGTGTGCTGGTGGGGGAAGTGGTCGCTCCCTGCTTGTTAATTCTCGGCGTCCTGACCCGCCCGGCGGCGTTGGTGCTGGCGTTCACCATGGTGGTGGCGTGGCTGATGGTCGGCTTAGATAAGACGTTTGCGCTTGATGCGGTGGGAGCGTGGGCCATTGAGAATCTGGTCTATTTCTTTGTTGGCGCACTGGCGATTGCGCTACTCGGCGCGGGGCGTTATTCGCTGGCCGGTCAGTCGGCCTGGCGGTAAAAATGCCTCATTCGTCCTGGGGCGTAAAGTCGATACTGTTGGCGATTTGCAATTTTTTCAGTCCGGGAAAGCGTTTATCTCATGTCGCCTGAGCGTTTGTTTATTGTCGCCAGGGATTTTCCCGGAGGCGGCGCATTGCGCCTTCTCCGGGCTACCAAATCGCACAGCGCTGTAGCCCCGGTAAGCGGTAGCGCCACCGGGGATTTTGACCTCAGGCGAGAACCAGATCGCTCTGCGGATGACAGGAGCAGGCCAGCACATAGCCGTCGGCGATTTCGGCGTCGGTCAGCGTCATGGTGCTGGTGACGCTGTACTTCCCGGAAACCACTTTGGTTTTGCAGCAGCCGCAGACGCCGGCGCGGCAGGCGACGGTCACCGGCACTTTATTGCTCTCCAGCGCGTCGAGCAGCGTGGTGCCCACCGGCGCGTAAAACTCGCGCGCCGGCTGCAGTTTAGTAAATTTCAGCCCGCTGGTGGCGGCCTCAGCCACCGGGGTGAAGAATTTTTCCTTAAAGAAGCGGGTGACGCCCAGGGCGGCAACATCCTGCTCGACCTTCTCCATATAAGGCGCCGGGCCGCAGGTCATCACGGTGCGGCTGGCTAAATCCGGCACGCTCTGCAGCAGCTCCCGGGTCAGACGGCCGGCGACAAAACCGTGCGTCGCGTTGTGCTCCGCTACCAGGGTGACCGGGTAGTTGCGCCACTCTTCGGCAAAGATTACATCTTCCGGCGAACGCACGTTATAAATCACCTGTACGTCGGCCTGCGGTCGATGCTTAGCCAGCCAGCGGCGCATCGCCATGATCGGTGTAACGCCGCAACCGGCGGCCAGCAGCAGGAATTTATCTTCCGCTTTATCGTCGCAGGTAAACTCGCCCATCGCATCGGACAGCCAAAGGTAATCGCCGCGTTTGACCTCGCGGGTCAACCACTGCGAACCCGTACCCTCGTCAATACGGCGAACGGTCAGCGTAATGTATTCGCTGACCCCCGGCGTCGAGGAGAGGGTATAGGCGCGCAGCGTTTCCGCCGAGTTACGCACGCTAACCAGAGCGTACTGGCCAGCGCGGTACGGATAGTAATCGTGGCACAGCAGCGAAAGGGTCCACACGTCCGGGGTTTCCTGGTGAATGTGGTGAACCTGCATCCGCCACGGGCACTGGGAGGTTGGCATAGTCATCAGGGACTCCTTAAGCGCTCAGCAGCTGCTGCATATCTTGTTCCACGGTGGTCACGGAACGCAGACCAAACTTCTCATTGAGGACCGCCAGCAGATCCGGGGTGAAGAAACCTGGCGCCGTCGGACCGGTGACGATGTTTTTCACACCCAGCGACAGCAGCGTCAGCAGGATGACGATCGCTTTCTGTTCGAACCAGGAGAGCACCAGCGACAGCGGCAGATCGTTGACGCCACAGCCCAGTTTCTCCGCCAGCGTGACCGCCAGAATAATCGCCGAGTAAGCGTCATTACACTGCCCGGCGTCGACCAGGCGCGGCAGCCCTTCGATATCGCCAAAGTCCAGTTTGTTGAAGCGGTATTTACCACAGGCCAGGGTCAGGATCAGGCAGTCATCCGGCACGCTGGTTGCGAAATCGGTGAAGTAGTTACGCTCCCCGCGGGCGCCGTCGCAGCCGCCGACGAGGAAGATATGGCGCAGTTTTTCACGACTGACCAGATCGATCAGCGTATCCGCCGCGCCAAGCAGGGTCTGACGGCCAAAGCCGACGGTGATCAGATGCGGGATTTCGCTGTACGGGAAGCCCGCCATCTGCTGCGCCTGGGCAATGACCGGGGAGAAGTCTTCACCTTCCAGATGGTTCACACCCGGCCAGCCGACGATGCTGCGAGTCCAGATGCGGTCGTCGTAGGCGCCGACGGTCGGGTCGATGATGCAGTTAGAGGTCATCACGATGGGGCCCGGGAAGCGGGCGAACTCCACCTGCTGGTTTTGCCAGCCGCTGCCGTAGTTGCCAATCAGATGTTTGAATTTACGCAGCTCCGGATAGCCGTGAGCCGGCAGCATTTCGCCATGAGTATAGACGTTGACGCCGGTGCCTTCCGTCTGCTCCAGCAGGTTATACAGATCCTTCAGATCGTGGCCGGAGATCAGGATGCACTTCCCTTCGGTGGCTTTAACGTTGACCTGAGTCGGCGTCGGATGGCCGTATTTGGTCGTTTCACCGGCGTCGAGGATGCTCATCACTTTGAAGTTCATCTGGCCGATTTCCATCGAACATTCGAGCAGCGCATTCATATCCGCAGGCCAGGTGCCCAGCCATGCCATGATTTTATGGTACTGGGCATAGATAGCGTTGTCGTACTGGCCGAGCACGTGGGCGTGCTCCATATAGGCCGCCGCACCCTTCAGACCGTACAGGCACAGCAGGCGCAGACCGAGAATATTTTCGCCGATGGCGGCTTTATCTTTATTCGGGGTATAGTCCGCCGCCTGACGCTGCAGGTCGCCCAGATCGTCGCTGACCAGCTGCAGGTCGGCGACCGGGCTGTCGACCGCGGCGCTGGCATCGATCGCCAGGCATTGCGCTTTCAGCGCCTCACGCAGGGCAATTGCCTGGCGGGCGTAGCCGACGATGCGCGGGGAATCGAAGTTAACGTTAGTCAGGGTGGAGAAGAAGGCGCGGGGGGCAAAGCTGTCGACCTGATGATCGATAATGCCATATTCGCGCGCTTTAAGCGCCCAGGCGGACAGGCCTTGCAGTGACGCAATCAGCAGATCCTGCAGGTCCGAGGTTTCCGCTGTTTTACCGCACATCCCCTGCGCGTAAGAGCAGCCGTTGCCGGCTGGGGTACGAATGGTTTGTTCACATTGCACACAAAACATGGTCACACCTTTAAAGTTATATTTGATATACATGTTTAAGGTTATGCCGCGCGGCAACGGGTGAAAAGGTATTTCTAAGACAACTTAAAGGGAGATTGATTTAGCGCAAATTTGGCGGCAGGAGGGCTGCCGCCAACGGGTGCTCAGGCGGTAAAAAAGGCGATCAGGATCGGGACCAGCAAACTAAGCAGAAAACCGTGCACGATGGCGGCAGGGACGATTTCGACGCCGCCGGAACGCTGCAGTACCGGTAAGGTGAAGTCCATCGAGGTGGCGCCGCACAGCCCCAGCGCCGTGGAGCGGCTGCGGCGAATAAGGCCCGGAATTAACATGATGGCCAGCAGCTCGCGACAGAGATCGTTAAAGAACGCCGCGCTACCGATGACCGGGCCAAAGGATTCGGTGAGTAAAATACCGGAGAGCGAATACCAGCCGAAACCGCTGGCCATTGCCAGACCGGTCTTTAACGGCAGACCGAGAATAAAGGCGTTAAGTATCCCGCCGAGTAATGAACTGGCCGTAACCACCACGGCGACGATCATTCCCCGGCGGTTAAGGACTATTTGTCGCAGACTCATTCCATTATTGCGTAATTGGATACCGACGAGGAACAGGAGAAAAATCAACGTATATTCGCTGGCTTCTGTCGCGTGCTGTAAAAAAGGCAGTCTGGTCAGACCGAGCAGAAAACCGAGCACGACCACACCGCACAGCTGCAGCGATTCCAGGGCCATGGCCAGGCGCGAGGGTAATTTCTCCTGACGATGCTGACTGCGCCATGGCATTTTACTTTCCAGCCACAGCAGGGCGGCGATATTACACAGTAAAATGATAACCACGCTCACCGCGGCGTAATGCAATATTGCCAGCAGGTTGCTGGCCAGATTGTCGAGGAACGCCAGGCTGATACCCATAAAAAAAAGGATTACATAGACAATCCAGCTGAGCATGCGGTTTATCAGCTTTAGCGCGGAGGAGTGACGAAGAGGCAGTAAATAGCCGACGACCAGCGGCAACAGAATAATAAAGAGTCCCGAAAACATGAACGATGCAGCCCTTGCATGATGAGAATAGCGCCCATGACACTACCCAAATCACCGGGCCGAGTAAAGCTGTCGCCAGAAAGAAAAAGCCCGGAGACCCGGGCTTTGAAAAGCGTTAATCGCGTTTTTCCAGCAGGGTGCGATACAGCACGCCGCCGAGGATCCCACCGACGATTGGCATGACCCAGAACAGCCACAGCTGCTGCAGCGCCCAGCCGCCCTGGAAAATTGCCACCGCGGTGCTGCGCGCCGGGTTGACCGAGGTATTGGTGACTGGAATGCTGATCAAATGGATGAGGGTCAGCGCCAGGCCGATGGCGATGGGGGCAAAGCCCGCCGGCGCATGTTTATCGGTCGCGCCATGAATAACCAGCAGGAAGCCGCAGGTCAGGACAATTTCAATGACGATAGCCGACAGCATGGAGAAGCCGCCCGGGGAGTGTTCGCCATAGCCGTTGGAGGCAAAGCCGCTGGCGGCGGCATCAAAGCCGGCTTTACCGCTGGCAACCACGTACAGCACCGCCGCGGCAATAATTCCGCCGACCACCTGAGCGATAATATAGCCAATGACCTCTTTTGCCGGAAAACGGCCGCCGGCCCACAGGCCTAAGGTGACCGCCGGGTTGAAATGCCCCCCGGAAATATGGCCGACCGCAAACGCCATGGTTAATACCGTTAAGCCAAATGCCAGCGCGACGCCGGCAAAACCAATACCCAGCTCGGGGAAAGCCGCGGCGAGCACGGCGCTACCGCAGCCGCCAAATACAAGCCAGAAGGTGCCGAAGCATTCGGCTGCTAATTTTCTGAACATAACCACCTCAATTAAATTGTTTACGCGCACGAGCGGACCGTGCCGGTCTTTATTTATCGTGATAAGGGATGACGATAAAAATAAAGCGGCGTTATTCTAGAGATAATCGCCATCCCGGAGTCAGTTAAATATATTGATATTATTTGATTTAGGGCAAGGTGAGTGGATTCCTTTTGCCAGTTTAGCCTTTCCTTTATCCATGGAAGATTATCAATAGTGTAGATCATAACGCCTGAAATAAAACTATTTTGTTTGATGAATAATCAACGGCCGGTAATAGGCGATAAGTGAGTAATTTTATGAATATATTTAATCCGCTGAATATGAGCCACGGATGCGATTAAGCAGAGTGTCATCTTGCCTCCGCCCTCGCTATACTGTTGATTACTGAAGGAGAGTGGTGGTGTAGCGGAGGGGATATGCTTCTTGAGCGCGTAGAAATCGTCGGTTTTCGCGGTATCAATCGTTTGTCGTTGATGCTGGAGCAAAATAACGTCCTGATCGGGGAGAACGCGTGGGGGAAGTCCAGTCTGCTTGATGCGCTGACCCTGCTTTTGTCGCCGGAGTTCGATCTTTATCACTTTGTTCGCGATGATTTCTGGTTTCCCCCGGGCGACATCCAGGGGCGCGAACACCATTTGCATATTATCCTGACCTTCCGCGAAACGGAGCCAGGCCGCCATCGGGTCCGGCGTTTCCGTCCGCTTCAGCGCTGCTGGGTGCCTTGCGATGACGGGTATCACCGGGTGTTCTATCGCCTGGAGGGCGAGCTCGCCGAAGATGAGAGCGTGATGACCCTGCGGAGCTTTATCGATGGTGAAGGCGAAGCGTTGGTGCTGGAGGAGATTGATGAGCTGGCCCGACACCTGGTGCGTTTGATGCCGGTGCTGCGCCTGCGCGATGCGCGCTTTATGCGCCGCATCCATAACGGGACGGTACCGCACTCGCCGCAGATAGAGATCACCGCCCGTCAGCTGGATTTTCTCTCCCGCGAACTGGTCAGCCATCCGCAAAATTTATCGGACGGTCAGATCCGTCAGGGGCTATCGGCCATGGTGCAACTGCTTGAGCATTACTTTGCCGAGCAAAGCAGCGCTCAGACGCGGCATCGCCTGATGCGGCGGCGCTCCCATGATGAACAGCGCAGTTGGCGTTATCTGGATATTATCAACCGGATGATCGACAAGCCCGGCGGGCGCAGCCATCGGGTGATCCTGCTGGGGCTGTTTGCCACCCTCCTGCAGGCGAAAGGGACGGTGCGCCTCGATCGCGACGCGCGACCGCTGCTGTTGATTGAAGATCCCGAGACCCGTCTGCATCCGATCATGCTTTCCGTCGCCTGGCACCTGCTGAATTTGTTGCCGCTGCAGCGTGTGACCACCACCAACTCCGGAGAGCTGCTGTCCCTGACGCCGGTAGAGCAGGTCTGCCGGCTGGTGCGTGAGTCGACGCGGGTATCGGCGTGGCGGTTGGGGCCGGGCGGAATGAATGCCGAAGAGAGCCGGCGCATTGCTTTTCACATCCGCTTCAATCGCGCCTCATCGCTCTTCGCCCGCTGCTGGCTGCTGGTGGAGGGAGAGACGGAAACCTGGGTTATCAACGAACTGGCCCGGCAGTGCGGTCATCATTTTGATGCTGAAGGGGTTAAGGTGATCGAATTCGCCCAGTCCGGCCTGAAGCCATTGATCAAGTTTGCCCGCCGGATGGGGATCCAGTGGCACGTGCTGGTGGACGGCGATGAGGCGGGGAAAAAATATGCCGCGACGGTACGAGGTCTGCTTAATAACGATCGCGAGCTGGAGCGCGACCATCTGACCAGTCTGCCGGCGCTGGATATGGAACACTTTATGTATCGTCAGGGATTTGATGACGTTTATCATCGGGTGGCGCAGATCCCGGATAATGTCCCGATGAATATGCGGCGGGTGATCACCAAAGCCATCCATCGCTCATCCAAGCCGGACCTGGCGATTGAGGTGGCGATGGAGGCCGGCCGCCGTGGCGTGGACGCTGTGCCGACGCTGCTGAAGAAAATGTTCTCACGGGTGCTGTGGCTAGCCCGCGGTCGTGCCGATTAATCTCACCGCCGTCGTCATTTACGGCGGCACAAAGCTCTCCGGCAGCTAAACAAAACCTCATTGACACGAAAAATGGGTGTCCTGTTGCCAACGGGTTTCGATAGAATCACCGCCTGGAGCGGCAGGGAAACAGCAGGAATCGGAATATGAAAGTGAAGGGAAAACGCAGGACCGTCTGGTGGCTGTTGGCGATCGTTGTGCTGGGGCTGGCTATCTGGGGATGGCGGATCCTCAATGCGCCGCTGCCGAACTACCAGACGCTGGTAGTTCGCAAAGGGGATCTCCAGCAGAGCGTGCTGGCCACCGGCAAACTGGATGCCCTGCGAAAAGTTGACGTCGGCGCCCAGGTCAGCGGACAGCTGAAAACGCTGCACGTCAATATTGGCGATAAGGTTAAAAAGGATCAGTTGCTGGGGGTTATCGATCCGGAGCAGGCGCAAAACCAGATTAAAGAGGTGGAAGCGACGCTCATGGAGCTGCGCGCCCAGCTCAATCAGGCGCGCGCGGAGAGCAAACTGGCGCAAGTGACTCTGGCCCGTCAGCAGCAGCTGGCGCAGCGCCAGCTGGTCTCGCGGCAGGACCTTGATACCGCGGCCACCGATTTGGCGGTGAAACAGGCGCAGATCGGCACTATTGAAGCGCAAATAAAGCGTAACCAGGCGACGCTCGATACGGCGAAGACCAACCTCGATTACACGCGGATCCTGGCGCCGATGGCCGGCGAAGTGACGCAAATTACCACCCTGCAGGGACAGACAGTGATCGCCGCCCAGCAGGCGCCTAACATTCTGACGCTGGCGGATCTCAGCACCATGCTGGTTAAAGCGCAGGTCTCTGAAGCGGATGTCATCCACCTCAGACCGGGGCAAAAAGCGTGGTTTACCGTGCTGGGCGACCCGCTTACCCGTTATGAAGGTAAACTGAAAGACATTCTGCCGACGCCGGAAAAAGTGAATGACGCCATCTTCTATTATGCCCGCTTCGAGGTACCGAACCCGCAGGGGATCCTGCGCCTCGACATGACCGCGCAGGTGCACATTCAGCTGGCTGAGGTGAAGAACGTGATTACTATCCCGCTGAGCGCCCTGGGCGACGCGGTAGGCGATAACCGCTACCACGTTCGACTGTTGCGCACCGGTGAGGTCAAAGAGCGTGAGGTTATCATTGGCGCCCGCAATGATACCGACGTCGCAGTGGTGCAAGGTCTGGAAGAGGGCGACGAAGTGATCGTCGGCGAGAGCGCGAGCGGGGCGGCAAAATGACGGCGCTGCTTGAGCTGCGAGATATACGTCGCAGCTATCCTTCCGGCGACGGCAGCGTTGAGGTCCTGAAGGGGATCACCCTCAGCATCCATGCGGGTGAGATGGTGGCGATCGTCGGGGCCTCCGGCTCGGGAAAATCGACGCTGATGAATATCCTTGGCTGCCTCGACAAACCCACCAGCGGCACCTATCGGGTAGCGGGAACCGATATCGCGCAGCTGGATGGCGATGCGCTGGCCCGTCTGCGGCGGGAACACTTTGGCTTTATCTTTCAACGCTACCATCTGCTGTCCCATCTGACCGCCGCGCAGAATGTCGAAGTGCCGGCGGTGTATGCCGGCAGTGAACGGCGCGCGCGCCTGGCGCGCGCTCATGAGCTGCTGGTGCGGCTGGGGCTGGGCGAGCGCGCCGACTATCAACCATCACAGTTGTCCGGCGGTCAGCAGCAGCGGGTCAGTATCGCCCGCGCCCTGATGAATGGCGGGGAGGTGATCCTCGCTGATGAACCGACCGGCGCGCTGGACAGCCATTCCGGCGAAGAGGTAATGGCGATCCTGCACCAGCTAAAAGCGCAGGGGCACACGGTCATCATTGTGACCCACGATCCGCAGGTCGCCGCTCAGGCGGAGCGGATCGTCGAGATCCGCGATGGCGAGATCGTCCGCAACCCGCCCGCCAGCCGCCAGGGCGGCGGACTGCGCGCCCGTCCGCAGGCGGAGCCTTCGGCGTGGCGTCAGTTTACCAGCGGCTTTCGCGAAGCGCTGGTGATGGCCTGGCGAGCGATGGCGGCGAATAAAATGCGTACCCTGCTGACCATGCTCGGGATTATTATCGGTATTGCCTCGGTGGTGTCGATCGTGGTGGTGGGGGATGCCGCCAAGCAGATGGTGCTGGCGGATATTCGCGCCATCGGCACCAATACCATTGATGTGTATCCTGGTAAGGATTTTGGCGACGACGACCCGCGCTATCAGCAGGCGCTGAAGTATGACGATTTGCTGGCGATCCAGAAGCAGCCGTGGGTGCGCTCCGCCACGCCGGCGGTTTCAAAAAGCCTGCGCCTGCGCGCCAACAATATTGACGTTGCCGCCAGCGCGGAGGGGGTCGGTCCGCAGTATTTTAATGTCTACGGCATGACCTTTAGCGAAGGTAATACCTTCAATGAACTGCAGCTCAACAGTCGGGCACAGGTGGTAGTGCTCGACAGCAATACCCGTCGGCAGCTGTTTCCCAATAAAGCGAAAGTGGTGGGAGAGGTGATTCTGGTGGGCAATATGCCGGCCACGGTGATTGGCGTTGCGGATGAAAAGCAGTCGATGTTCGGCAGCAGCAAAATTCTCCGCGTCTGGTTGCCCTACACCACCATGGCGGGAAGAGTAATGGGCCAGTCGTGGCTGAACTCCATCACTGTGCGCGTTCATGAAGGCTACGACAGTGAAACCGCAGAGAAACAGCTGCTGCGTCTGCTGGAGCTGCGGCATGGTAAAAAAGATGTATTCACCTGGAATATGGACAGCGTCTTGAAAACCGCCGAAAGGACCACACATACCTTACAGCTGTTCCTGACATTGGTGGCGGTGATTGCCCTGGTGGTCGGCGGGATTGGCGTAATGAATATTATGCTGGTGTCGGTGACCGAACGAACCCGGGAGATCGGCATCCGCATGGCGGTTGGCGCCCGGGCCAGCGATGTGCTGCAGCAGTTTCTCATTGAAGCGGTGCTGGTTTGCCTGGTCGGTGGCGCGCTGGGCGTAGCATTGTCGCTGATGATCGCCTTTATTTTACAGCTGTTTCTCCCCGGCTGGGAGATTGGTTTTTCTCCGCTGGCGCTGCTGACGGCGTTTCTCTGTTCGACGCTGACCGGGGTGCTGTTTGGTTGGCTGCCTGCGCGCAACGCGGCGCGGCTCGATCCGGTGGATGCCCTGGCGCGAGAATAGGCGGGGCGAGAAATAAAAATGCCAGTCAGAAGGACTGGCATTTTATTAGCAGGATGTACACAATGAAGCAAAAGAGTTATGCAGCCGTTTCCGCTTCCACAGGGACGATCACGCTGGCGTGGTTGCCTTTTGGCCCCTGGTGAACATCAAACCGAACGGCTTGTCCGGCTTTTAGCGTTCTGTAACCATCCATCTGGATGGTGGAGTAATGGGCGAAAATGTCTTCGCCGCCGCCCTCAGGGCAGATAAAACCGAACCCTTTGGCATTGTTGAACCACTTAACAGTACCCATTTCCATACTTCGACATCCTTCGTAAATCTTTATTAGTAAGATGGAATGAACCGGTGGTGGAGTGACGAGTTGTTCAATTGCTCGCCAACTCTCGCCACTACAATTTAGAGAAATACGAAAACGCGTCAAGCGATTGAGGAGGGGGAACGGCGAAAAATGCGTCAAAATTTGAAGCAGTTAACGCTATTGCCGGGGAATGTGACAGCCGTCGCGGATAGAAGCGATAGATGATAGTTATCTATGATCTATTGTAGATTTGTGATGAGCATAACCTCTGGTCATCGACAGGCCTCCGCCTGTTGGCAACAGCAACCGATGATGAACACTGACGATGAGTAAGAGAGATTGGCTGGACTTCGAGCACCTGGTTGACGACGAAGTTCGTGATGCGATTAAACCGCCATCTATGTATAAAGTGATATTGGTCAATGATGACTACACTCCGATGGAGTTTGTTATTGACGTGTTACAAAAATTCTTTTCTTATGATGTTGAACGTGCAACGCAACTGATGCTCACGGTTCACTATGAAGGTAAGGCGATTTGTGGCGTGTTTACCGCGGAAGTGGCGGAGACCAAAGTCGCTATGGTGAATCAGTACGCGAGGGAGAACGAGCATCCATTGCTGTGTACGCTGGAAAAAGCCTGAATACAGGCATGAAAATTGGGGGAGGTGCCTATGCTCAATCAAGAACTGGAACTCAGTTTAAATATGGCTTTCGCCAGAGCGCGCGAGCACCGTCATGAGTTTATGACCGTCGAGCACTTGCTGCTGGCTCTGCTAAGCAACCCCTCGGCCCGTGAGGCCCTGGAAGCGTGTTCAGTGGACCTGGTGGCATTGCGTCAGGAACTTGAAGCCTTCATCGAACAAACCACACCCGTTCTGCCAGCCACGGAAGAAGAGCGCGACACCCAGCCGACGCTAAGCTTCCAGCGTGTGCTGCAGCGCGCCGTCTTCCACGTACAATCTTCTGGCCGCAGCGAAGTGACCGGCGCCAACGTGCTGGTGGCGATTTTCAGCGAGCAGGAGTCGCAGGCCGCCTACCTGCTGCGTAAACATGAAGTGAGCCGTCTTGATGTGGTGAACTTCATTTCTCATGGTACACGCAAAGACGAGCCGAGCCAGTCTTCCGATAACAGCGGAAGCCAGCCTGGCAATGAAGAGCAAGCCGGCGGGGAGGAACGTATGGAAAACTTCACCACCAACCTCAATCAGCTTGCTCGCGTCGGCGGCATTGATCCTCTGATCGGCCGTGAAAAAGAGCTGGAGCGCGCGATTCAGGTCCTGTGCCGTCGGCGGAAAAATAACCCGCTGCTGGTGGGGGAATCCGGCGTCGGTAAAACCGCGATCGCCGAAGGCCTTGCCTGGCGTATTGTGCAGGGCGATGTGCCGGAAGTGATGGCCGACTGCACTATCTACTCGCTCGACATTGGCTCTTTGCTGGCAGGGACCAAATATCGTGGCGATTTTGAAAAACGCTTCAAAGCGTTGCTCAAACAGCTGGAGCAGGATACCAACAGCATCCTGTTTATTGATGAAATCCACACCATTATCGGTGCGGGGGCGGCGTCTGGCGGCCAGGTCGATGCGGCTAACCTGATCAAACCGCTGCTTTCCAGCGGCAAGATCCGGGTGATCGGCTCCACCACTTACCAGGAGTTCAGCAACATCTTTGAAAAAGATCGTGCGCTGGCCCGCCGTTTCCAGAAGATCGATATTACCGAACCGTCGGTGGAAGAGACGGTCCAGATTATCAACGGCCTGAAGCCGAAGTACGAAGCGCACCATGATGTGCGTTATACCGCCAAAGCGGTGCGTGCGGCGGTTGAACTGGCGGTGAAATACATTAACGATCGTCATCTGCCGGATAAGGCGATTGACGTCATTGACGAAGCGGGCGCGCGGGCGCGCTTAATGCCGGTCAGCAAGCGTAAGAAAACGGTTAACGTGGCGGATATCGAATCAGTGGTGGCGCGCATTGCGCGGATCCCTGAGAAGAGCGTCTCCCGCAGCGATCGCGACACGCTGAAAAACCTGGGCGACCGTCTGAAAATGCTGGTCTTTGGACAGGATAAAGCCATCGAGGCGCTGACCGAGGCTATTAAAATGGCGCGCGCCGGGCTGGGCCATGAGCACAAGCCGGTGGGATCGTTCCTGTTCGCCGGGCCGACCGGGGTCGGGAAAACCGAAGTGACCGTCCAGCTGGCGAAGGCGTTGGGTATTGAGCTGCTGCGCTTTGACATGTCCGAATATATGGAACGTCATACCGTCAGCCGTTTGATCGGGGCGCCTCCGGGCTACGTCGGCTTCGATCAGGGCGGGCTGCTGACCGATGCGGTGATTAAACATCCGCACGCGGTATTGCTGCTTGATGAGATCGAAAAAGCGCATCCGGACGTGTTCAACCTGCTGCTGCAGGTGATGGATAACGGGACGCTGACCGATAATAACGGCCGTAAAGCGGACTTCCGCAACGTGGTGCTGGTGATGACCACCAACGCTGGGGTGCGGGAAACCGAGCGTAAATCGATTGGCCTTATTCAGCAGGACAACAGTCCGGATGCGATGGATGAGATCAAAAAGATCTTTACGCCGGAGTTCCGTAACCGCCTCGACAACATCATCTGGTTCGATCATTTGTCTACCACGGTGATCCATCAGGTTGTCGACAAGTTTATCGTCGAGCTGCAGGTCCAGCTGGACCAGAAAGGCGTCTCCCTGGAAGTGAGTCAGGAAGCGCGCGACTGGCTGGCGACGAAAGGCTACGATCGGGCGATGGGGGCACGTCCAATGGGACGCGTCATTCAGGACAACCTGAAAAAACCGCTGGCGAACGAGCTGCTGTTTGGCTCGCTGGTCGACGGTGGTCAGGTCACTGTCTCTCTGGACAGCGACAAAAATACGCTGACTTACGACTTCCAGAGCGCGCCGAAGCACAAACCGGAAGCGGCCCACTAAGGCGATATCTTCAATGTAAAAAACCGGCCAGGGGCCGGTTTTTTTTGCTGACGGCAGAAATGAAAAGACCGGGAATTATCCCGGCCTTCAGCATCTGACGCCTTAGGGGCGAAAACAATCAGCGACTACGGAAGACAATGCGGCCTTTGCTCAGGTCGTACGGGGTCAGCTCAACAGTCACTTTGTCGCCCGTCAGAATGCGGATGTAGTTTTTACGCATTTTACCGGAGATATGCGCGGTTACCACGTGACCGTTTTCCAGTTCTACGCGGAACATAGTGTTAGGCAACGTTTCAAGTACGGTGCCCTGCATTTCAATATTGTCTTCTTTGGCCATCTAGTCCTCTGGGGTATCACTACCGTAGTTTTGAACCGGCAAGATAATGCCGAAGTTCATCATGTAAGTAAAGTTTTACGTATCTACCCTGAATCATTCACCTTGCCGCAAGGCGCATAGTCAGCACAGCGGCTACGGAAATATGACGGGTATGAATCGCCGAAGTAGTTTTGGCGCATTGCCCGGGACACACACGGCCATGCCGCGTGACAGGCGCAAACGTAAAGGGGAGTGACAGAACGATGGGCGTTATCTGACTCTTATTATTCCCAAACGGCGGCGGGGCAACAGGCAGAAGCTACTCTACCGCGCAATTATACCATCCTGACGCAAAATGTGCTGAAAACATTTTATTATCCGCCAGGAAATAGCACCCGCGGCACCCAAAATCGCTCGGGCAGTCGGTAGCCGCGTAATACCGACAGATAGTCCAGATAATCGCGGCGGGGAATATCCACTGCGCCTAATGACGCGGTATGGTTGTTCAGTACCTGGCAGTCAATTAATTTACCGCCGCTGTGCGCAAAGTCCTGGCAAAATACCAGCAGCGCGGTTTTGGAGGCATTTTCTGCCCGGCTAAACATCGATTCGCCGCAAAACAGCGCTCCCTGCGCTACGCCGTACATTCCTCCCACCAGGGTATTCTCCTGCCAGACTTCAATGGAGTGGGCATGACCCAGCTCATGCAGCTGGTGATAGGCGCGAACGATACTGCTGGTTATCCAGGTGCCTTCGTCACGATCGCTGGCGCAGCCCTCAATCACTTCGCCAAAGGCGTGGTTGAGCGTTACCCGGTAGGGCGAACGCTGATGAAAGCGCTTCATGCTGCGGCTGAGATGGAATTGCTCTGGCCAAAGTACCGCCCGGGGGTCGGGCGACCACCAGAGGATCGGGTCGCCAGGGGAAAACCAGGGAAAAATACCACGCTGATAGGCCATCAGCAGCCGCGCGGGGCTCAGATCGCCGCCGAGCGCCAGCAGGCCATTAGGTTCTCGCAAGGCGCCTTCCGGAGAGGGGAAGGCGATAGAGTGCCGGGAGAGCTGAACCAGACGCATTTTAACCTCAATACGCATCAGCAAAAATTAGATAATAGAATAGCCTACAGACGCTGTTTAAACTGGAAGTACCGGCCCTGTTTAGCGAGCAGATCCGCGTGACTACCTTGCTCAATTATCTGGCCGTTGTCCATGACTATTATCTGATTAAAACCCGCCAGGCCCCGCAGGCGATGGGTCACCATCAGCACGGTTTTGTCGCGCATGACATCTGCCAGCAGATGCAGGATCTGGCTTTCGGTGGCCGCATCCAGACCTTCTGTCGGTTCATCGAGCAGCATCAGCGGCGCATCGTGGAGCAGCGCGCGGGCAATGGCCAGTCGGCGCAGTTCGCCGCCGGAGAGCTGACGCCCGCCTTCGCCCAGCCAGCCGTTAAGACCACCATCTTGCAGCAGTTTTTCGAGGCCCACCTTCTCAAGGGTAGCGCTGAGATGAGCGTCATCCGCTTCAGGCGCCGCCAGCAGCAGGTTGTCGCGCAGGGTGGCGCTGAACAGGTGCACGCGCTGCGGCACTACGCTCATTGCCTGCCGCAGAGTGGCTTCGCTGAGGCCGGAGAGCGGCTGATTGTTGAGCAGAATCTCTCCCTGTGACGGGTCCCAGGCGCGGGTAAGCAACTGCAACAGCGTCGATTTTCCGCAGCCGGTCCGGCCAAGAATGGCGATGTGCTCTCCGGCGGCAATCTGCAGGGAAATATTCTCCAGGGCAGGGGAGGGCTGCTGAGGATAGCGGAAGGTGACCTCCTGAAGCGTTAGGGCCACCTGCGCTGGCGGACTGGCTTCATCTTCGACAAAGGTGACCTCCGGCTGCTGGTCGGTAATCTGCGAGATCCGCCGCGCGGAGGCCATCACCTGGCCTAAATGCTGGAAAGCGCCAGTGACTGGCGCCAGGGCTTCAAAAGCCGCCAGCGCGCAGAATACGAATAGCGCGATCAGCGCCCCGGGCTGACTATTGCCGCCGACGCCGTCTGAGGCCAGCCAGAGCATGGCCACCACGGCGATGCCACCGATTAACAGCATTACCGCCTGCGAAAGCGCGGTCAGCTCGGCCTGGCGCCGCTGTGCATCCTGCCAGCTCAGCTCGGTCTTTTCCATTTGTGCGCGGTAGCGGTCGCTGGCGTTAAATACCATCAGCTCCGCCTGACCCTGCAGCCAGGCGGTGAGCTGTTGGCGATACTGGCCGCGCAGCTGCGTCATACTTTCGCCGGCTGGCTTACCTGCGCGATAGAACAGCGGCGGCATAACCAGCAGGGTCGCCAGCATGATACCGCCGAGCGTCAGCGCGAGGGTGACGTCGAGCAGACTTAATCCGCAGGTGACGACCACAATCACCACCAGCGCGCCGACCAGCGGCGAAATGACCCGCAGGTAGAGATGATCCAGGGTGTCAACGTCGGCCACCACCCGGTTGAGCAGCTCACCCTGGCGAAAGCGCGCCAGCCCCGCCGGAGAGAGGGGGAGCAGTTTGCTGAAGGTGAAAACGCGCAGGTGCTGCAGCACGCGAAAGGTAGCGTCGTGGCTGACCAGGCGCTCAAAGTAGCGCCCGGCGGTACGGATAATTGCCGCGCCGCGAACGCCCGCGGCAGGCAGCATATAGTTAAAACTGTAGATCCCGGCGACGCCCACCACCGCTGAAGCGGAGAGGAACCAGCCGGAGAGCGTCAGCAGGCCGATGCTGGCCAGCAGGGTCACAATGGCCAGCACGACGCCAAGCAGCAGCATCCATTTATGGCGTTTATAGAGCGCCAGATAGGGTAAAAGTGCGCGCATTTAAATCTCCTCCTGACGATGGGCCAGCAGCGCCGAGAAGACCCCACCAGCACGGGCCAGCGTGGCATAGTCGCCTTGTTCGATAATCTGTCCGTCCTGCATCACCCAGACGTCGTCCCAGTCGGCCAGCCCCTCGAGCTGGTGGGTGACCAGCAGCGTGGTTTGCTCACTGGAGGCGTGGGTCAGGGCCTGCATGACTCGCTGTTCGCTATGGGCGTCAAGGCTGGCGGCAGGTTCATCCAGCAGCAGCAGGCGGCACGGCACCAACAGCGCGCGGGCGACCGCGATACGCTGCGCCTGGCCTACCGACAGACGCCCCGCCTGATCGCCTACGGCGGTATGGATCCCCTGCGGCAGCAGGGCGATAAACTCGCTGACCCAGGCCTTGTCCAGCGCCAGCCTAAGCTGTGCTTCGCTAGCTTCGGGCCACGCCAGCAGCACGTTTTCCCGCAGCGTGGCGGCAGGCAACTGCGGATTCTGTCCTACCCAGCTCAGCAGGCGGCGCCAGCGCTCAGCGTCCAGCTCGCGCAGCTCTACGCCGTTGACCATCAGCGACCCCTCATAGGGCAGAAAGCCGAGCAGTGTATTCAGCAAAGAGCTTTTCCCGGATCCGCTCTGGCCGACCAGCACCACGCGAGCGCCGGCGGGCAGCGCAAAATTAAGCGGCCCCGCCAGAACTTTACCTTCCGGAGATTTGATCACCAGGTCGCGCGCTTCCACGCTAATCAGATCGTTGTCATTTAACGTTTTCTCGCCACGCTCTACCTGGGTCAGCGGCGTTTCCATAAACGTTTTCAGGCTGTCTGCGGCGCCCACGGCCTGAGCTTTGGCATGGTAGAAGGTACCCAGGTCACGTAACGGCTGGAAAAATTCCGGGGCGAGGATCAGCGTCAGGAATCCCGCCATCAGCGTGACGCCCGCGCCATAGTGGCCGAAGTTCAGCTCGCCAAGGTAAGAAAAGCCAAAATACACCGCTACCAGCGCAATGGAGAGGGAGGTGAAAAACTCCAGAACCCCGGAGGAGAGGAAGGCCAGACGCAGGACTTCCATGGTGCGTTGGCGAAAATCCTGCGAGGCGTCGCGAATATTATCGGTTTCTGCCTGACCGCGATGAAAAATACGCAGGGTTTCCATGCCGCGCAGGCGGTCGAGGAAGTGGCCGCTGAGGCGGGCCAGCGCCTGGAAGTTACGCCGGTTGGCGTCGGCGGCGCCCATCCCGACCAGCGCCATGAAAAGCGGGATCAGCGGGGCGGTGCCGAGAAGGATTAGCGCGGCGGCCCAGTTAATCGGAAAAATAGTAATAACGATCAGCAGCGGTACGCAGGCCGCCAGCGTCATCTGGGGCAGGTAGCGGGCATAATAGTCGTGCATGTCGTCGATTTGCTCAAGAATAAGCGTTGCCCAGCTGCCGGCCGGTTTGCCCTGGATCCACGCCGGGCCTGCCTGCTGGAGGCGGTCAAGAACCTGGCGGCGAATTTCATAGCGAATATGCTGCCCGGCCTGAAAGCCGACCCGCTCACGCAGCCAGACCACCCAGGCGCGTAGTACAAAGATCAGCACCAGCAGCGTGAGCGGCAGCAGCAGGGCGGTCGCTGGAATATTCTCCATCACCATCCGGTGCAGGATCCGCGCCAGGAACCAGGCCTGCGCCACGATCAGCAGACCGCTCGCCACGCCAAGCAGGCGGGAAATCATCAACCAGCGACGGGAGATAATGCTTTGCTGTTTTAACCAGCGGGTTAACTCTTGTTGACGGGTTTTATTCATTGCGCGCTTTGCAGGTGTCGTTATCGGAGTATTGGGCACGGCAATGTTACATCGCAGCAAAAATAAAGGCGACTTTTCGTCGCCTTCTTTACCTTTGTTACTGACTTGTAAAGATTATTTGCAAGCGTCAGCCAAACCGTCGAGGTAACGCTCCGCGTCCAGCGCCGCCATGCAGCCGGTGCCCGCAGAAGTGATGGCCTGACGATAGATATGGTCCATGACATCGCCGGCGGCGAACACGCCCGGGATGCTGGTCTGGGTCGCATTGCCGTGGATACCGGACTGCACTTTGATGTAGCCGTTCTCCAGCTCCAGCTGGCCCTCAAAGATGGCGGTGTTCGGGCTGTGGCCGATGGCGACAAATAAACCAGCCACTTCCAGGGACTCGACATTGTCGCTGTTTTTGGTATCGCGCAGGCGCAGGCCGCTGACGCCCATCTGGTCGCCGGTCACCTCTTCGAGGGTACGATCGGTATGCAGCACGATGTTGCCGCTTGCCACTTTATCCATCAGGCGTTTAATGAGGATTTTTTCCGCACGGAAGGAATCGCGACGGTGGATCAGGTGTACCTCAGAGGCGATATTCGACAGATACAGAGCCTCTTCCACTGCGGTGTTGCCGCCGCCGATCACCGCCACTTTCTGGTTGCGATAGAAGAATCCGTCGCAGGTAGCGCACGCGGAAACGCCGCGGCCTTTGAAGGCTTCTTCGGAAGGCAGGCCCAGGTAACGGGCGGAAGCGCCGGTGGCGATGATCAGCGCGTCACAGGTGTACTCGCCGCTGTCGCCTGTCAGACGGAACGGGCGGTTTTGCAAATCGACGTGGCTGATATGGTCGAAAATGATCTCGGTTTCAAATTTTGCGGCATGCTCGTGCATGCGCTCCATCAGCAGCGGACCGGTGAGATCGTTCGGATCGCCTGGCCAGTTTTCCACTTCCGTCGTGGTGGTCAGCTGACCGCCTTTTTCCATCCCGGTGATCAGCACCGGCTGCAGGTTGGCGCGTGCGGCATAGACCGCCGCGGTGTATCCCGCAGGTCCAGAACCAAGGATAAGCAGTTTACTGTGTTTGGCTGTGCCCATGAGATCCCCATAATAATTGGCATACATTGGGCTGGGATTGTAGGGAATTTGTTGTCGTAAAAAAAGAGCACAGCGATTTTGTTAACGATGTGTGCAATAGAAGCTGCCAATGAATTGGTGATTTTCCCGGCAAGGAATATAACTATTTCTACTGTCGGCGGGACAATTATAAGACGAAAAAATGAGAATCAACCAGGGCGGATGATGAATATCTGGCATCTTGTACTAAAAATCGATGTTTTGCTTTGACAATCACCTGTGCTTTTGCGAAAACATTCAAGGAAGAAGAAAAGCAGTATTTAGCGTGCGGCGAATTTTCATGCACGCAAATGCCATTTTTATCCGGGTTAACGAAATCTACGCATGGTGTGGACAGACGCCATGCGTGATGTCGGTGACTGCCGTCAGGCAACGGGCTTCTCACGTACCCCTGGGTTACCCAATGTCGTACGGGTGATAACAGGATGGGCTCTGGCAGTGAAGGCTCAGAGCCGGAACAGGAGTAGGGAAGGAATACAGAGAGACAATAATAATGGTAGATAGCAAGAAGCGCCCTGGCAAAGATCTCGACCGCATTGATCGTAACATCCTGAATGAATTGCAAAAAGATGGGCGAATTTCTAACGTCGAGCTTTCTAAACGGGTGGGACTTTCTCCGACGCCTTGCCTTGAGCGTGTGCGTCGTCTTGAAAGACAGGGTTTTATTCAGGGCTATACGGCGCTGCTCAACCCGCATTATCTGGATGCATCACTTCTGGTATTTGTTGAGATTACTCTGAATCGTGGCGCACCGGATGTGTTTGAGCAATTTAACGCCGCAGTACAAAAACTTGAAGAAATTCAAGAGTGTCATCTGGTTTCCGGTGATTTCGACTATCTGTTGAAAACCCGTGTACCGGATATGTCAGCGTATCGTAAATTACTGGGCGAGACCTTGCTGCGCCTGCCGGGCGTTAACGACACCCGTACCTACGTGGTAATGGAAGAAGTCAAGCAAAGTAATCGTCTGGTTATTAAGACGCGCTAACACGGAACAGGTGCAAACTCGACGTAGTTTGATTACACTCCTGTTAATCCATACAGCAACAGTGCCGGGGAGACCCGGCGCTGTTGTCCGTTTTAGCAGCAGGCAGGAAACAGCCTGATACCTGGAGAGCCTTTCTTGAGCCAGGAATACACCGAAGACAAAGAAGTCAAACTAACCAAACTCAGCAGCGGGCGCCGACTCCTTGAGGCGATGCTCATCCTTTGCTCCCTCTTCGCCATCTGGCTGATGGCGGCACTACTGAGCTTTAACCCCTCGGACCCCAGCTGGTCGCAAACGGCATGGCATGAGCCTATTCATAATTTAGGCGGCGCCCCCGGCGCGTGGCTTGCCGATACCCTCTTTTTCATTTTTGGCGTCATGGCCTACACCATCCCGGTGATCATCATCGGCGGATGCTGGTTTGCCTGGCGGCATCAGGAAAACGACGAATACATTGATTATTTTGCCGTTTCCCTTCGCCTCATTGGTGCGTTAGCCCTGATCCTGACCTCCTGTGGTCTGGCGGCGATTAACGCCGATGATATCTGGTACTTCGCCTCCGGCGGGGTGATCGGCAGCCTGCTGAGCACCACGCTGCAACCCCTGCTGCACAGCAGCGGCGGCACCATCGCCCTGTTGTGTATCTGGGCGGCCGGGCTGACGCTGTTCACCGGCTGGTCGTGGGTCAGCATTGCGGAAAAGCTGGGCGGCGGCATCCTGTCCGTTCTCACCTTTGCCAGCAACCGTACCCGTCGGGATGATACCTGGGTCGATGAAGGCGAATACGAAGACGACGAGGAAGAGTACGACGACGAAGAGGCGGCCAGGCCGCAGGAATCGCGTCGCGCCCGTATCTTACGCAGCGCGCTGGCGCGGCGTAAGCGTCTGGCCGAGAAGTTTACCAACCCTATGGGGCGTAAAACCGACGCTGCGCTTTTCTCCGGCAAACGGATGGATGACGGCGAAGAGGTGGTGCAATACAGCGCCAGCGGGGCGCCTGTTGCCGCCGACGATGTACTGTTTTCCGGCGCCAGCGCCGCGCGTCCCGCAGAGGATGATGTGCTGTTCTCCGGCGCCAGCGCCGTGCGCCCGGGCGATTTCGACCCTTACGATCCGTTGTTGAATGGCCACAGTATCGCTGAGCCGGTAAGCGCAGCGGCGGCGGCTACAGCCGCGCCGCAGGCGTGGGCAGAATCACCGGTGGGCCATCACGGCGCTGCGCCAGCTTATCAGCCGGAAGCCAGCTATCCGCCGCAGCAGGCCTATCAGCCTGAACCCGCTCCGTTCCAGCAGGCTGCTTATCAGCCGCCAGCGGGGCAAACCGCACCGCAGGCGTATCAGCCTGAGCCAGCGCCGTATCAACAGCCGGTTTACGATCCGCGTGCCGGTCAACCTGCGCCGCAGGCCTATCAGCCTGAGCCAGCGCCGTATCAGCAGCCGGCTTACGATCCGCATGCCGGTCAACCTGCGCCGCAGTCCTATCAGCCTGAGCCAGCGCCGTATCAGCAGCCGACTTACGATCCGCATGCCGGTCAACCTGCGCCGCAGGCCTATCAGCCTGAGCCAGCGCCGTATCAGCAGCCGGCTTACGATCCCTATGCCGGTCAACCTGCGCCGCAGGCCTATCAGCCGGAGC
>NZ_JH414799.1:788707-853659 GCF_000238715.1 Klebsiella sp. 4_1_44FAA
AGCCAGCGCCGTATCAGCAGCCGGCTTACGATCGCATGCCGTCACCTGCGCCGCAGTCCTATCAGCCTGAGCCAGCGCCGTATCAGCAGCCGACTTACGATCCGCATGCCGGTCAACCTGCGCCGCAGGCCTATCAGCCTGAGCCAGCGCCGTATCAGCAGCCGGCTTACGATCCCTATGCCGGTCAACCTGCGCCGCAGGCCTATCAGCCGGAGCCAGCGCCGTATCAGCAGCCGGCTTACGATCCCTATGCCGGTCAGCCTGCGCCTCAGACCTATCAGCAGCCGGCTTACGATCCGAATGCCGGTCAGCCCGCGCCGCAGACCTACCAGCAGCCGGCTTACGACCCGCATGCCGGCCAGCCCGCGCCGCAGCCGTATCAGCCGGAGCCAGCGGCGTATCAGCCGCAAAGCGCGCCAGTTCCCCCACCGGAGCCAGAGCCCGAGGTCGTGCAGGAGGAAGTGAAACGTCCGCCGCTCTATTATTTCGAGGAAGTGGAAGAGAAGCGGGCGCGCGAACGCGAGCTGTTGGCCTCCTGGTATCAGCCAATTCCTGAGCCGGAAAGTCCGATTGCCACTAAACCGCTGACGCCGCCGACCACTGCGTCCAAACCGCCAGTGGAGACAACCGTAGTCTCTGCGGTAGCGGCTGGGGTGCATCAGGCTACCGCCGCCAGCGGCGGCGCGGCGGCAGCAACCTCGTCCACTGCCGCATCCGCTGCGGCTACGCCATTGTTCAGCCCGGCGTCCAGCGGCCCACGGGTTCAGGTGAAAGAGGGCATCGGTCCAAAACTACCGCGGCCCAATCGCGTGCGTGTTCCTACGCGTCGGGAACTGGCCTCCTACGGCATCAAGCTACCGTCGCAGCGGGAGGCGGAACAGCGCGCGCGGCAGGCGGAGCGCGATCCGCATTATGATGATGAGCTGCTCTCGGATGAGGAAGCGGATGCTATGGAGCAGGATGAACTGGCTCGCCAGTTCGCCGCCACCCAGCAGCAGCGCTACGGTCATCGCTGGGAAGACGATAACGCGACTGATGACGATGAGGCCGACGCCGCGGCGGAAGCGGAGCTGGCGCGTCAGTTTGCCGCTACCCAGCAGCAGCGGTACGCTACCGAGCAGCCGCCGGGCGCCAACCCGTTCTCGCCGGCAGATTATGAATTCTCGCCGATGAAAACGTTGGTCAATGACGGCCCGAGCGAACCGCTGTTTACGCCGACGCCGGAAGTCCAGCCGCAGCAGCCGGCCCAGCGCTATCAACAACCGGCGGCCGCTCCGCAGCAGAGTTATCAACCTGCGCAGCATCAGCCGATACACCATCAGCCTGTGCCGCCGCAGCCGCAGTCCTATCCGACTGCGTCGCAGCCCGTGCAGCCGCAACAACCGGTTGCCCCGCAGGGGCATCAGCCTGCCGCCCCTGCGCCGCAGGAGAGCCTGATCCACCCGCTGCTGATGCGCAATGGCGATAGTCGACCGCTGCAAAAGCCGACCACGCCACTGCCGTCGCTGGATCTGCTTACCCCGCCGCCGAGTGAAGTCGAGCCGGTGGATACCTTTGCTCTCGAGCAGATGGCACGCCTGGTGGAAGCGCGACTCGCCGATTTCCGCATTAAAGCGGATGTGGTGAACTACTCACCGGGGCCGGTGATCACCCGCTTCGAACTGAATCTGGCGCCTGGCGTTAAGGCCGCACGGATCTCTAACCTGTCACGGGACCTGGCGCGATCGCTGTCAACGGTCGCCGTGCGCGTGGTGGAGGTGATCCCGGGCAAACCGTATGTCGGGCTTGAGCTGCCGAATAAAAAACGCCAGACCGTCTACCTGCGTGAAGTGCTCGACAACGCCAAGTTCCGTGATAACCCATCTCCGCTCACCGTGGTGCTGGGTAAAGACATCGCTGGCGATCCGGTAGTAGCCGATCTGGCGAAAATGCCGCATCTGCTGGTGGCCGGTACCACCGGTTCCGGTAAGTCTGTTGGCGTCAACGCCATGATCCTCAGCATGCTCTACAAGGCGCAGCCGGAAGATGTGCGTTTCATTATGATCGACCCGAAAATGCTCGAGCTGTCGGTCTACGAAGGAATTCCGCACCTGCTGACGGAAGTGGTCACCGACATGAAAGACGCCGCCAATGCGCTGCGCTGGAGCGTCAATGAGATGGAGCGCCGCTACAAGCTGATGTCGGCGCTGGGCGTGCGTAACCTGGCGGGCTACAACGAGAAGATCGCCGAAGCCGCGCGCATGGGACGTCCGATCCCGGATCCGTACTGGAAGCCTGGCGACAGCATGGACGCCGTACATCCGGTGCTGGAAAAACTGCCGTACATCGTGGTGCTGGTGGATGAATTCGCCGATCTGATGATGACCGTCGGCAAAAAGGTGGAAGAGCTGATCGCTCGCCTGGCGCAGAAAGCGCGCGCGGCGGGGATCCACCTGGTGCTGGCGACACAGCGTCCGTCGGTAGATGTTATTACCGGCCTGATTAAGGCCAACATCCCGACGCGCATCGCCTTTACCGTGTCGAGTAAAATTGACTCACGTACCATTCTCGATCAGGGCGGCGCGGAATCGCTGCTGGGTATGGGGGATATGCTTTACTCCGGGCCGAACTCTACCACGCCGGTGCGTGTCCACGGGGCGTTTGTGCGCGACCAGGAAGTCCACGCCGTGGTTCAGGACTGGAAAGCCCGCGGTCGCCCGCAATATGTGGATGGCATTACCTCCGACAGCGAAAGCGAAGGCGGCGGTGGCGGCTTCGATGGCGGGGAAGAGCTGGATCCGTTGTTCGATCAGGCAGTCAACTTTGTGACCGAGAAGCGCAAAGCGTCGATTTCCGGGGTTCAGCGTCAGTTCCGCATCGGCTATAACCGTGCCGCGCGTATTATCGAACAGATGGAAGCGCAGGGTATCGTCAGCGAGCAGGGCCATAACGGTAACCGCGAAGTGCTGGCGCCGCCGCCCTTTGAATGAGTGCAAAGTTGGGTAAATAAGCGCAAAATCAGCCAATTCTTCTGTCCCGCCGCCGCCGGCGGTCCTACAGTAGGGGCAGAAGAGGCTCCCGCGTCGGGAGTGACGCACATTAAGGAAGAACAATGAAAAAACTCGCAATCACCTGTGCATTACTGTCTGGTATGGTCGTCAGCCAGGTCTGGGCAGATGCGGCCAGCGACTTAAAAAGCCGTCTTGATAAAGTGAGCAGCTTCCATGCCAGCTTCACGCAAAAAGTCACCGACGGCAGCGGTAACGCCGTGCAGGACGGGCAGGGAGACCTGTGGGTGAAACGCCCGAACCTGTTTAACTGGCATATGACCCAGCCGGATGAGAGCGTCCTCGTTTCGGATGGTAAAACGCTGTGGTTCTATAACCCGTTCGTCGAGCAGGCCACGGCGACCTGGCTGAAAGACGCTACCAGCAACACGCCGTTTATGCTGATTGCCCGCAACCAGTCCAGCGACTGGCAGCAATATAATATCAAGCAAAATGGCGATGATTTTGTGCTGACGCCAAAAAGCGGCAGCGGCAACCTCAAGCAGTTCACGATCAACGTCGGTCGGGACGGCACTATCCATCAGTTCAGCGCCGTCGAGCAGGATGATCAGCGCAGCAGCTATCAGCTGAAATCGCAGCAGAACGGCGCCGTCGACGCAGCTAAGTTCACCTTTACGCCGCCGAAAGGGGTGACGGTGGACGATCAACGTAAGTAGAGGCGAAAGTGAGCAATCTGTCGCTCGATTTTTCCGACAACGCGTTTCAACCTCTGGCCGCTCGCATGCGGCCAGAAAATTTAGCGCAGTATATTGGCCAGCAGCACCTGCTGGCGCCGGGTAAACCCCTGCCGCGGGCCATTGAGGCCGGGCACCTGCATTCGATGATCCTCTGGGGGCCGCCGGGTACCGGCAAGACCACTCTGGCGGAAGTGATTGCCCGCTACGCCAGCGCCGATGTCGAACGGATCTCAGCGGTAACCTCCGGGGTGAAAGAGATTCGCGAGGCTATTGAGCGCGCGCGGCAAAATCGCAACGCCGGCCGGCGAACCATCCTGTTTGTTGACGAAGTGCATCGCTTTAATAAAAGCCAGCAGGATGCCTTTCTGCCGCATATTGAAGACGGCACCATTACTTTTATTGGCGCGACCACCGAAAACCCCTCCTTTGAGCTTAACTCGGCGCTGCTCTCCCGCGCTCGCGTCTACTTACTGAAATCGCTCACCACCGACGATATCGAGCGGGTGCTTGACCAGGCGATGAACGATAAAACCCGCGGCTACGGCGGCCAGGATATCATTTTGCCGGATGAGACCCGCAGGGCTATTGCCGAACTAGTGAACGGCGACGCGCGGCGAGCGCTGAATACCCTGGAAATGATGGCCGATATGGCCGAAAGCGATGACTCGGGCAAGCGGGTGCTGAAGGCGGAACTGCTGACCGAGATCGCTGGCGAGCGCAGCGCGCGCTTTGATAATAAAGGCGACCGGTTCTACGATTTGATTTCCGCCCTGCATAAGTCGGTGCGCGGTAGCGCGCCGGATGCGGCACTTTACTGGTACGCGCGGATCATCACCGCCGGCGGCGATCCGCTGTACGTTGCTCGCCGCTGTCTGGCGATTGCCTCGGAAGATGTCGGCAACGCCGACCCGCGGGCGATGCAGGTCGCCATTTCGGCGTGGGACTGCTTTACCCGCGTCGGGCCGGCGGAAGGCGAACGGGCGATTGCCCAGGCCATTGTCTATCTGGCCTGCGCGCCGAAAAGCAACGCGGTGTACACCGCCTTCAAAGCGGCGCTGGCCGACGCGCGGGATCGTCCTGACTACGACGTTCCGGTGCATCTGCGCAATGCGCCGACGAAGCTGATGAAAGAGATGGGCTATGGCCAGGAGTATCGTTACGCTCATGACGAACCCAACGCCTACGCCGCCGGCGAGCAGTACTTCCCGCAGGAAATGGCGCAAACGCGCTATTATCACCCGACAAACCGGGGGCTTGAGGGCAAAATTGGCGAAAAGCTCGCCTGGCTCGCTGAACAGGATCAAAATAGCCCGATAAAACGCTACCGCTAATTGAGGCGTTGCGGTAAGGTTATTACACTATTTCCGTGGTCGTAGTCTGCGGCCACTTTTCTTTTTTAATTCGATAAGCACAGGATAAGCATGCTCGATCCCAATCTGCTGCGTACCGAGCCAGACGCAGTCGCAGAAAAACTGGCACGCCGGGGCTTTAAGCTGGATGTAGATAAACTTCGCGCGCTTGAAGAGCGTCGTAAAGTTCTGCAGGTGCAAACGGAAAACCTGCAGGCGGAGCGTAACTCCCGATCGAAATCCATTGGCCAGGCGAAAGCGCGCGGGGAAGACATCGAGCCATTACGCCTGGAAGTTAACAAGTTTGGCGAACAACTGGATGCTGCAAAATCCGAGCTGGAAACGCTGCTGGCGGAAATTCGCGATATCGCGCTGGCGATCCCGAATATTCCTCATGATGATGTGCCGGTTGGTCGCGACGAAAACGACAACGTTGAAGTTAGCCGCTGGGGTACGCCGCGCCAGTTCGATTTTGAGGTGCGCGATCATGTGACGCTGGGTGAAATGCACGGGGGGCTGGATTTTGCCGCCGCCGTTAAGCTCACCGGCTCGCGCTTCGTGGTGATGAAAGGGCAGCTGGCCCGTCTGCACCGCGCCCTGGCGCAGTTCATGCTGGATCTGCACACCGAACAGCATGGCTACAGCGAAAACTATGTCCCGTACCTGGTAAACCAGGATACCCTGTATGGCACTGGCCAGCTGCCGAAATTCGCCGGCGACCTGTTCCATACCCGTCCGCTGGAAGAAGAGGCTGACAGCAGCAACTACGCGCTGATCCCGACGGCGGAAGTGCCGCTGACCAACCTGGTGCGCGATGAAATCATCGACGAAGACGATCTGCCGATCAAAATGACCGCCCATACGCCGTGCTTCCGCTCTGAAGCCGGTTCCTATGGCCGCGACACCCGCGGTCTGATCCGTATGCACCAGTTCGATAAAGTTGAAATGGTGCAGATCGTCCGCCCGGAAGACTCTATGGCCGCGCTGGAAGAGATGACCGGTCACGCCGAGAAAGTGCTGCAGCTGCTGGGCCTGCCGTACCGTAAGGTCGCGCTGTGCACCGGCGATATGGGCTTCAGCGCCTGCAAAACCTATGACCTCGAAGTATGGGTTCCGGCGCAAAACACTTATCGTGAGATCTCCTCCTGCTCCAACGTCTGGGATTTCCAGGCGCGTCGTATGCAGGCTCGCTGCCGCAGCAAGTCCGATAAGAAGACCCGTCTCGTTCATACCCTGAATGGTTCTGGCCTGGCAGTAGGTCGTACCCTGGTGGCGCTGATGGAAAACTATCAGCAGGCTGATGGCCGTATCGAGATCCCGGAAGTGCTGCGCCCGTATATGCGCGGCCTCGAATATATCGGCTAAACTTCTCACTCCTTCTTTTAAAAGCGCCTGCGGGCGCTTTTTTTACGCCCTTATTGATACCGGGCAATAATCCTTTTCGCGAATGCAGTGATACTCCCTTTGGATTAAACCAGCATAAAAAACCAATAATATCGCAAAGCATTATATATATGTCTATATAACGCTTGTCAGTTTATTGTGAGCAACCAAAGCGAGTATCCATGAAAATTAAAGCCCCTGATGCTTTACTGGCTGCTGAGGTAAGCCGCCGTGGTCTGATGAAAACCACGGCAATAGGCGGCCTGGCGCTGGCCAGCAACGCACTAACGTTACCTTTTACCCGACTGTCGCATGCTGCCGATACGCCGGCGCCCGCCAGTGAGAAGGTGGTCTGGAGCGCCTGCACCGTCAACTGCGGTAGCCGTTGCCCGCTGCGCATGCACGTGGTGGATGGCGCGATTAAATACGTCGAAACCGATAATACCGGTGATGATAACTATGACGGTTTGCACCAGGTCCGCGCCTGCCTGCGTGGGCGTTCAATGCGCCGCCGGGTCTATAATCCGGACCGTCTGAAGTACCCGATGAAGCGCGTTGGTAAACGCGGTGAGGGCAAGTTCGAGCAAATCAGCTGGGAAGAGGCGTTGGATACCATCGCCAGCAATATGCAGCGGCTGATTAAAGAGTACGGCAACGAATCCATCTATCTGAACTACGGCACCGGCACGCTCGGCGGGACGCTGACCCGCTCCTGGCCGCCGGGGAAAACGCTGATTGCCCGTCTGATGAACTGCTGCGGTGGCTATCTCAACCATTATGGCGACTATTCATCAGCGCAGATTGCTGCCGGTCTGAATTACACCTACGGCGGCTGGGCGGACGGCAACAGCCCATCGGATATTGAAAACAGTCAGCTGGTGGTGCTGTTCGGCAATAACCCCGGCGAAACGCGGATGAGCGGCGGCGGGGTGACGTACTACCTTGAACAGGCGCGGCAGAAATCCAATGCCCGGATGATAATCATCGATCCGCGCTATACCGACACCGGCGCCGGGCGTGAAGATGAATGGATCCCGATTCGTCCTGGGACCGATGCGGCACTGGTTTCGGGCCTCGCGTGGGTGATGATCACCGAGAATCTGGTCGATCAGCCGTTCCTCGATAAATACTGCGTGGGATACGACGAGAAAACGCTGCCCGCCGGTGCGCCAGCCAATGGTCATTACAAAGCTTACATTCTTGGCCAGGGCACTGACGGTATCGCCAAAACGCCGGAGTGGGCCTCGACGATTACCGGTATTCCGCGCGAACGCATTGTTAAACTGGCGCGCGAAATTGCCACCGCCAAACCGGCCTATATTAGCCAGGGCTGGGGTCCGCAGCGTCACGCCAACGGAGAGATCGCCACCCGCGCCATCTCAATGCTCGCCATTCTGACGGGTAACGTCGGGATCAACGGCGGCAATAGCGGGGCGCGCGAGGGCTCGTATAGTCTGCCTTTTGAGCGTATGCCGACGCTGGAGAATCCGGTTGAGACCAGTATCTCGATGTTTATGTGGACCGATGCTATTGAGCGCGGCCCGGAAATGACCGCTCTGCGCGACGGCGTACGCGGTAAAGATAAGCTCGACGTGCCGATCAAGATGATCTGGAACTATGCGGGCAACTGTCTGATTAACCAGCATTCTGAGATCAACCGGACCCACGAAATCCTGCAGGACGACAAGAAATGCGAGATGATTGTGGTCATTGACTGCCATATGACCTCCTCGGCGAAATACGCCGATATTCTGCTGCCGGACTGTACCGCCTCCGAGCAGATGGATTTCGCGCTGGATGCCTCCTGCGGCAACATGTCCTACGTTATCTTTGCCGATCAGGCCATCAAGCCGCGCTTTGAATGCAAAACCATCTATGAGATGACCAGCGAACTGGCAAAGCGCCTGGGCGTCGAAGAGCTGTTTACCGAGGGCCGTACCCAGGAAGGCTGGATGCGCTATCTGTATGAGCAGTCGCGCAAAGCGATTCCCGACCTGCCGGATTTCGACACCTTCCGTCAGCAGGGCATCTATAAGCAGCGCGATCCGCAAGGTCATCATGTGGCCTACAAAGCCTTCCGTGAGGATCCGCAGGCTAATCCGCTGACCACGCCTTCGGGCAAGATCGAAATTTACTCGCAGGATCTGGCGAAAATCGCGGCCACCTGGGAGCTGCCGGAAGGGGATGTTATCGATCCGCTGCCGATCTACACCCCGGGTTTCGAAAACTACAACGATCCGCTGACAGCGAAATACCCGCTACAGCTCACCGGCTTCCACTATAAATCTCGCGTCCACTCGACCTACGGCAACGTCGATGTGCTGAAGGCCGCCTGTCGGCAGGAGATGTGGATTAACCCGATCGATGCCCGCAAGCGCGGCATTGCCAACGGCGATCGTATTCGCATCTTCAACGATCGGGGTGAAGTGCATATCGAAGCGAAGGTGACGCCGCGCATGATGCCGGGCGTCGTCGCGCTGGGGGAAGGGGCCTGGTACAACCCGGACGCCTCGCGTGTGGATCAGGCGGGCAGTATCAACGTGCTGACCACCCAGCGTCCGTCGCCGCTGGCGAAGGGAAACCCGTCGCATACCAACCTCGTTCAGGTTGAGAAGCTGTAAGGAGTAACCGATGACAACTCAGTATGGATTTTTTATTGATTCCGCCCGTTGCACCGGTTGCAAAACCTGCGAACTGGCCTGTAAGGACTACAAGAACCTGACCCCGGAGGTCAGCTTCCGCCGCATCTATGAATATGCCGGCGGCGACTGGCAGGAGAACAACGGCGTCTGGCAGCAGAACGTGTTTGCCTATTACCTCTCCATCGCCTGTAACCACTGTGAAGATCCGGCCTGCACCAAGGTCTGTCCGAGCGGCGCGATGCATAAGCGCGAAGACGGTTTTGTGGTGGTCAACGAAGAGGTATGCATTGGCTGCCGCTACTGCCATATGGCCTGCCCGTACGGCGCCCCACAGTACAACGCCGACAAAGGCCATATGACCAAGTGCGATGGCTGTCACGAGCGCGTCGCCGAGGGGAAAAAGCCGATCTGCGTCGAGTCCTGCCCGCTGCGGGCGTTGGATTTCGGGCCGATTGCCGAACTGCGCGCTAAGCACGGCCAGCTGGCCGCGGTAGCGCCGCTGCCGTCGGCGCACTTTACCCGGCCGAGTATCGTTATCAAACCTAACGCCAATGCCCGGCCGTGTGGCGATACCACCGGTTACCTGGCGAACCCGAAGGAGGTGTGAGATGGGAAACGGATGGCATGAATGGCCGCTGATGGTCTTTACGGTCTTCGGCCAGTGCGTCGTAGGCGGCTTTATTGTTCTGGCGCTGGCGCTGATGACAGGCAAGCTTTCCCGTGAGCAGGAGCTGCGCGTGGTGGGCAGCATGTTCGGACTGTGGGTATTGATGGGGATCGGGTTTATTGCCTCGACGATGCACCTTGGCTCGCCGCTGCGGGCCTTTAATTCGCTGAATCGCATGGGAGCCTCGTCGCTGAGTAATGAAATAGCCAGCGGGGCGATCTTCTTCGCCGTCGGCGGAATTGGCTGGCTGCTGGCCGTGTGCAAAAAGCTGCCTGCCGGCCTGCGGAGCCTGTGGCTGGTGGTGACCATGGTGCTGGGCGTGATTTTCGTGTGGATGATGGTGCGGGTATACAACACCATCGACACGGTGCCGACCTGGTACACCGTTTGGACGCCGCTGAGCTTCTTCCTGACGCTGTTTATCGGCGGTCCACTGCTGGGCTACCTGCTGCTGCGCGTCGCAGGCGTCGATGGTTGGGCGCTGCGCCTGCTGCCGGTGGTTAGTTTGCTGGCGCTGCTGGTCAGTATTATGGTGGTCGTGATGCAGGGAAGTGAACTTGCCACCATCCGCAGCTCAGTTCAGCAGGCCTCCGCCCTGGTGCCGGATTACGGGTTGCTTATGGCCTGGCGCGTGGTGCTGCTGGCCCTGGCCCTGGCCTGCTGGTGCGTGCCGCAGATTCGCGGCCGCAAACCGGCGGTCTCGCTGCTCGGCCTGGCCTTTGTTCTGATACTGGCGGGAGAGATGATCGGCCGCGGCATATTCTATGGCCTGCATATGACCGTTGGGATGGCTGTCGCCAGTTAACTACCTCCATCATGCCGGTGCCTAACCACCGGCATGATGAAAACGTGCTGTCGATAGATGAAATTTTTCAACTGAAATTAACTTCGGCATTTATTAATAAACCAGCAAAAACAATAGCGTATTATCTGTTGTCTCACCTTTTTCCATCCTCTGGATAAAAAACTTCTATCGTAGCCGACAAAACCGCGTCACGCCTGATTTCAGGTGGATTGACAATGTTTTTAGCAGTGGCATGATGCGCTCGCGATCTGAACATTCCTCACGGTTTTTACCCATGACCATCTACACCCGGCCAGTGCAAATGCTGCTCTGTGGCCTGCTTTTATTGACCCTGGCGATAGCGGTGCTGAATACGCTCGTCCCGCTCTGGCTCGCCCATGAAAACATGCCAACCTGGCAGGTCGGCATGGTGGGGTCATCCTATTTTACCGGCAACCTGGCCGGTACGTTGCTGGCCGGCTGGGTGATCAAGCGCCTGGGGTTTAACCGTAGCTATTATCTCGCATCGTTAATTTTCGCCGTCGGCTGCGTAGGGCTGGGGATCACCGTTGGCTTCTGGACATGGCTGAGCTGGCGTTTTATCGCCGGCATAGGTTGCGCGATGATCTGGGTGGTGGTGGAAAGCGCGCTGGTTTGCAGCGGCACTTCCCGCAGTCGCGGTCGTCTGCTGGCGGCGTACATGATGGTCTATTACGTCGGTACCGTACTGGGCCAGCTGATGGTCAGTAAATTACCCACCGATTTAATGAGCGTCCTGCCGTGGGTGACCGGCCTGGCGCTGGCGGCGATCCTGCCGTTGCTGTTTACCCGCATTATGGGGCAGGCAGAAGAGCCGCATGAAACGGTACGTATCTGGCCGATGCTGAAGCTGCGCCAGGCGCGCCACGGGGTCAATGGCTGTATTATTTCGGGGATTGTCCTCGGCTCGCTGTATGGCCTGATGCCGCTGTGGCTGAACCATCAGGGCGTCAGCGACTCCGGCATCGGCTTCTGGATGGCGGTGATGGTGAGTGCGGGGATCCTCGGCCAGTGGCCGGTAGGGCGCCTGGCAGACCGCTACGGTCGCCTGCTGGTGCTGCGGGTACAGGTCTTTGTGGTCATTCTGGGATGTCTGGCGATGCTTAGTCAGGCGGCAATGGCCCCGGCGCTGTTTGTGCTTGGGGCATCTGGTTTCACGCTGTATCCGGTGGCGATGGCCTGGGCCTGTGAAAAAGTGGAGCACCATCAGCTGGTGGCGATGAATCAGGCGCTGCTGATGAGCTATACCATCGGCAGCCTGCTGGGCCCGACCCTGACGGCGATGCTGATGCAGAACTTCTCAGACAACCTGCTGTTTATCATGATCGCCAGCGTGTCGTTTATCTATCTGCTGACCCTGCTGCGCAAAGCCGGGCATCATCCGACGCCGGTGGCGCACGCCTGACCCTGCAACGCGCAGCGCATGCTGCGCGTCATCTGCTGCAATCGCATAGGCTTACTGCCGCAGAGAGGACAAGTCGTTTTTCATGAGAATGAAACGGCGGGGCGGACACAGCTTCCCACGCCGTTGCAGGCCGGCATAAGCGCATCACCGGCCCGGGCGGGATTAGTACATTACTTTGTGACCATACTGCTCAAGGATGCCTTTTACCCGCTCCATGGTCTCTTTCTTCGGCGGATGGACGCCGTCCAGCTTGTACTCTTCGCCCATCGCTACCCATTTGTGTTTACCCAGCTCATGGTAGGGCAGCAGCTCGATTTTTTCGACATTGCCCATATCGCGGGTAAATTCGCCCAGGCGGTGCGCGGAATCATCATCGTCTGACCAGCCGGGAACCACCACGTAGCGGATCCAGACATTGATATTCTTCTTCGCCAGATACTGGGCGAATTCCAGCGTACGATGGTTAGAGACGCCGACCAGGTTCTGGTGAATCTCATCGTTCATCTGCTTGAGATCCAGCATCACCAGGTCTGTTACCTCCAGCAGCTCGTCGATAACCGGATCGTAGCGACGTACGAAGCCGTTGGTATCCAGGCAGGTGTGGATGCCTTCTTTCTTACACGCGCGGAACCAGTCGCGAACAAACTCCGCCTGCAGGATCGCCTCACCGCCCGAGGCGGTGACGCCGCCGCCGGAAGCATTCATAAAGTGACGATAGGTCACCACCTCTTTCATTAATTCTTCAACGGTGATTTCTTTGCCGCCGTGGGTATCCCAGGTGTCACGGTTATGGCAGTACAGGCAGCGCATCAGGCAGCCCTGGAAAAAGGTAATAAAGCGGATGCCCGGGCCATCAACGGTGCCACAGGATTCAAAGGAGTGAATGCGACCAATAACTGACATTGCGGTGTTTTCTCCAGATGTGGCCCATCCGGGGCCGTGTTGGTGCGCAGCTCAGCGGCTGCGTCGAGTCTGTTTTGACAGGTACCCAAAGTATAGATAACTGGCAAAGCAGGCTGGGGCGGGGAATGCTTGTTAAAAAGGCCCCACTGATGTGGGGCCTTTATTGTACGCCTTTTCAGTCAGACAGGGAATTACATGGTCTGAGTGAAGGTACGGGTAATAACATCCTGCTGCTGTTCTTTGGTCAGGGAGTTAAAACGTACGGCGTAGCCAGATACACGGATGGTCAGCTGCGGATATTTTTCCGGGTTTTCCATCGCGTCGAGCAGCATTTCGCGGTTCATGACGTTCACGTTCAGGTGCTGACCACCTTCGATGGACGCTTCGTGATGGAAGTAACCATCCATCAGACCCGCCAGGTTGGTCTTACGAACTTCGTCGTCTTTACCCAGCGCGTTCGGCACGATAGAGAAGGTATAAGAGATACCATCTTTCGCGTAAGCAAACGGCAGTTTAGCGACGGAGGTCAGAGAGGCTACTGCGCCTTTCTGGTCACGGCCGTGCATCGGGTTAGCACCTGGACCGAACGGCGCGCCAGCGCGACGACCGTCTGGGGTATTACCGGTTTTCTTACCGTACACCACGTTAGAGGTGATGGTCAGAACAGACTGAGTCGGGATAGCGTTGCGGTAGGTGTGCAGTTTCTGAATTTTCTTCATGAAACGTTCAACCAGGTCAACGGCCATGTCATCGACGCGAGGGTCGTTGTTACCAAACTGCGGGTATTCGCCTTCGATTTCGAAGTCGATAGCCAGACCGTCTTCGTCACGAATCGGTTTAACTTTCGCATATTTGATAGCAGACAGGGAGTCAGCAGCAACGGACAGACCAGCGATACCACACGCCATGGTGCGGATAACGTCACGGTCGTGCAGCGCCATCAGAGAGGCTTCGTAGCTGTACTTGTCGTGCATGTAGTGGATGATGTTCAGCGCGGTGACGTACTGTTTAGCCAGCCAGTCCATGAAGTGATCCATGCGATCCATTACTTCGTCGAAGTTCAGGACGTCGCCTTTGATCGGTTCAGATTTCGGACCAACCTGCATTTTCAGTTTTTCATCCACGCCGCCGTTGATAGCGTACAGCATGGTTTTCGCGAGGTTAGCGCGAGCGCCGAAGAACTGCATTTGCTTACCAACAACCATCGGGCTTACGCAGCATGCGATAGCGTAGTCGTCGTTGTTGAAGTCCGGACGCATCAGGTCATCGTTCTCATACTGCAGAGAAGAGGTATCGATGGACACTTTAGCGGCGAATTTCTTGAAGCTCAGCGGCAGTTTTTCAGACCACAGGATAGTAATGTTCGGCTCCGGAGACGGCCCCATGGTGTACAGGGTGTTCAGGAAGCGGAAGCTGTTTTTGGTCACCAGAGTACGGCCGTCAACGCCCATACCGCCGATGGATTCCGTTGCCCAAATCGGGTCGCCGGAGAACAGTTCATCATATTCCGGGGTACGCAGGAAGCGAACCATACGCAGTTTCATGACCAGGTGGTCAACCATTTCCTGCGCGTCTTGCTCGGTGATTTTACCTGCCTGCAGGTCACGCTCGATGTAGATATCCAGGAAGCTGGAGGTACGACCGAAGGACATTGCCGCGCCGTTCTGAGATTTCACGGCAGCCAGGTAACCGAAGTAGGTCCACTGAATCGCTTCCTGAGCGGTGGTCGCCGGACCGGAGATGTCATAGCCATATTTAGCGGCCATCTCTTTGATCTGGCCCAGTGCGCGGTGTTGTTCAGCGATTTCTTCACGCAGACGGATGGTCGCTTCCAGGTCTTCGCCGCTTTCCAGTTTCGCTTGCAGAGAGTTGAACTGGGCGAATTTGTCTTTCATCAGGAAGTCGATACCGTACAGCGCAACGCGACGGTAGTCACCGATGATACGACCACGACCGTAAGCATCCGGCAGACCCGTCAGCACGCCGGATTTACGGCAGCGCAGGATGTCCGGGGTATAGACGTCGAAAACGCCCTGGTTGTGAGTTTTACGGTACTCTGTGAAGATTTTTTTCAGCATCGGGTCCAGCTCGCGATTATACGCTTTGCAGGAACCTTCAACCATTTTGATACCACCGAACGGGATGATCGCACGTTTCAGCGGCGCTTCGGTCTGCAGACCAACGATTTTTTCCAGACCTTTCTCGATATAGCCCGCGTCGTGAGAGGTGATGGTGGAAGCCAGGGCAGTGTCAAAATCAACAGGCGCGTGAGTGCGGTTTTCCTGTTTTACACCTTCCATTACGGTGTCCCACAGCTTGGTGGTCGCTTCAGTCGCGCCAGCCAGGAAGGATTCGTCGCCTTCATATGGGGTGTAGTTTTTCTGAATAAAGTCACGGACGTTGACTTCATTCTGCCAGTCACCTTTCGCAAAACCTTCCCAGGCTGTGGCTAACTTTTCATTAAGCTCGGACATGTAACACCTACCTTCTTAAGTGGATTTTTTATTTACTGCCTGAAACAACCCTTAGTGATGGTCGTTGCCACGCAGGTAAATGACCCAGTATGTCAACCCGACCAGCAGACCCCCGCCGATAATGTTCCCGATAGTTACCGGAATCAGGTTATCAGTGATGAAGTTCATAACGGTCAAGTGAGAGAAACTTTCCGGAGTCGAACCGATGGCGGTCCAGAATTCCGGGCTTGCAAAGTTGCGGATTACGATACCCATCGGGATCATAAACATGTTGGCGATGCTGTGCTCAAAGCCGCTGGCAACGAACATCGCTACCGGCAGGACCATGATCATCGCTTTATCCATCAGGCTACGACCGGAATAGCTCATCCATACGGCGAGACAAACCATCAGGTTAGCGAGGATACCCAGGCTCACGGCCTCCACAAAAGTATGGTGCATTTTGTGGTCGGCGGTCTGCAGAACGTTTAGCCCCCAGCCGCCGTTGGCAGTCATATATTCGCCTGATAACCACATCAGCAGCACAAACAGCAGCGCGCCCACCAGGTTACCAAAATAGACGTTGAGCCAGTTTTTTGCCAGTTGCCCCCAGGTAATTCGACCGCTGGCTTTGGCCACCACGATCAGTACCGTAGAGGTAAAGAGGTCAGCGCCGCAGATAACGCACAGAATCAGACCCAGAGAAAAACAGATCCCACCGATAAGTTTGGCAATCCCATAAGGCATCGCGGCAGTGCCGGTGGTCGCGGTGATATAGAATACGAAAGCGATGGAGATGAAAACGCCAGCGGTGATCGCCAGATAAAACGTCTTCATCGGATGCTTCGTTGCTTTATAGACACCTGCTTCTTCGGCGACTTTCGCCATCGCGGCAGGGAGCAAAAGATCAAAAGGGTTGTCAGCTTTCACACTAACTCTCTCTTTATATAAGTTGGCGGTGAGATACTAACAAAGCATTATAGAAGGGAAATTGATATAGATCATATCTCACCGGAACTATATGCCTTTTTAGTGTGTGGTTTCTATTGAAATTATCTATAACTGCATGAAATGTATAGAGAAAATAATTTTTAAATTTTATAAATAATGTTGAATTTTTTCTTTTTTACCCCCATTTTTGAGTTAATTAAAATGGAGTATTTTTATTAAATTTAACAATTGATAAATGATGAAATGGCGTTATTTAACATTAATTAACTTTACAACTACAAATTATAGGAGGCGCTTTCTCAGGGTTAAATAACGGAGCCGCTGAGGGCTCCGTTGTAAGCATGAACGATGGCGCAAGCTGGGCTTATTTTGCCCAAAACGCCGCTTTCGCCCGCTGCAGTTTTTCATAGGCTTTCAGCAGCGACTGATGGGCCGGGAAGGCCTGCAGATCGCTATCGACCGCCTGGAGACCATAGAACGGCGCTTCCCCGCTCAGCGCCGCGCTGGCGGCTTCGACCGCGTCGGCGCCGTACATACGGATGAAGGCGTTCAGGTACTGCAGCGGCTGACGCTCTTCTTCCTGGCTCAGCAGCAGCAGGGTTTGCAGACAGCGATAGTAGTTCGCGCGCTCCGCGCTGAAGACCGAAGCATTAAATTCCATGGTCCACTCGGTCCAGATCAGCGCCTGTTCCAGATCGCCGCCGGCCAGGGCCAGCATCGCTTTCAGCTCGCCGACGCGCAGGGTATACCAGCCGTTGTCTTTTCCGGTGGCGAGCCCCAGCAGTTCGCGAACGCGGGTGAAATCATCCAGACCCTCATCGTCCATCTGCTCGATCAGCGCCAGGTAATCTTCTTTATCCCACTCGCTGCCCGGCAGGGACAGAATGGTGTCCCGCAGATGAGCGCCCATGCTGTTGTTCGCCAGCCACAGGTCTTCCGCCGGGTATATGTCCGACATCCCCGGGACGATGATACGGCAGGCGTAAACGCCCAGGTGCTCGTAGTCGGCGATGTACACTTCTTTATCTTCGGCCTTGAAGATGGCCATCAGGGTGGCGAACTCTTCTTCGGTGGTACCGGAGAAGCTCCAGTCAACGAATGGATAGTCGGCGTCCTGCTTGAACATATCCCAGGAGATCAGGCCGCTGGAGTCGATAAAGTGGGTTTCGAGGTTCGCGTGCTCGGCGACCTCTTCGTCATCGAAGGTTGGCGGCGTGAAGACATCGAGGTCTTTCAGGCTGCGGCCCTGCAGCAGTTCGGTGACGGTTCGCTCCAGCGCCACGCCAAAGTCCGGGTGGGCGCCGAAGGAGGCGAAGCAGGTGCCGTTAGCCGGGTTAAACAGCACGACGCAGATAACCGGATATTTGCCGCCGAGCGAGCCATCATAGGCAAAGATCGGGAAACCTTCAGCTTCCAGTTTGGCGATCGATTCCACGACGCCCGGATAGCGCGCCATGACTTCCGCCGGGATCTCCGGCAGGCTGATGCTTTCAGCGATGATGCGGTTTTTAATGTGACGTTCAAAGACCTCTGACAGACCCTGTACCCGCGCTTCGTTGCGGGTGTTACCGGCGGACATGCCGTTGGAGACGTACAGGTTACCGACAATATTCATCGGAATATAGACGGTTTCGCCGTCGGACTGGCGGGTAAAAGGCAGACCGCACACGCCGCGCTCATCGTTACCCGACTGCAGATCCACCAGCATACTGGCCGTTAACTGATCGTCAGGATCGTAGAACGCGCGCAGGCGGGCATCCAGCAGACCTTCCGGGACTTCATCATCCTCAGTCAGCGGGAACCACTTTTCGTTCGGGTAGTGAACAAACGGGCCGTTAGCGATTGTGTCGCCTAACCAGAAGTCGGCGAAGAAATAGTTAGTGGACAGACGTTCGAAATATTCGCCCAGCGCGGAGGCCAGGGCTGCCTTTTTGGTGGCGCCTTTACCATTGGTAAAGCACAGCGCGCACGCTTTATCGCGAATGTGAACGGACCACACGTGCGGCACCGGGTTCAGCCACGAGGCCTCTTCGATATCAAATCCGAGGTCGAGCAATTTCTGCTGGAAGCGAGCGATGGAATCTTCCAGGGCGGCATCTTTGCCGGGAATAAACGTTTGGGTCATGGCGATCACTTTTGTCGTACGGAAAGCGCGCAATGATACGGCTTTTATCTGACAGGTGCTATCTCCATCATCTGGCTATGCTTAGAGGCATCTTTAATACACAGGGAGATGGAAAATGAAAGCCTTTGACTGGCAGCGGATGGCGCTCGATAAAGTACCGGTGGAATTCCTGGCGGAGGTGGCGTTGCGCAGCCTCTATACCTTCGTTCTGGTCTTTATTTTCCTCAAGATTACCGGACGGCGCGGCGTGCGGCAGATGTCGCTGTTCGAGGTGCTGATTATTTTGACCCTCGGCTCGGCGGCGGGTGACGTGGCGTTTTATGACGATGTGCCGCTGCTGCCGGTGCTGGTGGTCTTCGTTACGCTGGCGCTACTGTATCGCGGCATTATGTGGCTGATGGGGCATAGCGAAAAGCTGGAGGATCTACTGGAGGGGAAACCTATCGTAGTGGTGGAAGAGGGACAGTTGGCCTGGGAGAAGCTGCATGCGGAAAACATGACCGAATTCGAATTTTTTATGGAGCTGCGGGTCAACAGCGTCGAGCAGCTTGGCCAGGTCCGGCTGGCAATCCTCGAAACCAACGGGCAGATCAGCGTGTTTTATTATCCCGATGAAGAGGTGAGGGCCGGATTATCGATCCTTCCAGCGCATTGTACCACACGCTATACCACCATTCCGCAAGAGGGGATCTATGCCTGCGTGCGCTGCAGCATCGTAATGGCGATGCAGGCGGGAGAAAAACGAATATGTCCGCGCTGCGCAAATGCAGAATGGTCGAAGGCCAGCCGGGCGAAACGGCTTACCTGACAGCAAATATGTCGGTTTTATTACGTCAAGCCGATAGATTCTGTTGTGTGACGGCGGCCGCGTTTTACCGTCGGCGAGTTTTAGCCATTGCGGACCGTGTCACTGAATGATAAAACCGATAGCCACAGGAATAACTTATGCTCGCGGCGGTTCGCGGGCAAAACAACATAGCAACGTGGTGAGGGGAAATGGCTCAGGTCTATAACTTCAGTTCGGGCCCGGCAATGCTGCCGGCGGAAGTACTCAAACTGGCGCAGCAGGAACTGTGCGACTGGCACGGTCTGGGGACGTCGGTCATGGAGATCAGTCACCGTGGTAAGGAGTTTATCCAGGTGGCAGAAGAGGCAGAACAGGACTTCCGCGCTCTGCTGAACATCCCTTCCAACTATAAAGTTTTATTCTGCCACGGCGGCGGCCGCGGCCAGTTCGCCGGGATCCCGCTGAACATCCTCGGCGATAAAAAGGTCGCTGACTATGTGGACGCCGGCTACTGGGCGGCCAGCGCGGTCAAAGAGGCGAAGAAATACTGCACGCCGAACGTTATCGACGCGAAAATCACCGTCGACGGCAAGCGCGCTGTGAAGCCGATGAGCGAGTGGCAGCTGACCCCGGGGGCGGCCTATCTGCACTACTGCCCGAACGAAACCATTGATGGTATCGCGATTGATGAGACGCCGAACTTCGGCGACGACGTCATCGTGACCGCCGATTTCTCCTCCACCATTCTTTCCCGCGAAATTGACGTCAACCGCTTCGGCGTAATCTACGCCGGCGCGCAGAAGAATATCGGTCCGGCTGGGCTGACGCTGGTCATCGTGCGTGAAGATCTGCTGGGCAAAGCCAGCGTGGCCTGCCCGTCAATTCTTGACTACACCGTGTTAAGCGAGAATGACTCGATGTTTAACACACCGCCGACGTTCGCATGGTATCTGGCTGGACTGGTGTTTAAGTGGCTGAAACAGCAGGGTGGGGTTGCCGCGATGGATAAAATCAACCAGCAGAAAGCCGAACTGCTCTACGGCGTGATCGATAACAGCGGCTTCTATCGTAACGATGTGGCGCAGGCCAACCGTTCGCGTATGAACGTACCGTTCCAGCTGGCGGACAGCGCCCTGGACAAACTGTTCCTCGAAGAGTCGTTTGCTGCCGGGCTGCACGCGCTGAAGGGCCACCGGGTGGTGGGCGGCATGCGTGCTTCCATCTACAACGCCATGCCGCTGGACGGCGTGAAGGCGTTAACCGACTTTATGCTGGACTTCGAACGCCGCCACGGTTAATCGCCTGTTTCTTTCTTCCTCCCCGCGGCCTGTCTGCGGGGTTTTTATTCTGTTTGTTTGAGAGTGAAGTTTGATGGAATCCCTGACGTTACAACCCATCGCACGCGTAGAGGGCACCGTGAACCTGCCAGGTTCGAAAAGCGTCTCCAACCGCGCGCTGCTGCTGGCTGCCCTGGCCCGCGGCACGACGGTGCTGACCAACCTGCTGGACAGCGACGATGTGCGCCATATGCTGAATGCCCTGAGTGCGCTGGGGGTTCAATATACCCTGTCTGCCGACCGCACCCGCTGCGAAGTGACCGGCAACGGCGGCCCGTTGCGCTCTGCCGCGGCGCTGGAGCTGTTCCTTGGCAACGCCGGTACCGCGATGCGTCCGCTGGCGGCGGCTCTGTGCCTTGGCAGCAACGATATCGTGCTGACCGGCGAACCGCGGATGAAAGAGCGTCCGATCGGCCATCTGGTGGATGCCCTGCGTCAGGGCGGCGCTCAGATCGACTATCTGGAGCAGGAAAATTATCCACCGCTGCGCCTGCGCGGCGGTTTTCAGGGCGGCAACGTCGAGGTTGACGGCAGCGTCTCCAGCCAGTTCCTGACCGCGCTGCTGATGACCGCGCCGCTGGCGCCGCAGGATACCGTCATCGTCATTAAGGGCGATCTGGTGTCGAAACCCTATATCGACATTACGCTGCACCTGATGAAAACCTTCGGCGTTGAGGTGGACAATCAGTCTTATCAGCGATTTGTGGTGCGCGGCAAGCAGCAGTATCAGTCGCCGGGAGATTACCTGGTGGAAGGCGATGCTTCCTCGGCCTCGTATTTCCTCGCCGCTGGCGCCATTAAGGGCGGCACGGTAAAAGTCACCGGTATCGGCCGCAACAGCGTACAGGGCGACATTCGTTTCGCCGACGTACTGGAGAAAATGGGCGCCACCGTCACCTGGGGCGACGATTTCATCGCCTGCACCCACGGCGAGCTCAAGGCGGTCGATATGGATATGAACCATATCCCGGACGCCGCGATGACCATCGCCACCGCCGCGCTGTTCGCGCAAGGGACCACTACCCTGCGCAATATCTACAACTGGCGGGTCAAGGAGACGGACCGTCTGTTCGCCATGGCGACCGAGCTGCGTAAAGTGGGCGCCGAGGTGGAAGAGGGAGAAGATTATATCCGCATCACCCCGCCGGCAAAGTTGAAGTACGCAGAAATCGGCACCTATAACGACCACCGGATGGCGATGTGCTTCTCGCTGGTAGCGCTGTCTGATACGCCGGTGACCATCCTTGATCCCAAATGTACGGCCAAAACGTTCCCTGACTACTTTGAGCAGCTGGCGCGGATCAGTACCCTCGCCTGAGTAAAACTTTGTCATCCCGCGGGCTGATATCCTGTCAGCCCGCTATAATTGCGCAAAACTTCTGCTTTTCATTTCCTGTAGTCCGTAATTTACAAGCAATGCTCACTTTCCGGCGTATTGATGCGTATAATGCGCGGCGTTTATATTCCATGCGCCTTGCTGAAGGAGAAAAAGATGACGGCGAATATTCCGGTAATCACCATTGATGGACCTGGCGGTGCGGGTAAAGGTACGTTGTGCAAGGCAATGGCGGAAGCGCTGGGCTGGCATCTGTTAGATTCAGGCGCGATCTACCGCGTTCTGGCGCTGGCGGCGCTGCATCATCATGTCGACGTGGAGTCCGAAGAGGCGCTGGTGCCCCTGGCTGCACATCTTGACGTGCGTTTTATTTCTACTGACGGCAACCTGGAAGTGGTGCTGGAAGGGGAAGATGTCAGTAGCGAAATTCGCACTCAGGAGGTCGCGAACGCGGCCTCGAAAGTGGCGGCTTTTCCGCGCGTTCGCGAAGCGCTGCTGCGCCGCCAGCGCGCCTTCCGCGAACTGCCGGGGCTTATCGCCGACGGTCGCGATATGGGAACGGTAGTGTTCCCGGACGCGCCGGTGAAAATTTTCCTCGATGCCTCGGCCGACGAGCGGGCGCATCGCCGCATGCGGCAGTTGCAGGAAAAGGGCTTTGATGTTAACTTTGAACGTCTTTTGTCCGAGATAAAAGAGCGTGACGATCGCGACCGAAATCGCGCCGTGGCGCCGCTTGTCCCGGCTGCCGATGCATTAGTTCTCGATTCAACCGAACTAAACATTGAGCAAGTGATTGAAAAAGCGCTACAATATGCGCGCGAAAAATTGGCCGTTGCGTAGGCCTTAACCGGTAACGCGCCGAAGCCTCCGAATTATAGCAGTACCCCGCGGCAATGGATGGTCAGCGGGTATGTGAAACAACCCCATCCGGCACGGAGCCAGGTGGACGTTAATATTAACCTGAAGATTAAACATGACTGAATCTTTTGCTCAACTGTTTGAAGAATCCTTAAAAGAAATCGAAACCCGCCCGGGTTCCATCGTTCGTGGTGTTGTTGTTGCTATCGACAAAGACGTAGTACTGGTTGACGCCGGTCTGAAATCTGAGTCCGCCATCCCGGCTGAGCAGTTCAAAAACGCCCAGGGCGAGCTGGAAATCCAGGTTGGTGACGAAGTTGACGTTGCTCTGGATGCAGTAGAAGACGGCTTCGGTGAAACTCTGCTGTCCCGTGAGAAAGCTAAACGTCACGAAGCTTGGATCACGCTGGAAAAAGCTTACGAAGACGCTGAAACTGTTACCGGTGTTATCAACGGCAAAGTTAAAGGTGGCTTCACTGTTGAGCTGAACGGTATTCGTGCGTTCCTGCCGGGTTCCCTGGTAGACGTTCGTCCGGTGCGCGACACGCTGCACCTGGAAGGCAAAGAGCTTGAGTTCAAAGTCATCAAGCTGGACCAGAAGCGTAACAACGTTGTTGTTTCTCGTCGTGCCGTTATCGAATCCGAAAACAGCGCAGAGCGCGATCAGCTGCTGGAAAACCTGCAGGAAGGCATGGAAGTCAAAGGTATCGTTAAGAACCTCACTGACTACGGTGCATTCGTTGATCTGGGCGGCGTTGACGGCCTGCTGCACATCACCGATATGGCCTGGAAACGCGTTAAGCATCCGAGCGAAATCGTAAACGTTGGCGACGAAATCACTGTTAAAGTGCTGAAGTTCGACCGCGAGCGTACCCGTGTATCCCTGGGCCTGAAACAGCTGGGCGAAGATCCGTGGGTAGCTATCGCTAAACGTTATCCGGAAGGTACCAAACTGACCGGTCGCGTGACCAACCTGACCGACTACGGCTGCTTCGTTGAAATCGAAGAGGGCGTTGAAGGCCTGGTTCACGTTTCCGAAATGGATTGGACCAACAAAAACATCCACCCGTCCAAAGTTGTTAACGTTGGCGACGTTGTGGAAGTAATGGTTCTGGATATCGACGAAGAGCGTCGTCGTATCTCCCTGGGTCTGAAGCAGTGCAAATCTAACCCATGGCAGCAGTTCGCGGAAACCCACAACAAGGGCGACCGTGTTGAAGGTAAAATCAAGTCTATCACTGACTTCGGTATCTTCATCGGCCTGGACGGCGGCATCGACGGCCTGGTTCACCTGTCTGACATCTCCTGGAACGTTGCAGGCGAAGAAGCAGTTCGTGAATACAAAAAAGGCGACGAAATCGCAGCAGTTGTTCTGCAGGTTGACGCAGAGCGTGAGCGTATCTCCCTGGGCGTTAAACAGCTCGCGGAAGATCCGTTCAACAACTACGTTGCTCTGAACAAGAAAGGCGCTATCGTTGTTGGTAAAGTGACTGCAGTTGACGCTAAAGGCGCAACCGTAGAACTGGCTGACGGCGTAGAAGGTTACCTGCGTGCTTCTGAAGCATCCCGTGACCGCGTTGAAGACGCAACTCTGGTTCTGAGCGTTGGCGACGAAGTTGAAGCGAAATTCACCGGCGTGGATCGTAAGAACCGCGTAGTGAGCCTGTCTGTACGTGCGAAAGACGAAGCGGAAGAAAAAGACGCTATCGCTACCGTGAACAAGCAGGAAGACGCGAACTTCTCCAACAACGCTATGGCTGAAGCGTTCAAAGCAGCGAAAGGCGAGTAATCTTTGTCATTCAGGTAATAACAACCTGAATAGCGACGAGTTTACTTGACAGATTGCAGGATTCGTCCTGTAATCAAGCACAAAGGGCGGCTACGGCCGCCCTTGTTTAAGCTGTTAGCTAATTTTTGCCTTGAAGGAAACCGGAGGAATAATGACCAAGTCAGAATTGATTGAAAGACTTGCCAGCCAGCAATCTCACATTCCGGCGAAAGCGGTGGAAGATGCTGTTAAAGAAATGCTGGAACATATGGCCTCAACGCTTGCTCAAGGTGAGCGCATTGAAATCCGCGGTTTCGGCAGCTTTTCTCTGCACTATCGAGCACCTCGCACCGGACGTAACCCGAAAACTGGTGATAAAGTCGAACTGGAAGGTAAGTACGTTCCGCACTTTAAGCCCGGGAAAGAATTACGTGACCGCGCCAATATTTATGAAGGGTGAGTTGCACGACGTGCAGCCTGCCTGACGATAAAGAAAGCACCTTCGGGTGCTTTTTTTGTGCCCGCCATTTACGGCCATCCTCACAAAAAAAGCGTGCCCGGCTGCAAGCGAGGCGATTGTCTGGAATGCGCCGCGCAAGCCTGAATTCGCCGCCAGGACGCCAGCACCGCTTTGCGTAACACTGCCCACTCACAGGGAGGTGTTTATGCGTCTACCATGGCTTGCCGGATGCGCCATCATTGCAATGCTGCCGCTTCTCTGGCTACCCGTCTTGCCGGGCCCGTACAGTCTGGCGGGCGCGAGCGCACTGGCGCTGGCGCTGATTCGTCTGCATGGAAGGGCCGTCGCCGGAGTGGCGATGACGCTTCTGCTGGTGGTCTGGGGAGTATTGAGCGCGCATCAGGCGCTGTGGCCGACCCGGCACCTTACCGGCGCCATCCGGCAAGCGGAAGTGATCCTTAGCGAGACGGATGGCCAGACCTTGCACCGTGGACAGATGGTGCGCCTGCGGGGCCGCTATCTGTTTCCCCCGGTAGGCGTAACGCTGTACGGGGAACTTGCACCTGCGCCAGCCTGTGCGGGTCAACACTGGCTGATGACGCTGCGCCTGCGCCCGGTGCACGGGCAGCTCAATGACGGGGGCTTCGACAGCCAGCGCTATGCGCTGGCGCAGCACCGACCGCTGAGCGGAGGGATCGTCGCCGCTTCCGCGCTGGATGCCCGCTGCAGTCTGCGCGCCCGCTATCTGGCGTCGCTGACCCGGCGACTGCAGACTTATCCCTGGCGCGCGGTGATGTTGGGATTAGGAATGGGGGAGCGGCTGTCTCTGCCGACGGAGATAAAGGTCCTGATGCAGAACACGGGCACTTCCCATCTGATGGCTATCTCGGGTTTGCATATCGCTCTCGCGGCTTCTCTTATCATGCTGTTGCTGCGCGGCGTGCAGTATATTCTCCCGGGCCGCTGGATTGGCTGGCGGTTGCCCCTTGTCGCCGGGCTGGCCGGCGCCGTCGGCTATGCCTGGCTGACCGGTATGCAGCCGCCGGCCCTGCGCACTTGCTTAGGGCTTGCGGTCTGTTGTGCTTTACGTTTGTCGGGTCAACGCTGGACGGCGTGGCAGGTGTGGCTCTGCTGTCTGGGAGCGATACTGGTTGCCGACCCGCTGGCGGTCCTGTCGCAAAGCCTGTGGCTATCTGCCTTCGCCGTGGCGGGGCTGATCTTCTGGTTCCAGTGGCTCCCGCTGCCTGCCGGCCGCTGGCGCTGGCCGTGGAAGCCCATAATTGCTCTTGTTCATTTGCAGGCTGGCGTGACGCTGCTGCTGCTGCCGCTGCAGTTGTTGCTATTCCATGGCATAAGCCTGACGTCGATGGCGGCTAATTTGCTGGCGGTACCGTTAGTCACCCTGTTGGCGGTGCCGCTTATTCTGACCGCGATGCTGGTGCATCTCTCGGGGCCGGAGATAGTGGAGTCGCTGCTCTGGCTGGCGGCCGATCGCGTGCTGGCCGTATTGTTCTGGGGATTAAGACGTTTACCGGACGGCTGGTTGACGCTGGATACTCGCTGGCTGTGGATCAGTATCCTGCCGTGGCTGTTGGTGATGGGCTGGCGTTTTCAGAGCTGGCGGCATTCACCGGCGCTGTGTCTCAGCGTGCTGTTTTTACTGACGCGGCCATTCAGCCGACAACCGCCTGCGGACGAATGGCGGGTGACGATGCTGGATGTCGGGCAGGGGCTGGCGATGGTGATCGAGCGTCACGGTAAGGCATTGCTTTACGATACCGGGCCGGCTTGGCCGCAGGGTGATAGCGGTCAACAGGTGATTATCCCGTGGTTGCGCTGGCACCATCTGCAGCTGCAAGGGATTATGCTAAGCCATGAACATCTGGATCATCGCGGCGGCCTTGATTCAGTGCTGCAGGCATGGCCGCAGGCCTGGGTGCGCAGCCCGTTAGGCTGGGCGCATCATCTGCCGTGTCATCGCGGTGAGCGCTGGCAATGGCAGGGACTCAACTTCCAGGCCCTGTGGCCGCTACCGGGCAGCACGGCAAAGGGTAACAATCATTCCTGTGTGGTGCGGATCGATGATGGTCGCTCCAGCATCCTGCTCACCGGCGATATAGAACGTCAGGCGGAGCAGGCGATGATCAGCCGTTACTGGCGGCATCTGACGTCTACACTTATTCAGGTTCCCCACCACGGCAGCAATACCTCCTCCAGCGCGCTGCTGATCCGCCGGGTGGATGGCGCGGCCGCGCTGGCCTCCGCTTCGCGCTACAATGCGTGGCGGATGCCCTCGTACAAGGTGGTTCAGCGCTACCGCCAGCGGGGTTATCGCTGGTTCGCCACGCCGCAGCAGGGGCAGATAACGGTGGTTTTTTCCGCAGAAGGGTGGCAAATCCATAGCTTACGGGATCAAGTTTTACCGCGTTGGTATCATCAGTGGTTTGGCGCGCCCGCCGATAACGGGTAGAATATGCGGCTATTTCAACACAAGCTGGTTTATTGAATGCAGAACGATAAAGATCTCTCCACGTGGCAGACCTTCCGCCGACTTTGGCCGATTATCGCGCCGTTTAAAGCCGGGCTAATCGTAGCGGCGGTGGCGTTGGTGCTTAACGCGGGCAGTGACACCTTCATGTTATCGCTTCTTAAACCGTTATTGGATGATGGTTTTGGTAAAACGGATCGCTCAGTGCTGCTATGGATGCCGCTGGTGGTTATCGGCCTGATGGTGCTGCGTGGGATCACCAGCTACATCTCGAGCTATTGTATTTCCTGGGTTTCCGGCAAAGTGGTGATGACCATGCGTCGTCGCCTGTTCGGCCACATGATGGGTATGCCGGTGGCCTTCTTTGACAAGCAGTCTACCGGAACGCTGCTGTCACGCATCACCTATGATTCTGAGCAGGTCGCCTCCTCCTCTTCCAGCGCGCTGATCACCGTGGTCCGCGAAGGGGCATCGATTATCGGTCTGTTCGTGATGATGTTCTATTACAGCTGGCAGCTGTCGCTGATCCTGATCGTACTGGCGCCGATTGTGTCGGTGGCGATCCGCGTGGTCTCCAAGCGTTTTCGCAATATCAGTAAGAATATGCAGAACACGATGGGGCAGGTCACCACCAGCGCCGAGCAGATGCTGAAAGGGCACAAAGAGGTGCTGATGTTTGGCGGCCAGGAAGTGGAAACCAAACGTTTTGATAAAGTCAGCAATAAAATGCGTCTGCAGGGGATGAAGATGGTTTCCGCCTCGTCTATCTCCGACCCGATCATTCAGCTTATCGCCTCCCTGGCGCTGGCCTTTGTCCTGTATGCCGCCAGCTTCCCGAGCGTGATGGACACCCTGACCGCCGGGACCATTACCGTGGTCTTCTCCTCGATGATTGCGCTGATGCGTCCGCTGAAGTCGCTGACCAACGTCAATGCCCAGTTCCAGCGCGGGATGGCGGCGTGCCAGACGCTGTTTGCGATCCTCGATTCCGAGCAGGAAAAAGACGAAGGTACGCGGGTCATTGAGCGGGCGAAAGGCAATCTCAAGTTCGAGAACGTCACCTTTACCTACCCGGGTCGCGAAGTGGCCGCGCTGCGCAATATCAATCTCGATATCCCGGAAGGGAAAACCGTGGCGCTGGTGGGGCGCTCAGGGTCGGGTAAATCGACCATTGCCAGCCTGATCACCCGCTTCTACGATGTCGACGAGGGGCAGATCCTGCTGGATGGCCACGACCTGCGCGAGTACAAGCTGAGCTCGCTGCGCGACCAGGTGGCGCTGGTTTCACAAAACGTGCATCTGTTCAACGATACCGTCGCCAACAATATCGCCTATGCCCGTACCGAAGAGTACAGCCGCGAGCAGATTGAAGAGGCCGCGCGCATGGCCTACGCCATGGATTTCATTAACAAGATGGATAATGGTCTGGATACCATCATCGGCGAGAATGGCGTGATGCTGTCCGGCGGCCAGCGCCAGCGTATTGCTATTGCCCGCGCGCTGCTGCGTAACAGCCCGATCCTGATCCTTGATGAAGCCACCTCGGCGCTGGATACCGAGTCTGAGCGTGCCATTCAGGCGGCGCTGGATGAGCTGCAGAAAAACCGTACCTCGCTGGTTATCGCTCACCGTCTGTCGACCATTGAGCAGGCTGATGAAATCGTGGTGGTTGAAGACGGGCGGATCGTGGAGCGCGGAACGCACCATGACCTGCTGGAGCATAAGGGCGTGTACGCCCAGCTGCATAAGATGCAATTCGGCGAATGATCGCGCGCATCTGGTCCGGGGAATCGCCGCTGTGGCGCCTGCTGCTGCCGCTCTCCTGGCTGTATGGCCTGGTGAGCGGGGTGATTCGCCTCAGCTATCAGCTGGGGTGGCAAAAAGCCTGGCGCGCGCCGGTGCCGGTGGTGGTGGTTGGTAACCTGACCGCCGGCGGCAATGGCAAAACGCCGGTGGTGATCTGGCTGGTGGAGCAGCTGCAGCAGCGCGGTATTCGCGTTGGCGTCGTGTCTCGCGGCTACGGCGGTAAAGCCGACCGCTATCCGCTGGTGTTGGACGACAGAACCAGTACGGCGCTGGCGGGTGATGAACCGGTGTTGATCCATCAGCGTACCGGTGCCCCGGTCGCTGTCGCTCCGCTACGCAGCGACGCGGTAAAAGCATTGCTCAGCGCGCACGATCTGCAGATGATTGTGACCGACGACGGGTTGCAGCACTATAAGCTCGCGCGGGACAGAGAAATTGTCGTTATTGACGGCGTGCGCCGCTTTGGCAACGGCTGGTGGCTGCCTGCCGGGCCGATGCGCGAGCGGGCGTCGCGCTTGCAAAGCGTTGATGCGGTTATCGTTAACGGCGGCGTGGCGCGTCCGGGTGAGATCCCGATGCGATTGCGCCCAGGGATGGCGGTTAACCTGCTTACCGGCGAACGTCGCGATGTCTCCACCTTCACGAACGTAGTGGCGATGGCCGGCATCGGCCATCCGCCGCGCTTCTTCGCCACCCTCGAAAGCTGCGGCGTCCAGCCGGTCAAAACCGTGGCGCTGGCGGACCATCAGGCGCTGAGCCAGGATGATGTCGCCGCCCTGGTGACCGCCGATCAGACGCTGCTGATGACCGAGAAAGATGCCGTGAAATGTCGCGATTTCGCCGCTGCAAACTGGTGGTATTTACCGGTCGACGCCATAATGGCCGATGAACGCGCACAGCGGTTGCTTGCGGACTTAGCGACGTTGGCGCAACGTTAACTGACGCGCCGGCTTTGCTCGCCGCTGTGCTGGAATTCCTGACGGAGAACCTGCATGTCGGTATTGCAACTATCGCTTAACGAGGCGCGCCACCTCCATCTCGCGGCGCAGGGGTTGTTAAAGAAGCCCCGACGTCGCGCTCGCCCGAAAGACATTCTTTCCACCATCCAGCAGATGTCGCTGCTGCAAATCGATACCATCAACGTGGTGGCCCGCAGCCCCTACCTGGTGCTGTTCAGCCGTCTTGGCAGCTATCCGCAGCACTGGCTGGATGAGTCGCTGCGCAACGGCGAGCTAATGGAATACTGGGCGCATGAAGCCTGCTTTCTGCCGCGCAGCGATTTCGCCCTGGTGCGCCATCGCATGTTGAATCCCGACAATATGGGCTGGAAATACCATCGCGCGTGGATGGAGGAGCATGTCGGGAGTATTGCCGAGCTGGTGGCGCATATCGGGCAAAACGGCCCGGTTCGCTCGGCGGATTTTACCCACCCGCGCAAAGGCGCCAGCGGCTGGTGGGAGTGGAAACCGCATAAGCGCCACCTGGAAGGGCTGTTTACCGCCGGCGAAGTGATGGTGGTGGAGCGGCGCAATTTTCACCGCGTGTATGATCTAACCCGGCGGGTGATGCCGGACTGGGACGACGAGCGCGACGCGCTCTCCCGCGAAGACGCAGAGGCCATTATGTTGCGCAATAGCGCCCGTAGTCTCGGCATCTTCCGCGCCCAGTGGCTGGCCGATTACTATCGCTTGCGCCAGCCGTCGCTACCGGGTCTGCTGGCGGCCTGGCAGGAAGAGGGGCTGGTGGTGCCGGTTAACGTGGAAGCACTCGGCGAGATGTGGCTGCATCACGAGGCGCTGGCGCAGCTGGAGACCGCGCCCGGCGGTAAGCTGACCGCCAGCCATAGCGCCGTGCTCTCGCCCTTCGACCCGGTGGTCTGGGATCGGAAACGCGCTGAGCAGCTGTTCAACTTCAGCTATCGCCTGGAGTGTTATACCCCGGCGCCGAAGCGTCAGTATGGCTACTTCGTACTGCCTCTGCTGCACCAGGGAAAACTGGTCGGGCGGATGGACAGTAAAATACATCGCAAAAGCCGGGAGCTGGAGATCTTCGCTCTGTGGCTGGAGGAGGGGGTGAAGATCACCCGTGGTCTGGAGCAGGGGCTGCGCCGGGCGATTAACGACTTCGCACGCTGGCAATCGGCAGAGCGGATCCTGTGCCGACGCCTGCCGGAAGGGCTGTTTGTCGGCCAGGAGCAGGGGTGGGAAATCGACGCCGATTGATCCCGGCGCCTGCCTTCCTGTGATATGCTGCTGAGAAATCTATCCGGTCCATCAGGAGGAAACATGGATCACCGTTTACTTGAAATCATCGCCTGCCCGGTCTGTAACGGCAAGCTGTATTACAGTCAGGATAAGCAAGAACTTATTTGCAAACTTGATAGCCTGGCGTTTCCGCTGCGCGACGGTATCCCGGTGCTGCTGGAGACAGAGGCGCGTCCGCTGGCGCTAGAAGAGAGTCACTCATGAGTTTCGTGGTCATTATTCCTGCGCGTTTCGCCTCCACGCGCCTGCCGGGAAAACCACTGCAGGACATTAATGGTAAGCCGATGATTGTCCATGTGCTGGAGCGCGCTCGTGAATCCGGCGCGGATCGCATTATTGTCGCCACCGATCACGAAGATGTCGCCCGGGCGGTTGAAGCCGCCGGCGGCGAGGTCTGTATGACCCGCGCCGACCATCAGTCCGGCACCGAACGGCTGGCGGAAGTGGTGGAAAAGTGCGCGTTCAGCGATGACACCATTATCGTCAATATTCAGGGCGATGAGCCGATGATCCCCCCGGCGATTGTCCGCCAGGTGGCGGAGAATCTGGCTGCCAGCAGCAGCGGAATGGCGACCCTGGCGGTACCGATCCATGATGCGGAAGAGGCGTTTAACCCGAATGCGGTCAAAGTGGTGATGGATGCCAAGGGTTACGCGCTCTATTTCTCCCGCGCGACTATTCCCTGGGATCGCGATCGCTTTGCCCAATCCCGCGAGACCATCGGTGACTCCCTGCTGCGTCACATCGGCATCTATGGCTATCGCGCCGGCTTTATCCGCCGCTATGTCAGCTGGGCGCCGAGCCCGCTGGAGCAGATTGAAATGCTCGAGCAGCTGCGAGTGCTGTGGTATGGCGAGAAAATCCATGTCGCCGTGGCGGCCGAAGTGCCCGGCACCGGCGTGGATACCCCGGAAGATCTGGAGCGCGTCCGCGCTGAGCTGCGTTAGCCCTCTGTCCCCTCCTTGCTGGAGGGGATATCCCCGTCGGTTTTTTGCTTTTTTTACCCCTTTTTGATCTTATCCGATGACAACCCAGGTGCGGGCGCTCATTATGAAACCAGTAGTGTTCATAGGGGTAATCGACAATGGAACAGTTGCGAACCGAACTCAGTCATCTTCTTGGCGAAAAGCTAAGCCGGGTGGAGTGTGTCAGTGAACAAGCCGCTACGGCGCTGTGGTTCCTGTACGATGCGCAGGGAAACCCGATGCCGCTGCTGGCGCGAAGTTTCACCACGCCCGGCGTGGCGCGGCAGCTGGCATGGAAGATCTCGACCCTGGCGCGTAATGGTACGGTGCGTATGCCGGTGGTTTATGGCGTCATGACGCACGAAGAACATCCCGGACCAGATGTGCTGTTGCTTGAGCGCCTGCGCGGCGTACCGGTGGAGGCGCCGACGCGCACCCCGGCGCGCTGGGAGCAACTGCAGGAGCAAATCGTCGAGGCGCTGCTGGCGTGGCATCGGCAGGACAGTGGCGGCTGCGTGGGAATGGTCGACAATACCCAGGAAAACCTGTGGCCGAACTGGTACCGCCAGCGGGTAGAGATATTGTGGAGCACCCTGAACCTGTATCAGGACACCGGTCTCACCATGCAGGATAAGCGCCTTTTGTTCCGCTCCCGCGAGTGCCTTCCGGAGCTGTTCCGCGATTTCAATGATAATGCTGTGCTGGTGCATGGCAACTTCACTCTGCGCAGCATGCTAAAAGATCCGCGCAGCGATCAGCTGCTGGCGATGGTGGGGCCGGGGATGATGCTGTGGGCGCCACGCGAGTATGAACTGTTCCGCCTTGCTGAAGGCGGCCAGGCGGAACAGCTGCTGTGGCGCTACCTGCAGCAGGCGCCAGTTTCCGAGGCCTTTGTCTGGCGGCGCTGGCTTTATCTGCTGTGGGATGAGGTGGATAGTCTGGTCAACACCGGGCGCTTTGATCGCGCCCGTTTTGACCTCGCTGCAAAATCACTCCTGCCCTGGCTCGCCTGAGCTGCCTTTCAGCCGTTGCCAGACGCGACCAAGGGTTTCATAGCCGACCCGGTCGCTGTGCATCAGCCACACTGGAGAAGGAATGGCCCGCTCCCACGGATTGAGCGGCGAGGTCACCGCCAGCTGATTGGCCGGCGCGGGAAGCGGATCCAGGCCGGCATGGCGAAAGAATATCATCGCCCGCGGAAGGTGTGACGCCGAGGTGACCAGCAGGAAGGGCGCGTCGCCGATGGCGCGCTTCACCGCCAGCGCTTCCTCTTCTGTATCTTTCGGCCGATCGAGCACAATGATATCGCTGCGAGGTACGCCAAGGCTCTCCGCCACTCTCGCCCCGGCTTCCGCCGTGCTGACGGGGTTCGTTTTCGCCGCCGCGCCGGTAAAGATCATTTTCGAACCGGGATTCGCCTGCCACAGGCGGATGCCCTCCGTCAGGCGCGGCAGGCTGTTATTGATAAGATTAGAGCTTGGCGCCCACTCCGGATTCCAGGTATAGCCGCCGCCCAGCACCACCACGTAGTTCACCGGCTGCTCGCCGCGCCAGGTGGGGTAGGTATCTTCAATCGGTTTCAGCAGGCTGTCGGCCACGGGCTGCAGGCTCAGCAGCGTCAGCAGCAGCCAGCCGAGGCTCACGCATAGCTTTCCGGTACGCTGAAAGCGGCTGAACCATAACAGCGCGATCCCGATACCGATCAGCAACAGTAAGGCGGGTAGCGGCAACAGCAGGCCGCCGACGATCTTTTTTAGCGTGAAAAGCATGCCAGATGGTTCCTTTTTTAACCATATAACCAAAGTTATGTTCGGATCTTATAACAGATCGCTTCATTCTCGGCGCGGGTATGACAAAATAGCGGTTTTGTGTTGGCTTGTGGAGTCACTCGTGCAGGATCGCAATTTCGATGACATTGCTGAAAAGTTTTCGCGCAATATTTACGGCACCACAAAAGGCCAGTTGCGTCAGGCGATCCTCTGGCAGGATCTGGAACCGCTGTTGGCGCAGCTGGGGCCGGGACCGCTGAGGGTGCTGGATGCCGGCGGCGGCGAAGGGCAAACGGCCATCAAAGTCGCGCAACTGGGCCATCACGTGACGCTGTGCGATCTCTCCGCTGAGATGGTGGCTCGCGCCCGCCAGGCGGCCGCCGATAAAGGTGTGATCGACAACATGCATTTTGTACAATGCGCGGCTCAGGATATTGCGCAGCATTTGGAAAGCCCGGTCGATCTGGTACTGTTTCATGCGGTGCTGGAGTGGGTGGCGGAGCCCCAGGAAATACTGCATACCCTGTGGTCGACGCTGCGTGCTGGCGGTGGACTGTCATTGATGTTCTACAATGCTAACGGCCTGTTGATGCACAATATGGTTGCCGGTAATTTTGATTACGTTCAACTGGGCATGCCAAAAAAGAAAAAACGCACGCTGTCGCCGGATTATCCGCGTGAACCACAGCAGGTTTATCACTGGCTGGAAGAGATTGGCTGGCAGATCGTCAGCAAAACCGGCGTGCGGGTGTTTCATGATTATCTGCGTGAAAAACGCCAACAGCATGACAGCTATGCGGCGCTGCTGGCGCTGGAGACGCGCTACTGTCGTCAGGAGCCGTATCTCAGCCTGGGCCGTTATATTCATGTCACCGCGCTTAAGAGCCAGGCTCATAGCCGCAGATGCAAGGATAAAGTATGAGTGAATTTTCCCAGACAGTCCCCGAACTGGTTGCCTGGGCCAGAAAAAATGATTTTTCAATCTCGCTACCGGTCGACAGACTCTCTTTCCTGCTGGCGATCGCCACTCTGAATGGTGAACGACTGGAAGGGGAAATGAGCGAGGGTGAACTGGTGGATGCGTTCCGCCACGTCAGTGATGCGTTTGAGCAGACCAGCGAAACCATCAGCCAGCGCGCCAATAACGCGATCAACGATTTGGTGCGCCAGCGTCTGCTGAACCGCTTTACCAGCGAAATTACCGAAGGCAATGCGATCTATCGCCTGACGCCGTTGGGGATTGGGATCACCGATTATTATATCCGTCAGCGCGAATTCTCGACGCTGCGTCTCTCGATGCAGCTGTCGATCGTCGCCGGCGAGCTGAAGCGCGCGGCGGACGCCGCGGAAGAGGGCGGTGATGAATTCCACTGGCATCGCAACGTTTTTGCGCCGCTGAAGTATTCCGTAGCGGAAATTTTCGACAGCATCGACCTGACGCAGCGCATTATGGATGAGCAGCAGCAGCTGGTGAAAGACGATATCGCGCAGTTGTTGAATAAAGACTGGCGCGCGGCGATTTCCAGCTGTGAACTGCTGCTGTCGGAAACCTCCGGCACCCTGCGCGAACTGCAGGATACGCTGGATGCGGCAGGGGATAAGCTGCAGGCGAACCTGCTGCGCATTCAGGACTCGACCATGGCGCGCGACGATCTCCATTTTGTCGATCGGCTGGTGTTCGATCTGCAAAGCAAGCTCGACCGCATCGTCAGCTGGGGTCAGCAGGCGATTGACCTGTGGATCGGCTACGACCGCCATGTGCACAAGTTTATCCGTACCGCTATCGATATGGATAAGAACCGCGTCTTCGCCCAGCGTCTGCGCCAGTCGGTACAGACCTATTTTGATGAACCGTGGGCGCTAACTTACGCCAACGCCGACCGCCTGCTGGATATGCGCGATGAAGAGATGGCCCTGCGCGATGAAGAGGTCACCGGCGAGCTGCCGGCGGACCTCGAATTTGAAGAGTTTAACGAAATTCGCGAGCAGCTGGCGGCGCTGATCGAAGCGCAGCTGGCGGTCTATAAAGAGAAAGGAATACCGCTGGATCTCGGCCTGGTGGCGCGGGAGTTCCTGGCGCAGTATCCGCGCGGGCGTCACTTCGACGTGGCGCGGATCGTCGTGGATCAGGCGGTACAGCTGGGCGTCGCCCAGGCAGATTTCACCGGACTGCCGGCAAAATGGCAGCCGATTAATGATTACGGAGCCAAGGTACAGGCGCATGTCATTGACAAATATTGAACAAGTGATGCCGGTTAAGCTGGCGCAGGCGTTGGCCAATCCGTTATTTCCGGCGCTGGACAGCGCCCTGCGCGCGGGCCGTCATATCGGTCTCGACGAGCTGGATAATCACGCATTTTTGATGGATTTTCAGGATTACCTGGAAGAGTTTTACGCTCGCTATAACGTCGAGCTGATCCGCGCGCCGGAGGGATTCTTCTACCTGCGCCCGCGGTCCACCACGCTGATTTCGCGCTCGGTACTGTCCGAGCTGGATATGATGGTGGGCAAAATTCTTTGCTATCTCTATCTCAGCCCGGAGCGCCTGGCGAACGAAGGGATTTTTACCCAGCAGGAGCTCTATGACGAGCTGCTGACCCTGGCCGATGAATCCAGGCTGCTGAAGCTGGTGAACAACCGTTCCACCGGTTCGGATCTGGACCGCCAGAAGCTGCAGGAAAAAATGCGGGCCTCGCTTAACCGCTTACGCCGTCTGGGGATGGTGTGGTTTATGGGCCACGATAGCAGCAAGTTTCGCATTACCGAATCGGTATTCCGCTTTGGCGCCGATGTGCGCGCCGGCGACGACCCGCGCGAAGCGCAGCGCCGTCTGATCCGCGACGGGGAAGCGATGGCCCTGGAAAATCACCTGCAGCTCAATGATGAGAATGAAGAAAACCAGCCGGATAGCGGGGAGGAAGAGTAATGATTGAACGCGGTAAGTTTCGCTCGCTAACGCTGGTTAACTGGAACGGCTTCTTTGCCCGGACCTTTGATCTTGATGAACTGGTGACCACCCTCTCCGGGGGGAACGGCGCGGGTAAGTCCACGACCATGGCGGCCTTCGTCACGGCGCTGATCCCGGATTTAACCCTGCTGCACTTCCGTAACACCACCGAAGCGGGGGCCACCAGCGGCTCACGCGATAAAGGCCTGCACGGTAAGCTGCGCGCCGGGGTGTGTTACTCGGTACTCGATGTGATCAACTCCCGCCACCAGCGCGTGGTGGTCGGCGTGCGCCTGCAGCAGGTCGCCGGGCGCGATCGTAAAGTCGATATTAAACCTTTCGCCATTCAGGGACTGCCGACCTCTATCCTGCCGACCCAGCTGTTGACCGAAACGCTGAACGATCGCCAGGCGCGCGTCGTGAGCCTCAACGAGCTGAAAGATAAACTCGAGGCGATGGAAGGGGTCCAGTTTAAACAGTTCAACTCGATCACCGAATATCACTCGCTAATGTTCGATCTGGGCGTGGTGGCGCGTCGCCTGCGTTCCGCCTCCGATCGTAGCAAGTACTACCGCCTGATTGAGGCCTCGCTGTACGGCGGGATCTCCAGCACCATTACCCGCTCGCTGCGCGACTACCTGCTGCCGGAAAACAGCGGCGTGCGTAAAGCGTTCCAGGATATGGAAGCGGCGCTGCGGGAAAACCGCATGACGCTGGAAGCCATTCGCGTTACCCAGTCCGACCGCGATCTGTTTAAACACCTGATCAGCGAAGCCACCAACTACGTGGCGGCGGACTATATGCGTCACGCCAACGAGAGGCGCATTCACCTGGATAAGGCGCTGGAGTATCGCCGCGATCTCTTCACCTCGCGTTCGCAGCTGGCGGCTGAGCAGTATAAGCACGTCGACATGGCGCGCGAACTGCAGGAGCATAACGGCGCGGAGGGCGATCTGGAAGCCGATTACCAGGCCGCCAGCGATCACCTGAACCTGGTGCAGACTGCGCTGCGTCAGCAGGAAAAAATCGAGCGCTACGAAGCGGATCTCGACGAGCTGCAGATCCGTCTGGAAGAACAGAATGAAGTGGTGGCGGAAGCCGTCGATCGTCAGGAAGAGAACGAAGCCCGCGCTGAGGCCGCCGAGCTGGAAGTGGATGAGCTGAAAAGCCAGCTCGCCGACTATCAGCAGGCGCTCGATGTGCAGCAGACCCGCGCCATTCAGTATAACCAGGCGCTGCAGGCGCTGGAGCGCGCGAAGGCGCTGTGCCATCTGCCGGATCTGACCCCGGAGAGCGCCGACGAGTGGCTGGAAACCTTCCAGGCGAAAGAGCAGGAAGCGACGGAGAAAATGCTGTCGCTGGAACAGAAAATGAGCGTGGCGCAAACCGCGCACAGCCAGTTTGAACAGGCTTACCAGTTGGTGGCGGCGATTAACGGCCCGCTGGCGCGCAATGAAGCCTGGGACGTAGCGCGCGAATTGCTGCGCGACGGCGTGAACCAGCGCCACCAGGCCGAGCAGGCGCAGGGGCTGCGCAGCCGCCTCAACGAGCTTGAACAGCGCCTGCGCGAGCAGCAGGACGCTGAGCGTCAGCTGGCCGAGTTCTGCAAACGCCAGGGTAAACGCTACGATATCGACGATCTGGAAACGCTGCATCAGGAGCTGGAAGCGCGCATCGCGTCGCTGGCCGACAGCGTCTCCAATGCTCAGGAGCAGCGCATGGCGCTGCGTCAGGAGCTGGAGCAACTGCAGTCGCGTACCCAGACGCTGATGCGTCGGGCGCCGGTCTGGCTGGCGGCGCAGAACAGCCTTAACCAGCTGTGCGAGCAAAGCGGCGAGCAGTTTGCGTCCGGCCAGGAGGTCACCGAATACCTGCAGCAGCTGCTGGAGCGTGAACGAGAGGCTATCGTTGAACGTGACGAGGTCGGCGCCCGCAAGCGCGCCATCGACGAAGAAATCGAGCGTCTTAGCCAGCCGGGCGGTTCGGAAGATCCGCGCCTCAACGCCCTGGCGGAACGGTTCGGCGGCGTTCTGCTGTCCGAGATCTACGATGATGTTAGCCTGGACGATGCGCCGTACTTCTCCGCGCTGTACGGTCCGTCGCGCCATGCGATCGTGGTACCGGATCTGTCGCGGGTAGCCGAGCAGCTTGAGGGGCTGGAAGATTGCCCGGAAGACCTGTATCTGATCGAAGGCGATCCGCAATCCTTCGATGACAGCGTATTCAGCGTCGACGAGCTGGAAAAAGCGGTGGTGGTGAAGATTGCCGATCGCCAGTGGCGTTATTCGCGCTTCCCGTCGCTGCCGCTGTTTGGCCGCGCGGCACGTGAAAACCGCATTGAAACCCTGCATGCCGAGCGTGAATCGCTGTCAGAGCGTTTTGCGACCCTGTCGTTCGATGTGCAGAAAACCCAGCGCCTGCACCAGGCCTTCAGCCGCTTTATCGGCAGCCATCTGGCGGTGGCTTTCGAGGACGATCCGGAAGAAGAGATCCGCAAACTCAACAGCCGCCGCGGCGAGCTGGAGCGTGCGCTGAGCGCCCATGAAAGCGATAACCAACAGAACCGTGTGCAGTACGAGCAGGCGAAAGAGGGCGTGTCGGCGCTCAACCGCCTGCTGCCGCGCCTGAACCTGCTGGCGGATGATACGCTGGCCGACCGCGTGGACGAGATCCAGGAACGTCTGGACGAAGCGCAGGAGGCCGCGCGCTTTATTCAGCAGCACGGTAACCAGCTGGCGAAGCTGGAGCCTATTGTTTCGGTGCTGCAGAGCGATCCGGAGCAGTTTGAGCAGCTGAAAGAAGATTACGCCTATGCGCAGCAAACCCAGCGCGATGCGCGTCAGCAGGCTTTTGCCCTGGCGGAAGTTGTGCAGCGCAGGGCCCACTTCAGCTACTCCGATTCGGCGGAAATGCTCAGCGGCAACAGCGATCTCAACGAGAAGCTGCGCCAGCGTCTGGAGCAGGCGGAGTCCGAACGCAGCCGCGCGCGCGACGCGATGCGTGCCCATGCGGCGCAGCTTAGTCAGTACAATCAGGTGCTGGCCTCGCTGAAGAGCTCGTATGACACCAAGAAAGAGCTGCTCAACGATCTGTATAAAGAATTGCAGGACATTGGCGTGCGCGCCGACGCCGGCGCGGAAGAGCGTGCTCGCGCGCGTCGCGATGAACTGCACATGCAGCTGAGCAATAACCGCTCCCGACGCAATCAGCTGGAGAAAGCGTTGACCTTCTGCGAAGCGGAAATGGACAACCTGACCCGTAAACTGCGCAAGCTGGAGCGCGATTACTGCGAAATGCGCGAGCAGGTGGTGACCGCCAAGGCGGGCTGGTGCGCGGTGATGCGTCTGGTGAAAGACAACGGCGTCGAACGTCGTCTGCATCGCCGCGAGCTGGCCTATCTCTCCGCCGATGAGCTGCGCTCAATGTCGGATAAGGCGCTGGGGGCGCTGCGTCTGGCGGTCGCCGATAACGAACATCTGCGTGACGTGCTGCGTATCTCGGAAGATCCGAAGCGTCCGGAGCGCAAAATTCAGTTCTTCGTTGCCGTATACCAGCATCTGCGCGAGCGTATTCGTCAGGATATTATTCGCACCGATGATCCGGTGGAAGCGATCGAGCAGATGGAGATCGAGCTCAGCCGCCTGACCGAAGAGCTGACCAACCGTGAACAGAAGCTGGCGATCAGTTCCCGCAGCGTGGCCAACATTATTCGCAAAACCATTCAGCGCGAGCAGAACCGTATCCGGATGCTCAACCAGGGTCTGCAGAGCGTCTCCTTCGGCCAGGTCAACAGCGTGCGTCTGAACGTCAATGTGCGTGAGACCCACTCGATGCTGCTCGACGTGCTCTCCGAGCAGCATGAGCAGCACCAGGATCTGTTTAACAGCAATCGTCTGACCTTCTCTGAGGCGCTGGCCAAGCTCTATCAGCGTCTCAACCCACAGATCGACATGGGGCAGCGCACGCCGCAAACCATCGGTGAAGAGCTGCTCGACTACCGCAACTATCTGGAGATGGAAGTGGAAGTTAACCGCGGCTCCGACGGCTGGCTGCGCGCGGAGTCCGGCGCGCTGTCTACCGGGGAAGCTATCGGTACCGGGATGTCGATTCTGGTGATGGTGGTGCAGAGTTGGGAAGATGAATCCCGTCGCCTGCGCGGCAAGGATATCTCGCCTTGCCGTCTGCTGTTCCTCGATGAAGCGGCGCGTCTCGACGCCCGCTCCATCGCCACCCTTTTCGAGCTGTGCGAACGTCTGGAGATGCAGCTGATTATCGCAGCGCCGGAGAACATCAGTCCGGAAAAAGGCACTACCTATAAACTGGTGCGTAAGGTGTTCAATAATCACGAACATGTGCACGTCGTGGGGCTGCGCGGGTTTGCCGCGCCGCTGCCGGAAGCGCTGCCGGGAACGGCCGACGCCTCCTGACGATGCAGCTCACTACTGGCGGGTAAGCGCTGAAAAGGGCAACGTTAAGTTGCCCTTTTTGCTATCCAGCTTGCTATGCCAGGGTGGTATAATCTTTAAGCTTCTTTACATTAGGTAAGGCAAAAGCCTTTTCGTCTTTATATACTGTGTTAAAGCCCACGAATTTGTGGGCGGCAATGTGTGACAACAGGGGGCAAGGGATGTTGCTTAAGAAACGGTATGGTCGTCCATTGTCAGCGCTCAGTCTGAGCCTGGCAATGGCATTTGCTCCGCTGTTCAATGTCCAGGCCGCAGAGCCTGAAGTCGTACCAGGTGATAGCTCCGCTACGCCTGGAGAGCTTTCCGTCGCGCTGTCGCAAAGCGACGGGCAATCGCCGGCGGTCGCGAAGCTGGCCGGTGAGCAGCCGCTGTCGATGGAAGCCGCGGCGAACAGTCGCGCCCAGATCGAAGCGCTATTGCCGGCTGGCTACAAACCCGTCTTTATGAATCCGCTGGTCTCGCTATACGCCGCCAGGGATATGAAACCGATGTGGGAAAACCGCGAGGCGGTGCAGGCGTTCCAGCAGCAGCTGGCGGAGATCGCCATCGCCGGTTTTCAGCCGCAGTTTACCACCTGGGTCAGTCTGCTGACCGATCCTGCCGTCAGCGGTATGGCGCGCGATGTGGTGTTGTCTGATGCCATGATGGGCTATCTGCACTTTATCAGCGGCATCCCCACCCAGGGGACCCGCTGGTTATATAGCTCGACACCGTACAAGATGGCGACCCCGCCGCTGTCGGTGATTAACCAGTGGCAGCTGGCGCTGGATAATGGCTCCCTGCCGGCGTTTATCGCCTGCCTGGCGCCGCGTCATCCGCAGTATGAGGCCATGCACCAGTCGCTGCTGGCGCTGGTGGCTGATTCACGTCCATGGCCGCAGATGACCGGCAGCGGCTCGCTGCGTCCGGGAGAATGGAGCAATGATATCGGCGCGCTGCGCGAGATCCTCCAGCGTACCGGGATGCTGGAAAATTCCGCCAATATCGTTCTGCCCGGCGACGTGGTGAGTCCTTCGGCGAAGAAAAAGAGCAAGCCCGCGGCGCGCGGTGTGTACGATCGCCAGCTGGTGGAGGGCGTTAAGCGCTTTCAGGCCATGCAGGGGCTGGGGGCGGATGGGGTCATCGGCCAATCCACCCGTGACTGGCTCAATGTCTCATCGGCGCAGCGCGCTGGCGTGCTGGCGCTGAACATTCAGCGTCTACGTCTGCTGCCAGGCAAACTATCGACCGGTATCATGGTGAATATTCCCGCGTTTTCGCTGGTCTATTACCAGGACGGCAGTCAGGTGCTGGCCTCGCGGGTGATCGTCGGACGTCCAGACCGCAAGACGCCGATGATGAGCAGCGCGCTGAACAACGTAGTGGTCAATCCGCCGTGGAACGTACCGCCCACCCTGGCGCGCAAAGATATTCTGCCGAAGGTGCGTAATAATCCTGGCTATCTGGAGCAGCATGGCTACACCGTGATGCGCGGCTGGAACAGTAAAGAGACCATCGATCCTTACCGGGTTGACTGGTCAACCATCACCGAGAACAATTTACCGTTCCGTTTTCAGCAGGCGCCTGGGGCACGTAATTCACTGGGGCGTTACAAGTTTAATATGCCGAGTTCGGATGCTATCTATCTGCACGATACGCCGAATCATAATCTGTTTCAGAAGGATGTCCGTGCGCTCAGTTCCGGCTGCGTCAGGGTCAATAAAGCCTCGGAGCTGGCCAATATGCTGCTGCAGGACGCGGGCTGGAATGACACGCGCATTTCCGACGCCCTGAAGCAGGGGGATACGCGCTATGTCAATATTCGGCAAAATATACCGGTGAATTTATATTACTTAACGGCGTTTGTGGACGCTGATGGACGTACACAATATCGAACAGATATTTACAATTACGATATCACCGCGCGATCCAGCGCACAAATTCTGACGAAAGCGGAACAATTAATCAGGTAAATGAAGTAGTTCAATGGATTTTGTTGTCCTAGCACTGGGTAAAAAAGGGCGCTGCACCTCTGCAGCGCCCGATTTTCCTGGGGTGAGGCTGCCTTGACGTTGGCAATAATGCCCGGTAAGGTGCCTTTCGTGCGCCAGAAGTGCATATACATATCATTCCGCTCAATGCGTAGCGCGGTTAGCGCGAACGCTCTCCTTTGCCGGGCAACATCTCGGTCGTGGCGAGCGATAGCGAGCTGATCCTGGCATCGCGCAAAGCGGAAAAAGTATATAACGATTCATTGACTGTAGACCTGATTATCATGGACAAATTTGACGCTAATCGCCGCAGATTGCTGGCGTTGGGTGGCGCTGCGCTGGGTGCTGCCGCCATTCTCCCTGCGCCGGCATTTGCCACCCTCTCGACCCCCCGTCCGCGTATTTTGACGCTGAATAACCTGCATACCGGTGAATCGCTCAGGGCGGAGTTTTTCGATGGCAGAGGCTATATTCAGGATGAATTAGCAAGACTTAACCATTTTTTCCGTGACTATCGCGCGAATAAAATTAAGTCCATCGATCCAAATCTGTTCGATCATCTTTATCGGTTGCAGGGACTACTTGGCACCAACAAACCTGTCCAGCTTATCTCTGGCTATCGTTCCCTTGATACCAACGATGAGCTTCGCGCACGAAGCCGTGGTGTAGCGAAACACAGCTATCACACCAAGGGGCAGGCGATGGATTTCCATATTGAAGGTATTTCGTTAAGCAATATTCGCAAAGCGGCGTTATCTATGCGCGCAGGTGGTGTAGGATATTACCCACGTAGTAACTTTGTGCATATTGATACCGGTCCCGTAAGGCACTGGTAACGAAAGGAGCGTCATGAACTATCGTATTATTCCGGTTACCGCGTTCGCGCAGAACTGTTCTCTTATCTGGTGCGGGCAAACCCGGCTGGCGGCGCTGGTCGATCCTGGCGGCGATGCTGAACGTATCAAAGCGGTGGTGGCGGAGGCTGGCGTCACGCTGATGCAGATCCTGCTGACGCATGGCCACCTCGATCACGTTGGCGCCGCGGCTGAACTGGCGCAGCATTATGGCGTACCGGTTATTGGTCCGGAAAAAGAGGATGAGTTCTGGCTGGAAGGATTACCGGCGCAAAGCCGGATGTTCGGCCTGGAGGATTGCCAACCGCTGCGTCCGGATCGCTGGCTCAATGAAGGCGATGTGGTCAATGTGGGGAATGTGGCGCTGCAGGTGCTGCACTGCCCGGGCCATACGCCGGGCCATGTGGTCTTTTTTGATGACGCCTCCCGACTGCTGATCTCCGGAGACGTGATTTTCAAAGGCGGGGTGGGACGCAGCGATTTTCCGCGCGGCGACCATGGGCAGCTGATTGCGGCTATCAAGGAAAAGCTGTTGCCGCTGGGCGATGATGTGACCTTTATTCCCGGCCATGGTCCGCTGTCGACGCTGGGTGAGGAACGCCGTAATAATCCGTTTCTGCAGGATGAGATGCCGGTCTGGTAACAGACATGACGCGAACACATAAAAAAGGCCGCATTCGCGGCCTTTTTCTTTATACCGAATACTATCGCTTACAGTACGGCGACGATGGCTTCGCACAGCGGCGCCATATTGTCAGGCGTCATCCCGGCCACGTTGATACGTCCGGAAGCTACCGCATAGATGGCGAACTCTTCACGCAGGCGCAGCACCTGCTCTTTAGTCAGGCCGCTGAATGAGAACATGCCGTTCTGCTGGCTGATAAAGCTGAAGTCGCGGCTCGCGCCTTTCTCCTGCAGGGTATTGACGAACAGCAGACGCATACGCTGGATGCGCTGGCGCATATCGGTCAGTTCCTGCTCCCAGATTGCCCGCAGCGCATCGTTGCTCAGAATGGTGGCGACCACGGAGGCGCCGTGCGCAGGCGGGTTGGAGTAGTTGGCGCGGATCACCGACTTCATCTGACTGAAAGCGCGGTCTACAGTCTCCTGATCCGCGGCGACCAGAGTGCAGGCGCCGACGCGCTCGTTGTACAGGCCAAAGTTTTTCGAGTAGGAGCTGGCGACCAGCAGCTCTTTATGTAGAGCAGCAAAAGCGCGTAGCCCTTCAGCATCTTCTTCCAGACCGCGGGCGAAGCCCTGGTAGGCGAAATCGAACAGCGGTAGCCAGCCTTTTTCCACCGACAGCTGCGCCAGCTGCTGCCACTGATCGAGCGTCGGATCGATACCGGTCGGGTTGTGGCAGCAGCCGTGGAACAGTACCACGTCGCCCGCCTGGGCTTCGTTCAGGCTGGCCAGCAGACCATCAAAGTCCAGCGCGTGGTTAGCCGCGTCGTAGTAAGCGTATTCGCGCACTTCCAGCCCGGCAGAGGTGAATACGCTTTTATGGTTCGGCCAGCTCGGATTACTTACCCACACACGTTTCACGTCGGTGTTTTTGGCGAGGAAGTCTGCGGCGACACGCAGCGCACCGGTACCGCCCGGTGTCTGCGCGGTGCGGGCGCGTTTATCAGCGATAATCGCATTGCCTTTACCGAACAGCAGCTCCTGGGTGCAGCGACCAAATTCAGGAATACCATCGATGCCCAGATAGTTTTTAGTCGTTTCATTTTCCAGCAGATACTGCTCTGCTTTTTTGACGCTGGTCAGAACGGGCGTTTTACCGGTTTCATCCTTGTAAACACCAATTCCGAGGTTAATTTTTTCAGGGCGGTCATCGGCACGAAACAGATCGGCCAGACCTAAAATCGGGTCGGCTGGGGCGGCGGTAATGTTCTCAAACATGACGAGGTTCCATTGTGATTACTGAAGGGAAATCCGCTATCAGGTTAACGGGAGAATAACGAATTGCCAACCGTTTGCGACAAAAAGCGCGAAGGTTTTCGAAAGAGACGATCTTTGCCTCACGAATACAGAAAAGCAGGACCGAAGTCCTGCTTTGAAGGCATATCACGAAGGGGTGTACTGCAGATTAGAACTGGTAAACGATACCCACGGCCGCCTGGTCGTCAGTGGCGACACCAGCCGCTTTGGTGTAATCGTTGTCGTCCAGCTGGTTGAATTTATACGCAGCGTAGACGTTCATGTTCTTGTTAAAGTAGTACCAGGTACCCACTTCGATGTATTTAACCAGATCCGCATCGCCGCCGGAGAAGCCAGCACGCGACTGCAGGTCCTTGCCTTTGGTCTGTACGTAGCCGATGGACGGACGCAGGCCGAAGTCAAACTGATACTGTACAACTGCTTCAAAGTTCTGAGTTTTACCGGCGAAGTGGTTATCTTCTTCCGGAGTCATGTTGTAAGTCTGGGAGTACATGACGGCCGCATAGATGTTGTTAGCGTCATATTTTGCAGAGGTCGCCCAGGCTTCGGCTTTGTCGCCATTGCCGTCAGCTTTCTGATCGACGCTACGGTTAGAGCTGGAGTAGCCTGCAGACAGTGCGATACCGTTGTCGAACGCGTAGGTGGCTGCGGTGCTGAAGCCGTCACCATTCTGCTTGCGAATCGCACGGTCGTGGTCGTTTTTACCCTGGTACTGCAGCGCGAAGCTCAGACCGTCAACCAGACCGAAGAAGTCGGAGTTACGGTAGGTTGCGACGCCGTTGGTACGACCGGTCATGTAGTTGTCGGTATAGTTCCAGCCGTCACCGCCCCATTCAACCAGCATATCGGTTGCCGCTTCGACGTCGTAGATCGCGCCGTAGTTACGGCCATAGTCGAATGAACCGTATTCGCCCGCTTTCAGGCCTGCGAACGCCAGACGGGTTTTTGTGGTCTGGGAACCTTCAACATTGGACGCGTCCATGTTGTATTCCCACTGGCCGTAGCCGATCAGCTGATCGTTGATCTGAGTTTCGCCTTTCAGGCCGATACGGGCATAGGTGGTATCGTCGCTGCTGGTGTCGCCATTGGTGGTCCAGACGTGCTTGCCGACCATTTTTCCATAGAAGTCCAGTTTGTTGCCGTTTTTGTTATAGATTTCTGCAGCGTTGGCTGCACCGGCTACCAGCAGGGCAGGGATCACCACTGCCAGAATATTGCGCTTCATCATTATTTATTACCCTCATTAATATTTTTTATATGAACACGTGCCACTGCCGTCAATAAGTTCTGTCAATAAAAACTTACAGAACCATTGATGAGAGTTTGGTGTCTGAAGGCATCTTTCCATCCGCGACAACGTTTCGCTAGCCGGAAAATGCTACGAATATCTCATATGAGTAACAAAATGAAAAATCATGTAACTAAATGTGTATTTAACGGAACTTTGTGAACTTAATCAAAATTCCGTTCCACCGGATAAGGGCAAACGTCATTACTTATCTATCTATATGAATTATTTATGATTAATTTGGCTAAGCGGCAATTCGTTCATTTTGTGTATTGAATTCGTATTCTTTTTATTCAGTCTCTGTCTTTGCAAGATGTGCGGGTAAAGGTCAAAAAATGAGCAAATTTATCAGCCATTTTGCTCTGTTATGAACATAAAGTGCGATCTACATCACCAGGATGCACCGAAACAGTGCGTAACATAATTGTGATTTCCAGGTCTTGATGTTTAAGGTTGTTGAATTTTACTAACAGTAATTGACATAAAAAAAGGCCAGCTTGCGCTGGCCTTTCAGATTGATGTCAGAAAAATTTAGAATGTCGCGTTGCGCGGCGTCCGCGGGAACGGAATAACATCGCGGACGTTCTGCACGCCGGTGACGTAAGCGATGAGGCGTTCGAAGCCCAGACCGAAGCCGGAATGCGGCACGGTGCCGTAGCGACGCAGGTCGCGATACCACCAGTAGTCTTCTTTGTTAAGCCCCATCTCTGCCATACGCGCGTCAAGCACGTCGAGACGCTCTTCACGCTGGGAACCGCCGATAATCTCGCCGATGCCCGGCGCCAGAACGTCCATTGCCGCGACGGTTTTACCGTCTTCGTTAAGGCGCATATAGAACGCTTTAATGTCTTTCGGGTAGTTTTTCACCACCACCGGCGCTTTGAAGTGCGCTTCGGCCAGGTAACGTTCGTGCTCAGAGGAGAGATCCACGCCCCAGTACACCGGGTTCTCGAACTGTTTGCCGCAGTTTTCCAGAATGGTGACGGCGTCGGTGTAATCCACCTGGGCAAAATCAGCGGTGATAAAGCGCTGCAGACGGTCGATAGCGTCTTTATCCACGCGCTCGGCGAAGAACTGCATGTCGTCCGCACGCTCTTCCAGTACCGCTTTGAAGACGTACTTGAGCATCGCTTCCGCCAGGCCGGCGACGTCGTTCAGGTTGGCGAAGGCCACTTCCGGCTCCAGCATCCAGAATTCCGCCAGGTGGCGGCTGGTGTTGGAGTTCTCGGCGCGGAAGGTCGGGCCGAAGGTATAAATCTTCGACAGCGCACAGGCGTAGGTTTCGCCGTTCAGCTGGCCGGAAACGGTCAGGAACGACTCTTTACCGAAGAAGTCTTTGTCGAAATCGACTTTGCCCTGATCGTTACGCGGCAGGTTTTCCAGATCCAGCGTCGACACGCGGAACATTTCGCCGGCGCCTTCGGTATCGGAGGCGGTGATCAGCGGGGTGGAAACCCAGAAGAAGCCCTGTTCGTTGAAGAAGCGGTGCAGCGCCTGCGCCAGGGTGTGACGCACGCGGGCTACCGCGCCAATCAGGTTGGTGCGCGGACGCAGGTGCGCTACTTCACGCAGATACTCGATGCTGTGGCGCTTGGCCGCCATCGGGTAGGTGTCCGGGTCTTCCACCCAGCCGGTCACTTCCACGCTGGTCGCCTGGATCTCAAAGCTTTGACCCTGACCCTGAGAAGCCACGACTTTACCGGTGACAATCACCGAGCAGCCGGTGGTCAGACGCAGCACTTCCTGATTGTAATTGGGCAGAGAATTATTAATAACGGCCTGTACAGGATCAAAGCAGGAACCGTCATAGACGGCGAGGAAAGAAAAGCCAGCTTTAGAATCTCGGCGGGTACGCACCCATCCGCGGACCGTGACTTCGCTGTCAACGGCAACGCGGCCCTGGAGTACGTCGGCTACAGGCACAACGCTCATAATAATCTCTCTATGTAGTCCAATAAAAAAGTCTCTTCCCCCAACAGCGGGGGGATATCTATGTTACCTGTCATCTTCCATCAGACAAGTAGATTTCGCACAGGGAAGGGTGGATTTCGGAAATAAATACACCTCCGGGGCGTTCTTTGGCTCCCCATGTCGACTTTTACACGACTTACTCGATAATGACCGTCATTTCCTGCTTCGCATTTTGCATCGACACGATGGTCCGGAAAGACTTGATATTTCCCGAGGCAAAAAAGAGTTCACGGGTTAGCGCTTCGTATTCCGCCATATCACGGACGTTGATCACGAGCAGAAAATCGAAGTCGCCAGTGACATAGTAGACCTGCTGCACTTGCGGACAGGTTACGAAACGCTGTTTATCCTCCTCAAGCAGATCGAGACGTTCATTCTCAATGGTCACCTGCACCATAATGGTGATTGGTCTTCCCACTTTACTGGCGTCCACTAAGCTAACACTGCCTATAATCACCCCTGCATCCTCCAGTGCAGCGATACGCCGATTGACTGCCGAAGGAGACAGGCTGATCCGATCGGCGATCTCCCGTTGCGACAAGCGATTATTACGCTGCAAGAGCGTAAGAATTTTTTTATCCCATGCGTCAAGTTTCATCATATATCTCGTCCTGCAAGCCTGTGATCAACCTCACTAATGCAACGTTGTTGCGTATGAATGATAAAACAGAGTGAAAATTGCGGCGCGATGGGCAACTTTGCGCCAATTAACCGCCGGGCGCAGTGTACCATCACAGGCAGTGGGAAAGCGGTATATCGCGACAAAAAGCCTCTCACATTCTGACTTAACCAATTTAAAGCGACCGTCCTGTCTCAGGCCGCACGGATCCGTGCACCCGTCGTTTAGGCGGAATGGTCGCAAATAACGTTATCGTCGCAGGACGATATGAAAATAGAGGTGCCTGAATAGTGGACACAATTAAATTTCAACTTAACGCCCGGCGGCAGCCCTATGGCCAGGGAGCAGACTTGAGTCTGCTGAATGAAAGCGTGGGGAACGAAGTGCTGGCATTCCATCAAAAATTTCCTGATTACCGGGTCACGCCGCTGCGTAAGCTGGAATTTTTAAGCCAGCGGCTGGGGCTGGGATCGATCCATATAAAAGATGAAGCGCAGCGATTCGGTTTGAATGCGTTTAAAGGACTAGGCGGGTCCTATGCGATGGGGAAATATCTCGCCGCTCTGCTTGAGCGAGATATTAATACGTTGAGCTTTGCCGAGCTTAATTCACCAGTGATTAAGGCGCGTATCAAGGACATCGTATTTGTGACTGCTACCGACGGTAACCACGGACGTGGCGTGGCGTGGGCGGCTGAGCAGCTTGGGCTGCGTGCGGTGGTGTATATGCCAAAGGGCTCGTCGCCGGTACGCGCGCAGAATATTCGCCGGCATGGCGCCGAATGCACGATTACTGAACTGAACTACGACGACACAGTTCGGCTGGCGGCCAAAACCGCGCGCGAGCAGGGATGGGTTCTACTCCAGGATACCGCCTGGCAGGGCTACGAGCAGATCCCCACATGGATCATGCAAGGCTATATGACCCTCGCTGTTGAAATCTGGCAGCAGCTGGCAGAAAGCGGAGCGTCGATGCCGACGCATCTGTTTTTACAAGCCGGGGTCGGGTCGTTTGCCGGTAGCATCATGGGATATTTCATCGAAAAGATGCAGCAGCAGGCTCCCACTATCATCATCGTTGAGCCGCACAAGGCGAACTGCCTGTTTCGCTCGGCAACCATTAATGACGGACTGCCGCACAGCGTCGGCGGGGATATGTCAACCCTGATGGCCGGGCTTGCCTGTGGTGAACCTAACATCACCAGCTGGCCAATGCTCCGCGACCATGCCACCTGTTTTATTTCCGCCGACGATTGTCTGGCGGCCAACGGCATGCGCCTGTTGGCCGCTCCGCGACCAGGTACTGACGAACCTTTTGTCTCCGGGGAATCCGGCGCTATTGGCACAGGAGTGCTTTATGCGCTGATGACTCAACCGGCGTATCGCGAGCTTGCCGAATCGCTGCGCCTGAATGCCGATGCACAGGTTCTGTTAATCAGCACGGAAGGAGATACATCACCCGATGTCTATGAAGACATCGTCTGGTTTGGCCGTAATGGTTGAGCGCTATCGACAATAACAAGGGGGCCATCTTACCTACCCTACAAGCCCTCGGTATGACAAGCGTTCTGACTCATAACGAAAACATACGCGCTTTCGCGTCATGCATAGAGAGAACCTGACCGATGAATACTGAAAATATAATTATCAATAAAGGATATTCCGATCCCGCAAAGTGGCATAGCGAAGATACCGTTTGGGTCCTTGGCCTGTTCGGTACCGCCATTGGCGCCGGGGTGCTGTTTCTGCCGATTAATGCCGGAATTGGCGGCTTCTGGCCGCTGCTGATTGTTTTTGTCCTCGCTTTTCCTATTACTTATCTGGCTCACCGCGGTCTGGCGAGATTCATTTACTCTTCCAATACGCCGGAAAGCAGTATTACCGATGTTATTGGCGAGCATTTTGGCGCGCTGGCGGGAAAAGTATTTACCGTCATCTATTTCTTCGCCGTCTATACCATTCTGATTATGTATGCGGTGGCTATCACCAACACCGCGCAGAGCTTTATCACCCACCAGTTGGCAATGGCCGAGCCTCCCCGGTCGCTGGTGGCCATCGTTCTGATCCTCGGGCTGATGTTTATCGTCCGTTTCGGACAGCGTTTGATAATGCGGGTGATGAGCACCCTGGTTTATCCCTTCATCATCTCGCTTATTTTTATGGCACTTTTTCTGATTCCGCACTGGAACGGCGCAATTTTGCAAACCGTAAGCTTCAGCGCCACGGGCGATGGGCAGGGGATCATGTTATCCCTGTGGATGACCTTCCCGGTACTGGTGATGTCGTTTAACCACTATCCCATCATTTCGCCGATGGTGGTGCGCCAGAAGCAGCGTTACGGTCTGGCGCTCGCTGAGGGTAAATGTGCGCAGATCCAGCGCTACGGTATCCTGCTCATGACGGTGGTGGTGCTGTTTTTTGTTCTCAGCTGCGTGTTAAGCCTGTCGCCGCAGCAACTGGCGGAAGCCAAAGCCCAGAATCTGTCGATTTTGTCCTATCTGGCCAATCAGTACGATACACCGATTATTGCCTGGCTATCGCCGATTATCGCCTTTGTCGCTATTACTAAATCATTTCTTGGCCACTACATCGGCGCCTATGAATCGCTGCGCGACCTGATTCTGGAGGCCGCCGCCGCACGCGGTAAAAAACCAGGTATTCGCCTCGTCGACGCGGTCATCCTGGTGTTTATGGTGCTTACCTGCTGGTTCGCCGCGTACAAGAACCCCAGTATCCTCGGTATTATCGAATGCATCAGCGGTCCCACCGGGGCGGCAATTCTGCTGCTGTTGCCTATGTACGCCATTCATAAATTACCGGTACTTGCCCCCTGGCGCGGTAAAGCGAGCAACGTTTTCGTCACCCTGATCGGTCTTATCACCGTATCTGCCATTTTTTACGGCATGTTCCAATAACCACCATTATTAGCGAGATGTTATATGAGTCATTATCTGCAGATTAACGGCCAACGGCTTATCGATTCCCTGTATGCACTTGGCGAACATGGTGCGCTGCCAGGCGGCGGCGTATGCCGCCTGGCAGCGACTGCCGAAGATAAAGCCGGCAGGGACTTTGTTGTAGCCCGCATGAAGGCGCTGGGCCTGAGCGTGTCAATTGATGCTATCGGCAATGTCACCGGCGTTTATCACGGCGAGGAGACGTTGCCGATGGTGATGATGGGGTCACATATCGATACCGTCGCCACAGGTGGGTTATACGATGGCAACTACGGCGTTATGGCCGGCCTTGAGGTGATTGCCACCCTCCAGGATGCCGGGATCCGCACCCGACGACCGTTGGCGGTAACCTTCTTTACTAACGAGGAGGGGGTGCGATTTCAGCCCGATATGATGGGCAGCGTGGTGTTTGCCGGCGAGTATCCGTTGGCGCAGGCGCTCGCGGCAAAAGATCTCGACGGTATCACGCTCGATGAAGCGCTGCGTAACATTGGTTATAAAGGCGAACGTCAGCCGGGAGATATGGCGGTAGATAGCTACGTTGAGCTGCATATCGAACAGGGACCAATTCTTGATAAAGAGCAGATTGATATTGGCGTGGTTACCGGCGTACAGGGTATTTCGTGGCAGGAATTTACCCTGAGAGGCGTATCGAATCATGCGGGTACAACCCCAATGTCCATGAGACGTGATGCCGGGCTGGCGGCTGCGAAAATCGCTGTTTTTGCCCGTGAGCTGGCGCTAAGCCTTGGTGGTAATCAGGTAGCTACCGTCGGACATTTCAGCGTGAAGCCTAATCTAATCAACGTCATTCCCAACCATGTCGTCATGTCAGTGGATCTCCGCAATACCGATAATGCGATCTTATGTCTGGCGGAGCAGCAATTAGCCGAATTTGTCGCGAAAACGTCGCAGGAAGAGGGCGTGGAGATAACCAGCCGCTCACTGGTGCGCTTTAATCCGGTCATCTTTGCCGATGAGATCGTCAATGCGGTGGAAGCCGAGGCGGAGCGTCAGGCGCTCAGTTACCGACGTTTGCCAAGCGGCGCCGGACACGATGCACAATTTATGGCGTCGGTATGTCCCGCCGGGATGATTTTTGTCCCCTGCGTCGATGGCATTAGCCATAACGTCAAAGAACATAGCGCAGCCAAAGATCTGATTGCTGGCGCCAATGTGCTGCTGCAGGTGGTTTTACAGCGCGCCCAGCGTATGGACTAATGTTTACAGGAGCAGAGAATGAATCAGCAACAGCTAAAGCAGCAGCTTATCGCCTGGCGTCACTATTTGCATGCCCATCCGGAAAGCGCCTTCGAGGAGCAGAATACTTCACGGTTTATTGCCGAAAAGCTCGAAGCTATGGGCATTGAGGTGCACCGCGATATTGGCAAAACCGGGGTGGTGGGGAGATTGAAATGCGGCGACGGGAAGGGCGTTATCGCTATTCGTGCCGATATCGATGCCATTCAATTGACCGAACAGGGAGACTGGTCTTACCGCTCCATGACCGCCGAGCGGATGCACGGCTGCGGACATGATGGTCATACCTGCATTGCGCTGGGCGCGGCGCAGTTGCTATTGCAGCGGCAGAATTTTAACGGCACGGTCTGCTTTGTTTTTCAGCCTGCTGAGGAACCTGGCTATGGCGCCAGAGCGATGATGGACGATGGCGTTATTGAACGCTTTGGCATAGAGGAAATCTACGGTCTGCATAATATGCCGGGTATGAAAGCCGGGACTATCGCCACGCGAGTCGGTGGCATTATGGCCAGTGAAGATAACTTTATTATTCGTATTAAAGGGCAGGGAGCGCATGCGGCGCGGCCGCATATGGCGAAAGATCCGCTGGTCATTGCGGCGGAAATCATCCTGGCTTTGCAGACAATTGTTTCGCGAAATGTTGATCCGAACGTGCCAGCGGTCATTTCCTGTACTGAACTGCACACCGATGGCATCCGCAATGCGATTCCGACGCACGTCGAAATCAAAGGGGATACGCGCAGCTTTGCACCGGAGGTACAGATGCTGCTCGAAGAACGAATGCGTACCATTAGCGAAGCGATTTGCGCGATGCACGGTGCGACGTGCCAGTTCAGCTATACCCATGAATTTGCGCCAACGGTGAACTGGCAGCAATGCGTTGATGTAGCGGTCACCGCTGCGATTAACGTGGTAGGGGCTGAGAAGGTGGACGGCAACGTCGCACAGATGATGATTTCGGAGGATTTTGGCGCTTTTCTGCAAAAAATCCCCGGCTGTTTCATCTTTTTAGGCAACGGCGATAGTTCAGATGCTCAGGGCAATACACCGTTGCATAATGCCTGCTACGACTTTAATGATGAGATATTGCTAACTGGCGCGGAGTATTTTGCCGAGGTCGTCAGAACCCGTCTGCCGCAGGAGTGATATTGATTGGCCCGATAGCAGAATGCCGTCGGGCCAAGTTTTTTAGCTTGCCTTTTTAATCGGCGGCAGGTCGAACGCTTCGCGCAGGGCGCGGACGAAGGCCTTATCGTGGCAGATAGTTTTCCCCGGGCTGTCGGAGAGTTTCGCCACCGGCTTGCCGTTACATTCCACCAGCTTAATCACGATATTGAGCGGTTTAACCTGCGGCAGATCGCAGGTTAAACGGGTGCCGATCCCAAAGCTGAGCTTCACCCGCGAGGCGAAGTGGCGATACAGATCGACGGCTTTCGCCAGGTCGAGATTATCGGAGAAGACCAGCACTTTGCTCAGCGGATCGATACCCAGCTTCTGATAATGGGCGATAGCTTTTTCTCCCCATTCCACCGGGTCGCCGGAATCGTGGCGCAACCCCTGATAGCGGGTGGCGAATTCCGGACCGAAATCGCGCAGGAACGCATCCATAGTGATGCAGTCGGTCAGCGCGATGCCCAGCTGGTCGGGATACTCTTCCAGCCAGGCGGCAAGGGCCGCCCGCTGGCTGCTGGCAAGGCTGGGGCTGATCTGCTGGTGGGCCTGGAACCACTCATGGGCCTGGGTACCCATCGGGGTTAAATTCAGACGGCGCGCCAGATCGTAATTGCTGGTGCCGACAAACCATGGTTCCTGCTGCAGACGCCGCACAATACCTTCCTGCACCTCGCGTGAGAAACGACGGCGGGTGCCGAAGTCCATCAGACGGAAGGCGCTCATGTCGAGGTCAGCGGTCATGGTGGCGAAGTCGCCTAGCTTATGTTCCAGCGTGTTGAGCGCCTGATCGACGCCCATCTCTGGTGAACGATAGCGATGGACCAACTCGCTTATCACCGCCAGCAGCGGGACTTCCCACATGATGGCTTCCCGCCATGGGCCGGTAAGGCGAATGTTCAGCTTGCCATTGTCATTGCTGACCGTGACCTGGCTCGGGTCATAGCGAAAATCGCGCAGCCAGTTGAGGTAATCCTGGCGAAAAAAGGGAAGGGTGGACAGCCAGCGATATTCATCATCCCGCAGCCTCAGGTCGCGCATGGACTCCACCTGCTCGCGGATCGCGTCGGCATAGATGCCGAGCAGGTCGTCTCCGCGGCAGCGAAACTCCGCCGCCACATGCACATCGCCGTAGCGGTGGAAGACAGCCTGCTGCATGTGCAGCTTATAGGCATCCGTATCAAGCAGCGAGTGCAGTACAGGAGAAGTGAATTGTGTCATGGTGCGCAGTAGCATCCTCTCACTGGAGCGTTCCATCGAAACCAACGCGGAAAATGGAGGCGGAGTATACCTTTATTACCCGACTCTGTCCCGCGATGGCGAGCAATGGTGACGCTGACGGTCATTTGCGAGGCCTAGTTTAATATATTGAACATGGATCACACCACAAGCTTTGCGTCGGGTCGAGGGCATTTCGTGCCGCGAGTGTTAACAAAATGTAGCGATTTCCGTGTTTCACGTTGAAAAGATGAAGATTCTGCATAGCGCGATTGACACAACAGGAATAGACTGGGACGACACTTTACCGAAGATGCTAAAGGTTTTTTATGACACAACAGCCCCAAGCCAAATACCGCCACGACTATCGTGCGCCGGAGTATCTGATTAGCGATATCGATTTGACCTTTGACCTGGATGCCGCAAAAACCGTTGTTACGGCCGAGAGCAAGGTCTCCCGCCACGCGGCTGCGTCTGATGTGCCATTGCGCCTGGACGGCGAAGATCTGACCCTGATCGCTCTGCAGGTGAACGGCCAGCCGTGGAGTGACTATAAAGAAGAAAACAATCAGCTGGTGATCGGCGGCCTGCCGGAGCATTTCACCCTGACCATCGTCAATGAGATCAGCCCGGCGGCGAACACCGCGCTGGAAGGCCTGTATCAGTCAGGCGAAGCGCTGTGCACCCAGTGCGAAGCGGAAGGTTTCCGCCATATCACCTGGTATCTGGACCGTCCGGATGTGCTGGCGCGCTTTACCACCAAAATTATCGCCGATAAAGCGAAATACCCGTTCCTGCTTTCCAACGGCAACCGTATGGCGGAAGGGGAGCTGGAGAACGGTCGTCACTGGGTACAGTGGCAGGATCCGTTCCCGAAGCCGTGCTATCTGTTTGCGCTGGTGGCCGGTGATTTTGACGTCCTGCGCGATTCATTCCGCACCCGCTCTGGCCGCGAAGTGGCGCTGGAGCTGTACGTCGATCGCGGCAACCTCGATCGCGCGCCCTGGGCGATGACCTCGCTGAAAAACTCTATGAAGTGGGATGAGGAGCGCTTTGGCCTCGAGTACGACCTCGATATCTATATGATTGTCGCCGTCGACTTCTTTAATATGGGTGCCATGGAGAACAAAGGACTCAACGTCTTTAACTCCAAATATGTTCTGGCTCGTACCGATACCGCCACCGATAAAGACTACCTCGATATTGAGCGCGTGATTGGTCATGAATATTTCCATAACTGGACCGGCAACCGCGTCACCTGTCGTGACTGGTTCCAGCTCAGCCTGAAAGAGGGGCTGACCGTGTTCCGCGATCAGGAGTTCAGTTCCGACCTCGGCTCACGGGCGGTGAACCGCATCAACAACGTGCGCACCATGCGCGGGCTGCAGTTTGCCGAAGACGCCAGCCCGATGGCGCACCCGATCCGTCCGGATATGGTTATCGAGATGAACAACTTCTACACCCTGACGGTCTATGAAAAGGGTGCCGAAGTGATCCGCATGTTGCACACCCTGCTGGGTGAAGAAAACTTCCAGAAAGGGATGCAGCTGTACTTTGAACGCCATGACGGCAGCGCCGCCACCTGCGACGATTTCGTGCAGGCGATGGAAGATGCCTCTAACGTCGACCTGTCGCACTTCCGCCTCTGGTACAGCCAGTCCGGTACGCCAATCGTCACCGTGCATGACGACTATAATCCGGAGACCGAGCAGTATACGTTGACCATCAGCCAGCGTACGCCGCCGACCGCCGAGCAGGCCGAGAAGCAGCCGCTGCATATCCCGTTTGCCATTGAGCTGTACGATAACGAGGGCAAGGTGATCCCCCTGCAGAAGGGCGGTCACCCGGTACACCCGGTGCTTAATGTGACCCAGGCCGAGCAGACGTTTGTCTTCGATAACGTTTATTTCCAGCCGGTGCCGGCGCTGCTGTGCGAATTTTCAGCGCCTGTGAAACTGGAATACAAGTGGAGCGATCAGCAGCTGACCTTCCTGATGCGTCACGCGCGGAATGATTTCTCGCGCTGGGATGCGGCGCAGAGCCTGCTGGCGACTTACATCAAGCTGAACGTCAACCGCCATCAGCAGGGGCAGCCGCTGTCGCTGCCGGTGCACGTAGCGGATGCCTTCCGCGCCATCCTGCTGGATGAGAAGATTGATCCGGCGCTGGCCGCTGAGATCTTAACCCTGCCGTCAGCCAACGAAATCGCCGAGATGTTCGCGATTATCGATCCGATCGCCATCGCTGCCGTGCGCGAAGCGCTCACCCGCACCCTGGCGAACGAACTGGCGGACGAATTCCTCGCGGTTTATAACGCCAATAAGCTCGACAGCTATCGGGTGGAGCACGCCGATATTGGTAAACGTGCTCTGCGCAATACCTGCCTGCGCTATCTGGCGTTTGCGGAACCGACGCTGGGCGATAAGCTGGTGGCGACGCAGTATCACCAGGCAGATAACATGACCGACGCGCTGGCCGCCCTGTCGGCGGCGGTTGCCGCTGAGTTGCCGTGCCGCGATGCGCTGATGCAGGAGTACGATGACAAATGGCATCAGGACGGTCTGGTGATGGATAAGTGGTTTATCCTGCAGTCCACCAGCCCGGCAGCCAACGTGGTGGAAACCGTGCGCGGTCTGCTGAACCACCGTTCGTTCAGCATGAGCAACCCGAACCGTGTGCGCTCGTTAATCGGCGCTTTCGCCAGCAGCAACCCGGCGGCGTTCCATGCTGAAGATGGCAGCGGCTATCAGTTCCTGGTGGAGATGCTGACCGAGCTTAACCAGCGTAACCCGCAGGTGGCGTCGCGCCTGATTGAGCCGTTGATTCGTCTGAAGCGTTATGATGAGAAGCGACAGGCGCTGATGCGCGCCGCGCTGGAGCAGCTGAAGGGGCTGGAGAATCTCTCTGGCGACCTGTTCGAGAAAATCAGTAAGGCGCTGGCGTAACGGTGGCATAACCCCGGATTGCGGCGCGCCTTGCGCCCTGTCCGGGTTACCCGTTAGCGTGGTGATGTTGTCGGGCGGCGCGATGCTTACCCGACCTGGAATACACGGCTGATTTGGCGTTGGTAGCCCGGCAGTGCAACGCGCGAGCCGGGGACATGTCGGATGACGATATGCCCCCGTTCAGACAGCAGACAGTTACGCCGGTCAGCCATGACTAAACAAACGCGGCGCACGCTCGCTGTCGCCGCGTTTCATCACCCGATCCAGTACTTCAGCCTCCAGCTCGGCCAGCTTCGCCGAACCGGTGCGCCGCGGTCGCGGGATATCCACGCTTAAATCGAGGCCAATCTTCTTCTCTTCAATTAACAGCACCCGATCGGCCATGGCCACCGCTTCACTGACGTCGTGCGTGACCAGCAGGACCGTAAAGCCATGCTCCTGCCACAGGGAGACGATCAGCTCCTGCATCTCCAGACGGGTGAGGGCATCCAGCGCCCCCAGCGGTTCGTCCAGCAGCAGCAGGCGCGGGCGATGGATCAGCGCGCGGGCCAGCGCAACGCGCTGCTTCTGCCCACCCGACAGCGCGGCCGGCCACTCCTGTGCGCGGCTTTCAAGTCCGACGCTGGCCAACGCCTGCAGGGCGGCGTCGCGCCAGGCGCCTTTTAACCCCAGCCCCACGTTATCAATCACTGTTTTCCACGGCAGCAGGCGCGCATCCTGAAACATCATCCGGGTGTCGTCCTGGATCGCCGCCAGGGGCGTCGCGCCAGCCAGCAGTTCGCCGGCGTTTGGTTTTTCCAGACCTGCCAGCAGGCGCAGCAGGGTACTTTTGCCGCCGCCGCTGCGGCCTACCACCGCCACAAACTGGCCGCTGGGAATATGCAGATCCAGCTCGTTAAGAATGGTGTTGTCGCCATAGCGTTTCGTCACCCCGTTCAGCAGCAGCGGGATACCTGGGTTGAGACGGGCAGTGTTCATGCGTTAGCCTCCTGAAGATGATACGCCGGATTCCAGCGCAGCCAGAGCCGTTCCAGCAGCTGGGCGCAGACGTCGGCCAGTTTGCCAAGGATGGCGTAAAGGATGATCGCCACTACCACCACGTCGGTTTGCAGAAATTCACGCGCGTTCATCGCCAGATAACCGATGCCGGCATTCGCCGAGATAGTTTCGGCGACAATAAGCGTCAGCCACATCAGACCAAGGGCAAAACGCACGCCGACCATAACTGAGGGCAGGGCGCCGGGTAATATCACGTGACGAAACAGGGCGAAGCCGGATAAGCCATAGCTGCGCGCCATCTCAACCAGCCCACGGTCAATATTGCGGATCCCGTGCCAGGTGTTGATATAGATCGGGAACAGGGTGCCCAGCGAGACAAGGAAGATCTTGGCGGTCTCATCGATGCCGAACCACAAGATCACCAGCGGGATCAGCGCCAGATGCGGGACATTGCGCAGCATCTGGATCGAGGTATCCAGCAGACGCTCGCCCCAGCGAGACAGGCCGCTGATCAGGCCGAGTATTAGCCCGATCGAGCCGCCGATGGCGAAGCCGACCAGCGCCCGCCATGAGCTGATGGCCAGATGCTGCCACAGCTCACCGCTGGCCGAGAGGGTCCAGAACGCTTTCAATACCCCCTCGGCGAGGGCAGCACCCGCGTCGACAGCCAGCCGACGGACGAGGCCAGCTGCCAGACAATGACCGTCCCTACCGGCAGCAGCCAGGGGGCGAGGCGTAACAACAGGGGATGGGTTGATTTTGCCATCACGGTCTCCTCAGCTTTGCGCTACTTTACGCGGAATAAACTCGTTGGCGACCGCTTCCCCCTGCAGGCGCAGGTTTTGCGGCTGCGGGATGGACGGCACCGCGACGTCAAGCAGGGGGAACAGTAGCTCTCCGACCCGGTACGCCTCTTCCAGATGCGGATAGCCGGAAAAGATAAAGCTATCGATACCCAGCGCGGCGTATTCATTGATCCGTTCGGCAACGGTGGCGGCATCGCCCACCAGCGCGGTCCCGGCGCCGCCGCGCGCTAAACCCACGCCAGCCCACAGGTTGGGGCTGATTTCCAGCTTATCGCGTCGCCCGTTGTGCAGGGCCGCCATCCTTTGCTGGCCGACGGAGTCGGTTCTGGCGAAAGCCGCCTGGGCGCGGGCGATCGTCTCGTCGTCAAGATGGGAGATAAGACTGTCCGCCGCCTGCCACGCTTCCTCGTTGGTTTCCCTGACGATCACGTGCAGACGGATGCCAAAACGCACCTGGCGACCATGCCGGGCGGCTTTCTCTCGCACCTGAGCTATTTTCTCTGCCACCTGGGCCGGCGGTTCTCCCCAGGTAAGATAAAGATCGACCTGCTCAGCGGCCAGCTCCTGCGCCACCTCAGACGAGCCGCCGAAATAGAGCGGTGGACGCGGCTGCTGCAGTGGCGGAAACAGCAGTTTGGCGTCGCGAACGCGCTGATGCTTGCCGTTAAAGGTGACGGTTTCTCCCTCCATCAGCTTGCGCCAGATGTGGGTAAATTCAGCCGAGGCCTCATAGCGCTCGGTGTGGTCGAGGAAGACGCCGTCGCCTGCCAGTTCGGCAGGATCGCTGCCGGTGACCAGATTGAACAGCGCCCGGCCGTTTGACAGCCGGTCCAGGGTCGCCGCCTGACGCGCGGCCACCGTCGGCGATACCACGCTTGGCCTGAGGGCGACAAGGAACTTCAGCCGCTGCGTCACCGGGATCATTGAGGCCGCGACCAGCCACGCATCCTCACAAGAGCGTCCGGTCGGGATCAGCACGCCGGTGAAGCCCAGCCGATCCGCCGTCTGCGCGATTTGCTGCAGATAGCCATAATCGACCGGACGGGCACCCTCTTCGGTACCCAGATAACGACCATCACCATGGGTCGGTAAAAACCAGAACATATTCAGACTCATGATTTCGCTCCTTGTGTGGCGGTGGGCTGCCAGATGCGGGCCCGGATATCAACTTTTTGTGGCACCAGCTTGTTCTCGTAGAACAGGTCTGCCGTCTGCTGCTGGCGAGCGGCGGTTTCGGCGCTCACCGGGGTAACCGCGGTGGGGGGACGATGGTCCAGATAGCTGGCGATCACCGCCTCCGGTAAGCCCATCGTTTTCGCCAGCAGCGTAATGCTTTGCGCGCGTTGGCTGTGGGTCAGGGCATCGGCCTGAGTAAAGGTGTCGAGTACGCCTTCAATGAAAGCGCCATTGCGTTCAGCGTAGGGCCGGGAAGCAAGATAGAAGGATCCCGTCTGTTTCAGATCTGTTCCGTCAGTGAGTACCCGGGCGCCGCCCTGCAGCAGCGCGGCGGAGTAGTACGGATCCCAGATGGCCCATGCGTCGACATTGCCCTGCTGGAAGGCGGCGCGCGCATCGGCGGGGGCAAGGTAAACCGGCTGAATATCGCTAAATTTCAGACCTGCGAGCTGTAGGGCGCGCAGCAGCAGATTGTGGGAGCTGGAGCCTTTCTGAAAAGCGACCTTTTTCCCTTTTAACTCAGCAACGTTATGAATCGGGCTGCCCTGCGCCACCAGGATCACCTCCGCCTTGGGCTTGGGCGGCTCCGCGCCGATATAGACCAAATCGGCGCCTGCCGCCTGGGCAAAGATAGGCGGAATATCGCCGGTACTGCCGATATCAATGCTGCCGACGTTCAGCGCCTCCAGCATCTGCGGACCGGCCGGGAACTCAATCCACGAGATATGGGTTTGCGGATAGCGCTGCTCCAGCAGCTGATGGCTCTTCGCCAGCACCATGCTGACGCTGCCTTTTTGGTAGCCGATGCGCAGAGCGTCAGGCGCCGCCGGGGCGGCGTGACCCAGCGAAGAGAATAGCAGCAGTCCGCCCAGAGTCAGGGCGCGGAGAGGATTAAGCATGCTCCACCCCACGCAGAGATGTTAACGACGGCGCACGGCTGCTGGGGCGATGCAGCGCCTGCCAGAAGGTCTCCAGGGCGTCATCAAGGCGCCGCTGCAGATTCGCGGTAAACTGCGGCTTATGCTGGTAATCGGTCACCTGGCTGTCATCAGCGAAGACGCCATGGAGGATCTCCTGGGCCTTGAGGGCATTCAGCACTGGCTTCAGCGCGTAGTCCACCGCCAGCATGTGAGCGATGGTGCCGCCGGTGGCCAGCGGCAGCACAATTTTGCCCTCCAGCGCTCGCTCAGGCAGCAGGTCGAGCAGCGTTTTCAGCGCGCCGGAGAACGAGGCTTTATACACCGGCGTGGCGATGATCAGGCCATCAGCCCCGGCCAGCTGTTCATTGAGCGTCTGCAGCGCCGGGTTGTCAAAACGAGCGTACAGGAGGTCTTCCGGGGCAAAGTTCTGCAGATGCCAGTGGCAGACTTCGATATCGGCGGCGGTGAGCGTCTCTCTGGCGTATTCCAGCAAGGCGCTGGAACGGGAAGGGTAACGCGGGCTGCCCGCAAGCGTAATGACGCGCATCTCTCTCTCCTTATAACTAAATGTTTGCATTTATCTATAATTGATAACATTTATAGTGAGTGTGACAGAGGGCCATTATTTCCCTAAATGATTTATCCGCGGTTAGATAGCCGAAAAGCGCATAATGGCGCGAGAGGTAGGTAATCGTTTGCGCTGATGGGGGATTTTTTGTCGCAGGTCAATTCCCTTTCCGCAACAGATCGCACATAATACGCCCCCGGTTTGCACACCGGGAATCCAGGAGAGTTCATGTACTACCCCTTCGTTCGTAAAGCCCTTTTTCAGCTCGATCCTGAGCGCGCTCATGAAGTTACCTTTCAACAATTACGCCGTGTCACCGGGACGCCGCTGGAAATGCTGGTTCGCCAGAAGGTACCGGCCAGGCCTGTCACCTGCATGGGGCTAACCTTTAAAAACCCGCTGGGTCTGGCGGCCGGGCTGGATAAAAATGGGGAATGCATTGACGCGCTGGGCGCGATGGGGTTTGGTTCGATTGAGATCGGCACCGTGACGCCGCGTCCGCAGCCGGGCAACGATAAGCCAAGGATCTTCCGTCTGGTTGATGCCGAGGGATTGATCAACCGCATGGGCTTTAATAACCATGGCGTCGATAACCTGGTTGAGAATGTGAAAAAA
>NZ_JH414799.1:853825-1084256 GCF_000238715.1 Klebsiella sp. 4_1_44FAA
GCATTTTTGACGGCGTGCTGGGTATCAATATCGGCAAAAAATAAAGATACGCCGGTTGAGCACGGGAAAGATGATTACCTGATTTGTATGGAAAAAGTCTATCCGTACGCCGGGTATATCGCCATTAATATCTCCTCGCCGAATACCCCAGGGCTGCGCACGCTGCAATACGGCGAAGCGCTGGATGATTTACTCTCCGGTATTAAAAATAAGCAGCTCGAGCTGCAGCAGAAGCATCAAAAATATGTCCCGGTCGCCGTAAAGATCGCGCCGGATCTTTTGCCTGAGGAATTGATCCAGGTTGCCGATAGCCTCGTGCGTCATAATATTGATGGCGTGATTGCAACCAATACCACCCTCGATCGTTCCCTGGTTCAGGGAATGAAACATTGCGATGAGACCGGCGGGCTTAGCGGTCGTCCATTACAATTAAAAAGCACTGAAATTATCCGTATGCTCTCCGCTGAGCTGAATGGCCGTTTGCCTATCATCGGCGTGGGCGGCATTGATTCGGTGATTGCCGCGCGGGAAAAGATTGCCGCCGGGGCATCGCTGGTGCAGATCTATTCTGGATTTATTTTTAAAGGTCCGCCGCTGATTAAAGAAATTGTTACCCACATCTAATCTTTTCCTCCTCTGAATCCCTCCCAGGGCTTTATTTCCGGCCCTGGTTGTTTTATATTCCCTCACTGTTGCTTATTTAAACATTTTAGACTTTTCTTAATTTTAGAAAATATTCTGCGGTAAGTCGCAACAACTTTGCAGAGGCGTATGAAAGGGGACAGGGGGAAAAATGCGGATTAAACCTGACGATAACTGGCGTTGGTATTACGATGAAGAGCACGACCGCATGATGCTCGATCTGGCCAATGGCATGTTATTTCGCTCGCGCTTCGCCCGGCGCATGCTGACTCCGGATGCCTTTGCCCCTTCGGGATTTTGCGTTGATGACGCCGCGCTCTATTTCTCTTTTGAAGAAAAATGTCGCGATCTCGAGCTATCGAAAGAGCAGCGGGCGGAATTAGTCCTTAACGCGCTCACCGCCATCCGTTTTCTCAAACCGCAGATGCCGAAAAGCTGGCACTTTATCGCCCATACCCATCACTGGCAGCCGAGCGGCGGCGACGCCGCCTGCGTTTGGCTGAGCGATACCGGCGAGCAGGTGAATTTACTGGTGGTGGAGCCGGGCGATAACGCCGCGCTCTGTCTGTTGGCTCAGCCGGGTCTCACCCTTGCCGGCCGCGTCATGCAGCTGGGCGATGTCATTAAAATCATGAATGACAGACTGCAGCCGGCGCAGAGCGCGGTCAGCTACAGTCTGGGGCAGGCGGTTTAAGGCGCCAGGCGTAGCGCTGTTTTCGGTACACAGCTGCAGGCGAGAATAGTGCCATCCCCGGCAACCGCGTTTTTCTTTAACGGACTCACTTCTCCCTCTTCCAGCCGGATGCGGCAGCTGCCGCAGATCCCCGCCCGACACGAATAGGGTACGCGAATGCCCTGTTGTTCCAGTTGCTCCAGCAGCACCTGCTGGTTATTGCCGGTAAACTGTTGACCCTGCCATTCGATGGCAACCGTAGCCTGCTGCTGCGCCTCGGGAGCCGGGCTATCGTCGCTTTCACCTGCCCCGTAGGCTTTCGCCGGGCCGCGGGTAAGGATTTCCACTTCATCTCCCACCCGGATCACCCCGCTGTTGCGGGCAATCAGGTTCTGGCCAAAATCGACATCGCCATTGTCCAGCGCGGTACGAAAACGCTTTAAGGTTTCCAGCGGCTCCCCGGCGGGATGCTTCTGACCGCGCTCCGGGCTGACGGTGGTAAAAATGCAGCGGCTGCACGGCTTAGCGACGTCAAACACCACCTCGCCGATGCGGATCACTTTCCAGCTATCTTCATCCCAGGCCGCCGCGCCGGTGACCACAAGGTTAGGGCGAAACTGTTCTATGCTTACGCTGGCCGGGCAGCGCTGTTGCAGATCGCGCAGGGAGGCCTCGTTAGCCAGCAGGTAAGGGTAACCGTCGGCGAAGGAGAGCGGCACCGCATCATGGCGCTTTACCCGGCGGGTTAGCTGCGGCCCCAGCCAGCGCAGCTGGACATCGCGCTTGAAAAAGCCGCTGAGCCACTGGTTAACGGCGGCGGGCGCGATGAGGGCGGTAAAATGGTTGCCCCAGACTTCGGTCGGCTCGGCCTGCGTGGCGAAATCGCTAAAACGCACCACGGCGCTGCTGCCGTCCGGTGCGGTCAGGTGAAGGCCATCATGCAGCGGCGCCGGAATAAATTTCACCATTTGCGGAAACTGGCGAGCGGTAATAAAGGTCCCGTCGGTTTCGGTGACCATAAACAGGCGATCGAAGGCCAGGCCGCTGATATCAGCAAAGGCGTGGGTCAGGCCCATGCCGCGCATGGATTTAACAGGATGAATAAAAAGTCGCGATAGCGTTACCATACGCTGCCTCCGGGTTCCAAAAATAAGCCTATAACTTTATGACATAGGGCACATATTGGCTATAATGCGCACCAATTTTCTTTAAGTAAAAGTGACGATATGAATTCTCTGTTTGCCAGTACGGCTCGTGGGCTGGAAGAGCTGTTAAAAACTGAACTGGAAGGGCTTGGCGCGACGGACTGCCAGGTAGTCCAGGGCGGGGTCCATTTTCAGGGGGATACGCGCCTGCTGTATCAAAGCCTGATGTGGAGCCGGCTGGCTTCGCGCATCATGCTGCCGCTGGGCGAATGTCGCGTATACAGCGATCTGGATCTGTACCTCGGCGTACAGGCCATTCCGTGGACGGAGATGTTCAACCCTGGCGCCACCTTCGCGGTGCATTTTAGCGGCCTCAATGACGAGATCCGTAACAGCCAGTACGGCGCGCTGAAGGTTAAAGACGCCATTGTCGACAGCTTCACCCGTAAGAATCTACCGCGCCCGAACGTCGATCGTGAGTCGCCCGATCTGCGGATCAACGTCTGGCTGAACAAAGAGACGGCGCACATCTCGCTGGATCTGAGCGGCGAAGGCCTGCACCTGCGCGGCTATCGCGATGGTACCGGAATGGCGCCGATCAAAGAAAACCTCGCGGCGGCGATCGTCATGCGCTCTGGCTGGGTACCAGGTACGCCGCTGCTCGATCCGATGTGCGGCTCCGGTACCCTGCTGATTGAAGCGGCGATGCTGGCGACCGACCGCGCGCCGGGCCTGCACCGCGGCCACTGGGGCTTTGGCGGCTGGGCGCAGCACGATGACGGCATCTGGAAAGAGGTGAAGGCGGAAGCGCAAACCCGCGCTCGTCAGGGATTGGCAGCGTATGAGTCACGCTTCTACGGCTCAGACGTCGACGCGCGCGTAATCGAGCGCGCGCGCCGCAACGCCCGCCGCGCCGGCATTGGCGAGCTGATCGATTTTGACGTGAAAGACGTCGCCCAACTGAACAACCCGCTGCCGAAAGGCCCGTACGGGACGGTGATCAGTAACCCGCCGTACGGCGAACGTCTGGAAAGCGAGCCAGCGCTGATCGCTCTGCACAGCCTGCTTGGCCGGATAATGAAAAGTCAGTTTGGCGGCTGGAACCTGTCGGTATTCAGCGCTTCGCCGGAGCTGCTGAGTTGCCTGCAGCTGCGTGCCGACAAGCAGTTTAAAGCCAAGAACGGCCCGCTGGACTGCGTGCAGAAGAATTATCACCTGGCGGAGAGCGAAGGCGGCAAGCCGGCAATGCTGGCGGAGGATTTTGCTAACCGTCTGCGTAAAAACCTGAAGAAGTTTGAAAAATGGGCCCGCCAGGAAGGAATCGAATGCTATCGCCTGTACGATGCTGATCTACCGGAATACAACGTGGCCATTGACCGCTATGCCGACTGGGTGGTGGTCCAGGAGTATGCCCCGCCGAAAACCGTCGACGCGCATAAGGCGCGCCAGCGTCTGTTCGACATCATCGCTGCGACTATCGCCGTACTGGACATGGCGCCTAACAAGCTGGTGCTGAAAACCCGTGAACGGCAGAAGGGGAAAAACCAGTATCAGAAGATGGCGGAGAAGGGCGACTTTATTGAGGTACAGGAGTATAACGCCCGCCTGTGGGTCAACCTCACCGACTACCTGGATACCGGTCTGTTCCTCGACCACCGTATCGCCCGTCGCATGCTCGGCCAGATGAGTAAAGGTAAGGACTTCCTGAACCTGTTCTCCTATACCGGCAGCGCCAGCGTCCACGCAGGCCTCGGCGGTGCGCGATCCACCACCACGGTGGATATGTCACGCACCTACCTGGAGTGGGCGGAACGCAACCTGCGTCTCAATGGCCTGACCGGCCGCGCGCATCGCCTGATGCAGGCGGACGTGCTGGGTTGGCTGCGGGAGAGCACCGAGCAGTTCGATCTGATCTTTATCGATCCGCCGACCTTTTCCAACTCCAAACGAATGGAAGATGCGTTTGACGTCCAGCGCGATCACATTCGCCTGATGACCGATCTAAAACGTCTGCTGCGTAAAGGCGGCACCATTATGTTCTCGAATAACAAACGCGGTTTCCGTATGGATCATGACGGGCTGGCGGCGCTTGGCCTGAAGGCGCAAGAGATTTCGCAAAAAACGCTGTCGCAGGATTTTGCCCGCAACCGTCAGATCCACAACTGCTGGCTGATTACCGCAGCCTGAAAGGAATAAATAATGTCACTGATTAGTATGCACGGCGCCTGGCTTTCCTTCAGCGATGCGCCGCTGCTGGATAATGCCGAGCTGCATATTGAAGATAACGAACGCGTCTGCCTCGTCGGACGCAACGGCGCCGGTAAATCTACCCTGATGAAGATCCTCAACCGCGAACAGGGGCTGGATGACGGACGCATCATTTATGAACAGGACCTGATCGTGGCGCGTCTGCAGCAGGATCCGCCGCGTAACGTTGCTGGTACGGTATACGATTTTGTCGCCGAAGGGATCGCCGAGCAGGCGGCTTATCTGAAAGCCTACCATGACGTGTCGCATCAGGTGATGACCGATCCGAGCGACAAAAATTTAAATGAACTGGCGCGCTTGCAGGAGCAGCTCGATAACCTGGGACTATGGCAGCTGGACAGCCGCATTAACGAAGTGATTGAGCAGCTGGGCCTTGACGCCAATGTGCAGCTGGCGTCGCTGTCCGGTGGCTGGCTACGTAAAGCGGCGCTGGGCCGCGCCCTGGTCAGTGGGCCGCGCGTGCTGCTGCTGGATGAGCCCACTAACCACCTCGATATCGAAACCATCGACTGGCTGGAAGGTTTCCTGAAAACCTTTAAAGGCACGATTATCTTTATTTCGCATGACCGTTCCTTTATCCGCAATATGGCGACGCGCATTGTCGACCTCGATCGTGGCAAGCTGGTGACCTATCCGGGAAATTACGATCAGTATCTCCTCGATAAAGAAGAAGCCCTGCGGGTCGAAGAACTGCAGAATGCGGAATTTGACCGCAAGCTGGCCCAGGAAGAGGTGTGGATCCGTCAGGGTATCAAAGCGCGCCGGACCCGTAACGAAGGCCGAGTCCGCGCGCTGAAGGCGATGCGCCGCGAGCGCGGTGAGCGCCGGGAAGTGATGGGCAGCGCGAAGATGCAGGTTGAGGAGGCTTCCCGTTCCGGCAAAATCGTCTTTGAGATGGAAAACGTCAACTATCAGGTTGACGGCAAAGTGCTGGTGAAGGATTTCTCCGCACAGATCCAGCGCGGCGACAAGATCGCCCTGATCGGCCCCAACGGCTGCGGGAAAACCACGTTGCTGAAGCTGATGCTCGGCCAGCTGCAGGCCGACAGCGGGCGGATCCATGTTGGCACCAAGCTGGAGGTCGCCTACTTCGACCAGCACCGCGCGGAGTTGGATCCGGATAAAACGGTGATGGACAACCTGGCGGAAGGCAAACAGGAGGTAATGGTTAACGGTAAACCACGCCATGTGCTGGGTTATCTACAGGACTTCCTGTTCCATCCAAAACGAGCGATGACCCCGGTACGTGCGCTTTCCGGAGGGGAACGTAACCGCCTGCTGCTGGCCCGGCTGTTCCTGAAACCCAGCAATCTGCTGATCCTTGATGAACCGACTAACGACCTCGATGTTGAAACGCTGGAGCTGCTGGAAGAGCTGATCGATGGCTATCAGGGGACCGTGATGCTGGTGAGCCACGATCGTCAGTTTGTCGACAATACCGTGACCGAGTGCTGGATCTTCGAAGGCGGCGGTCGTATTGGCCAGTACGTCGGCGGCTATCACGACGCCCGCGGTCAGCAGGCCCAGTCTTTGGCGCAAAAGCAGACGGTCGTTAAAAAAACGACGGAAGTCGCTCAGCCAAAAGCAGAAACTGTCAAACGCGGCGGGAACAAACTAAGCTATAACCTGCAGCGCGAGCTGGAACAACTGCCGCAGAAGCTGGAGGCTCTCGAGGCCGAACTGCAGACGCTGCAGGATCAGGTTGCCGATCCCGATTTCTTCGGGCAACCGCACGATCGCACGCAGCAGGTGCTGGCGCAGCTGGCCGAAGCGGAGCAGGCGCTGGAAGCGGCCTTTGAACGCTGGGAATATCTCGAAGGATTAAAGAACGGCGCCTGAGCCGAGGAGTTGTCATGTGCGATCATCATCATGCTGCGCGACATATTCTATGTCCCCAATGTGATTTGCTGGTGGCTTTGCCGCAGCTTGAGCATCGCCAGAAAGCCGCCTGCCCGCGCTGCGGTACAACGTTAACCACCACGTGGGACGCGCCTCGCCAGCGTCCCACGGCGTATGCGCTGGTCGCGCTGTTTATGCTGCTGCTGGCCAACCTGTTCCCTTTTATCTATATGAAAGTGGGCGGCATCAGTAGCGAAATAGAGCTGCTGGAAATTCCCAACGTACTGTTTACCGAGGATTACGCCAGTCTCGGGACTTTCTTTTTACTCTTTGTTCAATTAGTGCCGGCGTTTTGCCTGGTCACCATTTTGCTGCTGGTTAATCGGGTCAGAATGCCTGCCGGCCTGAAGACGTTCCTTGCGCGAATTCTCTTTCAACTGAAAACCTGGGGCATGGCGGAGATCTTTCTTGCCGGCGTACTGGTGAGCTTCGTCAAGCTGATGGCCTACGGTGATATCGGCATCGGTCTGAGCTTTGTTCCCTGGTGTATGTTTTGCCTGCTGCAGTTACGTACTTTTCAGTGCGTCGACCGCCGCTGGCTATGGGATGATATTGCCCCCATGCCGGCCATTACCCAGCCGCTGAAGGTCGGGGTGACCGGTATCCGTCAGGGGCTGCGCTCCTGTGCCTGCTGTACGGCGGTGTTGCCGGTCGATCAGACCGTCTGCCCGCGCTGTAACAGTAAAGGAACGGCGCGGCGCAAAAATAGCCTGCAGTGGACGCTGGCGCTGCTGGTGACGTCATTTATCCTTTATCTCCCTGCCAACATTATGCCGATCATGATCACCGATCTGCTGGGCGATAAAATGCCATCGACCATTATGGCCGGGGTGATTTTACTGTGGAGCGAAGGTTCTTATCCGGTGGCGCTGGTGATCTTTATCGCCAGTATTATGGTGCCGACGCTGAAGATGATCGCTATCGCCTGGTTGTGCTGGAACGCCAACGGCAACGGCGCGCGAGATTCGGAGCGCATGCATCTGATCTATGAGGTGGTGGAATTTGTTGGCCGCTGGTCAATGATTGACGTTTTTGTTCATCGCCGTGCTCTCTGCGCTGGTCCGCATGGGAGGGTTAATGAATATCTATCCAGCCATTGGCGCGGTCATGTTTGCGCTGGTGGTGGTGATGACCATGTTTTCAGCCATGACATTTGATCCCCGTTTACTGTGGGATCGTGAGCCAGATTCAAGCCATGAGGAAATACAACAACATGGAAAATAAGAGCGGAGAAGCGAAAGTGCAGAAGGTGAAGAACTGGTCACCGGTGTGGATCTTCCCTATCGTCACTGCGCTGATCGGGGCATGGATCCTGTTTTATCATTACAGCCATCAGGGGCCTGAGGTCACGCTGATCACCACCAATGCGGAAGGGATTGAAGGGGGAAAAACCCGGATCAAGAGCCGCAGCGTAGACGTTGGGGTGGTGGAGAGCGCAACACTGACCGACGATCTCACCCACGTGGAAATCAAAGCCCGCCTCAATTCCGGGATGCAGAAGCTGCTGCACAACGATTCCGTCTTCTGGGTGGTAAAGCCGCAGGTTGGGCGCGAGGGGATCAGCGGTCTTGGGACATTGTTGTCCGGGGCCTATATTGAACTGCAGCCGGGAACGAAAGGTTCGGTGCCAGCGCAGTATCCGCTACTGGATTCTCCGCCGCTGGCCTCGCCGGATGCCAAGGGGATCCGTATTCTGCTGGAAAGCAGCAAGGCGGGCCAGCTGTCGCCGGGCGATCCGGTGTTGTTCCGCGGCTATCGCGTGGGGTCAGTGGAAACCAGCACCTTCGACACGCAGAAACGTCGTATAACTTACCAGCTGTTCATCAATGCGCCGAACGATCGCCTGGTGACCACCAACGTTCGTTTCTGGAAAGACAGCGGGATCGCTGTAGATTTGACCTCGGCGGGGATGCGCGTCGAGATGGGCTCGCTGTCGACGCTGTTTGGCGGCGGGGTGAGCTTCGATATTCCTGAAGGACTGGACCTCGGCGAGCCGGTGGCGAATAAAACGGAATACCATCTGTTTGACGATCAGAAGAGCATCCAGGATTCAGTCTTTACCGAGCATATCGATTACGTCATGTTCTTCAAAGACTCGGTTCGCGGCCTGCAGCCGGGCGCGCCAGTGGAGTTCCGCGGTATCCGTCTGGGCACCGTCGGCAAAGTGCCGTTCTTTATTCCGGGGCTGAAGCAGCGTTTGAACGATGACTATCGTATTCCAGTGGAAGTGCGGGTTGAACCGCAACGGCTGATTAATCAGCTTGGCGGCGATCCGAATATTCGCGCCCACATTGACGATCTGATCAACCGCGGACTGCGCGGCTCGCTGAAAACCGGTAACCTGGTGACCGGCGCGCTGTATATCGATCTCGACTTCTATCCGAAGGCGCCCCCGCGCGGGAAAATACAGGAGTTTAACGGCTATCCGATTATCCCGACCATCAGCGGTGGACTGGCACAGATCCAGCAGCGTCTGATGGATGCGCTGGATAAGATTAATAACCTGCCGATTAATCCGCTGCTGGAGCAGGCGACCAGCACCCTGGCGCAGAGCGAGAAGACGATGCAGCACGTGCAGACCACGCTGGATAATCTGAATAAGATCACCTCCAGCCAGTCAATGCAGCAGCTGCCCGCCGATATGCAGACGACGCTGCGTGAACTGAACCGTAGCATGCAGGGCTTCCAGCCGGGCTCTGCGGCCTACAATAAGATGGTGGCCGATATGCAGCGTTTGGATCAGGTGCTGCGTGAGCTGCAGCCGGTTCTGAAAACGCTAAATGATAAGAGCAATGCGCTGGTATTTGAGGCGAAGGATAAAAAAGATCCACAGCCGAAGGGAGCGAAATAATGAAAAAATGGTTACTGGCGGCAGCCGTATGCGTACTGACGGCGTGCAGTAGCGGCGGGGAAAGCAAGACATACTATCAGCTACCGGTTGTGCAGGGCGGCGCGCAGAGCGCCGCCAGTCAGGGGGCACGTCTGCTGTGGGTAGAGCAGGTCAGCATCCCGGATTATCTGGCGGGTAACGGGGTGGTCTATCAGACCACCGACGTGCAGTATGTGATCGCCAATAATAATCTGTGGGCCAGTCCGCTGGATCAGCAGCTGCGCACTACGCTGGTGGCAAATCTCAGCCAGCAGTTGCCCGGCTGGGTAGTGTCGTCCCAGCCGCTGGGGAGCGAGCAGGATACCCTCAACGTTGCGGTCAATGGCTTTCATGGTCGCTATGACGGGCGGGTTATCGTTAGCGGTGAGTGGCTGCTGAAGCATCAGGGACAGCTGATTAAGCGCCCGTTTAACATCGTCCTCAGGCAGGAACAGGATGGTTATGACGCGATGGTCAAGACCCTGGCGCAGGCGTGGAGCCAGGAGGCGGCTGCCATTGCCAGCGAGCTTAATCGTCTGCCATAAGTAAAATTCATCATAATGACCTGCCGCGCGGTTCACCTGGGCCGCGCGGCATTTTTTTTGCCAGGTCAGTTTGTTACCGGCGGCTACGCCGAGCGAACAAAAAATGAACTCTTATATAGGTCACAAATATGACACTGGCGTGAATTTTGCGCATTGACGTTGCCTTCTTTTCGCGGTATTCGTAACCCGTGGCTGCACAATTTGCGACCACTGTTTTCTTTTCCACCAGATCAAAGAATGAGGGAAACGAGGCATGAAGAGACAAAAACGAGATCGCCTGGAACGGGCACACCAACGCGGATATCAGGCGGGTATCGCGGGAAGATCGAAAGAAATGTGTCCATACCAGAGCCTGAATCAACGCTCATGGTGGCTGGGAGGCTGGCGAGAAGCCATGGAGGACAGGGTACTAACGGCCTGACACTGTCTCTTTAAAAAAGAAGCCTCCGCATAGCGGGGGCTTCGCCTTTTAATCGCTACTGAATGTTATCAGAAAGCGGAAGTATCCTGGAACAGACCCACTTTCAGATCGTTCGCGGTGTAGATCAGACGATCGTCAACCAGCACTTCACCATCCGCAAGTCCCATAATTAGACGACGGTTAACAATGCGCTTGAAGTGGATACGGTAGGTGACTTTTTTCGCGGTCGGCAGAACCTGACCGGTGAATTTCACTTCGCCAACGCCCAGCGCGCGGCCTTTGCCTTCGCCGCCCAGCCAGCCAAGATAGAACCCGACCAGCTGCCACATAGCATCCAGGCCCAGGCAGCCCGGCATCACCGGATCGCCGATAAAGTGGCAACCGAAGAACCACAGGTCAGGATTGATGTCGAGTTCTGCCTCAACATAACCTTTATCGTAGTTACCACCGGTTTCGGTCATTTTGATGACGCGGTCCATCATCAGCATGTTTGGTGCCGGTAACTGCGGGCCTTTCGCGCCGAACAGTTCACCACGACCAGAGGCAAGAAGATCTTCTTTTGTATAGGATTCGCGTTTATCTACCATGTTTTCAGTAAGCCTTATTTTAAGTTCGGGACGCAGGATAGCTAACACGTGTAAGCTGAACAAGTCCGATCAGTTAGAACTTGTCCCACCTAACCAGCGTAGCGGCCACGGAAAACGATGGCGAGTCTCTTGCTGGGTCGCCTGCGCTATCCGCTCCTGAATGGTTTGTCGCAGCGTCTGTCCTTCACCGTCCCACATCAGCTGGGTCAACATCGGCAGCGCTTCGGTAATATCGTCAATGGCCCAGATAGCAAACTGGTTGTCGGCAACGGCCTGACGTAGCTCGTGGCTCAGGCTGAGATGACGAACGTTGGCGGCAGGGATAATCACTCCCTGTTTGCCGGTTAAACCGCGCTGCTGACAGATAGTGAAGAAGCCTTCAATTTTCTCGTTCAGGCCGCCGACCGGCTGCACGCGACCAAACTGGTCGACGGAGCCGGTGATCGCGATGCTCTGATTTATCGGTACGTTGGCCAGGGCGCTGATTAAGGCGCAGAGTTCCGCCATGGAGGCGCTGTCGCCATCCACTTCACTGTAGGACTGCTCAAAGGTCAGCGAAGCAGTGAAGGGAAGCTGCTGCTCCAGCTCCAGCTCGGACATCAGAAAAGCCTGCATGATCATCATGCCTTTCGCATGAATGTTACCGCCCAGCTCGGCTTTACGTTCGACGTCGATAAATTCGCCATCGCCAATGTGCACGACGCAGCTGATGCGTGAAGGTTCACCGAACGCGCGTGGATGACCGGGGAATTCGATCACCGACAGGGCGTTGATCTGCCCGACGCATTCGCCTTCGGTTTCAATCAGGATCTGTTCCTGCAGGATTTCATCCTGCATACGCTCCGCCAGGTAGCCTTCACGCCATACCCGGCGCGCCAGCATGGTCTGCATCGCTTCGCCGGTAATCTCCTCGCCTTCGCAGAAGGCGGCAGCCTCCCGCAGCTGGCGGGTTATCCATAGCGGACTGAGCGGCAGGGTCTCCTGATCGCCGGTATAGCGCGTTCCCTCATCGATCAGCAGAGGCCAGGCATCGGCTGCCGGGCCCGGCAGCTCCAGCTGCTGCGCATTCTGCCATACCCACTGGCACCAGGCCTTTAGCGTGTCGGCGTCAGCAAACTGCAGAGTGTCTTCATACTCGCTATAGATCGCCTGCGCAGCCAGCTCCGGCTCCATTTCCTGGAAATCGGCCAGCGATTCGCGTTCGCCCACCAGGATGATTTTCAGACTCAGCGGCATAGAGGGAATGCTGACCGGCAGCGGACGCGATTCATCCATAGAAAGCCAGTCAAAGCGCTGACGAGTCACCATATTTTTCAGACGCACCCACAGCAGCGGTTGCGCCAGCAGTGTACGTAGCGAAAGCACAAGCACGCCGCCGTTGGCCTGATGGACCAGCCCAGGCTGGAGGGTGATTGCACCGTTAAACTGGCGTACGCAGCCAAACAGCTGTTCCGCTTCTACCCAATCGGCCATCACGACCGGGGCAGTGCTGGCGAAATTATCCTCAGCGCCCTGCGCCGGTGCGAGCGTCACCTGAGCGTCGGTTACCTCATAGCGGACGCCGTAAAGCGGTGCGGCAGGCTCGTGCAGAGTCCGGGTTTCAGCCGCCAGCCATTGCAGATATTCCGGCTCTTCAGGGGCTTTCACCAGCATGAAGGAGGAGACTGCCGGCGTGTACAGCAGCTGCTCAAGCCCATAGAACAAACGCGGCTGCAGATCGCCCGAGAGGGAGGGGGCCGGATGGGAAAGTTCAGCTTGAGCAAACAGCGCCTGGTAAGCTTCCAGATCAGGCGCAAGGTCGGTTCGGGTCAGTTTCGTAATGGTCAAAGTCGCTGTTTTTTAGTTAGATGTAAAGCGCGCAATTATACCTGATGCCGCGACCGAGCACACGGAGGATTATGGTTACCCTGATGATTACCCGGTCGCAGACTTCACGAATAATGATTTATATTCAGCACATCAGAAAAAAACTGATATCCTGAAATGAGTTACACGGTCACATTGAGATCGCAATGAAATATCAACAACTGGAAAATCTTGAAAGCGGCTGGAAATGGAAATATCTGGTAAAGAAGCACCGGGAAGGTGAGCTGATTACCCGCTACATTGAGGCCAGCGCTGCGCAAGCTGCGGTAGATGACTTGCTGACGCTCGAGAATGAACCTGTGCTGGTGCATGCCTGGATTGAGCAGCATATGAATCCGGCGCTGATGAACCGCATGAAGCAGACTATCCGCGCGCGACGGAAACGCCATTTTAACGCTGAGCATCAGCATACGCGTAAGAAGTCTATCGACCTTGAGTTTGTCGTTTGGCAGCGTCTTGCTGGCCTGGCGCAGCGGCGGGGCAAAACCTTGTCTGAAACCATCGTCCAGCTGATTGAAGATGCCGAGCACAAAGAGAAATATGCCAGCAAAATGTCGAGCCTGAAGCACGATCTGCAGGTACTGTTAGGGAAAGAATAGCCAGGTAGGATCGTCGACCCGCCTGCCGGTGGTTTCCCTGGCCGGGGGCTGCTTCACAGCTCTCAGCCGCTGAAGTGGGCGAGAGGGCATAAAAAAAACCCGCCGAAGCGGGTTTTTTTATCGGTTATAACTTAAGCCGCCGGCTGAGTTACAACTTCTTTGTAGCCTTTAACTTCGATCTCTACACGACGATCCGGAGCCAGGCAATCGATCAGGGCAGCGCGAGCTTTCACGTTGTCACAGGTGTTGCCAGTAACCGGGTTGGATTCACCCATGCCGCGAGCGGAGATTTTGCCAGCCGGGATGCCTTTAGCAACCAGGTAGTCAACAACGGACTGAGCACGTTTCTCAGACAGCTGCTGGTTGTAAGCTTCGGAACCGATGCGGTCGGTGTAGCCCAGAACAACAGCGGAACCGTCTTTCGGATCCATGTTGCTCAGCTGAGTGTACAGCTGATCCAGAGCCTGCTGACCTTCCGGTTTCAGGGTAGCTTTGTTGAAGTTGAACAGAACGTCAGACTTCAGGGTGAAGTGCTTGGTAGCCACTTCCGGAGCCGGAGCCGGAGCCGGAGCAACAACCGGTGCAGCATCTTCCTGACCGAAGCGGTAGGAAACGCCCAGGCTCAGCATGCCGTTATCAGGACGGGTACCCACAGTGCCCGCGTCGCCGATGTTGTTAACCCACTGATATTCCAGACGGGTAGCGATGTCACGAGTAACAGCCCACTCTACGCCGCCAGCAAATACTGGGGAAACGCCAGTGTCGTGTTCGCTACGGGAAACGCCGGTAGAAGCGTAGTTGCCTTTGGAGTCAGCGCGCCAAACCATGCCGCCCAGACGGGTGTAGATGTCCAGATCGTCAGTGATCGGGTAACCCAGTTTAGCGGTCAGCTGAACGCCCTGAGCTTTGAAAGCACCGTTGTCAACGCTGCCTTTATATGCCATACGGCCCAGCCAGTCATAACCCATTTCGAAACCGAGGTACGGGTTAACCTGGTAACCACCGAACGCACCAGCACCAAGCTGATCGTTACGGGTCGGACCGTTGTTGTTCTGGAAACCGTTACCGTAGAAACCGGTGTCGTGATACTGGGACCAACCCAGTTTACCACCTGCATACCAGGTGTTATCTTTCGGAGCGGCCTGCGCTACGGTAGCGAAGCCAGCCAGTGCCACTGCAATCGCGATAGCTGTCTTTTTCATTTTTTGCGCCTCATTATCATCCAAAATTCGCCATGAAGTTACAAAAGACCTCACGGTTAAATCCTTCACCGGGGGCGTGACTTGTTGTTAACTATGCTGATACATGCAGCGTAAGCCGATCACCCCTGGCGATGTAAAGTCTACAACTTAGTTCGAAACTTACAAGTGTGAACTCTGTCAGGCATATGAAAAAAAAGGGTTGTGTACACAATATTTAACAAATATGGTTGATTTTCGTACACGAAAAAAAGACAGAAATCCCCGTGTGGCAGGCATTCCGCGAAAAAGACCATAAAAAACGCTGTACCTTTCCCAGCGGTAAAAAAAATTCCAGGAATAATCCTAATTTCACTCAATGATACAAATTTGAGTGAATTTTTAACCCGCTGAGTTGTCTGCCGAGCGTGCCCTGATTTCGCACCGGGCGCATGATGAATCCCATCGCGGACCCTACCTGGGCAGCGTTAACGAGACGTTCGTGTTCGTCAGCGGTTAACTCCTCCGCCAGCCAGCAGATAACCACACTATAATTACCCGTGCGCAGGGCACGGATCATTGAGTCTATGGTATGGCTGGGAGAGAGCTGGCTAATTTGCATGACCTTGGACAGCGGCAGACCGGCGGACTGAACCCATTCGCGGCTGAGCTTTTGTTGCGGCGTGAGCCACAGCTGCCAGCGCGACTGTTGACCCAGCTGCTGTAATAAAGGTAGCAGCAATAACTGCGTCATCATGGGTTGATCTTCACGATAGACAATTTCACTGATCAGCCCATTGGTGTTCTGTTCGCCAGAACGATGAGCGTAGTGGCCTGCCGGAGCAGAAGCCTGTGCTGAACGGTTTGCGTGAGCTGAAGTAAACATAGTCTATCCCGCCTTTAGTTACTGTATGCATATACAGTATCTTCGCCAGGGGAAAAGATCAACCGCAATTTGCCATTTTGCTGCCGGGAATTTAATCGCTTCTCGTGGTTCCTTATCTGTCAAAAGAAGCCCCTGCATTATCCAATCCTTAACGCGCGCTAATGGTTTCATTTCTCCCTGTCGATTGCTGCAACGCTTGCGATTTTCTGAAAGCGTCTCGCAAAACCGCATTCTGGTGAAAAAGTCGGCGAAAATCATCTTGCTGCTGCCCGGGAAGTCCCTTATGTTTTCTCTTAGCGGATCCGTTAACAACTTAAGTTTAATTACATGATTAACAAAGGAATGATCATGAGAAAACTAGTTTGTCCGCGGCTCCCGCAATTTCAGGCCTGCGTCTCACCGCTGGGTCAACTGCATACTCGTCCGCTCTTTGGCGGCTACAGCCTGGCTATTGATGATACGGTGTTTGCGATGGTGGCCGAGGGAAACATTTATCTGAAGGCCTGCGAGCAGAGCGCTGCTTATCGGGTGGAACATCGTAATCCTCTGTTAACGCTGCGCCGACACGGCCGCATAGTGCCGCTGAAGTATTATCAAATTGACGACACTTTATGGCGCGATGAGCAGCAGCTTTTTCGGCTATCGTTACTGTCGTGGCAGAGTGCGCAGCGCGAAAAGAACTGCCGACGGGCGTCGGGCCGCCTGAAGGATTTACCCAATATCAGCTTTCATATGGAATTGCAGCTGATTCACGCGGGCATACCGGACGTTAGGACGTTGCGGGAAGTTGGTGCGCAGGAGGCATGGCTGAGGCTACGCGTAAATAATGCTTCTTTATCGCTGAGCGTATTGCTGGCGCTGGAGGGGGCGATTGCCGGGGTACATGCCGCCGCGCTCCCGACGCCACGGCGTCAGGAGCTTCTCGAATGGGCGGCTACCCGGTAGCGGAAAAGCCTTGTTATTCGGTTTGGGCGTGGACCCGTTGCTGCAGGCGGCAGATTTCAGGCAGCAGCGCCAGCAGCAGGCCAATCTGCTGTAAGACCAAGGGTTCCTTACTGTCCGCGCGCGGTTCCAGATGATGGATCCGGCTTTGCAGGCTGTTCAAAGCCTGTTGCACCCGCTGTTCATCCGCGGGGGTATGGTGCAAGGCGTCATCCACATAACAGACTGCATCATCCAGCAGGGCGAGGATTTCCGGCGTGGACAGTTTTTCCCGATGCGCGCCAAGAGCGGAGATATAGCTGGTGAACGTGTGGTTAAGGCATAGCAGACGAAAGGCGGTTTCTCGCTGGGTGGCATCCGCGCGTGGTTCAGTCGATAAGTTCGAGACGACGGAGGCCAGCTCAGCATCACGGTTGTAGGCGTCACGACGCGCGACACGGTAGGCCAGCCGGTTGTCGCGGCCCTGATGATACTGCTCCAGAATCGCGTCCAGATAGCGGCAGTTCGCGTTCATTGCCCGGTCCAGCACCCGCGGCAGGTTGCGGAATTTCCAGTCCGGCCAGATGAAGCTGACCGCTGCCCAGGCGATGGCGCAGCCGATCAGCGTATCAATGATACGCGGCAGCGCGACTTCAAAGCCCTCGCCAAGCAGGTTAAAGCACAGCAGCACCAGCAGCGTAATAAACATCGTGGCATGGGCGTACTGCACGTTACGGAAGGCAAAAAACAGCACGCCGGTCAGGACGATCAACAGCAGTTGCCCTTCAACAGAGGGAACCAGCAGCAGGACCGGCAGGCCGATCGCCACCCCAACCAGCGTGCCGATAATCCTTAGCGCCAGGCGATGGCGGGTGGCGTTATAGTTCGGCTGACAGACGAACAGGCTGGTTAGCAGGATCCAGTAGCCATGCTGGAGCCCGGTAAACTGGATAAAGGCATAGCCGGCGCAGAGCACCAACGACATACGTACTGCGTGGCGGAAAAGGGCCGACTCTGGCGACATATTGCGCTGCAGGCGCAGCCAGATATCGCTCAGACCGCCAAGTCTGTCGTCGGCCAGCAGCGTCTCGGTATTACTCCCGGCAGGCGCGGTGGTTTGCACTGATTCAATGGTGGCCAGCTGAGCATCGATAGCGCGCAGGTTATTCAGTAAATACCCGAGGGCGTTGAGCTGCTCGTCGGATGCGCCGCCGGCGCGCACGCGCTCAAGTGCCGCATCGAGATGCATGAACGCCCGTTCAAAATGGGCATCATGCTGATAGGGTTCGCGTAACAGAATCGCCCGCGCCAGCTTCTGGCAGGCCTGCGCCTGCATCGAAAGCATTCGCTGGAAACGGAACATCACATCGCTATAGCGAAATTGATCGCGTAGGGTTTGATACTGAATATGCGATGAGCTGGCGCGTTCATGAATATCCTGGGCCACAAAGTAGTACTGCAGGGTGCGGCGGGTTCCGCGCTGGCCCCGATCGCCTCGCAGTCGGGTTAGCAGCGAGACCTTGGTTTGGTTAAGCGTAGCTACCAGCTGGCCATTAGCGAGCGCCAGATCGTACAGCGGCGCCTGGCTCTCATCCTCAAGGTCAGGATCAAACAGCCGGGATTTGAGCTCAAGATAGCGGGCCAGCTGCTCATAGCTACGCGCCAGGTTGTCCTGCAATGGACGAATCGGAAAGATCAGGTGCCCGGACAGCGTCAGCAGGTTGTACCACACTGCCCCCGCCAGCAGGAACAACGGCTGCAGATACCAATGATCGTACAGCGTGACGCCGAGCATGGTGTAGATGGCGATAAGCAGGGCGCCGAAGGCAATGGTCGCATAGCGCTGACCGAGGCCGCCAAGCAAAATAAAGCCGATGGTAGACACGGTTAAACCAAGGGCAAACAGCGGCGGCCACGGAAACAGCAGCTCCACGGAGGCGGAGGCGATAAAAAAGCAAACCAGAGTAATGGCAAGATTACGCAGACGGCCAGCCAGACGGTCGTCAAGGTCGGTCAGAGCCGCAGCCACGACGCCGAGGGTGAGGGGGATGGTCAGTTTGACTTCGCCGATCCACCAGGGTAACAGCGTTGTGCCGCAGAGCGCGATAAAAATTCGTACGTTATAAAGCCAGGCGCTGTTCCAGGTGTAGCGGCGTAGCAGGGGGCTAATCATGTCCGTGTTCCGTTCGGTTACTGAAAGCGACGACGCGCATTGGCTTCACGCGCAGCACGCGCGGTTTCCACAGAAACGACCCGGCGACCCACCGGCCAGAGGGCGATGGCGGCGATTTTGAAATTCGCGATCCCCACCGGGATGCCTATGATAGTCAGGCACTGAGCTATACCGCTGAAAATGTGCATCAGGCAGAGCCACCAGCCGAAAAAAATGAACCACAGAATGTTCAGAACGGTACCGCCGGCGTTCAGTAGACCGTTTTTGCGCCCCGGCTCGAGCTCGTCAACATGAATCGCCTCGTTACCGTAGGGAAATAACGAAAGGCGAGTGATTTCCCAGCAGGAACGAGTCAGCGGCAGCGTGACAATCAGAATGATGCTGACCAGGGTGGCGAGTAGCCAGCCTAGAGTGGTGGCGAAACCGCCAAGGATAAAGTTCAAAATATTCAGAATGGTACGCATAAAGCCTCGGTTTTGCCCGGTGGATAATAAGACCTGATGATTGTAACGTTTTTTTGCGCTGGAGCACCTGGTCCGGGGCGGTTAAACTGAAAAACAATCCACCCTGATTGAAAATCGACATTATATGGAACTTAAAGCGACAACATTGGGCAAACGCATGGCTCAGCACCCTTATGATCGGGTGCAGCTACTGAACGCCGGGGTAAAAGTTTCCGGCGATCGTCATGAGTATCTTATCCCTTTCAATCAGTTATTGTCAGTGCATTGTAAGCGCGGTCTGGTCTGGGGCGAACTGGAGTTTGTGCTACCGGACGGGAAAGTCGTGCGTTTGCACGGTACCGAGTGGAGCGAAACGCAGCGCTTTTATCATCATTTACATACGCTCTGGCAGCAGTGGAGCACGGAGATGAGCGATATCGCCGCCGGCGTGCTGAAGCAGCAGCTGGCGACGATCGAGCACACTCGCGCAGAAGGCAAGTGGCTAACCCGTCAGCAGGTGGCGGATGTTCAGGATAATATACGCCATGCGTTGACTGGTTTGCCGATGCCCACCAGTCGGCTTGATGCCTTTGATAACTGCCGGGAGCTGTGGCGGGAGTGTCAGCGCTGGTTAGGCGATATTGAAGCGACGCGTCTGGCCCATAACCAGGCCTTTACCGAGGCGATGCTGGAGCAATATCGCGAATTTTTTGATAGCGTTGAGTCGTCCCCGCTCAATGCGTCACAAGCGCGTGCGGTAGTGAACGGCGAGCGCTCCCTGCTGGTGCTGGCGGGAGCGGGCAGCGGTAAAACCTCGGTGCTGGTGGCGCGAGCGGGCTGGCTGCTGGCGCGGGGAGAAGCCGCGGCAGATCAAATTTTGCTGCTGGCATTCGGCCGCCAGGCGGCGCAGGAAATGGATGAGCGGATCCGCGAGCGTCTGGCATCAGATGATATTACCGCGCGTACTTTCCATTCGCTGGCGTTGCATATTATTCAGCAGGGCAGCAAAAAAGTGCCCACTATCAGTAAGCTGGAAAGCGATACTGCGGCCCGCCACGCATTGCTGCTGAAAAGCTGGCAAAAGCAGTGCCAGGAGAAAAAAGCGCAGGCGAAAGGTTGGCGCCTGTGGCTGGAAGAAGAGATGGGCTGGCAACTGCCGGAGGGGGACTTCTGGCAGGACAAAAAGGTGCAGCGGCGGATGGCCAGCCGGCTTGACCGCTGGGTGAGCCTGATGCGCATGCACGGCGGCTCCCAGGCGGAGATGATTGCCGGGGCGCCGGAAGCGGTACGCGACCTGTTCAGTAAACGGGTGAAGCTGATGTCGCCTCTGATGAAAGACTGGAAAGCGGCGCTCAAGGCCGAGAATGCGGTCGATTTTTCCGGCCTGATCCATCAGGCGGTCAATATTCTCGATAAAGGCCGCTTCGTCAGCCCATGGAAACACATTCTAGTGGATGAATTTCAAGATATTTCGCCGCAGCGAGCCTCGCTGTTGGCCGCGTTACGCCGGCAGAATAGCCAAACCACGCTCTTTGCCGTCGGGGATGACTGGCAGGCGATCTACCGGTTCAGCGGGGCGCAGCTTTCTCTGACCACCGCATTCAACCACTACTTTGGCGAAGGGGATTGCTGTGCGCTGGATACCACCTATCGCTTTAACGGGCGTATCGGCGAAATAGCCAATGGCTTTATCCAGCAAAATCCGCATCAGTTAAGCAAACCGCTGAACAGCCTTATGGCAGGTGATAAAAAGGCCGTCACGCTGTTAGCCGACGACAAGCTGGACGATCTTCTGGATAAGCTGAGCGGTTACGTTAAGCCCGAGCAGCGCATCCTGCTGCTTGCCCGTTATCACCATCTGAAGCCTGAGGCGCTCAACAAAGCGGCGACGCGCTGGCCGCACCTGCAGCTTGATTTTATGACGATTCATGCCAGCAAAGGTCAGCAGGCTGACTTTGTCATTGTGTTGGGACTGCAGGAGGGGGAGGATGCGTTTCCGGCCCCGGCGCGCGAGTCGATTATGGAGCAGGCGCTCCTGCCGCAGCCGGAAGATTTTCCGGATGCGGAGGAGCGTAGACTGTTGTACGTGGCGCTCACCCGCGCTCGTCACCGGGTATGGCTGTTATTTAACAAGGCGCAACCTTCGCCGTTTGTCGAGATCCTGCAGGCGCTGGATGTGCCCGTGGCCAGGAAGCCGTAATCGCGGCTCGATTATTTCAGGCGCTCGGCAAGATAGCGTGGATAATCCGGGATCAGAATATCGAGCGGTTGACCGAAGTGCGGCGACTGGATAATAAAGTCAGCGGTGGAGACGTTAGTGGCGACCGGAATGTTCCAGACGGTGGCCAGGCGCAGCAACGCTTTGACATCCGGGTCGTGGGGAACGGCGTTCAGCGGATCCCAGAAGAAGATCAGCACGTCGATTTTGCCTTCTGAAATGAGGGCACCCACCTGCTGGTCGCCGCCCATCGGACCGCTCAGCATGGCATTAACCTCCAGGCCGGTAGCCCGGGAGACGAGATTACCGGTAGTGCCGGTAGCATACAAAATATGTTGCGCCAGCAGCGCCTGATGGCGAGCAACCCATTTCATCAGCATATCTTTGCAGTGATCGTGAGCCACCAGCGCGATATGTTTTTGCGCAGGCAGGGTACGTGTTGTCAGTTCCATATTTTCATTCCACATTTTGACCTGCAAACAGATTACTGAATGTGGCTGTCGCTGCAAGCATCGGGGATGAAAATTTTGCTGAATCTGTGGGTTAGGCTGGATGGCCCCCTGCTGCGGATTAGCATACACTTAAGTGAAATAGCAGGAGGAAACCATGAAAGAGAATGATATTGCTGGCATCCTGACCTCGACACGGACGATTGCGCTGGTCGGAGCCAGCGACAAGCCTGACCGTCCGAGCTACCGGGTCATGAAGTATCTGCTGGATCAGGGGTATCACGTTATCCCGGTTTCGCCGAAGGTGGCGGGCAAGACGCTGCTGGGACAACAGGGGTATGCGACGCTCGCCGACGTTCCGGAAAAGGTCGACATGGTTGATGTCTTCCGTAATTCAGAAGCGGCGTGGGGCGTAGCGCAGGAGGCGATAGCCATCGGCGCGAAAACGCTATGGCTGCAGCTGGGGGTGATCAATGAGCAGGCTGCGGTGCTGGCCAGGGAAGCCGGATTGAGCGTAGTGATGGATCGCTGCCCGGCCATTGAACTACCGCGACTAGGGTTGGCGAACTAAAATAAAACCCCGCGTTAGCGGGGTTTTATTTTAGTTGCGAAGGCGCGGAGCCTGCAGCTGCTGACGAATCGTTTTGGCCAGTTCGTCAAGGGACGGCTGTTCCGGGTGTTCGTCGCGGGTTTCGCTGCTCAGTTGCGCTTCTGCCAGATAGGTGTGAATCGGCTGGCCATCATCATCTTCCATCACCACATGGTACCAGGGCGCCGCGCGCAGTTCGTCATTGGCGGCAATTTCATCCTCTTCCGGCTCCGCGAGCGAATACTCGGGATCGACATCGACGATGACGCCCAGGTAGCCCAAGAGCGTATGGCGGACCTGTTGGCCGATACCGAATTTGCTGGCTATCATAGGCACCTCCTGGGAAACATGAATACTCCCTATATGAGGCTCATGTTTCGTTTTTCAAGTTACATGACGCGACAGGCAAACCCCTTCAGATACAGCCCTTCCGGGTAGGTTGCGATCACCGGGTGGTCGGCAGCCTGACGGAACTGTTCTATAAATTGTACATCACGCCCGGCATCAATTGCGGCATCGGCGATGATTTTCTGAAATAAATCGGTGGTCATCAGCCCGGAGCAGGAGAATGTCAGCAGCACGCCGCCGGGGTTCAGCAGCTGGATCGCCAGCATATTGATATCTTTATAGCCGCGGCAGGCGCCCATCAGCTGGCTTTTATTTTCCACGAACTTCGGCGGATCCATCACGATCACGTCGAATTTCTCTCCCTGATCGCGGTATTTACGCAGCAGTTTGAACACGTCGTCGCGCACAAACTCCGCTTTGGACAGATCCAGTCCGTTGATCTCCACGTTCTGGCGGGCAACGTCGAGCGCCTCCTGAGAGGTATCCACGCTGGTGACCTGGCGGCAGCCGCCCATCAGCGCCGACACCGCAAAGCCGCCGGTGTAGGAGAAGCAGTTCAGCACCCGTTTATCCGCGACATAGCGGCGGGTGGCCAGGCGGCTGTCGCGCTGGTCGAGGTAGTAGCCGGTCTTGTGCCCGCCCTGGATATCGACTAACAGCTTCATGCCGTGCTCGGTGATCGGCAGCAGCGCCGGGGGCAGTTCGCCCACCACTGGCCCCTGGGCCAGCTCCAGTCCCTCTTTTTTACGCACGGCGACATCGCTGCGATCGTAAATGGCGCAGTCCGGGAACAGGTTCTGCAGGGCGCTGATGATGGCGGCGCGCTGGTATTCGGCGCCTGCGCTGAGCAGTTGCAGCACGAAAAAGTTGCCAAAGCGGTCGATAGTGACGCCCGGCAGGCCATCGGACTCGCCGGCGATCAGGCGGTAGCTGTCGAGGCCATCGCGCTCGGCCAGCCAGGCACGCCAGGTTTGCGCCTGCTGCAGACGGCGTTCAAAGAAGGCGCTATCGATGGCTTCATTGCGGTCGAAGGTCCACACGCGGGCGCGGATCTGCGACGACGGCGAGTAAGCGCCGCGGGCCAGCCATTTTCCCTGATGGTCAACGATATCGATGGTTTCACCGCTGCGGGCTTTACCTTCCATGCGGGCGACGCCGCCGGAGAATATCCACGGATGGCGACGCAGCAGGGATTTCTCGCGTCCTTTGGCTAACACTAAGCGGGGGAATAGGGAATCTGTCATGGGGCTACCTTTAAGCAACGGGAATGTCGGCACCGAAAAATGGCGCGTAGATTAGCACACCTGGCGCACGCAAGCATCTTTCGCCCGGCAGGCACAGGTGAGCGTTTCGGCACAAAATGCAGGCGCTTCGGCACATTCAGCTGGTGCGGACTCTCATACCCTGTTTTCTCACCCCAACGAGGAGCAGACGATGAAAACAGGTATCCGCATGGCTGTGGCGATGGTAGCGGCTGTGAGCAGCGGCGCGATGGCCGCGCCGTTTAGCGTAAGCAGCAATGATATGCGTGACGGGCAGCCGCTGGCCCAGCAGCACTGGTTTGCCGGTTTCGGCTGTACCGGAGGCAATGTCTCTCCGCAGCTGGCATGGAAAAACGCCCCGGCGGGCACGCGCAGCTTTGCGGTCACCGTCCGGGATCCCGATGCGCCTACCGGCAGCGGCTGGTGGCACTGGACGGTGGTCAATATCGCCAGCAGCGTCTTTTCGCTGCCCGCTGGCGCGGGAGATAAAAACAGCGCTACACTGCCGGGCGGAGCGGTCCAGGGCCGCAACGATTTTGGCTTTGCCGGCTTCGGCGGCGCCTGTCCGCCGGCGGGAGATAAACCGCACCGCTATCGCTTTACGGTATGGGCGCTGGATGTCCCCACGCTGCCGGTGGATGCCGGGGCCAGCGGGGCGCTGGTCGGCTATCTGTTACATAGCCATGCTCTCGCCAGCGCACAGTTGTCGGCGATGGCCGGGCGTTAAAATAAAAGGTTGGTCTGATGGAGAGTATCCACTTTCAGCATAACGCCTTAACCGCGGCGGAGATCACCACCCGACGGCTATGCAGACTGCATCGCGTGCGGCTGTTCTCCCCGGCGCTCTGTCGGGTGAAACGCGGCAGCAAAGTGATTGTGCAAGGGGAGAGCCGGGTGCTGGCGACTCCGCAACAGCTGATTGTTTTGCCAGCTGATGTGGAACTGGAGGTGATTAACCAGCCGGAGAATGGCCTCTTTTGCTCCGATCTGCTATCGCTGACGCCCGAGCTGCTGACGAGGTTTAAGACTCGTTATCTCAGCGAATCACCGCCAGGACGCCTGACCTCGCTCTGCGCACCGGTGACGACAGAGCTGGCGTTTATGTGGCAAAGCGTTCTGCAGGCGGTGCGGGAGGGATTGTCCGTCGCGCTGCAGCAGCACCAGACCATGGGGCTGCTGCTGGCCCTGTATGAGGCTGGCTATGCGGGCCCGCTGCTCGTCGAGCGGCAGCAGGATCTGTCGGCGCAGGTGCGGCAGCTGATTATGCTGTCGCCGGCGCAGGCATGGAGCGTGTCGCGGGTGGCGAAAATGCTCTTTCTCGGCGAGTCCACGCTGCGCCGTCGGCTGCAGCAGGAATCGCAGAGTTTTCGCCAGATCGTCGAGGAGGTGCGGATGGCCCACGCCCTGGGGCAGCTGCAGACCACCTCGCGGCCAATAGGCGAAATTGCGCAGAACAGCGGATATCAGTCGGGATCGCGCTTTACCGCGCGCTTCCGTCAGCATTATGGTTTACTGCCGAAGCATGTACGCTGAGCGAATTTGCTATCCTCAGCGTATAGCGTGAGCGAAAAGGAGATGATTATGGCCAGTATCTGCACAATGGCATGGGTTTACGGTTCGGTTCAGGGCGTGGGATTTCGCTATTCCACGCAGCGGGAAGCGCTGCAGCTGGGGGTGACCGGTTATGCCCGTAATCTGGATGACGGCGGGGTGGAAGTGCTTGCCTGCGGCGAGGCGGAGCAGGTGGAAAAACTCATCGCCTGGCTTAAAGCCGGGGGGCCGCGCAGCGCGCGGGTTGACCGAGTGTTAACCGAGCCCCATCAACCCACCCGCAGCTGGGACAAATTCGCGATCCTCTATTAGATGCACTTCACCGGCTTCGGCAAGCCGGCGATTTTAGTCGCCTGTTTGGCGGGTCCTTTCGGGAACAGGCGATAGAGATAGCGGCTGTTGCCTTTCTCTTCGCCAAACTTGTTGGCCATCGCCTTGACCAGCATACGGATCGCCGGGGAGGTGTTAAATTCAAGGTAAAACTCGCGCACAAAGCGTACTACTTCCCAGTGTTCAACGGCGAGCGTTATCCCTTCCTGCGCGGCAATGACTTCCGCCATCGCCTCGCTCCACTGGGTGGTATCTTTCAGATAGCCTTCGCTATCCGTTTCAATTTCGTTGCCTTCAAAAATAAACATGATTTTTCACATACCGCCTGAAACTGGCCGCAGTGTAGCAAAAAAAAAGGCCCCGCATAAGCGAGGCCTCTGTTAAGCAGGGGAGCGGTTAGTCCCGGCTGGCGAAGCCCAGGATGCTCAGCAGGCTGACAAAAATGTTGTACAGCGAGACATACAGACTGACCGTCGCGCGGATATAGTTGGTTTCACCGCCGCGGATAATGTTGCTGGTCTCGAACAGGATGGCGCCCGAAGAGATCAGGATGAACACCGCGCTAATCGCCAGGTGCAGCGCCGGCAGCTGCAGGAACAGGTTAGCGACCATACCAATCAGGACGACCACCACGCCGGCCATCAGCATCCCGCCAAGGAATGACATGTCTTTACGCGTCGTCAGCACGTAGGCCGAGCAGCAGAAGAAGACCAGCGCCGTGCCGCCCAGCGCCAGGCCGATTAAATCGCCCATGCCGGCAGAAAGATACGCGTTCAGCATCGGCCCAAGGATATAGCCGAGGAACCCGGTGAAGGCGAAGGCGGAAATAATCCCGGTGGGTTTATTCGCCGTTTTGTAGGTCAGGAACATCAGACCGTACATCCCCACGAGGGTCAAAATGAGACCCGGCGAAGGGAGCATCAGCACTGTGCTGGCGGTGGCGGTGATAGCGGAAAACGCCAGCGTCAGGCTGAGCAGGAAGTAGGTGTTACGCAGAACCTTGTGCGTGCTGAGCAGCGAGGAACGGTCACGCGATGATGTAATTATGCGATCCATGAGTCACTCTCTTATGACAGATGTAATTAGGGATAAAGAATAAGAAAAACAAGCGTGAAGCCCTAATGCTTTTACCCATCTTTACTTAGTTTTTACCGCTTTTGCCTGGCATAAAATTCTATATAGATAGGGAAAAGCGATATATTTTCGCTTTTCGCGTCGCTGAGCCGATCGAAATCTTATAGGTCACTGAAAAATATTGCCTTATGGCAGTTCTGCGACTAAGTGTGGAAGAGGGGGATTACCCCGTACGTCAAAGGCAAAGGGAAATGACATTACACAAAAAAAATCACATCACCCGAACACTCCTGGCTGTCAGTATGCTGGCTATGAGCGGCGGGGCGCTGGCGGCGCAGGTGCCGCCGGGCACCCAGCTGGCGGAAAAGCAGGAGCTGGTCAGAAATAACGGCAGTGAACCGGCGTCACTCGATCCGCATAAAGTCGAGAGCGATGTTGAATTCAATATCATTAGCGATCTCTTTGAAGGGCTGGTTAACGTGTCGCCAGCGGGGGCGATCCAGCCGCGACTGGCGGAACGCTGGGAAAACAAAGACAACCTGTTATGGACCTTTCATTTACGCCCCGGTCTGACCTGGTCCGACGGCACTGCCATTACAGCGCAGGATATCGTCTGGAGCTGGCAACGGCTGGTCTCGCCGGCAACAGCCTCCCCCTACGCGAGCTACCCTGGCAATATGCATATCGCCAACGCCCGCGAGATTGCCCTCGGGCAAAAGGGACCCGAGACGTTGGGGGTGAAAGCGCTGAACGACACCACGCTGCAGGTCACTCTGACCCAGCCGAATGCCGCCTTCCTGGCGATGCTGGCGCACCCTTCGCTGGTACCGATCGACAAAGTGCTGGTGGAGCGGTATGCCGATAAATGGACCCGACCAGAGCATATCGTCACCAGCGGCCCGTATAAGCTGTCCCAATGGGTGGTGAATGAGCGGCTGGTGGCTGAACGTAATGCAAAGTACTGGGATAATGCGCATACCGTTATTAATAAAGTGACTTACCTGCCAATCTCTTCGGAGGCCGCCGATGTCAACCGCTACAAAGCAGGGGAGATTGATATTGTCTATACGGTGCCGATCAATCAGTTTGCGCAGTTGCAGAAAACCATGGGCGACCAGCTGGACGTTTCGCCGCAGCTGGCGACCTATTACTACGAATTCAATACTACCCGGCCGCCGTTTAACGACGCCCGTGTGCGTCGCGCGCTGAATATGGCGCTTGATAAAGATATCATTGCCGGAAAAGTGCTTGGCCAGGGCCAGCGCCCGGCCTGGCTGATCGGTCAGCCGGATATCGGCGGCGTGACGCTGCATAACCCGGACTACGCCAGCTGGCCGCGTGAGAAACGGATTGCCGAGGCGAAAAAACTGCTGGCGCAGGCGGGGTATGATGAAAGCCATCCGCTGGTCTTTACCCTGCTCTATAACACCTCTGAGTCGCACCAGCGTATCGCCATTGCCGCCAGCTCTATGTGGAAGAAAAACCTCGGCGTCGAGGCGAAGCTACAGAACCAGGAGTGGAAGACGATGCTGGATACCATGCATACGCATAACTTCGACGCCGTCCGCTACGCGTGGATTGCCGACTACGACGATGCCGCCACCTTCCTCAATACTTTCCGTACCGGTGATAGCGAGAACACCAGTCAGTACAGCAACCCTGCTTACGATGAGGCCCTGCGCAATGCGGCGAAAGCCTCCGACGTGGCGACCCGGGGCAAATACTATCAGCAGGCGGAAGATCTGCTGGCGCAGGATGTTCCCGCCATTCCGGTCTATCACTATGTACGTACTCATCTGGTGAAACCTTGGGTAGGGGGCTTCACGCCGGATAAGCTGGGGTATTACTACACCAAAGACATGTACATTAAAAAACACCCATCCGCCAGCGGCGATGGGCGTTGATTTTCTGTGCAAACTGCCTGAAATTCAGACGAATAACACAAAATTGTTTGTTTTTAAGGCAGTTGATCAAAATGATGCTTTACAGCATCCGCCGAGGTGTTTATAGTGCGCCTCACACCGGAAGTGTGGCCGAGCGGTTGAAGGCACCGGTCTTGAAAACCGGCGACCCGAAAGGGTTCCAGAGTTCGAATCTCTGCGCTTCCGCCATATAAAAGAAGGGGTTACCGAAAGGTAACCCCTTTTTGCTTTGGTGTCTTAGAATAGACTTAGAATATTCACTTAGAATTTTTAGTCTCAATTGGCGGCTTGTCGAGAGTGGGTGACACCTTCGTTTTACGATCATAAATGAGTACCTGGCTTTCTGTTTTATGTCCGCTGAACAGTTGTTTATCCCGGCTGCTTCCTTCGTAATCAGAGATACCTTTCGCCTTCAGATCGTGGAACGTACAGTCGAGAACGTACCCCAGTTTTATAGAAGCCTTATGCCTTGCCTCCTCCCATCGGTGGCTGAATCCTCTTTTACTGAACCCGCTACCATGTGAACCCATCAGGACGAATGCTCCTTGATTGCCGGAATTAGAGAATGTTTTTGCGAGTTCGAAAGCCTGTTTAAGCCGGTCTGTCCACTGCTTGATCTGGCTAACATTGTTTTTACCCTGCTGAATGAAGATGCCTTCCGGTGTTACCTGTCGCCACTGCATGCCGAGTACATCAGCCAGACGGGCAGCGCAAAGATAGGCAATTTCCATTGCTGTACGAACGACATCATCAGCCTCCTTATAGATGGCCTCATATTCCGCATCGGTAATGTACCTCCCGCGGGCGACAGCTTTAAATTTACTGACGCCCTGGCAAGGATTCCCTTTAACCATACCCCGTTCAAAGCCCCATCTGAAAACACGAGACATGCTACTCATTTCATGATTTGCCTGTGTTTTACTTTGCAAGCCTCTCCTATCCATAAACATCCTGATATCTTCAGTTTTAATTTTATCTGCCGTAATCTTCCCAAATACAGCAAGTAGCTTTTTCTGATGTTGCAGATAATCTTTCTGCGTCCTTGGCTTCAATTCAAGATAATATGCGCTCTTAAGAAATAACCCCCATAATTTACTGAATGTCATTACGTTGGCCTGTTCGTCAATTAATGCCTCATATCTTGCCCATAACTGAGACAAGGGCATTGATACGGGGCCAATTGTGATACATTCTTTTGAGGTCGGTTTGTAATAGTAACTGTACTTATTTGAATAAACGCGGGGAGGAAGTTTGTTATCCTCCTGGTTTTTTCTTTTTCTTCCCATAATTTAAATAGCATCAAAGTTTGGTTTTTCTTCTTCGTCAGCAACTATTTTGCGGTCGCCGAATAGTGCTGCATTTACGTGTGTCCATGTCACACGAGGCCTGCCATCGCGGCGTTTAACAAACGAAATACCGGATTTAGCTAAAGCCGAGCACTGCTTAGAAGGAAATCGGTATCCGGTCAATTCTATCAGTTCATCGTCGGTCAGGAGATCGTTTTCTCTGGTCATGGTCTTTCCTCATAAGCCGGGCTATTGCGTTGTCAGCTGTATCACAAGCGATATGGATATCGGACTGGGTCAGAGTCCTTTTTCTAACGCTGGCTGATAGCCTGCCAATTTTGATATCGAATTCAGAAAGTAAAACTACACCTGGTTGCCAACGTAGCATTGTGATCTCCGGTTTATTGGTAGACCACAATGCTAGCGGTAGTGATGGGCTATTTCTGATTATGCTTAATCAGGTTTTGTTTCGGTTGGAATGCACCATCCTCACGCGTTATCTTGATATTGCGGGGGAAGTGCATACCGAGTTCACACCGGGCCAGCGCTTCGATAATTGCGTTAGTCCCATCTGGTAACACGATATGAACCGCATCACCTTTTTTCAGAGATAGTCTCAGCATATCAGCGCACCTGCAGTGAACGTTCGCCAATCTCAAGGTGAGCGCCCGGCACTGGATTTAACAGTTCTCCCGGTATCTCTCCGCCATCAGCAGTAATCTGTGCAGCCGCCGCCTGCGAGGATTCGATAGCCTCTTTGATCGCCTTTTTGTCCGGCGTAACCACTGTCTCAACGGTTACCAAATCATCCGGAAGTAAATCGACATTATCGATCACCACGTTGATTGCACCTTTGCGGGCGGTAAAGGTGTTCTTTGCAGTTTTAACGGTATCCTGCCCCGCGGCCAGCAGGCACTGAAGCACATAATTCTTCAGGTTGGTGATCTTACCTTCGAATGACTTTTTACGGGCGGCCAGGCGTTTGGCTTCTTCGTCGCAGGTTTTCGCCAGACCTTCAAGGTTGCGAACATGGACGAATACCGCGTCGAGTTTGTCGCCGAGCTGCAGCTCGAGCCCCTCCATTGTATCGGCGATCATTTCAGCTGACAGACCAGAACCGTCTTCATTTTCCAGAAGCGCCTGGAGTTTAGACATATCAGCAGCAATAGCGATTGCAGTTGTGGAAGTCATTATGCTTTCTCCTCGGCTTTATTCAGTTCTTTGAGACGACCATCTTTAATGGCAATCAGGCGGCGCAGGCGGCCAGAAAGATAGCGTTCATGTTGCTTGTCGCCGTTGGCCTGTGCGGCCTTAATGTGAACATCAATTTCACGTGCGATAGGGGAGAATACACCGTTTATTTCGTTCACTGTTACGCCATGTGCCAGTGTATTGGCGACGCGGGTTAGTTTGTCATCGAACTCCTGACGCAACCGCGCTGCATCTTCGGCGGTTTCGCTGGCGTTCTTAAGATCAAATTCGGCCTTGTTCTTTTGGCGGTACTCCAGATTGTCGTAAAGCCCCATAAATATATCGCCGCTGAATCCGAGGCCGGATAATGCCTTTTTGGTGGCGTCAGTTAGTGATTTTTTAGTAGCTTCGCCGTCGCAGATAGGGCCGTATTTACTGCCGTAAATGTAAGGGGTACATCCGTAGGCGTATTCTTCACCACGAACACCGTTTACCAGGTACCACAGCCTAATTTTTATCACATGGTGTTTTTCAGTTAGGAAGCCACCATTACCATCAGGGATCAGTTCCCATGTATTATTACCGTCAGCTCCTTTTACTGTACGTGTAATTGGTGCGCCATCATCAAAGCGTTCTTCCAGAATATCGACGCCCCAGCCGCTCCCTTTCAAGCCAAACTCACGTGTTGCTACCATCGTTAGGTACGTGCCATTGATCGAGGTGCCGCCGCCGTTCTGCGTAAAGGCTTTAGTAAACCGTTCATCAGTTTTGAAAACTCGTTTCCATAGTTCCAGATTGTCACGTTCTGTTTCCTGCATTTCGTTAATGCTCTGGACGACTTCGGAAGCTTTCGGCAGGTTCTCTTCTCGGTTAATTCGTTCAACAAGCTGATCAACGTCCTGAACGATAGTTTTTACTTTTTCACTCAACTTCTCTTCTGGCTCTGCTCCTTCACCAGAGGCATATACGCCATAGCCCATATCGTTGAGCGTCTCACGCGCCTGTTTGTCCTGGGTATCGGTTACAATCGGCGGCGGCACTTCCTCTTTTTTGACCACGTTTGAGGCGGTATTTTGCTCCGATGTCGGTTGTCTTTGTGATGAGCCTTCGTCTTCTTCAAAGCGGCCGTTAGCTTCAAGCCATGAAGTAATATGGCGGCGCAGACTTTCCGGAAAATGGTAAGTATCTTTCGCCGGAACGTTCTGCACTACGCCGAAAATGCTGGCACGGTCATATTTGAGTATGTTCGGTGTGACATGCAGTGATGCAGACCAACGATTAAAATCCTCACGATCGTCTGCAATGATTTTCTCCGCGTCGCGAAGGTTGCCTGATAATACTGGCGCGTCGGGAGAGATAGGGAGCAGCGCAACAGCGATCTCCTGATCCAGTGTTGCATAGGTATGTTTATAACCACGCTTTGGCGCGATTTTAACGTTGTTATCAGTGCTGGGGGTATAATTTTGGCCTGGTACCATTTCTTCGCGTTTACCTGGATTTTCAAGCCAGCGTTTTACAAATTGAGAAATAGCCGCTTTACCCGGCATCTGGTTTTCAAAATGGGAGAAGATGCCATGGATCAGATTGTTCAGACCTTCCACGTGCATATGTTTCACTGGTTCGTTATTGTGCAGGGCGCAAAGCACATTGAAATTAAAACGGTCATCCTCTTCTAGGGATTCGTCGTGGTTATCCAGATCATCAAGATAATCTACAACCTGCGAATAGAGCTGGCCGTTTATCTCTAATTTGCTGAAGAGTAATACAGCAGCAAAACGCTCCCTGGGGGATACCGTCATCAGATCGATAACTTCATCGCCTGCCGGCAACTCGGTGGCGCCGTCATCCTCGCTGTTAGCCACCCATTTTTCACCGTCAAAGGTGTTTTTCTGGGCGAACTGCTCATCGAACTGGCCGACTGCCGGCACTGGCTGGCCTTCAATGTGTTCCCACAGCTTAGGTTTGAAATAGTTGTCTCCGTTCGCCGGGTAAGACTCCCAGAGTTTTCCGGTCATAATACTTTCAGCGACTTTCTTGTTAGGTGCTTCGACGGCGATCGCCAGCTGCACGGCGCCGCAGTCCTTAATAGCCGATTTTTTTGGCTCAAATAAGCCGTTGTATATGGTCATTGGTCTTTCCTCTTTGTTGCAGGCGCAGGTCAGGCGCCAGATTTAGCTAGACGGATAGCAACTTTAATCCCGGCTTTTTTCTGTCGAAATGTCGGGAATTTTCCCTTTTCAGCATTAGCGTAAACTGTACCGGTGGTTGGGTAGAACTCTACACGACGAACACCGCCGATAATGGTGATATGCATCGTCCCTGAACCAAAGTCGCTATTATTTTCGTGCTCAAATGCTGATAAGCCAGCATCGATTATTTTTTCGATGAATGGGTTATTTGTCATAAGAACCTCAAAAAGGTACGTCGCTTTCTTCAATCGGAGAGTGGTCGATGCACAGCAGTTGCTGGATCTGGTCTTCAATAACATTTAACTGCATATCGGCTTCAACTGAGATTTGTTCTTTCCTTGCGCGCAGGGCGTTAACCTGCATCCCGATGATGTCGATCGGTTCTAACGGTGGGATGGGGAGATCCAGCGTTTTGGTCGAAACGAGAACGTATATACCGGGAAACTTCTGTGACATGTCACAAGTCGATGCATGGTAAGAGGTTGGTAAAAAAGGATTAGTTGTTGCCAGAACGTAGATTGTTACTGGGATGGTAAGCGCTTCCATAGCGACTCCTTGTTGATGTATACTCAGAGCCGATCAGTGTTGATTCTGTCGGCATTGGTCTTTCCTCGCTACGGGGTTGGTCCCCTGTAGCATTCCGGGCGGTTTGGTCACTGTCCCGGGTAAAATAGCCCACTTCGGTGGGCTTTTTTACGCCTGCTGGTTGCCGGTCTTTCCTGGCAGTCAGGGCTGGTCAGGCCCGTTGGTCATTGGTCTTTCCCCCCGGTCTTTCCCGGCGTCAGAGCTGGTCATGCTCACTGGTCTTTCCTCGCCACTTCCCTCTCTTGGAGGGCTTCAGTTTTCACTGAAGGGTCACAAAACCGTGCTGTTAAAAAAATTGCCCGCCGCAAAGCGGGCAAAGACTACACACAGCAGTTTTCCTCTGGTACCACGCTGGCTACGTGATTCTTTACAACTGGGAGCGCACTCCGCCTTTTGATTTAACAACATCGCCATAACTGATAAAAATGAAGTGCGCTCTCATGTTGTATCCCGGACTCTTCCCGGGAGTCACACCGTACCGCCACGATGGTGAATCGCCTGTCGTGCCTGGACACCTGGCTTGCACATTCCGGCTACCCGCTGGGCCATGTACCAAGGAGCCCCCGGACCGCTTCGACGCATGTGCCATACGCCGGTTGCAGTCTTTCCCGCATGTCATCGTACTGTCGGCGACCCGAAGAATTCGCGCCCGTCTTTCCGGGCTGTCAGAACTGTTTCTGAACAACTGCCGCGTGGTTAGTGCGTCGTTGATGTGATGGAGCTTAACCAAAGGTAAGTTAATGGTCAATGGAATTTACTTAAAAAAGTTAAGAGTGGATTGGGTGGATTTTAACTAAATGAATTTTATGGTTATTTTTTTGTGATTTTTTTCTTGTAGCTAACAGCTCTTCAAATAGCTTGTTAAAGCCTTCGACGCGCGACTCCAGTTCAGTCAAATGTCTGTCTTTTTCAGATTCTGGAAGTGAATCAAAGAGATCCAGTAGCTTCAACTGACGAGCATCAAGCTCTTTCGGTAATTCTTCTGCGGGCAGTGGCGATTGATCTTCATCGCCGTATAAGAGCCAGGTGGGGGAGCACTTCAGAGCTTTACTCAGCTTGAACAGGTTTTGCCCTTTAGGTTCTGTCTCACCATTTTCCCATTTGAAAATGGTGACGTGCGAAACCTTCACAGCATCAGCCAGCTTCTGCTGTGACATATCGAGTTCTGTTCTTCTGCGACGAATACGGTCGTTTAGCTCTGTGTTTTTCATGGGGGTTAATGTAAATTAATTTGACTTAGCTTTTGTTAAGTTATAATTTCCAAACAAACGTTAACGAAGGAGGTGCCCAGTGCTAACCGAAGACGCAGTTAAATATTTTGGCAGCAAGGCCAAATTGGCGAAGGCACTCGATGTCTCGCAACCTGCTGTTTCTCGTTGGGGAGAGATGATCCCAGAGAAAAGAGCAGCCCGTTTGTCACTAATGACTGATGGTGTTCTTGTCTATGACCCAAAGGCATACCAACTGCCTGCCAAAACAGCTTAACAATCAGCGTGATCTAAATCTGATTACGCTTAATCAATTTTCAGCGACAGGAGACGCGAAGTGGAAAACATCGAGGAACTGAAGCGAGAGATATTCAGCTGGGCGGCAGAAAGTGGGCAGGAGCTGGTTGCCATCGAGATAAGCCGTATGTGGTTTCGTCTCGGTGGTAACACCGGCGTGCTGAAACTGCACCAGATTGAAGATGCAGATGGAAAAGCAGACTGGCGGGCCATCAACAATAACCGCCAGCAGATTTTTCGCTGGCTGCGTGGAGAAACTAAAGCGGCCATAACCAAAACCCAAGCGCTGGCCAAGGCAATGGAAGCGGCGCTGCCGGCGGAACGTTACGCACGCCTGGACATGTCTACCCAGTATTTGATCTGCGTCGCCATACGCGAATTTGCGGCGGCCATTATCGCGTTATTGCTCGAGGCCAGAGACGGCCCGCAGCAAGTTGCGAAGGCATTGCAAGCGATGAGAGAAACACAGCGCCTGACCAGCGTTTAACCTGTACCGAGGAAAGACCAATGAGAACACAAGACCGCATCACCTGGCGGAACGGGTTTCGCCGGAACGGGGTGCAAGTCCCGATGGAAGATATCGAATCGATTTTTGAGGAACGTCGCGCTGCTGCGTTGACGATCTGGGAACGCTACGAGCTGCGCAAGGCAGAACTGCAGGAATTAGGTCTGACCCAGAAAGAATATGAAATAGCCTGCCGCCAGTTGGCCGATACGCTGGGGATCTGACTATGAGTATGACACTTATGGCCAAAGCAATGGCCATCAAAACCGGTAACCCGATACGAAAACTAGTGCTGATCAAACTGGCGGATAACGCCAATGATTCCGGCGAATGCTGGCCGTCTTATAAGTATATTGCCGATCACTGCGAATGCAGCAAAAGCGCAGTTCGTGACCATATCGATGCATTAATTTCTATGGGTCTGCTGGTCAAAGAAAACCGCCCGGGGGTAAAAAACGGAAAGGGAAACGCATCGAATCTGTATTGTATGAATCTCGATAACCCTATGCCGCCAAAAAGCATAGCCCCTATGCCGCCAGAAAGCACAGGTATGCCGCCAAAAAGCATAGCCCCTATGCCGTGTGGCGGCACCAGAACCAGTCACTCTTTTGAACCAGTCATAGAACCTACTGATCCCCCTAACCCCCAAACGGGGGAAGGCGAGGAAAGAATTAATTCTAATGCTAAAAAAGCGCTGGAATTTTACAACGAGAAAACGGGCACCCGCTGCCGAGACTTGAAACCGTTTGTGATGATGCTGACTCCTACCACCACTCGGGAAGGGTACACCCTGGACGAACTGCAGTTGGTTATCCGCTGGGTGCTGGCCACATGGCGCCGCCGCGGCGATAGCCTGCCGAAGCCTGCGAACATCTGCCGGATAAACCGCTTTGATGGATATCTTGCCGACGCTGAGGCATGGGCTGTTTTGGAGGCGAATATCGACCCGGAAGCCGTCATGAACGGCTACAACGAAATTTTCGCTGACGTTCTGCCTACTGCTGAACTGGATGCCGACCGCCGCCGGATGATCACCCGCCTGGCTGCTCACATGAAAAATAAAACTACCGGTGCATTCCTGGGGTACTTCGAAAAATTCCGCGCTGATGCTCCTGATTTTTATTTCGGTACAGATGGCGGATGGCGAGCCAGCTTTGACTACCTGATGAAACCAGAAACGTTACGTAATACCCGGGAAGGTTCGTTATGACTCCGCAGGAACTGGAAGCTTGTGTGCTGGCTGGCCTGCTAAATGGCGGCGCCAGTCCGGACGCATTCGACGTGATCGCCTCTACGCCTGAAGAATCTTTCAGCATCGGGTTTCACCGTCGCGCGTTCTCCGAAATTAAAAAACAGGCGCTGGCGAACGGCCTGATCGACATGCTGTTTGTCAGTGAAGCGCTGGGCGGTAGTAGCCTGGCTGATTTATCAGAAATTACACGTATGCCTGCCACGGTACCGAACCTGAAGGGTTACGCCGGCAAAATGGTTAAGGCGTGGCGCAGCCGCCGTATGGCCGAATTACTGCAGCAGGGCGCTGATGGCATCCGGCAGGCAAACAACCAGGAACAGCGCGATCAGGTTGTTGAAACTGCCGTGGCGCAGCTGCTGGACATGACCGGAGACACTGGCGACGTGCAGCCGGTACACATGAGCGAATTATTGCCTGTGTACATGGAAACCATGCAGAAACGCATGGACGGCGAAGAGGGCACCCGAAACCTGAAAACGGGGATCGAGGAACTGGACGATGCGACCGGTGGAATCAACCTGCAAGATTTGATTGTCGTCGCCGGGCGTCCGGGCATGGGAAAAACAGAATTTGCGCTGAAACTTGTCGATGGCGTTACCGCTGCCGGCGGTGGTGCGCTGATATTCAGTATGGAAATGGCTGCTGCGCAAATTGTAGAACGCTCTCTGGCAGGCTCTGGAAACATGTCGGTGTCACGCCTGCGTAATCCTCTCGATATGCACGATGAGGACTGGGCGCGCTTTACAGCGGCCATGGAAACCATGAACGGGCGCGATATCTGGATCGTCGATGCTACCGATCTGACAATTGAGCAAATCCGGGCTGTTGCAGAGACGCATAAGCGCCGCTATCCGCATCTGGCGATGATCGTTGTTGATTACCTTGGCCTGATTAAAAAACCGAAGGCAGAGCGTAACGACCTGGCGATCGCCCATATTTCCCGAAACCTTAAAACTATGGCTATGCGCCTGCATACGCCAACGTTCGCGCTTAGCCAGCTTTCTCGCGCCGTGGATTCCCGTCCGGCGACCCAGCGTCGCCCGGTTATGTCAGACCTCCGCGACTCCGGTTCTATCGAGCAGGACGCCGACAGCATCATGTTCCTGTACCGCGATGAAGTCTACAACCCTGAAAGCCCGGCGGCGGGGATCGCCGAAATCATCCTGGGGAAAAGTCGATTCAGTGCTGCTGGTGCCGTTATCTATCAGGAGTTCAAAAACGGTCACTTCCTGCACGTTGATCAGCATGTCGGCAAAGAGAAAACACGCATTCAGCTGGAGGCAACAAAACCACGAAAACAACCGCGTAGATATTCAGAGAAGTACAACACCGATGCATTTTAACTGCGCCTGACCAGCGCAATAAAACCGAGGAAAGACCTATGACCACGAATTTAAATTACCCAAAACCTGTAAATCCAGATGATGGCTGTAACTGGATCCCCGTTATTCTGTGGCGCATGAACGCCGGCGCCCGTGCGCGTAGCCGTTCTGTATTCGTCGCTGCTCCGCGGCCAGAACCAGTTCCGGGGATCACCCCGAAAAAGCCGGTAAAACGTGAAACTGCTACGGCCGCGGTATCCGGCCGCCGTCGTAAAACACATGTCGGCACCGTGATTTATTACAAGGGTGAAAAAACTGTACGGCTCAGCGAGGGTGCTACCGTTTGGTCTGCTGGGCCTAATGAGCATTTTGATAAAAAAACTGGCCAGCGTGTCGGCAGCATTGGCCGGCATCGCCTGCTGCTGGAGAGTATTAAACCCCTGAATAGCACCATTGACGAAGTTTCTGCCCAGCAGTTGGTTGCGCTGATGAAGGGTAAAACACTGTCTTATCAGAACATTCTTTCAGCCATCAAAAAACATCATCCTGATGCTGAGATCACCTTGCGTGATCTGCAAAAACGTATCTCGACGATGCTCGCATCGAATCACGTCGGAATTATTCGGCATGACGACATGCCAGTGCCGCATTTCACACTGACCAGCGTGGATCCCCGCTATTACGCCAACTCTGAAAAAACGAGGGCATGAGGCATGGCCGGGCAATCAGATTATCTGCCGCCCGGCTTACCGCTCAATCGCGCCAAATGGCCGCAGGAGTGCCAGATCAAAGAGCACTACGACATGCGGGCTGCGGCACTCATACGTCAGCTGTTCGAGAAGAAAGTTACTCGTCAGTTCATCGTTGAGTCGATTGCAGCGACGCCGGAAAGCTACCGGGAATTTTTCAAAGCGAGATTAAATTTTTGGCGGGAGAAGAGAGCATGAAACAGTTTCTAAACATCGGTTTGATGGGAGTTAAAAAAAATGGCTAAAAACTCGATCGACGCGTATGGCGCCAGCGGCAAAACCAACGTTCTGATGTTCGAGCCGGAAAAGCTGCATCTGGTTACCGACAAAACCCATCTTCTCTACGATGAACGTATTAACCTGCCGATCGACGAAGGGATGGTTCTGAACATCAAGGAGCTGGGTGTACTGGAGCCGATTATCGTCTGGAAAGACCCTGAAACTGGGCTCACCTGCGTGGTTGTTGGCCGTCAGCGCGTTAAACATACTCTGGAGGCAAATAAGCTTCTTTTGAAAGAGGGCAAAGACCCACTGCTTGTTCCTGGAGTCGTTAAACGCGGTTCCGCAAATCAGATGGCTAAATACATGGTCAGCGAAAACGAAATTCGCCGACCTGATACACCGCTTGGCCGGGCAAAAAAAATGTCAGACGCGCTCGACCGCGGGCTCGATGAGGACGACATTGCTGTGTTGTTTGGCTGCAGCGTTCAGACCGTCCGCGCAACGCTCTCCCTCCTCGATGCTACTCAGGCCGTCAGGGACGCGGTGGAATCTGGCACAGTCACCGTTACCCAGGCACGTCAGCTGGCATCGCTTAAACCAGAAGAGCAGCGGGAGAAGGTTTCTGAAATCGAAGCGGCAACTGCTGGCACAACCGGCCATGAAAAAGCCCGGCGTCAGCGCGCTGTGCTTGGCGAAACTAAGCCACGTCTCAAATCACGCAAAGAAATCACAAAAGCCCTCGAAGGTGCCAGCGGTGAATACGCTGAAGCACTGCGCTGGGTGCTTGGGGAGGCTCAATGAACTTTGAACCTGAAAATTATAGCCGGCGCGCTCTGCTCTGGTTCGCAGCTGTGATCGACATTGCCGGTTGGGTCGCTGTTATCGTCGTGACCTGGGGGATCTGCAAACTGATTGAGTGGTGGACGGCATGAACGAAAAATACACCCTGATTTATGCAGATCCGCCCTGGACCTACCGCGACAAAGCCAAAGATGGAGAACGTGGCGCAGGGCATAAATACCAGACAATGACTGTGCTCGATATCTGCCGTCTCCCGGTCTGGGAGCTGGCCGCTGAAAACTGCCTGCTGGCTATGTGGTGGGTTCCGACTCAGCCGTTGGAGGCGTTGCGGGTAGTCGAGGCGTGGGGATTCCGCCTGATGACCATGAAAGGCTTTACGTGGAACAAATGCTACAGCCGGCAGACCAACAAAATGGCCCTGGGAATGGGCCATTTAACCAGGGCTAACAGCGAGGATTGTCTTTTCGCTGTGCAAGGGAAATTACCCGCCCGGTTGGATGCAGGGATCGTTCAGTCATTCACGGCCCCGCGTCTGGAGCATTCGCGCAAACCGGATATCGTGCGGGAAAAGCTGGTGCAGCTGCTGGGCGATGTACCGCGTATTGAGTTATTCGCCCGCCAGTCATCGCATGGTTTCGATGTGTGGGGCAATCAGTGTGAATCGCCAGCGGTGGCGCTGCTGCCGGGCATTGCAGAATATATCGGAGAGGTTGCTTAGCCATGAAAAACACAATTCAGGACTTAATGAATCACCAGTTCGCAATGCTGGAAACCGTCACCGATCCCAACATCAAAGGCGAACTGCTTCAGGAAGAGTTATCGAGGGCTAAAGCGGTAGTGGAAATCGTTGGGGTGATGGTGGGCACTTATCGCGTCGCCCTCGATGCTCAGAAGGCTATTTATGACGGCACAGCGGGGAATGTGCCTAAGATTATGGGGATCGAAAAATGATAGAAAAATACTCTCCAGCCCAAGAATTGTTTATAAAGCGGCATATTAAAAGTTCTACTGCGCGTGAATTAACTGAAATGTTTAACGCTCAATTTTGTACTAATAAGAGCGTTGGGGCTATCCGTATTTGGTGTAAATCGCATGGGCTAGGAAAGCAGTTTTTGATTGAGCCGCGCTATACCGATGAGCAGCTAACTTTCATTTATGCCAATAGGAATCTAACGAATGCTGAACTTACAGAACGGTTCAACAGACGATTTGGTACCGATAAAAAGCCTGACAATATCAAGGATGTAAAGATAGCTCGCGGATGGACTCGCGAGCCTAAAGGCCGGAAACGTATTCTTCCCCAGTACATCACTGTTAATAAAGAAAAAATCAGACTCGATGTATACGTATATGAATGCGTACATGGAAAGTTACCTCCCGGTTATTCGGTTATTCATCTGGATAATGATTTAAATAATAACAATATCGATAATCTGCGCGCGGCACCGAAAGAAATACGTAGACTGTTCTCTGGCGCAGGCTACTCGAAAATGCCACAGGTGCTTGCCCCAGCGTTGTATGCACAGGTAATGCTCCGCCATGCGATCAAACGATTGTCCAGCTAACTGGGGTGGTTAATGGCTAAATCATCCGCAGAACGTAAAGCCGCGCAGAGGGCGCGGCAATCTGCCGCCGGCAACCGGAAAATTGAGCTGGTTCTCGATGCGCAGGAACTGGACATGCTGGCGCGTAACTGCGCCGCCCGGCGACCTGGTCGTGATCCGTACGAAATGGCGGAGTACAAGCGCTACTGATCCGCCAGGATGATGCTCGGCTTAGTGGCCACATCAAATCGATCAGTAAACGCCTGTGTGGAAAGTGCGGTGAGTCGCTGCCGATCACCTCGTGCCCGTGCGTTGGTGATTCGCAATGCTGGGTAACGCGAGGTTGGCACGAAACCAAACTGTCAGCATAGCGAACAACCATACCAGATAAAACAGAACCGTCAGAAATGGCGGTTTTCTTTTTAATTCAATCGGATATTTTGAGGTTTATTGTTGATTTTTAACGATTAGTGCTCTTAAAAATTTGCGCACACTGTCAGTTGGTAGTATATATACTGTAATTTTATACAGTATTTGTTGAGGGAGAGGTAGTGGTTGATAAGAAAGACGCAGGAGACCTTCTCCCCGACGATGGCGATGTACTGATAACGTGTGAAAATGGGAAGATCAAGAAGACCAGAATAGTCCACTCTGATGAGCATGTGGCGACACTTAACGCGTTGTTTGAGTTAGCTAAATTGACTGGTTACACTATTATCAAACCAGACGGTACTATGCTATAATTACCCTGTTGGCCTGAACACCCAACACAATGTAATTCTGAACAATTGCTGCGCTAAAGGGGAACCCAATGGCGCAGTATTCATTTATCAAATCAGCAGGCGATGTATTAATCCCTGCATCTCCAGACGCCCGCGAGTTTGTGAAGAAAATTCGCCTGGGGGCAGTCCTTTACTCTGATTTTAAGCAGGCAAGAAACCCGGCATTTCACCGCAAATTTTTTGCCCTCCTGAATCTGGGATTTGATTACTGGCAACCTTCCGGCGGTGCAATATCGCCAGCCGATAAAAAACTGGTTCGTGGTTACGTGCAGCTGGTGGCCCACTATGCCGGGCACGGCGACACATTGCAGGAACTGGCGGATCAATATCTTCGCGATGAGGCGGAAAAACGCGCCGGGAATATCAGCGCTGTTAAATCATTCGAGGCGTTTCGTGCCTGGGTAACCATCGAAGCTGGTTTTTATAACGAATATCAGATGCCTGATGGCACCATCCGCAAAGAGCCAAAGTCCATATCGTTCGCCAAAATGGACGACCTTGAATTCTCCCAGCTTTATAAGTCAGTCCTCGACGTTCTCTGGAACTTCATTCTGTTCCGCGCCTTCCCAACGCAGCAGGCAGCAGAAAACGCAGCCTCTCAGCTTTTCAGTTATGCGGCCTGAGGTCACCACCATGACTAAAGATGATAAAGACTGGCTGTCAGACGTAGCCGAACTGGGTTGCATTGTCTGTCGCAATCTCGGTTTCGGTTCCACTCCGGCAGAAATTCACCACATCCGAACCGGGCAGGGCGCTGGCCAGCGCGCAAATCACAAAAGAACCTTGCCCCTTTGCCCTGCACATCACCGCACTGGCGGTTTTGGCGTGGCAATTCATGCCGGACAAAAGACATGGGAGGGCAAATACGGTACCGAACTGGAGTTGCTCGATCAGGTGACGACTGAAGTGAAGGTATTGCGCCTATGTCGGGTTTAACCAGAAAAAAAATTGCGGTGCTTGAGCTTATTCGCACCTGTTCGGAAGGGGTAACGTCTGCCGAAGTGATGTATTCGCTCGGTATGTCACGCAGCACTGTATTTTTTATTTTGGACAGTCTGCTTAAAGACAATCTTATATTCCGCGCCCACAACGAAACAGGACGAAATTCACGTCGCATTTATTTCCCAACGGCAGAGCTGGCGGAGAAGTTTTCCGGAAACAAAATCCCTATGAGCAAACGTGAAAGCTTTTTCGACTCCTGCCGGCGCCACAGCAAAAACTACATGATCACTCTGCTGCTGCGGAGTGCACGACAACCACCAAAAGAGTAAACACCATGAGCGACAAAGATATCGAGCAGCAAATCAAATCCAAAGGTTTAACCGCGGCCCGCGTTATGCTGGATGATTTTAAAGAAAACATCGTCAATACAGAGATCGTTAAACACGTTTCCGTATCAGGTCAGGTACTCCGTTGGGCCGTACTGACCACGAAAAATGGTTTTGCTGTGACTGGCAGACCCTCATGCTCAGCCTCTTCAGAAAACGATGACGCTGAAATTGGTGAGCAGATAGCCATCGAAAATGCAGAAAACGAGCTGTGGCCGCTTATGGGTTACGCCCTGAAACAGCGCCTGCATGACTCTGGCGGTCATACCGAAGAGGAAAACTTCGAACACTTCCTTTCCTATTCTGGATTCCACAGCGAAAGCGATGAAGTGATCGAGAAGCTGCGTAAAGCCTTTTCTGATGGCGGCTACGCACTGCAGTGGAAATAAGCAGTAAACACTCTCACACCCAACCAATGAGGAAAGACCAATGACTAAACATATTGGCGTCAAATTAATTAATGCGTTCCCTATGACCCGCCACGAGTATAACGCTTTCCGCGGCTGGCAGCTTCCTGCCGACGAGAACGGCGCGGATGAAGGCTATCTGGTTGAGTATCTGGATGGCGGAAAACCTAACACCGATCGCTTTGATGGCTACGTTAGCTGGAGTCCGAAAGATGTATTCGAAAAGGCTTACCGTCCGGTATCAGGGCTAAGTTTCGGCCTTGCCATTGAAGCGCTCAAGAAGGGTAAAAAAGTTGCCCGCGCTGGCTGGAACGGTAAGGGGATGTGGTTGGCATATGTTAAGCCGCACAGTGAAGCCGTTCACACTGGCAACACTCCTTGCTTTTGCAGTCGCGTCTTTGAGTTGCCGGAGGGGACGCAGGGAGACCCGAAACGCGCACCGGAACAACTGCCGTATATTGCCATGAAAACAGCGGACGATAAATTAGTGCCGTGGCTGGCTAGTCAGACTGATGTCCTAGCCGAAGACTGGAACATCGTTGAGTAATTTCCGCAAAGGCCATCTCCCCTGGTGGCCTTGACAGAAAACACCAGAAACGGAGTAACAAATGATCACCCTTAATGACGAAGAAGCCGAAAAACTGCTGGAGCTGATGAAAGCCCGCTTCCTTAAAGCGCACCTCAATACAGCCATGTACGGCGCAGCTGCGTACGCGAACGGCAATTCTGACCGTGTGATTTTACGCGCAGTAAAAAACGGCGACGCCCCTGAACTGAAAATTATGATGGCCGCTATGGCTCTCATCCCTGAAGAGGAAGACAACAGTGAAAAAACTGCATGAGTTAGACACCAGTATTCAGGTGGAGATCGTCAAAAGTGCTGGCGCTGTTCTGGCTAAAAATTTTGGCTGGCCCGGCGGTTCGGATGGAACGCAGGCAGCTAAAGACATTGTCACATCTGTCGTGGATGCATTCCTGTCGCTTTACCCGGAAGAAAAACCACACGATGAAAAAATTGAAGAGCCAAAAAGCGATCCCGAAGAAATTCAGCAGAAGCGGAAATACACCCGTCGTAACACGGAGTAATGAGATATGGCAGCGCCAAAGGGCAATAAATTCTGGCTGGCACGCAGCAAGCACGGGAGAAACCCAAAGTTCTCTGATCCTGAAAAGCTGTGGGATGCCTGCTGTGAATATTTCGACTGGGTGGAAAAACATCCTCTGTGGGAAACCAAAGCATTCAGTTTTCAGGGACAAATCACTAAAGCCAGACTCCCGAAAATGCGTGCTATGACGCTTAGCGGCTTGTTTCTGTTCCTCGATATAGACCGGAAGACGTGGGAAGCATACGCAAAGAATAAAGATTTACTCCCGATCACTACGCGAGTGGAAGACCTCATCTATGAGCAGAAATTTTCCGGAGCTGCCGCTGATCTGCTTAACGCCAACATCATTGCCCGCGAGCTTGGGCTGGTGGAGAAAAAATCTGTTGAGGGTGATCTGGAAATGACTGTCAAGGTAAAGCACTTCAACGAAAAAGAATAGCCAGGCGTTTCAATTGCCTGGTTAATCGATTGAATGAGAAAAAACACGGCATTTTATCCAGTAGAGTGAATAGGAAGTGAATAAATGGCAGAAATTATTCTCCCGGCGAACAACTGGACTCCACGCCCACATCAGCGAAGGGCATGGGCTGAAATTCAGGGTGGAAAAAAAAGAGCGGCGCTTTGCTGGCCTCGCCGTTACGGGAAAGACGATTTCAGCCTGCACATGACAGCATGTAAGGCATTCGAGCGTGTCGGGAACTATGCCCACTGCCTGCCGCAGGCGAACCAGGTAAGAAAGGCTATCTGGAAGGCAGTTAACCCGAGAACTGGGCGTCTGCGTATCGATGAGGCTTTTCCTCATGAACTGAGAAGAAAAACGCTCGATAACGAGATGATGATCGAATTCATCAACGGTTCCACCTGGCAGGCAGTCGGCAGCGACAACTATGGCGCGCTAATTGGTTCCGGTCATGTCGGGATTGTGTTCTCAGAATGGGCGCTAAGTAACCCCTCTGCGTGGGCATTTTTGCGACCGATACTGGCTGATAACGGCGGCTGGGCTTTTTTTGTCTCCACGCCACGCGGGAAAAACCACTTCTACAAAATGTTCCAGGGTGGGTTAAAGGATCCTGACAACTGGTTTTGTGATCATTTAAGCGCCGATATTACGCTGCACATCCCACCGGAAACACTCGCTCAGGAGTTGCGCGAGATGCAGGCAGAGCGCGGGGAGGAAGAGGGGCAAGCTCTGTTCAATCAGGAATACATGTGTGACTGGAACGCTGCAATACCCGGCGCCTATTACTCATCGATTTTGGTTGGTCTGGAGAAGGCCGGGCAAATAGGGAATGTGCCGTGGGATCCCCAGTATGAGGTTTACACGTCATGGGACCTGGGCATTGGCGACGCAACGGCTATCTGGTTTTATCAGTTTATCGGCAAAGAGGTACGCGTCATTGATTATTACGAATCGTCCGGCGTTGGCCTGGAGCACTACGTAAAAATATTGCGCGAGAAACCGTATACCTATGCTGAGCGTCATTTCTTCCCGCACGATGTCCGCGCCCGAGAACTGAGCACCGGAGCATCACGCGAAGAGACGCTGGGCAAGCTGGGGATACGCTGCAAGGTACTGCCGGCCACATCGGTTGATGATGGTATCAGCGAGGTGCGTATGATGCTGCGATCCTGTTGGTTCGACAAAACCAAATGCGAAAAAGGCCTGGAGGCTCTGGGACAGTATCAAAAAGAGTGGGACGACACTCGAAAAATGTATAAGCCAACCCCTCTGCATAACTGGACGTCTCACGGCGCAGACTCATTCCGTTATGGTGCAGTAGGCAGTAAGTCTTTGCGTAGCGGCAACCGCCACACAACCCAGCAATTTGCCCAGTCCAATTACGATCCTTATAACCCTCCTGGACATAGCCAGCAGTTTTACGCTGATTCCGACTGGGATCTGTATGGGGACAACTGATGTCAGACCAAAAAACACAAGAAAATGAATCAGAGCGTATCGGCCGGATACTGCGTGAGCAAAAAAGCATGGAAACCGATCGTTCCGTATTCGAGCAGCACTGGCAGGAAATAGCAGAGCGCATTCTACCACGCAGTGCCGAGTTCAAAGGGACCAGGCAGAAGGGCGGTAAACGTACCGAGAAAGCGATAGATGCTACCGGCGCGCTGGCGTTGCAAAAATTCGGAGCGGCCATCGAATCAGTTATCACCCCGAGAACACAGAAATGGCACACTCTCAGCAATGAGCGATTCGCTAATGATGAAGAGGTACAGCGTTATTTCCAGGAGGTTCGCGATATTCTCTTCCGCCTCCGTTATGCACCGTGGGCTAATTTCGCCTCGCAATCTCATGAGCATTATATTTCCTCGGGTGCATTTGGGACCGGCTGCACGTTCGTTGATAACGTGATCGGAAAAGGCCCGCGTTATTGCACTTATCACCTGCGAGAAATTTATTTCACTGAGAATTTCCAGGGGATGATCGATGTTGTCCACCGTAAATATTGCATGACCGCCCGTCAGGCTATTCAGCAATTTGGCGAAGAAAATCTCCCTCAACAGGTAAGAACGACCGCGAAGAGCGACCCGTCAAAGCAATTTAACTTCCTACACCGCGTCGAACCTAATGATAAACGTGACATGTCACGGCAGGACAAAGAGGGCATGCCATTCCGGTCTGTGCATATTTGCATGGAGGGAAGCAAGATTGTGCAGGAGGGCGGCTACTGGTCACAGCCCTATGCAATCAGCCGCTATTACACCGCGCCGGGTGAGGTATATGGACGCTCACCTGCAATGGTTGTTCTACCGGATATTAAGCTGCTGAACGAAATCAACCGCGCCATTATCGAGGGTGCGCAAATGGCCGTGCGCCCGCCGATGCTGTTACCGGAAGACGGCATTCTGCAACCGTTCAAAATGATGCCTGGCGCGCTGAACTTCGGCGGAATGAACCGGGACGGTAAACCACTTGCCTTACCTCTGAATACTGCTACTGATTTTAGCGTGGCGATGACGCTGGCAGAGCAGAAACGACAGACCATCAACGACGGTTTTTTTATCACGCTCTTCCAGATCCTCGTTGATAACCCGCAAATGACTGCAACAGAAGCGATGCTGCGTGCTCAGGAAAAAGGTCAGCTGCTGGCGCCGACTGCCGGGCGTATTCAGGCCGAGTTTCTGGGGACTCTTATCCTGCGGGAAATTGACATTGCTTATCAGAACGGACTGCTGCCCGAACCGCCCGAACAACTGAAAGAAATTGGTGGCGAATACGATATCGAATACACCAGCCCGCTGGTGCGCCTGCAGATGAGTGAAGAAGCGAGCGGGATTATGAACGTCGTTAATGCTGCCGGCACTATCGGACAATTTGATCAGAATATCGCCCGCACCCTGAATGGCGATGCCGCATTGCGCTTTATTGCTAAAGCCAGTGGTGCACCGCTGCAGGTGGTTAAAACCGAAGATGAAATGGCTGCGCAGGATGCTGCAGATCAGCAGCAGCTGCAACTACAGCAGTTGCTTGCCGCAGCGCCGGTGGCTGCAACCGCAGCTAAAGATTTCGCCCAGGCCAATCAGATTGCGCAGACACCTGCGCCGTCGCCAGCGTTACAGGGATAATGATGAACCGTATAAAAAGTCTGTGGCTCACGCTGAACCGTGCGCGGGCTTTCCAGTCAGTCTTTGGCACCCCGGGGAACATGACGCCGGAACAGAAAGTTGTTATCCGACTCTTGGCAAAACTTTGTCACGTCAATTCTTCCAGTGTCGCTATTTCCCCAACGACCCAGCAAACCGACCCATACGCCGTATTTGTTTCGGAGGGCCGCAGGGAAGTTTTCCTGCACATAAACCACTATCTCGGCCTGTCGCAATCTGATATTGCCGCAATGATCGCCGAAGAGATGAACGAACTTAACGAGGACGACAACAATGAATCTGTTTGAACGCTTAATCCTGCGCCGTCTGATGAATGCAACCATTGAAGGCGGGGAAGGTGGTGGCGCTGCCGCTGCCGCAGGTGTTGATTCTGCCGCCCAGCAGCAGAATAGCGATGCGGCCCAGCAACAAAACCTTTTAAATCCAGGCGCTCAGCAACAGCAGGGGGGAGAGGGACAGCAACAGCAGCAGCAAGCCGCCCAACAGCAGTCGCAGACCACCGCGCCGTTCCTCGAAAAACTCCCAGAAGATAGCGACGAAAAAGGCTGGCAGGAACTTTACGAGAAGTTGGGGCGCCCGGAAAAAGTTGAAGACTACGGTATTAAGCCACCGGAAGGCAGCGATGGGACATTTTTAAATACGGCCTTGAGCTGGATGCATGAAAGCGGGCTCAATAAAAAGCAGGCTGAAACCGTAATTACTAAATTCAACGAATATGCAGCCGAACAACAAAAAAGTGCCCAGGAAAATATTGCTAATCAAAATGCTGCTAACCGGGAAAAGGTTATCAAGTCCTGGGGAAGTGAAGTTGAGGCAAATACAGCGATCCTCCAGAACGCCGTGCAGCGATTTTTCCCCGATGCTGTGATTGAAAAATTCAACACTGCGGGATTACTCAATGACCCAGACCTTGTGAATGCAGTCCTGGCGATCGGTAAAGCGCTAGGTGAAGACAAAACAGTTACAGCCGCAGCGACGGGTAATGCAGCAGAAAAAGACATTGCCCACCGCATGTGGCCGAACATGCAATAAGGAGTTTTAAATGCCAACACTTACCGGCTTACCGACTCTCTGGGACGCAGCGAAATTGCTTGATCCTGATGGCACTTCTGCGAATGTCGCGGAGGTTCTGGATCAGGACAACGAAATGCTCTGGGATTGCCCGTTTTATGAAGGCAACCTGCCGACCGGAACGCGCATCACAACCCGTACTGGTTTACCTGCTGTGTACTGGCGCAAGCTGAACAAAGGTATTCCGGAAAGCAAGGCAACTACCGCGCAGGTAGATGAGACTACCGGTCTTCTTGAAGCCCGCTCTCAGGTTGATGTTCGGGTTGCTGCGCTGAATGGTAATACGGCAGGTTTTCGCTTCAACCAGTCTAAACCATTCATGGAAGCGATGAACCAGAAGGCTCAATTCCAGATGCTTAACGGTACGCTTGTTGGGCAACCGGAGGCATTCCTGGGCATTGCTCCACGCTTCAGCGATTTGTCTGCGCCTAATGCCGACAACATCATCGACGCCGGCGGTACTGGTGCGAATCTCACCTCGATTTATCTCATCGGATGGGCGCCTGACAAGGTCTACGGAATTTTCCCGAAAGGTTCAAAAGCCGGTCTGACTCATCGTGATTTGGGCGAGGGCGACGCCTTTGATGATGATGGCAACCGCTTCCGGGCGCTGATGGACCTCTATACCTGGGATCTCGGTATTGCGCTGCACGACTGGCGCTACGTCGTACGCATCGCCAACATTGATGTTACCGCTCTGCGTACTAACGCTAATGCGGGTGCAAACCTCATCAAACTGATGGCTATCGCGGAAGAGCGTATCCAGTCACTGGTTGGTGTAAGCCCGGCTTATTACATGAACCGCACACTGCGCGCGATGCTGCGTCTGCAGCTGGTTGATGCCGTGAAAAACTCAACCCTGACAATGGAAATGGCTGGCGGACGTCGTGTGATGTTCTTTGGCGAAGTTCCGGTGCGCCGGGTTGACCAGTTAAAAATCGGGGAAGCTCAGGTCGTCGCCTCTTAACGGGGCGATTTTCCGGTTTACTTTTTCAGGAGATAACCATGTTTGTTGATGCCCAGCTTGAATTTTCTGACTCTCAGGCGATCACCGCCTCAGCGGCCAGCACGAACATCATCGATTTTAACCCAGCATTCGATTACAACACTGTGATCGATGCTGGCGCTGGCGAGCCGACTTTTCTGGTTGTGACTCCGTCGGTGACATTCACGGCCGCAGGGGCGGCTACGCTTGCGATTGAGTTACGCGCTTATGCCAATGAGGACAAAAGCGATACACCAACCGTTATTTTTTCTACTCCAGCGAAAGCGCTGGGCAGTCTCGTCGCAGGTAAACCGGTTGTCGTGGTGGCGCTGCCTTCGGCCAATTATAAACGCTTTTTAAGCCTGCAATATACGGTCGCTACAGGCCCGTTCACCGCTGGCGCATTAGATGCCTTCATAACGAAAGATGCACAGACTTGGCGCTCTTACGCTAATAACGTTGAGTTCGCCGCGCTTAATCTCAGCATTGCTTAATTTGGGTGGAGTGAGTGCGTTTTCAGGGGCTGCGGCCCCTGCTTTTTTATGAGGTATTATGATGACCGGTCAGACAGATATCATGAATCTGGCGCTGGTTTCCTTCCTGGGATCCGACCATCTCATGGATCGTGATGAGCAGGATAAAAACACGCGCGTGATGAACCTGATTTACAACCCTCTCCTCGAAAAACTACAGCGCGAATATGCCTGGAATTTTTGCGCCCGCAGCGCCCAGCTTACCCCGTTAAACAAAACGCCTGTCATCGACTATCAATACGCTTACCAGCTGCCCGTTGATTTAATGGTACTGGTATCGGTGGGGGACAGATATTACGGGCGTGATTTCTCTGAATACGATCCCCGCCTGGTCACGGCTGAATATCGCATCGAGGGGCGGGAATTGCTGACGGATCTACAGCCACCGCTTAGCTTGCGCTATCGGGCCAGAGTAACCGATGCATCACAATTCGACTCCACCTTTGTTGATGCGCTGGCTTGTATGCTGGCAGTTCGCTCCTGTAAAGCGGTGACCGGCAAGGATACGCTGGTTGAATCGCTGTTGCAGCAGTTCCAGATGATCATCGCAGGAGCCATTCGCGTAAACGCAATAGAAAAGCCCAGTGAGAAATTCCCACCTTCAACCTGGATGGAGGCTCGTTTGTAATGGCAAAAATCCGCCCTATAAAGCGCAGCTTTAATGCTGGAATACTTTCGCCTGTGATGTATGGGCAAGTAGATTTTGATAAGTGGGCCAGCGCCGTCAAGTACATGAAAAATTTCATACCGCTACCGCAGGGGCCCGCGCGTCGCCGCGGCGGGACGCAATACGCCGGTTCAGTAAAAAACAGCAGCGACCGAGTCTGGTTAGCATCATTTCAGTTTAGTACGACGGAGGCTTTTATCCTGGAGTTTGGCCCTGGATACATCCGGTTCTGGTACAACCATGCGCAACTGCTGGATGGCGATAACAACATTCTTGAAATTGATACGCCATGGGGAGCTGATGATCTGACCCGTAACGGGAAATTTGGCCTGTCTCTGCAGCAGTCAGCAGACGTGATTTACATAACCTGCACAAATGGAAATTACCCTGTTTATAAGCTGACGCGCAACACTAATACCAACTGGAGCCTGGCAGAGGCCAGTTTTTCCGGTGGCCCATTCGCTGATATTAATTCTGACAAATCCAGCGTCGTTTATACCGACCAGTTCAGGATCTGGTCTGAGGATGGAAACGATTTGCCTGATGGCACCCCAACCACTACAAGCCTGTGTAACATCACTGCCAACACAGATATTTTTCAGACTGCGCATGTAGGGTGTCTTTTTTACATCGAAGCCAGCACTGATGCAGTGGATGATGATACCGGTCATAGCGGTTACATACCCGCCTGGGCTGCTGGCACATCAGAAACTTTCTCCGCCGGTGTTTTCTGCCGTTCAGATGGGAAATATTACGAAGACATGGACGGCACCAAGACCGGTAATACGCAGCCTACATGGACAGCTGGCTCCCACAGGGATGGAAGCGGTGGTGATGCGTCGCTCTGGCGATATTCAGGCGGTGGCTGGGGGATCATTGAGATAACAGCGGTCAATAGCGCCACATCCGCAACCGGTAAGATCGTCACTGAACTACCACCCAGCGTCAGAAACACAGTTGGGAAAACGTATAAATACGCTTTCGGTGACTGGTCTGATGTTCTCCGCTACCCCCAGTTTGCGGCATTTTTCCGGGGACGCCTGGTCTTCGCTGGCCGACAAAAAATATGGTCCAGTGTCGCTGGTGATCTGCAGAACTTCAGCCCAATGACAAATGGCTATGAGGCAGAAAGCGATGATTCGATTAATGATCGCATTGATGATACTCAGGACACCATGCAATGGCTGGTCGCCTCCGCAGGGAAAATATTTATCGGCACTGCCGGGTATGAATTCTCCTATGGCGAGCAAAGCCTGACTTCCGTTTTTGGCGCGGGTAATACAAAGGTTGAGCTGAACAGTACGATCGGTAGCAACGAAGTGCAGGCAGAGCGCCTTTTTGATCGAGTTGCGTTTGTGCAGCGTGCTGGGCGCAAGGTGATGATTGCCGCCTATGATTCGGGCAGTGACTCGTTTTCAGCAACCAATTCCTGCATTCTGGCCCCCCATCTTTTTACGTCTGAAATAATTGCTCTGGCGTATCAGCAGGAGCCCAACCGGATCCTTTGGGTGTTGCTGGAAGAAGGCAAACTGCTGGGACTGACCTATGACGCAGAGCAAAACATCACCGGCTGGCATGAGCATGCTACCGGCGGTGCGGTGGAAAGTATTAAGGTCATTCCGGATATCGATGGCGGACGCGATGAGCTGTGGATGGTTGTTAGACGAACCATAAACGGCGCAACGGTGCGCTATCTGGAATATATGCTGCAGGAATATGACAGCGCGTTTATCACCCAGGAATGGGCGCGAGTGCTGGATTGTATGGCGACATACAACGGTGTTGCGACAACGGTCATTTCCGGGCTGGGGTTTCTGGAAGGGCAGACGGTGGCAGTCGTGACCGACGGCGCCACGCACGCATCGCGAACGGTAAGCGGAGGCAGCATCACGCTGGACTGGCCATCATCTGTTGTTCACGTCGGAATCAATAATGCGGCTGAAATTATCACCTTGCCTCTGGAAGGGGGTATTAAACGCTTTGCCAAAGCACGACTGCGTTTTATCGATACGCTAGGCGGTAAGTTCGGCGATGAGGGTGGAAAATATCTGGATAAGCTTCGCGCGCGAGACTACTCAGACAATATGGATGAGGCGCCGCCTCTGTTTAATGGCGTAGTTACCGTTCCGTGGCCTGGCGAGTTTAATGAGAATGGAAGCATCCGTATCGTGCAGGACCTGCCGCAGCCCATGACCATCGTCAGCATCGATCCAGTAGGAGAAATGGAAGATGACTGAGCCTGTAATCGTCCATCTTGAGGAGTTCCACCTTAATGAAATATTCCCGGACTCATTACCGCCGGAGGCTGTTGCGTCGCTGGTATCTTTCCCATCGTTTGCGATGGAATACGGGGAAAAAACACTTGCCGCTGGTGGCGCCATTCAGTTAGCCCCGGGCAGGGTCAGACTCTGGTTACATACCGTACCAGGTGCAGAACAGTTCCCAGTTCATATTTTCCGTGCTGCACTGCGATTTACCGAAATAGCGTTATCCGAAAATTATCGAGTGGAATGTATCTGCGCCGATAACCTGTCTGCCCGCGTTGCAAAAATGCTTAGTTACCAGCAGGACGCTATTATCCGAAATTATAAGCCTGGCTGTGACGCCAGGTTATTTTCAATCGTGAGGTGATCATGCTGTTTAAACGCAAATTCACACTGGAAACTGACCCGGCATCATGGGCTGCTGGTGCCGCTGTTCTGTCGGCTGGTGCAGGAACTTATTCAGCTATCTCCAGCGCAAATAAAAAAGGAAGCGTCATAAAGCCATCGGCGCAGGTTACGCAGGATGCTTCAGTTGCTGAATCCGATGACCTGCTGCGCCGCCGGCAGCGGCAGGGGAATCAAAGCAACGTTACTGGAGCTTCGGGAACCGCCGCTAATACTTCAGGCCAGAAGACGTTGCTGGGTGGCTGATGGTCGTTCCGTTTGAGCCCTGGCACCTGGTAGCCATTACGCCGCAACCACATCAGGTCGGCAGTATCAGGACTGAACAGCACGCCGTGAACATCGCTAGTGTCGGCGCGTTTACCTGTCTGCACAATGACCAGCCTGTGGCTATAGGCGGCATCGTACCCGCGGAAAAGTACGGACTGGTATTTGACTCCGGCATAGGGTACGCCTGGATGATGATTTCGGCCGGGATTACTCACCTCTGGCCGGAGATATTCAGGGCAACGCGCCGGGAATTACACCGGGCGCTGGCGAACTATCACCGCATCGAGGCCAGCACCACATTCCCGGAAGGCGAAAGAATGCTGGCGATGCTGGGTATGCGATGTGAGGGGCATCTGAAGAAATTTAACCACAGGGGAGAGGATTCTTCCCTGTGGGCGATAACGAGGTGATCTATGGATTCTGTAAACTGGCAGACGGTCGGCGACAGTTTCAAAAATAATGCAGTACCAATAGCGCAAACCTCAAGCTCTGCGTTAAATGCATTCTCATCATTAAGTAGCACGCGTCAGCAATCCAGTAACCTGAACACCAACGCGCAGCTGCTCGACCAGCAAGCAAACCAGACTATTTTAAACACAGGCCAGCAGTCGGCGCTCATTCGCCGTCGTGGCGCCCAGTTCCAGGGAGAGCAGGATGCGCGTATTGCTGCGAGCGGTACCGGCTTTGGCGGCACTAATGCGCTGCTGCGCCGGCAGACCGCGCTTAACATCCAGGAGGATGCGAACGCGGTAGCTAACGAGGGCATTCTCCAGTCTGATGCACTGAAGAATGAGGCTGGTGCCATGCGTCAGCAGTCTAAAGCTGCTCGACCGGGTTTGCTGGGGTTCTTGGGCGCGGGCGCGCAGATTGGTAGCACGTTCCTTGGCGCAAAATACGGACAGAAATAGGACGCAAAAATGCCTAACTTACCTTTTTACGATCGTCAGGTGACGACACAAGGGATTGGCGCCGGGCCGGTAGACTTACCCAATAACACAACCGATCAGCAAATGCTGAATGCTGGTGCGGATGCCGCCGCCAGGGCAACAGCGTCTATTACGCGACAGGTTTCAGACACGGCTTTACAGGACGGCGCACTGAAACTGGACACCATCAAATACAACCTTTTTAACCAGGTTCGCCAGAAGCAAGGACAAAATGCTATTGGCTCTTCTGATGATGCCCTACAGCAATTTGATCAGGCCGCCGGCACACTGGGGCAGACCATACCAGAAGGCAGGAGAGATGACTGGAACAGGCAGGTAGCGGCAACACGCCTGCAGCTGCAGAGTTCTGCCGATTCGCATGAATATCAGCAATTTCAGGACTACAGCCGCGGGCAACTGGATGGACGTCTACAGATGGCTGTGAATGATGCCGAAACTTATCGCAGCGACCCGGGAAACTATGCCGTTACCAGAGCAAAGGCAATTGATGCTATCCGGACCTACGGTGCCGCAAACGGACAATCTGATGATGAAGTAAACGGCCGGATAGCCAGACTTGATCAGCAGATGTCTCAGAACGCCACGCAGGCATATATTGCAGACTGGCGGACAAAACAACTTACCTCTCCAACGACTTTTACCCCTGGCGACCTTTCATCTGACAAAGTTTTCTCAGCGATGATTCCAGCGGAATCTGGCGGCCGGCAGTTTAATGGCAATGGTCAGACGCTTACCTCGCCGGCTGGCGCCATGGGGATAGCGCAGGTCCTCCCAGCAACAGCTGAAGAAACGGCCAAAAAACATGGCATGCAGTGGGACCCACAACGCTTTATGTCTGACGCCAGTTACAACATGCAGATAGGTCAGCTATATCACCAGGATCTTACCAAAAAATACGGGGGTAACCAGGCACTCGCGGTAGCTGCATATAACGCCGGGCCTGGTGCGGTAGATGACTGGATTAACGGTACGAATAAAACCGGAAAAAATCCGGCACTCCTTCGTTTAGGGGATCCCAATAAAGGGGATATTTCCAGCGATCAGTTTATTGCCGGGATACCTTTTAGCGAAACCCGTAATTACACCATGAATGTTTTAAGCCGTGCTCAGTCTTTGCCGCCGGAAGCAGAGATATCGCAGATCCAGAAAATGCCCTGGTATCAGAATGCGAGTCCGGAGCAGAAGAGCCAGTTTTTAGGTCTGGTATCCGCGGAAGTAAACCGGCAGCGCGCATACGGCATGCAGAACCTGCAGGACACCATGCAAAATAATATGGCTCAGATGCAGAACGGGATCATGCCCACACGTGACGTCACTCGCCAGGAATATCTCTCATATCTGCCGCAGGGAGCAACAGCGCCGCAGCTTGAACAATACAACCGCCAGTATGATGAGTATGAAGCGACAAAAGCGCTGGTGCCGACATATAACACGATAATGACCCAACCCGTCGCGATGGCGCAGCAGAGCGTTCAGGCGCTTTACCCGCAACCTAACGACCCTGACTTTGATCGCAAGTTGTCTTTATACCAGAAAGCTACCGCCCAGTTGCAGCAGGTAACTCAACAGCGCAAAAGTGATCCCGGCGCATGGTTTATGAAAAACTCGCCACTTGTGCAGCAGGCATATAACTCATGGCAACAAAACCCCGCCGATCCTGCTATGGCACAGTCATTTATTGCTTCGGTGCAGTCAGAGAAAAGTCGATTCGGTATCAGCAGTCAGAAGGTGCTTCCTGACTCGATAGCGCAGGCTATGGCTGAAGGATTTAACAACAACAAAGAAACAACGGTTGAATCCATCAGGCAGCAGCTGAACGCGTTTGGGCCATATTCGCAGGCGGTCGGCCGACAGATTATGGGGCAAAATAAAAATGGTCCTCTGGTTGGTGCATTATCAGCTGGAAATCCGCGGGCAAGTGTACCGCTGTGGCAGGAAAGAAACACGCCAACATCAGCCCTGAAAGAGTCAGTCGTTGCAAAAAATGGAAAGGGGTCAGACACCTCCGTTATGCAAGAATGGGCCGATGCGTCTGCAGATTTCCGTCAGACGATGCTTGTGCAGCCCGGCGGTGCAGGAAGCTGGTCAACGCTTGACGAACAGGGGCAGCGGCTGACGATGATCAACGTATTACGTGGAATGGATGCAGGCGCTGCGGCAAAGCAGGCTGCTGCCGATATGTTCACCAGTCAATACACTGTCAACGATACATATCGCGTTCCAACTTATCTTGGCTATCAACCAGATTACATCGCCCGCGGTGCTAGCCTGTTTAAAGATAAGCTGACAACAGATCAGCTTCAGCCTCTTAATTTCGGGAGTAAAACGCCCGACGAATTCACCAAATCACAAACGCTTTATGAGGTGAAAAATAACGCCCACTGGGTAAATAACTCGGATGATACCGGTCTGGTGCTGTATCTGGGCAATAACGTACAGAATGACGCCAGTGGAAATCCGATTACCGTTAGCTTTGCGGATCTCGACAAAATGGCGAAAGCTGACCCATCCTGGTGGCAGAGCGTTAAAAAATTCGCATCCCGGGAGACGACGTATACTCCAGGGACTGAAAGAGATGCGCGAGCGCAGAATCTTCAGGGATTACGTGAAACGTACGGCGGCCAGTCGCAAAGCGGCCCATCCTTTACTGAAGGAATGAGGGACACCAATGCCAATATTCGTTGATGATGGTGACGCAGGTTCAGGCCTGCAGCAGCCAGGTAGTAACTTTGAAAGCGGATTTGGTCAGGCTTTGGGGGCTGCTTTTTCTGAAGGAATGCGCTCAGGACCAGCCAACGCTGGAAGTCGGTTTTTTGAATCCGAGGCCTATGCTAATGATCCTACATCTCCTTTAGTAGATCAGCAGACGGCTCAGCAAAAGTTTGACTCTCTGGGCATCAAAAATATCAAAGTACCCGAACAGGGTGTAACACAAGCGTATCTGGACCATGTAACCGAGACAAGCCGGGCGACACAGGAGCGGCGAGCAATATTGCAGTCCGCGCCTTCCGGCGTAGCAACACCTCTTATTTTTACCGCGGGGCTGGCTGGCGCAATGACGGACCCAGGTAACCTTGCTCTGGGGTTTGTTCCAGGTCTTGGGGAGGTGAGAGCGGCCAGCGTTGCAGGTCGATTTGCACAGCGATTTGTACAGGGTGCCAGCGCCGGTGCCGTCCAGTCTCTGGTTGCTGAACCTATTAATACCCTGGCATCAGCGTCTGAAGGTGATGATTACACCCTCGGCCAGGCAGTGGAAAATTTCTTCATGAACACGATAGCCGGCGGTGGATTGCATGCCTTTGGCGGTGCCATTCGTGATTCAATAGCCGCCAGGCGTCAGCAGCGTTTACAGCAGGATAACCCGCAGGCGGTTTCTGACGCTGCGCCAGCAGGGCAGGCGGATATCGTTAATGCCGCTGGGCTCACCCCGGACAACACCCCTGTATTGCGTGACAGTTTTGCCGACGCACAGACTGACCTGGCCCGAACCATTAACACTGGCCTTGATGATTATGCCTGGCAGCGTGCATGGAACGAAACTATTCAGCCCTATCGTGATTCTCTCTCCGGGCAGCTTGACGGACAGTCGCCCCGCATTGCCGACATCAACCGGCAGATTGCCGAAAATGAAGTCTCATTGCAGCAGTCAGATCAGCAATTCCGTGACCTGGCAAAACAGTATCAGGGCCAGCGCATGAGCCGAAAACAGGCGGAAGCCCGTGCGCGAAAAGATATTGAGCAAATCCGCCAGAACACTGAGGAATCGACATCACGGTTACGCGAAGAAATTTCTGCCAACCGGGACGCAGAAATCTCACGCGGCAAATTACGCCAGCTTGAGCGTGGGGAGATTCCGGATGATCTTGCAAGTCTGATTGAAGCTAGGGCCGGGCAAATCAAACAAGGGTTGCAGGTTTCTCCGCTGGCTGGCGGTGTAAGAACCGCGTCTGAGCGTTTCAGCGATGCGAATATCTTTGTTCGCCAGAATGCACTGAGGTCTGCGATTCGCCAGGCAGTAGACGGTTACAATCCTGATATTGAGGATTTTTTCCGTCTTGCAGATCCGGCAGAACGTAGCGCTGCACTGAATCGCCTGAAGATGCAGGCTGATAACCAGCGGCATTCTGATGCGGCCGCACGTGCAGCCAGCACAGATGCAGAACAAACCATCCAGCAGCGCGGAGACGACGAACTGCGGGCAGCGCAGGAAGACCTGCAGTCTGAAATGGAACTGGCCCAGGCGCATTTTAATGGGCTGGAAAATCAGGCAGAAATAAACGCCCACCTTGCCGAAATTCAGGCTGGGGCCGGGGATATGAGTTTTGCTCAGGCTGCACGCGCATTTGCTGCCTGTATGTTGAGGAGAGCCATCTAATGGCACAGGGTGAATTTCTGACAGCCTGCGAGCAGGCAGTAAACACGGCGGCCGGGCGCCAGCTCGGTGAGGATGAGATGCTGGATCTGGTTACCCGTATGGAATCTACTGTCGCGCGTATACGGGCAGAAAATCAGGGGTTATCCTTGGAGGAAGCCGCTCTCCGTGCTGCTGATGAAGTGGCGCGTGATGATGCGCTGGCGAAGCACATCGAAGCGCGAAACCGGGTTATCAATCTGCGCCTGATGCATGAGAACCTTCAGCGTATTGATGCCTTCGGTGGACGCCCTGATCTCGCCTTGTCCGCTATCATGGTGGGGCGCAATGAGGCTGTGGCCGGTTCCCGCGACAGCGCGTTTAATAACATGCGACAACTGCGCGATCACTACATTTCCGGTCTTGCCAATGATCTGGAAGCGCAGGGCGTTTTACCTGTTTTTGCTAATGGCTCACTGGATCAGAATATTGCTGATGCTATGTGGCGGTTGGGTAACAACCTTGATGTGGGGCATATCCCGGAAGACGCAATCAAAATTGCCCGCGTGCTGGAGAAGTGGCAGGAAAAAGCCCGCATCGATGCAAACCGTGCTGGCGCGTCGATAGGCAAATTGCCCGGCTATATTGCCCGCCAGTCTCACGATATCCATAAAATTCGAACCGCAGGCTTTGAGGCCTGGCGTGATGCTATCCTTCCGGAGCTTGACCCTCGGACTTTCGAAGGTCTGGACGTTAATGGTCAAAACGGCGTGACCGTTCGAAAAGCGACGGTGATGACGGAAGACCAGATTTACGGACGTGCCCGCCCGGCCAAACCACTGAAACCTGAAAACGTGGGAGCGCTGGCGCAGCGTGCTGATGGACGTTTTTATATCAAAGGTATTGTCAGCGAAAATGTCGATCTCATGCGCGGTAACGGGCAGGTGGTGCGGGCGAATTTCCGCAATGGTGATTTGCTGGCTAACGGGCAGGATATCGATCTCGGTGATATCGTTGGTTTCCGGAATGACGGCGGCGAGTGGGTGAGCGTCGCTGGGCGGATCCCGCGTTTTGATCCGGCGGCGCCGGGCGGACTGTCGCCATCACAGGCGGTCATCGACGATTTTTTGCATAACGTTTACGTGGGGCTGTCTTCCGGCGTCCATTTACGTACTGACCGCCCGGACTGGATGACGGGTTTTAAAGGCGGTAGCACCAACGTTGCGCGCCGGGCGAGCCAGGAACGCGTATTGCATTTCAAAGACGGTCTGTCGTGGTACCGCTACAACGATAAATTTGGCGTGGGTAACTTGCGTGAAGCCGTGGGGAGCGGTCTTATTCATTCAGCTGAAACTACCGGACTGATGCGGCGTATGGGTACCAATCCGGAAAACATGTTTAATGAGCTTGCCGACCGGATCGAACAGCGCTACAAAGCCGCGAAAGATGATAATGCGTTGAATAAATTCCGCCAGAAACGAAACACATCTTTGACCAGTCAGTTGAAGGAAATCACCGGGCAAACCAACATTCCCGGTAATGCCGCGCTCGCCAGGGTCGCAGCAACAACCCGCGCGATAGAAACCATGATGAAGCTCGGCGGCTCAATGATTTCATCATTCAATGATATCGCTACCCAAGCTATGGAGATGCGGTATCAGGGACGAAATATGTTGGGCTCTGTTTGGGAAGCTACGGCCAATAAAGTCCAGTTAACGCGCTGGAAAAATGCGGAGCGTCAGCAGGTGCTTAAATCGATCGGGTTACATGCTGATGCGATGAAAGATGAGCTAATCTATCGCTTCAGTGCTGACAATTCGATGCCCGGTAGAGTTAACAGAGCAATGCGAAATTATTTCCGGCTGAACCTGCAAAGCTGGTGGACTAACAGCAGCCGCTACAGTACAGGCATGATGGTTTCTGAGTGGATGGGGGCGCATGCCGGAAAATCTTTCCGTGATGTTCCGGAAGAACTGCGCCGGGTTCTATCGATGCATGGCATTGAAGAAAACGAATGGGCAGCGCTCAGCAAAATGAAACTGCACGCAGCGGACGGTAACGCCTACATGACTCCTGACGGAGTAGCAGATATACCTCGAACAGATATAGAGAATTACCTCACCAACCGCGGGATAAAAATCAATGATCGTTCAGTAGAATACGCTCGCGAGCTTCTCTCCGATAAGGTGCGCGGTTATATACTCGATCGCGTTGGCGTAGCTCTGAACGAACCGGATGCACGCACAATGTCGATCATGAAGCAGGGTATGCAGCGAGGCACTGCCTATGGCGAAATGCTGCGATTTGCATGGCAGTTTAAATCTTTTACAGCCAGCTTTATGCAGAACGCGATCGGTCGAGAGCTCTACGGGCGTGGTTATGATTTTGGTTCACTAAGCCAGAATAATACCTTTCGCAATAACGCTCTGATCCGGGCGATGCGTAATGGAAACGGTGAGCTGATGGGCATTGCTCAGCTTTTCCTGTGGGCGACGGCGTTCGGTTATCTCTCCATGCAGACGAAGCTGATGCTTAGGGGCCAGACCCCGCGCCCTGCCGACAATGTCAGTACATGGACAGCAGCCATGGCGCAGGGCGGTGGGCTGGGTATTCTGGGGGATTTCCTATTTGGGGAGTACAACCGGTTCGGAAATACCCCGGCGACGTCGCTGGCTGGTCCGTTTGCATCAGATGCAGCACAACTGGTTAATCTTTTTGGACTGACGAAACAGGGGGATGCGAAAGCCGCTGATTACTTCAACTTTGCGATAAACCACACGCCGTACATGAACCTGCATGTGGTGCGCCCGGTGATGGACTTCCTGATCCTGAACCAGATGCGGGAATGGATGTCACCTGGCTCTTTGCAACGCTACCAGCAGCGCGTGAAGGAAGAGCAGGGAAACGACTTTATTATCCCGCCTTCGCAGTTTATGTTGGGACGATAATCAGTAATCCCTGAACCCAAATTTTTGCAGGATTTTATTGATGCCGATAGTGGAATACCAAGCGATACATAATCCTGCAACAGTTCCGATTACTGCAAAAGGGCCACACAAAATGTTCAGCAGTGAAAACCCATCATTCAGAACGGTAACAAAGCTGATTGCTATAGCAATACCGATCGCGAGATATATTACCTGGCTGTACTCACGGTTCATTATTATTCACCATTACAGAAGTATCTTTTTAATATAACAGATAATCAGCCCACTTAGGTGGGCTTAACTTCTTCCTCGATAAGAATCCCAGCAACTTTTACACCATGACATCAATCCGTCCGCATTGTTAGCATTCTTATAGTAACTGGTTCGTTTGCGGCGGATCTCGCAAATTGGACACCATTTGGTGTGCCTAGTGTTTTTGGGGCCATCAAGACAATGGGCGCACCATGTGGTGTAACCATCATGATGGGACTTGCTCGACTTTCTGAACTTATCCATCGGTAGATTGCGACTGCATCTGGTACACACTTTTCTGTGTTCCACCGGCGCAGATTCGGTTTTAGGTGTGATTTGTTTCTGCTCAACTCTTGGCAATGGGTTGACTATCTTCTCCACAGGTCTGCTTGATGCAACAGGCTGTGTTTGGTTTTGCCTTAGAGACTCAATAGCTTTTTGCTTAGCTAGTTGTTTGTAGTAATCAGATATCACCGCGTTGTCATAATCCGGCTGTGCGACGTTCACTGTATTTGGTTTAGTGTATTGGGTTGATACACTGTCTATAACCTGTCGTTCACGAATGCTGATTTCGCCGTCATCCGTTTTTATCTTGCGATCTCTGGTTATCTCAGTTCTGTTTGTCACTCTGGTTTTGTTCTGGTTGATGAGGTACAAAATCACAACCACAACGCCCACCACAACCCAAAAAATTTCCATATGGTAATGCTCTTAAAAATTCGTGATAGGTAGAAACATAATCTGACATTTGACAAGAGAAAACCCTGATATTTAAACAGTGGTGAGCTGCGTGGTGAAATGTACTGCGGCATAAATAAGCCCACCGCATGGTGGGCTTTATCATTACTGCCCGCCCGGGCGAGAGTCAGCCGAACGACCACCACAACGTGAACCGTCAGCAGCGGTATCGTCAGGATGCTGGCAGTTTCCAGCATAGGCCTGCGTCACAGACCCCAGAGAGAGCAGAACAAATAACACCGTGAATAATTTTTTCATGCTTTTTGCCTTGTGTGTAGTTTTTAAATCCTATCAGGAACAGGTACCGCCTTTATGATGAGAACCAGTGCCGCCATGTGGGTGGGTGCCTTTCGGGCAAGCCATCGCCGACACTGACATCACACCAAATACTGCAACCAGTAACAGAGCGATTATTTTTTTCATTCGTCATTCCTTAATCATTGCCATAGGGATAATCCCAAAACCACTATAGCACCTGTTTCATTTCATGAATCCTGATAAATGATCAGCTTTTGCCCAGTGTGATAGGCCCTATCAAAATCTTCCTTGCCACTTAAATCAGCCATCCCGGCCGGGAGGTAAGGAACGATGAAAATGACACACAGAGTTTCCGAGGTCATCACCTACGGGACGTCAACAGTCAGCGCTACGTATTGGTTTTCGCAGCTGCTTGATTCATACACCCCCGGCCAGTGGGCAGCTATTGGCGTCATTGGCAGCTTGGTGTTCACCGCTTTGACCTTTCTCGTAAATATTTACTTCAAATGGCTCGCGTATCGCCGCGGCAAGTTCTCGGAAGAATAATATGGCTTCGACCAAAGCAAAGCTCAGTGCAGCCATGCTGGCGCTAATTGCCGCCGGTGCATCCGCGCCAACGCTCATGGATCAGTTCCTGAACGAGAAAGAGGGCAACAGTCTAACTGCATACCTTGACGGGTCTGGTGTCTGGACTATTTGTCGGGGGGCAACCCGCATTGACGGCAAGCCAGTAACGAAGGGGATGAAGTTGACGCAGGCCAAATGCGACCAGGTGAACGCTATTGAACGTAACAAGGCCCTGGCATGGGTTGACCAGAACATCAGAGTCCCGCTGACGGCACCACAGAAAGTTGGTATCGCCAGCTTCTGCCCGTACAACATCGGGCCGGGGAAATGTTTCCCCAGCACGTTCTACCGCAAGCTGAATGCGGGCGACCGTAAAGGGGCGTGCTCTGAAATTCGTCGTTGGATCTTTGATGGTGGCCGTGACTGCCGCCTCACCAAAGGCCAGAAGAAAGGTTGCTACGGTCAGGTTGAGCGACGTGACCAGGAAAGCGCCTTGACGTGTTGGGGGATCGATAAGTGAAACCAGAATCCATCGCCGCGGCAGTTATTATGCTTCTTCTTATCATCGGGCTCACAATCGCCGCAGGGCTGGGCTATCGATATAGCTCGGCATCCAGCAGAGCTGAAACGGCTGAAAGTCAGGTGACGCTGCAGGCAAGGGTTATCCAAATACAGGCGGATAATATCGCTGCTTTTCAAACTATAAGCGGCGATGTCCAGGAAAAAAACAGGGCAGTAGATGCCGGTACAGAGGAAAAAACCATTGAATATCGAACGATTCTCAAGCGCGAAAAAACGTGTGATATGCCTGTTCCTGCTGACGTTTCTGGTGGGTTGCTCGAATACACGAACAGTTTACGTTCCAGCGCAGTGCACGCCTATACCGACGGATCTGACAAGCCCAGTACTGGCACCATTACCGCCGGCGAACTGACATATTGCCAGGCTGTTTTATGGATAACCCCATTACTTGCTGCCATTGAAAAAGCAAATAACCAGCTGGCTGGTATTCGCCAGATTGAACAGAAAAGACAGGAGACAAAATGACGAACGTGCAAATGGGCTTACTTTACTTCAGCGTAGTGGTATCGGCTCTATATCTGGTAGCGGGCGGTTACAGGTCAATCCGGGCCTACTTCCAGAAAAAATTTGATGATGCTGTCGCAGCCAAAGCATCGGAAACCACCGAGAAATAACCCCTCAGGGCCGCATATTGCGGCCTTACTTTTGCCCAGCTTCAAAACGATTCTGACAATGCCACCATGTCGAACTGTTTTGGAGTAGATGATGGTCGAGAACGACACTTCATCGGTTGAGTATCAGCTATCAACCAGCACTGGCCCTTTTAGCATCCCTTTCTACTTCATTGAAAACGGGCATATTGTCGCGGAACTGTATACACAGAACGGTGACGACTTTAACAAAACTACGCTGACTATTGATGTTGATTATTATCTGAACGGCGCCGGCGATAAGAATGGCGGTCAGCTGACTTTGCTCTCCGCACACAGTGGCGCTACGCTACTGATTTATCGTGATCCCGATGCGACCCAGTTAACCAGTTATCTTGCGACCGGTAAGTTTCCTGCGACAAGCCATGAACGCGCGCTTGATAAGCTGACTATGCTTATCCAAAAATTCGGTTGGTGGTGGGACTCTTTGGCTCTGAAAAAGCCAAATATCTTCGCTAACTATTATGACGCGCTCAATAACCGTATTCGTAACCTGCGTGATCCTTCACTGGCGCAGGATGCCGCAACAAAAAGCTACGTCGATAGTAGTGATATCGATCTGCAGCAGCAGATAACCAGCAACTTTAATCGTTCACTGCGTGTCCCTGACTCCTATATAAGCCAGCTACCATCGGCCCAAGATCGCGCCTGGAAGGGGCTGGGTTTTGACGGTGCTGGTCAGCCTAAATTGCAGGACCCTGCAGGGACGGGGCTATGGGGATACGTTCCGGCCATAGGTTCGTTTGAGCAGGGATCGCTACTCACTCAACGTTTTGAGGTTCTTCTGTGGGAATCCACGGACGAATACTGGCGCTGGGATGGCGTAATGCCTAAGGTCGTTTTACCTGGTAGCACGCCGGCGACGGCTGGCGGTACAGGAAAGGGTAAGTGGATCGACGTTACCGATGCGACTCTTCGCTCAAACCTGGGTTCAGGCGAAGAGGGGTGGGGGATGCGTTACTTGCTGTCAAACAACCATACACAGGGGCTGTAGCCAGGACTCAGCACGACAAAAACTGGGACAGTATTAACCTTCTGGATTTTGTGTACGCCACGGACGTTGTAGATGGTTTTGTTGATTATGGTCTTGGGCTTAACCGCGCCATTGCCGCTATGAGTTCTTTAGGTTCAACCAGCGTAGAGCATATTCCCAGACGCAGAATCAATCTCCCCGCAGGTCTGCTGCACATCAAAACGAAAGTCGAACTTTCTTTTGGCCCCTTCGCAATGTGCGGCGAGGGGATATTCCAGACCATCTTTGCTATACATCCCAGCGCAGCTTCAGATGATGATTATCTGTTTGACTTCAGCTCCGCCGGCTGGGATGCAACCGGAAGGGTCAGGATATCCGAGCTTTATCTGAGTAACTTCTCAGTGCTTGGGGAAACTGCGAGCTGGATTCGTAAAAGAATCTTTAAATTCTACGGCGTCGGCTGGGATTTTGCGATAGAGAACGTGCAGGTCTGGTCGCCTCCACTTTCGTCATTCGATATGACGGATGTCATGGACGGGGTATTTAATCAGGTGAGGATAAACTCCGGAGGCCGGTTCCTCACTGCAGGTTCAGAAGTAACGCATCAGATTAACATGCTGAATCAGTATGATAACTGTAATGCAATAAGATACATGAGCTGCCATTTTGAAAACAACTATTCAGGCGTCTCTTATATTCGTGGTGGGTCAAACAACATTCTCTTTGGCGGAATGTGTAAATTTGAAAATAACAGCAGAAACAACCTTGTTCCTGTTAACCAGATTTACGGGTCCACCTCAGATAGTGTCAAATTTGAAAATATCTTCGTAAGCCACCCGGCCCATATCACAGTTTACTGGCTGGACAGCAATGGCCGACATGTGTCAATTCGCGGAGGTTCATTTATGAGCCCGTCGGAAGTGGGGGGGTATACCGGTCTGAGGTGGTTCCGCATCCACCGTACAAACTGGGCGAGTGCGACTGCGTGCGTTCAGCTGGTCGCTGATATTGACATGATGCATGTGGACGGGTACGGATATAACGGGGCGAATCAGCTCTCACCGTTTGATTTTGAGGGTGAGGTTGTTTTCCGTGCTAAGGCTATTCGCCTGGCGCGGCCAAATGCCTTCATGTACATCAACTGGAACTGCAAAATTGATATTGAAAACCTGACGTTATTAGGGGCGGTTACCAGCGATTATCAGACCTCACTGTTTAATGTTGCTGCCTCATCGGTAAAGGCAGACGTAAACGTTGATAAATATAACGGCAGCGTTGTTGGAACTGTTTATGTCAATCCAGCAATGACCACCGCATCGCGCCGGCAGTCAATAATCAATGTGAGAGGCAAATCACTTCAGTCTTCAGCACTGACGCTCTCTGAGGGTACAGACCCTCTTGGCTATGATGAGTCCTGGACGTGGAATGCCTCGGGAAATGTAGCCAACATCGGATACTGCCATACAGGGAAGCGAATGGTTGTCAGATGTGCAGACACATCAAATTGCCTGATTGCCGGCGGTAATATTTTCCTTCCGGGTGGTGCGGTAACGGCTGCATGTACGATAACCCTGATGGCGATGAACACATCGTTCCGTCAGGGCTGGGTCGAAGTTTCACGGGTAGCAGGAGTCTAAAATGTCATTTACCCTCACGCAAAATTTGAAGTCGTTTCGTACCATCCCATACCTTAATCTCGTTGAGCCGCTTAGTGCCGCGCCTGTAGCTGTGACATATACCGCAAAAGGGGTCGACAGTATCAACGGGACTACTGCAACGGTGCTGTTTGATACGCAGGCTGAGGGGCTGGAGGCTACAGGCCAGCTCTACTACTCTTTCGAATTTACTGACCTTGCAACAATTTTTGAGGATGCAGAAACGGCACTAAAAAAAGAGATTTCAGAGTAAAATTCACCGCCAGTGTTAAGCTGGCGGATTTTTAATGAACAATAACTCGCGTTGTGATATTTAAACACCATTAGCACTTATGTAATCTGAACGCCAGGAGAATCGAAGTAATCAAAACTACAATCCATGCTTCGGAAGCAAAAACCTGATGCATTACAGTGCCCCAACTAAATATTACGTATGGATAGATAAAATTACCCCACTTCCAGGTAACCATTTTTCGCCTCATGATTTTTTTCATAATTAATTCCTTATGTGTAGAGGAAAAATTCCGCGACATCTTAATATTTTAATAAATAGTTCAATCGATAGCTTCTATTTCAATGGATACAGGATACTCGTCATTAATAACGTTTGGTTGTGTGCCATCCAGATGAATATCGAATCCCTGCTTATTTGTTTTGCTAAATGTATTATCAGGAAGATTTCCAGCATTAGTAATAAATACTGGCTCGAAGTTTTTATTCTTCGCCGTTGAGTTTGATACACTTGTTGCGGTGGTGCCGCTTATTGTCGTGGCGGTGCTGGTAGTGACAGAAGGAACTGAATCCGTGCGGGTGGTGATGCCACCGTTAGCTCCATTTGGAATGTTAACAATATATTGCTGCTGAGCGGTACTCGACAATCCGCAGCGCGTAGTAACCTTGTATCGATGGAATGGAGGCAACCCAACAACAGATACTACAGAGTTCTGCCCCTTAAACAGGGTACCTTCCAGCTTACACTTCAATCCGACTGTAGAGATTATTGACTCACCAGGGAGAGTTGGATGCGGCGTAGCCACACCAGCAACTGCCTCTGCAAGCGCCAGCCACGGACGGATCGTTAATTGCGTAACTCCAGAAGTTAATCCAAGACCAGCCTGGTGCTTGTAATTTTTACAATTCAGCTTAATGTAGCCTGTCAGACCAGCCTTCCTCACAAGACGGCATGGTTGAGAGCTTGATGTAATTGGGCTTGCGGCAAAACCGTCGTATCGGAAGTTGGCAAAACCATCAACGCGCGCTTTATCAGCTGCATAAAGTGCCGTGCTGTTACCGCCGACCTCCCACCATCCCATCATGTCGATATCGCAGTTATACAAATTATCTGCGCGTGAGCCGTCACCGACATAGATGCCATATGACGCCGCAGTGATTCCGTGCTGGAAGCCAAAGTTGGAAATGCTGGCGCCATAAAACGAAAGCGTTTGATCGTCAGTAGATGCAGGGTTTGAGTGGAACCAGATCCCACGCTGTGACGTCCTGACGACGACATTATCTACCCTGATAACTTCAGTCCATCCTTTGTCGTTGTATACATCTATTGCTGTTCCAGTAGTGTAATCTCGAATTACGGAGTCAAATACTGAACCGCCATAAAAATCAGAAAACCTGACAAGAGCAGTAGCGAGAGCATTCCCAACTACTGTGAAATTCTTAAGAATGACCGCATTAAAAAGGCTCTGAGCCTGCGTAGTACGCTTAAACGTCAGGGCGACGTTTGCGCCGGTATGGGTAATTACTGGAATGTTGCCCTTCGTTCCCATGCCAGGGCCTTCAATGATAAGCCCGTTTGTTGAGTTAATGAACTCCAGCCCACCAACTAACGTATACCCGGCAGGCCCCAGTGACGGGGTTGAGAAGTAACCAATGGAGTTCTTAATGCAATAGTTAATTGCACTGGTCCAGATGTCGTCAAGAGCAGCACCATCATAAAGACCGAACTCTGTCGCGCAGACTTTGCCGGGGTTTTTTGGGATGCGTTGCCAGTAGTACTCGGATTGACCTGTCGGCACGCATATATAACCACCATCATCCTCAGCTGAGCCTCGCCTTGAAATAAATTCTCCGCCACCAACGGGACCGTGAGACATTGCGGCCCAACCGACAGGATGGGCGCGCAATAAAATACTTTGACCTTCATATGAAGGAACAACAGAGCGCAGAGCAGTAAATGATGATACCTGCCCCACCAAAGCAAAGCCTTCGCCTGAACCCAGGTTTACGCGAACAATATCGGCAATTTACAATCTGCCTTTTCAAAGGGTTGCATAATGTTGATTGGCTACGCGCGGGTGTCTACCGGCGATCAAAACCTCGATTTGCAGAAAAACGCGCTGGTTCGCGCAGAATGTGAGCAGATTTTCGAGGACACAGCGAGCGGGAAAAACGCCAGACGCCCTGGGCTTAGGCGTGCTATTCGTCGTTTAAAACCAGGTGATTCTCTCGTGGTCTGGAAGCTGGATCGCCTTGGGCGTAGTGTTCGTGACCTTATAAGTCTGGTCTCAGAGCTGCAGGATAAAGGTATTCACTTTCGCAGTCTTACTGACAGCATCGACACCTCGACGCCTGCGGGACGTTTCTTCTTCCACGTCATGAGCGCCCTGGCGGAAATGGAACGCGAGTTGATAGTGGAGCGTACCAGAGCCGGTTTAGCCGCAGCGAGGGAACAGGGAAGGGTCGGAGGCCGCCGCAGAGTTATGACCAGGGAGGTAGTGGAACGCTGCCGCCAGATGCTGGCGAACGGCGCCAGCCGGCAGCAGGTTTCTGCGGTGATTGGTGTCGATGTGAAAACCATCTATCGCTATTGCCCCGCATCAGAGGTCATCGTCGATAAGAAATAGTGAGGGCGAATCCATCCCGGCATCCAGATAATCGATCGCTCTCTGGAGTTGATGGAGCAAGGCTTCCGCTCTATCCCTGGAGATACAACAAAACAGGTCAGGAAACTCTTTCAGTGGCCAATGAGGTACTGACGCCATATTGTCAGTAAAAGTAGCATTGAGGAACACCTGACGGGTTAAAGCCGAATGGCTGACATTAAAGCCAGTCAGTTCTGGAATGCTCGATGCGTTGGATTCTCTGTTGATCATTTTTAGTTACCGGTACTGTTTTTATGTACAGTATTTTTACTCTTGAAACTGTGAGGGAGTCAAGGGAGATCCCTTAAAAGATGAAAGAATAAAGCTAATGCATTAACTGTAACTGATTGATTTATAGCTGTGTTAAAAAACGACTTTATTCTATGAATGATCAATAACATACTGATTATAAAGCCATTTGATTTGGTCTTGAAAACCGGCGACCCGAAAGGGTTCCAGAGTTCGAATCTCTGCGCTTCCGCCATATAAAAGAAGGGGTTACCGAAAGGTAACCCCTTCTTGCTTTGTCCGGTCGGTCGTGCATGACCCGGACAGCGACCGACGACGTTTTCATTCCCACAGCGCTGACGGATACATAGCCCGTCGCATGGCAGGACTTTTCACAACGCCCGCTTATTCTTCGACAATCCGCGCCTTCGGTTTGCTCAGCAGGAGCATGACCAGCGCGACGTAGGGCATCGGCTTTCAGAAATAGTAGCCCTGCAGCAGATGAATATTCTGGCGATTAAGATAATCCCGTTGGGCCTCGGTTTCGACGCCCTCGGCAATGATGCGCAGTGACAGCGTCCGCGCCATCTCTATCACGCAGTCCAGCAGCTTGATTGTCGGCGCCTCCCCGGTTACCCGGCCGACAAAACTCTGATCGATTTTGATATAGTCGAAAACCAGCTCGTGGCGACAGGAAAGCCCGGAATAGCCGGTGCCAAAGTTGTCCAGCGCGATGGAAAACCCGCGGGAGTGTAACGTATTGAGCTTGTCCACAACCGCCCCGTTGAGCAACAGCGGCTCCTGCTCCGTGATCTCCAGCATCAGCTTCACCGCTTTACCCTCAAAGCCGCGCTGATAGTGCAGGCAGTCATCGATAAACGTCGGCGCGTTAATATGTGACACGCTGATATTCAGGCCAATATGAAACCCATCCGGTAGTTTACTAAAGAGTGGTCTCATCTGCGCGTTGACCTGCGCCGTCAGGCTGCGGGTTAGGGGAATAATTAAGCCGGTACGTTCGGCCAACGGAATAAATTCCGCGGGCGAGCGCGCTGGCGTCGTGCTGTTTTGCCAGCGGGCGAGGTAAATACCTCCTGGTGTGGGTCCGCAGCCAGCGGCTTAACATCGCCATATCTGGCAATCATTTGGTTCTGCACCCAGAGTGCCAGCCCGTTGTCATCGGTATCGCTATATAGCGCATCGCGCAGATGGATGTCGCTGATCGTGACAATCACCCTGATCGGCGCTAAGCGCGTCTGATAGATCAGCACCGGCCGCTTATTGACCATCATTCTGGCCGGGAGCAGTAACAGAGGGTCATCAGGCAAAGACTCAGGGCTAAGTGTCAGGACCCGGTTGCCAGTTAATGACGAACACGCCAGCAAGAAATACCATCAGCGCCAGGGAAAAGGCAATCACTCGCAGCCGGTGGATGAAGAGACGGCGTTGTTTCTTGGCGATCGCACCGTCAGCCAGGCCGCGTGGCAGCCCGGCGCGATGGTGCGACTGACGGTCAGCGGCAAGGCGCGGGTATTTAGCGGCTAAACCCTGAGCAGGCGGCGCCGGCTATCGCCGGTGCCGCACAGAAAGCTAATCAGGCGGAGGATGAAGCCGATAGTATCCGCGCCACTGACCTCGTCGCCATGGAGTGGTAGTACGTTGGAACAATTCCGCGGGGTCAGTCCATCTCACCGCCGTTTTGCCGGTGTGCGCTTTACAAATCCAGCACTAACCGGCCGCCTTTAGCGCGCGAGCAGCAGATCAGCATACTCTGCTGGCTGGCTTTCTCTTCCTCGCTGTAATACTGATCGCGGTGGTCGGCTTCCCCCTCCAGAATCATCGTTTCGCAGGTGCCGCACACCCCTTCTCGGCACAGGCATTCGACCTTCGCCGCTTTGTTATTCTCGATCACCTGCAAAATGGTCATATCCTGCGGCACGGTAAATTCGCGTCCGGAACGCGCCAGCACCAGAGTAAATGCCTCTCCGCTTTTATCCTCAAGGATAAACTGCTCAAAGTGCAGCTGGCTGGCGGGCACCTGATGGCGTTCTGCGGCGGCTTTCACCGCCTCGTTAAGCGCCGCTGGGCCGCAGGTATACACGTGGGTTCCTGGCTCGAGGTCGGCGAACAGGCGCGGTAGGTCGAGACGGCTGCCGAGCGCTGATACATGAACATTGACCCGATCGCGCCATGGCGCAGCGCGTAGCGTATCGACGAAAGCATTACTGTCGGCGTCGTGAAAACAGTAATGCAGCTGCCAGTCGGCCTGCCGCTGTTCCAGTTCCGGAATATGCGATAAGAATGGCGTAATGCCGATGCCGCCGGCGATCAGCAGATGTTTTCGCGCCTGTGGTTCGATGGCGAACAGATTGTTGGGCGTGGACACCGTCAGGGTATCGCCCGGGCGCACCCGCTGGTGCATAAAACGCGAGCCGCCTTTGGAAGGCGACTCAAGACGCACCGCAATCTGCCAGCTGGTGGTATCCAGCGGCGAGCTCATCAGCGAATAGGCGTTACTGTAGCGCTGCTCGCCATCCTGCATCTGGACGATAATATGGCTGCCGCCGCTGAATGCCGGCAGCGGGGCGCCGGTCGGCGACACCAGCGTAAAACGCTTCACAAGAGGGGTGATCTGTTCAACATCGCGAACGACCGCCTCAAACATTTGATAATCAGACATCGCTGAACTCCATCAAAAAATCCCGGCGTGGCTAGCGCCATCGCCGGGAGAGCACATTTACAACCCCTGGCAGAGATACTTCATCTCCAGGTAATCTTCGATTCCGTGTTCCGACCCTTCGCGGCCAAGACCGGACTGCTTTACCCCGCCAAACGGTGCGACTTCGTTGGAAATTAGCCCGGTATTGATACCGACCATGCCGTATTCCAGCTGCTCGGAGACGCGCCAGATACGGGCGGCATCGTTACTGTAAAAATAGGAGGCGAGGCCGTAGATGGTGTTATTCGCCTGCTCGATGACCTGCTGCTCATCGTCAAATTTCACCAAAGCGGCCACCGGGCCGAAGATCTCTTCCTGCAGCAGCAGTGACCCCGGCTGTACGTCGCCGATCACCGTAGGGGTGAAGAAATTACCGCCCAGCGGATGCGCTTTACCGCCAGTTAACAGCGTGGCGCCGCGGCTCAGGGCGTCGTCGAGCAGGGACTGCACTTTGCGCCCGGCGTCGGCGTTGATCAGCGGGCCAATCTGTACATCGGACTCGCTGCCATCGCCCACTTTCAGGGCGGCGACGCGAGCGACGAATTTATCGCAGAATTGGTCGTAGATGGCGCGATGAATATAGAAGCGGTTGACGCAGACGCAGGTTTGCCCGGCGTTACGGAACTTGGCGATCAGCGCGCCCTCGACCGCTTTATCGATATCGGCGTCGTCAAAGACGATAAACGGCGCGTTACCGCCGAGCTCTAAAGAGAGCTTTTTGATGGATTCCGCGCACTGGCGCATCAGCACGCGGCCAACTTCGGTCGAACCGGTAAAGGAGAGCTTACGCACCCGCTCATCGCCGGTGAACACCGCGCCAATCTCTCGCGACTGGCCGGTAACGACGTTAATGACGCCCTGCGGGATCCCGGCCTGATTCGCCAGCTCAGCCATCGCCAGCGCGGTAAACGGCGTTTCGTTAGCCGGCTTAATCACCATCGTACAACCCGCGGCCAGCGCCGGGCCGGCCTTCCGGGTGATCATCGCCGCCGGGAAGTTCCACGGGGTGATCGCCGCGCAGACGCCTACCCCCTGGCGGATCACCATCAGGCGTTTATCGGCGCCGGGGGAGGGGATTATCTCGCCGTTGGCGCGTTTCCCTTGTTCGGCAAACCACTCGATAAACGAGGCGGCATAGGCGATTTCGCCTTCCGCTTCCGCCAGCGGCTTGCCCTGCTCGGCGGTCATGATCTGCGCCAGCGCGGTCTTGTTTTCGAGGATCAGGCGGTGCCAGTTTTTCAATAGCGCGGCGCGCTGGGCGGCGGTGAACGCGCGCCAGCCCGGCAGCGCGGCCGCGGCGGCATCCACTGCCTGTTGCGCTTCCGCACGCCCCATATTGGGGATCTGGCCGAGCGTCGCGCCGGTGGAAGGATTGCTGACGGCAAGCGTCGTGCCGTCGGCGGCGTCGCGCCAGCTTCCGGCAATCAGCGCCTGCTGGCGAAACAGATCTGAGTGAAACACAGACATAGCAAGCTCCTTCAACGATTACGGCTGGAACACCTGGGCGACCAGATTGTGGAAATGCGCGATCCCGTGCTCGGAGATACCGCTGCCGCTGTTATCCGCCATAATGCGCCCCTGGCCGCGATAGCCGCGGGACTTCAGCCCCTTCTGTACGCTTTCCACCAGGCGTAAATCTTCCGGGCGGAACACGTCGCGATACCACTCAATCAGCGCTTTCTGATCGTCAGTCAGCTCTTCGTTGGTGAAATAGATGTCGTAATTCTGCAGAGTGGTCTCTTCATCCACCGGGAATTCATAGATAACGGTCATCATGCCCTTGATCGGCGTGACGTTGAACATGGTGCACGGCCACAGCCAGAAACCGTGAAACGCGGCGTCGGTACCCTCTTCGAATTTAAACGACTGCTCGGACGGTTTGGCGAAGCCATACTGCAGCGTCCATTTGCCGTGCATGGTGTGCCAGTAGCGGTCAACCTGGACGGAATCCGAGAAGCCCGGGTGCGCCGGACCGCAGTGGTAACATTCCAGATAGTTATCGACGATATTTTTCCAGTTCGCCGGGGTGAGGGTGGTAAAGCGCGCCGCCAGTTTCAGATCATGCACGTCCGGACAGGCTTCCAGCACTTTGTCCTGCAGCCCCGGTAGCTGCGTTTCCACACTCTCCGCTTCCGGATTCATATTGATAAACACAAAGCCGGCATACTCTTCCAGGCGAACCGGCACCAGCGTTGCCTTTTCGCTATCGAAATTCGCCACGTTTTCGCAGTTGCGGGCGTGGGCGAGATTGCCGTCCAGCTTGAAGGCCCAGGCGTGATAGGGGCAGGTAATCACGTTTTTGGCTTTGCCCTCGCCGCTCAGTAGCTGGTGGCCGCGGTGCGGGCAGACGTTATAGAAGGCGCGCAGAATGTTGTCGCGGCCGCGGACGATAACGATATTTTCGCCGATGATCTCCCGGGTAATGTAATCGTTCGGCCGGGCGACCTCGCTGCCGTGGGCGACGCAAATCCAGCTATTGGCGAAGATGCGCTCTTTCTCGTGCTCAAACGCCTGGCTGTCGGTATAAAAACGGGCCGGAATGGTCCAGGCATCCTGCGGATTAGCGCAAAAGTTAATCGGCAGGGTGAAGTCAGGGCTCAAATTGCTCATGTAGGGTCTCCTTGTGATTATTGTCAGTAAGAGGTTTTACAGCGACTGGCCGTCGCCTTTGAGTACCGCGCCAACCGGCAGCGTCTCGGCTTTAATAATGGGCTCGGGGGTATGGGTTTCTATCTGATGGACCGGAACGTGGGCGTAGTCCTGTTTTAACCAGCGCACGAAGCCGCCGGTTTTAATCAGTAAAATGGCCAGGAACGGTAGGGCGGTCAGCACCACGGTGGTTTTCATGGTCTCAAGCGAAGCGCCGGTAAACAGAATCGACAGCGGGATGAGGGTGATCACCACGCACCAGAACAGGCGCATGCCGCGATCCGGATCCTCGCCTTCGCGCAGGTTGCGGGTACTGGTCGCCGCCATGGTGTAGGCCACCGCATCCATGTGCGAGGCGAGGAATACAATCATCACGAACAGATAGGCGGCGAGGAACAGCTTACCTGCCGGCAGCGACATCAGGACCTGCTGGACGGCGGTTTCGCCGCCGAGAGTCTGCATCACCTGTGGTACGTTAATCACGCCGTTAACGAACTGGTGCATGGCGTAGCTTTCCATCACCCCGAAGAAAAACCAGCAGCCGGCGGTGCTACCGAGGAGCAGTCCCCAGATCACCTCTTTGATTTTGCGCCCGCGGGAGACGCGGGTGACGAACATCGCCACGCCTGGGGTGTAGGAGATCCACCACAGCCAGTAGAAGACGGTCCAGTTGCGGGTAAAGGCGCCGTCGCCGAGCGGGTCGGTAAACAGGCTCATCTGCAGGAAGTTTTGGGTCGTCAGGCCGACGGCGTTAATGATGTTATTGGTGATGAATTCGGTCGGGCCAACCAGTAATACCACCAACGGCAGCAGAAACGCCCCCCAGCCGACCATTTTGCTCAGGCGCTGCAGGCCGTTGTTGATGCCAATCCACGAACTCATGCAGAAAATACCGCCGGAGAGCAGGATCACAAATGCCTGCATGGTGAAGTTATCCGGCAGTCCGGTCAGCGCTGACAGGCCGCGGGTGAAGGTGGCGGCGGTGACTACCAGCGAAATGGTTAACGCGCCGACGGTAGCGATCAGGAACATCAGATCGACCAGACGGCCCCAGAAACCTTGCGGATTAACGCCGGTGATCGCTGAAACGATCCCGGAGAGGCTGAGGCCTTTATTTTTCCGCACGTGGAAGTGATAGGCCATGATCAGCGAGGCGAGGGTATAGGTTGCCCAGGCGCTTACGCCCCAGTGGAAGAAAGAGTAAGGGATGCTGTATTCCAGCGCTTTCGGCGATTGCGGGGCAATGTTCAGGCCCGGGGTCTGGTAGTAATAAGCCCATTCGGCAACGCCCCAGTACAGCGTGGAGGAGCCGAGACCGGCGCAGATAAACATAAACAGCCATGAGAGGGTACTGTATTCGACTTTACCTTCGCCGAGACGGATATTGCCGTATTTGCTGGTGGCCAGATACAACACCAGTCCCAGCGCCAGCAGCACCAGTACCTGTACCGTGGAACCCAGCAGGCGGGTCACGCCGTTAAAAATCGAATCAGCCGCCTGCGCGGTTTGCTGGGGGAAGAGACTTAATGTAGCGGCGATGAAAACAATGGCCGCCAGGCTGATGGCAATCAGCGGCACATCTTTTTTCTTTACGTTGCTCAACATGAGTGATCTCCTGGGCATGATTGCCCGTCGGTGGCTTTAGCCTGTCGTTGTTATCACGCTGTAGGGTCAGGGTTCGTAGCAAGATGCTATTAACAATTGGATTATTTCTTCGTTACATGAATTAAACAATTGGCCGTTTCGTGAAGCAATAAAACACGAAACGGAAATAATAAAAGGTGAATTGGCGCAGGTTCTGTCCTTTCAGGAATTAATAAAGTTCACCGCTGTGATGCGGTTCACTTGTCAATCGTGGGGGATTCTGCATAGCGAAAAGAGAGGGGAGTTGGCGGACCAGGCGCGCGGGTTTTCCCGGGTAGCGGCTGCGCCTTACCCGGGCTACTTGCTGTGCCGTTTTTTTTGCCGGGTGGCGGCTGTGCCTTACCCGGCCTACACACTACATTATCGCGCGATTGTAGCCCCGGTAAGCGCAGCGCCACCGGGGAGCGGCGGAGTAATTACGCCAAAATGGCCTTGCAGATAGCCTCGCTAACCTGCTGCATTGAGGCACTGCCTTTCATGTCCGGAGTTTTCGGTCCGCAGGCGATCGTCTGCTCAATCGCCGCCAGAATGCCATCGTGAGCGGCGTGGTAGCGCTCATCGCCGTTGCCGAGGAAATCGAGCATCATCGCCCGGCCCAAACGGTGGCGATCGGGTTGGCGATATTTTTACCGTAAATATCCGGCGCCGACCCGTGAACCGGTTCGAACAGCGACGGGAAATTGCGCTCCGGATTGAGATTGGCCGACGGCGCAATGCCGATAGTGCCGGTACAGGCCGGGCCGAGATCGGAGAGAATATCGCCGAACAGGTTGGAGCCGACCACCACGTCGAAACGCTCCGGCTGCAGCACGAAACGGGCACACAGGATATCGATATGCTGCTTGTCCCAGCGAATTTCGGGATAGTTTTTGGCCATCTCTTCCACCCGCTCATCCCAATAGGGCATGCTGATGGCCAGGCCATTGGATTTGGTTGCGGAGGTCAGCGTTTTGCGTGGGCGGCTTTGCGCCAGTTCGAAGGCGTAGCGCAGGATCCGGTCCACGCCGCGGCGGGTGAAGACCGACTCCTGAATCACCACTTCATGCTCGGTGCCTTCATTGGCGCGGCCGCCCAGGGCGGAATATTCGCCTTCGGTATTTTCGCGCACCACGTAAAAATCGATATCGCCGGCCTTTTTACCCGCCAGCGGGCAGGGGACGCCGGGGAACAGGCGCACCGGGCGCAGGTTGACGTATTGGTCAAACTCGCGGCGGAACTTCAGCAGCGACCCCCACAGCGAAATGTGGTCGGGAACGGTATCCGGCCAGCCGACGGCGCCGAAGTAGATAGCATCGAAGCCCTGCAGCTGCTCGCGCCAGTCGTCCGGCATCATCTTGCCATGATGGGCGTAATATTCGCAGCTTGCCCACTCCATCTGCTCGAAGCTCAGCGACAGATCCCAACGCTGTGCGGCGGCTTGCAGCACGCGAATCCCTTCAGGCAGAACTTCTTTGCCAATTCCGTCACCCGGGATGGCGGCAATACGACAGGTTTTTTTCATTCCGGTTCTCACTTTTTAACGATGATGTTTGACCACCTGCCTATCCTATAATTGACTGGTTCATAATTAATCACGCTAACTGGTGAAACATAAAACACAGATCATGAATAATCTGCCGCTGCTAAATGATTTACGCGTCTTTATGCTGGTCGCTCGCCGGGCCGGGTTCGCCGCCGCCGCCGAGGAGCTTGGCGTATCGCCGGCGTTCGTCAGCAAGCGGGTTTCGCTGCTGGAGCAAACCCTGAATGTGATGTTACTGCACCGGACCACCCGCCGGGTCACCATTACCGAAGAGGGGGAGCGGATCTATGAATGGGCGCAGCGCATTTTGCAGGATGTCGATGAGATGATGGATGAGCTTTCCGACGTGCGCCAGGTACCGCAGGGAACGCTGCGTATTATCAGTAGCTTCGGCTTTGGCCGTCGGGTTGTCGCCCCGGCGCTGTCGGCGCTGGCTCTCCAGTACCCGCAGCTGGAGCTGCGTTTCGATGTCCAGGACCGGCTGGTGGATTTAGTCAATGAAGGGGTGGATCTCGATATTCGCGTCGGCGACGATATCGCGCCGAATCTGATCGCCCGCAAGCTGGCGACCAACCACCGTATTCTCTGCGCGTCGCCGCAGTTTCTTGCCCGCCATCCGCAGCCGAAGCAGCTAAGTGACCTGGCAGCCTTACCCTGCCTGGTGATTAAAGAGCGCGACCATCCGTTTGGCGTCTGGCAATTGCACAGCAAAGAGGGCCAGCACGCGATCAAGGTGACCGGGCCGCTCTCCTCCAACCATGGAGAGATTGTGCATCAGTGGTGTCTGGACGGGCAGGGGATTGCGCTCCGTTCGTGGTGGGACGTCCGGGAGAATATCGCCAGCGGACATCTGGTGCAGGTGCTGCCGGACTACTGGCAGCCGGCCAACGTCTGGGCGGTTTACGTCTCCCGGCTGGCGACGTCGGCCAAAATCCGCACCACCGTGGAGTTTCTGCGCCACTACTTTCAGCTGCACTATCCGCAGCATGAGCCGACGGCCAGCGCCGTCGGCAGAGGCGATTAAACCCCAAGGCGGTCGCGCAGGCTGTAGTAGGCGGCGCCCATGGCGGTAAAAGGAATGCGCAGGCTGCGGCCGCCCGGGAACGGGTAGTGCGGCAGTTTGGCGAAGGCGTCGAAACGCTCGGCGTCGCCGCGCAGCAGTTCTGAAATCAAGCGTCCGGCAAGGTGGGTACAGGTCACGCCGTGGCCGCTGTAGCCCTGCATGTAGTAAATATTGTTATCGAGACGCCCGAACTGCGGCATCCGCGACAGGGTTAGCAGGAAGTTGCCCGTCCAGCGGTAGTCAATCTTCACCCCCTGCAGCTGCGGGAAGGTTTTCAGCAGTTTCGGCATAATCAGCCGCTCCACGTCGTCCGGATCGCGCGCGCCGTAGACCACGCCGCCGCCGTACAGCAGACGGTTGTCGCCGGTCAGACGGTAGTAGTCCAGCAGGTAGTTACAGTCTTCCACACAGTAGTTTTTCGGGATCAGCGAGCGGGCGACCTCTTCCGACAGCGGAGCGGTAGTGACCACCTGGGTGCCGCACGGCATGCTGCGTTTCGCCAGCTCCGGCTCCAGTTTATCGCCGAGATAGGCGTTGCCGGCGACGATCACGTAGCGCGCGGTGACCTGGCCGCGCGCGGTGCTGACCACCGCCGGGCTGGTGTGCTGGATGCGGGTGACCGGCGACTGCTCATACACCCGGCCGCCGTTCAGGCGAATGGCATCCGCTTCGCCGATGGCAAGGTTCAGCGGGTGAATATGGCCGCCGCTGTGGTCGAGCAGGGCGCCGACGTAGCGGTCGCTGTCCACTTCGCGACGAATGGCCTCTCTGTCCAGCAGCTCCAGCTGGGTGTTGCCGTAGCGCTCCCAGTTGGCTTTCTGCTCTTCCAGGGTTTCCAGCTGTTTATGGTTCATCGCCACGAACAGGCCGCCCGGGCGGTAATCGCACTGGATCTGATACCGCTGGATGCGTTCGCGGATGATATCGCCGCCTTCGAACATCATGCTGCCGAGCATTTTTGCCGCATCCGGGCCGTAGTTCTTTTCAATGACGTCGATATCGCGGCTATAGGAGTTGACCAGCTGACCGCCGTTGCGGCCGCTGGCGCCGAAGCCGATGCGCGCCCCTTCCAGCACCACCACGTCGTAGCCCATTTCGGCCAGATGCAGGGCAGACGAGAGGCCGGTGTAGCCGCCGCCGACGACGCAGACGTCACAGTTGATGGATCCCTCCAGCGTCGGGAACGGTTCATACTTGTTGGCGCTGGCGGCATAGTAGCTAGTGGTATGTTCAGTCATGATCAAGACTCCAGGGCAATCCAGATGGTTTTCAGTTCGGTGAATTTTTCCAGTGCGTGCAGCGATTTATCGCGCCCGTTGCCGCTCTGCTTGTAGCCGCCGAACGGAACGGTCATATCACCATCGTTATAGTTGTTGACGAAGACCGAGCCGGCCTTCAGGCGGCGGCTCATGCGGTGGGCGCGGGAGAGATCGCGGGTCCACACCGCGGCGCCCAAGCCGTAGTCGCTGTCATTGGCGAGCTTTAGCGCCTCTTCTTCGCTTTTGAAGCGGGTCACCACCAGCACCGGGCCGAAGATCTCTTCCCGGCTGAGGGTTGATGCCGGGTCGACGTCAACGAAAATGGTCGGGCCAACGGCGGCAGGCCACGGGTTTTTCCGTCCGTCGAGGAACAGGGTGCTTTGGCTTTCGCCGCCGCGAATAAAACTATGCACGTTGTCGGCATGGGTATTGTCAATCAGCATGCCCATGGTGGTGTCCGGATCGAGCGGGTTGCCCGGCTGCCAGTGTTGCGCCTCAGCTTTCAGCCGCGCCAGGAACTCGTCAGCGATGCTCTCCTCGAGCAGCAGACGGGTCCCGGCGATGCACACCTGTCCCTGGTTGTAGAAGATGCCGCCGGCGGTGGCGCTGACCGCTTGTTGCAGATCCGGGCAATCGGCGAAGACAATGTTGGCGCTCTTGCCGCCCGCTTCCAGCCACACGCGCTTCATATTGCTGTCGCCGGCGTCTTTCAGCAGCTGCTTGCCGGTGCGGGTGGAGCCGGTGAAGGTGATGACTTCAACATCAGGATGCAGGGCCAGCGCCTGCCCGGCCTCGTGGCCAAAGCCGCTGACCACGTTCAACACGCCGTCCGGCAGGCCGGCCTCTTTCGCCAGCCCGGCCAGACGCAGGGCGGTGAGCGGCGATTTTTCCGAGGGTTTGAGGATTACGCTATTGCCCGCCGCCAGCGCCGGGCCGAGTTTCCAGCAGGCCAGCAGCAGCGGGAAGTTCCACGGCACCACCGCGGCGATCACGCCAATTGGTTCGCGAACGATCATCGCCAGCTCGTTGCTGCCGGTGGGGGCCACTTCGCCATAGACTTTATCCAGCGCTTCGGCATACCAGCGAATGGCGCGGGCGGCGCCGGGAATATCGTCGCGCAGGCTGTGGCGAATCGGTTTGCCGGTATCCAGCGTTTCCAGCAGCGCCAGCTCTTCACGATGGGCCTCCATCAGATCAGCAAAGTGAGTGAGAACCGCTTTACGCCGGGTCGGAGAGGCCTGCGACCAGTCGCCGTTATCAAAAGCCTGGCGCGCGGCCTTCACCGCCCGTTCGACGTCGGCTTTTTTACCGCGGGCGACCTGGGCTAATGTCTGCTGCGCGGCAGGGTCGATCGTTTCAAAGGTGGTATTATCGGCCGCGGCGCAATATTCGCCGTTAATAAATAAGCGTGTTTCAATGGCCAGGTTTTTCGCTTTTTCCTGCCAGTAAGCCAGGTGCTGAAAATTCATCATGACTCCTTAAAAACATTATCGGCAAAATAATCAGTGCGGCGTTTTCAGGCTGCACGGGGGCACTGCGCCGGGCGCAGGGCATAGCGTATCCCCGGAGTTGAATACCGTTTTATTCTCCTGAGTTTTGACAGGTTGTTTGCAACCCGAATTATTCAGGAGCGAGTCGCCATTCACTGGCGTTAATTATTTCAGGGCCAACAGGAAATAATATTCCGTACGGCGCAGACGTTATTACTACGAGTTCTTCGCCGCGACGAAAATAGATTTTCCGTCGCGACAGGCCTGAAGTAAGCCTGAACCTCGTTCAGGCGAAATAATCAGAATGTGGTGGGGGTGTGGGCACTGATGATGCGGCAGATGCCTGCCGAGGTGTTGCTGAAGCTGTGCGGAATGCCGGTATTAATGGCATAGCTCTGTCCAGCCACCAGGTGGTACGACTGACCGTTAATGGTCAGCACGATCTCACCTTCCAGTATGGTGCCTATCTCCTCACCCTGATGCTTAATCCTCTCCCCGGTCGTGGTTCCAGGCTGGTAAGTTTCAAAAATCATCGCCAGCGTACGGTTCGGATTTCCGTTATGAACCAGCTTCATGGAAACGCCCTGACTTCCCATCTCAATCAGGTCATCCTGATTAATGACCACCTGGGGTTCGTCCGGCTTTTCGGGTTCAGAAAAGAATTCCGAGAGCGACAGCCCATAGACTTTCAGCAGCTTTTGCAGCGTACTGATGGCAGGACTGACTTTATCCTGCTCTATGGTGCTGATGGCACTATGTGTTAACCCAGACAGTTCGGCGGCACGACGCTGTGAGAGACCCAGCTGCTGGCGGATCTCTGACAGACGTTTCCCTGGCGCCAGTCCGTCATCGCTCATATTTGCATTTCCTTAACGGTAGTGGTCAGCGCCGCCGCTTTTCAGCATGATGGCCCTGACAGGCGGTGATAAAACCATCAAACAACATACGCGACAGGGCGTATTCGCTACTGTTCCATTCTGGATGCCACTGTACGCCCAGCGCGAAAGGATGATCGTTCACGCTGACCGCTTCCACCAGTCCATCCGGCGCTCGCGCCTCCACGCGCAGCTGCGGACTGAGGGTTTTTGCCCCTTGCCCATGTAGCGAGTTTACCCAAAACGTGTTGCAGCCCGGTATCAATTGCGACAGCAATCCTCCTTCCTGAACCTCAACCTGATGGGACGGCGCATACTGCTGCTCGACGGGCAGTTCAGGATCTTCGCGATGTTCAAGGAGCTCAGGCAGCTCGAACAGACGACGATACAGAGTCCCGCCGGTGGCGACAACCAGTTCCTGCAGTCCACGACAGATGGCGAAAATGGGGATGCGCCTTTCGAGCGCGGCGTTAATCAGCGCCATGCTCAGAAGATCACGCCCGGGGTCGGCGTCAGGCTCATCGCCGTTTTCACCATAAAGGTGCGGCTGCACATTGCTGGGGCTGCCTGGCAGGTAGATCCCGTCCAGTTTATCAACGACCGCGTTCAGTAGCTCCGGCTCCGCCAGCGCATGCGGCAGGGCAATCGGCAGTCCGCCGGCGTTCACAATTGCATTCAGGTACTTTTCTTGCAAGGTCTGGGTCTGGTGACCCTTAAGCCTGTTTCTACACATCACGACGCCAATAACTGGCTTGTACATTATATTTTCCATGATCGCCCTCACAAAGTGGACTAAATTATGACCGCTATAGCGGGTTTAACGGCCATATCGTTCAATATTTTCTCAATCTAGCAGTGGAAATAGCCCTTTGCAAACTTAATTTAACATTTGACAAACAATTTATTTGCATACACAGTCGATGGGGTGGGCATTATATTTAACGGTCTGAGTGCAGGACCGAAACCCAACCAACGGCGGTGAATCATGGAAACCAATATCGTAGAAGTTGAGAATTTTGTTCAGCAAACGGAAGAGAGACGGGTTAGCGCGTTCGCGAAAGAAGTGAAGCGCTACCTCGAAACCTACCCTGATACCCAGTATGTCGATGTCCTCCTCACTGACCTGAACGGCTGCTTCCGCGGCAAGCGCATCCCGGTTGCCGGCCTGAGCAAACTGGAGAAAGGCTGTTATTTCCCGGCCTCGGTGTTTGCGATGGATATTCTCGGCAATGTGGTGGAAGAGGCCGGTCTGGGCCAGGAGATGGGCGAGCCGGATCGCAGCTGCATCCCGGTACCCGGCACCTTAACCCCTTCGGCGGCTGACCCACAATCGATAGCCCAGGTACAGCTAACCATGGTTGATGAAGATGGCGCTCCCTTTGACGTTGAGCCGCGGAACGTACTCAACCGCCTCTGGCAGCAGTTGCGCCAGCGCGGGCTGTTCCCCGTGGTAGCGGTAGAGCTGGAGTTCTATTTACTGGACCGCAAACGCGATGCCGAAGGCTACCTGCAGCCGCCGTGTGCGCCGGGCACTGACGATCGCAACACCCAAAGCCAGGTCTACTCGGTCGATAACCTTAACCACTTCGCCGACGTGCTCAACGACATCGACGAGCTGGCCAAACTGCAGCTGATCCCCGCCGATGGCGCGGTGGCGGAAGCCTCGCCGGGCCAGTTTGAAATCAACCTTCACCATACCGATAACGTGCTGGACGCCTGCGATGATGCGCTGGCGTTAAAACGTCTCGTGCGTTTGATGGCGGAGAAGCATAAGATGCACGCCACTTTTATGGCGAAGCCTTATGAAGAGCATGCCGGCAGTGGGATGCATATCCACATCAGCATGCTGAACAATAAAGGGGAAAACGTGCTGGTGGACGGCGATGGGGAAGACTCTGCGCTGCTCAAACGCGCGCTGGCCGGGATGATCGATCTGATGCCGGCCTCGATGGCGCTGCTGGCGCCGAACGTGAACTCGTATCGCCGCTTCCAGCCGGGGATGTACGTCCCGACGCAGGCTTCGTGGGGGCATAACAACCGCACCGTCGCGCTGCGTATTCCGTGCGGCGAGCGGCAGAACCACCGCGTGGAGTATCGCGTCGCGGGGGCGGACGCCAACCCGTATCTGGTGATGGCGGCGATTTTCGCCGGCATTCTGCACGGGCTGGATAACCCCCAGCTGCCTTTACAGGAAGAGGTGGAAGGTAACGGTCTGGAACAAGAGGGCCTGCCGTTCCCGATCCGCCAGAGCGATGCGCTGTGGGAGTTTATGCAGAACGATCATTTGCGTGAGCGCCTCGGCGAGCGTTTCTGCCATGTTTTCCATGCCTGTAAGCATGATGAATTACTGCAGTTTGAGCGTCTTATCACAGAAACCGAAATTGAGTGGATGTTGAAAAACGCCTGATGGTCGCCCCGCGAGGGGCCCATAAGTTTGGTAATCAGTAGCATCATACGGCCTGAGCGGAGCCTGGCCGACGTTTTTGCTGGGAGCCCAGCCATTTCCCGGATGTCGCGTTAAGGAGCGCAGGCGGCAACGGGGCTTCAGTTAACGACACAGTGTGTGACGAGGAAATGAGATGATGCAGATATTCAAATATCCGCAGGGAGAGGGAGGCCGCTCAGGCCGCATTGGATGCCAGCCAGCTACCGCTTACCGGTCCGTCTTACCCTTTTATCTATGCCTTACCCCTTTGCTAAGCAGGTTTGTCACGCGGACGTTGGGCCCGCAAACTGTTAACAGCAAGGGGGGTATGGGCGATGGCTATTAATCCTCCGGCGCATAACGCCGCTCAGGCGGGCAGACCGCGTCTGCGTAAATCCCTCAAACTCTGGCAAGTGGTGATGATGGGGCTGGCCTATCTGACGCCAATGACGGTGTTTGATACCTTCGGCATCGTCTCGGGCATCAGCAATGGCCACGTTCCGGCGTCTTATCTGCTGGCGCTGGCTGGCGTGCTGTTCACCGCCATCAGCTACGGCAAACTGGTGCGTCAGTTTCCGGAAGCCGGTTCCGCCTATACCTACGCGCAAAAATCCATCAGTCCGCACGTCGGCTTTATGGTTGGCTGGTCGTCGCTGCTGGATTATCTGTTTCTGCCGATGATCAACGTCCTGCTGGCGAAGATCTATCTCTCGGCCTTGTTCCCCGAAGTGCCGCCGTGGGTGTGGGTAGTGACCTTTGTCGCTATTCTGACCGCCGCGAACCTGAAAAGCGTTAACCTGGTGGCCAACTTCAATACCCTGTTCGTGCTGGTGCAGATTTCGATCATGGTGGTGTTTGTCATTCTGGTGGTGCAGGGGCTGCATAAAGGCGAGGGGGTGGGTACCGTCTGGTCGCTGCAGCCGTTTATCAGCCAGAATGCGCATCTGATCCCGATTATTACCGGCGCGACCATTGTCTGCTTCTCGTTTCTCGGCTTCGACGCGGTGACCACCCTGTCGGAAGAGACCCCTGACGCCGCGCGGGTGATCCCGAAGGCAATTTTTCTCACCGCGATGTACGGCGGCATTATCTTTATCGTCGCGTCGTTCTTTATGCAGCTGTTCTTCCCGGATATTCATCGCTTTAAAGACCCCGATGCCGCGCTGCCGGAGATTGCGCTGTACGTGGGCGGCAAGCTGTTCCAGTCGATTTTCCTGTGCACCACCTTTGTTAACACCCTGGCGTCCGGCCTGGCCTCCCATGCCAGCGTCTCCCGTCTGCTGTACGTGATGGGCCGCGACAACGTCTTCCCGGAGCGCATTTTTGGCTATGTGCATCCGAAATGGCGTACCCCGGCGCTGAACGTGATTATGGTGGGCATCGTTGCGCTGTCGGCGCTGTTCTTCGACCTGGTGACCGCCACCGCGTTGATTAATTTCGGCGCGCTGGTGGCCTTCACCTTCGTTAACCTGTCGGTGTTCAACCACTTCTGGCGGCGCAAGGGGTACAACAAAACCTGGAAGGATCGACTGCATTATCTGCTGCTGCCGATGGTCGGGGCGTTGACGGTCGGGGTATTGTGGATCAATCTCGAGGCCACCTCCCTGACGCTCGGCCTGGTGTGGGCGGCGCTTGGTCTGCTGTACCTGACTTATCTGACCCGACGCTTCCGCAAACCGCCGCCGCAGTTTGATGCCGCTAAAGCGGAGCAGGCCTGGGAGTCATAGGTTCTGAGGCATAAACTGAACGAAAGCAGGCCCGCAGGCCTGCCTTCGTTTTGGCTTCGGTAAGGGACAGTACAGGACGGTAAAGAAATCAGCAGAAAACGGTGGGGAACGGAAGGTATTATTTCTTCTTTTTATGGACAGGTAACTGACTGGCGCGCCGCTCTTTGAGGTACGACACCAGGCTGTAGATGGCGACGCCCAGCAGCGCCACCGCGACGATAAAGAGAATAAGACCCGACATAGACCAACCTAATATTCTGTTTGGAAAGGGAAAAAGATACAGGGCTCTGTGTGAAGATAACATCGGGATATGTCTGAAAGATGACGCCTCATCGCGAGAATATCCGGCGGCGGGGTTGTGATAAAATATTTCCCGCAGGGATGTGACCGCCTGGGTTTCACCTGAAATGGCGTAACACTCCGTTAAGTGATTTTACAGAAGTGCGGCCTACAGCGAGTTACGCTGACCGCGAATAAGAACGATCTGAGAGTCAGTCATGTATAAGAAAACCCTCAGCCTGCTGGGCGTAGCGTTGGCGCTGTCTGCCTTCGCCAGTCAGGCTGAAAGTGAACGTCAGGCGAGCCGCGAGCGGATCGTGGAGCAGGTCCTCAAGCCGTGTGAAGGCAAAAAGGCGGGCGATAAGGTGGTGATTACCGATCGCCGCGGCGGCGAGCACGAGGCGATCTGTACCCTGACGGCGGTTCCGCTACCGGAGTAGCGCCCGCCGCACGGTGCCGCTTATCGATACCGCGGCGCAGGCTGTCCGGTTCGCGCGCTGGTAAACAGCGCCAGTCTGGACTGCTCAAAAGTCTCCCACAGTCCCAGGTCATGAACCGGTGGTAAGGTGACCTGTTCACCCATCTCCAGCCCCCTGAGAGCGGCGTCAACCAGATCCTCGGTGGTCATTACCGTGCCGCTGGGCAGAGCGTCCAGCGCCACGCCGGAGGTCGGCCACAGATCGGTAGCGGTCGCCGCCGGCAATACCGCCTGAATACGCACGCCGCTGTCGGCAAACTCCTCCTGCAGGCCGCGGGTGAAGCTCAACACCCAGGCTTTGCTGGCGCTGTAGACTGCGCTGCCCGGCAGCGTATGCAGCGCGAGGATAGAGGCAATATTGATCAGCGTCCCCCGGCGTCGTGGGGTGAAAGCGGCCAGCGCGGCATAGCTCAGACGCAGCAGCGCGGTGGTGTTGAGCGTATGAATCGCCTGGTGCTCGCGTGGCGTACTGGCGAGAAAACCCGCCAATTTCGCGGTGCCGGCGTTGTTAATGAACAGGTCGATGGCGGGATCCTGCTGCAGACGCTGCTCTACGGCGGCAATCCCGTGCTCTTCGCTAAGATCGGCTTTGAGGATGCTTGCCTGGATGGCGTAGCGCGCCTGCAGCTGGTCGGCGAGCGCCTGCAGACGGTCTTCACGACGGGCGGCGAGGATCAGGTTGTAGCCGCGGGCGGCGAGTCGTTCGGCATAGATCGCGCCGATACCTGAGGACGCGCCGGTGATAAAAGCTGTGTGCGATGGTTGGGTCATGAGAAATGCCTCGTAAAAGGTTGCATTATTAAACCAAATTCAGCATGAGATATTAGGTTTAATAATGCAACCATTTTGCCAGGACTTTTTCATTTTTGCCTGTCGCGGGCAGCGTTTAGTCGTTCAGCGGGATAGCGATGGTGATGTCCGCCGGGGCCAGCTCACGGCCATCTGCCGCCTGCAGGACCAGCTTACGCAGGGGCTGGCGCTGCTGGCGGTCAATGAGCCGGGTCGCCGGTTCGTCAGGATCGAACAGATGGTCGTCTGCCCACTGGGAGAGGGCGACCAGCACCGTCTGCAGGGCACGGCCCTTATCGGTCAGGACATACTCCTGCCAGGCGCTGCCGTCGGAGGCCGGCTGCAGGCGCAGGATGCCTTCATCCACCAGCATTTTCAGCCGCCCGGCGAGCATGTTTTTGGCGATACCGAGGTTTTTCTGGAATTCGCTAAAACGGCGCACCCCGCGCAGAGCATCGCGGACGATCAGCAGCGACCACCAGTCGCCGATAACGTCGAGGGAGCGGGCGATAGGGCAACAGCTGTTTTCCAGACGGGTACGTTTCACGAAAGCCTCCAGGTTAATTGTTTCATTATAAAACTCTTTGCCCGGCAGGGGAAATTTTCGGCTACGGTCTAAGTTTGCGAGCGATTACCAGGAAAAATGTCATAAATCCGGCACAATTAACGCGATGATAATAAATGACTAAGGATGAAGGGATGAAAAAACGTCTACTTGCCGCCGCCGTTGCCGGCGCGGTGATGTTATCCGCTGGCGCTCAGGCGCAGGACACGGCCGCCCCGGAGGGGTATCAGCTGCAGCAGGTGCTGATCATGAGTCGTCACAACCTGCGTGCGCCGTTGGCCAATAACGGCAGCGTGCTGGAGCAGTCCACCGCCAAGGCCTGGCCGCAGTGGGATGTGCCGGGCGGCCAGCTGACCACCAAAGGCGGTGTGCTGGAGGTGTATATGGGCCACTATATGCGCGAATGGCTGGCGCAGCAGAAGCTGGTGACCAGCGGCGAGTGCCCGCCGGAAAACGCGGTTTATGCCTACGCTAACAGCCTGCAGCGCACCGTCGCCACCGCGCAGTTCTTTATCACCGGCGCGTTCCCGGGCTGCGGCATCCCGGTGCATCACCAGCCTCAGATGGGCACCATGGACCCGACCTTCAACCCGGTTATTACCGACGACTCCCCGGCGTTTCGCGAGAAAGCGCTGCAGGCGATGGAAAAAGAGCGCCAGGGAATGCAGTTGACCGAGAGCTACAAGCTGCTGGAGACGATGATCGATTACCGCAACTCACCCTCCTGCAAAGAGAAGAAGGTCTGTTCCCTGAGCGAGGGTAAAGATACCTTTAGCGCCGGTTATCAGCAGGAGCCGGGAGTGTCCGGACCGTTGAAGGTTGGCAACTCGCTGGTAGACGCCTTCACCCTGCAATATTATGAAGGCTTCCCGAAAGATCAGGTGGCGTGGGGGGAGATCGCCAGCGATAAGCAGTGGCAAGTGCTGTCGAAGCTGAAAAATGGCTATCAGGATAGTCTGTTTACCTCGGTGGCGGTGGCGCAAAACGTCGCCAAACCGCTGGTTAAATATATCGATAACGCGCTGGTGGGCGAGGGAGCCAGCAAGGCGAAAGTCACGCTGCTGGTGGGACACGACTCGAATATCGCTTCGCTGCTCACCGCCCTGGACTTTAAGCCCTATCAACTGCCCGGCCAGTATGAGCGCACTCCTATCGGCGGCAAACTGCTGTTTCAGCGCTGGCATGACAGCGCCGGTAATCGCGATCTGATGAAGATTGAGTATGTCTATCAAAGTACCGAGCAACTGCGTAACGCCGACGCGTTAACCCTGCAGACCCCGCCGCAGCGGGTCACTCTGGCGCTTAACGGCTGTCCGGTTGATGACCAGGGATTCTGCCCGCTGGAGACCTTTAAAAAGGTGATCAACGAGGCGGCGAAATAACGAAAAAAACCCGGAGCACTCCGGGTTTTTTTAGCAGGTTAGGGTGAGCCCAGGTGGGGATAAACCTCCTAGACGTTTTTACGCTCAATCGTCTGTTCGCCCCAGAACAGGCTGTCTTTATCGGTTTTGGCAAAGGCCAGCGCCAGCACTTCGTCGCTGCCTTCCTCCCAGATTTGCTCCGCCAGTTTCTCATCGTAGTGGGCGACTTCGAAAATCGCCTCGGCAATTTCCGGTGAGGTGTTACGTAAACTTGCCCATTCGCCGACGCGATGTGCTTTTGCTTCTTGAGTTGGCATAGTGCTCCTCCTGCAGAAGATTAGCCGTGCAGTTTAACGGCCAGTTTGGCGACATGTTCACCCTGATAGCGGGCGATGGCTAACTCTTCCTCGCTCGGCTGCCGCGAGCCGTCGCCGCCGGCGATGGTGGTTGCGCCATAAGGGGTACCGCCGCGTACCTGGGAGATATCGAATAGCTCCTGGGCGCCATAGCCGATCGGGACGATGATCATGCCGTGGTGGGCCAGCGTCGTCCAGGTCGAGGTAATGGTTTGTTCCTGGCCGCCGCCGGTACCGGTTGAGCTAAATACGCTGGCGATTTTGCCATACAGAGCGCCGGACGCCCACAGACCGCCGGTTTGATCGAGGAAAGTACGCATCTGACCGGACATGTTGCCGAAGCGCGTCGGGGTACCAAAGATGATGGCGTCATACTCTGCCAGCTCCTGCGGCGTGGCGACGGGCGCGTTTTGCGTTTTCCCGCCTGCTTTGGCGAATGCTTCAGCCTGCATGGTTTCCGGCACGCGCTTCACAACCACCTCAACGCCGTCCACCCGGTTCGCCCCATCGGCGACGGCGTGAGCCATGGTTTCAATGTGTCCATACATGGAATAATAAAGCACCAGAATTTTAGCCATTTCCATCACTCCTCGGTTGCATTATAAGCCAGCAAAATAGCTGGTACCTTTAAAGATAAAGCCTCCGCCGGAGAGTGCAAATCCAACGGGCATTTGTTTGATTTATAACAAAATGACAAAGCGTTATTTACTTTTCCTTGCACCGCGCGGCCTGAAAGGAAGTGAAGGAGGAAGCGTTGCGCCTGCTATTTTGGCCGCTGCGGCGAGGATGTAGCATCAGGATACATTTTTGCTGACTATTTTTTCTTCGCCAGCAGAGTCGGTTAGGAGCTGTTCGCGGCGCGAGGAAGCTTTTTTCGCCCGGCTTTGTTTCTGGATATTACATTCGCCGCCGTCAGCCGCAGTCATTCACTAACCTTATAGATACGCGGCAGGACAGCGGCGTCGCCGCTCCCGCGTAATGCACTATGATGTCTAACCTAATGGAGGTCAGTAATGGCAAACCATCGTGGCGGTTCCGGCAACTTTGCCGAAGACCGTGAAAGAGCATCAGAAGCAGGACGTAAAGGTGGCCAGCATAGCGGGGGGAATTTTAAAAATGACCCTCAGCGCGCCTCAGAGGCTGGCAAAAAAGGGGGTAAAAACAGTCATGGTAGTCGTGAAAGTTAACGCGCGACTCGCACTGTTCTCTTTGATGCGGTGTTAATCTCCCCCGACCCAACCGCATCGCCCTCGCCGCCGGCATCTGCCGGCGGTTTTTTTATCTGTCGGTGGTTGCGCTCCCGCCGGGCGGATTGCACACTGGTCGCCCGTTAATCGTCATGGCTGTCTTATGTCTTCGTTAAAATTCTCCGTTAGCCGCCAGGAAGCGCTCCTTATCATGATCACCATGTTCTGGGGAGGGACGTTCCTTGCCGTACAGTACGCGGTGAGCCTCAGCGGGCCGCTGTTTTTTGTCGGTTTGCGTTTTGCGACCGCCGCGCTGGCGGTGGGCCTGCTTTCGCTGCGCACTCTGCGCGGTCTGACGTGGCTGGAGGTGAAGGCCGGGGTAGCGATTGGCGTGGCGATTGCGCTGGGGTATGGCCTGCAGACCTGGGGACTACAGACCATCTCCAGCAGTAAATCTGCCTTTATCACCGCGATGTATGTGCCGCTGGTGCCGCTGCTGCAGTGGCTGTGCCTGGGACGTATGCCGGGGGTGATGTCCTGCGTGGGGATTGTGCTGGCCTTTATTGGTTTAATTCTGCTGGCCGGGCCGGAAAATAATCTGCTGGCGCTTGGCGTGGGGGAGATGATCACTCTGGCAAGCGCGGTGGCGATCGCGGCGGAGATTATCCTTATCAGCGCCTGGGCCGGGAAAGTCGATGTCCGCCGGGTGACGGTGGTGCAGCTGGCGACCGCGTCGCTGGTGGCTTTCGCCGCCATGAAGCCGGCGGGTGAATCGGTGCCGTCGTTGACGCCGGCCCTGCTCGGCGTCGCGCTGGGGCTGGGGATTTTCAGCGCGATCATTCAGGTGACCATGAACTGGGCGCAGCGCAGCGTCTCGCCGACGCGGGCCACCCTTATTTATACCGGTGAACCGGTATGGGCCGGTATTTTTGGCCGGCTGGCCGGTGAGCGTCTGCCGCTGCTGGCCCTGCTCGGCTGCGTTTTGATCCTCGCGGGGGTGCTGGTGAGCGAGCTGAAGTGGAAGCGCAAGTCGCCGCCGCAGGTTTCCACAAACGACGATGCGCAGCCGCTCACGGACCTGGCCGATCGCCGCGAGCCATAATGTTTTCCTTCTGACCCGACAGCGGCGCTTATCCTGGCTGGTATTCGTTCGGCTCTGATTGTCTCCAGGCCCGTGCCAGCGCAGCTCCGCCGGGCGATGACTGCGGGAACGGAGCCGCTTTTATGCCGGGTGGCGGCTGCGCCTTACCCGGCCTACGTTCGTACGACCTGCTGTTAATTTATTCACCATTGTTGCTGAAACTGCCGGTGCTGACGGCCTCAAAATCGCTGAGACATTCCCGGAAGGCCGTGGCAGTCTCCAGGCCCGGCAAGCGCAGCGCCGCCGGGCGGTCAGGTTCCGTGCCCGTGGTGGTGCCGGATGGCGGCATAAATCCCTTATCCGGCCTACAGGATCACACCACCCAGGCCCACACCGCTCCCTGCGCCAACGCCGCGCTAATGTGGCTTACACCGGCGTTACCCTGGCCTCCTTCGCCTCGCGCGTCCCGCGATGAAGCAGCGCGTGCAGCAGGATCGCCCCGAAGGTGGCCGTGCCAATCCCGCCCAGCGTAAAGCCGCCCAGCGACAGCGCGAAATCGCCGGCGCCCAGCACCAGGGTCACCGACACCATGATCAAATTGCTGTTTTGACTCAGATCCACCCGGTTTTGCACCCAGATCCGCGCCCCGGCGACGGCAATTAAGCCAAAGACCACGATCGAGGCGCCGCCGATTACCGGCCCGGGAATGGTGTGGATTAATGCGCCGAACTTCGGCGAGAAACCCAACAGCATGGCAATCAGCGCCGCGGCGACAAACACCAGCGTTGAGTAGACCTTGGTCACCGCCATGACGCCGATGTTCTCCGCATAGGTGGTGACCCCGCTGCCGCCCACCGAACCGGAGAGCATGGTCGCCAGCCCGTCGCCGACGAAGGCGCGCCCCATGTACGGGTCCATATTGCGCCCGGTCATCCCGGCGACGGCCTTCAGGTGCCCGAGGTTCTCGGCCACCAGGATCACCGCGACCGGCGCAATCAACATCATCGCCTGGCCGTTAAAGGATGGGGTGGTAAAGTGCGGCAGCCCGAACCACGCCGCCTGGGCGAGGGGGGAGAAGTCCAGCGGTTTGCCAAGGCCCAGGCCGTTAGCCAGCAGGGCGTACAGCGCGCAGGCGACGATCAGGCCGACCAGGATCAGCAGTCGCTGCAGCATCCCGCGGGTAAATACCGCCACTATGCCGATGCAGAGCACAGTTAACACCGCCATCCAGCTGTCGAAGGCGCTGGCGGAGACGCTGCGCACGGCAATCGGCGCCAGGTTCAGGCCGATAGCCATCACCACCGCGCCGGTCACCACCGGCGGCATCAGGCGCTCGATCCAGCGGGTGCCGATCTTCATCACCACCAGACCAATCAGGGTGTAGACCAGCCCGCAGGCGATGATCCCGCCAAGGGCGACGCTCAGATGAGGGTTCAGCCCCTGGCCGTTAAAGCCGGTAATGGCGATCACCACCCCGACAAAAGCGGCGCTGGAGCCGAGATAGCTCGGCACCCGTCCGCCGGTGACGACAAAGAACAGCAGGGTGCCGACGCCCGACATCAGAATAGACAGGTTCGGGTCGAGCCCCATCAACAACGGCATCAGCACCGTCGCGCCGAACATCGCAACGGCGTGCTGCACGCCCATCACCAGCGTTTGCCCGGCCGACAAGCGTTCATCGGGGGCGACAACGCCGGATTCGGCGGCGGGAGAGGTCAGCTTCCAGCGAGGAAAATCGAAGAGTGCCATGATGATATCCCGGGTTAAAGGTTAACAAGCGGGTCGCATAAGCGTGTGATAGCCGCGGTCAAACCACATCAGTCCCCGGGGCTCCGGGTGACGGGTAATGGCCACGACGTGACAAAACAGAATGTCGTGCGTCCCGACGCTGACGCGCTGGTCGATGCGGCAGTCAAAGCTGACCAGAGCCGCCACCAGCCGCGGACAGCCGGTGGCGCCGGTCTGCCAGTCGGCGGCGGCAAAACGCTCGTCCATTGCCGTTTTACCGCCAAACAGCGTCGACAGGGCCTCCTGTCCGGCCGCCAGGGTATTGACGCACAGCGTGTGGTGTTCGCTGAACACCGGCCACACCGAGGCCGAGCGGTTCAGGCAGACCAGCAGGGTCGGCGGCGTGTCGGTAACGCTGCAGACCGCGCTGGCGGTGAACCCCGCCCGGCCCGCCGGGCCATCGGTGGTAATAATGTTAACCGCGGCGCCGACGTGGGCCATGGCGTCACGGAAACTCGCTTTGTCCGTTAACTCCATCGTAAACTCCTTATGCCAGCAGGCAGGCTTCATCAAAGGACAGGCGCGGCAGGCGGCCGTACAGCTTGCCGGGGTCGCCATAGCCGATATTCACCAGTAGATTGCTTTTCCAGCCGTTGTCGGCAAAAAATGCCGCGTCGACTTTTTCCCGGTCAAAACCGGACATTGGCCCGGTGTCGAGGCCCAGCGCCCGGCAGGCAAAAATCAGATACGCCGCCTGCAGGGAGCTGTTGCGAAACGCGGTCTCTTCCGCCAGCTGCGGGCTGGAGGTAAACCAGCTGCGGGCGTCACCGTGGGGAAACAGGGTCGGCAGCCGGTCGTAGAAGGCGCTATCCCACGCCACGATGGCGGTCACCGGCGCCTGCATGGTTTTCTGCAGATTGCCGCTGGAGAGCGTCGGGCGAAGTTTCTCTTTGCCTTCCGCGCTGCGCACGAACACGATGCGCGCTGGCGAACAGTTGGCGGAAGTCGGCCCCATTTTCATCAGGTCCCAGACGGCCTGCAGCTGCGCATCGCTCACTGGCTTATCCAGCCAGCCGTTGTGGGTCCGGGCCTGGGTAAACAGCGTCTCGCAGGCCGTGTGGTTTATCGCGTCGTTCATCGGGTCTCCCTGGCGACCGGCAGCATAGCGGCCAGCCCGTCGCGTAAAATGGTATTAAAGGTATCGGCGTCGGTGACGTTACAGGCATGGCCGCCCCACGGCATTTCCACGAGCTGGCTGCCGGGGATCGCCGTCTGCAGCACGCGGGAGCAGGAGGCGGGGACCAGCAGGTCGTCAGCGGCGCTGATAATCAGCGTCGGGCAGGCGATGGCCGACGCACGGCGTGAAAAATCAGCCTGCTTCAGGGCCTGTAGCCGCTTCAGCAGATTCTCTTTGCCCTGAAAATGGCTGATGGCAAGCGCATCTTCCGCTTCGAGGCGCGGCAGGCGCGCGGCCATCCATTCCGCCGGGTAGAGAAATAGCGGCTGCGCTTCGACCCACGCCTGCGCGCCGCCGGCATGCAGCAGACGCTCGCGCACCTGGAAGCAGCGGCGGGTATGCGGCGACAGCGACAGCCAGCCGTTGACCAGCGCCAGGGCGCTCACCGCCTCGGGGCGATCGAGCGCCAGCTGCAGGCCAATCAGCGCCCCCAGGGCGTGGCCCACCAGCGCGAAGCGGGCGATCCCCGCCGCTTGCAGAGCGCTGAACAGCTCCCCGGCCATCGTCGCCAGGCTGTAGTCGGCGGGCAGCGGACCGGCGTTCTCCCCGGTCCCGTTATGGTCATAACTCACCAGCTGATACTGTTCCTCCAGCGCCGCGCGCTGCGCCAGCCAGTAGCCGCCGCCCCCGCCCAGACCGGCGCTGAGGACCACCACCGGCGCGCCGGGCCACGGAGCCGGAGCAATATTGAGCCTCATCATGTCGGGGTACCGATATGGGCGACGCTGGCGATTTCCACCAGCGCATCGGGCTTCACCAGTCCGCACTGAATGCAGAAGCGCGCCGGTTTATCGCCGGGGAAGAACTCGGCGTAGACCTCGTTAATCGCGGCGTAATTTGTCCAGTCGGTGATAAAGATGCTGTTGAAAGTCACATCCGCCATACTCCCGCCCGCCGTTTCGATAACGCTCCTGATGGTCTCCAGCACGTGGCGGGTTTGCGCCTTTGGGTCGCCGATGTGCACCACATTGTTTTGCTTATCAAACGGCAGGGTGCCCGAGACGTAGACCACCCCGTCGGCGAGCGTCCCCGGAACAAAGGGGGCAATCGGCGCGGTGGTGCCTGGCGGAATAATCACCTGTTTAGGCATAACGTTTCTCCTTGGCTAAAGCCAGCGGGGCGGCGGGGGACAGCGCGTGGCAGAAGCTCTCAACGTCGCTGACCCAGCCGAAAAAGGTTTCAATATTGAACAGCGCCGCCTGCTGGGCGAAGGCCGGGCCGGCCTGATGGGTGGCATCCTCCAGCACGATGCCGAAGTATTCGAGAAAGAAGCCATCGCGCAGCGTCGATTCGACGCAGACGTTGGTGGCGATCCCGGTGAACACCAGGTGGCGTATGCCGCGGCTGCGCAAAATGCTGTCGAGCGGGGTGTTAAAGAAGCCGCTGTAGCGCGGTTTCGGCAACACGATATCGCCTTCCTGCGGCGTCAGCTCGTCCACCAGCTGATAATCCCAGCCGCCTTTCGCCAGCAGCTTGCCCTGCAGCTCCGGACGCTGACGCATCGTTTTCAGCGCGTTGGATTTGTGATAGTTCGGCGAGCCCGGGCCGCCAGCTTCAACATACTGATCATCCCAGCCATTCTGGAACCAGATAATCAACATACCCGCGGCGCGAGCGGCGGCGACGGCGGTATTAATATTGTCGATAACCGGCCGGGTAGCGGAGACGTCAAAGCCGGCGAGATCCAGATAACCGCCCTGGCTGGCGTAGGCGTTCTGCATATCGACCACAATCAGCGCGCTCTGCTGCGGCGCGAAGGACAGGGATTCCGGGCGAGCGGGAAGGGTAATCATCAGGCCACCTCACGGGTAACAGAAGCAATGTGGTTCCGGCAGCGCATCAGCGGCTGAATGCGTTCGCCAAAGGCGTCAATGCCGGCAAGAAAATCATCAAAGGTCAGCAGCACGCCGTCGGTGCCGGGCACGCTCGCTACTTCATCAAGCATACGGGCGACGCTGGCATACGATCCGACCAGGGTGCCCATGTTAATGTTGACCGCCGAGGTGGGGTCGGCCATCTGGCGCACGTTGGTATCGCTGCCGGAGCGGGTATCTTTCTGACTCTGCTCGGTGAGCCACGCCAGCGCTTCTTCATCGGCGCCCGCTTTGTAATGTTCCCATTTGGCGCGCGCCGCCTCGTCGGTTTCGTCGGCGATCACCATGAACAGCACATAGGACCCCACGTCGCGGCCGGTTTTTTCCGCCGCCTGCATCATGCGTGCGGCGGTCGGGGCAAAGGCCGTTGGCGTGTTGACCCCTTTGCCAAAGCAAAAGTTGTAGTCCGCATGCTGGGCGGAGAAGGCCATCCCGGCATCGCTCTGCCCGGCGCAGATCACCTTCATCGGCTGCGACGGGCGCGGGCTGACCCGGCAGTCGTTCATGGTGAAGTAGTCACCTTTGAAATCGCTGCGCCCGGTGCCCCACAGGTCACGGAGCACCTGGACGTATTCGGTGAGATAGTCATAGCGGCTGGCGAAATAGTCATCTCCCGGCCACATGCCCATCTGGTCATATTCCGGTTTTTGCCAGCCGGTCACCAGATTGACGCCAAACCGGCCGCCGGAGATGGAGTCGATAGTGGAGGCCATCCGGGCGACAATCGCCGGCGGCAGCGTCAGGGTGGCGGCGGTGGCGTAGATCTGGATCTTCGAGGTCACCGCGGCCAGGCCGGCCATCAGGGTGAAGGACTCCAGGTTGTGATCCCAGAATTCAGTTTTCCCGCCGAAGCCGCGCAGTTTGATCATGGAGAGCGCGAAGTCGAAATGGTAGTGCTCGGCCTTCTGCACGATGGCCTTATTCAGTTCAAAGGTCGGCATATACTGCGGGGCATGGGTGGAGATCAGCCAGCCGTTGTTGCCAATGGGAACGAAAACACCAATTTTCATACCTACCTCTCTGCAGTCATGGAAGATGGGTTGCGATGGTGCGGCATCCTGCCTCTCCCTGGACCACCTCGCAGAAAAGGTAAAGCAAAGGCGATGCCAGTTTTATAAATGCTAATGTTATTAATGTGTTACTTTTGAGTTGCTAAAAAGGACGATAAAAAAGTGGACTGGATGGTCAAAATCAGTGCACGAAAAAACGGCAGTCATGCGCAATCAGGGTGCATGGGGTCGTGTCGGCGCAGGGCTTTTGCTATGCTGGTGGCGTCAACTGAAGGAGAGGATGTATGGCACAGGGCGCGGTGAAGAAAAGCGGCAAACGTTCACAAGCGGTCAGCGCCAAAAAGGAGGCCATCCTGGCCGCCGCGCTGGAGGCATTTTCGCAATTTGGTATTCACGGTACGCGGCTGGAGCAGGTGGCTGAGCGCGCCGGGGTATCGAAAACCAATCTGCTCTATTACTACCCTTCGAAAGAGGCGCTGTATGTGGCAGTCCTGCAGCAGATCCTCGCCATCTGGCTGGCGCCGCTGAAGGCCTTTCGTGAGGATATCAGCCCGCTAGTGGCGATCCGCGAATATATTCGCCTGAAGCTGGAGGTGTCCCGCGATCACCCCCAGGCCTCGAAGCTCTTCTGCCTCGAGATGCTGCAGGGGGCGCCGCTGCTGATGGGCGAACTGACCGGGGATCTGAAAGCGCTGGTCGACGAAAAATCGGCGATAGTCTCCGGCTGGATCGACCGCGGCAAGCTGGCGCCGGTCGATCCACAGCATTTAATCTTTATGATCTGGGCTACCACCCAGCATTACGCCGACTTCGCCACCCAGGTGGAGGCGGTCACCGGCGCCACGCTGCAGGATGCGGCCTTTTTTGAACAAACGGTCGATAATGTCCAGCGGATGATTATCGAAGGCATTCGCGTCCGTTAATTGGCGGGCGGCAGCGGGCAGCTTTGATCGCCATCCTCGCACTGTAGCAGCGAGGCGAGGAAAGACTCCCGCTCCACGCTCTTATCGGTCATGCACTGGCTGACCAGCATTGGCTGCATGCTGCCGCCTTCGGCGCCGGACGCGAGAAAGGCGCAGTCGGCGTCGCGTAAGGCGATCCATGCCTGCTGCGCCTGCTTCAGTAATGTTTGTTGTTTACCCACCGCCCGCTGCAGGGCCTGCTGCCAGGTGTCGTTCAGTTTTTTATCGGCCGCCTGATACTGCGCGGCCGCGCACTGATTCATTTCGGTCTGGGTGTTGGCGCTGCTGCACTCGTCCGCCAGCGCCGCGCCGCTGGCCAGCAGGGCCATCACGGCAAATAACGTGCGTTTCATTGTTCTGCTCCCATAAAAAAGGCTCCCGTCCGGGAGCCTTAATTAAACACAGCTGACGTCGGCTGTCATTAGCTGATCGCAGCGCAGACTGATTGCCCGGATGGCGGCGCACAGCGCCTTATCCGGGCTACCCTTTGGCGGTGGTAGGTAGCCCCGGTAAGCGCAGCGCCACCGGGGAGCCCGTTTTAGCCGATGGTCATCAGGCTGGCGTTACCGCCTGCCGCCGCGGTGTTAACGCTCAGCGAACGCTCGATATACAGCCGCTCCAGCAGCAGATTGGTTTCGCCGCGGGCGAAACCCTGCACGGAGACAATCGCCCCATCGCGCGCCGCCACCTGCTCGCACAGCTCGCGCAGCTGGTCGGAATCGCCGTGGTAGATAACCGCGTCGAAGGCCTGGCCAGGCAACTGCTCCGCTTTGGCAAAGCGAATGCGCTCACTGACCTCCCGCGGCAGTTTCTTCGCCAGATCGCGCTGCAGGGCGCTGTCCGGCCACAGTACTTCACAACCCACCGCCAGCACAGCCGCCAGCTGGATCAGCGTATCCTGTTCGTTATCCGCTACGCACAGCACGCGCTCGCGCGGCATCAGCGTCAGGGTGTTGCGCTCGCCGGTTGGCCCCGGCAGCAGGCGTTGAGTGCCGCTTTGCGCCTGCTCGCTGTACTGCTGGCACAGCGCCTGCAGCTCAGGACGGCCCGCGGCCCACTGCTGCAGCGCCTGCAGCGGTTTTTCCAGCAGCGTTTTCAGCTGGGCGTCCAGCGGACGCTCCGCATCCTGGCGGGCGAAGGTTACGCCAACCGCGTCCTGTGGACGGCTGGAGAGCAGACGGTACAGATACAGCGGACCGCCGGCTTTCGGACCGGTACCGGACAACCCTTCGCCGCCGAACGGCTGAACGCCGACCACCGCGCCAACCATATTGCGGTTGACGTACAGGTTGCCCACCTTCGCGCTGCCGGTGACCTGGGCGATGGTTTCGTCGATACGGGTATGCACGCCGAGGGTCAGGCCGTAGCCAGAGGCGTTAATCTGCTCGACCAGTTTGTCCAGCTCGTTACGGTTGTAGCGCACCACGTGCAGTACCGGGCCGAAGACCTCTTTTTTCAGCTCGTCGAAGCTGTCGAGTTCGATAAGCGTCGGCGGCACGAAGGTCCCGTGACGCCATTCGCGGGCGTCTTCGCTATTCTCGCGCACCGCCTGGTAGACGGTGCGGCCTTTGGCGCGCATCGCCTGAATATGGCGTTCGATATTCTCTTTCGCTTCCGCATCGATAACCGGACCGATATCGGTGGTCAGGCGCCCCGGATTGCCCATCCGGCACTCGCTCATGGCGCCGCGCAGCATGGTTAAGGTGTGATCGGCGACCTCTTCCTGCAGGCATAGCACGCGCAGGGCGGAGCAGCGCTGGCCGGCGCTGTCGAACGCGGAAGCCAGCACGTCGATCACTACCTGCTCGGTGAGCGCCGACGAATCGACGATCATCGCGTTCATCCCGCCGGTTTCGGCGATCAGCGGCGTCGGGCGGCCCTGGGGATCGAGGCGGCTGGCGATATTGCGCTGCAGCAGGGTGGCCACTTCGGTGGAGCCGGTGAACATCACGCCGCGTACGCGCTCATCGGAGGTTAGCGCGGCGCCCACGGTCTCCCCGCGACCCGGCAGCAGTTGAATAACGCCCGGCGGCACGCCGGCTTCCAGTAGAATCGCCACGCCCTGGGCGGCGATAAGCGGCGTCTGCTCGGCAGGTTTCGCCAGCACGCTGTTGCCGGCCGCCAGCGCGGCGGCAATCTGGCCGGTGAAGATCGCCAGCGGGAAGTTCCACGGGCTGATACAGACCACCGGACCCAGCGGGCGGTGAGTTTCATTATCGAAATCGTCGCGCACCTGGCCGGCGTAATAGTGTAGGAAGTCAACGGCTTCGCGCACTTCAGCGATGGCGTTGCTGAAGGTTTTACCCGCCTCGCGCACCAGGATCCCCATCAGGGTCGGCATTTGGCTTTCCATCAGCACCGCGGCGCGCTCAAGAATGGCAGCGCGCTCCTGCGGCGGAGTGGCGAACCAGATCGGCGCATTGTTGATAGCGCTGGTCAGCGCCTGCTGCACTTCAGCGTCGCTGGCTTCGCGGACGTAGCCGACGATATCTTTCGGCTCTGCCGGGTTAACCACCGGCTGCATTTCGCCTTCGGCCACCGGCTGCTCCAGCATCGGCAATGCCTGCCATTTATGCAGCGCGCTGTTGAGCAGGGAAGAGGAGAGGGAGGCCAGACGGTGCTCGTTCGCCAGATCGAGACCGGCGGAGTTGCTCCGGCCGCTGCCGTAGAGATCGCGCGGCAGCGGGATTTTCGGATGCGGCAGGCCGGCCTGGCCTTCCTGCTGCGCCAGTTTTTCTACCGCGCTGACCGGGTCGGCTACCAGCTCGTCCAGCGGCAGGGTATTGTCCGCGATACGGTTGACGAAAGAGGTATTGGCGCCGTTCTCCAGCAGACGACGCACCAGATACGCCAGCAGCGTCTCGTGGGTGCCCACCGGGGCGTAGATGCGGCACGGCCGATTCAGTTTGCCGTCGGCGACCTTGCCCACCACCTGCTCGTAAAGCGGTTCGCCCATGCCGTGCAGGCACTGGAACTCATACTGGCCCGGGTAGTAGTTCTGGCCTGCCAGCTGGTAGATAGCCGCCAGAGTATGGGCGTTATGGGTGGCAAACTGCGGGTAAATCAGGTTCGGCACCGCCAGCAGCTTCTTCGCGCAGGCGAGGTAGGAGACGTCGGTGTAAACCTTGCGGGTGTATACCGGATAGCCTTCGAGACCTTCCATCTGCGCGCGTTTAATTTCGCTATCCCAGTAGGCGCCTTTCACCAGACGGATCATCAGGCGACGGCGGCTGCGGGTGGCGAGGTCAATCAGGTAATCAATGACAAACGGACAGCGCTTCTGGTAGGCCTGAATCACGAAGCCAATCCCGTTCCAGCCGGCCAGTTCCGGCTCGAAGCACAGTTTTTCCAGCAGGTCGAGGGAGATCTCCAAACGGTCGGCCTCTTCGGCGTCAATATTGATGCCGATGTCATACTGGCGCGCCAGCAGGGTCAGCGATTTCAGCCGCGGGTAAAGCTCTTCCATCACCCGGTCATACTGCGCGCGGCTGTAGCGCGGGTGCAGCGCGGAGAGCTTAATGGAGATACCCGGACCTTCATAAATGCCGCGGCCGTTGGAGGCTTTGCCGATGGCATGAATCGCCTGCTGATAAGAAACCATATAGGCCTGGGCGTCAGCGGCGGTCAGGGCGGCTTCGCCGAGCATATCGTAGGAGTAGCGGAACCCTTTTTCTTCCAGCTTGCGGGCGTTGGCCAGCGCTTCGGCGATGGTTTCCCCGGTGACGAACTGCTCGCCCATCAGGCGCATCGCCATATCCACGCCTTTGCGGATCAGCGGTTCGCCGCTCTTGCCGATGATGCGGTTCAGGGAGCGGGAGAGGCTGGTCTCGTTATGGGTCGACACCAGTTTTCCGGTGAACAGCAGCCCCCAGGTGGCGGCGTTGACGAACAGCGACGGGCTGCGGCCGATGTGCGACTGCCAGTTGCCGTTGCTGATTTTGTCGCGGATCAGCGCATCGCGGGTGGCTTTATCCGGAATACGCAGCAGGGCTTCCGCCAGGCACATCAGCGCCACCCCTTCCTGTGAAGAGAGGGAGAACTCCTGCAGCAGGCTCTGCACCATGCCGGCGCGGCCGCTGGCGGTTTTCTGGTTGCGCAGTTTTTCCGCCAGCTGATACGCCAGCTTGTGCGCCTGTTCGCCCAGCGGCTGCGGCAGACGGGCCTGCTCCAGCAGCATCGGTACCGCGTCGGTTTCCGGACGTCGCCAGGCGGCGGTGATCGCCGCGCGGCTCACCGACTGCGGCAGGATCTGCTCGGCGAATTCGAGGAACGGCTGATAGGGCTCTTCCGTTGGTTCGCTGGCGTCATCGCTTTCGTTGGCGGCCCCGGAGAGCAGGGCCGGCAGCTCAGGCAGCGTCTCGTCGTTCTCCAGTTTTTCCAGATAATTAAAGATGGCCTGCTTAATCAGCCAGTGCGGCGTGCGGTCAATACGGCTCGCGGCGGATTTAATGCGCTCGCGGGTTGCGTCGTCAAGCTTAACACCCATGGTGGTGGTGCCCATGCTCAAAACTCCTGTCATTTATCGTTAGGCTTATGCGGTTGCATGGAAATATCCACTATGTTGCAACTTTGTGCAACCTTGTTAATTATGGCTTGTGACGGAAGCCGTGAAATGGCTAATTTGTTAAAAATAACCCCTAAAATAGCAGAAATTTAACCCCGGGCTCATAGGGTATTTGTATGCGTGAGTTAACACTTTTGTTTGGTGCAACCTTTAAAAACGTGAGAGAGTGCAACCTCTAACAAATTGACGTTTTGCGCCGTCGGTTTTTCGTGTAAATGCTGTGTTAAATCGTTTGTGAAAAACCGAAGCTTCCGTCAGGATACGGTCGCCCAATTAAACAATGCGCCATTACCCCGTTCCGGTAGTGGAAAAAAACGACGAAGTTGGACGCTGTCGATAAAAATTCTGGAGACTTTGCATGGCTATTAGCACACCGATGCTGGTGACATTTATTGTTTATATTTTTGGTATGGTATTGATAGGGTTTATTGCCTGGCGTTCGACCAAAAACTTCGATGATTATATTCTCGGGGGAAGGAGTCTGGGGCCATTTGTGACCGCGCTTTCCGCAGGGGCGTCGGATATGAGCGGCTGGCTGCTGATGGGCCTGCCAGGGGCGATTTTCCTCTCCGGGATTTCCGAAAGCTGGATCGCCATTGGCTTAACGCTGGGGGCGTGGATTAACTGGAAGCTGGTGGCCGGTCGCCTGCGCGTGCATACCGAGGTGAATAATAACGCCCTGACGCTGCCCGATTATTTTACCGGCCGTTTTGAAGATAAAAGCCGGGTGCTGAGAATTATTTCGGCGCTGGTTATTCTGCTGTTCTTTACCATCTATTGCGCTTCAGGAATTGTCGCGGGGGCGCGTCTGTTTGAAAGCACCTTCGGCATGAGTTATGAAACCGCACTGTGGGCCGGGGCGGCGGCGACGATTATCTATACCTTCGTCGGCGGCTTCCTCGCGGTTAGCTGGACCGATACCGTGCAGGCCAGCCTGATGATTTTCGCGCTGATCCTCACCCCGGTGATCGTGATTATTTCCGTCGGCGGCTTTGGCGATTCGCTGGAAGTGATTAAGCAGAAGAGCATCGAAAATATCGACATGCTGAAAGGGCTGAACTTCGTGGCGATTATCTCGCTGATGGGCTGGGGGCTGGGTTATTTCGGTCAGCCGCATATTCTGGCGCGCTTTATGGCGGCGGATTCGCACCACAGTATCGTTCACGCACGTCGCATTAGTATGACCTGGATGATCCTGTGCCTCGGCGGGGCGGTGGCCGTCGGCTTCTTTGGCATCGCCTACTTCAATAACAACCCGAGCCTGGCGGGCGCGGTTAACCAGAACGCCGAGCGCGTGTTTATCGAACTGGCGCAAATCCTGTTTAACCCGTGGATTGCCGGGATCCTGCTGTCGGCGATTCTGGCGGCGGTGATGTCCACTCTGAGCTGTCAGCTGCTGGTCTGCTCGAGCGCAATTACCGAAGACCTGTATAAAGCCTTCCTGCGGAAAAACGCCGGTCAGAAAGAGCTGGTGTGGGTGGGCCGTATGATGGTGCTGGTGGTTGCCCTGGTGGCCATTGCCCTGGCGGCCAATCCGGAAAACCGCGTGCTGGGTCTGGTGAGCTACGCCTGGGCTGGCTTCGGCGCCGCCTTTGGCCCGGTGGTCCTGTTCTCGGTAATGTGGTCGCGCATGACCCGTAACGGCGCGCTGGCCGGGATGGTGATTGGCGCCCTGACCGTGATCGTCTGGAAGCAGTTTGGCTGGCTGGGCCTGTATGAAATCATTCCGGGCTTTGTCTTCGGCAGCATCGGGATTGTGGTCTTTAGCCTGCTGGATAAAGCGCCCTCGGCCAGCATGCAGCAGCGCTTTGCCGAAGCGGATGCCCACTACCATACGCCGCCGCCGGTACGCGCCACGGCTGAGTAAGATCATCTAATGCTCACGAGCCCGCCGTTGGCGGGCTTTTTATTGCCTGGTGCCGTGCCGGAATATTATAACCCTTGCTAATTATCTGAAAATCCGCTGATATTTCCTGACTAATAACAATGAGGATAGCAAAGATGACGTTCAGACAGGGTGCAATGGCGCTGGTGCTGGCAGGGTTACTCAGCGGCTGCGTGGCGGGTGGAAGTTCATCGACCAGCGCGCCGAAGCCCGGCGTCTGCCCGGCGGATAAGTCCATGGTGCAAACCACGCTTTACTTCGGTCTGAGCCGCCCGGCGGGGAAAGACATCACCGCTGAAGAGTGGCAACAGTTTGTCGACCGTGACGTCACGCCGCGCTTTCGCGACGGGCTGACGGTGTTTGATGCCCACGGCCAGTGGCTTGGCCAGAAGGGTCAGGTGGTGCGGGAGCAGAGCAAGGCGCTGATGGTGATCCATGGGCATGACGCGCAGAGCGAGGCCGGTATTGAGGCTCTGCGCCAGGGCTATAAATCACGCTTCGCGCAGGAGTCGGTGATGCGTGTCGACCAGCCGGTCTGCGTGCAGTTCTGAGTAAACGGCGGGGGCAGCCCCGCGTTTGTTTTACAGCACCAGCCCGGCGAAGCTGGCGGAAAGCAGGCTTACCAGCGTGGCGCTATACACCAGCCGCAGGCCGAAGCGGGAGACGATATTGCCCTGCGGTTCATTCAGGCCTTTGATCGCCCCGGCGATAATGCCGATCGAGGCAAAGTTGGCAAACGACACCAGGAATACCGAGAGAATGCCGAGCCCGCGAGGGGTCATGCTGGCGGCAATCTTTTGCAGCTCAATCATCGCCACAAATTCGTTAGCGACCAGTTTGGTGGCCATGATGCTGCCGGCGTTTAGCGCATCGCTCAGCGGGATGCCGATAAGCCACGCCAGCGGATAAAAGACGTAGCCGAGGATCTGCTGGAAGCTGAGACCAAACAGGGTGGCGAATAGCGCGTTAATGGCGCTGATCAGGGCGATAAAACCGATCAGCATCGCCAGAATAATCATCGCCACTTTAAAGCCGGCCAGAATATATTCCCCGAGCATTTCAAAGAAACTCTGCGATTCATGCAGCTTCTCGAGTTTTATTTCCTGCTCGCTGCCTGGCCGCGTCGGGTTAATTACCGACAGCACGATAAAGGTGCTGAACATATTGAGGATAAGCGCTGCGACGACATATTTGGCGTCCAGCATGGTCATATAGGCGCCGACAATCGACAGCGATACGGTCGACATGGCCGTCGCCGCCATAGTGAACAGTCGCCGTGAGGAGAGGTCGCCCAGTACGCCCTTGTAGGCAATGAAGTTCTCCGATTGACCGAGGATCAGCGAGCTGACGGCGTTGAAAGATTCCAGCTTACCCATGCCGTTTACTTTCGACAGCAGGGTGCCAATCACGCGAATAAAAATCGGCAGGATCCGCCAGTGCTGGAGAATACCAATCAGCGCGGAAATAAACACAATCGGACACAGGACGCCCAGGAAAATAAAGGCTAAGCCTTTTTCGCTCATGCCGCCAAAGACGAAATTGGTCCCTTCGGCGGCAAAGCCTAACAGCGAAGCAAAAAAGCCGGAAATATTTTTTACCAGCCACAGGCCGCTTTCGGCGTGCAGGAAAAAGAAAGCGAGCGCTATTTCGATAATAATCAACTGGAGAATATAACGAATACGAATTTTTTGTCTGTCGTAGCTGACAAGCCAGGCCAGGGCGAGGATCACCGCCAGCGCCAGCAGGAAATGAAAAAATGCAGTCATGTTGTTCTTTTCGCAAGTCAATAAGGCCGCCATTTAGCCATAGCCGCTACGGCGGGTAAATATCTGGCGTAAAAAATCCTTTGCTTATTCTTTCCCTTCATAACAGGCGAATATTTTCATAAGTCATTATTTGTCAGCGATTTATTTACAACTGATCATCATTCTCTGCACATTTCGCTTGTGTTTCTGAGCATTGTAATGATAATCACTATCATAAATATTACCTGTTTTTGCATTCGTTGACGGTGCTTTACATTTAAGGGTATTGGCATGTTTGTCCCATTTCTCATTATGTTACGCGAAGGCCTGGAGGCGGCGCTGATTGTCAGCCTGATCGCCAGCTATCTGAAACGCACCCAGCGCGGCAACTGGATTGGCGTGATGTGGATTGGCGTGATCCTCGCGGCGGCGCTATGTCTTGGCTTAGGCATCTTTATCAACGAAACCACCGGTGAATTTCCTCAGCGTGAACAGGAGCTGTTCGAAGGGATCGTCGCGGTCATTGCGGTGGTGATCCTGACGTGGATGGTCTTCTGGATGCGCAATGTCTCACGCAACGTCAAGCAGCAGCTGGAGCAGGCCGTGGACAAGGCGCTGCAGCGCGGTAATCACCACGGCTGGGCGCTAGTGATGATGGTCTTTTTCGCGGTCGCCCGTGAGGGGCTGGAGTCGGTCTTCTTTCTGCTGGCGGCCTTCCAGCAGGGATGTCGGCATCTGGCCGCCGCTGGGGGCGCTGCTGGGTCTGGCCACCGCTATCGTGCTGGGCTTCCTGATCTACTGGGGCGGTATCCGCCTTAACCTTGGCGTGTTCTTCAAATGGACCAGCCTGTTTATTCTGCTGGTGGCTGCTGGCCTGGCCGCGGGGGCGATCCGCGCCTTCCACGAGGCGGGCCTGTGGAACCTGTTCCAGGATACCGCCTTCGATCTGAGCAACGTGCTGTCGACGCATACGCTGTTCGGCACGCTGCTGGAAGGGATCTTCGGTTATCAGGAGACGCCGAGCGTCAGCGAAGTGGCTGTCTATCTGCTTTATCTGATCCCGGCGCTGGTGCTGTTTGCCCTGCCGCCGCGGAATAATACCACTGCCTCGCGGGCTGCCTGATCGGGCGCTGCGAGCTTATAAGCGACACTCTACTTACCGAAAGGGATGATCATGATGATTCATTTTCGCCGTAATGCGCTGCGGGTGACCGTGGCCGCGCTGCTCAGCTCTGCATTCGGTGCTCAGGCTGCGGATATCCCGCAGGTCAAAGTCACCGTCAACGACAAGCAGTGCGAGCCGATGCAGGTGACCGTTAACGCGGGTAAAACCCAGTTTATTATTCAGAACCACAGCCAGAAAGCGCTGGAGTGGGAGATTCTGAAAGGGGTGATGGTGGTGGAAGAGCGCGAAAACATCGCGCCGGGCTTTACTCAGAAGCTCACCGCGAACCTGCAGCCGGGCGAATATGACATGACCTGCGGCCTGCTCACCAACCCGAAAGGCAAACTGATCGTCACCGGCGCCGCCACCAAAGACGCGGCGAAAGCGGATGCGGTGCTGAGCCTCGGCGACGCGATCACCGCCTATAAAGCCTATGTGACGACGGAAACCGCGCAGCTGGTTAGCGGCACCAAAGCCTTTACCGACGCGGTGAAAGCCGGCGATATCGAAAAAGCGAAAGCGCTGTACGCCCCGACGCGTCAGCATTACGAGCGCATCGAGCCCATTGCCGAGCTGTTCTCTGACCTTGACGGCAGCATCGACGCCCGCGAAGACGACTTCGAGAAAAAAGCGGAAGATCCGAAATTTACCGGTTACCACCGTCTGGAAAAAGCGCTGTTTGGCGATAACAGCGTCAAGGGGATGGAAAAATATGCCGATCAGCTGAACAGCGATGTGCTGGAGCTGCAAAAGCGTATCAGCGAGCTGGCGTTCCCGCCGTCAAAAGTGGTGGGCGGCGCGGCAGGATTAATTGAGGAAGTCGCGGCCAGCAAGATCAGCGGTGAAGAAGATCGCTACAGCCATACCGATCTGTGGGACTTCCAGGCCAACATTGACGGCGCGCAGAAAATTGTCGACCTGCTGCGCCCGCAGCTGCAAAAAGAGAACAGCGCGCTGCTGGCGAAAGTGGACGCCAACTTTAAGAAAGTGGACAGCATCCTCAGCAAATATCGCACCAAAGACGGCTTCGAGACCTACGATAAGCTGACCACCGCCGACCGTAATGCGCTGAAAGGGCCGATCACCACCCTGGCGGAAGATCTGGCTCAGCTGCGCGGGATCCTGGGGCTGGACTAAGTCGATGGCACAGCAGAAACCCCACGACGTGAACGAGCCGTCACGTCGTCGCTTACTGAAAGGGATCGGCGCGCTTGGCGGCGCGCTGGCCATCACCGGCGGCTGCCCGGTAGCGCATGCGGCAAAAGCGGAAAGTTCCCCGGGGACGCTCACACCCGACGCGCGCCAGGAAAAGCAGCCATTCTATGGCCGGCATCAGGCGGGCATTCTGACGCCGCAGCAGGCTTCGATGATGCTGGTGGCCTTCGATGTGCTGGCGGCTGATAAAGCCGACCTCGAGCGGCTGTTTCGACTGCTGACCCAGCGTATCGCCTTTTTAACCCAGGGCGGCCCGGCGCCGGACACGCCGAATCCGCGGCTGCCGCCGATGGATTCCGGCATCCTGGGGCCGTGGATTGCGCCAGATAACCTGACCATCACCGTCTCGGTCGGCCATTCGCTATTTGATGAGCGCTTTGGCCTGGCGGATAAAGCACCGAAAAAGCTGCAGCCGATGACCCGCTTCCCCAACGATTCGCTGGATGCCGCGCTGTGCCATGGCGACCTGCTGCTGCAGATCTGCGCCAATACTCAGGATACGGTGATCCACGCCCTGCGTGATGTCATCAAACATACGCCGGATCTGCTGAGCGTGCGCTGGAAGCGGGAAGGGTTTATCTCCGACAGCGCGGCGCGTAGCAAAGGCAAAGAGACCCCCATCAACCTGTTGGGGTTTAAGGACGGCACCGCTAACCCGGCGAGCCACGACAGCGCGTTGATGGATAAGGTAGTGTGGGTGACAGCCGATCAGGACGAGCCGGCCTGGACCGTGGGCGGCAGCTATCAGGCGGCGCGCATCATCCAGTTTCACGTGGAGTTCTGGGATCGGACGCCGCTCAAGGAGCAGCAGACGATCTTTGGTCGCGACAAGCACACCGGTGCGCCGCTGGGGATGAAAAACGAACACGATACCCCGGATTACAGTAAAGATCCTAACGGCGAAGTCATTGCGCTGGATAGCCATATTCGTCTGGCCAATCCCCGCACGCCGGAAACCCAGTCCAGCCTGATGATGCGCCGCGGCTACAGCTATTCGCTGGGGGTTACTAACGCCGGACAACTGGATATGGGGCTGTTATTCGTTTGCTATCAGCACGATCTGGAAAAGGGTTTTCTGACGGTGCAGAAACGGCTTAACGGCGAGGCGCTGGAGGAGTATGTCAAACCGATCGGCGGGGGCTACTTCTTTGTTTTACCCGGCGTAGTTGATGAAAAACACTATCTGGGAGAGTCGCTGCTGCAGGCCTGATACCGACCCTGCCCGTAAGGGCAGGGCGTTTTCTGCTGTTTTTCTCATTTTTCTTATATTTCCTGCCATGTGTTATATTTCTGTAATACAAATGACCGATAGTCTCCTACACTTGCTTAAGAACTATTTGTTGCGTCATTGTGAAAAATAAGTTGCATTAAGAATCTTTTTTGATGTACTTATTACATACGCGGTAGTTCCCGGCAGTGTGACGTTTCACTATGGAGATCGCGAATGGTAAGGTCCCGTACCGGACAACGTAAAACCTCAGACCGTACTCTTCAGCACGGAAGCCCCGCTTCCGGCAGCGATTTTCTTACTCTTTCTCTCTCCGCTTCGCATTATTACAACCTTGGCAGGGTACGCGGTGCGCGTAGCCGCGACTCGTTGTCAGTTCTACCGGCAAGCAATGGCTTACAAGGAAGCCAAACCTCAATCGTTCGTGCGCATAGTCGCGTCGATGTTGACGCGTGTGATGTAAACCAACAACGCAAGGTGCTATCCATGGGAAGACAAAAAGCAGTGATCAAAGCTCGTCGTGAAGCAAAACGTGTGCTGAGACGGGATTCACGCAGCCATAAGCAGCGTGAAGAAGAATCGGTCACATCGCTTGTGCAAATGAGTGGCGTAGAAGCAATTGGCATGGCGCGGGACAGCCGTGATACTTCCCCAATTGAGGCGCGCAATGAGGCTCAGGCGCATTATTTGAATGCCATCGACAATAAGCAGCTGATTTTCGCTACCGGCGAAGCTGGATGCGGCAAGACCTGGATCAGTGCGGCGAAGGCAGCTGAAGCCCTGATCCATAAGGATGTGGACAGAATTATTGTTACCCGTCCCGTTCTGCAGGCCGACGAAGATCTCGGCTTCTTACCGGGAGATATCGCCGAGAAGTTCGCTCCCTATTTCCGACCGGTTTACGATGTGCTGGTGAAAAGGCTGGGGGCTTCCTTTATGCAGTACTGCCTGCGTCCGGAAATCGGCAAGGTGGAAATCGCGCCGTTCGCCTATATGCGCGGACGTACCTTTGAAAATGCGGTGGTGATTCTGGACGAGGCCCAGAACGTGACCGCAGCGCAAATGAAGATGTTTTTAACCCGCCTCGGGGAGAACGTGACGGTCATCGTCAATGGCGATATCACCCAGTGCGACTTGCCCTCTGGCGTGAGATCTGGCCTGAGCGATGCGCTGGCGCGTTTTGAGGAAGACGAGATGATCGGCATTGTGCGTTTCACCACCGATGACTGCGTGCGCTCGGCTCTCTGCCAGCGGACGCTGAAAGCCTATTATTAATCGTCATACTGTGAGCAAGGCCCGGGCTAGCCCGGGCTTTGTTGTTTTTGGGCATCCTCCCGGCGGCGCTGCGCTTAGCCGGGCTACCTGGCGGGTACGGTCTGGTAGCCCGGGAGAGGCATTGCTGCCGACCCCGGGGATGTCTGCGGTGCCACATGCGAAAAAAAAGCCCGTACATGCGTACGAGCTCTTCTTAAAATATGGCGGTGAGGGGGGGATTGACTCGCTTCGCTCGCCCCTGCGTGGCAGCCCGCTCGCAGGCTCGCAGTCTGTCCAACTGGCTGCGCCAGTTGTCGAACCCCGGTCGGGGGTTCTCATCCCCCCTGCGGAGAATATAAAAGAAAAGAGCCTGTACTTGCGTACAGGCTCTCATCTCGAATATGGCGGTGAGGGGGGGATTCGAACCCCCGATACGTTGCCGTATACACACTTTCCAGGCGTGCTCCTTCAGCCACTCGGACACCTCACCATATTGTCTTGCTGCTCACCTTGGGTGGGCAACGGGGCGCTACTATAGGGAGTTGCGTTAAAACGGTCAAGCATATTTTCTTCTTTCTTTGCCGTTCGCTCACGCAATGAACAATGCCCCGCTGCGGCTCAGCGGGGCGGGCGTTTTAGCGCTGGGAATCCAGCTGTTCGTTATTCTTCACGACGTCCTGCGCTTTGCTGTAGCTTTCGATCAGCAGCTGGTAGGCCGGGAAGACTTTGGTGTACACCTCCGCCCATTCTGCGGCGTCCGGGCGATTCCAGGTGCGCTGCAGCTCAGAGGCGACGGCGGCGGTATCCATTGGCACTACGCCGGCCTGTACCACGCGAGCCAGGGTGATCTCCTGCGCCATTTTGCTGTAGGTGCCGGAAGCGTCAATCACGGCAAACACTTTATAACCGTCGGCGACAGCGGCGATAGCCGGGAAGGCCATGCAGACGCTGGTGATGGTCCCGGCGATAATCAGCGTTTTACGGCCGGTCGCTTTCACCGCGGCGACGAATTCCGGGTTATCCCAGGCGTTAATCTCACCTTTACGGGCGATGTATTTCGCATGCGGCGCGTTTTCATGAATATCCGGGATCAGCGGACCGTTCGGCCCCTGCGGCACGGAGGCGGTCGTGATCACCGGGATCCCGGCAAGCGACGCCATCTTGGCCAGCGCGGCGGCGCGAGCGCGCAGCTCTGGCATCGGCATATCGCCGACGGTCTGGAACAGACCGCTCTGATGGTCAATCAACAGCATTGCGGTATCGTTAACATCAATCACCGGACGAGCACCGTTAAAGTTAGCGGGAGTAGACATAGTATTCACCTCAATCAGTTAGATTTGGCCAAAGCGGCCGCTGTTAAAATCGCGTACAGCTTCTGCGATCTGCGTTTTGTTATTCATGACAAACGGGCCATAGCCCACAATCGGCTCCTGTAGCGGTTCTCCGGCCATCAGCAGAACTTTTGCCGGGGCGGTCGCCTCCAGATGCACTGCGTCACCTGCCTGGCTCAGGACGGCCAGCTGGCCTTCGCGAGCAGATTCGGAACCGTTAATGATCACTTCCCCTTCCAGCACCACCAGCGCGGTACTCCAGCCCTCCGGTTGGCGCAGCGTGAGGTCGTGCCCCTGATTCAGCTGCAGATCCCACACGTTAAGCGGTGAGAAGGTATGGGCCGGGCCGCTGACGTCGTCATACTGGCCGGCAATAACCCGAACCTGTCCGGCGCCGTTCGCCAGCGCCACGGTGGGGATCGTCCCGGCGGTAATGCTCTGGTAGCCGGGGGTCGCCATTTTGTCTTTCGCGGGCAGGTTGACCCACAGCTGGATCATCTTCAGCTCGCCGCCGCTGCGGGTGAAGGCCTCCGAGTGGAACTCTTCGTGCAGGATCCCGGCGCCCGCCGTCATCCACTGCACGTCGCCTGGACCAATCACCCCGCCGCGTCCGGTGGAGTCGCGATGCTCTACTTCACCGGCGTAGACGATGGTGACGGTTTCAAATCCGCGATGCGGATGCTCACCGACGCCGCGTTTTTCGCTGCCCGCCGGGAAGGTGTACGGCCCGGCATAGTCGAGCAGTAAGAAGGGGCTCAGCTGCTGGCCGTGCGTCTGATAGGAAAACATCGAGCGAACCGGGAAGCCGTCGCCTACCCAATGCTGCGCAGGCGCGGTGTAGACTCCTGTGATCTGTTTCATGGCTTTCTCCTGTGTATCGGTATCTGATGTGAATAAGCTTATATCCGGGACGACGTATGCGGTAGTGTGCAAAAATGACCTATACTGTTCCAAAAATGGAACAATGGAGGAAGGATGCAGGATCTCAATGACTTCGCCTGGTTTGTCCAGGTGGTAGACCATGGCGGTTTCGCCGCGGCGGGGCGAGCGCTTGACCAGCCGAAATCCAAACTCAGCCGTCGCATTGCGCAACTCGAGGAGCGGTTGGGCGTGCGTTTGATTCAGCGAACCACCCGTCAGTTCGCGGTCACCGAGGTCGGGCAGACCTTTTATCAGCATTGCAAAGCGATGCTGATTGAGGCCGAGGCGGCGCAGCAGGCGGTCGAGACGCTGCGCGCCGAGCCGCGCGGTAGCGTCAGGATCACCTGTCCGGTCACCTTGCTGCATGTCCATATCGGACCGATGCTGGCGCGATTTATGGCGCGCTATCCTGGGGTAACGCTGCATCTTGAGGCGACCAACCGCCGGGTGGATGTGGTCGGGGAGGGCGTTGATGTGGCGATCCGCGTCCGTCCCCGGCCCATCGAGGATAGCGACCTGGTGATGCGCGTGCTGGCGGACCGCGGGCACCGGCTGGTAGCCAGCCCGGATCTCATTTCCCGGCTCGGACGTCCGCAGGCGCCGTCCGAGCTGAGCGCCTGGCCGGGCCTCAGCCTGGGTGCGAACAAGCATCAGCATAAATGGCAGCTCACCGGGCCCGGGGGAGCGAGAGCGGAAGTGTATTTCACGCCGCGAATGGTGACCACCGATATGCTGGCGCTGCGCGAGGCGGCGATGGCCGGCGTAGGCGTGGTGCAGCTTCCTTTATTAATGGTGCGCGATCAGCTGGCGTCAGGTGAATTAGAGGTGGTTCTGGACGAGTGGCAGCCGCGGCGGGAAGTGATCCATGCGGTATTTGCCTCACGGCGCGGGCTGCTGCCCTCCGTCAGGGCGCTGGTGGACTACCTCAGCGAAGAGTATCAGCGGATGGAGGAGGATTAGCTTCGGGATTGGCTTTTCTCGAGGGGCCTCCCCCCCCCCGGCAGAGAATATAAAAGAAAAAAGCCCGTACTTGCGTACGAGCTCTTCTTAAAATATGGCGGTGAGGGGGGGATTCGAACCCCCGATACGTTGCCGTATACACACTTTCCAGGCGTGCTCCTTCAGCCACTCGGACACCTCACCATATTGTCTTTCCCGTTGTTGTCGGGAACGGGCGCTAATGTAGGGAAATACGTATCGCCCGTCAATCAACTTTTTGCAAAAAAAGCGCGTTTAGACAAACTTTGAGCAACTTGCTCCTTAAACGTGCGAAATCCGTTTTTTTTGTCGCCAGTAGCTTTTCCCTTTTCGCTCGGGGGAAATTTGTTATGCTGGCAAACCAATAGAAAACAATGAGTAAAATAAGACGCCAGCGTCAATCGGCCAAAGGCGTCTGCTATCAGGAGCCCCTATGGAGATTATTTTTTACCATCCGACCTTTGATACCCAATACTGGATCTGTGAGCTGGAAAAGCAGTTACCCGGCGCGCGGGTGCGCGAGTGGAAAGCAGGCGATAACCGGTCGGCGGACTATGCCCTGGTCTGGCATCCGCCGGTAGAGATGCTGCAGGGCCGGGCGCTGAAGGCCGTGTTCGCCCTCGGGGCAGGGGTGGACTCTATTCTCAGCAAGCTGCGCGACCATCCGGATATGCTGCCGCTGTCGATTCCGCTGTTTCGTCTCGAAGATACCGGTATGGGACGGCAGATGCAGGAGTATGCCGTGAGCCAGGTGCTCCACTGGTTCCGCCGCTTTGATGACTATCAGGCGCTGAAGCTGGTTTCCCGCTGGCAGCCGCTGCCAGAGTACCGCGCCGACGAATTCACCGTCGGGATTATGGGCGCCGGCGTGCTGGGGGCGAAGGTTGCGGAAAGTCTGCAACCCTGGGGGTTCCCGCTTCGCGTCTGGAGCCGTAGCCGCAAATCCTGGCCGCAGGTGCAGAGCTTCGCCGGCCAGGCCGAGCTGGGCGAATTCCTGCAGGGCACTCGCGTGCTGATCAACCTGCTGCCGAATACCGCCGAAACCGCCGGCATTATTAACCAGACGCTGCTGGCGCAGTTGCCTGATGAGAGCTATGTCCTCAACCTTGCTCGCGGCGTGCATGTCGTTGAAGAGGATCTGCTGGCGGCGCTGAACAGCGGTAAGCTCAAAGGGGCGATGCTCGATGTCTTCAGTCGCGAACCGCTGCCGCAGGAGAGCCCGCTATGGGCGCATCCGCGGGTGGCCATGACCCCCCATGTGGCGGCAGTGACCCGTCCAATGGAAGCTATCACCTACATTGCGGAGACCATTAGCCGGCTTGAGCGAGGGGAGCCGGTAAGCGGTCAGGTCGACCGCCAGCGCGGTTATTAAGACGAGAGAACCCCGCCACGGCGGGGTTTTTGCTAATCAATAGCCCGGTTTCCTGCTATTCTTGCGGCAAACAGAAGAGGAGAATGTGATGTATCCCGTTGACCTGCACATGCATACCGTCGCCAGCACCCATGCCTACAGCACCCTGCACGATTATATTGCGGAAGCAAAGCGTAAAGGGATCAAACTCTTCGCCATCACCGACCACGGCCCGGACATGGCGGATGCTCCGCACTACTGGCACTTCGTTAATATGCGCATCTGGCCCCGCCTGGTAGACGGGGTGGGGATCCTGCGCGGTATTGAGTCGAACATTAAAAATATTGAAGGCGAGATCGACTGTTCCGGACCGATGTTGACTTCTCTCGATCTGATCATCGCCGGATTTCATGAGCCGGTGTTTCCGCCGCAGGATCGTGACACCCATACACAGGCGATGATAGCCGCGATGGCCAGCGGTAAAGTGCATATGATTAGCCATCCGGGTAATCCGAAATACCCAGTGGATATCCCGGCGATTGCCGAAGCGGCGGCTCGCTACCAGGTGGCGCTGGAGATTAATAACTCCTCGTTCGTATCATCGCGCGTGGGCAGTGAAGACAACTGCCGGGCCATCGCCGCCGCAGTGCGTGATGCCGGGGGATGGGTGGCGCTGGGCTCGGACTCTCACACCGCCTTTACCCTCGGGGAGTTTACCGAATGCCGCAAGATCCTTGATGCGGTCGATTTCCCGGAGGAGAGGATCCTCAACGTTTCTCCGCGTCGCCTGCTTAACTTCCTCGAGTCGCGGGGTATGCCGGCGATCCCGGAATTTGCTGACCTTTAATTTGTATAACTGGAATAACTGAATGAACGAGTTTTCAATCCTCTGCCGCGTGCTGGGTTCGCTGTATTACCGTCAACCGCAGGACCCGCTGCTGGTGCCGCTGTTTACCCTGATCCGCGAGGGCAAACTGGCCGCCAGCTGGCCGCTTGAGCAGGACGAGCTGCTGGCGCGTCTGCAGAAAAGCTGTGAAATGCAGTCCCTGGCGACGGACTATAATGCGCTGTTCGTCGGTGAAGCCTGCAGCGTCCCGCCGTACCGTAGCGCGTGGGTGGAGGGTTCCTCGGAAGCGGAAGTTCGGGCTTTTCTGAGCGAACACGGCATCCCGACAGGGGAAGGTCCGGCGGATCATCTCGGCTCGCTGCTGCTGGCCGCCTCCTGGCTGGAGGATCATGCCGCAGAAGACCAGAGCGAGACGCTGGAGCTCCTGTTCGCCGACTATATCCTGCCGTGGTGCGGGACGATGCTGGGGAAAGTCGAAGCCCATGCGCACACGCCGTTCTGGCGCACCATGGCGCCGTTGACCCGCGACGCCATCGCCGCGATGTGGGACGAGCTTCAGGAAGAAGATGAGCAATAATATGTGATGTAAATCACTGTTTGAATGAAACTGAAAGAAAGTTCATTCATATACTGTGTTTTAGATCGCATTCTTCCGGCGCGTATCTGCTAGGATACGCGCCATGAACATACTCTTCGCAATCGCATTAACGACAGGCATCCTCTCCGGGATTTGGGGGTGGGTGGCGGTCGCTCTCGGCCTGCTGAGCTGGGCCGGATTCCTCGGCTGTACGGCCTATTTCGCCTGCCCGCAGGGCGGCTTGAAAGGGCTGGCCATCTCGTCCTGCACGGTGATGAGCGGCGTGGCCTGGGCGTTAGTGATTATCCACGGTAGCGCGCTGGCGCCACAGGTGCAGATCCTCAGCTATATGATGACCGGTGTGGTCGCCTTCCTGATGTGCATTCAGGCGCGACGGACGCTACTGTCGTTTGTCCCGGGCACCTTTATCGGCGCCTGCGCGACCTTCGCGGCAGACGGCGACTGGCGTCTGGTGATCCCTTCCCTGGCGCTGGGTCTGGTCTTTGGCTATGCCATGAAAAATAGTGGCCTGTGGCTGGCGGCCCGTGCGGATAAGCATAAATCGTTCGCCAACGACAACGCCTGTTCGGCGGGACGACTAAAAAACAGGACCTTACGGGTCCTGTTTTTTTATCTTCTCGTCACCGGACAAAGCGATAATCTTGCTCCCGCAGGCGAGAATGCCCTAGTATCGGCAGAAAGCCGTATCCACACGCTATGCCGACAGGAGGAGAAATGGCTGTTAAACCTGAGGTAATTCTCGGCGATATTACGACACTTGATGTCGATGTGATTGTTAATGCGGCAAATCCCTCGCTGCTGGGTGGTGGCGGAGTAGACGGGGCCATCCACCGGGCGGCCGGTCCCGCGCTGCTGGCGGCTTGCAAGCAGGTGCTGCAGCAGCAGGGCGAATGCCCTCCCGGGCATGCGGTAATTACTATTGCCGGCAATCTGCCGGCCAGCGCGGTGATCCACACCGTGGGCCCGGTCTGGCACGGCGGTGACCGCATGGAGGCGCAAACCCTGGCCGATGCTTACAAAAACAGTCTGCAGTTGGCCTCGGCAAACAACTATCGCTCCATTGCGTTTCCGGCGATAAGCACCGGCGTGTATGGCTATCCGAGAGAGGAAGCGGCGGCGATCGCCGTGCGCACCGTCACCGCGTTTCTCACTCGCTATAACCCTCTTGAGCGCGTCCTGTTCGTCTGTTTTGACGAGGAAACGGCGGCTATCTATCGCCGCCTGCTGGCGTCATACCCCTGATTCAACAGAATAGGCTATGATAACCGCCAGTCTTGACGGGAATGATGGGTAGCAGGAGGGAGCAGGGTGTCAGAAGGAAAAGTCCAGCAGAAACAGCAGGCGCGCCGCGCGGAGATCGTTGTCGCTGCGCAAAAATGTTTCGCTGAAAAGGGGCTGCACGGCGCTTCCGTCGCCGATATCGCCCGGGAAGCGGGCCTGAGCGTCGGTCAGCTATATCGCATTTTTGCCAGCAAGGAAGCGATCATCGAAGCGATTGTTAGCGAAATCGTCAACGCCAGAGTCGGGGAGATGATCGATGAGAACCACAATCTGGCGCGTAAAGCGGCGGTTTTGGCTGGCAGGATCCCGACGTCGGCAGCCACCAAAAGCGATAATTATCTGCTGATGGAGATCAATGCCGAGGCCTCGCGTAACCCACGCTTGCGTGAGATCCTGATGCAGGCCGATCGGCGGTTGAAAGAGGAGGGCGGTCGCCTGTCGCAGCGCTACCATCCCGGGCTCAGCGATGCGCGACGCAATGCCGCATCAGAGCTCATCGCCGTTCTGACAGAGGGGGCAGCCTACCGCTGTGAGCTGAGCGCCTCCACCCCGGTCGATAAGGCAGATTTAGAAGCCCTGTACAATATGATTTTCGACCGGCTTTTTGACGAGCAGGCATAATACGGCACGCCTGGCGTGCCGCACAGGCTAATGGTTAGCTGGCCGAGGCTGGGGTTTTGGCCGGTTTGTTCATCGGTTTACCGGAGAACAGGAAACGCAGCAGCGGAATGCGCAGGTGAATTTCATACAGGATCAGGGCAATACCCACCACAAAAACCAACCCGCCAATAAAGCCTAAGGTATTGGACTTAATGACCGGGGTGATCCACGCCCCGTACAGCAGCGTCAGCGGATGGTGCACCAGGTAAATAAACAGCGAAGCATTGACGAAATAGGTTACGCGCGCCGACTGGAAGTTCAGCAGGCGATGGCCGAGCGAAAAGACCACATTGACCATCCACAGCCCAAGCACCATGGTGATCACCGATTCCGTTTCATACATCCAGCCGTCGCCGGAGCCGTACTGCTGGTTCAGCCGGTAGGCGATAAATCCCAGCAGCGCCGCTGCACAGCACCATGGTGACGGGGTGGTAAACATCGCCTTCAGACGCGGATTAATAAAGGTCTGCGCCCCCAGCACAAAGAAGGGAAGATAGAACAGCGTCTGCATCACCACAAAGTTAAACAGACCATTGCTAAGCAGCGGCGGGTAAATCAGGAACAGCGATCGGCGGATCAGCGCGTAAAGCACCCCCAGCGCAAGGAAAATCATCGTTAGCTGGCCCATAGTGACAGTGTCACCAAAGGCTGAGGCACCCCCTGCCGGGCGGCGCGTCAGCCATTTAAACAGCACCACGCCCAGCGAGGTCAGCACCACCAGCACCAGTAAAAACCACAGGTGGGAAATAAGCTCCCACGCCAGGGTGTTAAATTTGTCGTACCCGGAAAGGGTGTGCCAGTTTTCCGCCTTGCCGTTGACGTACTGCAGCATAATAAACTGCGGCAGCGTCAGCAGTGGGATAGCGGTCAGCATCGGAATACCGACCCGTTCGACGCGCACTTTCCACCACTTTTTCAACGGGTAGCGCAGGAACAGCATGTAGGAGAAATAGCCGGAGATGACGAAAAAGACCTGCATCCGGAAGGCATGGATGAAGTCATTAAACAGCGTCAACCACCACGAGGGCTCAGCGCTGTTGACATGCCAGCTGTGGCTGGAATAAATCAGCGAAATGTGGAAAGGGATCCCCAGCAGCATCAGCCAGGCGCGGATGCTGTCGAAGAAATATTCACGCTGTACCGGAGTATTATTCATACGATTCACGACAATCTCAGATAATTCGTCTTATCACTCAAGATGATAACGCTTACATTATCAGCAACCCTACATGAACTCGGGGTACCTGTCTCCAGGATAAGCACGCAAAGTGCAAACGGGATAGCGAACTGTTTATTCCCTGCGCCGCTACGCTGAACAAAGCAGGGATTATGTTGTCGGATTGCCTGAGTTTCCATTAAAATAGATCGGATCGATTTAAGCACACAAAGGGGGAAGTGCTTACTTATATGAAACATAAACCACAGATGATGAAAATGCGTTGGTTAAGCGCAGCCGTAATGTTGTCCCTGTGTACTTCATCTGCATGGGCATTTAGCATTGATGACGTTGCAAAAGAGGCCAAAACGTTAGCCGGGAAAGGCTATGAAGCGCCGAAGAGTAACCTGCCCTCCGCTTTCCGCGACATGAAATACGCGGATTACCAGCAAATTCAGTTTAATCACGATAAAGCTTACTGGAATAACCAGAAAACCCCATTCAAGCTTGAATTTTACCATCAGGGTATGTACTTCGACACGCCGGTCACCATCAATGAAGTGACGGCCACCAGCGTGCGCAAAATTAAATATAGCCCGGACTATTTTAACTTTGGTAACGTTCAGCACGATAAAGACACGGTGAAAGACCTCGGTTTCGCCGGCTTCAAAGTACTGTATCCGATCAATAGCAAAGATAAGAACGATGAGATCGTCAGCATGCTCGGTGCCAGCTACTTCCGCGTGCTGGGTCAGGGTCAGGTTTACGGCCTGTCCGCGCGCGGCCTGGCTATCGATACCGCGCTGCCGTCCGGCGAAGAGTTCCCGCGTTTTCGCGAGTTCTGGATCGAGCGTCCTAAAGCCACCGACAAACGTCTGACTATCTATGCGCTGCTGGACTCCCCGCGGGCAACCGGCGCTTATCGCTTTGTCATCATGCCGGGACGCGACACCGTGGTAGATGTCCAGTCCAAAGTTTACCTGCGTGACAAAGTGGGAAAACTGGGCGTGGCGCCGCTGACCAGCATGTTCCTGTTCGGTTCCAACCAGCCTTCTCCGGCGCTTAACTATCGTCCGGCGCTACACGACTCCAATGGTCTGTCGATCCTGGCCGGTAACGGCGAGTGGATCTGGCGTCCGCTGAACAACCCGAAACACCTTGCCGTTAGCAGCTATGCGATGGAAAACCCGCAAGGGTTCGGCCTGCTGCAGCGCGGCCGTCAGTTCTCGCGCTTCGAGGATCTCGACGATCGTTATGACCTGCGTCCGAGCGCCTGGATCACCCCGAAAGGGGAGTGGGGCAAAGGGAAAATCGAACTGGTTGAAATCCCGACCAACGATGAAACCAACGATAACATCGTGACTTACTGGACGCCGGATCAGCTGCCGGAGCCGGGCAAGGAGATGAACTTCAAGTACACCATCACCTTCAGCCGCGATGAAGACAAGCTGCATGCGCCGGATAACGCTTACGTTATGCAGACCCGCCGCTCTACCGGCGACGTGAAGCAGTCGAACCTGATCCGCCAGCCGGACGGCACCATTGCTTTCATTGTCGACTTCACCGGCGCCGATATGAAAAAACTGCCGGCGGATACCCCGGTCGCCGCCCAGGCGAGTACCGGCGATAACGCTGAAATCGTTGAAAATACCGTGCGTTACAATCCGGTGACCAAAGGCTGGCGAATGATCCTGCGTTTGAAGGTGAAAGATCCGAAGAAAACGACGGAAATGCGCGCCGCGCTGGTTAACGGTGATGACACGTTGAGCGAAACCTGGAGCTATCAGCTGCCTGCCAATGAATAAGATAACAAAGTACATTGACGCATTGCCGCTGTCGGACGCCGAGAAATCGGCGCTGCCGGACACCAGCCTGCAGGCCGTTCATCAGGCCCTGGATGACGACCATCAGACCTTCGCCCGCGAAGACGACTCCCCGCTGGGGTCGGTCAAGGCACGGCTGGCGCATAGCTGGCCGGATTCGCTGTCTGGCGATCAGCTGGTGAAGGACGATGAAGGCCGTACTCAGCTGCATGCGATGCCTAAAGCCAAGCGCTCCTCAATGATCCCGGACCCGTGGCGTACCAACCCGGTCGGCCGCTTCTGGGACCGTCTGCGCGGACGCGATGTCACGCCGCGCTATCTCTCCCGTCTGACGCAAGAAGAGCGCGAGAGTGAGCAAAAATGGCGTACCGTCGGCACCATTCGTCGCTATATACTGCTGCTGCTGACGCTGTCGCAGACCGTGGTAGCCACCTGGTATATGAAAACCATTCTGCCTTATCAGGGCTGGGCGCTGATCAACCCGGCCGACATGGTGGGGCAGAACCTGTGGATCTCGTTCATGCAGCTGCTGCCGTACGTGTTGCAGAGCGGCATTCTGATCCTCTTCGCGGTGCTGTTCTGCTGGGTTTCCGCCGGCTTCTGGACCGCGTTAATGGGCTTCCTGCAGCTATTGATCGGCCGCGATAAGTACAGTATTTCCGCCTCGACGGTCGGTGACGAACCGTTGAACCCGGCGCACCGTACGGCGCTGATAATGCCGATCTGTAACGAAGACGTTGACCGCGTTTTCGCCGGCCTGCGGGCGACCTGGGAGTCGGTGAAAGCGACCGGTAACGCCGCTCATTTCGACGTCTATATCCTCAGCGATAGCTATAACCCCGATATCTGTGTGGCTGAGCAAAAGGCGTGGATGGAGCTGATTGCCGAAGTGCAGGGCGAAGGGCAGATCTTCTACCGCCGCCGTCGTCGTCGAGTGAAGCGTAAGAGCGGCAACATCGATGACTTCTGCCGCCGCTGGGGCAGCCAGTATAGCTATATGGTGGTGCTGGACGCTGACTCGGTGATGACCGGTGAGTGTCTGAGCAGCCTGGTGCGCCTGATGGAAGCGAACCCGAATGCCGGGATCATCCAGTCTTCCCCGCGCGCCTCGGGCATGGACACGCTGTATGCGCGTTGCCAGCAGTTTGCCACCCGGGTGTACGGTCCGCTGTTTACGGCGGGTCTGCACTTCTGGCAGTTGGGGGAGTCCCACTACTGGGGCCACAACGCCATAATCCGCGTGAAGCCGTTCATTGAGCACTGCGCGCTGGCGCCGCTGCCGGGCGAGGGCAACTTTGCGGGGTCGATCCTGTCGCACGACTTCGTCGAAGCCGCGCTGATGCGCCGTGCCGGCTGGGGGGTGTGGATTGCCTACGATCTGCCGGGCTCCTATGAGGAGCTGCCGCCGAACCTTCTGGACGAGCTGAAACGCGACCGTCGCTGGTGTCAGGGCAACCTGATGAACTTCCGCCTGTTCCTTGTCAGAGGGATGCACCCGGTTCACCGGGCGGTCTTCCTTACTGGCGTGATGTCCTACCTGTCGGCGCCGCTGTGGTTTATGTTCCTTGCCCTGTCGACGGCGTTGCAGGTGGTGCATGCCCTTACCGAACCGCAGTACTTCCTGCAGCCGCGTCAGCTGTTCCCGGTGTGGCCGCAGTGGCGGCCTGAGCTGGCCATCGCGCTGTTCGCCTCGACCATGGTGCTGCTGTTCCTGCCGAAGCTGCTGAGTATTATTCTGGTGTGGTGTAAAGGGCCGAAAGAGTACGGCGGATTTATCCGCGTCACGCTTTCACTGCTGCTGGAGGTCCTGTTCTCGGTCCTGCTGGCGCCGGTCCGTATGCTGTTCCACACCGTCTTCGTGGTCAGCGCCTTCCTCGGCTGGGAGGTGGTATGGAATTCGCCGCAGCGTGATGATGACTCCACGCCGTGGGGGGAAGCCTTTATGCGCCACGGCTCGCAGCTGCTGCTGGGGCTGGTGTGGGCGGTCGGGATGGCATGGCTGGATCTGCGCTTCCTGTTCTGGCTGGCGCCGATTGTTGTCTCGCTGATCCTCTCGCCGTTCGTGTCGGCGATTTCCAGCCGGGCGACAGTGGGCCTGCGCACCAAGCGCTGGAAGCTGTTCCTGATCCCGGAAGAGTATTCGCCGCCGCAGGTGCTCAAGGATACCGATGCGTACCTGACGATGAACCGTCAGCGTTCGCTGGACGATGGCTTTATGCACGCGGTGTTTAACCCGTCGTTTAACGCCCTCGCTACCGCAATGGCCACTGCGCGCCACCGTCAGGGTCATATCCTGGAGATCGCCCGCGAGCGCCATGTCGAGCAGGCGCTGAATGAAACGCCGGATAAGCTGAACCGCGATCGCCGACTGGTGCTGTTGAGCGACCCGGTAACCATGTCGCGTCTGCACTATCGCGTATGGGCCGCGCCGGAGAAATACTCTTCATGGGTGAACGCCTATCAGCAGTTGGCGCTTAACCCGCTGGCGCTGAAAACGAAATAAGCCGTACGTTAAGGAAAATACCGGCAGCGATGCCGGTATTTTTTTATCTGAAATACGAGGATGTGGATGCGAATACTACCGATCATTGCCATGGCGCTGCTGCTCAGCGGCTGCGGCAGCATTATCAGCCGTACGGTGCCCGGGCAGGGGCATGGCAATCAATATTACCCGGGCGTACAGTGGGATGTTCGCGATTCGGCATGGCGCTATCTCACCATTCTCGACCTGCCGTTCTCGCTGGTATTTGATACGCTTCTGCTGCCTCTGGACGCCAGCCACGGACCCTATAACTGATTAACGCTCGTCCCACTCGTCGGCTGCCGTCTGCCCCTCTTCGGTGTCCAGCGAGGGCTCGAGCTGAAATTCGCCTTCATCCCATTCGTGGAGCGTATTTTCCTCCAGCCACTCCTGACGCAGCTCTATCTCATCATAATCCCCGTCGAAGACGCTCTGCGCGGCTTCGCCGCTGAGCATCGGGAGGCATTCGCCTTGTTCCTCTTCGTCAGCAAAAAATTCGGCCTGCCAGGCGATATCGCCATCCTGCAGCACATACTTTTGAATGTTGAGCTGCTCAACGTTGGCGCTCTCTTCATCGCTGTCAGGGTTGTTGGCGAGAAATTCTTCACGTGCTGCATCAATAGCTTCTTCAAGCGTGGCGTAGAACATCGAATCCTTTGGCATAGCGAATCTCCTGAGAAGAATATGAATTGAACACGATTCAATCTATAGAAGGCGGTACGCACGGCGTCAAGGGACAGAGCCACTCTCGACGTTAATTTACTGAATGCGAAGTATCCGCGGCTGGCCGACGCAGGCTGAGGGTGGAGTAGATCGCATTAAACAATACCACCCCTGCGGTGACCAGAAATACAGCGCGGAAGCCATAGTTAGCGGAAACCGACGCGCCAATCAGGGGGCCGGTAACGTTGCCAATATCGCGGAACGACTGGTTATAGCTGAAGATTCGCCCGGAGATCTGACTGGTGGAGTTGTACACCAGCAGGGTTTGCACCGCCGGCAGCAGCGCGCCGTCCGCGGCGCCGAGCAGGAATCGCAGGATACCTAACTGCAGCGGGGTCTGAACGAACGACATCGGGATCAGGAGTAGCACCGAGATAATCAGCGCCACGATGAGGATTTTTTCCGGCCCGATGCGATCCCCCAGTTTGCCCAGCCGCGGGGCGCTCATCAGCGCGGCAATGCCCGGCACCGAGGCGATCATTCCGCTGATAAAGGCGATATTACTGACGTTGCCCGCGAGATCGCGTACATAAAGCGTCAGGATCGGCGCAATGGAACCGGTGGCCACCTGGATTATCAGCGAGGTCACAAACAGGCTGAGCACCAGTTTGGGATTCTGCAGCGAAGAGAACACCTCTCTGGCACTGAGCATCTCTTTCCTGGCGATCGGCACAAAATTTTCGCGGATTAAAAACAGGGTAAACAAGAAACAGATAAATAGTACCGCCGCGGTCATAAAGAAGACGGTGCGCAATCCCCAGTGGTCGGCCAGGAAGCCACCTGCCAGCGGGCCGAGCAGGGCGCCGCTTACCGCGCCGGTAGACAGTGTCCCCAGCGCCCAGCCGCTTTTATGGCGCGGGATCTGGGTGGCAATCAGGGCGTTGGCGTTGGGAATAAAGCCGCCCAGCAGGCCGAGCAGTGCGCGCAGCAGCAGAAACTGCCAGATATTCTGCGCCATTCCCATCAGCATCATCACGATGGCCATCCCGAGGGCGGAACGCAGCAGCATGATTTTTCTCCCCTTGCGATCAGCAAGCCCCCCCCAGAACGGCGAGGCGATGGCAGAGAAAAGAAAGGTAATACTAAAGACCAGCCCGGACCACATGTTCAGGGCGCTATGCCCGGTGACGCCGAGCTGTTCGACGTAGAGTGGCAGAAAGGGCATGACCAGGCTGAAGGCGGCGCCGGTTAAAAAGCAGCCAAGCCAGGTCACGGTCAGGTTTCGTTTCCAGTTAATGGGGGTTTCAGCAGACGACATAGGGTTCCACTGGCCTGCGCGGCAGGTCAAATTAAGAGAAAATATGAGCCTGCTAATTATGCGCCTGAGAAATAGATGCCGCAATGGAGGAGAGCTTTTAAAGCTAAAGGAGAGCCTAAAGCCTGAGCGGCGAAGCTTCCCGGCCGGGATGAGCGCGGCCGGGAAAAGGGATCAGTAGCGGGAGGGCATGCCTTCGGGGCGGGTTTTGAAGCGACGATGGAGCCACATATACTGTTCCGGGGCCATCATGATGCACTGCTCAACGATCTTGTTCATCCACGCGGCGGTGGTTTCCGCGTCGTCCAGCGGCGGGGAACACTCTGGCGGCAGGATAATCAGTTCATAACCTTTACCGTCCGGTTTGCGACGCGGGACGAAGGGCACGATGCAGGCTTTGGACATTTTCGCCAGCATCCAGGTGCCGGAGGTGGTCGCCGCCTGGTCGACCGCAAACAGTGGGGCAAAGACGCTGGCGGTCGGGCCGTAATCGTGATCCGGTGCGTACCACACCACTTCGCCTTTTTTCAGTGCCCGGATCATGCCTTTCAGATCCTTACGGTCAATCATATCCTTGTTGGAGCGCAAGCGGCCCCAGGTCTGCAGCCAGTCGATCACCGGGTTGTCGTTGGGGCGATAGACGCCAATCCCCGGCTCGTTCATACCGAACATCCGCGCTCCCATCTCGAGAGTGAGGAAATGAATACCGATCAGCAGAATGCCGCGCTGCTGCGCCTGCACATCGCGAATATGCTCAAAGCCGATGGTGTCGGTCCAGCGGGCGATACGGCGAACCGGCCAGAACCAGGCCATACCGGTCTCCATCAGCCCCATGCCCACCGATTCAAAGTTCATCACCACCATTCGGTGGCGTTCCTGCTCGCTTTTCTCGGGGAAGCAGAGCTCAAGGTTGCGATAGGCGATTTTCGCCCGGCGCTTCATAAAGCGCATGGCCAGACGGCCGATGGCGTTCCCGAGGCGGTAGATCAGCGGGTAGGGCAGTTGGACAACCAGCCACAGCAGGCCGATACCCAGCCACAGCAGCCAATAGCGCGGATGCAACAGCGCCGGAGAAAATTTAGGCAAATGAGTCATTTCATACCCGTATCAGTGAGCAACGTCTTATATTATCGCATTTTTTTACCGGCCAGCCAAAGGCGGCGACAGTCAGCTCGTTTTGTTAAGCGGGGCGCGACCGGGTGAGAGAAATGTAGCGTAAAATGTAGGGATGTAAATTAATTAGCTTTGCTATATCATGCCCGCCGTTTATTTCCTCATTTCTATGTCGAGCAGGTACACCATGCCAGTGTTACACAACCGCATTTCAAATGAGACGTTAAAGGCGCAAATGCTGGCTGAGACCGAGCCGCGCACGACGATCTCATTCTATAAATATTTCACCATTGTCGACCCGCAGGCGACCCGTGATGCGCTGTGGGTTGCCTTAACCCAGCTGAAGGTCTTTGGCCGCATCTATCTGGCCCGGGAAGGGATCAACGCGCAAATCAGCGTGCCGCAAAGCAACGTTGAGGCTCTGCGTGAGTTTCTCTATGGCTTCGATCCGGCGCTGGCGGGGCTGCGTTTCAATATCGCCGTGGAGGACGATGGTAAGTCTTTCTGGGTGCTGCGCCTGAAAGTTCGCGATCGTATCGTCGCCGACGGCATCGACGATCCCTCGTTTGACGCCTCCAATGTGGGGGAGTATCTCAAGGCGGCGGAAGTCAACGCGATGCTTGACGATCCGGATGCCGTGTTTATCGATATGCGCAACCACTATGAATATGAGGTGGGCCATTTCGAAAACGCGCTGGAGATCCCGGCGGATACCTTCCGCGACCAGCTGCCGAAAGCCGTGGAAATGATGCAGGACCATAAAGACAAGAAAATTGTCATGTATTGCACCGGCGGCATTCGCTGTGAAAAAGCCAGCGCCTGGATGAAGCATAACGGCTTCAATAAGGTCTGGCACATCGAGGGTGGCATCATCGAGTACGCCCGTCGCGCCCGCGAGCAGGGGCTGCCGGTGCGCTTCATTGGCAAAAACTTTGTCTTTGATGAGCGGATGGGCGAGCGGATCTCCAATGACGTTATCGCGCACTGTCATCAGTGCGGCGCGCCGTGCGACACCCATACTAACTGCCTGAACGATGGCTGCCATCTGCTGTTTATCCAGTGCCCGAGCTGCGCCGAGAAGTTTGCCGGCTGCTGTAGCGAAGCCTGCATGGAAGAGCATAAGCTACCGGAAGAGGAGCAGCGTAAGCTGCGCGCCGGGCGTGAAAACGGCAACAAAATCTTTAATAAATCCCGTGGCCGGCTGAATACCAAACTCGGGATCCTCGACCCGGAGCCGTCAGAAAAACCATAACCAGACGAGATCGATGATCGCCAGCAGCAGCCAGAGCGCCAGGTAGATCATAAAATGCTCGCGCACGTTGTTGACCAGCATATTAAACAGGCGACGCATAACCGCTCTCAATCACTAACGGCCTCAGCAGAGGCCGTTTCTTTACCCAACGGCAAAAGTGCCGCATTCCATTACGCGTTAAAGCGCGCCAGAGAAAAGGGGGCCAGATTGAAGCTCGATGCTTCGCCCTGAGCAAACTGACTGGCAATTTCGCCCAGCACCGGCGCAAACTTAAAGCCGTGGCCGCTCAGCCCGGTGATCAGCAGCGTGTCTGGCCTGCCTGGCAACGTATCGATAATAAAGTCCTCATCGACGGTATTGTCGTAGGTACAGGAGGCGCCGTGCAGGCAGCCGCCGATGCCAGGCAGGACGTTACGCAAAAACGGGAAGGATTCGGAACCATCGCTGGCGACAGCGCCAAACACTACCCGTTCCTGCGGGGTGGAGATCGGCTGGCCGCCGTTATGCTTGCCAATTTTCAGTTCATTATCTTCCGCCGGGAAACCGTAATATTGATCGCCATTGGGCAACTCGCCGGTGAAGGCCGGGAAGTGATTCTTGCTGCTGTAACGGCCATCGGCCTGGTACCAGGCGAACACCTTGCGTACCGGCTGGATAGGGAGGTCCGGAAGCAGGCGGGTGACCCAGGTGCCGGCGCTGACCAGCAGCTTTTTACCATGATATTCACCGTCGAGGGTATCGATGGTGATCCCGTCAGCATGGTGATGAATAGCCGAGACCGGACAGTTGAATAGCTGCGCGCAGCCTGCTTCCCGCGCCAGACGGATCCAGGTTTCTACGGCCAGTTCGCTGCGCAGTACGCCGGAAGCGGGTTCGAAAATCGCCCGATAGTCATCGGGGAGGCGTATCTCCGGCCAGCGCTGCATCACGGCCTGGGCATCCAGCTCTTCCACCTCAAGCTGGAACGCACGGGCGCTGGCGGCGACGTTGGCGAGAAAAGCGGAGCTGGCGGGGCCGAGGTTAATGACGCCGGTGCGTTCAAACACGGCTTCGCCACTGATCTCTGCCAGTTCATCCCATAGCTGCTGGGCACGCAGCACCAGCGGAACATATTTCTCACCTTCGCCATAGGCGTGACGGATAAGACGGCTGCTGCCGTGATGGCTGCCTTCCTGGTGGGGAGGTTGATGGGCATCGGTCATCAGAACATTGAGTCCGGCACGGCGCGCATAATAGCCAGCGGCGGCGCCGACGGAGCCGCTGCCAATAATGATAAGATCGTATTGCATGGTGAGTTCCGGGTAATTGCCTTGTTAGCAGGGTAATTAACTCCCTGTGCTTATACAAGCCCGAAAATAATTCAGGCACCCGCAGGTGCCTGTTAAGTTTAATGTTAAGTCATTCGCAAGCCGCGTTAATGTCGGCGGTACTCGTTTTCCTGGTATTCGCCAGATTCAATCTTCGCAATGCCTGCTTCCAGGATTGAAATAAACTGACGTGCGACGTCCGTCGTTAGCCATAGCGTCTGGCCGATCTCAGCATCATTACTGTTTTCTTGAGTGGGGTTCTGGTAGTGCAGGCGCAACATCAGCGCATCGTAGCTATCAACGGTGCTGATGTCCCATCCAACGAGGGGATGGGTCTGAATGACTTCATTATTTTTTTCCATCATAACCCCTTATTCATATGTTAAAAGACAACAATTCTCGAGGTTTAATGCATATTTTTTGAAGCAAGTTAATTATATCAGGGATCAAGAATAAACTCGAGAAATTAAATGAAAGGCAGCATGATTTTCTTCTTTTGCCGCTTTTTTACTCAAGATAAGCGCGTAAAATGGCCACTTTAGTCGATATTGAGCAGAATAATCAGGACTATTCTGAACAGAAGAGGGGATAAAAAAAGCCGGGGCGACCCGGCAAAAAAAGCACAATGAGGGAGCAAACCAGAGTAACTGGATCCCGCCATGCTTCAGGAGAGATCGTGGACAAACCAGTCGTCCGCGCTTTCCCATGTTTCCTGCAGGATTTCGCTTATCCGGTCTTTGTCTTCTTTTCAGGGCGCCAAACACCGAGAGCTGATTACCGGTGGCGTAGCGGACGCTCACCTGGCTATCGATGGCCGGGAATTGCTCGGCGATACGGCGAGAGAGTTCGTTATTCAGCGCTTCCAGCGCGCCGTTAGGTAAGGCGGTCGTTTTGGCGATAGACACTTCAATGCGCATAATTGCCCCCTGCGTTCGATGCTGGTTATTTATACAGTATCCGGTTAGCGTTGACAACAGGGGGCTGCGTTTTTATTTCTTCACGGTCCAGCGAACGGTTTCACCCGCCAGGAAGGGCACCAGGGTGTCATTAGGCAGGGCAATGCTGTCCACAACGGTCGTCTCTTCACGCACCAGTTCAACGTAGCTCTCATTGACCGGCAGACCGTAGAAGCGCGGGCCGTTCAGCGAGCAGAAAGCCTCAAAGTGCTGCAGAGCGTTCATTTCTTCAAACACCGTGGCGTAGCTGCCGAGGGCGGTCGGGGCGTTAAAGCAGCCGGCGCAGCCACAGCTGGCTTCCTTACGGTGGCGGGCGTGCGGCGCGGAGTCGGTGCCGAGGAAGGCGCGGCTGAAGCCGCTGGCGACCAGCTCCCGCAGAGCCTGCTGATGAATATTGCGTTTAAGTACCGGCAGACAGTACAGGTGAGGGCGAATGCCGCCCACCAGCATATGGTTGCGGTTGAACATCAGATGCTGCGGGGTGATGGTAGCAGCCAGCAGTTCATTACCGTCACGCACGTACTCGGCGGCGTCTTTGGTGGTGATATGTTCAAAAACCACTTTCAGGCCGGGCAGGCGCTGGCGCAGGGGCTCCATCACCGTCTCAATAAAGCGCGCTTCACGATCGAAAATATCAATCTCGGCGTGAGTGACTTCGCCGTGAACGAGCAACGGCATCCCCAGTTTTTCCATCCGCTCCAGCACTGGCATAATGGCGTCGGTGCTGGTGACGCCGTGGCTGGAGTTAGTGGTGGCATTGGCCGGGTAGAGCTTGGCGGCGGTGAAAACCCCTTCGTTAAAGCCGCGTTCCAGCTCCGCTGGGTCGAGGGAGTCTGTCAGATAGCAGGTCATCAGCGGGGTAAAATCATGCCCGGCCGGCACGGCGTCCATAATGCGCTGGCGGTAAGCGATAGCCGCCGCGACGGTGGTGACAGGCGGCACCAGATTCGGCATCACGATCGCCCGGCCATAAAACTCACTGGTATAAGGCACGACGGTTTTCAGCATATCGTCATCGCGCAGATGGATATGCCAGTCGTCTGGGCGGCGGATTTTCAATACCTGGGATTGTGCTGTCATGGAAGGCTCCGGCTAATAGGTTCAGTCATCAGGGCTGTTTTTTGCCGGGCACTAAGGATAAGCGTAAACGTTTTCCTTTGCACTCATTTCCGTAAAAAATTCAGGGCGCCGTAGCGCCCTGGAGATTAATTGGTAAAGGGGATAACAATCTCGCCTGGCTTCACCTCTATACCTTTGGCGTATTTCTTCGCCAGCGCTTCGCCGGTGCTGGCGTCCTCACGCAGGACATAAGCCGGCTGCTGGCTGAAGTAGCTGCGCAGAGACTGATTCAGGTAGGGGAGCAGGGCCTGAATAACCGACTGCAGCTTCTCCGGCGCCACTTTGGCATCGACCACTTCCATTTCCTGCAGGAAGATGGCGCCTTTCTCTCGGTCAAAGGTTGGCAGCGCTTTGAGCTTCAGATCGATCGTCGCTTTCTGCGTGCCGAACAGGGAGTTAAGATCGACGTTGGCGATCCCGCTCAGGGTGACTTTGCCCGGCTCCTCGCGCCCGATAGCGCTGGTCAGGTTCTGCAGTTCGATATGGGCGTCGGCAACGCCTTTCAGACCAATATCTTTGGCGAAATGGTTTCGCTTCTGCAGGGCCTGGTTAATCTCCTGCTCGCTTACCGTGTATTGGGTCAGCTGATTACAGCCGCTCAGCAGGCCGCTGACAATTAGCGCGGCGGCGATCAATATCTTTTTCATGGGGTTCCTCAAGCTCATACCTTCCTTCATCCTGACACAAAGCATCATGACCTGTCAGCACCCATCGCGCCAGCAGAATAGGCTGAAAGCAGGAGAAACCGCCGCCGCGCGCATCAGGTGCGCGGCTCCAGCATACCGGAGGCAGAGCGTTTCGGACTGAATTGCCACCATAGCGCCAGGAAGGTGATAACCCCGATGGCGCCGAGCATCAGCCACGGCAGTTCGGGCTGGCCGACGGCTTTCCCGGCATCAAACAGCCAGCCGCCGCCCGCGTAACCCAGCGCGCCGCCGAAGGCGAGCCCCAGACGGCTGAAACCCATATAGCTGCCACGCGCCCGGGCGTCCGCCAGCGAAGCGCCCAGCGTCTCGCGGGCGGGTTCGGCAATGATAGAGCCGATGTAAAACAGGCAAATCAGGGTAAACAGCTGCTGTAAACTGCTGGTCATCCCGATGGGGAGCATGGCCAGGGTCATCACCAGCAGACCGGCCATCAGCCGGTGCTCAAGGCGGAAGCGTTTTTCGCTCCAACGGGCAATAGGATAGAGCAGGGTGAGCGAAATGGTGGCTTCGATGGCGTACATCCATTTCACGGCGGCCGGCGAGCCGGCGATGTCATTCACCATGATCGGCAGCATCAGCATCACCTGCACCGCCAGCATATAATAGCCGGTCAGCGTCAGGACATAGGTGACGAAGCGTTTGTCCCGCAGCACCCGGCCCAGCCCCTCGCGAATCGGCGTTTTCACCGTCGAGAGCTTCCATGCCGGCAGATACCAGGCGTTAAACGCGGCGCAGGCGATAAACAGCGCGGCGCCGGCGCTGCACACCAGGCGAAAATCATACTGCAGCAGCCAGCTGCCCAGCAGCGCGCCAATCACCGCGCCGGCGCTATCCTGCATCATCAGGATGGAGAAAAAGCGGCCGCGCTGATGCGGACGCACCAGCTTAACCACCAGCGCCGCCCGCGGCGGATCGAACAGTGTACCGCCGAGTCCGGAGAGTATGCACGAGAACCACAGCACCCACGGCTCATGGGCGACGGCCATCGCCGCGAAACCGCCGGCACGCATCAGCATACCGGTGACGATCATCGGTTTCGCGCCGAAGCGGTCGGCGATGGCGCCGCCAAAGATGCCTAATCCCTGCTGTACCAGCTGGCGCAGGCCGAGCGCAATGCCGACCATCAGCGCTGCCCAGCCCATCTGATCGACAAAGCGGATGGAAATCAGCGGAAAAACGACAAAAAAGCCCAGCACGACCAGCATGTTATCGACTAACAGGAAATATTTACCCAGGCTCCTTGCCTGCGAGACGCGGGACATTTCCCCTCCAGGGAAAAATAGAGATAAGCGAGGATATTCTGCGGGCAATCTGCTGCTTTTCCCAGCACCCTTGCGACAATATTTTTTTATCAAAAAGCAAGATCGATTGAGCCTATTCATCGAAAAGAGGAGATGGCGCAGAAAATGGTATGTTGCTGTTTTCACACTATCGTGCAGGAAAGGTATAGTGATGAAAGCAAGAGTGAAGTCAGGGGGACTGAAAAAGGAAATGTTTGGCTATCGCAGTAACGTGCCGAAGGTGCGTTTGACGACGGACCGGCTGGTGGTGCGCCTGGTTCACGATCGTGACGCCTGGCGTCTGGCCGATTATTACGCCGAAAATAAAGCGTTCTTAAAACCCTGGGAGCCGGTTCGTGACGACAGCCACTGCTATCCCTCCGGATGGCAGGCGCGTCTGTCGATGATCGCTGAGTTTCATAAGCAGGGGTCAGCTTTTTATTTCGCGCTGCTCGACCCTGAGGAAAAAGAGATCATCGGTGTGGCGAATTTCTCCAACGTGGTGCGCGGATCTTTCCATGCCTGTTATCTTGGCTATTCTATTGGCGAGAAGTGGCAGGGGCAGGGGCTGATGTTTGAAGCGCTGACGTCGGCGATTCGCTATATGCAGCGCACGCAGCATATTCATCGCATTATGGCCAACTACATGCCGCATAATCAGCGCAGCGGCGCGCTGCTGGCGCGGTTGGGGTTTGAAAAAGAGGGTTACGCCAAAGATTATCTGCTGATTGACGGGCAGTGGCGTGACCATGTACTGACGGCGCTAACGACGCCGGACTGGTCTGCGGGACGTTAAGGAGAGAGGATGAAATATCAGTTAACTGCGCATGAAGCGCGCGTCATTGGCTGCCTGCTGGAAAAGCAGGTCACCACCCCCGAGCAGTATCCGCTGTCGGTAAATGCTGTGGTGACCGCCTGCAATCAGAAAACCAACCGCGAGCCAGTGATGTCGCTGAGCGAAAGCGAGGTCCAGGCCCTGCTGGATACGCTGGTGAAACGGCACTATCTGCGCACGGTCAGCGGATTCGGTAATCGCGTCACCAAGTATGAACAGCGCTTTTGCAACTCTGAATTTGGCGATCTGAAGCTTAGCGCCGGCGAGGTCGCGGTGGTCACGACGCTGCTGCTGCGCGGTGCTCAGACGCCGGGCGAACTACGCAGCCGGGCGCAGCGGATGTATGAGTTCAGCGATATGGCGGAAGTGGAAAGCGTGCTGGAAGGGCTGACGACGCGCGAAGATGGCCCCTTCGTCGCCCGGCTGCCCCGGGAGCCGGGAAAACGGGAAAGCCGCTATATGCATCTGTTTTGCGACGATATGGACACGCTGATCACCACAGTGGAAGCTCTCGCGCCGCTGGACGATGACGGCGATCTGCGCGCCAGGGTTGAAGCGCTGGAGGGCGAGGTGGCGGAGCTGAAAGCGCGCCTCGATTCGCTGTTACACCATCTGGGAGACTAAAACGTGGGGACAAGATTGCGCATTGGGGTGGTCGGCTTAGGCAGCATTGCGCAGAAAGCGTGGCTGCCGGTGCTGGGGGCGGCGGAAAGCTGGACGCTGCAGGCGGCCTGGTCGCCGGGTAAAGAGAAGGCGCTGCGGATCTGCGAAACCTGGCGGATGCCATACGCTGATTCCCTCGATGCCCTGGCGGCACAGTGCGATGCGGTCTTTGTCCATACCTCGACGGCTTCACATTATGAAGTAGTGAATCACTTACTGAATGCCGGGGTTCATGTTTGTGTGGATAAACCATTGGCGGACAAGCTGAGTGAGGCGGAGACGCTGGTCGAGCTGGCGGCGCGACGTCGACTGACGTTGATGGTCGGTTTTAATCGCCGCTTCGCGCCGCTCTATCGGGAGCTGAAGGGGCGGCTGGGCGAGGCGGCCTCGCTGCGGATGGATAAGCATCGTAGCGATAGCGTCGGTAACGATCTGCGCTTTACGCTGCTTGATGACTATCTGCATGTGGTGGATACCGCGCTATGGCTGGCCGACGGTCAGGCGCGTCTGCGCGGCGGCGCGCTGAAGATCACCCCGCAGGGCGAAATGCTCTATGCCGAACATCAGTTCAGTTCGCCCCGGCTGCAGGTCACCACCAGCATGCATCGTCGCGCAGGCAGCCAGCGCGAGTGGGTGCAGGCGGTCACGGATGGCGGGCTATATGCCGTCAGCGAGATGCGCGAATGGCAGGAGGAGTGCGGTCATGGCGTGGTCCAGCGCCCGGTTGCCGGCTGGCAAACCACCCTTGAGCAGCGCGGCTTTGTCGGCTGCGCGCGCCATTTTATCGAATGCGTGCAAAATCAGACAGTTCCTGAAACTGCAGGCGAACAGGCGCTGCTGGCTCAGCGGATCGTTGAGAAACTGTGGCGCGACGCCATTAGCGAATAATCCATTGTAACAACTGACAGTAGTAATTCATGTTGAACCCGGTAGACTATCGCCACTTTCCAGCGCCCGCATTTGCGGGCGTTTTACTCCAGGGTTTGGAATAACAGCGTAATGAACCTTTTAAAATCACTGGCGGCAGTCAGTTCGATGACCATGTTTTCGCGCGTGCTGGGCTTTGCCCGCGATGCGATTGTGGCGCGTATTTTTGGCGCCGGGATGGCGACTGATGCCTTTTTTGTCGCCTTCAAACTGCCTAACCTGCTGCGGCGTATTTTTGCCGAAGGCGCCTTCTCACAGGCGTTTGTGCCGATCCTTGCCGAATATAAAAGCAAGCAGGGCGAAGATGCCACCCGCGTGTTTGTCTCATACGTCTCCGGGCTGCTGACCCTGGCCCTGGCTATCGTTACCGTTATCGGGATGCTGGCGGCGCCGTGGGTAATCACCATTACTGCGCCCGGCTTTGCCGATACCGCCGATAAGTTTGCGCTAACCACCCAGCTGCTGCGTATTACCTTTCCCTATATTTTGCTGATCTCCCTGGCTTCGCTGGTGGGGGCGATCCTCAATACCTGGAACCGCTTCTCGGTGCCGGCCTTTGCGCCGACGTTCCTCAACGTCAGTATGATTGGCTTTGCGCTGTTTGCCGCGCCATATTTCCATCCGCCGGTGCTGGCGCTGGCCTGGGCGGTGACGGTCGGCGGCGTGCTGCAGCTGGCTTACCAGCTGCCGCATCTGAAGAAGATTGGCATGCTGGTCCTGCCGCGAATTAATCTGAAAGATGCCGGCGCGATGCGGGTGGTGAAGCAGATGGGGCCGGCGATCCTTGGCGTGTCGGTAAGCCAGATCTCCCTTATCATCAATACCATTTTCGCCTCATTCCTCGTGTCGGGCTCGGTGTCGTGGATGTATTATGCCGACCGCCTGATGGAGTTTCCCTCCGGCGTGCTGGGCGTGGCGCTCGGCACTATCCTGCTGCCATCGCTGTCAAAAAGCTTCGCCAGCGGTAACCATGACGAGTATTGCCGGCTGATGGACTGGGGACTGCGTCTCTGTTTTCTGCTGGCGCTGCCGAGCGCGGTGGCGCTGGGGATCCTCGCCAAACCGCTAACCGTGGCTCTGTTCCAGTACGGCAAATTCAGCGCCTTTGACGCGGCGATGACCCAGCGCGCGCTGGTGGCTTATTCCGTGGGGCTGATGGGCCTTATCGTGGTGAAAGTGCTGGCGCCGGGCTTCTATTCCCGTCAGGACATCAAGACCCCGGTCAAGATTGCTATTATCACCCTGATTATGACCCAGGTAATGAACCTGGCGTTTATCGGCCCGCTGAAGCATGCGGGTCTGTCGCTGTCCATCGGCCTGGCGGCCTGCCTGAACGCCGCGCTGCTCTACTGGCAGCTGCGTAAACAGAAAATTTTCACCCCGCAGCCAGGCTGGTTGGCCTTCCTGCTGCGTCTGATTATTGCAGTGCTGGTTATGGCCGCGGCGCTGCTGGGCGTCATGCATCTCATGCCTGAGTGGTCGCTGGGGACGATGCCGTTCCGTCTGATGCGTTTGCTGGCGGTGGTTATCGCCGGGGTGGTAGCCTATTTCGCCACGCTGCTGGTGCTGGGCTTCCGCGTGAAAGAGTTTGTCCGTCGCACGGCGTAAGCGGTTGTGAGGGTAGAAAAACCCCGCTTCGCCTCAGGCGAAGCGGGGTTTTTTTTATGATGCGCTGCGTTCGGCAGCGAGGATGCGGGCATTCTCCAGCAGACGGATCGCCAGGGCTAGCGCGCCAGTGATCACTGCCAGCGTGACCACTCCGTTCCAGCCGGCCAGCACGTACAGCTTACTGCCCAGCACCGACCCCAGCGACATCCCGATAAACACCACGGTGAACAGCAGGGCGTTGAGGCGGCCGCGGGCCTGTGGCTCAAGGCCATATACCAGGTTCTGATGCGCCACCAGGCTTGACTGCAGGCCAAGGTCAAAGCCAATCGCCGACAGGGCAATCAGCGCCAACTGAGCGTGCACTGGCAGCAGCGGCAGCATAAACATCAGGGCAAAGGAGAGGGTGACCAGCGCCGCACCCATCTGTGTCACCTTACCGGCGCCAAATTTATCGGCCAGACCGCCGGCAAGCGGCGCGGCCAGCGCCCCGGCGGCCCCGGCGATACCGAAACCGCCCGCTACTGCGCTGCCCATGTGATAGTGTTCGGAGAGCATCACCGCCAGCGTCGACCAGAAGGCGCTAAAGGCGATGGAGAGCGCGCCCTGAGCTAGCGCGGCGCGGCGTAATGCCGGGTAACGCTGCCACAGATGCGCCATCGAGGCCATCAGCTGCGGATAGCTCAGCGTCGAGTGCACAGCGAAGCGCGGCAGGACGCGCCACATTACCAGGCCAATCAGCGCGACGCTGACCGCCGCCGCCTGATACATCACCCGCCAGCCGAATACGGCGCCCACCACGCCGCTGACCGTCCGGGAGAGCAGGATCCCCAGCAGCAGCCCGGTCATCACCGTGCCCACCATTTTTCCCTGCTTGCCCGCCGGGGCGAGGATCGCCGCCGCCGGGACGATATCCTGCGCCATGGTCGCCGCCATACCGATCAGCAGACTGACCACCAGCAGTGAGCTGAGCTGGCCGGTGAGGCTGCACAGGAGCAGCAGGAGCGCCAGCAGCGCGCTTTTCACCAGGATCAGCCGGCGGCGATCGTGGCGGTCGCCGAGCGGGAGCAGGAACAGAATGCCGAGCGCATAACCCGCCTGCGTCAGGGTAGGGACCAGACCCATACCTTCTACAGTCAGGTGGAGATTGGCGCCCATCAACGGCAGCAGCGGCTGCGCGTAGTAAATAGAGGCGACGCTAAAGCCGGCGCCGAGTGCGAGAATGAAGATAATCCAGCCTGCGTCGCGGGTGGAAAGGGAAGTCGGTGTCATGTTCAATGCCTCATAGATGCGATGGGGCTATTTTTCCCTGAACGCGACTGGCGCGGTAGCCGGGCTGGTGGTAAAACGGTTATACGTAGCACGTATAGGCAAAAGGAAAATGAAAAGACAAGAGCGTATAGACCGCATTGAGCTGATGCGCACCTATATCCGCATCGTAGAGGCCGGATCGCTCTCCGCCGCCGCAGGGCAGATGGACACTACCCAGGCGACCGGTCAGCCGCCGCCTGCAGTCCCTTGAAGGGCTGCTGGGGGTTAAGCTGATCCTGCGCACCACCCATGCGATGAAGCTCACTGACGATGGCGAACGCTGTTATCGTCACGCCCGTCAGGTGGTGGACGCCTGGCTGGCGCTGGAGGATGACCTGCGTATTGCCGACGATCGGCCGGTGGGCGTTCTGCGAGTGCGGGCGCCCCACGCGTTTGGCCAGCAGCAGCTGCTGGCGCCGCTGGTGGCATTTCTACAGCGCCATCCGCAGCTGTCGGTGGAGTGGATGCTAAACGATAATACCGTCGACTTCCTCAGCGATAATATCGACTGCGCTATTCGCGTGGGGGCGGAGGTGGATCCAGCAACGGTATCCGTACTGCTGGCGGAAGTGCCGCGCTGCGTAGTGGCTTCTCCTGAGCTGCTGGCGAAGTATCCGCCGTTAACCTCGCTGGAGGCGTTATCGGGCCTGCCATGGATCGCCATTAATACCTTTTATCAGCATGAGGTACGGCTCAGGCATCAGGCAAGCGGGCAGATTGTCTCTACAGCGATTACTCCCTGTCTGAGCACTGACAGTCTTTACGTCGCGCGCAACACCGCGCTGGCGGGGCTGGGGGTGGCGATGGTGTCCAGCTGGACGGTCGTGGAGGATATTGCCGCCGGACGGCTGATTGAGCTGTTCCCGCAGTGGCGACCCGCCTCGCTGCCGGTTCATCTGGTTTATCCCTGGGCGCGCTATTACCCGACACGCCTGCGTAAGTTCCTCGACCTGATGCGGGAGATCATGCCGGATCTCGCCGGGATGCAGCGTCCGCAAAGCGCATAAAAAAACCGGCCAAAGGCCGGTTTTTTTATTAAGCACGCTTACTCGACGGGCTGTGGGCGAGTCGGTTCAGCGGTGGCTTTATGGGTCGCGCTATGACCACCGGCGGCGCCTTTACCTTCAAAGGCGAACGGCGGGCGCACCCAGGTGCTGTGACGCGGTGCTTCCGGGACATAGTCCGGAGCTGGCGCACGGGTCATTGGCGCGGTGGCATGGCGATGACCCGCCACTACGACCGGCTTGCTCACCGGGGGCTCGGCTTTGACCGGTTCGGCAGGGGCCGCTTCGGTCACTGGCGCTTGCTCCACGGTTTCTGCGACCGGGGCGATAGTTTCCACTGGCGCTGCAACGACAGGCGTCGTTTCCACCGCTTCAGGTTCTACCACCACCGGCTCGGGGTCGAGCGTCACTGGCGCGATAGCCTGAGGCGCTTCGACAGCCGGTGCTTCGGTGACCGGCTCCTGAGGCGCTGGCTCGACGGCTGCTGGCGCGACAACTTCCGCAGCATCAACGACCAGCGGCTCGGCGGCCGCTACCGGCTCGACGACTACCGGCTCAGCGGTTACTGGTTCCATGGTAGCCGGCTCGACGGTGACCGGCGCAGCGGTAACGGTTTCAACGACGGCAACCGGGGCCGCTACAGCCTCGACAGTTTTCGCGACGCTGGCGTCCTGAACCTGAACCTCTTCCGGCTGCTGATCCTGCGGACGAACCACCGGGTAGCGGATCCAGACTTTACCGGAAGCCATCTCCGGCGATGCGCAGGCTACGGTCAGCGGCATAGGCGACTGGGTCGGATAGCGTTCGTCACGATAGCGACGACGACGCTGACCGCTGACGCGCAGGTGACGCGGGGAGCGACGTGAGCGACGCGGCATACCGTTCGCTTCACGGGATTCGCCATTTTCGTCCTGGTCCGCAACGCTCTCCACCCCTGCCGGCAGCTCGGCTTTCACCGGCTCGCTGTGCGGAGCGATAACTTCAGCCACTACGGCTTCTGGCACGATCTCGGCAACTGGCTCGACGACAGCGGACTCAACGCGCACTTTCTGTGCCAGCTGGCGCGGTTTACGACGCGGCAGAGTTTGTACACGCTCTTCCTGCTCCGTCTCCTGCACAACCGGCTCTTCGCGAGTCTGCGCTTTGGCTTCCTGCTGCGCCTGACGTTTGTCGTCATTGCGGCGGCGGGTGCGTTCGCGGCGCGGCTGCTGCTCGTCACGGGATTTCGCTTTCTCCGCGTCGTCGCCTGAGGTTTGGCGAACATCACGGGCTTCCACGTTCTGCGACGGCTTCTCGCGACGGTTGCGACGGTTCTCTTCACGCGATTCGCGCGGTTCACGGCCCTCGGCATTGTCCGCACGGGTGTCGCGATTGTCACGGTTATCGCGGTTGTCACGATTGTCGCGGTTATCACGGCGGTCGTTGCGGTCGTTGCGGTCGCGGCGGTTGTTGGCGCGCGGTTTACGACGCTCCTGCTGACGCTCCGGTTTTTCTTCCGCTTTCTTCTCGACCTGAACTTCAGCCGGTTTGGCCTCTTCGGCGCCAGAGAAGATATTCTTCAGCGCGCTGAAGAAGCGTGAGAGCAGGCCAGGCTGCGCCGGTGCGGCGGCCGCGACCGGTGCCGCTGCGGCGACAGGCGCGGCGGCAGGCTCTTCGAGCATCGGGGCTGGCGGCGCATCTGGCATGACAAAAGCGGCCAGGGCCGGCTGTTCCGGACGTTTCCGCTCCGCCGGCTCATCGTCGCCTGGCAGCGCCATCTCTTCTTCATGCAGCTTCGGCAGCAGATAGCTCAGCGTTGAGGTTTCTTCACCTTTGCGCACGCGCAGGACGGAGTAGTGCGGCGTTTGCATTTCGTCGTTTGGCACGATAATAACGCGCACATCGCCCTGACGGGATTCGATAGCGCTCACTGCGGCACGTTTTTCGTTCAGCAGATAGGAGGCGATCGGTACCGGAACAATGGCGTGGACTTCTTTGGTATTCTCTTTCAGCGCTTCTTCTTCGATCAGACGCAGAATAGAGAGCGACAGCGATTCGTTATCACGCACGGTGCCGGTGCCGGAGCAGCGCGGGCAGACGTGGTGGCTGGACTCGCCCAGCGACGGACTCAGGCGCTGACGGGACATCTCCAGCAGGCCGAAGCGCGAAATATGGCTGATCTGAATGCGCGCCCGGTCCTGACGGACGGCTTCGCGCAGACGATTCTCCACGGCGCGCTGGTGGCGAACCGGGGTCATATCGATGAAGTCGATAACGATCAGGCCGCCGAGGTCGCGCAGACGCAGCTGGCGGGCAATTTCGTCAGCCGCTTCGAGGTTGGTATTGAAGGCTGTCTCTTCGATATCGCCGCCGCGGGTGGCGCGGGCGGAGTTGATATCGATCGCGGTCAGCGCTTCGGTGCTATCGATAACGATAGACCCGCCGGAAGGCAGGCGCACTTCGCGCTGGAAGGCGGACTCAATTTGCGATTCGATCTGATAATGGCTGAACAGCGGGATTTCACCGGTGTACAGTTTGATTTTGCTGCTGAAATCCGGACGACCCAGCGCGGCGATATGCTGGCGCGCCAGCTCAAGCACTTTCGGGTTATCGATCAGGATTTCGCCGATGTCCTGGCGCAGGTAGTCACGGAAGGCGCGGACAATGACGTTGCTTTCCTGGTGGATCAGGAACGGCGCCGGACGGCTTTCCGCGGCTTTTTGAATCGCTTCCCAGTGCTTCAGGCGGAAGCTCAGGTCCCACTGCAGGGCTTCGGCGGATTTGCCGACGCCAGCGGTGCGAACGATCAGGCCCATGCCGTCCGGAAGCTCCAGGCTCGCCAGCGCTTCTTTCAGTTCGGTACGGTCGTCGCCCTCGATACGGCGGGAAATTCCCCCGGCGCGCGGGTTGTTCGGCATCAGTACCAGATAGCTGCCCGCCAGGCTGATAAAGGTGGTGAGCGCAGCGCCTTTGTTGCCGCGTTCTTCTTTATCAATCTGCACGATAACTTCCTGACCTTCCCGCAGTACGTCTTTGATATTAGGACGACCATGCGCATTGTAGTTGGCGGGGAAGTATTCGCGGGCGATTTCTTTGAGGGGGAGGAAACCATGACGCTCGGCGCCGTAATCAACAAACGCGGCTTCAAGGCTGGGTTCAATGCGGGTGATTTTGCCTTTGTAGATGTTCGCTTTTTTCTGTTCGTGCCCGGGGCTTTCGATATCCAGGTCGTACAGGCGCTGCCCATCAACAAGGGCGACGCGCAACTCTTCCTGCTGAGTTGCGTTGATTAACATTCTTTTCATCGTAACTTACTCATTATTCTTACATTGACGACTAAGCTGCGGGCAGAGTAATGCCTTTCCGGGGGAAAACCGATGGCCTCGTGTCTGGTTCACGTCGCCAACCTCACGGTTGTCGCGCGCTTAAGAGGCGCAGAGTGTCGGTCGCCTGTGTTTCAAACGGAAACACAGCGCAATTATTCAGGGGAACAGCCTGGGATGTATCACCAGAGAATATTCCATTTATACTCGTCGTCTTTCGCGTTGCAGGCATGGTGGCTTAACCTGCTCACCTCGATCTGGCGATCCAGATGAGCTCCCGGGAGTCCCGGAGTTGACGCCTTCCTGCGACTTGAAATCCATAGAGCCTGTACCGGTAAGGACTGCAACCCGCAGCCCGCTAACTGTCTGAAAGATCACAACGTCTTACGCCATTGCTGCGTGGGCGATCGGTCAGACAAAATTGGTCATTCCGCTAATGTCTTGTTCTAACAAGTTGCAATACGGAAAACGGTCTCATTATTCCATTGCTAACCTTGTTATAGCAAGTTGACTTTCACCTTTTATCACCCGGTTACTCACAGTTTTATCACCTGCCCATACAGATTGTTCTAATAACAAACAAAATGGCGGTCAGGTAAACCGTGAAAACAGGATAATGATAAATATAAGCATATAAAAATGAGTGGCGCTAATGCGTCCGGCTATTTAGAATCGCGCACCATGAAAACTGAGACCCCAACCGTAAAAATGGTTGCCATTGCTGCTGATGAAGCGGGGCAACGTATCGACAACTTTTTGCGTACGCAATTGAAAGGCGTACCGAAGAGCATGATTTATCGCATCCTGCGTAAAGGCGAGGTGCGGGTAAACAAAAAGCGCGTGAAGCCGGAGTATAAGCTGGAAGCGGGCGATGAAGTCCGTATCCCGCCGGTACGCGTGGCGGAGCGTGAAGAAGAGGCGGTATCGCCGCACCTGCAGAAAGTGGCCGCGCTCTCTGAGGTGATCCTCTATGAAGACGATCATATTCTGGTGCTCAATAAGCCTTCTGGTACCGCGGTACACGGCGGCAGCGGCCTGAGCTTCGGCGTGATTGAAGGGCTGCGCGCCCTGCGCCCGGAGGCGCGCTTCCTTGAGCTGGTGCATCGTCTCGACCGGGATACCTCCGGCGTGCTGCTGGTGGCGAAAAAGCGCTCAGCGCTGCGTTCGCTGCACGAGCAACTGCGCGATAAAGGCATGCAGAAAGATTATCTGGCGCTGGTGCTCGGCCAGTGGCAGTCGCATACCAAAGTGGTCCAGGCCCCGCTGTTGAAGAATATTCTGCAGAGCGGGGAGCGCATCGTTCGCGTGAGTCAGGAAGGCAAGCCGTCGGAGACGCGCTTTAAAGTGGAAGAGCGTTACGAATTCGCCACGCTGGTGCGCTGCAGCCCGGTCACCGGCCGCACGCATCAGATCCGCGTTCATACCCAGTATGCCGGCCATCCTATCGCTTTTGACGACCGCTATGGCGACCGCGAGTTCGACAAGCAGCTGTCCGCTACCGGCTTAAACCGCCTGTTCCTGCACGCGGCGGCGCTGAAGTTTACCCACCCGGGGAGCGGGGAGATGATGCGCGTTGAGGCGCCGCTGGACAACCAGCTGAAGCACTGTTTACAGGTGCTACGGAAGAGCAAATAAGCGCAACGGCGGAATCAGTTCCGCCGTTTTTTTTGCCTCAGCCTAACAGCGGGTTGTAGTTTTCACGGCGCAACATCTGACAGAGCGCGATTAAGGGTAAACCGACCAGGGTGTTCGGGTCGCGGCCTTCCAGCCGTTCGAACAGCGTAATGCCCAATCCTTCGCTCTTGAAACTCCCGGCGCACTGCAGCGGGTTCTCTTTGCGCACATAGCCTTCTATCTCTTTATCACTGAGATGGCGAAAGTGAACGTCAAAGGGTTCGCATTCGGTTTGTAGATGGCCGCTGGCAGAGTTGTACAGCGCCAGTCCGGTATAAAAGGTAATGATTGATCCGCTGGCCTTTCTTAACTGCCTGCGGGCATTTTCCTCGGTGTGCGGTTTGCCGGTGATTTCACCGTCCAGTACGCAAACCTGATCGGAGCCTATAATAAGGTGATTAGGGAAGCGTGTGGCCAGACTTTGCGCTTTGGCCTGCGCCAGTCGGGTGACAAGCTGACGTGCGGATTCATCAGGCCGGGGCGTTTCGTCGACGTCAGGCGCGGCACATTCAAACGGTAAACCCAGTTTTTCCAGCAGCATGCGCCGCCAGGGAGAGGTTGACGCGAGGATAAGATCAGACATATTTTTTCATCCACATATAGCGCTTCGCAGAGCATCATCTTAAACTATGCGCCGCAATGTGTGCGAATAAATGGCAAAAGGCAACCTGAGGCTGCCTTTTTCTTTGACTCTATGACATTACAAAGTTAATATGCGCGCCCTATGCAAAAGGTAAAATTACCCCTGACTCTTGATCCGGTACGCACGGCTCAAAAACGCCTTGATTACGAAGGCATCTATGCCCGCGATCAGGTTGAACGTGTAACCGATTCTGTAGTCAGCGTGGACAGCGATGTGGAATGCAGCATGTCGTTCGCTATCGATAACCAGCGTCTCGCCGTTATTACTGGCGATGCAAAGGTAACGGTAACTCTCGAATGCCAGCGTTGCGGGAAACCGTTCTCCCATCACGTCCACACCACGTATTGTTTTAGCCCCGTCAGAAATGACGAACAGGCCGAAGCACTACCGGAAGCGTATGAGCCGATTGAGGTTAACGAATTCGGTGAAATCGACCTGCAGGCAATGGTCGAGGATGAAATTATCCTCTCCCTGCCCGTAGTTCCGGTGCATGATTCTGAACACTGTGAAGTGTCCGACGCGGACATGGTCTTTGGCGAACTGCCTGAAGAGGCACAAAAACCAAACCCATTTGCCGTATTAGCCAGCTTAAAGCGTAAGTAATTGAGGAGTAAGGTCCATGGCCGTACAACAGAATAAACCAACCCGTTCCAAACGTGGCATGCGTCGTTCCCATGACGCGCTGACCGCAGTCACCAGCCTGTCTGTAGACAAAACTTCTGGTGAGAAACACCTGCGTCACCACATCACTGCCGACGGTTTCTACCGCGGTCGCAAGGTTATCGCTAAGTAATCACGCGATACTCGCAGGATTTCCCGTTGCAGGCCATGGCGGGCGTGTGCGTCCCTGGAAACTCGGTTAACCCGGTCGCTGGGGGCATTTATGCCCGGATTGTTGCGTCTGCAGCGTGAATATTCGCGGGTGCCAGCGTGATGAAGCTTAGTGAGGACTCCCCGGGCAACTGGGGAATCACCGAACCGGGCAGCGACGATACCTTGACACGTCTAACCCTGGCGTTAGATGTCATGGGGGGCGATTTCGGCCCATCCGTGACGGTGCCTGCAGCACTGCAGGCACTGAACTCTAATTCGCAACTCACACTTCTTTTAGTCGGCGATCCCGACGCCATCACGCCATTACTCGCCAAAGCTGACTTCGAACAACGTTCGCGTCTGCAGATTATTCCTGCGCAGTCAGTTATTGCCAGTGATGCGCGACCCGCGCAGGCTATCCGCAGCAGTCGCGGAAGCTCAATGCGCGTGGCGCTGGAGCTTGTGAAAGAAGGGCGGGCGCAAGCCTGCGTCAGCGCTGGCAACACCGGCGCGCTGATGGGGCTGGCGAAACTGCTGCTCAAACCGATCGAAGGTATTGAGCGGCCGGCGCTGGTGACGGTTTTACCGCACCAGCAGAAGGGCAAAACCGTGGTGCTGGATCTCGGCGCCAACGTCGATTGCGACAGCACGATGCTGGTGCAGTTCGCGGTAATGGGCGCGGTGCTGGCGGAAGAAGTGGTCGGCATTGCCAACCCCCGCGTCGCTTTGTTGAACATCGGCGAAGAAGAGATGAAAGGCCTCGGCAGCATCCGCGATGCTGCCGCAGTGCTCAAAACGCTGCCTTCCCTCAACTACATCGGCTATCTTGAAGCCAATGAACTGTTGACCGGAAAAACCGATGTGCTGGTTTGTGATGGATTCACGGGCAACGTCACATTAAAAACCATGGAAGGTGTTGTCAGAATGTTCCTTTCACTGCTGAAATCTCAGGGAGAGGGCAAAAAACGGTCGTGGTGGCTGCTGTTACTAAAACGTTGGTTACAAAAAAGCCTGGCGAGGCGATTCAGTCACCTCAACCCCGACCAGTATAATGGCGCCTGTCTGTTAGGATTGCGCGGTTCCGTGATCAAGAGTCATGGTGCTGCCAATCAACGCGCCTTTAGCGTCGCGATAGAGCAGGCAGTGCAGGCGGTGCAGCGGCAGATCCCTCAGCGGATCGCCGCGCGCCTGGAATCTTTATACCCAGCTGGTTTCGAGCTGCCGGAAAGCGACAGTGACGTGAACGCCCGACAGCAAAGCGGGACGAATGGCCACGATTGACGCCGCGGCGGTTGAACGAGGCGGGTATATCACCCAAGAGTGACTGAGCGTACATGTATACGAAGATTATTGGTACCGGCAGCTATCTGCCCGAGCAAGTGCGTACAAACGCCGACCTGGAAAAAATGGTAGAAACCTCTGACGAGTGGATTGTCACCCGCACAGGTATCCGTGAGCGTCGTATTGCCGCAGCGCATGAAACAGTTGCTACGATGGGCTTTGAAGCCGCAAAGCAGGCGCTGGCGATGGCGGGCGTGTCCGCGGAGCAAATTGGTCTGATTATCGTTGCGACCACCTCCGGCACGCACGCGTTTCCGAGTTCTGCATGCCAGATCCAGTCAATGCTGGGCGTTAAGGGTTGCCCGGCGTTTGATGTCGCCGCCGCCTGCGCCGGTTTCACCTATGCGCTAAGCGTCGCCGATCAGTATGTGAAGAACGGCGCGGTAGATTATGCGCTGGTTGTTGGCGCCGATGTGCTGGCGCGCACCTGCGATCCGGCGGATCGCGGAACGATTATTATTTTCGGCGACGGCGCCGGCGCGGTTGTGCTGGGCGCCTCCGAAGAGCCGGGCATTATCTCGACGCATCTGCATGCCGACGGCAGCTATGGCGAACTGCTGACCCTGCCGAACGCCGATCGCGTCGATCCGGAAAACCCGATCTATCTGACGATGGCCGGCAACGAAGTCTTCAAAGTAGCGGTCACCGAGCTGGCGCACATCGTTGATGAAACGCTGGCAGCGAATAATCTTGAACGTTCAGCGCTGGACTGGCTGGTGCCGCATCAGGCTAACCTGCGTATTATCAGCGCGACGGCGAAGAAACTGGGTATGTCGATGGATAACGTCGTTGTAACCCTCGACCGCCATGGCAACACCTCCGCGGCGTCAGTCCCTTGCGCGCTGGATGAGGCCGTCCGCGATGGCCGTATTCAGCGCGGTCAGCTGATTTTGCTGGAAGCCTTTGGTGGCGGTTTCACCTGGGGTTCCGCGCTGGTTCGTTTTTAGTATAAGGATTTAAACATGACGCAATTCGCATTTGTGTTCCCGGGGCAGGGCTCTCAGGCCGTAGGCATGCTGGCCGAAATGGCTGCCGCCTGGCCGGTCATTGAAGAGACCTTCGGTGAAGCTTCCGCAGCGTTGGGTTACGATCTGTGGGCGCTGACGCAACAGGGCCCGGCAGAAGAACTGAATAAGACCTGGCAGACTCAACCGGCGCTGCTCGCCGCCTCCGTGGCGCTGTACCGCGTCTGGCAACAGCAGGGCGGCAAAGCGCCAGCGCTGCTGGCGGGTCACAGCCTCGGCGAATACTCCGCGCTGGTATGCGCGGGCGTTATCGGTTTCGCTGATGCCGTTCGCCTGGTTGAGCTGCGTGGTAAATTCATGCAGGAAGCCGTACCGGAAGGTACCGGCGCCATGTCCGCGATTATCGGTCTGGACGACGCCGCTATCGCCAAAGCCTGTGAAGAGTCTGCCGAAGGGCAGGTGGTCTCTCCGGTGAACTACAATTCCCCGGGCCAGGTGGTTATCGCCGGGCACAAAGAGGCCGTTGAACGCGCTGGCGCCGCCTGTAAAGCCGCCGGCGCCAAACGCGCGCTGCCGCTGCCGGTGAGCGTGCCGTCCCACTGCGCGCTGATGAAGCCAGCCGCAGAAAAACTGGCGGTAGAGCTGCAGAAAATCACCTTCAACGCGCCGACGATTCCGGTGGTGAATAACGTCGACGTGAAGTGCGAAACCGCGCCGGACGCCATTCGCGACGCGCTGGTGCGCCAGCTGTACAGCCCGGTGCAGTGGACCAAAACCGTTGAGTTTATGGCTACCGAGGGCGTATCGCACCTGTATGAGGTTGGCCCGGGTAAAGTCCTCACCGGCCTGACCAAACGTATTGTTGACACCCTGACCGCTTCCGCGCTTAACGAGCCGGCGGCGATGTCTGCGGCGCTTGAGCAATAAAAGAGGAAAACCATGAGTTTTGAAGGAAAAATCGCGCTGGTTACCGGTGCAAGCCGCGGTATTGGCCGTGCTATCGCTGAAACGCTCGTCGCCCGTGGCGCGAAAGTTATCGGTACTGCGACCAGCGAAAGCGGCGCGCAGGCGATCAGCGACTATTTAGGCGCCAATGGTAAAGGTCTGATGTTGAATGTGACCGACCCGGCATCTATTGAATCTGTTCTGGAAAATGTGCGCGCAGAGTTTGGCGAAGTGGATATCCTGGTGAATAATGCCGGGATCACTCGCGACAATCTGTTAATGCGCATGAAAGATGACGAGTGGAACGATATTATCGAAACCAACCTGTCATCGGTTTTCCGTCTGTCAAAAGCGGTAATGCGCGCTATGATGAAAAAGCGTCATGGACGTATTATCACTATCGGTTCTGTGGTTGGTACCATGGGAAATGCGGGTCAGGCCAACTACGCCGCGGCGAAAGCGGGTCTGATCGGCTTCAGTAAATCACTGGCGCGTGAAGTTGCGTCCCGCGGTATTACTGTAAACGTTGTTGCTCCGGGCTTTATTGAAACGGACATGACGCGTGCGCTGACCGATGAGCAGCGTGCGGGTACGCTGGCGGCAGTTCCTGCGGGGCGCCTTGGCACCCCAAATGAAATCGCCAGCGCGGTTGCATTTTTAGCCTCTGACGAAGCAAGTTACATCACTGGTGAAACGCTGCACGTCAACGGCGGAATGTACATGGTCTGACCGAGATTTGTGCAAAACGTTCAGGAACCGCGCACTTCGCACGGTTCTCTGTGCGGTTTTGTGCGAAAAGATTTGCGTTCTTAGGGCAAACGGCCTCAAAATAGCGCAAAATCGTGGTAAGACCTGCCGGGATTTAGTTGCAAATTTTTCAACATTTTATACACTACGAAAACCATCGCGAAAGCGAGTTTTGATAGGAAATTTAAGAGTATGAGCACTATCGAAGAACGCGTTAAGAAAATTATCGGCGAGCAGCTGGGCGTTAAGCAGGAAGAAGTTACCAACAATGCTTCCTTCGTTGAAGACCTGGGCGCTGATTCTCTTGACACCGTTGAGCTGGTAATGGCTCTGGAAGAAGAGTTTGATACTGAGATTCCGGACGAAGAAGCTGAGAAAATCACCACCGTTCAGGCTGCCATTGATTACATCAACGGCCACCAGGCGTAAGTGAACATCTCCAGGCGGTCATTCGACCGCCTGAGTTTTATCTTTTTTTGTCCCACAAGAATCTATTTTCCCTCCCTGGAGGACAAACGTGTCTAAGCGTCGTGTAGTTGTGACCGGACTGGGCATGTTGTCTCCTGTCGGCAATACCGTAGAGTCTACCTGGAAAGCTCTCCTTGCCGGTCAGAGTGGCATCAGCCTGATCGACCATTTCGATACTAGCGCCTATGCAACGAAATTTGCTGGCTTAGTAAAGGATTTTAACTGTGATGACATTATCTCGCGCAAAGAACAGCGCAAGATGGATGCCTTCATTCAATATGGAATTGTCGCTGGCGTTCAGGCCATGCAGGATTCTGGCCTTGAAGTGACGGAAGAGAATGCAACCCGTATTGGCGCCGCTATCGGCTCCGGTATCGGCGGTCTCGGCTTGATCGAAGAAAACCACAGTTCGCTGGTTAACGGCGGACCGCGCAAGATCAGCCCATTCTTCGTTCCTTCCACAATTGTTAACATGGTGGCCGGCCATCTGACCATCATGTTTGGTCTGCGTGGGCCAAGTATCTCTATCGCGACCGCGTGTACTTCAGGCGTGCACAACATCGGCCAGGCCGCGCGCATCATCGCCTATGGCGATGCCGATGCGATGGTGGCAGGCGGCGCGGAAAAAGCCAGTACCCCGCTTGGCGTGGGCGGCTTCGGCGCGGCGCGTGCGCTCTCCACGCGCAATGACAACCCGCAGGCGGCGAGCCGTCCGTGGGATAAAGATCGTGACGGCTTCGTGCTGGGCGACGGCGCGGGTATGGTGGTGCTGGAAGAGTACGAGCATGCCAAAAAACGCGGCGCCAAAATCTACGCCGAGATAGTTGGCTTCGGCATGAGCAGCGATGCTTACCACATGACGTCACCGCCGGAAGATGGCGCGGGCGCAGCGCTGGCAATGGTGAATGCTATTCGCGATGCGGGCATCGAACCGGGCCAGATCGGCTACGTCAACGCCCACGGCACCTCGACGCCGGCCGGCGATAAAGCGGAAGCGCAGGCGGTTAAGTCTGTCTTCGGTGATGCGGCGAGCCGCGTACTAGTGAGCTCTACCAAATCCATGACCGGGCATCTGCTGGGTGCGGCAGGGGCGGTAGAGTCGATTTACTCTATCCTGGCGTTGCGCGATCAGGCGGTTCCGCCGACGATCAACCTCGACAACCCGGATGAAGGCTGCGACCTCGACTTCGTTCCACACGAAGCGCGTCAGGTTTCCGGTATGGAGTACACCCTGTGCAACTCCTTCGGCTTTGGCGGCACTAACGGTTCGCTGATCTTCAAAAAAGTGTGACAGGGCTTGCCCCGGCACTGCTTTAACAAAAGGCCCGTTCGTCGGGCCTTTTTTATTCAGCTTTCTCCCCTTGTTCTCTGCTCTGGGTCCTGACACACTGACCGACCAGTGAAAAGGAGTCCTTTATGTTCTTGATAAACGGCGTTGTACAGGACACGTTGGCAGCGAACGATCGCGCCACCCAGTTTGGCGACGGCTGTTTTACCACCGCCCGCATCCAGCAAGGGCAGGTTGCGCTACTGGACGCCCATCTGCAGCGTTTACAGACAACCTGTGAAAAATTACATATCCCATTTAACGACTGGCTGACGCTGAGCGAAGAGATGCAGCGTCTGGCTCGGCCGCACGCGCAGGGCGTGCTCAAGGTGACTCTCACCCGCGGCGTTGGGGGAAGGGGATACAGTACGGCAGGCTGCGTGTCGCCCACTCGCATTCTCAGCTTCTCTCCATTCCCGGCGCATTATGCGCGCTGGCGGGAGGAGGGCATTACTCTGACCCAGAGTCCGGTGCCCCTGGGGCGCAACTCCTGGCTTGCCGGCCTGAAGCACCTTAATCGCCTTGAGCAGGTGCTGATCCGCTCTCATCTTGAGCAGACGGACGCCGATGAGGCGCTGGTCCTTGACAGTGACGGGTGGCTTACGGAATGCTGTGCCGCGAATTTATTCTGGCGTCAGGGACGTGATGTATTTACTCCGCGACTCGATTATGCCGGGGTCAACGGCATTATGCGGCAGCGCTGTATCGCGCAGCTGGCACCATCGACGTTTCGCGTTGTCGAAGTGACAGCGCGTCCCGAGACGTTGCGGGAGGCCGATGAAGTGCTGATCTGCAATGCGCTGATGCCGCTGGTGCCGGTTCGCCGCTGGGAGGAGACCACCTGGTCCTCGCGTGAGCTTTACCATTTTTTAGCCCCTTTGTGTGAGCTGTCTGGTTAGTATGAAGAAAATGTTACGTTTTATCCTGTTGCTGGTCGTGCTGTTGGGCATCGCCGCGGCGGCAGGCATGTGGAAGGTACGCCAGCTGGCGGACAGCAAGCTGCTGATTAAGGAAGAGACCATCTTTACCCTCGAAGCCGGCACCGGCCGGCTGGCGCTGGGCCAGGATCTCTATCGCGAGAAGGTGATCAATCGCCCGCGCGTTTTCCAGTGGCTGCTGCGGGTGGAACCTGAGCTGTCTCACTTCAAGGCCGGGACCTATCGCTTCACGCCGCAAATGACGGTGCGCGAGATGTTGCAGCTGCTGGCCAGCGGCAAAGAGGCGCAGTTTCCGCTGCGCTTTGTCGAAGGCATGCGCGTCAGCGACTACCTGCGCCAGCTGCGCGATGCCCCGTACGTGAAGCACACGCTTGAAGACGATAGCTACGCGACGGTGGCTAAGGCATTAGGTCTTGAGCATGCCGACTGGGTAGAGGGCTGGTTCTGGCCGGATACCTGGATGTACACCGCCAACACCAGCGATATCGCCATCCTCAAGCGCGCGCATCAGAAAATGGTCGCCGAAGTGGCGAAGGTCTGGGAAGGACGGATGGAGAATCTGCCCTATGCCGATCAGAACCAGCTGTTGACCATGGCCTCGATTATTGAAAAAGAGACCGCGGTAGCGGAAGAGCGCGACCGCGTCGCGTCGGTATTTATCAACCGCCTGCGCATCGGTATGCGCTTGCAGACCGATCCGACCGTAATCTACGGGATGGGCGAAGGATATACTGGTAAGTTAACGCGTAAGGATCTCGAGACGCCGACCGCATACAATACTTATACCATCAGCGGTTTGCCGCCGGGCCCTATCGCGGTGCCGGGCGAGGCCTCGCTGAAGGCGGCCGCCCATCCGGCGAAAACGCCATATCTTTATTTCGTCGCCGACGGGAAAGGGGGCCATACGTTTACCACAAACCTGGTCAGTCATAACCGTGCGGTGCAGGATTATCTGAAAGTACTTAAGGAAAAAAATGCGCAGTAACTATATCGTCATCGAGGGGCTGGAGGGCGCCGGGAAGACCACCGCACGTCAACTGGTGGTGGAGACGCTGCAGTCGGCGGGTATTCACGATATGGTGTTTACCCGCGAGCCGGGGGGCACAATCCTTGCCGAAAAACTGCGTAGCCTGGTGCTGGATATCCAGTCCACGGGCGATGAAGTGATTAACGATAAAGCGGAAGTGCTGATGTTTTACGCGGCGCGCGTCCAGTTGGTGGAGACCGTGATTAAGCCCGCGCTGGCCCGCGGCCAGTGGGTGATCGGCGATCGTCACGATCTGTCGACGCAGGCCTATCAGGGCGGCGGCCGGGGAATTGACCGCACGATGCTGGCGACGCTGCGCGACGCGGTACTCGGTGATTTTCGCCCCAATCTGACGCTGTATCTCGACGTCACGCCGGAAGTGGGGCTGCAGCGCGCCCGGGCCCGCGGCGAGCTGGATCGCATTGAGCAGGAGTCCATGAACTTTTTCAACCGTACCCGCGCGCGCTATCTTGAGCTGGCCGCCGCCGATCCTTCTATCCGCACGGTTGACGCAACTCAGCCGCTGGATGCCGTGGCGCGCGACATTCGCGCCACGATCGCCCAGTGGATGGCGGAGCAAGCGGCATGAAATGGTATCCGTGGCTGCGCCCCTCGTTCGAGCAACTGGTCGGTAGCTATCAGGCCGGACGAGGCCACCACGCCTTACTGTTACAGTCCCTGAACGGGATGGGCGGCGAGGCGTTGATTTACGCGCTGTGCCGCTTCCTGATGTGCCGCCAGCCCGAAGGACATAAAAGCTGCGGCCACTGCCATAGCTGTCAGCTGATGCAGGCCGGCACGCACCCCGATTACTATGCGCTCAGCCCCGAGAAGGGCAAGAGTGCGCTGGGTATTGACGCGGTGCGCGATGTCAATGAAAAGCTCTATGAACATGCGCGCCTTGGTGGGGCAAAAGTGGTCTGGATTAGCGATGCTGCCTTGCTGACCGATGCCGCCGCCAACGCGTTGCTGAAAACGCTGGAGGAGCCCCCGGAGAATACCTGGTTCTTCCTCGCCTGCGAGGAGCCGGCGCGTCTGCTGACCACTCTGCGCAGCCGCTGTCGCCTGCATCATCTGGCGCCGCCGTCTGAGCCTTATGCTCTGGCCTGGCTGGAGCGTGAGGTGAGCCTGCCGCAGGAGTCATTGTTGACCGCGTTACGCCTGTGCGCCAGCGCGCCGGCTGCGGCGCTCGAACTGTTACAGGAACCGCTGTGGACGGCGCGGCAGCAGTTGTGTCAGGCGCTGGCGGCTACCCTGGCGAGCGATGACTGGCTGGCGCTGCTGCCGATACTCAATCATGAACAGGCGGCGGTTCGCCTGCACTGGCTGGCGTCGCTGCTGGTCGATGCGCAAAAACGACAGCAGGGGATTACCCTGGTGAGTAACCCTGACGTCTGGCCGCTGCTGGAGCAGCTGGCGCACAGCCTGCCCGCCGCCCGGCTGCAGGCGATTGCCCATGACGTCTGTACCTGCCGCGAGCAATTGCTCAACGTTGTCGGTGTCAACCGCGAACTGCTGCTTACCGAGCGCCTGCTGCGCTGGGAACATTACCTGCAACCCGGGACGGTTTTACCCGTCTCCCACCTCTGAGTGAGACATTATGTTTTTAGTCGACTCCCACTGCCATCTTGATGGTCTGGATTATCAAACTCTACACAAAAACGTCGACGACGTGCTGGCAAAAGCGGCCGCACGCGATGTGAAATTTTGCCTCGCCGTCGCCACGACGCTGCCTGGCTACCGCAGTATGCGCGAACTGGTGGGGACGCGTGACAACGTCGTCTTCTCCTGTGGCGTACACCCATTAAACCAGGACGAGCCCTGGGAGGTAGAGACTCTGCGCGCGCTGGCAGCGGAAGAGGGCGTCGTGGCGATGGGGGAGACCGGTCTGGATTATTTTTATACCCCGGAAACTAAAGCCCAACAGCAAAGCTCGTTCCGCGACCACATTCGTATCGGCCGTGAGCTCAATAAGCCGGTGATCGTCCATACCCGTGACGCGCGTGCCGATACTCTGGCTATTTTGCGCGAAGAAAAGGTGACGGATTGCGGTGGCGTACTACACTGTTTCACTGAGGACAGGGAGACAGCGGGCAAGCTGCTCGATATGGGGTTCTATATCTCGTTTTCCGGTATCGTCACTTTTCGTAACGCCGAGCAGCTGCGTGGTGCGGCGCGCTACGTGCCGCTGGATCGCCTGCTGGTTGAAACCGATTCGCCGTACCTGGCGCCGGTCCCCCACCGCGGCAAAGAGAACCAGCCGGCGCTGGTCCGTGACGTTGCCGAGTATATGGCGGTACTGAAGGGGGTGTCGCTTGAGCAGCTGGCTCAGCAGACCACCGACAATTTTGCCACCCTGTTCCACATCGACCCCGCCCGTTTGCAACCTGCTTGATCTGCTTATTATTTTAAGGCTCGTAATTAATAGCCAAAGCGAGTAAAGTTCACCGCCACAAAAGTGGCGGTGAAGGTTTTTTAGCAACATCTGGATACAATTTATGTAAGTTGATGTAAATTTTTACCGGAAGGCTGATTGAAACGTGATAGCCGTCAAACAATCATCCCGTTAATTATTTTACTCTGTGTAATAAATAAAGGGCGCTTAGATGTCCTGTCCACGGCACGGTTCTCCCCCCGGGCCAATGCGTGAAAGCGTAAAAAAGTACCAAATACTCAGGAGCACTCTCAATTATGTTTAAGAATGCATTTGCTAACCTGCAGAAGGTCGGTAAATCGCTGATGCTGCCGGTATCCGTACTGCCTATCGCAGGTATCCTGCTGGGCGTCGGTTCCGCTAACTTCAGCTGGCTGCCAGCCGTGGTCTCCCACGTTATGGCAGAAGCAGGCGGTTCAGTTTTCGCCAATATGCCGCTGATCTTCGCTATCGGTGTGGCCCTCGGCTTCACCAATAACGACGGTGTATCCGCACTGGCTGCAGTCGTGGCTTACGGCATCATGGTGAAAACCATGGCGGTTGTTGCGCCGCTGGTGCTGCATTTACCTGCTGACGAGATTGCGGCAAAACACCTTGCTGATACCGGCGTGCTTGGCGGTATTATCTCCGGTGCTATCGCCGCCTACATGTTCAACCGCTTCTATCGCATCAAGCTGCCAGAATATCTCGGCTTCTTTGCGGGCAAGCGTTTTGTGCCGATTATCTCTGGTCTGGCCGCTATCTTCACCGGCGTGATCCTCTCCTTCATTTGGCCGCCGATCGGCTCCGCGATCCAAACCTTCTCCCAGTGGGCTGCTTATCAGAACCCAGTGGTGGCGTTTGGTATCTACGGTTTCATCGAACGTTGCCTGGTGCCGTTTGGTCTGCATCACATCTGGAACGTTCCTTTCCAGATGCAGATCGGCGAATACACCAACGCGGCTGGTCAGGTGTTCCACGGCGATATCCCGCGCTACATGGCAGGCGACCCGACGGCGGGCAAACTGTCTGGCGGCTTCCTGTTCAAAATGTATGGTCTGCCGGCAGCGGCTATCGCTATTTGGCACTCTGCTAAACCGGAAAACCGCGCCAAAGTGGGCGGTATCATGATCTCCGCCGCGCTGACCTCGTTCCTGACCGGTATCACCGAGCCGATCGAGTTCTCGTTCATGTTCGTGGCTCCGATCCTGTACGTTATCCATGCCATTCTGGCGGGCCTGGCGTTCCCGATCTGTATCCTGCTGGGTATGCGTGACGGTACCTCGTTCTCTCACGGCCTGATCGACTTTATCGTGTTGTCCGGTAACAGCAGCAAACTGTGGCTGTTCCCGATTGTTGGTATCTGCTATGCGATCGTGTACTACGTCATTTTCCGTGTGCTGATTAAAGCCCTGGATCTGAAAACACCGGGTCGTGAAGACACCACCGAAGAGAGCAAAGCTGGCGCCACCAGCGAGATGGCTCCGGCTCTGGTCGCCGCTTTCGGCGGTAAAGAGAACATCACCAACCTCGACGCATGTATTACTCGTCTGCGTGTTAGCGTGGCGGATGTAGCGAAAGTTGACCAGGCTGGCCTGAAAAAACTGGGCGCCGCTGGCGTGGTAGTGGCAGGTTCTGGCGTACAGGCCATCTTCGGTACCAAGTCCGATAACCTGAAAACTGAAATGGATGAGTACATCCGTAACAGTTAAGACGTAGTATCGGGGAGACTAAGGCAGCCAACTGGCTGCCTTTTTTATGCGCTAAAGTCGGTGCCCCACAAGCGATAACCCTGAAAACAGTCCGCCATATGCTTATTCCCTCAGCAGCTAAGTCTATAGTTGAATAAGAAAAAGAGCTTTCAGGTTGAAAGAGAGGGAGAATGTCGCTCATACTCTTAGCGGAACCTGTGCGTCCGCGTTTATCTGCAGAAGCAGGCCAGCGCACGGGATAAAACTTATAAGGAATCAGTCATGGCAGAAGAAACGATTTTCAGCAAAATCATTCGCCGGGAGATCCCGTCGGATATTGTCTATCAGGATGAGCTTGTGACCGCTTTTCGCGACATCTCCCCGCAGGCGCCCACCCATATTCTGATTGTCCCGAATGTTCTGATTCCTACCGTAAATGACGTCACCGCTGAACATGAGCTGGCGCTGGGCCGGATGATGACCGTCGCGGCGAAGATCGCCCGCGATGAAGGTCTTGCCGACGATGGCTATCGGTTGATCGTCAACTGCAACCGCCACGGCGGCCAGGAAGTGTACCATATCCATATGCATCTGCTGGGCGGTCGTCCGCTTGGCCCGATGCTGGCGCACAAAGGCTAACGTCATGCTCAGGACCCTTTTGGGCGCGTGTCTGGCGGCGGGGCTACTCGCCGGGTGTAGTTCACACCCGGAGATCCCGGTTTCTGACCAGCAGGCGCTGGTGATGGAGTCGAGCGTGCTGGCGGCGGGGATCAGCGCCAGCGAGCCTGCCGTCGTGGCGACAGAGATTCAGGCTACCGCCTCCTCAACGCTATATAACGAGCGCCAGCAGCCGGTTACCGTGCACTATCGTTTTTTCTGGTATGACGCCCGAGGGCTGGAGATGCATCCGCTGGACGCGCCGCGCACCATCGTGGTACCGGCCCGCTCCTCGGTCACGTTATATGGCAGCGCCAATATCCTGGGGGCGCATAAGGCCCGCCTTTATCTTTATCTGTAAGGGGTAATTATAATGATGAAAATGTGTCGCTATGCGTTAATCACAGCACTGGCGATATTCCTCGCAGGCTGTGCGGGGTTGCGGGAGCAGCCCGCGCCGGTAGAAGAGGCCAAACCGCAGCCGCAGCAGCCTGCGCAGCCGCAGCCCACGGTGCCGACCGTACCGGCGGTGCCCTCTGTCCCGGCGCAGCCTGGGCCGATTGAGCATCAGGATCAGCAGTCGGGTCAGCCGGCGCCGCGCGTGCGTCATTATGACTGGAACGGCGCGGTTCAGCCGCTGGTGGGGCAGATGCTGCAGGCGAGTGGGGTCAATGCCGGCAGTATTCTGCTGGTTGACAGCGTGAACAACCGCACCAACGGTTCGCTGAATGCTGGAGAAGCCACCACTGCGCTACGTAGTGCGCTGGCCGGTAACGGCAAATTTACCCTGGTATCGGCGCAGCAGCTGGCGGTCGCCAAGCAGCAGCTGGGCCTGTCGCCGCAGGACAGCCTCGGCAGCCGCAGCAAAGCCATGGGCATCGCCCGCAACGTGGGCGCGCAGTATGTGCTTTACTCCAATGCCACCGGCAACGTCAACGCGCCTGAGCTGAAAATGCAGCTCATGCTGGTGCAAACCGGTGAGATAATCTGGTCAGGTAAAGGTGCTGTTCAGCAACAATAAGCTAACGCGCGACGAGCTCTTGTCGCGCTTCTTTCCCCATTATCATCCTGTCGCCTCGCTGAGCCAGAGTGGCCTCAGCGGCGGCAGTGTGATTATCAGCGACGGCGACCGGCGGCACGTGCTGCGTCAGCCGCACGATCCGTCTGCCGCCACTTACTATTTTCGCCGTCAGTATCGCGCGCTCCGCCGACTGCCTGCCAGGCTGGCGCCAACCCCGCTGTTTTACTCACCCTGCTGGATGGTGGTGGAGTATTGCGCAGGGGAGGTGAAAAGCGACTTACCGGCCTCCCCGCAGCTGTCAGGCTTATTGTATGATTTGCATCAGCAACCGCGGTTTGGCTGGCGGGTTAGCCTCACACCACTGCTGGCCCAGTACTGGCAGAGGTGCGATCCGGCGCGGCGCAAGCCGCGTTGGCTGCGCTGGCATCAGCGGCTGCGCCGCCAGGGCGAGCCCCGTCCCCTGCGGCTGGCGCCGCTGCACATGGACGTCCATGCCGGCAATATTATTCATAATGAGTCCGGCCTGAGGCTGATCGACTGGGAATATGCCGGCGATGGCGATATCGCGCTGGAGCTGGCCGCGGTGTGGATCACGCCTGGCGAGCGCCGTCGGCTGGTAGAAGCGTATGCCCGGCGGGCGGCCATCGACGCGCAGCTGCTTTGGCGGCAGGTTGCACTCTGGCGCCCGTGGGTACTGCTGCTGATGGCGGGCTGGTATGAAATGCGCTGGCGGCAGAGCGGGGACCGGCAATTTATCACGCTGGCAGATGAAATATGGTGTCAGTTAGACAACGAACGTAAAGGATAAGAGAGGTCAGTGTGGGCCCAGTGATGTTGGATGTCGAAGGGTATGAGCTGGATGCGGAAGAGCGAGAGATTCTGGCGCATCCGCTGGTGGGAGGGTTGATCCTCTTTACCCGAAATTATCACGATCCGGCGCAGCTGCGCGAGCTGGTGCGCCAGATCCGCGACGCCTCCCGGAACCACCTGGTGGTGGCGGTCGATCAGGAAGGGGGCGGGTTCAGCGTTTCCGCGAAGGGTTTACCCGTTTACCGGCGGCCCAGTCTTTCGCCGCGCTGCTGGGGATGGAAGAGGGGGGCAAACTGGCCGCCGAAGCCGGCTGGCTGATGGCCAGCGAAATGATCGCCATGGATATCGATATTAGTTTTGCGCCAGTGCTGGACGTCGGCCATATCAGCGCCGCAATCGGCGAACGTTCTTATCATGAAGATCCGCAGAAAGCGCTGACGATGGCGCGTCACTTCATTGACGGGATGCACGCCGCGGGCATGAAAACCACCGGCAAACACTTCCCGGGACACGGGGCGGTGACTGCCGATTCGCACAAAGAGACGCCGTTCGATCCGCGGGCGGCATCGGTTATCCGCGACCATGATATGGCGGTGTTCAAAAGCCTTATCGCCGAGCAGCGTCTGGATGCCATTATGCCGGCGCATGTGATTTACCCGGAGCTCGATCCGCGTCCGGCCAGCGGCTCGGCGTACTGGCTGAAAACGGTGCTGCGCGGCGAACTGGGCTTTGACGGGGTGATTTTCTCCGACGATCTGTCGATGGAAGGGGCGGCGATCATGGGCAGCTATGCCGAACGCGGTCAGGCATCGCTCGACGCCGGTTGCGATATGATCCTCGTCTGCAATAATCGTAAAGGCGCGGTCAGTGTGCTGGATAACCTGTCGCCGATCAAAGCAGAGCGTGTTACGAAATTGTATCATAAAGGTTCCTTTTCCCGTCAGGAGTTAAGGGATTCAGCCCGTTGGAAAACGGTGAGTGCCCAGCTGGAGCAGCTTCATGCGCGCTGGCAAGAGGCGAAGTCCGCGTAACGCTCTACGGGGCGTTGTTGTCTGGTGAGGATGCGATGATTATCTATTTACACGGTTTTGACTCGAACAGCCCCGGTAACCATGAGAAGGTGATGCAGCTGCAGTTTATCGACCCGGACGTGCGGTTGATTAGCTACAGCACGCGGCATCCCAAGCACGATATGCAGCATTTGCTGAAAGAGGTCGATAAAATGCTGCAGCTCACTGCCGATGACCGGCCGCTGATCTGCGGCGTCGGCCTTGGCGGCTACTGGGCGGAGCGGATTGGTTTTCTGTGCGATATCCGCCAGGCGGTGTTCAATCCAAACCTGTTTCCGCATGAGAACATGGAAGGCAAAATCGACCGACCGGAAGAGTATGCTGACATCGCCACCAAGTGCGTGACCAACTTCCGCGAGAAGAACCGCGATCGCTGCCTGGTGGTGCTTTCCCGCCAGGACGAGGCGTTGGACAGCCAGCGTTCCGCCGATCTCCTGCACCACTATTATGAAATTATCTGGGATGAAGAGCAGACCCATAAGTTTAAAAATATCTCGCCGCATCTGCAGCGGCTGAAAGCGTTTAAAACCCTCGGCTAACTGCTTTTCCCTTGTTCCCAAACCCGCGTCGGGTTCACCACGCGGGTTTTTTCATGTCTACACTTATTGGTTTCGCTGAAAAAATACGCGACAAAACTTGATGCACATCAATTTTGGTATGACCAATGCACCGTTCATGGTATTCTCGACAGTGCTGAATGGTTTCATTAACGTAACTTGTTGTTAAATAAAGGCTATTTCAATAACTTTTATTTAACAATTGGTTAATAATTTTAGGGGTACACATGACTACGCCATTGAAAAAAATCGTAATTGTGGGTGGCGGCGCTGGCGGACTGGAACTGGCAACTCAGCTGGGGAGAAAGTTAGGGCGCCATAAGAAAGCGAAAATCACCCTGGTGGACCGTAACCACAGCCATCTGTGGAAGCCGCTGCTGCACGAAGTGGCCACCGGTTCTCTGGATGAAGGCGTTGATGCGCTGAGCTATCTGGCCCATGCCCGCAACCACGGTTTCCATTTCCAGCTGGGCTCGGTGGTTGATATCAACCGCGAAGGGAAAACCATCACCCTCGGCGAGCTGCGCAATGAAAAAGGCGAGCTGCTGGTGGCTGAGCGTAAACTGCCGTACGACACGCTGGTCATGGCGTTGGGCAGTACCTCGAATGACTTTAATACCCCTGGCGTAAAAGAGAACTGCATTTTCCTCGACAACCCGCACCAGGCGCGTCGCTTCCATCAGGAAATGCTCAACCTGTTCCTTAAATACTCTGCTAACCTCGGCGCTAACGGTAAAGTAAATATCGCCATCGTCGGCGGTGGCGCCACCGGCGTGGAGCTCTCCGCTGAGTTGCACAATGCGGTGAAACAGCTGCACAGCTACGGCTACAAAGGGCTGACCAACGAAGCGCTGAACGTCACGCTGGTCGAGGCGGGTGAGCGCATTCTGCCTGCGCTGCCGCCGCGCATTTCCGGGGCAGCGCATAATGAGCTGACTAAGCTGGGCGTACGGGTTCTGACGCAGACCATGGTCACCAGCGCGGATGCGGGCGGCCTGCACACTAAAGATGGCGAATATATTGAGGCGGATCTAATGGTCTGGGCGGCGGGGATCAAAGCGCCAGATTTCATGAAAGAGATCGGCGGCCTCGAAACCAACCGTATCAATCAGCTGGTGGTCGAGCCGACGCTGCAGACTACCCGCGATGCGGATATTTTCGCCATCGGCGACTGCGCCTCCTGCGCCCGTCCGGAAGGCGGCTTTGTGCCTCCGCGGGCCCAGGCGGCGCACCAGATGGCTACCTGCGCGCTGAACAACATCCTGGCGCAGATGAAAGGCAAACCGCTGAAGGCATACACCTATAAAGACCATGGCTCGCTGGTGTCGCTGTCAAATTACTCCACCGTCGGCAGCCTGATGGGTAACCTGATGCGCGGTTCGATGATGGTGGAAGGGCGCATTGCGCGCTTCGTGTACATCTCCCTGTACCGTATGCACCAGATTGCTCTGCATGGTTACTTCAAGACCGGCCTGATGATGCTGGTCGGGCGCATCAACCGCATCATTCGCCCGCGCCTGAAGCTGCACTAATCGCTGTCGCGACCCGGAGGCGCGCTCTGAGGGCGCCTCCGGGCTCTTCTGCTGGAACCGCAGAGATCCCGCTCGGAATCCTCTGAATCCCTTTGATTTGCAGCGAATTCTCGCACTTTTCATCCGCTATCTGATTTGCGCCCTCCCGGCTCCGGTTGCAAAATTGTATCAACAGCAACAAAGGAGGAACTCCCGTGAATAAATCTATGTTGGCGGGTATAGGGATAGGCGTGGCTGCCGCGCTGGGCGTTGCAGCTGTCGCTGGTCTCAACGTGTTGGATCGCGGCCCGCAGTATGCGCAAGTGGTCTCCAGTACACCGATTAAAGAAACCGTGAAAACGCCGCGTCAGGAATGCCGCAATGTCACGGTGACTCATCGTCGTCCGGTACAGGATGAAAACCGCATCGCCGGTTCGGTGCTGGGCGCGGTGGCGGGCGGGGTGATTGGCCACCAGTTTGGCGGCGGTCACGGACGCAGCGTGGCGACGGTCGTAGGTGCGCTGGGCGGCGGCTATGCAGGCAACCAGATCCAGGGCGCGATGCAGGACAACGATACCTACACCACCACCCAGCAGCGCTGCAAAACGGTGTATGACAAATCCGATAAAATGCTCGGCTACGATGTGACCTATAAGATAGGCGATCAGCAGGGGAAAATCCGCATGGATCACGATCCCGGCAGCCAGATCCCGCTGGACAACAACGGCCAGCTGGTCCTGAACAACAAAATCTAAAAACAGATTTGTGTAGTGATTAGCCCCTCAATCGCTCAGGCTGAGGGGCTTTTTTTATCAGAAGGTTAAGGCGTAGTTCAGACCAAAGGTGCGGCCACGACCTTTGTACTCATACAGCGATGAACTGCCGTAGGTTGGGCTGTAGAGCAGCGGCGCGCGCTGGCCCCAGATAGTGACATAGTCTTCGTTAAGCAGGTTTTCGATACTGAAGGTCAGTTTCCCCACCGGCAGCGCGTAACTACCGATAAAATCGACGGTGTTATAGCCTTCCAGCTTGTTACCGGCGGCGTCGCTGAGGTCAAATACCTGCTGACTCTGCACGCGCAGGCTCCACGGATCCGGCGCCCAGCCCACCCAGGCGGTGGCTTTAGACGGCGAGGCGAGGGTGACGTCCCATTTTTGCCAGCGGCCGTCGGTCTGCACCTGGGATTTCAGCACGTTAAAGTTACCGCCGACGCTCCAGTCGCTATCCGGAATAAAGTAGTCGACCGCCCCCTCAACGCCGTAAATACGCCGTTTGTCGGACTGAACGTCGATGGTCATGTCGGTGCGGTTGACGACAATGGTCTTATCCGAGGTCGAGTAGTACGCCGCCAGCTGGGTGCGCAGGTTATCGCCAGTGTAGCGCCAGCCCAGCTCGTACGAGTTAACTTTGATCCCCTGCAGCGGCGAGTCATCGACGTTGACGCTGGAGATCAGCGGCAGATGACCATTCACCGCAGCGCCATATTTACCGATGCCATAGTATTTACCAGGGTCCGGTAGCTCGACACCCTGCGAGAAGTTAAACCAGGTTTGTTGACGCTCGGTCAGGTGGGCCACGATCCCGGCGTTAAACAGGAAATTGTCATAATCGGTTTTGCCGCCTTTGATGGCGTCGGCGGAGCGCGCTTTGCCGTTGGCGATATCCTGCTGCTGGGCGTAGCCGACAAAGTCGTCGACCCGGTTTTCGGTCCACTGGTAGCGTACCCCGCCGCTGACGGTAAAGATATCGTTCAGATCGTAGCTGGACTGCAGGAATGGCGCGACATTGGAAATACTGTATCCCGGGTAGCGGCCGGTTGTGTAGATCGATTCGTTGTGCAACCCGCCGGAGGCCATCGATTGTGGCAGATCGAAGAACATCTGGTTGGCATTAAAGGTCTCATGATCGGCGTCGAGACCCCAGGTGAGATCCCACCCCGCCAGCGGTTGGCTGTTGAGGGTCAGCTTGGCCCCATACTGATCGGTATCCTGCTGCGACGAGGAGAAGCTACTGACCTGACCTTTCGTGAGCGTCGGGAACGGATAGAAGGTGAGGGACTCATCGCGATAGTACACCTGGCTCACCAGATTCTGGCCGAAAAAGTCGGCATCGGAGTACTGGAGGCTGATCAGATGGCGTTCGGTGCCGGGGATACGGTCGGAATTGAGCCCGTCGGTGGTATACGCTTTGCCGCCGCTGGTGACCGCGGACATGTTCTTCCCGAGCCACAGACCGTAGTCATCATCGCCCTGGCTTTTATAATACTGGGTGACCAGCTGCAGCTGGCGGTTATCATCGATCTCAATCGTCCCCGTCCCCATCACGTCGAGGCGGTCAGAGTGCTGGAGCCCCGTTTGGGTATTATCGAGGATCAGCGCATCGTTATTGCCGTCGTACCAGCCGCCGAAACGCTGATAGGCTACCGACAAGCGGCCGGATGCGTGGTCTGTTCCGCCGCTGACGGCCGCCGCGACGCGCTCATCATGATCGTTGCTGTTCGCAAAACCGCTCTTGCTGCCCACCTCAAGATCGACCTGACGATCCTGCTGCCCCTTTTTGGTAACGATGTTGATAAGCCCGCCGGTACTGCCCCCGCCGTACAGCGAGGTCGCTCCGGAGATCACTTCGATATGTTCGATGTTGAATGGATCGATGGCGTCGAGCTGGCGGCTGTCGGTGCGTGAGGAGTTGAGTCGGACGCCGTCAATCAGCACGACGATCGCGCGCCCGCGCATGTTCATCCCATAGTTGGTCCGCCCCTGGCTGCTGACGTCGATGCCGGGGATCAGCTGCGCCAGCACGTCTTTGAACTCTTTCCCGCCCTGGACCTGCTGCTCAATCTCCTGGCCCTCAATGACCCAGGTGGTTTGGGCCATTTCGGCCACGGTGCGATGGGTGCGGTTTGCGCTAACGATGATGCTGTCTTCATCAGACTGAGCCGCCAGCGCAGGCAGCGTGCTGGCCAGCAGCAGAGGGTGGAGCACCCAGAGGCGCTTTTTCATATCCATTCCTTTTATGAGCAAGTTGCTTTGTCGTTGTTATGGGCCGGCGTCGGCCGGTATTCGTTACAATGCGAAACATCTGGAAAAACTCAAAAAAGGATTTTGCACATAATGAATATCGCAATCAATATCATTTGCGTTTATCTTGCGCGAGAAAAGGTAATAAAAATCAATCTATTTTGTGGGGATAAAGCCAACAGGAGAGCGGATCCGGCGGCAGAATACCGCCGGAAGCAGGGCGCATCAGGACCCGAGGACCTGCGGCCAGAGACGGAGAGTGGTATCGGTGATTTGCATCAGCTTGTCGAAATCCGCGCCTTCCCGGGCGCTAATCGACATCCCCTGCAGAATGCAGTTAAGAAATTGCGCCAGCTGCGCGACATCGCGGCCCGCGGGCAGTTCGCCCTGCGCCTGCCGCTGCTGCAGAAACTGGGTTAGCGCCTGCTCCTGCATCGCATGGCGGGATTTGATGGTATTGGCGATATCCGTCGAGGAGGCGGCCAGCGCGGCGGAGGTATTGATGATAAAGCAGCCGGCCGGCGTCTCTTTGCTGGTAAAGCAGGTGGCGACCGCCGTGAAGTAGTCACGCAACGCGCGATCGACGGATTTTCCCTCGGCAAACAGCACGGCTTCGTGCTTCGCGGCAAAGCGCGAAATGTAACGATCCAACACTGCGCGGAATAGGCCTTCTTTATTCACAAATTCCGCATACAGGGTGGGGGCTTTTGCTCCTGTCGCCTCGACCAGATCGGCGAGCGAGGTCGCCTCATAGCCGTGCTGCCAGAAGAGTGTCATGGCTTTGTCCAGCGCCGCATCCCTGTCGAACACCTTCGGTCGGCCACGGCTTTTTTTGGCGCAACTTTGAACGTCAGTTGTCATGGTGCCGTTGTACCTATGTTGGTTTGGTGAAAGGCCATTATAAAAATAAACGATCGCCGGGGCCAGCGCTGTCGGTTTAAAAATAAATAATTCATATATGTATGAAATTTAAGCATTTTATAAATAGTTAAACGATCGTTATAAAAATGCATTGACGTGTGATATAGATCACATTATTATTTACCTATCGATCGTTAAGTTAATGCTTGCGACCCTACTATAAAATTCATCTGCACAGGTATAATAATCATGAAAACCGTTAATACTCTGGCTATTGCCGCCGTTTTAAGTTCCCTTTCTTTCGCCAGCTTTGCCGCTGTAGAGGTGCAGTCCACCCCTGCAGGACAGCATAAAGTAGGCACCATCTCTGCTTCTGCCGGGACTAACCTGGGCTCGCTGGAAGACCAGCTGGCGCAGAAAGCGGATGAGATGGGCGCCACTTCATATCGTATTACTTCGGTAACCGGTCCGAATACCCTTCACGGTACCGCCGTTATCTACAAGTAAGCCCGATGCGTCGCTGCCCGGCCCCCTTCACCGGACGGCGATGAGTAAGACCCTGTTGTACCCCTGTTTGACCCTTGCCAACAAAAAACCCGCCATCAGGCGGGTTTTTTGTTTTATGCAGCGTAAGACTACAGCGACTGCGGTCCAGGCTCAGCATGACGGGTGACGTCAATCGGCATGCCCGAGCGATAATTCATCGCGCGCTCCATCACCGTCCCGTCGGTCTGCGGCGCCTGTTTGAACGCAGTCATGGCCGCATTAAGCGTAATGGGCAGGGTCTGCGGGTCGTCATCGATATGCTCAGACAGCGGCTGATGGACCTCAACCAGACGGCGGCCATCCGGCTCAACCGACGCCTTGATCGGCGTGTTGATAATGTTCACCTTCGTGCCCGGCGAGATAGTGTTGTACAGCGCCTTGATATCGTTATCGCGCAGACGAATGCAGCCGGAACTGACGCGCATACCGATGCCGAAATCGGCATTGGTGCCGTGCAGGAGATAGACTCCGCCATAGGCGGCGAGGCGGATGGCGTGATGGCCCATCGGATTGTCAGGACCAGCAGGCACTACCGCCGGCAGCTCAATCCCCATAGCCTTGTAGCGCGCGCGAATGTTGGCGGTAGGTGTCCAGGTCGGATTGGCCCGTTTGTCGGACACGGTTGTGACCATCGTCGGTGTGATGGTGGTTCCGCCCAGCTGACCGATGCCGATTGGGTAGACGGTCACTTCATTCTTGCCCGGCGGGTAATAATAGAGGCGCAGTTCGGCGAGGTTAATCACCAGCCCTTCGCGCGGCGCATCGGGCAGCAGCGTCTGCAGGGGGATGGTCAGCACGCTGCCGGCGCGCGGAACATAGGGGTCAACCCCGGGATTGGCCTGCAGCAGGGCCAGGAAGCCGACATTGTACTTCTTGGCAATCGCTTCCAGCGAACCGCCGTCATCCTGTACCACATGGAACTGATTCTGACCCACCAGCCGGCTGCCCGGCGGGGGAAGGGGCCAGGTGTTAGCGCGCGCGGGGAGGGCCAGCGCGGCGACTAACGCGACTAGCGTCAGCCAAAGCGTCACGGGGAAACGGTTTCTCATTACCATAACTCCAAAATATGTAAGTGGTTATTTTTATACGAAAAGCAGATGAGATTATGGCGTGAGTCTGTGTGGGGAAATCCAGGCGGATTGCAAAATGTTTGTAAAGATTGCGAGGTATGTGGGAAGGGAGATACGGCAGCGGGGCCGTATCTCCTGCCAGTCAGGCGACGGCGTTCTCTTCCAGCTGGCGCATAAACTGGCGAACCCAGTCCATCCGCGTTTTACGCTCCTCCAGGTCCTGCATGAACTTCAGGCGCGTGGGACCGTCCAGGCGGAAGTGCTGGGGCTGCTTCTGCAGCAGGCCGATCAGCCACACCGGATTGACGTTGTTTTTCTCGTTAAATTCGATCACGCCGCCTTTTTCGTTGCTTTCCAGCTTGCGGATCCCTAACTTTTGCGCCTGCTGACGCAGACGGGCGATATCCAGCAGGTTGCGGGCGGCATCGGGCAGGCGGCCAAAACGATCGATCAGCTCGACTTTGATCTCCTCCAGATCCTGTTCGTTTTTGGCGCTGGCAATGCGCTTATAGAATGACAGGCGCGTATTGACGTCAGGGATGAAATCATCAGGCAGCAGGGAAGGCATGCGCAGTTCAACCTCCGTCTGCTGACTGGTGAGATCTTCCAGCGAGGGTTCACGCCCGGCTTTCAACGCATCGACTGCGTTCTCCAGCAGCTCCATATACAGGGAGAAACCGATGGTTTCCATCTGACCGCTCTGATCTTCCCCAAGCAGTTCCCCGGCCCCGCGAATCTCCAGATCGTGGGTTGCCAGCGCAAAGCCGGCGCCGAGATCTTCCAGCGACGCAATGGCCTCGAGGCGCTTTTGCGCATCGGTGGTCATCGCTTTCGGATGCGGCGTCAGCAGCCAGGCATAGGCCTGGTGATGCGAACGGCCAACGCGGCCGCGCAGCTGGTGCAGCTGGGCGAGGCCAAAATGGTCGGCGCGTTCGATGATGATGGTGTTGGCGGTGGGAATGTCGATCCCGGTTTCGATGATGGTGGTGCACACCAGCACATTGAAGCGTTGGTGATGGAAGTCATTCATCACCCGCTCCAGTTCGCGCTCCCTCATCTGACCGTGACCGATGGCGATCCGCGCCTCCGGCACCAGCTCCGCCAGCTTGTCGGCGGCTTTCTGGATGTTCTCAACGTCATTAAACAGATAGTAGACCTGGCCGCCGCGCAGCGTTTCGCGCAGGATCGCCTCGCGCACCACCAGGGCGTCATATTCGCGAACGAAGGTCTTCACCGCCAGGCGGCGCGCCGGCGGCGTGGCGATGATCGACAGATCGCGCATCCCGCTCATCGCCATGTTCAGCGTCCGCGGGATCGGCGTGGCGGTGAGGGTCAGGATATCGACATCGGCGCGCATCGCTTTGATGCGCTCTTTATGCCGCACGCCAAACCGGTGCTCTTCGTCGACGATCAGCAGCCCGAGATCGCGCAGCTTCACCTCGCTCTGCAGCAGCTTGTGGGTGCCGATCAAGATATCGATTTTGCCTTCCGCGGCCTGCTCGAGGATCTGCGCCTGCTCTTTAGCGCTGCGGAAGCGGGAGAGCATTTCGATGCGTACCGGCCAGTTGGCGAAACGATCGCGGAAATTGTCATAGTGCTGCTGAGCCAGCAGGGTGGTCGGCACCAGCACCGCCACCTGCTTGTGGTTCTCCACGGCGAGGAAGGCGGCGCGCATGGCCACTTCGGTCTTGCCGAAGCCCACATCGCCGCACACCAGGCGGTCCATGGCCAGCGGCTGGCACATATCGCTGAGGACGGCGTTGATCGCCTGCGCCTGATCCGGCGTGGTTTCAAATGGGAAACCGTCGCAGAACAGCTGATACTGTTCGCGGTCGTGTTTAAAGGCAAAACCCGCCTTCGCCGCGCGCTGGGCGTAGATATCCAGCAGCTCGGCCGCCACGTCGCGTACTTTCTCAGCCGCTTTTTGTCGCGCCCGGGTCCAGGCATCGCCGCCCAGCTTGTGCAGGGGGGCGTTTTCTTCCGCCCCGCCGGCGTAGCGGCTGATAAGATGCAGGGACGATACCGGAACGTATAGCTTGGCATCGTTGGCGTAGGTCAGCATCAGATATTCGCCGGTGATGCCGCCGGCTTCCAGGGTAGTCATGCCCGCGTAGCGGCCCACGCCGTGTTCCAGGTGAACGACCGGCTGGCCGATATGCAGTTCGGCGAGGTTGCGAATCAGAGTGTCAGGGTTAATGGTGCGTCGCGAATCCTGACGACGGCGCGCCACCCGCTCGCCGAGCAGGTCGCTCTCGCAAATCAGCGCCAGGCCGCGCTGGCTGTCGATAAACCCGTGCTCGGCGGCGCCAATCATCAGATAGCGGCCGTTGCCGGTGGCTTCCTCCAGACGCAGCACATGTTTTGGCGCAACTTTAATCCGCGCCAGCATTTCGCTCAGCGCTTCACGGCGGCCTTCGCTTTCCACCGAGAAGATCACCGGACCGGTAAAGGACTCGAGGAAGCGGCGCAGATTATCCAGCGGCGCTTTGTTCTGCGCCTGGACGGCGAGGTCCGGCAGCGTCTGGTAGCCCAGATTAGTATTCGCCGCTTTGTCCGCCAGACGTTCGGTTTTCAGCTGCACGCGCGGCCATTTTTTCAGTTCGCTGAATAGCTCATCGCTGCGCAGCCACAGCAGCTCAGGCGGCAGGAGCGGGCGCATCGGGTCGACGCCGCGGTTTTCAAAGCGGGCGCGGGCTTCATTCTGGAATCGCTCCGCGCTGGCCTCGAGATCGCCGGTGTTGACGATCAGCGTGCTGGTCGGGAAATAGCTGAATAACGGCGGCAGCGGCTCGCTGAAGAACAGCGGTTGCCAGTATTCGATACCGGCAGGTAGCGTCCCTTTACTGACCTGCTGATAGATGTGCTCGGCATCGCGCTTCACCTCAAAGCGGTCGCGCCACTGGCTGCGGAACAGCTCAATAGCGGTCTGGTCGGTGGGGAACTCGTGCGCCGGCAGCAGGTTAATGGCCGCCACTTCCTCCAGCGTGCGCTGGCTGTCAACGTCGAACAGGCGCAGGCTGTCGATTTCATCGTCAAAGAAATCAAGGCGGTAGGGCTGTTCGCTACCCATCGGGAACAGGTCGAGCAGCGCGCCGCGGGTAGCATATTCGCCGTGCTCCATCACCTGATCGACATGGCGGTAGCCGGCCCCCTCCAGCTGATCGCGCAGCGCATCGCGCGACAGGCGCTGGCCCTTTTTCATCACCAGCGCGTGGCCGTGAAGGAAGCTGTGCGGACAGACGCGCTGCATCAGGGTGCTGACCGGGACGATCAGTACGCCGCGCTGCATGGTGGGTAACTGGTAAAGGGTGGCAAGACGGGAGGAGATGATGTCCTGATGCGGCGAGAAGCTGTCGTAAGGGAGCGTTTCCCAGTCCGCCAGCCCCATCACCATGCTGTCGGTAAACTGCCTGATCTCGTCGTTCAGACGCAGCGCGTTTTGCATGTCAGGCGCCACCAGCACCACCGGGCCCTTGTGGCGTTCGGCCATCTCCGCCACCAGGGTGGCGCAGGCTGCGCCGGTCAACTCGCCAAGCTGGCGCTGGTCGCCGGCTTTCACCGGCAATGAGTATCGATATTGTTCAGGCATAGACGGTTTCATGATCTCTTAGGGATTCGCTCTGCCGATATGGAGGGCAACTCGCTGATATTCAATAGTGAGATTATCCGCGATTGGTCTGGATTCGCCAACCCGAATTGCCATCGCGTATTGGGTGAAGAAAGGTCAGCGCTGTCGATAAGCGTAAAGATAAATAAGTAAGTACTTATCTATCCGTTTGTATTTACTTGGTTTTTAGGTTTTTTGCTAATAAAGTCGTCATGTATCAGTCGTTTACGCTGCCCCTAATCGCTTATATACTCGGGCATCGGCTATCAGCAACCAGATGGATGACATGTACCAACCTGCCGCACTCTTTATCGGCCTACGCTATATGCGCGGGCGCGCAGCCGACCGCTTCGGTCGTTTCGTCTCCTGGCTCTCAACTATCGGTATTACGCTTGGCGTAATGGCGCTGGTGACGGTCCTGTCGGTGATGAACGGCTTTGAACGCGAGCTGCAAAACAACATCCTGGGGCTGATGCCACAGGCCATTCTTAGCGCCAAACAGGGTTCGGTGAACCCTCAGCAACTGCCGGAGCGCGAAGCGAAACTTAATGGGGTAACCCGCGTAGCGCCGATCACCACCGGCGACGTGGTGCTGCAGAGCGCGCGCAGCGTGGCGGTCGGGGTTATGCTGGGCATTGATCCGGCGCAGAACGATCCTCTGACTCCATACCTGGTGAACGTCAAACAGAGCGATCTGCAGGCGGGCAAATATAACGTTATTCTCGGCGAGCAGCTGGCGGGCCAGCTGGGGGTTAATCGCGGCGATAAAATTCGCGTGATGGTTCCTTCCGCGAGTCAGTTTACGCCGATGGGCCGCGTGCCGAGCCAGCGTCTGTTCACGGTCATCGGCACCTTCGCCGCCAACAGCGAAGTCGATGGTTATCAGATGCTGACCAACATCGACGACGCCTCCCGTCTGATGCGCTATCCGCTGGGGAATATCACCGGCTGGCGCCTGTGGCTGGATCAACCGCTGCAGGTCGACACCCTGAGTCAGCAGACGCTGCCGCCGGGAACTCAGTGGCAGGACTGGCGCGAGCGCAAGGGCGAACTGTTCCAGGCGGTGCGCATGGAGAAAAATATGATGGGCCTGCTGCTGAGCCTGATCGTCGCCGTCGCGGCCTTCAACATTATTACCTCGCTGGGGATGATGGTGATGGAGAAGCAGGGCGAAGTGGCGATCCTGCAGACCCAGGGGCTGACGCCGCGGCAGATTATGGCCGTCTTTATGGTGCAGGGGGCCAGCGCCGGGATCGTCGGCGCGCTGCTGGGAGCGGTGCTTGGCGCCCTGTTGGCCAGCCAGCTGAATAATTTAATGCCGATCATCGGCGCCTTCCTTGACGGCGCGGCGCTGCCGGTGGCGATTGAGCCGCTGCAGGTCATTGTTATCGCCCTGGTGGCGATGGTGCTGGCCCTGTTGTCTACGTTGTACCCTTCCTGGCGCGCTGCCGCCACCCAACCCGCTGAGGCTTTACGTTATGAATAAGATCCTGCTGCAATGCGACAACCTGTGCAAACGCTATCAGGAAGGCAATGTGCAAACCGATGTCCTGCACAATGTCAGCTTCAGCATTGGTGAAGGCGAGATGATGGCTATCGTCGGCACCTCCGGCTCTGGCAAAAGTACGCTGCTGCATCTGCTCGGCGGCCTGGATACGCCCACCTCTGGCGACGTGATTTTCTCCGGTCAGCCGATGAGCAAGCTATCCACCGCCGCGCGCGCCGACCTGCGTAACCGCGAGCTGGGCTTTATCTATCAGTTCCACCATCTGCTGCCGGACTTTAGCGCACTGGAAAACGTGGCGATGCCGCTGCTGATTGGCAAAAAGAAGCCGGCGGATATTGAACGCCAGGCGAAAGCGATGCTGCAGGCGGTCGGGCTTGAACACCGCAGCCATCACCGTCCGTCGGAGCTCTCCGGCGGCGAGCGCCAGCGGGTGGCGATTGCCCGCGCGCTGGTGAATAAACCGCGGCTGGTGCTGGCGGACGAGCCAACCGGTAACCTCGACGCTCGCAACGCCGACAGCATCTTCCAGCTGCTGGGCGAACTGAACGTCGCGCAGCGCACCGCGTTTCTGGTGGTGACCCACGACCTGCAGCTGGCGAAGCGCATGAGCCGCCAGCTGGAGATGCGCGATGGCCGTCTGACCGCCGACCTGACCCTGATGGGGGCCGAGTAATGGCGTCTCCGTTATCGTTACTGATTGCATTGCGTTTCAGCCGCGGCCGGCGGCGCGGCGGCATGGTGTCGCTGATCTCGGTGATCTCCACCATCGGCATTGCGCTGGGGGTGGCGGTGCTGATCGTCGGCCTCAGCGCGATGAACGGCTTTGAGCGCGAGCTGAATAACCGCGTGCTGGCGGTGGTACCGCACGGCGAAATCGAACCCGTGAATCAGCCGTGGAATAACTGGCAGGAAGCGCTGGCGAAGGTGCAGAAGGTGAAGGGGATTGTCGCGGCAGCACCCTATATTAACTTCACCGGCCTGGTGGAGAGCGGCAGCAATATGCGCGCCATCCAGGTGAAAGGCGTCGACCCGCAGCAGGAGAGCCAGCTCAGCGCGCTGCCTACCTTTGTGCAGAATAACGCGTGGGCCGGATTCAAGGCTGGCGAACAGCAGGTGATCCTGGGCAAAGGGGTCGCCGATGCCCTGCACGTGAAGCAGGGGGACTGGGTGTCGATCATGATCCCTAATGCCGACGCCGACCATCAGCTGCTGCAGCCAAAACGCGTCAGGCTGCATGTGACCGGAATTTTACAGCTGAGCGGCCAGCTCGATCATAGTTTTGCCATGATCCCGATGCAGGATGCGCAGCAGTATCTGGAGATGGCCGGCAGCGTGACCGGCATCGCCATCAAGGTCACCGACGTTTTCCATGCTAACAAGCTGGTACGCGACGCCGGCGAGGTGACCAATAGCTACGTCTACATCAAGAGCTGGATCGGCACCTATGGCTATATGTATCGCGACATCCAGATGATCCGCGCCATTATGTACCTGGCGATGGTGCTGGTGATCGGCGTGGCCTGCTTTAACATCGTCTCGACGCTGGTGATGGCGGTCAAAGACAAAAGCGGCGATATTGCGGTGCTGCGCACGCTTGGCGCAAAAGACGGCTTAATTCGCGCGATTTTCGTGTGGTATGGTTTATTAGCCGGATCGGTAGGCAGCCTGTTTGGGGTGGTGATCGGCGTGATCTGCGCGTTGAACCTGACGTCGATCATCAACGGCATCGAATACCTGATTGGGCATAAATTCCTCTCCGGCGACATCTATTTTATTGACTTCCTGCCGTCAGAATTGCACTGGCTGGACGTCTTTTATGTGCTGGTGACAGCACTGTTGCTGAGTTTGCTGGCCAGCTGGTATCCCGCCCGCCGCGCCAGCCGCATCGACCCGGCGAGGGTGCTGAGTGGCCAGTAATTTATCGTCATCGTCGGCCTGGCTGACGACACAAGAGGAATTGCTGAAATGTATTATGGATTTGACATTGGCGGCAGCAAGATAGCGCTGGGCGTATTTAATCAGGAGCGGCGACTGCAGTGGGAAAAACGCGTCGCCACGCCGAAAAGTAGTTATGAGGATTTTCTCCAGGCGGTAGAGGCGCTGGTCCGCGAGGCCGATGAGCGCTTCGACCAGCAGGGTTCGGTGGGGATCGGTATTCCGGGAATGCCGGAAACGGCGGACGGCACGCTGTATGCCGCTAACGTGCCAGCCGCCAGCGGCCGGCCGCTGCGCGCTGACCTCAGCGCGCGGTTGGGGCGCGATGTGCGTCTCGATAATGACGCCAACTGTTTCGCGCTGTCGGAAGCGTGGGACGATGAGTTTACGCAATACCCGTTGGTGATGGGATTGATCCTCGGCACCGGCGTGGGCGGCGGCCTGGTGTTGAACGGTAAATCGATTACCGGACATAGCTATATCACCGGCGAGTTCGGTCATATTCGCCTGCCGGTGGATGCCCTGGAGGTGGTTGGGCGCGATTTTCCGCTGCTGCGCTGCGGCTGCGGCCAGCTGGGCTGTATTGAAAATTATCTCTCCGGTCGCGGTTTCGCCTGGCTGTACGAACATTTTTATCAGCAACCGCTCTCCTCGCCGGAGATTGTGGCGCAGTGGCAGCAGCACGATCCGCGCGCGCAGGCGCACGTTGAGCGCTATCTCGATCTGCTGGCGGTGTGTCTGGGGAATATACTGACCATTGTCGACCCGGATTTGCTGGTGCTCGGCGGTGGATTATCTAACTTTACGGCCATTAGCGAAGGGCTGGCGCAACGATTGCCGCGCCATCTTCTGCCGGTCGCCAGGGTTCCGCGCATTGAGCGCGCGCGCCACGGCGATGCCGGGGGAATGCGCGGTGCGGCCTTCCTTCACCTGACCCATTAATCACAGAGGTAGCTATGCAGTCGCGCCGTTTACATCGATTGAGCCGTTTTCGTCGCAATAAACGTCGGTTGCGTGACCGTCTGCGTCAGCGGATTTTCTTTAGGGAGGACAGGATGAAGCCTGAAGCGATGGCAAAACCGAGAGTGGTGGTGTTAACCGGCGCGGGCATCTCGGCAGAGTCGGGGATCAAAACCTTCCGCGCGGCCGATGGCCTGTGGGAAGAGCATCGGGTGGAAGATGTGGCGACGCCGGAAGGCTTCGCCCGCGATCCGGCGCTGGTGCAGGCGTTCTACAACGCCCGTCGTCGTCAGCTGCAGAGTCCGGAAATCGCGCCGAACGCGGCGCATCTGGCGCTGGCGCGTCTGGAGGATCTGCTGGGCGACCATTTTCTGCTGGTCACCCAGAATATTGATAATCTGCACGAGCGCGCCGGCAACCGCCGGGTGATCCATATGCACGGCGAGCTGCTAAAGGTGCGCTGTTCGTGGAGCGGCCAGGTGCTGGAGTGGACCGGCGACGTCACCGCCGAGGACAAGTGCCACTGCTGCCAGTTCCCGGCGGCGCTGCGTCCGCACGTGGTCTGGTTTGGCGAAATGCCGCTGGGGATGGATGAGATCTACAGCGCGCTGGCCGACGCAGATATTTTTATCGCCATCGGCACCTCCGGCCATGTCTATCCGGCGGCTGGCTTTGTGCACGAGGCGCGACTGCACGGCGCCCATACCGTTGAACTGAACCTGGAGCCCAGCCAGGTGGGCAGCGAGTTTGCCGAGAAGCACTACGGGCTGGCAAGCGAAGTGGTGCCTGCCTTTATCGATAAGCTGCTGCAGGAAAACGCGCTGTAAACTGAAGCAGCCTGCCGGTAGCCAGGGCGCAGCCCACGGCCGCCGGCAGCGCTGCTGACAAGGATGTCACGTCATGACAGGAGTCAGACCATGCATAATCCGCTGGTTATCGAAGCGATCATGTTGATCGCGGCCATTATCGTTGGCGTCTGGAGCCAGCGCGCTTTACCGCTACACGCCGATAGCCGACCGATCCTCTTCCTGCTATGTCTGTTCCTCGGCACTGGCAGCGCGTTGTGCCTGCTGCTGGATATCTTAGCCCTGCTGTTGACCGGTCAGGTCGCGACGGGCGGTGTGCGAATATACGGCCCGTTGCTGCTGCTGGTGGTGCTGTGGAAACCTCTCAACTGGGTTGTCGGCATCATTGAAGATTTTGTGCAGCGGCGAGCCGAAAAAGGGAAGGGCAAAGGCCAGCGCGACGGCGGTCAACGCTGATCGTTTTCCGCTGCGCCACGCACGCTATCGCCCGGCCCGGAGTCGGGCGATACGCTCTCTGAGTAATGATCTTCCGGTCATGAGTTTGTCTTTTCCTTTCTGAACCATTTCCCACTCTATTTTGTGCGTGACCGCTGATTTCTGTACGTTTTTTTGTGCAGACCGGCAAATGTAGACCAGATTCAATAGGCGCCCGCACGATCGCGCCGCGCCCCTCGATTCCGCCGGACGTCTGTAAAGGAGACCCCGCCATGCCGTCACCGATGATTTATCAGGATCTCACCACTGCCGCGCTGCTCGGCCATGCGGCGCAGTATCACAGCGAGACCGAGATTGTCTCGGTGAGTACTGGCGGTGAGAAGGAGCGCAGCTGCTGGGGGGAGGTGGCCAGCCGTGCTCAGCGGCTGGCATCGGCGCTGGCGTCGCTGGGGCTGCCGCCGGGCGCCCGCTGCGCCACGCTGGCATGGAACAACCGCCGCCATCTGGAGATCTATTTTGCCGTCGCCTCCGGCGGCTGGGTGACGCATACCGTCAATCCGCGGCTGTCGGTTGACCATCTGCGGTATATCCTCAACGACGCTGCCGATGAAGTGCTGTTTTTTGACCAGACCTTTTTGCCGCTGGTAGCGCAGCTGCTGCCGCAGCTGCCGACGGTGAAACACGTCGTGCTGATGGAGTCCCGCAGCGAAGCGGCGCTCAGCCAGCTGCCCTCATTGCTGTTTTATGACGATCTGTTGCAGCAGGGGATGGCAGACTATCGCTGGCCGCAGCTCAATGAACTGACTCCGGCTTCGCTCTGTTACACCTCGGGAACCACCGGCCGGCCGAAAGGGGTATTGAACACCCATCGTTCGCTGGTCCTGCACGCCCTGAGCGGCAACCAGCCGGACGCCGCCGGCATATCGGCGAAGGACAGCCTGTTGCCGGTGGTGCCGATGTTCCATGTCAACGCGTGGGGGACGCCGTTTATCGCCGCCATGGTCGGCGCGCGGCTGGTGCTGCCGGGGCCGCACCTCGATGGCGACAGCCTGCTGCAGCTGCTGGCCGCCGAGAAGGTGACGGTGGGGTTTGGCGTGCCGGTGATCTGGGCCGGCTTGCTGGCGGCGATGCGCCGGACAGAGGTCCGGCTGCCTGAATTTAAACGTGCGCTGGTCGGCGGCTCCGCGCTGCCGCCGTCGATGGCCGAGGCCTTTCAGCGTGATTACGGCATTGCGCTGACCCACGCCTGGGGAATGACCGAAACATCGCCCATCGGCACCATCAACACACCGTTGAGCAAACATGACGCGCTCCCGGCACAGGAGCAGCAAAAGCAGCGCGCCGGTCAGGGGCGGCCCATTTTCGGCATCGAACTGCAGGTGGTGGACGTGGATGGCGAACCGTTGCCCCGGGATGGTCAAAGCCAGGGGTATCTGCAGGTCAGAGGGCACTGGGTGGTAGAGCAATACTATGGTCAGGACGCGAGTGCCCTGACCGCGGCAGGCTGGTTTGATACCGGTGATATCGGTACGCTCGACGCCAATGGTTATCTGGTGATCAGCGATCGGGCAAAGGATATTATCAAGTCCGGTGGCGAGTGGATCTCCACCGTTGAGCTGGAGAATATCGCCATCGCGCATCCGGGGGTGCGCAGCGCGGCGGCCATCGCCGCCCGCCATCCGCGCTGGGACGAGCGGCCGGTGCTGCTGTGCGTCCGTGCGGAAGGGGGCGAAGTGGAGGAGACCGATCTGCTGAGCTGGTTTGAGAAGCGGGTGCCTAAATGGCAGATCCCGGACCGGGTGATATTTGTCGATGCGCTGCCGGTCAGCGCCACGGGTAAGGTGCTCAAAAATCAGCTGCGCCAGGCCTACGGAGAGATTTTAATGAGTGAGGGAAAATGAGCCATGCGCGACCCGGTCTGACGACCTGCTCTCAGTATGATGCTGCCCTGCACGCCTTGTCGGCGGCGCGCCAGCGCTGGGCTGAAACCTCAGTGAACCGTCGTCTGGCGCTCCTGCGCCAGATCAAGGATGCCCTGGCCGGCATTGCCCCGGCGTGGGTGGCCGCCGCGGCGGCGGCCAAAGGGCTGCCGGCGGGCGATCCGCTGGCGGGGGAGGAGTGGCTGGCGGGCCCCTGCGCGCTAATGGTCGGCTGCAACGGGCTTATCGCCACCCTGGAGCAACTGGAGGAGAAGACCTTTCTGCGGCGGATCCCACTGCGGACGCTGGCGGACGGCCGCCTGGCGCTGCGGGTGGTGCCCGGCACGCTCTGGGATCGGCTGCTTCTGTCTGGTGTTCGCGCTGAGATATGGATGCAGCCAGGCGTCACCCGGGCCCATCTCGACCGCTATGCGGCGCGGGCATACGACATCCCGCCTGCCGCGCGGCAGGGCAAGCTGGCGCTGGTGCTTGGCGCCGGCAATGTGGCCTCGATTGCGCCACTGGATGTGCTACACAAGCTGTTTATTGAGAATCAGGTCTGCCTGCTGAAGCTCAATCCGGTGAATGATTATCTGCACGATCTGCTGGCCCAGGCCCTGGCGCCGGTGATTGCCATGGATGCGCTCCGCATCGTCACCGGCGACGCCCGGGCGGGAGCGTGGCTGACTACCCATCCCGCTGTCGATGAGATCCATATCACTGGCTCCCGCGAGACCCATGACGTCATCGTCTGGGGCGAGGGTGAGACGGCTCGCCAGCGTCGGGCCGCCGGGACGCCGCTGAACCCGCGTCGGGTGACCTCGGAGCTGGGCGGCGTCAGCCCCACCATTATCGTACCCGGGCCGTGGAGCGAGGCGGACATCGCTTTTCAGGCGCAGCAGCTGGCGACGCAGAAGATGAACAACGGCGGGTTTAACTGCGTGGCCAGCCAGGTGCTGATCCTGCAGCAAGGCTGGGAGCCTGCGACGGCCTTGCTGAATCAGCTGTACCGACTGATCGCCGCGAATCCCCGCCCGGATTACTACCCCGGCGCTGAAAACCGACTGACCGACTTTCGCCTGCGCGCCCGTCAGCCGCTGGAGATAGCCCGCGGTGACGCGCTGCCGTTGATTGTGGCGAATACCGACGATGATCCCGGGTTCTGCCAGCAGGAGGTCTTTGGCCCGGGGCTGTCGGTCACCCGTCTTGAGGCCGATAGTGCGGAAAGCTTTCTGCGCCAGGCGATCGGCTATGCGAATCAGCGGCTGCAGGGCTCGCTGGGGGCCAATATTGTGATCCACCCGCGCACCCGCAAAGCGATCGGGCGTAAGCGTTTTAACGCGCTGATCGCCGAGCTGCGCTACGGCACAGTGGCGATCAACTGCTGGAGCGGGGTAGCCTTCCTGTTAGCCCCCTGCCCGTGGGGGGCATTTCCCGGCCACACGCTCGACGATATTCAGAGCGGGCGAGGCAAGGTACATAACAGCTTTATGCTGGAGAAAACCGAGCGCACGGTGATTGAGGCGCCGTTTCGGCCGTTTCCACGCAGTCTGTGGCATGGCGAACTGACGCTGATGCCGCTGCCGCCCTGGTTCATCACCCACCGGGAGCAGGACGCGGTGGCGCAGCGGCTGGTGGATTTTTACCATCGACCGCGCTGGCGCAAATTGCCGGCGATCCTGTGGCGCGCGCTGCGGGGCTGAGTGTCGAATTCTTATCTTCGCTTTCGCGTCCACAGTAAGGTGGCCAGAAATGTGCTAACTCCGATGATTGTGGCCCACAGCGGAGCGACTCGGTTTAAAGTGTGGACGCCTGAGCCAAAGTACAGGCACAATGCCTGATAACATAAGTTGCCGCAGGCCATGGCGAACGCAAATTTCAGGGCATAACGCAGGCGGGTGGTGTAACGGAATATCCAGGTGCAGCACATAAACACCAAGATCCAGAGGAGAAAGCCCAGAGGATGGCCTGGGAAATCATCCTGATGGGGATTTTCCGATGATGCATACCAGGTTAGCGATGGCGTGGGCTGTTGTAGTAATGCCGCTTGTAATACGTCCAGCGCAGTGTTGATTCCCTGGAACCACAGGCCATGCTGTAGGTAAGCGCTGGTGTGATTTACGATGATGGTTAAGGCGCGGCTGGCTTTGAGGCGAGGCTGGAGCGCAGAGGAGCTGAGCAGATATATCTGCTGGCTATCAGCAGTGACGATCAGCAGTATACTGTTGTGATCCATATCAGTGATGGGATGAGCGACTGCCTGAAGTTCAGAATTATTTGCCGGGATAATATTTTCCTGATGGGTGAACAAAATGTAAACTGTGATCCCCGTATTCTGTTGAAAGCGTTCAGCGCGATCGATGATATCTTTTTTTCCCGTTAGTAGCCCTGTGGTATCAGTGACAGATCCCGTGAGAGAGGGGAAGGGAGCTGCATAAGCTGGATGAACAAATATAAAAGTACATAGGCAAATTAGCAGGGAAAAGGTATTTTTCATTGCACAATCCTCTGTCCTTTTGCGGAGGATGGACGGATAAGCAAACTGGCTCCTGAAAAGGCGAGTCCAATAATACCGATGATGCCCCACTTAAAAAAATTAATCCATATATTGTATATTTTAGCTTCGTACGGTTTTCCTGGTGGATAAATCACGTCAACCGTAGTGCCTTCACTTTTTTCATACAACGAACTGCTGGTTTTTGACGTAAAAATGAGAGTAACCTCGTTGGAAGGGCGGAAAGCAACGACGGGGAACCATGACTTAGCATTACGGGATACGCTATTGCGTCGATATGGGTTGGGTTTACGCTGCTGGGTATCGACGATAATGCCAGTGGTATGTATTACGTTGCCTATTGAATGGCGTTGGTAATAATAAATAACGGCAGAAATAAATATCATGACCAAGCCAAGGATGAGAAAGATATAATAAAGCGTGCGATCATTTTTTTTCATGCGTATCAGTCCTTGTTACACATATGAATTTTGATTATTGAAAGCGCGTGATACCTGCAATTGGCTTCTGTTTAGAAATTTTAAAGAAAGGGTAGATTAGCAAAAATAGGTTAGTCGGGTAAACAACGTTTACCCGACTAATAATAAACTTAACGGCCCGCTTTCAGCTTCTGGTAATACTCTTCATAAATGGCGCTGGCGCTGCCGACGTCATTCTGCCATTCGCCTTTCTCAATGGTCGCAGCATCCGGATAGAGCGATTTATCGTTGGCCACTGCCGGGCTGAGCATCTTGCGCGCCGCAAGGTTCGGCGTCGGATAACCGATGGTTTCAGCGACCTGTTTGGCGACATCCGGGCGCAGCAGGAAGTTAATCAGCTTCAGCGCGCCGTCGACGTTTTTGGCGTTCGCCGGGATCGACAGGCTGTCCATCCAGAAGATGCCGCCCTCTTTCGGCCAGATCACTTCCAGCGGAGTACCTGCCTGGCGGGCGACGTAAGCCGAGCCGTTCCATACCATCCCGAGGTTCACTTCGCCTTCCATATACGGGTTCGCCGGGTTATCAGAGTTAAACGCTGCGACGTTGGGCATCAGCTTTTTCAGCTCGTTATAGGCGGCTTCAATCTCTTTCGGGTCGGTGGTGTTGCCGGAATAGCCCAGCTTACGCAGCGCCATCTGGAACACTTCGCGCGCGTCGTCGGTCAGCAGCAGGCTGCTTTTGTATTCCGGCTTCCACAGGTCGGCCCAGCTGGTGATAGTTTTCGGGTCAATCGCCTCGCTGTTGACGCCGATGGCCGTCGCCCCCCAGATATAGGGGATGGAGTAGTCGTTATTCGGATCGAACGGTTTATTCAGCATCTGCGGATCGAGGTTGCTGAAGTTAGTCAGCTTGCTCTTATCGATCTTCTGCAGCATGCCTTCTTTGCGCATCTTGTCGACAAAGTAGGTCGACGGGACGACCAGGTCGTACGCGCCGTCTTTATAGGTTTTGAGCTTGGCGTACATGGTTTCGTTCGACTCGTAGGTCGAATAGATAACCTTGATGCCGGTCTCTTTGGTGAACTGCTCCAGCAGGCCCGGCGGCACATACTCGGTCCAGTTATAGAAATAGAGCGTTTTGCTATCGTCCGCGTGCGCAGCGCCCATGCCGATTGCCAGAGCGCTCGCCGCGAGCAGGTGGCGTGACCATTTTTTCATTTTAACGTCCCCTGAGTTTTATCACGTGCAATTAACTGACTGGCGATGACCATCACCAGCGACAGAACCAACAAAATCGTGGCCAGGGCGTTCACCTCTGGCGAAACGCCAACCTTGACCATCGAATAGATCTTCAGTGGCAGGATTTCATACCCCGGACCGGTCACGAACGAGGAGACTACCACGTCATCCATCGACAGGGTGAAGCTCAGCAACCACCCAGCGGCTACCGCCGGCAGGGCCAGCGGCAGGATAATTTTGCGCAGGATGGTCATCTCGCTGGCGCCCAGATCTTTCGCCGCCTCCAGCATCCGCACGTCAAAGCCTTTCAGGCGGGAGTAAACGGTGACCACCACAAACGGCAGGCAGAAGGTGATATGCGAAAACAGCAGCGACCAGAAACCAAGCTGGACGCCGATCAGCATAAACAGCACCAGCAGAGAGATGGCCATCACAATATCTGGCGACATCATCACCACAAACAGCATGCCGCTGACAAACGGTTTGCCGCGAAAGCGGTAACGGTACAGCGCCACGGCGGTCAGCGAGCCGATAAGGGTGGCGAAGGTCGCCGACAGCACCGCCATGGTCAGCGAGTGCTGGGCGGCCTGCAGCAGGCTATCGTTGTTCATCAGCAGGCTATACCAGTCGGTGGTGAACCCCTGCCAGTTGATGCCGAAGCGCGACCGGTTAAACGAGTTAACGATCAGAATAATAATAGGGATGTAGAGATACGCGTAGATGGCGGTCATAAAGCCGCCGCGCAGCAGTCGACCGATCATTCCAGCTCCACCTTTTTATTCAGCAGGCGCGCCGCGCGCCAGTAAATCAACAGCATCAGGCCCATCACCAGGGTTAAGGTAATGCTGGTTGCCGCGCCGAACGGCCAGTCGCGGATATTGAGGAACTGGCTTTTGATCACGTTGCCGATCAGCAGGTTCTTGGCGCCGCCCATCAGGTCGGAAACGTAGAACAACCCCATCGCCGGCAGCATCACCAGCAGACAGCCGGCGATGATCCCCGGCATGGTCAGCGGGATGATAATGCGGATAAAGGTCTGCAGCTTGCTGGCGCCGAGATCTTTCGCCGCTTCCAGCAGCGGGCGATCCAGTTTCTCAATGCTGGAGTAGAGCGGCATCACCATAAACGGCAGCAGGATGTACACCAGGCCGATGATCACCGCCGAGGGGGTGAACATAATGCGTATCGGGGTGTCGATCACCCCCAGCCACAGCAGAAACTCGTTCAGGTAACCTTTAGTGCTGAGGAAAATCTTCAGCCCGTAGATGCGGATCAACGAGTTGGTCCAAAAAGGGACGATCAGCAGGAACAGCAGCAGGGGCCGTACCTTCTGCGGCAGCCGGGCGAGGAACCACGCAAACGGATAGCCAAGCGCCAGGCAGGCGAGGGTCGCCAGCAGCGCCATGTTTAGCGAATGCAGCAGAACGTCATAATAGAGCGGATCCAGTAGCCGCGAATAGTTATCCAGCGTGAAGACCAGTTTGACGAAGTTGGCATCGTCGCGGGTCAAAAAGCTGGTGGCGATGATCATCAGGTTGGGCAGGAAGACAAACAGCACCAGCCAACCGACGATAGTAGCGATCACCACATTCTGGAATTTACTGGTGTTCTTCATCGGCCAGCACCACCTCCCAGCTTTCCACCCAATTGATAGACATTTTCTGGTCAAGAGAGTGGTCGAAATCCGGGTCGTCTTCGTTAAAGAACTCGCTGACCATCACCATTTTGCCGTTCTCCAGTTCCACCACCGACTCCAGAGTCATGCCTTTATAGTTGCGCTCGCGGACATAGCCGATCAGGCCGTCGGCGTCGCTGTTATGGTGGATCTCGTCGACGCGCAGATCTTCCGGGCGCAGCAGGACATGCAGACGCTGGCCGGCCTCCACGGCAAAATTGACGGTGATGTTGCATTCCCGTCCTTCAACGCGGGCGCGCACGCGCTGTTCGTCGAGACGTTCAATTACCGTGGCGTCAAAGATATTGATCTCGCCGATAAAGCTGGCGACAAACAGGTTCTTCGGCTCTTCGTAGATCTCTCGCGGGGTGCCGTCCTGTTCGATTTTGCCATCACGCATCACCACGATGCGATCGGACATGGTCAGAGCCTCTTCCTGATCGTGGGTGACGAAGACGAAGGTGATCCCGAGCTTACGCTGCAGCGCTTTCAGTTCGTTCTGCATCTGCTTGCGCAGCTTGTAATCCAGTGCCGAAAGAGACTCATCGAGCAGCAGCAGACGCGGTTTGTTGACCACCGCGCGGGCGATGGCCACGCGCTGCTGCTGGCCGCCGGAGAGCTGGTGCGGTTTGCGCTGGGCAAACGCCTCCAACTGCACCATCTTTAAGGCATCCATCACCCGTGGGGTGATTTCCGCCGCCGGTGTTTTCTGCATCCGCAGGCCAAAGGCGACGTTCTCGAACACCGTCATATGCGGAAACAGGGCGTAGCTTTGGAATACGGTATTGACGTGGCGGTTTTCCGCCGGAACATGAGTGATATCGTGATCTTCGAGATGGATCCGTCCGCTGTCGACGTTTTCCAGGCCGGCAATAAGGCGCAGAACGGTGGTTTTACCGCAGCCAGAGGGGCCAAGCAGAGTGAGAAACTCACCATTGTTGATGGTCAGGTTAAGGTTGTCGATGACCGTTTTACCATCAAAGCTCTTGCGAATTCCCGCCAGATGCACCAGCGGCGAACGCGAACGCGGTTGTATATTCAATTTTTGACTCTGTCCCATGTAGACGCAACGGCAAATTTCCGGCCGCTGCGGGGTTTGTGATTAACCACCTTTGGGGTTGCACGTTTTTAATAAGGGCCAGCATTCTACGGCAAACGAGGGTAATCGCCAATCCTTGATACGCCCGCATAGTCTACCTTTACACCATAACGTCGGTTCCGTTATTAAATTTCGCTTTACGGGCTAAAAATGACCTGACGCAATATTTGTCTTTTCTGGCTTATGAATAATGTTGTCACAAAAGAAGAGGGTGGCTACATGGATAAATTGCTTGAGCGTTTTTTTGCAGTACGTTTCTTTGGACACGCAGTCAAAGCCTGGCGTTCGTCAGGTCCCCAGCACGGAAGGGCAGTGGAAGCTGTTACGCCTGTTGCAGGCGCAGCTGGAAGAAATGGGACTGGTCAAGGTAACGCTGAGTGAAAAAGGGACGGTAATGGGAACTTTGCCCGCTAACGTTGAGGGCGATATCCCGGCCATCGGTTTTATCTCCCACGTCGACACCTCCCCGGATTTCAGTGGTAAAAACGTTAATCCGCAGATTGTTGAAAACTATCGCGGCGGCGATATCGCGCTGGGTATCGGCGATGAGGTGCTCTCCCCGGTGATGTTCCCGGTTCTGCATCAGCTTTTGGGACAGACGCTGATCACCACCGACGGGAAAACGCTGCTCGGGGCGGACGACAAAGCCGGCATTGCCGAAATTATGACCGCGCTGGCGACCCTGCAGGCGAAAAATATTCCTCATGGCGATATCCGCGTGGCCTTCACCCCTGATGAAGAGGTGGGTAAAGGGGCGAAGCATTTCGACGTCGAGGCCTTTGACGCCCGCTGGGCCTATACCGTCGACGGCGGCGGGGTCGGCGAACTGGAGTTTGAAAACTTCAACGCCGCCTCGGTGACGATAAAAATTGTCGGTAATAACGTGCACCCCGGCACCGCGAAAGGGGTGATGGTCAACGCGCTGTCGCTGGCCGCGCGCATTCATGCCGAAGTACCGGCCGATGAAGCGCCGGAGACCACTGAAGGCTATGAAGGTTTTTATCATCTCACCAGCATGAAAGGCAGCGTCGATCGGGCCGAGATGCATTACATCATCCGCGATTTTGACCGTAAGCACTTCGAGGCGCGCAAGCGCAAGATGATGGAGATCGCCAAAAAGGTCGGCAAGGGACTGCACCCGGACTGTTATATTGAGCTGGTGATCGAGGACAGTTATTACAACATGCATGAGCAGGTGATCGCCCATCCGCACGTGGTCGATATTGCCCGCCAGGCGATGGTGGACTGCGATATTGAACCGCAGATGAAGCCGATCCGCGGCGGCACCGACGGCGCGCAGCTCTCATTTATGGGACTGCCGTGCCCAAACCTGTTTACCGGTGGCTACAACTATCACGGCAAACATGAGTTTGTCACCCTGGAAGGAATGGAGAAAGCGGTGCAGGTGATCGTGCGTATCGCCGAGCTGACGGCGGCACGCAAAGGGCATTAATCTTCTCAGGCGGCCCGGTAAGGCCGCGTGTCGGACAAGATGCCGGATGGCGGCTTCGCCTTATCCGGCCTACGATCCAGCCGGTGACCGCGGGACCCGTAGGCCCGGCAAGCGCAGCGCCGCCGGGCGGTGAACAGCAGAGCGGGTGCCTGTCTTTATGCCGGATGGCGGCTTCGCCTTATCCGGCCTACGGTCCAGCCGGTGAGCGCGGAACCCGTAGGCCCGGCAAGCGCAGCGCCGCCGGGCGTTCGACATTAGAGCGGGTCCTGTCTTTATGCCGGATGGCGGCTTCGCCTTATCCGGCCAACGGTTCAGCCGGTGACCACAGAACCCGTAGGCCCGGCAAGCGCAGCGCCGCCGGGCAAAAGCGATAAGGCTAATACTGAGGAGGGAACCTCACATGTCTGATTATCGTCGCAGTTATATCCCTGGCGGCTGCTGGTTCTTCACCGTTAACCTGCAAAATCGGCGCAGCGATCTCCTGACGCGACATATTGTTCATCTGCGTGCCGCTATAGCGTCTGTTAAAAGCAAAAAACCTTTTCTGATTAACGCCTGGGTGGTTTTACCAGAGCATATGCACTGCATCTGGACCCTGCCTGAGGGGGATACCGATTATTCCGGTCGCTGGCGGGACATTAAAAAAATGTTTACCCGAGCGCTGGCGCAGCGCCATATCTGGCAGCCGCGATTCTGGGAACATGCCATCCGTAATGAAGAAGATTACCGACGGCATATGGATTACGTTTATATCAATCCCGTTAAGCACGGTCATGTCCGTCGGGTGCAGGATTGGCCGTATTCGACCTTTCATCGCGATGTGCGCCGGGGATGGTATCCGCCGGATTGGGCGGGTGAGGTAAGCGAATTTGATGCAGGCGAGAGGAGATAATACTCGGGTAAGACATTGCCGCCATCGAAACCACAAAGTGCCGGATGGCGGCTTCGCCTTATCCGGCCTACGGTCCAGCCGGTGAGCGCGGAACCCGTAGGCCCGGCAAGCGCAGCGCCGCCGGGCAGGATGATGGCTCAGTCGCCAAAGAACCAATAGCCGCTGTTGACCAGCGCTGCCAGCATGGCGAGGAAAGAAGGATCTTCCAGCGCATCGCCAAAATGGTCGGCGCGCAGCGTCAGATGGGTGGCTAAGGCGTCCAGCGCCGGACGGTGCGGGGAGTTGATCTTCTCGCCGTTAACGAATACCTCGCCGTCAATGCGCAGCACCCGCAGGCCGCCCAGGCGTTCCAGGGTATCGCCCTGCTGCAGGGCATCGTAAATCTCATCTGGCTGATACGGCGGCTCCGGCGGCGCGACGTCGAGCTCATGACGCGACTGGGTGATAAACTCGCCGAACCACTGCTTAAAGTGCTCCGGTTGGTTAATCAGACCCAGCATCATCTCGCGCAGGCGGTCGAGTTCGGTCGGTAAAATATCCGCCGGATGGTCGCGGGACGGCACGTCCGGATCGGCGTAGCGCTGGCTGCCCAGTTCGCGCTGAAGGACATAGTCGGCAAAGCCGCTAAACAGCTCGCGGGCATTCGGCGCGCGATAGCCGACCGAATAGTTAAGCGAGTTTTCCAGCGAATAACCCTCATGCGGGAATCCCGGCGGAATATAGAGAATATCGCCAGGCTCCATCTCTTCATCGATGATCGCCTCGAAGGGGTCAACCTGCAGCAGGTCCGGATGCGGGCAGTGCTGTTTCATCGGCACCTTTTCCCCAACGCGCCAGCGCCGACGGCCGGTGCCCTGAATGATAAACACATCATACTGATCCAGATGCGGGCCGACGCCGCCTCCCGGCACCGAGAAGGAGATCATCAGGTCGTCGATACGCCAGTCCGGCAGGGCACGGAACGGATGCATCAGCGCTGCGGACGGTTCATGCCAGTGGTTAACCGCCTGCACCAGCAGGGACCAGTTGTTTTCGCTCAGGTGATCGTAGCTTTCGAAAGGACCGTGACTGACCTGCCATTTTCCATCCTGATGGCTGACAAGGCGGCTATCGACCTCGCTCTCCATGGCCAGTCCTGCCAGTTCGTCCGGGCTTAGGGGGTCGATAAAATTGGCGAAGCCGCGCTTCAATACCACCGGCCGTTTTTGCCAGTAGCGTTCGATAAAGTCGGGCCAGTTAAGCGTTAATTGATAATCCATATTGATATTCCACTGCAGGTGTCTGACAGGGATTATAACGGATGCGGCGCCCTGGCGATGCAGGCGCCGTGAAAAATCTCAACGATTAACTCTGTTTATCTTCCATCTGCTGGCGGCCAAACACCACCTCCATGCAGGCGCCGCCGAGCAGGCTTTCCCCGGCGATGATCTCTCCATCATATTGTTCGACAATTTCACGCGCAACGGAGAGCCCTACCCCCTGGCCGGGACGCAGGGTATCAGCCCGCTGGCCGCGGTCGAAAACGGCCCGGCGCTGGCTCTGCGGGATCCCCGGCCCATCGTCTTCCACCAGGATGTGCAGATGGCTGTCGGTGGTCTGGCGCACGGAAACTTCCACGAACTCCAGGCAATACTTACAGGCGTTATCAAGAACGTTACCCATCACTTCCATAAAATCGTTCTGCTCGCCGACAAAAGTGATCTCCGGCGAGATGTCGAGCGAGATATTGACCCCTTTGCGCTGATAGACCTTGTTGAGAGCGGAAGTCAGGCTGTCAAGCAGGGGGGCGATCGGGTGTAATTCCCGGCTCAAGAGGGTGCCGCCGCTGCGCATGCTGGCGCGATGCAGGTAATAACCAATCTGCTGCGAGATGCGGCTTATCTGCTCCAGCATCACCGGCTCCGCCTCGTCGACGCTGATCTTCTCGCCGCGCAGCGAGCGCAGTGTACTCTGCATCACCGCCAGCGGCGTTTTCAGACTGTGAGTGAGATCGGTGAGGGTAGTGCGGTATTTGTCATAGCGTTCGCGCTCGCTGCGAACCAGGCGGTTGAGGTTGCTGACCAGCCGGGTCAGCTCGCGAGTGGTGTTGGGATTGAGCTTTTCGCGGTGATGTTCCTCCAGTTCGCGCACCTCTTTGGCCAGCGACTCAATGGGCCGCAGGCTCCACCAGGCGGCGACCCACAGCAGGGGGATCACCAGCAGCAGGTTGGCGGCCAGCACATAGACAAACCAGCTCCACACCATATAGCTGCGCTTGAGCTCCACCGGAATGGTGTCGACAACCACAATGCTGAGCTGAGGCATTTTGCTGGTGGCCGGGTAGAGGTTGATCGCCACCGAGTGGGTCATCTCAGAGTCGTCGCCCTGTTCGCGGATAGCGTCCAGCTGTTCCTGAATCTCATGGTTATTGCGCAACAGCATACTGCTGCTGTCGACATCGGCTTCAATCTCATGGAAGCCATTGCGTTTCAGCCATTCCGGTTGAATGCGTTTCGCCAGCCAGGGAACATCACGCTGCGCCCACAGCAGTTTGCCCTGCTCATCGTAGATAAGGGTCACCGTCGGGCTTTCCATATTCAGGTTTTCCGGGATATCGACGTCAATAGCGCCGTTTTCCCATCTCGCCAGCATATAAAAGAGATTGCTCTCGCCGCGCAGCAGGCGAAAGGTGGTTTTATCGAAGCTAACGCTATAGCCCACCAGGGCCACCATGCCGTAGGCCAGGGAGAGCACCAGCACCACCCCGGCGGTCGCCAGCAGGAAGCGAACCCGTAATGACAGCGGGAAGATATGCCGCAACAGTCCCTTCATCAGCGCAATTCGAACAGATAGCCCTGGCCGCGCACCGTGGTGATGACGTCCTGTGGGTATTCAGCCTGAATTTTCTTGCGCAGCCGACCCATCAGCACGTCGATGGTGTGGCTTTCTCGCAGTTCGGCATCCGGGTAAAGCTGGAGCATCAGCGAATCTTTGCTGACCACTTTGCCGCGGTTACGGATCAGGGTTTCCATAATGGTGTATTCAAAGGCGGTCAGCTTGATCGGCTGGTCATTCACCGACAGCTCGCGCCGGGAGAGGTCGACCTGGAACGGCGGCAGGGAGATCACCTGCGAGGCCAGACCGCTGTTACGGCGCAGCAGCGCCTGCATGCGGGCGGCAACCTCTTCAATATGGAAAGGCTTGGTGACGTAATCATCCGCCCCGGCGCTCAGCACTTCCACTTTATCCTGCCATCCTTCGCGGGCGGTCAGCACCAGCACCGGCAGCGACACGTCGTGGCTGCGCCAGCGGCGGATCAGTGATAAACCGTCTTCATCCGGCAGGCCGAGATCGACGATGGCGATATCCGGGAGATGTTCGCCCAGATAGTAGTCCGCTTCCCTGGCATCTTCCGCCGCATCGACCTGATGGCCCAGCTCCTGCAGCTGAACTTTGAGGTGGTGACGCAGCAGGGCATTATCCTCAACCACGAGTACGCGCATGGCTGTTCTCCCTAGCATTTTCGATAGTAGTCTGACGCTCATTATATACGCAAAATATAAACGGCTGTTAAATAAAGCTTTTTATAAAAAGGGCCCCTGATGCCCCCGGGCTGGCCAGCATTCGGCGGCGCCCTTTGCGCATACTGCATGGAACTCCTTCATTCTATGCGTAATTTCAGTAAACGCCCAGCGGCAGGATGCGAACGGCGAGCGGGTTGGTGATGTTAATTTTTTGTGTAATAGTGCTGGAATCACCCCTCAAGAACGTCGCAGGTTATCCATTATGTCTCAGCAGCAGAGCGCGGACTGGGTCAGGCTGGCGCAATCGCCCAGCCGGACGGAACGCATCGAAGCCTTCTTCGGCGGCCACGGCTATGAGCCGCACCGGCATGATACCTACGCCATCGGCCAGACGATCGCCGGCGTGCAGAGCTTTCACTATCGCGGCGGACTCCAGCACAGCCTGCCCGGCGGAACGATGGTGCTTCATCCGGACGAAATACACGATGGCGAGGCGGGCACCGAGGCGGGGTTTCACTACCGCATGGTTTATATCGAACCGGCGCTGATCCAGAAGATACTCGGCGGCAGGCCACTACCGTTTATCCCCGACGGCTTGTCGGCGGATCCACGGCTACGTCGCGCCGCGCAGCCGCTGTTGAAAGCGGTCACGGATACCTTCGAGCCGCTGGAGGAAGAGGACGCCCTGTACGACCTGGCGCAGACCCTGGCCGTTGTCGGCGGCCAACGTTCCCGTCGCCAGGCGTTTGATTATCAGGCGGCGGAGAGGGCCCGGGAGTATATCCATGCCTGTTTTATGCAGGATATGACCCTCGACACCCTGTCGCAGGTCAGCGGCCGGGACCGCTGGAGCCTGAGCCGGGATTTCAGAACGCTGTACGGCACCAGCCCGTGGCGCTACGTCATGATGCGCCGGCTCGATTTTTGCCGCCAGCGGATGCGCGCCGGGGAGCGTCTGGTGGATATTGCCGCCGACGCGGGCTTTGCCGACCAGAGCCACATGACGCGCCAGTTTATCAGCCGCTTTGGCCTCTCTCCGGGGCGCTGGCTGCGGGCGATCCGCGGATAAGGCGGCGCAGGTTGCACAATCGTTCAAGCGTCAACGCGGCGAGGCGAACTATGCTGACTGCCTTTATCACAAGGAGACAGCCCATGTATCAACTCGTTAATCTTGCTCATAAATTTTCCCTGTTCAGCGAACAATGGCAGCCCAAAGTGGTGGCTGAAATGAACGACTATCAGTTCAAGGTCGTGCGCATCGCCGGCGACTTTATCTGGCACAGCCACCCGGAAACCGATGAGACATTGATGGTGGTGGAGGGGGTATTGCGCGTGGACTTCCGCGACGGGCATGTGCTGGTGAAGGCCGGGGAGATGATCGTCGTGCCGCGCGGGGTGGAACATAAGACCTCGGCGGAGACGGAAGCGAAGCTGATGCTGATTGAGCCGCGCGGGGTGTTGAATACCGGCCAAGAGGGCGGCGAGCGGACGGCGGTGAACGACGTTTGGATCTGATCGCTTTCCGGCGATAAAACGCCCCTCTTTCCGGCGGAAAGAGGGGCAGGGCGATTACTTCAGCTCGTCAACCATGGTGATTGCCCGACCGATATAGTTGGCCGGGGTCATCGCTTTGAGACGCACTTTTTCCTCTTCCGGCAGGGCGAGGCTGTCAATAAACTGCTTCATCCCTTCCGCGTCCACGCGTTTGCCGCGGGTCAGCTCTTTCAGCTTCTCGTACGGTTTTTCGATACCGTAACGACGCATCACGGTCTGGATCGGCTCAGCCAGTACTTCCCAGTTGTGATCCAGTTCGTCCAGCAGGCGATCCTGGTTCAGCTCCAGCTTGCTGATCCCTTTGAGGGTGGACTGATAGGCGATCAGCGCATAGCCGATGCCCACGCCGAGGTTACGCAGAACGGTGGAGTCGGTCAGGTCGCGCTGCCAGCGGGAAACCGGCAGTTTGCTGGCCAGGTGCTGCATGACCGCATTGGCCAGGCCGAGATTGCCTTCGGAGTTTTCGAAGTCAATTGGGTTCACCTTGTGCGGCATGGTGGAGGAGCCGATTTCCCCGGCGATGGTTTTCTGTTTGAAGTGGTTGAGCGCGATGTAGCCCCACACGTCGCGATCGAAGTCGATCAGAATGGTGTTGAAGCGCGCGATGCAGTCAAACAGCTCAGCGATATAGTCATGCGGCTCGATCTGCGTGGTGTACGGGTTCCACTGAATACCCAGCGAGGTAACGAACTCTTCGCTGAACTGATGCCAGTCGACTTCCGGGTAGGCGGCGATGTGGGCGTTGTAGTTACCCACCGCGCCGTTGATTTTACCGAGGATTTCCACCTGGTTCAGCTGACGATACTGCCGCTCCATACGGTAGGCGACGTTCGCCATCTCTTTACCCATGGTGGACGGCGTTGCCGGCTGGCCGTGGGTACGGGAGAGCAGCGGCACATCGCGATACTGGGTCGCCAGATCTTTTACCGCGTCAATCAGCTTGCGCCAGTAAGGCAGAACCACTTCGTCGCGGGCGGTTTTCAGCATCAGCGCGTGGGAGAGGTTATTGATGTCTTCAGACGTACAGGCGAAGTGAATAAACTCTGATACCGCGTGCAGCTCGGCGACGTCAGCGACTTTTTCTTTCAGGAAATACTCTACCGCTTTCACGTCGTGGTTAGTGGTGCGCTCGATGGTTTTGATGCGCTCCGCGTCTTCAACGCTGAAATCGGCGACGATTTTATCAAGGAAACCGTTTGCGTCGGCAGCAAAAGCAGGAACTTCCTTGATCGCTGCGTGGGCGGCCAGTTTTTGCAGCCAACGTACTTCCACCTGAACGCGGAATTTCAGCAAACCGAATTCGCTGAAGATACCGCGCAGCGCGCTGACTTTATCGCCGTAGCGGCCGTCTACAGGGGAAACGGCGGTCAGTGAGGATAATTCCATAGATCACAACTCCGGGGTTAAATGAGCAAGAATTTGCTTTGCCTGGTTAACCAGACGATTACGGGAAAACATAAGCTGCAGACGTCCGCCGCCCACCTGATGCCAGAGCACCGCGGCGCGAATACCCGCCAGCAGCGCTGAGCGAACTTTCGCCTGCACCTGCGGGCTTTGCAGCACGGCAGGGGAGCCGGTCACCTGAATACGCGGCCCCAGCGGGCTTATCACATCGACATAGATGCCCGCCATGGCGCTGAGCAGCGTTTCGGACTGCAGGTCAAAGTGTTCCAGCTGACGGTGCAGGCCGGCGATGCGGTTGCCGAGCGTGTCCATCGCCCCTTTACTGGCGGCGAGCTTGCGCTCCAGCACCATCAGGCTCAGGGTATAGCGGGTGAGTTCCGCATTGAGGCCCTGACGGCTGCTGGTATTGAGCACCCCGAGCAGCGTTTCAAGACCGAGGCGAAGATTGGCTTCACTGCCACCGAACACCGCCAGCGTCGACTCAGGATCGAGGTCGATGATGCTGTTCAGCGACACATGCAGGGCATCGCTGTCGCAATGTCCCTGATGCGCCAGTTGCTGAACCAGTCGCGCCGCCTGGCAAACGCCAGCCAGCGCCAGGGTGATGTCATAGTAATTCTTCGCCACACATACTCCTTGTCAGCCGCCAGGGCGGTTCGTCCCGGCGGAAATAACGCGCGTTCAGGACTGCAGAGGCAGTCGTTGTTCAATAATTCCGCCGCCGAGGCATACTTCCCCTAAATAGAACACTGCGGACTGGCCCGGGGTCACCGCCGCGACCGGCTCATCGAAGCGGACTTCGATACGGTCTTCATCCAGCGCGGTAACGGTGCAGGGGATATCGGTCTGGCGATAGCGGGTTTTCACCGTGCAGCGCAGGGTGCCCTGCAGCGGTTCACGGTTTACCCAGTGCAGCTGTTGGGCAATCAGACCGACGGACATCAGGCGCGGGTGGTCATGGCCCTGGGCGACGATAAGAATATTATTCTCAACGTCTTTATCGACCACGTACCATGGATCTTCGCTACCCTCTTTGGTGCCGCCGATACCCAGCCCTTTACGCTGGCCCAGGGTGTGGTACATCAGCCCCTGATGAGTACCGATCTCCTCGCCGTCGACGGTGAGGATTTTGCCCGGCTGCGCCGGCAGATAGCGGCCAAGGAAATCGCGGAATTTACGCTCGCCGATAAAGCAGATGCCGGTGGAATCTTTTTTCTTCGCGGTGATCAGATCCAGCTCTTCGGCGATCTTACGCACCTGCGGTTTTTCCAGCTCACCCACCGGGAACAGGCTCTGGGCAATCTGCTCGTGGCTAAGGGTGTAGAGGAAGTAGCTCTGATCTTTGTTGCCGTCGAGGCCGCGCAGCAGCTGGCTTTTACCGTCGACATCGGCGCGGCGCACATAGTGCCCGGTGGCGATGTAGTCGGCGCCGAGGTCTTCGGCAGCAAACTCGAGGAAGGCTTTAAATTTGATCTCTTTATTGCACAGAATATCCGGGTTCGGCGTGCGGCCGGCTTTGTACTCTTCCAGGAAGAGCTCAAAGACGTTATCCCAATATTCGGCGGCAAAGTTAACGGTGTGCAGTTCAATGCCCAGCTTATCGCAGACCGCTTGCGCATCGGCAAGGTCGGCGGCGGCGGTGCAGTATTCCTCGCCGTCGTCTTCCTCCCAGTTCTTCATGAACAGGCCTTCCACCTTATACCCTTGCTGCAGCAGCAGGTACGCGGAGACCGAGGAGTCGACGCCGCCGGACATGCCGACGATCACTTTTTTCTGGCTTTCTGACATGGAAATACTCGCTACATTGAACTTCGAGGCGGCGTATTCTAGCACGCGCTCACCGTTCATTCACCCCCTGTGAACGGCCAGTTAAATGCGCCAATCAGCGACAGCGGCTGCCGCGGGTCCTGCAGGTAGCAGCAAATGCTTTCGGCAACCAGCGGCGAGCGCAGGTTCGGCGCGTTAAGAATTTCCTCAGCACTGAGCCACAGGCAGCGATCGATATCGCTGTCGTGTGGTTCAGTGGCGCACAGATCGCTAAGTTCGATGGCGAACAAGAAGCGCAGAAACGGCGTGTTATCGGGAGCCAGCCACTGATGCATGCGGATGAAGTGCTGCGGCGTGGCGCGAATGCCGGTCTCTTCCCACAGTTCACGTTCGGCGGCCTGCAGCAGCGTTTCATTGGCCTCGAGATGGCCGGCCGGCTGGTTCCACAGCGCTTTGCCGTTAATGGTTTCTTCGACGATGAGAAATTTATCCTGGGCGTGAACCACGCAGGCAACGGTGACATGAGGTTTAAACATCGCTTTTCCTTTTCAGTTATTCGGCTTTGCGCCAGTCGCCGTTGGCCAGTCCGTCGAGGGTATAGCCGCCCATGGCGTAGCGGATCAGCCGCAGGGTGGGGAAGCCGACGTGGGCGGTCATCCGGCGCACCTGGCGGTTGCGTCCCTCGTAGAGCGTGATTTTCAACCAGCGGGTGGGAATCGATTTGCGCTCACGAATCGGCGGGTTGCGCGGCCACAGCCAGACGGGCTCCTCGACAAGTTCTACGCCGGCAGGCAGGGTGGGGCCGTCGTTAAGGGTGACGCCGTCGCGCAAGGCGGTCAGCGCCTCGGGCGTGGGTTCGCCTTCCACCTGAACATAGTAGATCTTGCCGGTGCGCTTACCCGGCTGGGTCAGCTTCGCCTGCAGCGCGCCGTCGTTGGTCAGCACCAGCAGGCCTTCGCTGTCGCGATCGAGCCGACCTGCGGCGTAAACGCCCGCCACCGGAATAAAATCTTTCAGCGTGCTGCGCCCGGCTTCATCGGTAAATTGCGGCAACACATCATAGGGTTTATTGAACAAGATCACAGTTTTTGGCTGGCGTTCTTTACGTTGTCTGGTGACTTGTTGTGTGCTGAATCGCTCAACGCGATGTTTTCTAAATGAAGTTTTCTGCATGGTATTTTCAGGCTTTATCAATTGCCGCATTATAGCCTAATTACGAATGCCTTTCATGGACGCAAACATTCAGGTAGTATTGACATGCTCATTACAAATTATTAACAAAAAATTGCTCAAACCGATTCGCACTACAGGCAGGAAGGCGACACGGACGCGATAGCTCCGGTTAGCGGGAAGACCCGGTACGCCGAAGCTGGCCGACTCAGCCAACACCAGGCTCGCGTGAAGAGGGAAGAGCAGAACCAGAAGCGCTCGAAGGAGAGGTTAATGGAAAGCAAAGTAGTAGTTCCGGCGGAAGGTCAAAAAATCACCCTGCAAAACGGCAAACTGAACGTCCCTCACAATCCGATTATCCCGTTCATTGAAGGTGACGGTATCGGCGTTGACGTTACCCCAGCGATGCTGAAAGTGGTTGATGCCGCCGTTGAGAAAGCCTATAAGGGCGAGCGTAAAATTTCCTGGATGGAAGTTTACACCGGTGAGAAATCAACCCACGTCTATGGCCAGGACGTCTGGCTGCCAGCTGAAACCCTCGATCTGATTCGTGACTACCGCGTTGCTATCAAAGGTCCTCTGACCACCCCAGTCGGCGGCGGCATCCGTTCTCTGAACGTGGCGCTGCGCCAGGAGCTGGACCTCTACGTCTGCCTGCGTCCGGTACGTTACTACCAGGGCACCCCGAGCCCGGTTAAACACCCGGAACTGACCGATATGGTTATCTTCCGTGAAAACTCAGAAGATATCTATGCCGGTATCGAGTGGAAAGCCGACTCTGCGGAAGCAGACAAAGTCATCAAATTCCTGCGCGATGAGATGGGCGTGAAGAAAATTCGCTTCCCGGAACATTGCGGTATCGGCATCAAGCCGTGCTCTGAAGAAGGCACCAAACGCCTGGTTCGCGCCGCGATTGAATACGCGATCACTAACGATCGTGATTCCGTCACTCTGGTGCACAAAGGCAACATCATGAAGTTCACCGAAGGCGCCTTCAAAGACTGGGGCTACCAGCTGGCTCGCGAAGAGTTCGGCGGCGAGCTGATCGACGGCGGCCCGTGGGTGAAAATCAAGAACCCGAACACCGGCAAAGAGATCGTGGTGAAAGACGTGATCGCCGATGCGTTCCTGCAGCAGATCCTGCTGCGTCCGGCGGAATACGACGTTATCGCCTGTATGAACCTGAACGGCGACTACATCTCTGACGCCCTGGCGGCGCAGGTTGGCGGTATCGGTATCGCCCCGGGCGCCAACATCGGTGACGAGTGCGCGCTGTTCGAAGCGACTCACGGTACTGCGCCGAAGTATGCCGGCCAGGACAAAGTGAACCCGGGCTCCATCATCCTGTCCGCAGAGATGATGCTGCGCCACATGCAGTGGTTCGAAGCCGCAGACCTGATTGTCAAAGGCATGGAAGGCGCTATCGCCGCCAAGACCGTAACCTATGACTTCGAACGTCTGATGGAAGGCGCTAAACTGCTGAAATGCTCAGAGTTTGGCGACGCGATTATCGCGAATATGTAATCCCGTTGGTGGATTAAGTAAAAGCGGGAGCCGATGGGCTCCCGTTTTTTTTCGCCTTCAGGCAATTATTCTGCCGGACGCTTGAAGCATTAGGCGATGGCGAATGTCCCGCAGCGCAACGTTCAACAAAGCTATATACCTCATGACAGGGAGAGATCCATTTGCCGTAAGAGCTCGCATGAAAACGGATTGCACGCCAGGCGTCATACTGATGGCCCGACCGGCTTAAACCGGTGCCGTTCGGCGAAAATGTGCTGTAGCCTAAACTCAGGCTATCCGCTCACTTTCAGATTAAACAGCCGGGACAGCGCCGCTCTGCCGCTATCCGTCACTTGTACTTCCCGATATCCCGGCGCGCGCGTTATCCATCCTTTTTGCAGGAACAGCGTCATTAGTGCCGAGCCGGCGTCGCCTCCCAGATGAAAACGTCTTTCGCTCCAGTCGAGACAGGGGCAGCAGGGCTTACGCCGTGGGCGGGCGTTCAGTACTGCGCCAAGGCGTTCAAGCTGGGTTTTACCGGCTGACGTCAGGGCCAGGCCATCTGCCGCCAGCCATTTTTCCCTCAGCATAAATTCATAAATATTGACCGCCAGCTCGCCCGCCAGATGATCGTAGCAGGTCCGGGCGTAGCGAAGATTAACCGGCGTGCTGGGGAGAAGCGTCTTATGCGCTTGCATAGAGACGCCCATCAGGTTTTCCAGCAGCCCGGCAATATGCGAGCCCGCCAGGCGGTAATAGCGGTGGCGCCCCTGCGCGAGACACACCACCAGTCCGTTGCTGAGCAGCCGGGCAAGATGGCCGCTGGTGGTGGAGGCGGACACCTCGGCGACCGTACTGAGTTCGGTTGCCGTCCATGCGCGCCCGTCCATCAGCGCGCAGAGAATACTGACCCTTGACGAGTCAGAGAGGGCGGAGGCCACCATCGCCATAGCTGTTTCCAGCGCCTCCTCTGGCTCACTGTCTTGCTGCGGTTTCAGGAGATTCATTCAGAAAGTATGGCCCATTTTTTGGTCACTTCCGCTGCCCGGGCGTCATCATCGGTAAGGAGAATGAGCCGGTTACGGTGGTCGCTGTACTGTACCAGAATATTAATACCATTATGGGCCAGGGTGTCCGCGATGTCTCCCAGTTCCCCAGGACGTTCCTGAGGTAACTTTCGTATCAGAGGACGGCATACATTGCTGACCGTAAAGCCGGCCTCGGTCAGCACCCTGCGGGCTTTCTCACCGTCTTCCACCAGAAAATGCGCATGTCCGGCATCAGGCGTGGTGAATACGCCACCGCCTTCGAGCCCCACGCCGTTGTTACCCAGCGCCATACCCATTGCGCCAAGCGAGCCCGGCGAGTTGCTGAGAATCACGTGAATGTCATACATCCGACTGTGCTCCCCGATCCGATGCGTAATCCCGGAACACGCGGGCGACGCGTATTCTGTAGTATGAAAAAATCGATGCTTTGCCTTCGCGCTGGGCAGCCAGATGCCGCTCATTTTGCTGCCAGTTGGCCACCGAGGCTTCATCTTCCCACCAGGATAACGAGAGTATTTTGCCGGGCGTACTCAGGCTCTGAAAGCGCTCGATGGCAATAAACCCCGGCGTGTCTGATAGCAAAGGCGTCAGCCCGGCCGCCAGCTGAAGATATCTTTCCTGTGCTTGTGGTAAGGCGTCGGCCTCAAAAAGTACCGCAATCATAACTCTGCTCCATGGTGAATTTCCCTGCAGTCTACTGACGGCCAGAGCAGGAAGCTTCGGTATGCAGCGAAATATGCCAGGCAGGAGATCAACGATTGCAACGGAAATGCTCCCAGGCGTTATTGCGATGGTGAATAAAAAAGAACGCCAGCCATGCGATACGGCAGCCTGAGCGCACAGGGCTGGCTGAGTTTTAGTGAAATCGCGATGTGGGGGGATAAACCCTGACGGCTGCGGCTATCGATGAAAGCGATCGCCGACGGGCAGTACGGGCGGGAAAGCCGTTTTACTGACATGCAGAATATGAACCCGGAAACGCTCGCCCGGACTAGCGAAGCGCCGCCGGGCGATAATCGAAAGAGCACGTTGTCTGCCACCGGTCACGCCTTCAGGCTCCGCGCTCTCCTCGGGCGTGGATTTTTACCTTAGCCGGGAGACCTGCGTCTCGCCTACTGTGCATGGCGGCGCAGGGTGGAGGCGGGGTGGCGCCGCAGCGCCTCTTCGGGACGCACAGGGCGCCGCACCAGTTCGCCGCCGCAGTTCGGGCAATGTCCGTTCAGTCGCGTCGTCATGCAGTCCCGGCAAAAGGTGCACTCGAACGAACAGATAAACGCCTCGGGTGAGTCTGGCGGCAGATCTTTATCACAGCATTCGCAATTCGGACGTAACTCGAGCATCAACTTCTCCTCTGGTGAACGGCTATATCAGCGACGGCGGGCCAAAGCACGCTATGTTTATATCATGCCGCGATCGGTCCGCCGAGAATTTCCTTGCGCGGTAATCGCCTTCTCAGAGGGTCGCTTTCCCGGGCTGCATTCCCGGTACGAGGATCACTTTGCGGCACGCCTCTTCACGTTTCTCAAAGATCTGATAGCCGCGCGCGGCCTCCTCCAGCGGCATATGGTGAGTGACAATCTCCTCCGGGGTAAGCAGCCCTTGCTCAATAAGCGCCAGCAGATCCGGCAGCCAGGCGTGGACGTGGGTTTGTCCCATCCTGAAGGTCAGTCCTTTATCAAAGGCATCGCCAAACATAAAGCCGTGGATGAAACCGGCGTAAACCCCGGGTACGCTGACGATGCCGCCGCGGCGCACGGCGGCGATGCACTGGCGCAGGGCTTTTCCGCTGCTCCCCTCGATTTTCAGGGTGCTGAGGACGGTTTCCGTAAGGCTACCTTTCGCCTCGAAGCCCACGGCGTCGATCACCGCGTCGACGCCGCGATGGCCCGGCGTGTTATCGATAATCCACTGCGCAGGATCGTCATGGTGGTCAAAGTTTATCGGGATCGCGCCATAGCGTTGTTGCGCGAAATCGAGTCGGTAATCGTTATGATCGATGATAAATATCTGTTCTGCGCCATTGAGCCTGGCGCAGGAGGCGCAGAGCAGGCCTACCGGGCCGGCGCCAAAAATAGCCACGCTACTGCCGGGTTTGACCTCGGCGTTTTTAACCGCCTGCCAGGCGGTGGGCAGAATATCTGACAGAAACAGCACCTTTTCATCGGGTAAGGTGTCTGGCACTTTAAACGGTCCGGTATTGGCTTTGGGGACCCGTACATATTCCGCCTGGCCGCCCGGGATCCCGCCGTACAAATCGCTATAGCCAAACAGCGCCGCCGGTGGCGAAATGCCTTTTCGATTGAGCGTCGCTCCCTGGCCGCTATTGGTGCTTTCGCAGGCGGCATACTGCTGCAAGCGACAAAAGAAGCAGTCTCCGCAGGCGATGACAAACGGGATAACCACCCGGTCGCCTTTGCGGACCGCGGTGACCTCGGAACCGGCTTCCACCACTTCCCCCATAAATTCATGGCCGAAAATATCACCATGGTGCGTGCCGGGGATCTTTCCGCGGTACAGATGCAGATCGGAACCGCAAATCGCTGTCGCGGTGACGCGCAGAATAATATCGTCCGCTGCCTCAAGAGCCGGGTCAGGCATGGTGTCGACGCTGACATGATGCGGGCCGTGATAAGTGAGTGCTTTCATAGAATATTCTCCTCGAGAGAAAGGTTGACAGCATGCGGTTCTTTGGCCTGGTGAACGGCTGCTATCGTCACCGATAAATCATCGTAAAAAATAAAGCGTAGAGTACTAATAATAGAACTGCGTGATATTCCATGGGCTGAATATATTCCACGCTTCGCTTATTTCCCGGCTGGTCTGTTCGAGTTATTTGCCTATTGCCCTTATGTGTGCCAGTATTAATCGGGCATGATATTCGCTCCATTTTGTTTGCTAGCCGCTTCCCCAGCGGCTTTTTTTATCCGTAAAATCAGGGAAAATTCTTAATTTCCGTCTGGCAAAGGACAATGCTGCCGCTTCGTTATATAACCCAACGGTAGTAATCCTCCGGTATAGATAATTATTTGCCGCAGAGGTGATCTGCATACATTATTTCCCTGAACACAGTGAGTTAGCGGCAAGGTGCCGTCTGGTTATTTTTGAGGTGTCTTGTAGAATTATTCCGAATTACTGCTAAAAGGTGTCGAAAAAACGGAATAATAATTTGACTAACCAGCATTACCCGCTAGATTTAAATATCGAACGACGAGTGATACGGAATATTTTCGTATCGTACTGACATAACCGATATACATGAGGTGAAATATGGCAGAGCATCGTGGTGGTTCCGGTAATTTTGCTGAAGACCGTGAAAAAGCTTCTGAAGCAGGTCGTAAAGGTGGTCAGCACAGCGGCGGGAACTTTAAAAATGATCCGCAGCGTGCGTCCGAAGCGGGTAAAAAAGGCGGACAGAATAGCCACGGCGGTGGCCGCAAGTCCGATAATTCCTGATTATCCTTTTCCTTGCACCCTGAAGTGAAAGTATCTCCTGCGAGTCTGTCACAGACTCGCAGTTATTTTCTGACTCCAGAAGGTATTTCTATGAATATGAAAAGCATTGAAGATGTATTTATTCACCTGCTCTCAGATACCTACAGCGCAGAGAAACAATTAACCCGCGGGCTGGCTAAACTAGCCAGAGCGGCGTCCAGTGAAAAACTCAGCGCGGCGTTCAATGCTCATCTTGAAGAAACCCAGGGCCAGATCGAACGTATCGACCAGATTATTGAACAGGAATCCAACCTGAAAATCAAACGCATGAAATGCGTGGCCATGGAAGGATTAATCGAAGAAGCTAATGAAGTCGTTGAGAGCACGGAAAAAAATGAGGTACGTGATGCTGCATTAATTGCCGCTGCGCAAAAGGTCGAGCATTACGAAATTGCCAGTTACGGTACTCTGGTCACCCTGGCAGAGCAGTTGGGCTATAAAAAAGCAGCCAAACTGCTTGCCGAAACCCTGGAAGAAGAAAAACAAACCGATGTGAAATTAACCGATCTGGCGGTAGGTAATATTAATAAGAAAGCGGAAAAATAAACTCTCCCTGACACGAGGAAATCACGATGAATCACGTTGAACATTACCATGACTGGCTACGAGATGCGCATGCCATGGAAAAACAGGCAGAGTCCATGCTGGAATCAATGGCTGGCCGTATCGATAATTATCCGGATCTCCGTGCCAGAATCGAACAGCATGTTAACGAGACCAAACGGCAAATTACCGTGCTGGAAGAGATCCTCGACCGCAATGAGATTTCGCGCTCGGTGATTAAAGATTCGATGAGTAAAATGGCGGCTCTCGGCCAGTCCATCGGCGGGATGTTTCCTTCCGATGAAATCGTCAAAGGCTCGATCAGCGGGTACGTTTTCGAGCAGTTTGAAATCGCCTGCTATACCTCTCTGCTGGCGGCCGCTGAAAAAGCGGGCGATACCGCCTCCATCCCAGCCATTGAAGCCATCCTGGAGGAAGAGCGGGAAATGGCCGACTGGCTGATTAAACATATTCCTCAGACTACGGAGCAGTTTCTCCTGCGTTCAGATGCTGACGGCGTAGAAGCGAAAAAATAACCCAGGAGGCAGGCCCATGTTTCGTCATGTGAAACAACTGCAGTATACCGTACGCGTTGCTGAACCGAATCCGGGGCTCGCGAATTTACTGCTCGAACAGTTTGGCGGCCCTCAGGGCGAGCTGGCCGCCGCGTGTCGTTATTTCACCCAGGGATTAAGCGATGACGATCCCGGCCGCAAAGATATGCTGATGGATATCGCGACAGAGGAGTTGAGCCATCTGGAGATCATTGGCACTTTGGTCGGCATGCTGAATAAAGGCGCCAAAGGAGCCCTGGCGGAGGGCACCGAGAGCGAAGCGGAACTCTATCGTTCGCTCACCGCCAACGGCAATGACAGCCATATTACATCCCTGCTGTACGGCGGCGGTACCCCGCTGACCAACTCGGCGGGCGTGCCGTGGACGGCGGCCTACATTGATACTATCGGCGAACCCACCGCCGACCTGCGGTCGAATGTCGCGGCGGAGGCGAGGGCGAAGATCGTCTATGAACGCCTGATCAACGTGACCGACGATCCTGGCGTGAAAGACGCGCTGGCCTTCCTGATGACCCGCGAAGCGGCGCATCAGCTCTCTTTTGAGAAGGCCCTGCAGTCGATTCGCAACAACTATCCACCGGGCAAACTGCCGCCCATTAGCGAGTACGCTAACACCTACTACAATATGTCTGAAGGTGGAGAAGTACGCGGCAGCTGGAACAGTGACAAACACTTCGATTATGTCAAGGATCCACAGCCGGCCGTAGATGGCGGAGATGGCAGTGCTTCTGTCGGCCTGACGCCAGAGCAGGAAGCGCTGTGCAAAGCGATGCTGAAGCGAACGCAGTCTGACCCGCAGGGCGATCCTTTGACCGGCGCCGAACTCGGCGCCGGGAAGCAAAACACTTCATCATCAGCTAAGTGATGTTCGCATGAGCCCCGGCTGCGGCCGGGGCGATTCACAATGATGGGTGTGGAATATGTTTGAATTCGACGCGTTTCATCTGGCCCGATTGCAATTCGCCTTTACCGTATCCTTCCATATCCTCTTTCCGGCCATCACCATCGGCCTTGCCAGCTACCTTGTGGTGCTTGAGGGGATGTGGCTGCGAACCCGGGATAATGTCTGGCGTTCACTCTACAATTTCTGGCTGAAAATCTTTGCCGTCAATTTTGGCATGGGCGTAGTCTCCGGATTAGTCATGTCCTATCAGTTCGGCACCAACTGGAGCGGATTTTCCCAGTTCGCTGGCAGTATTACCGGCCCGCTGCTGCTGTACGAAGTGCTGACCGCCTTCTTCCTTGAAGCGGGATTCCTCGGGGTGATGCTGTTTGGCTGGAATAAAGTGCCGCCAGCGCTGCATTTTTTTACCACCTGCATGGTGGCGCTTGGCACATTGGTTTCTACCTTCTGGATCCTTGCCTCCAATAGCTGGATGCAGACGCCGCAGGGTTTTATCATCGAAAATGGCCATCTCATCCCGCAGGACTGGCTGGCGATTATCTTTAACCCCTCTTTTCCGTATCGCTTGTTCCATATGGCGATAGCCGCGTTTCTCAGTAGCGCCATGTTCGTCGGGGCGTCTGCCGCGTGGCATCTTCTGCGCGGCAACGACTCGCCGGCCATCCGCAAAATGCTGTCGATGGCGATGTGGATGGCGCTGCTGGTGGCGCCGATCCAGGCGGTGGTGGGGGATATGCATGGTCTTAACACCCTTGAGCATCAGCCGGCGAAGATCGCGGCCATCGAAGGGCACTGGGAAAATCGCCCCGGCGAGGCCACGCCGCTGCTGCTGTTTGGCCTGCCGGACATGGAGCAGGAGCGGACCCGCTATGGTCTTGAGATCCCCGCTCTCGGTAGCCTGATCCTTACCCACAGCCTGCATAAGCAGGTGCCGGCCCTGAAAGACTTCCCGAAAGAGGACCGACCCTATTCGCCCGCCGTCTTCTGGTCGTTTCGCATCATGGTCGGGATGGGCGTGTTGATGATCGCCTTAGGGATCTGCAGCGCCTGGCTGCGCTATCGGCGGCGGCTGTACCACTCGCGTCCCTTCCAGTGGTTTGCGCTCTGTATGGGGCCCGCCGGTCTTATTGCCCTGGTCGCCGGGTGGGTGACCACCGAGATGGGCCGCCAGCCGTGGGTGATATACGGGTTGCTGCGCACGCGGGATGCGGTGTCGTTGCACAGCACCCTGCAGATGGCCATCAGCCTGCTGGTATTTATCGTGGTTTACTGCGCCGTGTTTGGCGTGGGGTATTACTACATTTTCCGGCTTATCAAAAAAGGGCCGCAGCCGGTGACGGAGCTGATCTCGCAAACCGCAGGCACCCCGGCGCGTCCGCTCTCAGCGGCTGAGCCGGTGCGTGATGAGGAGAACGCATCATGAGCATCGATATCTCGGTGATTTGGTTTGTCATCATTGTCTTCGCCACGCTGATGTATATCGTGATGGATGGTTTCGATTTAGGTATTGGGATGCTGTTCAGCGTGGTGCATGATGGCGAAGAGCGCGATGTGATGGTCAACAGCGTCGCCCCCGTCTGGGATGGTAACGAAACCTGGCTGGTGCTCGGCGGGGCAGGGCTGTTCGGCGCCTTTCCGCTGGCCTATGCGGTGATCACCGATGCGCTGGTTATCCCGCTGACGGCGATGCTCATCGGCCTGATTTTTCGCGGCGTGGCCTTTGAATTTCGTTTTAAAGCGGTTCCCTCGCATCGCATCTTCTGGGACTATGCCTTTGCCGGCGGCTCGCTGTTGGCGACCTTCAGCCAGGGGATTGTCGTCGGCGCGTTTATCAACGGCTTTGCGGTGGCTGACCGCCGCTTCGCCGGTTCGACGCTGGACTGGCTTACCCCTTTCAATCTGTTCTGCGGTCTGGGGCTGGTGGTGGCCTATCTGCTGCTGGGCACCACGTGGTTGATTATGAAAAGCGAAGGCGCGCTGCAGCAGCGGATGCGCGAGCTGACCCGCAAGGTACTGCTGGCGCTGATGGTGGTGATTGCGGTGGTCAGCGTCTGGACGCCGTTGGGCTGGCGCTACGTGGCGGAACGCTGGTTTACGCTGCCCAATTTCTTCTGGTTCGTGCCGGTGCCAATTCTGGTGTTGGCTCTGAGCCTGTGGATCTGGCGCCTGAGCGCGCGCCCCGCCAGCCACGCCCGTCCCTTTATCCTGACGCTGGGCCTGATTTTCCTCGGCTTCAGCGGGCTGGGGATCAGCGTCTGGCCGAACATTATCCCACCGCATATCTCTCTGTGGGATGCCGCTGCGCCGCCCTCCAGCCAGGTATTTATGCTGCCGGGGGCGCTGCTCATTATCCCGGTGATCCTGATGTATACCGCCTGGAGCTACTACGTCTTTCGCGGCAAAGTCTCCGGCAGCGAGGGCTATCACTGAGCCTGATTCGCGCCGGCAGGTGAGGATTTGCCGGCGCGTCGCGCCGTCCGGTCAGGGATGACCGAGAGGGATGCGCACAAACCGGTGATCTGCTGCAACGACTCGGGCCGGGTGTTTATGCCTTCGGCGGCTTGATCTTAATAATAAATCGTTCGTTAACCCGGGTGATCCTCGCGCCAATATCGCCAAACTCGGTGGCGATTTTAAAAAAATCGTCCGCGGCGACATCAAAATCGAGTTCAATCTTCGGGTGTTGTCCTGTCGCCAGTAATTCATAGAAATGGTCAAGGCTGCGGGCTTTTTCGCTAGGCATCTTATTTCTCCATGGTAAACCAATCTGCAGGGGTTTTATTGCTTACGGCGCTTTTACGGATTATTCAGCAGGATGACAAACGTGCCTGGTATAAAATTATGCAATGACAGTAAGAATGAGGCAGGGCGAGGTTATTCCGTGTTGTTAAACCGCGTGGCGACGCGTTGTCCGCCATACCATGACGGCAGAGACGACCCTGCGGCGCCGGTTGATGATAGACATTTTTTGATGACAAATTAATGACAATAAAATGAATCTGTCCGGGCTCGGGATGGCATCGTGCTAAATAATTTTATTCTGTGGCTGTTAAGGTGGTTGTTAACTACTTTATGGTGATGGAGCGTCTTTTTTAGGGCCAACGGCGAGGGAACAACGATGCAATTACTTGATTTATTCGCAGGCTTATTATGGTTAAGCAGCGTTATCTTCCTGCTGTTTGTTCTTGATGTGATCATCACCCGTTATCTTTATCGTAAATAATCGACAACGACAGCGGCGTTGGGCATAGGGGACGGCGTCGGAGGATGATAATATAACCCGCGGACTGATTCAGAAAGGAATGCGTGGTGGCCGGGAGAATTGATTACGATATTGAAAAATACCAGTTTACCGAAGCCGGTGAGACGCCACGGCTCCGGGAGCAGTGGCGCGAAGTATACCTGGAGTGTCGTCAGCTGCGGGCCGGGGCAGAGGAGCGCCTGCGCATTGCGTTACTGAACGTCGACTATGTCACCAGCTTCGAGCTGCCTTTTCGCCTGCTGCTGGTGCGCGCGCCGCAGCTAATCGCCGATGTTCGCGAGACGTTGCAGCTTAGCCGTAAAGCCGCCGTTTTCAACGGCAAACGTTACGGCTGCGTCTATAGTTTGAAACAGGATTTACAGACTGTCCCGGAAGCCTTTCATTACCGCCTGGCAAACCGCATTCGTCGCGTCGATGCAACCGGGCTGACGGCGGCCCCGTACCAGCAGATTGCCCGGGAGATAAAGCCGGCCCGGGAGCGGCTCCGCCAGGCGCTGAACGCCGGCCTGCCGGTCACCGCTCTCGACGCCCTGTTCTGGTTCGGCAGTCAGCGAGTGGCGGCGGACATCGCGCAGTTGCGCCGGTCCGGCATGGCGATTGTCACGACGGAGGTGGAGGTCAGCGACAATTTGTTCAATACCACCCGACGAGTGCCCGTTTACCGCCTGGCCAGCGAGTGAATCGGCAACCTTTCGCCCAGCCGTTGCCTCTGCAGACAGTTGACCATTGCCCCGTCGAACCAGACGCACAGCCCTCTGGCGACAGGCCGCAGGGCCGGTTCCAGCCATGCGCTGGCGATGAGCATGAGGAGCATTAGCGCCAGTGGAACCATGTATTTTCTTTTCACTGCCCTTTATCCGCTGCGCCTGTTCTGCCAGCAAGGTAGCGGTAAAGTATGACGTTTCGTTGACCGGGGCAGCGTTTTTATTATCGGCAAGCGGTTGCGTTGGGCCAGAGATTATTCATCTTTTGGCATACGAGAGGACGAAAACTGGCGGCTTGTATTTTTGATTTTTATTACACCACGCTTTTTTTTGCCGCCGGGGAAAAGCGTAATGTGGCTACGACTGGATGCGGCTCGTCATGTAACTGGCTGGTTTGAAACAATATTTTAATTGTTGTCTAAACGCATGCGACAGCGGTGGCTAATTTATATTAATTCACTTTACCGATCAATAAATTATATGTTGATAGTTTTTAGCTATCGAATGTTTCTTATCGATCATTTTAAACTATTTTTGTTGGCGGGAAATATATGACATGCTTTAACCCTTTCTTATTTTGGGTATTTTTTAAATGGTTGAAGAAAACGCGAAAAATACCTCCTATCGCTTCGTACTGGAGCCCGCTATTAGCGATGATGGCAGCTGCCACTCGTGGGAATTGCTCACTAAAGATATTATAGCACCCGCACGAAATAACGCCTCAGCGCCCGCGTTTTCTTTCTCCACGCTTACCGAAAGCGATAAGCTTGCACTATTTACCCGACAAATCGAGTTGCTTTCCGTATTTGATTTTTCCCTGGTCGATAATAAGCCGATCTCGCTCAATATCGATGATTTATTAAGCCATTTTATTCTGACGGACCGCTATCTCTGCGATTTTCTGCGCTCGTGTAAGCATATTGCTTTGGAGATAAATGAGAATTTTCATGAGTTTATCGCCGGCCGCGAGCTGACGGCGCTAAGCACGCTGGCGGCGCTTTGTCCGGTCTGGCTGGATGATTTTGGTCGCGGGCGAACCTCCTTCCCGCTGCTGGAGAGATTCCGCTTCGATTGCGTCAAAGTGGATAAGGATTACTTCTGGGATAAAGAAAACGACCCCGCTTTGCCCGGTCTGTTGCAGTCTATTCATACCCTGACCGGCCATGTGATCGTTGAGGGTATCGAAACCGAAAAGCAAAAACGGTTAATCACTTCTGCCGGGGACATCATAGGTCAGGGCCGCTACTGGAAGGAAGAATATATTTTTCTTTGCGGTTGAGGGTCGACCGGGGGCTGGTTTCGGTTACCTGCTATTCTTTTATTATCCAGTTTTAAATACCCCCTTTGCTACAGATAGTCTTTATTAGCGCAGTGATAAGCGCCTCTCTTTTTTATGAAGGATCATTCCCTGTAAATACCCCCATGCGTAACGCCCCGATCGCCATTTCGACGTAAGCCAGGAGCTGACCTCTGAGCAGCGCGAGCTGGTGAAAAAAGATCTCGCCGCTGCGATCAATTAATCCTGCCTGCGCCATCCGCTCAGGATCGCGCGGCATGGAAAAATGCCGCCGTTTACCGGCGGCTATTGCTTATTTTGCGCTACCCTGGTTTTTTTCCAGCCGGGCGAAATACTCCGGTGCAAACGGGCGCGGATCGACGTCGGCAAACGGCGCGCGCTCAAAGTGCGATTTCAGCGCCCAGGGGACCGTGCAGTCAAAAATGGTCTTGCAGCTGATGCCATTTCCACGGATCGACGGGCTGTATTCCGGCGTCTGGGACGGATCCAGCTGGTGACCGCGAATGCCGGGGATTGTCGTAATGCTGACGTCCCCCTGCATGCGGGTGGTCATCGCCCACAGGATATCGTCGCTGTCAAAGATGTCGACATCTTCATCAACCAGAATAATATTTTTTAGCTCGGAATAGGTCGCCAGCGCCAGCAGCGCGGCCTGCCCCTGCCGGCCTTCATCGGCGGGTTGACGTTTTTTCACCTGCAGGATCCCGAGGAACTTACCGCCACCCGCGGTGTGGGCGTAGACATTTTGTAAAAAGCCCGGAATGGCGGCCTCGACGGCATTCCAGATACTGGCTTCCGTTGGCAGGCCGGCTAGGGTGGTATGCTCTTCCCCCGGTCCCACCAGGGTCTGCAGAATCGCATTGTTTCGCATGGTCACTGCTTTGACTTTGATTACCGGCAGCGATGGATTAGCGCCGCCGCAGTAGCCAGGAAATTCCGGCATCGCGTGGCCGCTATTGGTGTGCTGATCCTCTCTGACGCGCACGCCAGGCAACAGCTCACCTTCGATAACGATCTCGGCGCGGGCGATGGCTTTCTCCGGGACGCTGACGCCCTGAACCAGCTCCACCGGACGTTGACGCAGCGCGCCGGCGACGCCCAGCTCGTTATAGCCGAACGGCGTGGTAGGGGCTTCGAAGCAGGCGCCAATATAGATGGCCGGATCGAGACCCATATTGATGGTTATCGGCAGCGGTTTGCCTGCGGCCTCGGCCTTCTGGCGAAACACTTCGATATGGCGGCCGGCGGCAAGAAACATCGACAGCTCATCCCGGCCCTGGACGCACAAGCGGTGGATGGTGACGTCGGTCAGCGAGGCGTCGACGGGATCGCTGGCCAGCGCCAGGCCCAGGCAGAAGAAGGGGCCGGCGTCGATAGGGGTGTTGGTGGGCGCCGGAAGCAGCGTGCGCAAATCAAAATCCGGATCGTCGGCCAGAAAGATCTGTTCCTGGCAGGGGGCGCTGCTGGCCGGGACGACCACCGGCGCGACCGGTTTTTTCACCGCCTTACCCACTTCAAGGGCCAGCTGCGAGGCTTCGCAGCCCAGCAGCAGCGCGGCCCGCTGGCGGCTGGCGTGCATACCCACCAGAATGCGCGAGTGTGGATAACCCTTAATATTGTTAAACATCATCGCCGGCCCGATGCGGGTGGGGCGCTTCACGGTGCCGCCCGCGCCGATATGGCGATAAACACCGGCCAGCTCGGCGTTAGGGTCAACCGGATGATCGGTTTCGAGATACTGATTGTCATGCTGTTGCAGCAGCGCGATGGCGTCGCGCAGATCCTGAATCGGTGCGGTCATGATGTTCTCCTTAGCGTATCGATGCGCACAGTATGCTTCGCAGGCTAATGGTTATCAATTGCATCATTTATGCTTTATTGATAAGCTTTTTCTTATCAATTTGTAGGGAGGAGTCCGACCATGTCCTTGCGAGCGTTACGCCATTTTGTGGTCGTTGCCGAAGAGTTGCATATGCACCGGGCGGCGGAGCGGTTACATATCGCCCAGCCCGCCCTCAGTCAGCAGATTAAGCAGCTTGAGCAGCGCCTGGGCGTGGTGCTCTTTTCCCGCGCCAACCGCCGTCTGACTCTGACCGCCGCGGGCGAGGCCTTTTTACACAAGACGCGGCTGGCGCTGGAAATGGCCGATCAGGCGGTGCTGGACGCCCAGCGCACCGCGCGGGGCGAGCAGGGGAGGCTGCATTTGGGGTATGTCTCCAGCGCGATGTACGACAGTAAACTGCCGGGGCTCCTGCGCCGGCTGCGCGCCGACTGGCCGGGGATTGAGCTGTCGCTGGTGCAGGGGGATGTGCAAATGCTCTACGAAGCGCTGTTGGATCTGCGTCTGGATATCGCCATCATCCGCGCGCCGCTGGCCTCGCCGCCGGACGCGCTGGTGGTCAGGCCGTTTGTACGTGAAAAGCTCTGCCTGGCGCTCTATCAACAGCATCCGCTGGCCGGCGTGGGCGCGCTTAATCTGGCCTCATTGCGCACTGACAACTGGATCTCGCTTGACGATCCGCAGGGCACCGGACTGGAGCAGGTTTTTATGGATGCCTGTCGCGTCGCGGGCTTTACGCCGCAGGTGGCGCAGCGGATTAACGACGTTACCTCGATGATTAGCCTGGTCTCCGCCGGGGTGGGAGTGGCGTTGGTTCCGCTCTCGGCGCGGGCCTTACGCCTTGATAACGTGGTGTATATCGATCTCCAGGATCGGCTGGCGGAGAGTGAGCTGAGCATGGTTTACCACCGCCATATTCGTTCGGCAGTGGTAAGGAAAGTTATCTCGCTGCTTAATACCGCTGAGCGATAGTCCCGGTTAGCTGGTCTTCAGGCGGCCAAAGCTGACAATCCTTGAACGGCCCAGCTCTTTCGCCCGGTACAGCGCGGCATCCGCCGCGCGCAGCAGACTATCGCTTTGGGTGTGCTGCGGGTAGCTGGCGATGCCAATCGACACATCCACCTGGCCTATCTCGGTCAGACCATCGCGCAGCGTCATATTGCGCACCTGGGTGTAGATCTCGCTGGCGCACTGGTGCGCCCCGGCTTCGTCAATCCCGGGGAGCAGCACTAAAAACTCCTCGCCCCCGTAGCGGAAAGCCATGCCGATATCGCGCACCGCGCGCTGCACAATGGTCGCAACGCTCTTAATCACCAGATCCCCAGCCTCATGGCCATAGCGATCATTGATGGTTTTAAAATGATCGATGTCGATCATCAGACAGCTCAGCGGAGTATGGGTATGGACCGCCAGCGCCATCTGCGAATGCAGCGCTTCGTCAAGATGATGGCGGTTACGCAGGCCGGTCAGGGAATCGAACAGCGCTTTTTCCAGCAGGGCGCTGCGCAAACGCTGATTGGCCAGCGCCAGGCCCAACGCTTCCGCCATCAGCTCGAGATAGGCCCGGGAAGGAGCGTCACTGGCGGTGACGTTCTGGAAAGTCAGCAGGCCAATGGCTTCGCCCTGGGCGATGAGCGGTACGCAGAGCGACTGGCCGGCGTGCGTCTCCGGCAGATGATAGCAGGTGATATCGGGCTCGCCCTGCACCGGCGGATGGCTGAGTCCCCGCCGTATCGCCCAGCAGTCGTCGGGAGAAAAGGGCGTCGTCTCACCGGCGGGCGACAGCCACTGCGCTACGCAGCGCATCTGCCAGGGGTCGGTATCCAGAACATACAGTTTACCGGGGATCGTCGGGGCGATATTCGGCGCAAACCGCTCCGCCACCTTAATCACATCCTCAATGGTTTCACAGCCCTGCAGCCGCTGAGTCATACGCGCCAGCAGCTCGCGGATCGCCCAGTCGGCGTCGCGCTGCTGCTCCAGCCGCTGACGGGCCAGGCCGTTCTCGCGAAAAATGCGGATCGCCTGAGCCATGTCACCAATCTCATCCACCTGGGTAAAGTGCGGCGTCTCCACCGCATAATCCTGGGAGGCGAGACGCTGGACCACGTCGCTCAGGCGAACCACCGGGTAGAGCACCCGGCGTTTGAGAATGAAGCCGAGGACGAACAAAAACATCAGGGCGGTCAGGCCGACCATGATTTCCGACAGCGTACGCCAGATCCGCGAGCGCTCGGTGGCCTGGTCGATAGCGACGGCGGCGCGATGCTCAAGCATCTGGCGGAAGCGATCGATCTGCGTCTGCATGCGCTCCAGTTCAGTCTCGTACGCGGTGCCGTACAGCACCGCGATGGCCGCTGGCGCATCGCCGCGAGCGACATGCGCCAGGGCCGCCTGCTGTTCATCCTGTAGCTCATCGGCGATCCGCAGGCCATCCTGGAGCAGCGCCAGCTCCTCGCGGCTGGCGCCGTTATCTTTCAGGCCGCCCAGCCGCTGCTCTATGCTCTTGTCGGTCTGCTGCAGCTGCTGATATTGCGTAAGCGTCTCCGGTGAAGGCTTTATCACGTACAGCCGGGCGAGGTCAGACAGCGCCCAGGCGTCGTTTTCCACCTCGTCGGAGAGGGTATCAAAGACCTGGCGCTGCTGTACTGCCTGGCGTTCGACGCGGTCGGCGCTGGAGGCCATGACCATAGCGCTCCCGGAAGCCAGCGTCAGGCCAACGGTGATCCCGTAAGCCCAGTTAGTGATGGTGGCGATTCTCACCGTGAATTTCCTTGCATGCAGATGAAGCTGTTTTGATTATAGAACTCCGCCCCCGCCACGACGGCGGCCCGCTTCAGAGGCGGCGCTCGCTATGCAGAGGGGCAAGGGTCTGAAGAATGATGGCGTGTAGCGTTTCCGCATGGTGGCGCAAAACGAGGAAGACATCGCTATCCAGAGCGCCATTTATAACATCCGCTTCCATAATCTGTAAGGCTTCCTGCCAGGCCATCCCTTTACGATAAGGGCGATCTTCGGTCAGCGCGGTGAAAATATCGGCGATGGAGATAATCCGGTCGGCGAGGGTCAGGTGCTCCTTTTCGAGATGCAGAGGGTAGCCGCTGCCGTCCATTTTTTCATGATGATTCGAGGCCCAGTTAATGATGTCGCCGAGCTCGCTATAGTCGCTGAGAAGTTCGCCGGTCATGTAGCTGTGCTCCCGCACCTGACTCAGCTCCTCATCATCCAGCTCGCCCTCTTTTTCGAGAATGGAGAGTGGGATATAGACCTTGCCAATATCGTGTAGATAGCCGGCTATCTGTATTTGCTGACAGGTGGGCTCCGGCAGCTGCATCCAGCGGGCAAGCTGGCGGGCGATTTCCCCCACCATGATGCTATGGGTGGCGGTAAAGCTGCTGTAGGTGTCGACGATTTTGGCAATCAGCAGGCAGACATCCTTCAGACCGTGAATATCCAGATAGCGCGTGTTGATGGGGCCAATAATCTCCAGCAGCCGCTGAATATGGCCGGGGTGAAGGTGCTGCCAGAAGTTCGCATTTTCAGCGACCTCGCACAGGATATCGCAGAGCGGCGGATCGATCTCCCGATGCAAAGCGACGAACTGTTCCACCACCGCCCGCGTGGGCCAGGCGGCAACGTGGCTATCGGCCGGCAGCAGCCGTTCAAAGGCATCAGCGAAATAGACAATGTGCTGTTCGCGGGAGCCCCGGTGGTTCGGGCTAAAATGGTGATCGCGAATAAAGGGAACGATGGGCTGGAAGGTCGCTAATCCCTCCAGCATCGCCACACCCTGGCGCTGATGCGGGTCGTGGATATTATCGATAGCATCCAGCGAATGAATGGTGCGTTTATCCCCCAGCACGCCGATATCGTGCAGCAGCGCGGCGCAAAAAATGGTCTGCTGCCGTTCGTCAGGCAGTTCCAGCCTTTGCGCCAGCGTCAGGGCGATTAAGGCCGTTCGTTGCATATGCCGGTGCAGTTCAGGGTTAATGATCTGGATGACTCTGGTGGTCAGCATCAGGGCCGACTTCAGGGCAATACGCATCTCTGTTCTCCGTTCGCGTGACCTGGCGGGCAAAAATGCTCTCGCCGGTGACGGAAGTGTCGATAATCTGATCGCAATGCGTGTTGTGTGTTGCTGAACAGGTAAATCCTCAGAATGTTTTGGTTCATAGCTCTGCCCGTTTCAGATCCAGTGGTGCACCAGAGTTGGGCGATATCGTCCTAAGAACCTTATTATTGTCTGATAGTTAACCATTTCCCCCCCAGAAAAGAAATGAATTCTGGCAAGCCCTTTGCATTAAGCAAGCGTAAGTTTGATTAATATCTATGAAGGGAGTGACCTGTATGAATTTTAGAGCATTACTTGCCATTGCGTTATTGACGATGAGCAGCCTGGCGTTTAGCGAGACGCGTCTTCCGCATATTGTTATTTTAGCCACCGGCGGAACGATTGCTGGTTCGGCGGCCAGCAATACCCAAACAACCGGCTATAAAGCCGGGGCGATTGGGGTGCAGACGCTGATTAACGCCGTGCCGGAAATGAGTAAAATCGCTCACGTCGAGGGCGAGCAGGTGGCCAATATTGGCAGTGAGAATATGACCAGCGATATTATTCTCCAGCTCTCGAAGCGGGTGAATGCGCTATTGGCCCGGGACGATGTCGATGGCGTGGTGATCACCCATGGCACGGACACGCTGGATGAAACCCCGTATTTCCTCAATCTGACGGTGAAAAGCAACAAGCCGGTGGTCTTTACCGCGGCGATGCGCCCGGCGACGGCGATCAGCGCCGACGGGCCGATGAACCTGCTGGAAGCGGTCACGGTCGCCGCCGATCCTGATGCCCGGGGACGCGGGGTAATGGTGGTGCTTAACGACCGCATCGGCGCGGCGCGCTTTGTCACCAAAACTAATGCCACTTCGCTGGATACCTTCCGGGCGCCCGAGGAGGGCTATCTTGGTGTCGTGGTGGGCGGAAAACCCCAGTTCGAGACGCGGGTGGATAAAATTCACACGCTGCGCTCGGTGTTCGATGTGCGTCAGCTGAAGGTTCTGCCGAAGGTGGTGATTATTTATGGTTACCAGGACGATCCGGAGTATATGTACGATGCGGCGATCGCCCATCATGCCGACGGTATTATCTACGCCGGAACCGGGGCGGGGTCGGTGTCGGTACGTAGCGCCGCCGGTATCAAAAAAGCGCAGCAGGCGGGCATCGTGGTGGTGCGAGCCTCCCGTACCGGCAGCGGCGTCGTACCGCCGGATGACAGCCAGCCCGGGCTGGTGGCCGACTCCCTCAACCCGGCAAAAGCGCGTATACTGCTGATGACCGCGCTGACGCAGACTAAAGATCCGCAGCTGATTCAGCAATATTTCCATACCTACTGATCCTCTGCGGCGAGGGCGTTTTTCACACCCTCGCCGTGCTTTCTTCTCAATGACCTGGCTTCCATGCAAATCGATGGCGGATGATTGCCCATCATTCACTCCACCTGTGTTTCCCACGAGGCGTAAAGAAATATTTTTTATTGTCCGGCGGGCACAGTATTTCAATGCACCGCGCTTATTTTAAAAGCAGGTTTAAATAAGTCTATTCTTAATTGTTGTCTTAAAGTCGTTTTAATCTTTCTTATGCTGACGGATTAAAAAAGATGCATTTCGCACTGGGACGCGTTTAATACTCGCTTTGCCAGACTACGATGCATCCCAACGCGGTCAGGCCGCCGATCGCGCGGCTCAGCGGACGCCTGCCACCGGCGGCCAGGGCCGCACTGCGGCAGCTTTCGGTTGTTTTCGTTAGTAACGCTGATGATTAGCGTGAAAATGATATGCATGATGAATATATTAAGCGTGGTTCAAGATTTAAGTTTACATTTAGTAACATATGTGCCGCAATTATGTTTTTTTGTCAGCTTGCTGTTTTTTACTTGCCGGAGGGAATTTCAGCGGATTAGTATTGTCGAACTTGCTGTACGTACCGCCTAATGATGATAAATGGATTCTGTTTTCCTTAAGCGTTACCACATAATTAATGTTTACAGGAAAAATCATGGCCTGCGTATTTAATAAACAACTTTTACACCCGCGTAACTGGCTGACCTGGTTCGGGCTCGGCATCCTCTGGTTAATCGTGCAACTGCCTTATCCGCTGCTGCATTTTATCGGCACCAGCGCTGGTCGCCTTTCCCGTCGCTTTCTTAAACGCCGCGAACATATCGCCCGGCGTAATATCGAACTCTGCTTCCCGGACATGTCGCCAGCGGCGCGCGAGACGCTGATCGATCAAAACTTTATGTCGCTGGGAATGGGGCTTATCGAAACCGGCATGGCCTGGTTCTGGAGCGACGAGCGGGTCAAAAAATGGTTTGATGTCGAGGGGTTCGCCAACCTTAATCACGCGCTTAGCGGTGGGAAAGGGGTAATGGTCGTCGGCGTGCACTTTATGTCGCTGGAGCTGGGCGGCCGCGCGATGGGGCTGTGTCGGCCAATGATGGCCACCTACCGGCCGCACAACAGCCCGCTGATGGAGTGGGTGCAAACCCGCGGTCGCCTGCGTTCGAACAAAGCGATGATCGATCGCAACAACCTGACCGGTCTGGTGCATGCCTTAAAATCCGGTGAAGCGGTGTGGTTCGCGCCCGATCAGGATTACGGTCCCAAGGGCAGCGTCTTTGCACCTTTTTTCTCCGTCCCGCAGGCGGCGACCACCAACGGCACCTATGTCCTGTCCCGCTTATCGGGCGCGAAAATGTTGAGCATCAGCATGGTACGTAAGCTGGATCGCCGGGGCTATAGCCTGCATATCAGCGAGGTGATGAATGACTATCCGGGTGAGGATAAGCAGATCGCCGCCGGCTATATCAACAAGGTTATTGAGCGCGAGATCCTGCGCGCTCCCGAGCAGTATCTGTGGGTACACCGTCGTTTTAAAACCCGCCCGCTGGGCGAACCTTCCGTCTATTAACCTTCCCGCACAGGCTGCGCTTTCAAAATCCCGACAGTTGGGGTAACGTGAGCCGGATCATGTTTTAGTCGTGCGCGAAGGAGTGCAGAGTGTTCGCTGAGTTTGGTGTTCTGAATTATTTAACCTATCTGGTCGGGGCGGTGTTTATCATCCTCGTTCCTGGCCCTAATACGTTTTTCGTGCTGAAAACGGGCATTGCCCACGGGGTGAAGAAAGGCTATCTGGCGGCGGCGGGCGTCTTTATTGGCGACGCAGTGCTGATGTTTCTGGCCTTCGCCGGGGTGGCGACGCTGATTAAAACCACGCCGGTGTTGTTTAACGTCGTGCGCTACCTCGGGGCAATTTACCTGCTGTGGCTCGGGGGCAAAATGCTCTATGCGGTGCTGACCCAGCGCGACGGCCAGTCCGACGCCAGCGCGGAGCCGGCGAGCGCGATCCTCAAGCGCTCCCTGACCCTGAGCCTGACCAATCCGAAAGCGATTCTGTTCTATGTGTCGTTTTTCGTGCAGTTTATCGATGTCAACGCCAAAACCCCCGGCGTGGCGTTCTTTATCCTGGCGCTGACCCTCGAGGTGATTAGCTTCTGCTATATGAGCTTTTTGATCCTCTCCGGCTCGTTTGTCACCCGCTACGTCAAAACCCGCAAGAAGCTGGCTAAACTTGGCAACAGCCTGATTGGTCTGGTTTTCGTCGGGTTCGCCGCGCGCCTGGCTACCCTGCAGTCCTGATCCCCACGGGCCGGTTACCCGCTGACCGGCCCGCCGTCTCTTATTCTGCCCTGTAACAAAAACCCTTCATTTTTTATTGCATTGGTGTTACATATACAGCCGTTTATCGCTCAGCAAAAAGGAAGCCCCGATGATTCTGCAAAAACTCCTCAGCAATAAAAACTGCAAAAAATACTGTCTGTCGCTCGCGGTGGTGTTTGCTATCGCGCTGGCGGTAGTGGGGCGGGCGACCTTCGGGGGCGTGGTGAGCGAGTACAATATGCCGTACTCAGAGTGGACGACGTCCATGTTCTTCCTGCAGGGGGCGATGGTGACGGTTTACAGCATTGTCTTTACCGCGCTCTTCGCTATCCCCCTCGGCTTTATTTTCCTCGGCGCCGATCGTCAGGATTAAGCGTCAACGGGCGAACCGCGGTTCGCCCGGTCTTATCGGCTTATCAACAGCGTGAAGCATTAGTCGTCGTCATGATAGTGATGATGGTGGTGGTGGCGATGGGGATGATATCCATCGTCAATAATGCATCCCGATAACAGCGTGCACAGCGCAATAATCAACGGTAACACGATCGGTTTTTTCATCCTGACTTCTCCCGCTATTCTTATTCCCCGGGGCCGAGAATGCCGCGGCGGATAACGTGAGTGTAAAGGGTTAACTTATTGATGGGATAGGATAAATCCGCAATATCGCCGCGGCGATCACCACCAGCCGAACTGGCTGCCGGCCACCGCCACGATGGCGACAACCAGCATGATAATGGTGCTTTTTTTCATTATGCCCCACCCGGCGCCGCATAGCCGCCGACAAAAAACCAGCCGAGAAAGACGACGGCGATGATAAAGATCGCCACCGGGAAAAGAATACCCAATTTCATGATTGTGTCCCTGTGCCCACGAATGATGCCCTGCATGATACTGGATATCGCGGTACTTTAGTCAATATGAATGAAATTCTCCTGGCGGCGGGACTTCTTATCCTGGTACATCGCCTCATCGGCAGCGCGTAAGGCCGCTTCAACATCGATACTCTGCGGATCGCAGGTGACCACCCCGAAGCTGGCGCCCTCATAGTCGATACGCTGTTCGCCGAGGAAGTAGACGCCGCACAGAGCCTGACGCAGGGACGTGACATACGCCTGCTGTGCGGCAGGCTGCTGGGCGCTACCGACGATCAAAAACTCATCGCCGCCAAGGCGGCCAACGATATCTTCCCGGCGCGCGACAGCGGTGAGTCGTTTGCCGACCTGCACCAGAAAGCTGTCGCCGCACGGATGGCCGAACCGATCGTTAATGGCTTTGAAACCATCGAGATCGATAAAAATAAGCGAGACCTGCTGCTGCTGGGCGCGGGCGGAGGCAAAGCGTAACGCCAGCTGCTTAAACAGCGCGCGGCGATTGGGAAGCTGGGTGAGCTCATCGGTAGACGAGTGCAGCTCCAGCGCGACGTTTGCCGCCTGCAGCTGTTGCACCAGGGTGTCTTTTTCCACGTAGTGGGAAATGAGCTTCGCAAACAGGCCCATGACCTGTTCGCCTTCGAGGTTATAAGGCTGTTGTTGCCGGCTGGTGGCGCAGAGGGTGCCGAACAGAGAGCCGTCGGCCAGGCGGACGGGAATGCTTAAAAAAGTAGCGATTCCCAGCTCCTGGGCGGCGATGCAGGAGTGCCAGCGGTTGGCAACGTCATTGCTAAACGTACACTGATCCTCAAGGGCGCGTTTGCACAGGGATTCATCCCAGGGGACGGAAAATCCTTCCGGGATCTGCATTTCGCTGCTGTTGTGGGCGAACATGATCTGCTGCCGCTGGGCGTTGGTATCAATGCGGGTGAGGTAGGTGGACTCCATTCGCGTCACCGCCTCCAGCATCTCCAGCAGCTGGCGCACCAGGGTTTCCAGGGACTGTTCCGCAGCGAGGGTTTGCGACACCCGGGCAAGAATAAAATCTGACATGAATAATACAGCTCCAGCACGCCAAACGTCACCCCAGCATATTGGGCTGCAAACGGACATCAGCGTCAAATAAACAGTGATATTTTTAAATTTATCACATCTGTCTGGGGAATACTTGTCCACGCGGTGGGAAAAAAAGCCCCGTCGGGGGCGACGGGGAAAAACTCATTGATTATGGAATGATCTGTTCTCTGGTCAGTTCGAGAACAGGGCTACTCTACGGGGGAAAAGTGCAGGCAAGATGGAGAAAACGTGGAGATTCAGGCTAAAATCCCCGGGCATTCAGGAAAGGGAGGAACAATGAAAAAGCTACTGGCTATTCTGCCACTGGTATTAGCCGGCTGTGCCCAGCCGCAGCCCACTGCGCCGACGAAAACCATCGGCATGCCCAACCCCGCGGCGGTATACTGTCAGCAATCCGGCGGCACCCGGGTGCCGGTGCAAACGCCGCAGGGCGTCAGCACCCAGTGCAAACTACCCAGCGGCGAAACTCTCGACGAGTGGGCGCTGTGGCGCCGGGATCATCCGGCTAAATCGTAACCGGCAGGGCCGCCAGCCAGGCGGCCAACACCCGGGCATGATTCTGCTCGGTGTTCTTCGCAGCGTACAGCAGCGTCAGCGGCTGGCGTTGCGCCAGCGCCGCCAGCCGCAGGCCCGTTTCGCGATGGGCGTCGAGCTCCTGACGATAGCGCTGGCTGAAGTGGGCGAAATCGATCGCCTCGCCGTGAAAGGCTTTGCGCAGCTCAGCGGAAGGCGTTAACTCCTTACACCACTCATCACAGGCCAGCGCCTCTTTTTTAATCCCCCGCGGCCAGAGACGGTCGACCAGCACCCGATAGCCGTCGCTGCTTTCCTGCGGGTCATACACCCGTTTACACTGAATCATCATCCTGCTCCTTCTGTGCCATCCAGGCGAGCAACTGCGGGATTTGCCCGTCGGAAAATCCGTGATTGCCCGTGGGCCGGAGTAGGTCGGCGGCCACGCCGGCGCCCGCTTTGCGCCGTCCGCGAAAGGAACCGTCATAGACATACTGGCTGCC
>NZ_JH414799.1:1084739-1091253 GCF_000238715.1 Klebsiella sp. 4_1_44FAA
GGCTGCCGTCGGTGAGTAACGCTGCCTGACAGCCCGCTTCCCGGGCGGCGCTGAGCGCCAGCCAGGCGGCCAGCTGATAATGTCCGGTGACGTCGCGGCCGTCGCTTTCCACGATCCGCGCCCGTCCGGCAAGCACATCGCCGCCGGTGCCGCCGAGGATCTCCGCCGGCAGTCGGGGCGTAGGCAGACCGGCCGCCAGCTCCGGGCAGTGGATCACCAGCCGCCCCGCCTGCTGCCAGCGGGACAGCGTCGCCGCCAGCTGTGCCTTCTCGCTACCGTTATACCGCACCTGGAATCCCATCAGGCAGGCGCTGACCAAAAGCTTATTTTTCATTCTCTCTCCCTTACGCGCTTTTTCCAGTATACCTCACCCGTCGGCCACGGCGGTGGGGTGAAAATAAGGATTGTGTTCCACAGGCGGGATCGCTATTCTGACGTGCCTTGTGCTGTCCGTCTCGTCCAGACATAAGGAACCTGCTATGAAAACTCCTTTACGCCTCGCCCTTGTCGGCGATTATCACCCCGATATTGTTGCCCATCAGGCCATTCCCCTGGCGATAGACGATGCCGCCGCCGTGCTGGAGCAGCCGGTGAAATATGACTGGCTCGCCACCCCATCGATCGCCTCCGGCGAGGCGCTGGCGGAGTACGATGCCATCTGGGTCGTTCCCGGCAGCCCGTATCGTCACCCGGAAGGCGCGTTTACCGCGATCCGCTATGCCCGGGAAAACAGCATTCCTTTCCTCGGCACCTGCGGCGGCTTTCAGCACGCGGTGATTGAATACGCCCGCAACGTGCTCGGCTGGCAGGACGCCGGACATGCGGAAACCGACAGCGAAGGGCGGAAGGTGATCGCTCCCCTCAGCTGCTCGCTGGTGGAGACCTCTGCCGTCGTCGAGCTGCGGGCGAATACGCTGATTGCCCGCGCCTATGGCCGGGAGAGCATTGAAGAGGGCTACCACTGCCGGTACGGCGTGAGCAGCGCGTTTGCGGCGGAGCTGGAGCAGGGCGATCTGCGCGTCACCGGCTGGGATGAAGAGGGTGAGATCCGCGCCGTCGAGCTGGTGACGCACCCGTTTTTTGTCGCCACCTTGTTCCAGCATGAGCGTCACGCGCTGGACGGGCGTCCCGCGCCGCTGGTGCAGGCGTTTCTCCGCGCCGCGGCACAATAATTCCACCGGCAGCGGGCGCTGCCGGTCATCTTCAGGGGTTAATTTCCCGGTCACGTCCGGCGAGCGCGCCGCAGACCGCCATCACCAGCGAAATCAGCGCCACCGCCAGCAGCGGAATATGCCAGTCGCCATTGGCATCATGGATCCTGCCCATCAGCGGCGGCCCGCAGGCGGCCAGCAGATAGCCGACGCTCTGCGCCATCCCTGACAGCGCCGCGGCCTGATGCGCCGAGCTGGCGCGCAGGCCGATAAACGTCAGGCCGAGGATCATGGTGGCTCCGGAGCCAAAGCCGAACAGCAGCGTCCAGCCGATCGCCAGCTCAAGCAACAGCCACAGCCCGGCGGCGCTGATGGCGCACATCAGGGCGACCAGCACCGCGATCCCGCGCTGGTCGCGCAGCCGATGCAGGATCAGCGGTATCGCCAGGCCGGGCGCGGCGGTCGCCAGCTGCAGCAGGCCATGCAGCGAGCCGGCCTGCGCTTCGCTATAGCCCATACTCTGCAGAATCGACGGCAGCCAGCCGATAATCACGTAATAGACCAGCGAGTTGATGCCGAGGAACAGCGTCACCTGCCAGGCCAGCGCCGACCGCCAGATCCCCCGGTTATGCATAGCGCCTGAGCCGGTCAATGGCGTCTCCGCCCGGCGCCGGGACTGCGGCAGCCAGCTGAGGAGCGCCAGTAGCGGGAAGACCATCAGCAGCAGCAGCGCCCCGCGCCAGCCGAATCCGGCCATCGCCACGGGGACCACCAGCGCCGAACCAAGCGCCGCCGCGCCGCCCATCGTCAGGGAATAGGCGCCGGTCATCCGCGCGACATGTTGCGAGAAATCCCGTTTAATCAGCCCGGGCAGCAGCACGTTACCCAGCGCAATGCCGCAGCCGATTACCGCCGTGCCGATAAACAGCAGCGCAGCGGAGGGCAGGGAGCGCAGGGTAATGCCGGCGCAGATCAGCAGCATCGCCAGCAGCAGGCTGCGTTCCATGCCGAACCGGCGGGCAACCCCTGCCGCCAGCGGCGAGACAAGGCCAAAGGCCAGCAGCGGCAGGGTAGTGAGCAGCCCGGTCTGCGCGGTGGTCAGGCCATAGTCGCTACGAATCGCGTCCAGCAGCGGCGCCGCGCCGGTAAAGACCACGCGCAGGGTGGTGGCGATGAGCAGGATACCGGCAATCAGCAGCGCGGGGCGGCGGCCGGTAGAGGAGATCACAGAAGACATATCATTCTCAAGGTAACTAACGAGGGGGTTACGATAGCGGCTTTGTCCCTCGTTTAAATCAAGCTAAAATGACAGATTATCGCTAATATCGGACAATATGATGATTGGACTGGGGCTGGATGGCTATGAACCGGACAGTGGCCACGAATCGGCCATTGCCTTTCGTATCCGGGTAGTGGAGGCGGAGCAGTTTATTCCGGCGCATTCCCACCGTAAGGGGCAGCTGATCCTTGCCCTGCACGGCGCCTTGACCTGCGAGGTGGAGAACGCAATGTGGATGGTGCCGCCGCAGTATGCGGTGTGGGTTCCGGGGCAGCTGTCCCACAGTAACCGCGCTACCCCCGGCGCCCAGGTATGCTTCCTGTTCATCGAGCCGGGCGCCGCGCCGATGCCGGATCGCTGCTGTACGTTAAAGATTTCCCCGCTGGTGCGAGAGCTGATCCTTACTCTGGCGGAGCGCGGCGGAGAGTCGCTGGCCGCCCCCGCCACGGCCCGGCTGGTGCAGGTTCTGTTTGATGAGCTGCCCCGCCAGCCGCAGGAGCACCTGCAGCTGCCGGTATCAAACCACCCGAAAATTCGTCAAATGGTGACGATGATGGCTGAGGATCCGGCGCGCTGGCAGACCCTGAGCCAGTGGGCGGCGGTGTTTGCGATGAGCGAGCGGAATCTGGCCCGCCTGGTAGTGCGCGAAACGGGGCTGAGCTTTCGCCGCTGGCGCCATCAGCTGCAGCTGATCCTCGCGCTGCAGCTGCTGATCCGCGGGCAGACGGTGCAGCAGACGGCTCAGGCGCTGGGCTACGATTCCACCACCGCCTTCATCACCATGTTTAAAAAAGGGCTCGGGCAGACACCGGGCCGCTATCACGGTAGCCTGGCTACGACTTCCCAATAAACAATGAGATGATCCCGGCGGCAATCAGCGGCCCGACCGGGACGCCGCGAAACAGGGCGACGCCGAGTACTGTACCGACCAGCAGCCCGGCCACCAGATGCGGCTGGGAGCCCATCAGGGAGACGCCGCGCCCGCCGAGCCACGAAACAAACACCCCGACCGCAATCGCCAGCAGCGATTTCCAGTTCATAAAGGAGTGGATCAGCGTCGAGGGCGGCAGCGTGCCGCTGGCGATAGGCGCCATCACGCCGATGGTCAGAATAATGATCCCGACGGTCAGTCCCTGTTTCTCAACCCAGGGAAAGAAGGCGTTCAGCGGCGTGACGCGCACGATAATCAGCACGAGGATGGAGATCGCCACGGTGGTGTTATGACTGATAAAGCCGAGCGCCGCCAGACCCAGCAGGATCAACAGGGTGGTATCAAACATGTACAGAGGTCCTTGCCAAAATAAGAATGCCAAAAATATCCCGCTTACTCTACGCATCGTGGCGTGAATAAACAGGATTTTTACGCCATGCGGCGGAAATCTGGGCGGATGCCCGGTTAGCTAAGACGGCGAAAGGTCGCGATCTCTGGTCGGGCGATATGTAAATAGTCTTCGGTGTCGAGAATGATCGACCGGTCCAGGCGCCCGGCGTTAAAGGCGATTTGTGGAAAGCGTTCAAACAGCAGCGGGTCCGCCACCAGCCGCAGCGCCGGATGGAAACTGAAGGGGGGAATGGCGCCGAACACGCAGGCGGTGAGGGCATCCACCTCCGCCGGGCTGGCCAGCGAGGCTTTGCTGCCGCCGATATGCCGGGCCAGGCTGGCGAGATCGGCCTGCCGATCGGCGGCGAGGATCGCCAGCACATGCTGGTTGACGCCGTTTCCTTTCACTTTACAGACTAACGCTTTCGCGCCCTGGCCAAGCGCGGTGCCGCGGATTGCCGAGACGGCTTCGCACTGACCGACCGCCTCGTGCGCCATCACCCGGTAGCGGGCCCGGTGCTCGTCGAGCAGCGCGCACAGCCGCTGGTGGATATTACCTTCTACTGCTTCAAGCATAGCGTCCTCCTGACATCATAAAGCAGCCAGCTTAGCGCTGTTGCGCCGGCCTGCCAACGGTGGGCCGGGAAATTCACCATTCGCTCATTATTACTTCACAGTGCTGTGGTGCAATCCCGCAGGCGCAGATGAGTTTTGTAAATAAAAAAAGAATGATTTTCATTTTCAATCGAACTTTTTTTATTTCGCTCAGTCTCTATCGGACGACACAGAATATTAATAATTGCCGTAATGAGGTTAGGATGATGCACGATGCAACCATGCAGGGTTCCCCACGCAAGAAATTTAATAAAATAAGGGAGCTCAACAGACGGCGGAATTACTTTACTAAGAAAGTACGTAATGCCCTGCGGGTGGGGGTGGCGAAAGCACTCTGGGATCGCCGACGCCGTCAGCCGGTAGATTTGTCGTCTGCGAAAACCGTCCTGTTGATGCGCAATGAGGGGGCGGTCGGCGATGTAGTGGTGGATTCCGCGCTGGTGAAATGCCTGCATCAGTCAGGCTATATCGTTGATTTTTTGCTGACGACCTCTAACAGTCAGGTGATGCGTTATAACCCGCGGATCCGCCATATTTATGAAGCTGACCCGATCACGTCCGCCGATTTTTTGCGTAAATTTAATCATAACGTTCCTCGCGACGTTATTAATGAACTGGCTAATAATAAGTACGATATTATTATTGATCCTTCGCTGTTCGATATTCCCGTGCATCGCCTGCGGCTTTTCCGACAAATAAAAGCCAAATCAGTGCTCGGGTTTAATAAATGGCCATCGATTAAGCACTACTCCCACTCTTTTGATTTTGACTGCCAGCGCTGGCACGTGACGAAAACGTTCGAGCTGATCGCCGATTATCTCCAACTGGACACCCGCGGGCTGGACGCTTACGACCTGGCGGTGCCCGGGCCGATTATGCAGGAGGTGGCGCAGTATCTGGCGTCGCTAAGCGGAAAAGCGGTGGTGATTAATATTTTTGCCGGCCATGCCGACCGCAGTCTCTCGCAGACGCAGCTGGCGGAACTGCTCGACAAACTGCTGGCCCGCCACCCGGGGAGCGCGGTTATTCTGCTCGATCACCGGCGCGAGATCCGCATCCCGCTGCCGCCGGAGGTGGTGATTAACCCATTTAACACGTTACACTATGCGATGGCGCTGATCGCCCAGGCGGAGCTGATTATCTCCCCGGACACCTCGGTGGTGCACATGGCGGCGGCGTGGAACAAACCGCTGATCGCGGTCTATAAGGACGTTCTGCTTAATAACCGGCTGTGGGCCCCGGGCTATGACAACGCCAGGCAGATCATTGTTAAATGCGGGAAGGTCCATCAGCATCGCGGGCTAGTGGATAGAATTATAGCGGCGCTACCGGAGACGCTGTGAGGCGATGAGGGGAGACAGGTAGGGCTCACCTGCTGGCCGTATGCAAGAGCCAGCAGGTGAGCGAAGGTTGCATTGCCAGTCTGCAACCGCCGCTATTGTACTGTTGCCCGCGGCTCTGCCACATCCGGGAAAGCTCTTAAAGAGGTGGTCGCCGCGACTGACGGGCGGGATCACTCTTCAGTGAGCCACATATCCGCCTCTTCAAACATCTCCTGCACCGTGCGGCTGATCAGCTCTTTTTCATGCTTGCTGGCGTCGGTGTTGATCGCCGGCAGCGTCATCATCGGCTTCACCCGCACTTCCGCCTCCGGGAAAATGCGCTGCATGCGTTTGGTCAGCTCGTTAAGAATGGCCTCTCTGGCGCCCGGCAGCCCGGCAAAATTGCGCTTGTCATAAATCAGTTCCACAAACATCTTCTGTCCTCTGTATGCTGATCGCGGGCGATAGTTTTACTGTATTAATGTACAGTGTCAAGCGAATGCCGCGGCGCTGCGCATCTACCACCTCGCGCGGCGGGCGGGCTGCGCGCAAAAGCAGCAAACGGTTCGCTGGCGCTGAAGAAGACCCCTATTGACATCAAGGAGTTATTTCAGTGCTGGCGATTGATAGCTGGAGCCGATATTGACCGGTAAAATTGGCAAAACTACTGTATATATATTCAGTGTGCGCCGGGAGACCGGTAGAGATCAAGGGGTGAAAGTCCCCGACCATTGAAGGACCAGCAATCCACAAGGTCCCCGAGTCATGCGTTGCATACCGCGAGGTATGGGGTGAAGCGTTGACAGGGGTGTTGACAGGCCAGCCA
>NZ_JH414800.1:0-37129 GCF_000238715.1 Klebsiella sp. 4_1_44FAA
CGAGAGCAAGCTCTCTGTGCTACCGCTCGACTTGCATGTGTTAGGCCTGCCGCCAGCGTTCAATCTGAGCCATGATCAAACTCTTCAATTTAAGTTTGATGCTCAAAGAATTAAACTTCGTAATGAATTACGTGTTCACTCTTGAGACTTGGTATTCATTTTTCGTCCGAGGACGTTAAGAATCCATGTCACTTTGAGTGCCCACACAGATTGTCTGATAAATTGTTAAAGAGCAGTTGCGACGCGCTTTAGCGCTCTGTCGCGAGGTCCCGTATAATACGTTTTCCTCATTCAGAGTCAAGCGCTTATTTTGCTTTTCTCTGTCGGCTTTCAACGTCGATTTCCGTCGTTGAATCCTCCTGGCCCGGCGGCTTGTTTGCCGTTGTTCCGTGTCAGTGGAGGCGCATTATAGGGGGTAATTCTGAAGTGACAAGGATAAATTCAAAAAAAGAATTCAACCGCTCACTTTTCAACCAAATCAGGTATTGAGCTTTAATTCTTGCCTGGTTTTTAAACAAAAACGAGCCCGCTGGGCCCGTTTTTGTCGTTTTGTGATTTACTGCACTGCCACAATGCGGTCGTCTTTTACTACCAGCTCGATGGTTTTACCCGGAACCAGCTCACCGGAAAGGATCTGCTGGGCTAACGGGTTCTCAATCTGCTGCTGAATAGCACGTTTCAATGGCCGCGCGCCGTATACCGGATCGTAACCATTGGCGCTCAGCAGCTTCAGCGCCTCATCGGACATCTGCACTTCATATCCGCGCTCTTCCAGACGTTTATACAGACGCTGCAGCTGGATCTGGGCAATAGAGGCAATATGTTTCTCGCCCAGCGGATGGAAGACCACCACTTCGTCGATACGGTTGATGAACTCCGGACGGAAGTTCTGGCTGACTACCCCCAGCACCAGGTCCTTCATATGTCCGTAGTCCAGCTCGCCGAACCGTTCCTGAATCAGATCGGAACCGAGGTTCGAGGTCATGATGACTACCGTATTACGGAAGTCGACCGTTCTCCCCTGCCCGTCGGTGAGACGCCCGTCGTCGAGTACCTGCAGCAGAATGTTGAACACATCCGGGTGCGCTTTTTCCACTTCATCCAGCAGGATGACGGAATAAGGACGACGGCGCACCGCCTCGGTCAGGTAACCGCCCTCTTCATAGCCGACGTATCCCGGAGGCGCACCGACCAGACGCGAGACGGAGTGTTTCTCCATAAACTCGGACATATCGATACGCACCATTGCGTCGTCGCTGTCGAACATAAAGTTAGCCAGCGTTTTACACAGCTCGGTTTTACCGACCCCGGTTGGACCGAGGAACAGGAACGAACCAATCGGCCGGTTCGGATCGGACAGCCCGGCGCGGCTGCGGCGAATGGCGTTGGATACCGCTTCAACCGCCTCATCCTGGCCAATCACCCGATGATGCAGCTCCTGCTCCATACGCAGCAGTTTGTCACGCTCGCTTTCCATCATGCGGGAGACCGGGATACCGGTCCAGCGGGCCAGCACTTCGGCGATTTCAGCATCAGTCACTTTATTACGCAGCAGACGCATGGTTTTCCCTTCGGCCTGCGTGGCCGCCGCCAGCTGTTTCTCCAGTTCCGGAATTTTGCCGTACTGCAGCTCGGACATCCGCGCCAGATCGCCGACACGACGCGCCTGTTCGATGGCGATTTTCGCCTGCTCCAGCTCAGCTTTGATGGTCTGGGTACCGGAGAGCGACGCTTTTTCCGCTTTCCACTCTTCTTCCAGCACCGAATACTGCCGTTCTTTATCCGCCAGCTCCTCGTTGAGCATATCGAGACGCTTCAGGCTCGCCTCATCAGACTCTTTCTTCAGCGCCTGCTGTTCCAGTTTCAGCTGGATAATACGCCGATCGAGGCGGTCCAGCTCTTCCGGTTTGGAGTCAATCTGCATACGGATGCTGGATGCCGCCTCATCGATGAGGTCGATGGCTTTATCCGGCAGCTGACGGTCGGCAATATAGCGATGCGATAAGGTCGCCGCCGCCACGATAGCCGGGTCAGTGATCTGCACGTGGTGGTGCAGCTCATAACGTTCTTTCAGACCGCGCAGAATCGCGATGGTATCTTCTACCGAAGGCTCGGCGACGAACACTTTCTGGAAGCGACGTTCCAGCGCGGCGTCTTTTTCGATGTACTGACGGTATTCATCAAGCGTCGTCGCCCCGACGCAGTGCAGTTCACCACGCGCCAGCGCCGGCTTCAGCATGTTACCCGCATCCATCGCGCCGTCGGCTTTACCAGCGCCAACCATGGTATGCAGTTCGTCGATAAACAGAATGACGTTACCTTCCTGTTTTGACAGGTCGGTCAGCACGCCTTTCAGACGCTCTTCAAACTCACCGCGGTATTTCGCCCCGGCCACCAGCGCCCCCATATCCAGCGCCAATACCCGACGGCCTTTCAGCCCTTCTGGTACTTCGCCGTTGACGATACGCTGCGCCAGGCCTTCGACGATTGCCGTTTTACCCACCCCGGGTTCACCGATCAGCACCGGGTTGTTTTTGGTACGACGCTGCAGTACCTGAATGGTACGGCGAATCTCTTCATCACGGCCGATCACCGGATCCAGCTTGCCCTGCTCGGCTCGCTCGGTCAGATCGACGGTAAATTTCTTCAATGCCTGACGTTGGTCTTCGGCACCCTGATCGTTCACGCTTTCCCCTCCGCGCATTTGTTCAATCGCCTGAGTCACGTTGGCGGTTGTTGCTCCGGCGGATTTTAAAAGGTCGGTCAGCGTACCGCGTGATTCAAGCGCCGCCAGAACGAACAGTTCCGACGAAATAAAGTTGTCCTTTTTCTTTTGCGCCAGCTTGTCGCAAAGGTTGAGGATCCGCACTAAATCCTGAGAAGGTTGCACATCGCCGCCGGTGCCTTCCACCTGCGGTAAACGGCTCAAGGCCTGTTCGATGTCAGTGCGCAGTTTCCCGGCATTCACGCCCGCCGAGGTTAATAAAGGACGTACCGATCCCCCTTCCTGATTCAGCAAGGCGCTCATTAAATGAAGAGGTTCGATGAATTGGTTGTCGTGCCCGAGTGCGAGCGACTGGGCATCGGCAAGAGCAAGCTGGAATTTATTGGTAAGACGATCCAGACGCATAACTCCTCCCATAAACAGGTCAAATTTGCTACTGGAGATTAAATGAGGTCATCCCTCAATTATTCAAGGTTAAAGACCCGAACTATGTGAAAAATAAGTTTGCCTTCTGGATCGTCTTGATTCTCTAGGTTATATCAGCCAAATGAAACTTGCCATACGACCGGTGGTCTTGTCGCGCCGGTAAGAGAAAAAATCATCCTTTTCACTTAGCGTGCAGCGATCGCCGCCGAAAATCTGCTCAACGCCGACGTTTGCCAGACGCTGCCGCGCCAGTTGGTAGATATCAGCAAAATATTTTTCGCCTGCCGGACGAAAAGCCCGGTGCGCATTCTCGTCCTTCGCCATAAAGGCATCCCGGACTTCCGGTCCCACCTCAAACGCCTGCGGACCGATGGCGGGCCCCAGCCACGCCATAATATTTTCGGCTTTATCGGCGAAACGAGCAACCGTCGCTTCCAGAACCCCTTCGCATAAGCCGCGCCATCCCGCGTGCGCCGCGGCGACTTCGGTGCCGTCGCGGTTACAGAACAGCACCGGCAGGCAGTCAGCGGTCATCACCGCGCAGACGGTCCCTGGCGTACGACTATAAGAGGCATCCGCGCGTTTCGACGGATAGGGTCCGCCGTCCAGCGTCAGAACCTCGGTGCCATGGACTTGCTCCAGCCAAACCGGGTAAGACGGCAAGCCGCCGGCGGCAAACATCCGCCGCCGGTTTTCTTCGACATCCTGCAGATTGTCGCCGCAATGGGCGCCCAGGTTGAGCGAGTCATAGGGCGGCAGACTCACGCCGCCGATGCGGGTAGAACTACAGGCCGCCACGCTGCCGGGCATTGGCCACTGCGGTACAATCAGTTTCGTCATAACCAGTCAATATCGTCCTTATGGGCTTCAAAATCGGCGCGCATCGCCTCGATGAGCTCGACCATATCCTGTGGGATGGGCGCGTGCCACTCCATTTCAATGCCGGAGATCGGGTGATACAGGCGCAGCATGGTGGCATGCAGCGCCTGGCGGTCGAATTTACGCAGCGCGGTGATGAACTCCTCCGACGCGCCCTTCGGCGGACGCGGCCGGCCGCCATAGACCTGGTCGCCTACCAGCGGATGGGTGATATGCGACATATGCACGCGGATCTGATGTGTACGACCGGTTTCCAGACGCAGACGCAGGCGGGTATGGATGCGGAAATGTTCCATAATGCGGTAGTGGGTCACCGCCGGTTTGCCCATCGGATGCACCGCCATATGGGTACGCTTGGTCGGGTGACGGCTGATCGGCTCTTCCACTGTGCCACCGGCGGTCATATGACCGATCGCCACCGCTTCGTATTCACGGGTGATCTCGCGCAACTGCAGCGACTCCACCAGCCGGGTTTGCGCCGGAATGGTTTTCGCCACCACCATCAGACCGGTGGTGTCTTTATCCAGACGATGAACAATACCCGCGCGCGGCACATCGGCAATAGGCGGATAGTAGTGCAGCAGCGCATTCAGCACAGTACCGTCAGGGTTGCCCGCGCCAGGATGTACAACCAGATCGCGCGGTTTATTGATCACGATGATGTCATCATCTTCGTAAACGATATTGAGCGGAATATCCTGCGGCTGGAAGCGCGCCTCTTCTTCGATTTCCACATCGATAGCGATGCGTTCTCCCCCCAGCACTTTTTCTTTCGGTTTATCGCCAATGGTGCCATTGACTAATACGCGTTGGTCGAGGATCCATTCTTTTATCCGCGATCGCGAATAATCAGGGAACAATTCGGCCAAAGCCTGATCTAAGCGTTGACCGAGTTGATTTTCGGTCACCGTTGCGGTGAGTTGTACTCGTTGTGCCATATACAGCTTCTTCGTTTAACGTTGGGTTTTACGGCTTTGCCGTTTAATATAGTGTGCTATTGTAGCTGGTCTTAATCGGGAGCAGGAACAGAGATTCTCCCGCATAAACATTTTGAGGAAGTCAAAACGTCATGACGCGCATGAAATACCTGGTGGCAGCCGCCACACTGAGCCTGGCTTTGGTGGGTTGCTCCGGCTCTAAGGAAGAGGTGCCTGATAATCCGCCGAATGAAATCTACGCGACCGCCCAGCAAAAACTGCAGGACGGTAACTGGAAACAGGCGATAACGCAACTGGAAGCGTTGGATAATCGTTATCCATTCGGCCCTTATTCCCAACAGGTACAGCTGGATCTGATTTATGCGTATTATAAAAACGCCGATCTTCCTCTGGCTCAGGCGGCTATCGATCGCTTCATGCGTTTGAACCCCACCCATCCGAACATCGACTATGTCATCTATATGCGCGGCCTGACCAACATGGCCCTGGATGACAGCGCCCTGCAGGGCTTCTTCGGCGTTGATCGCTCCGACCGCGATCCGCAGCACGCGCGCGATGCCTTCAATGACTTCTCCAAACTGGTGCGTGGTTATCCGAACAGCCAGTACGCCACTGACGCCTATAAACGCATGGTGTTCCTGAAAGATCGTCTGGCCAAATATGAGCTGTCGGTCGTGGATTACTACACCGATCGTGGCGCATGGGTTGCCGTGGTTAACCGTGTGGAAGGGATGATGCGTAATTATCCGGATACCCAGGCCACCCGCGATGCCCTGCCGAAGATGGAAAACGCCTATCGTCAGATGCAAATGAACGCCCAGGCGGACAAAGTCGCGAAGATTATCGCCGCGAACAGCAAGAACACCTGAGCCTGACTCATCGATCGCAAACGGCAGCCACTGGCTGCCGTTTTTTTATACCTTTCCCGGCAAGCTGAAGCGGTTTAGCGCCGGGTTAACTCATCAAATATGGCCTGCTTTATCGGGTTCGACAAGTAAAATCTCACTTCTTCCTGCCCTGTCTCACAAAATGAATTTGTTGACAAAAAGTGACAATAAAATGTGATTTAGATCACACATTTTGACATTGGGAAAGGTATGCTGGATTCACCAAGACGGGAAAGACAAGAGGTAAAATTTATGACAATGAACATTACCAGTAAACAAATGGAAATTACTCCGGCAATCCGCCAGCATGTCGCAGACCGTCTCGCCAAACTGGATAAGTGGCAAACTCATTTAATCAACCCGCACATCATTCTGTCTAAGGAGCCGCAGGGTTTTATCGCTGATGCAACCATCAACACGCCAAACGGCCATCTGGTTGCCAGTGCGCGTCATGAAGATATGTACGCCGCCATTAACGAATTGATCAACAAGCTGGAACGGCAGCTCAATAAAGTGCAACACAAAGGGGAAGCCCGCCGCGCCGCGACGTCGGTGAAAGAGGCAGGCTTTGTGGAAGAAGAAGAGTAATCCTTAACTTAAGTTGTGTCATGCCACGCGCCTTCGGGCGCGTTTTTTATTGACAGAGTGAAAACAGTACAGGTACTGTAATCCCCACTACCTAAAGGAATTTACCATGAAACTTGTCCCGTTCTTCTTCGCATTCTTTTTTACCTTCCCCTGACCGGGAGGCAATTCGTCGTATAAGAAAGAATGCGAAGACGAACAATAAGGCCTCCCACCCGGGAGGCCTTTTTTATTTGATAACAACAAAGGCAACATCTATGACCGAGGAAAACCCATTACTGGCGCTGCGCGATAAGATAAGCGCCCTGGACGAGAAGCTGCTTGCTCTGCTGGCGGAGCGCCGCGGACTGGCTGTTGAGGTTGGAAAAGCCAAACTGGCCTCCCATCGTCCGGTGCGTGATATTGACCGCGAACGCGATCTGCTGGAGCGCCTGATGACTATCGGCAAGCGCCATAATCTGGATGCGCACTATATCACCCGCCTGTTCCAGCTGATTATCGAAGACTCTGTTCTTACCCAGCAAACCCTGCTGCAGCAGCATCTGAATAAAATTAACCCGCATTCGGCCCGCGTGGCGTTCCTCGGTCCCAAGGGCTCTTACTCGCATCTGGCGGCGCGTCAGTACGCCGCTCGCCACTTTGAGCAGTTTATTGAGAGCGGCTGCGCGAAGTTCGCCGATATTTTTAATCAAGTAGAAACCGGCCAGGCCGATTACGCGGTGGTGCCGATTGAAAACACCAGCTCCGGCGGGATCAACGACGTCTACGATCTGCTGCAGCACACCAGCCTGTCGATCGTTGGCGAGCTGACGATCCCTATCGATCATTGCGTACTGGTGAGCACCTCGACGGATGCCGATAAAATTCAGACCGTTTACAGCCATCCGCAGCCGTTCCAGCAGTGCAGCCAGTACCTGAGCCGCTACCCGCACTGGAAGATTGAGTATACCGAGAGCACCTCGGCGGCAATGGAAAAAGTGGCGCAGGCGAACTCCCCGGCCGTCGCGGCCCTGGGTAGCGAAGCGGGCGGCGCTCTGTATGGTCTGCAGGTGCTGGAGCACTGCCAGGCCAACCAGACGCAGAACATCACGCGCTTCCTCGTCCTGGCGCGCAAAGCGGTGAACGTCTCCGATCAGGTGCCGGCCAAGACCACGCTGTTAATGGCGACCGGTCAGCAGGCGGGCGCCCTGGTGGAAGCCCTGCTGGTGTTGCGCAACCACAATCTGATCATGACCAAACTGGAATCCCGCCCGATCCACGGCAATCCCTGGGAAGAGATGTTTTATCTCGATATTCAGGCCAACCTGGATTCGCTGCCCATGCGCAAGGCGCTGAAGGAGCTGGCGGATATCACCCGCTCCATGAAGGTCCTCGGCTGCTACCCTAGCGAAAACGTGGTCCCGGTGGATCCGGTTTAACATTCGCGGAACGGTAATTTCTTCATCCCTGCCACCGCTACCGGCAGGGTGAAGATGGCGCCTGACAGCGGATACTGCGCCAGCTCATCGTCCTCCATGTTTTCCCGGGTGGTGGTGATATAGAGCGTTTTCATATCCGCCCCGCCGAAGCAGACCATCGTCGGGCAACGAACCGGCATCGGGTAGGATTCCAGCTCCTCGCCCTGCGGCGAGAAACGGGCGATCCGCCAGCCGTCAAACATTGCGCTCCAGTAACATCCCTCCACGTCGATCGCCGCCCCGTCAGGGATCCCTTCGCCAGGCTGAAAACGGCGAAAGACTTCGCGTCGGCCAGGCTCACCCTGCTCATCCAGCGGCGTACGGTAGATCACGGCGTTCGGCGTATCAGAGGTATACATCCAGCGCCGGTCGGCGCTAAAGGCCAGGCCATTGGCGCCATGGATGTCACACTGGATCACTTTCGGCTGCAGGTCGTTATCCACTCGCATCAGCAGCGCGCCGTTGTAATCCCCAGGCCCCCAGAAGGTACCGGCATAAAAGCGCCCATCGCGATCGGTCCCGCCGTCGTTAAACCGCGCCAGCTCCGGGTTGCTCGGGTTATCGCAGACTTTCCGCCGCAGCAGGCCGTGGGCGTCGGTCAGCCAGATGCCGCTGCGCAATGCCACGATAAACCCGCCCTTCTCGCGCAGGGCAAAACAGCCGACCTCCTCCGGAAACTGCAGCACCCGGTGTTCTCCGCTGCGGATATCGTAGCGGTGAATTTCACATTCCATGATATCAGCCCAGTAGAGGGCCTGTTCTGCCTCGCTCCAGGTCGGGCATTCCGGCAGGTATCCGGTGTAGTCAAACAGCGGTTGTGGTTCAGCCATCGTTGTCATCCCTATAAAAAAAGCCAGCGGTCGCTGGCTTTATTGTATACATCTTTTTCGCTTTACTGCCGATTATCGTTCGCCTGACGCAGCAGCGTGCGGCTCTCGCTCTGGAAACGCTGAGCGTAATCGCCAAACCAGTGTTCGACTTTACGGAAGCTGTCGATAAATGCCTGCTTATCGCCCTGCTCCAGCAGGCCGATCGCTTCGCCGAAACGCTGGTAGTAGCGCTTAATCAGCGCCAGGTTGTTTTCCGATGACATAATAATATCGGCGTACAGCTGCGGATCCTGGGCAAACAGACGGCCTACCATCGCCAGCTCCAGTCGGTAAATGGGTGACGATAGCGCCAGCAGTTGCTCAAGACGTACATTCTCTTCCGCCAGGTGCAGGCCATAGGCGAAGGTGGCAAAGTGGCGCAGCGCCTGAATAAAGGCCATGTTCTGATCGTGCTCAACGGCGCTGATGCGGTGCAGCCGCGCGCCCCAAACCTGGATTTGTTCGAGGAACCACTGATAGGCCTCCGGCTGGCGGCCATCACAATAGACCACCACCTGCTTCGCCAGGCTGCCGCTGTCCGGACCGAACATTGGGTGCAGGCCGAGAACCGGGCCCTGATGCGCCGCCAGCATCGCCTGCAGCGGCTCCGCTTTCACCGAGGCAAGGTCAACCAGAATGCAATCCGCCGGAAGGGGCGGCAGCCTGGCGATCGTCTCCACGGTGGTGTGAATCGGTACGCTGACGATAACCATGCCGGCATCGGCGACGATATCCGCCGCCCGGGCCCAATCCTCTTTTTCCAGAATACGCACCTGGTAGCCGGACAACGTTAACATCTTCTCAAACAGACGGCCCATCTGCCCACCGCCGCCGACGATCACCACCGGCCGCAGATTCGGCTGCAGGGTTTTGAAGCCTTTGTCGTTTTCGCTGGAATAGGATTCCCGCATCACGCGACGCAGAACGTCCTCGATCAGATCCGGTGGTACGCCGAGCGCAGCCGCCTCTTTACGTCGGGAGGCGAGCATCGCCGACTCGCGCTCCGGGACGTAAATCGGCAGGCCATACTGGCTCTTCACCTCGCCGACTTCGGCCACCAGCTCCAGACGCTTAGCCAGCAGGCTAAGCAACGCTTTATCCACTTCATCAATTTGATCGCGTAACGCGGTCAGTTCAGCAACCATACTTTCCTCTTAAACCAAACGGGCCGCCAGGTGGCCGCGGAGATCCTTATCCAGTTCACGCAGCAGCGCCTCGGTAGTCTCCCAGCTGATGCAGGCATCCGTCACCGAGACGCCGTATTTCATCGCCTCACGCGGCTGTTCAGAGGACTGATTGCCTTCGTGGATATTACTTTCGATCATCAGGCCGATAATGGAGCGGTTGCCATCTTTGATCTGCGCGACCACGGATTCAGCCACGGCCGGCTGGCGGCGGAAATCTTTATTGGAGTTCCCATGACTGCAATCTACCATCAGCGACGGCTTCAGTCCCGCCTGCGCCATCTCTTTTTCGCATTTCGCCACATCTTCCGGACCGTAGTTCGGCGCCTTGCCGCCACGGAGGATCACATGGCCGTTCGGATTACCCTGCGTTTGCAGCAGGCAGACCTGCCCGGCCTGGTTGATGCCTACGAAACGGTGCGGCATCGCCGCGGCGCGCATGGCGTTGATGGCCGTGGCCAGGCTACCGTCGGTACCGTTTTTAAAGCCGACCGGCATCGACAGGCCAGAGGCCATTTCGCGGTGCGTTTGTGATTCCGTGGTACGCGCGCCGATAGCGGACCAGCTGAACAGATCCCCAAGGTACTGCGGGCTGTTGGGATCCAGCGCTTCCGTCGCCAGCGGCAGTCCCATATTGACGAGCTCAACCAGCAGACGACGCGCAATCTTCAGGCCGCCTTCAACATCAAACGAACCATCCATGTGCGGATCGTTAATCAGCCCCTTCCAGCCGACGGTGGTACGGGGTTTTTCAAAATAGACGCGCATCACCAGGTAGAGGCTATCGCTGACCTCTGCGGCAAGGGCTTTAAACCGACGAGCATATTCAATCGCAGCTTCCGGATCGTGAATGGAGCAAGGACCACATACCACCAGCAGGCGCGGATCGCGACCGGCGATGATATCCGAAATGGTCTGACGGGCGTGCGCGATCTGCGCTTCCTGCTCGACGCTCAGCGGGAATTCCGCCTTCAGTTGCTCCGGGGTCATTAATACATGTTCGTCGGTAATATGTACGTTGTTCAGCGCGTCTTTTTGCATGATTGCGATCCTGTGTAGCTCGTTTGCGATAAGGGTTGCCTCAGAGGGCATGACGTAACGATACCACACAAAGTAAAGAATTCAATCCATATTCCGTAAATTTTAATTTACACCAACGAATTAATTGCCACTCACAATGGCGCGATGCGTATAACAATATTTACACATAGGAAAAACAAGCCAAACTTGCGCACCCACGGTATCGGTACTACGAAAAATCCTGGTGAGAATTGTCCCAAAGCAAAGGGCGCATCTAATGACGGGTTTTATTAACAGTGGTATTCTTCGCCGGGCATCGGCAGCGGCTTTTCCCGCGCTATGGCGACTTTGACGGAAGCGTTAATGACAGTATTACACCGTCTTTTATTGACTGTATTTTTTCTCATCGCGGTATCTCCTGTTTTTGCTGCCGGACCTTCAGAACATGTTCGCGCTATTGTTTCCGGGATCGTGACCTACACCCGTTGGCCGTCATTAACAGGAGCGCCAAAGCTGTGCATTTTTGCCTCATCACGCTTCACCCATAGCCTGGCTCATGAAGATCCGGATGCATTACCCTATCAACCGGTGATAGTACGTAATCGTGAAGAAGCGTTAAAAACGACCTGCGATGGTTTTTATTTTGGCAGCGAATCGCCGACTGAACAGTCAGAACTCACTCGCCGCTATGGCCCGAGGCCGCTGTTACTCATCGCAGAACAAAATACGGATTGTTCAATTGGTAGCGCGTTTTGCCTGATCATCAATGACGACCGGGTCCGCTTCTCCGTTAATCTGGACGTTCTGACGCACAGCGGGGTTCGGGTTAACCCGGACGTCCTGATGCTTGCCCGGAAGAAACCACATGAATAAGGACTTTTCACAGACTCCGCGCCCGACTTTCAAACGCGCGCTCCGTCGCATTAGCGTGATAAGCGTGGTGATCTCCATGACGCTGGTCTGGCTGCTGCTGAGTACAGCCTCAATCTTCACGCTCAAGCAGTACGCGCAGAAAAATCTTGAGCTCACTGCCGCGACCATGGGGCGCAGCCTCGAAGCCGCCCTGGTATTTGGCGACAGCGCGGCGGCAGAGGAAACCCTCGCGTCGTTGGGCAAGCAAGGGCAGATCTCCCAGGCAATCGTGCTAAACGGCCAGATGCAGCACTTCGCCGCGTGGCGCCATGAACCGCTGGCCAATAAAGAGCAAGTGAGCGGGCTTATCAGTAAATGGCTGTTTCCGGAGCCCACGGTGCAGCCCATCTGGCACCAGGGCAAACAAATCGGCGAGCTGAGATTGACCGCGCTTGATGAACTGATTAGCCACTTTCTCGGTATCTCGATTCTGGTGCTGACCGGCAGCATTCTGCTCGCCTCGTTCATCGCCCTGCTGCTGACCCACTCCCTACACCGGGGGATCGTCGCCGCCCTGCAGAGCATCACTGAGGTCGTGCATGATATACGTGAAAACCGCCACTTCTCCCGGCGGGTGCCGGAGGAGCGTATCGAGGAGTTCCATCTTTTCGCCCAGGACTTTAACAGCCTGCTGGGGGAAATGGAGGACTGGCAGCGCCAGCTGCAGGCCAAAAACGCGCAGCTGTTGCGCAGTTCGTTACACGATCCGTTGACCGGCCTGGCTAACCGCGCCGCCTTTCGTAACGCGCTCGCCGAGCTGATGCAGAATGAAGTCGATCATCAAACCTCGGCATTGCTGTTTCTTGATGGCGATAATTTCAAACTGATTAACGACAACTGGGGGCATGCGGCGGGCGATAAAGTGCTGATGGAGGTCGCCAGCCGCCTGATGACTTTTGCCGGTAAACGCCATCTGGCGTGGCGTCTTGGCGGCGATGAGTTTGCCGTTCTGCTGCGCGAGGTGCGCTCGGAAGCAGAAGTGCAGGCCCTGTGCCAGGCGCTAACGGAACAATTTCTTCCGCCATTCAACCTGCACAACGGTCATAGCACCACGCTCTCGCTGAGCGTCGGTTATGCCCTGGCGTGGGAGCACGCCACCGCGGAATCACTGCAAGAACTTGCCGATCAGAATATGTATCGGATGAAAAACCAACGTATCCAGCAGACGCTGAAATAATAAAGGACTCATTATGATCAGAAAATATTTCGTCCCCGCCCTGATGGCGGCGGCGCTTTTGACAGGTTGCCAGGCTCCTCAGGGAAAATTTACCCCGGAGCAGGTGGCGGCGATGAAATCTTACGGCTTCACTGAAAGCAATGGCGATTGGTCCCTGGGCTTATCCGATAGCATCCTGTTTGACAAGAATGACTACCGACTACGTCCCGACAGCCGCCAGCAGATCACCACGATGGCCTCGCGGCTGGCGGCTACCGGGATCACCCATAGCCGCCTTGAAGGCCATACCGATAATTATGGTGAAGATAGCTACAATGAAGCCCTGTCGCTTAAGCGGGCCAACAGCGTGGCCGATGCCTGGGCGGAAGGCGCTCATGTCCCACGCAGTAATTTAGTCACCCGCGGCCTTGGCAAAAAATACCCGATCGCCAGCAACGACACGGCGGCCGGGCGCGCCGAAAACCGCCGGGTAACGGTGGTCATCAGCACGCCGTAAGTCTTCACTTAGTCGCTGGACTTCATCATCCTCATTGCCGTTGCCGCGCGCCAGCGCAGGTAGTCAACGGCAATGAACAGCAGCAGGCTGGCTCCCATTAACGGCATGGCCAATCCAAGGGCAAACGCCAGCCCAAGCACCAGGCTTCGGGCAGGCCAGGCGAGCGACAGCCACGCCTGCAGCAGCGAATGCGCCGGATCCCAGGCCGCCTGAGGCGGACGGCGGATCCACCATAACCGGTACCCCACCCCGATGGTAACGCACAGCGCGCAGCCAAATCCCACCAGCAGCAGCTGATTCGCCAGACCAAAGAGGATCCCCATATGGAAATCGACGCCCCAGCGGGTGAGCTTCGCCATCAGCGGAAAGTCGGCAAAACGCGTGCGATCCACCACCTGCATCGTGGCGCCATCGATCGCCACCGCGTCCACCTGCGTCGGCCAGCGACGGTCGATCTCATTCACCGTCCAGGCGCGGTCGTCTGACACTGGCGGACGGATCTCCAGCCGGCTGGCGTTCAGCCCCGCCTGACGGGCCGCCGCCAGCGCCTGGTCAAACTGGGCCAACTGCAGCGCCGGCTGATGCTGGGCCATGGCCATCGCATCCATATGATGTCCGGCATGGGGATCGTGCGTCATCGGCATCTCGCCATGCAGCTGGGTATTGACCTGCGGCGTCAGCCAGCCGAACGCTGCCCGCATTTTGTCCACATTGCCGCCGGCCCATTGCGACCAGGTCAGGCCGGTGGCGGAGAAGAGCAGCATACCCACCAGTAAGCCCCAGCCCAGCGTCACGTGCAGCCGACGATGGTTCTGCAGGGCGTTATTCAGCCGCCGTTTTGGACGCGTCATCGCCCACAGGGCAATGCCTCCGAGCGCGGCCACCCACATCCAGGAGGCGGCCAGTTCGCTGTATAACCTCCCGCTGTCGCCCAGCAGCAGAGAGCGATGCGCATAATCAATCCACTGGCGCAGCGGCAGGATGCCGCTGGTGCCGTAGACCGTCATATCGCCCTTCACCCGCAGCGCGATCGGATCGACAAAAATAGCCCGGGATTCCGACTCTCCGAGACCCGGATCGGCAAACATAATGCGCGTGGTCTCGCCCAACGCAGGCGCCGGACGCACCGCCAGCAGCCGCAGATTGCCCTGGGTCGCTTCTTCGGCCACCGCAATCTGGGCGCTGAGCGGCTGCGGAGTCCCCTCGGCAAGGCCATGCAGCGCGTCGTGATAGAGCCAGTTTTCCAGCTGCGGCGTCGCCACGTACAACGTACCGGTCAGGGCAGCGACAAAGATAAACGGTCCGATAAACAGACCAATATAGAAATGGAGGCGACGCAGCAGGTTCAGCCATGCCGCGCGCGAGGTGCAGGTTGTCATACTTTTCCTTTTTTAAAGCAAAAGAGGTCGTTGCGCGGTGCGCAGATTGATTTTTATTAAAGGGAAAAAGCAGACAGCCGCGGCGGGGCGCGGGTTTCGGGGTAGAGCCAGGGAAAGTAGTGCCAGTGCTTTAATACCGGGCGAGAAACCGGCAGGCGAATGCGCCGCAGGAGCATGGCGACGAACAGCGCCAGCGCGAAAAGGAGCCCCGGGACATGGACTAACAGCACGCAATAGCCACACGCTTCGGCATGGTCCAGCGGCATTTCGTGTCCGGTATGCGTAGCGCCGTCTGTGCTGTGCATCATTGCCATCTTGTGCCCGGGCATCTGCGCCATGCTCGCGGACGAGCTATCCATCATCATGGCGTGGTGCATGCCGGGCATGGCGCTCATGGGGTCTTTTTGCAGGGAGACGGAGATCAGGGGGGCCACCACGATCAGCAGGATCGCCAACAGCGCCAGCCAGGCGGCTCGCCGTTTAGGTGTCGTTTGCTGAAAACTGTTGCTGACCACCGCCCCTCCGTATAGAGGGCGTATTGTAAATGATTTACATCACGATGGTTACAACAAAGATAAAAAAAGGGCCAGCCATCTGGCCAGCCCTTTCTATCAGGATGTCGCGAAAGCGAATCTTAGTTAAGACGCTCTTTGATACGAGCAGACTTACCAGTGCGCTCACGCAGGTAGTACAGTTTAGCTTTACGTACAGCACCACGACGTTTAACAGCAATGCTGTCAACTACCGGAGAGTGAGTCTGGAAAACACGCTCAACGCCTTCGCCGTTGGAAATTTTGCGAACAGTGAATGCAGAGTGCAGACCGCGGTTACGAATAGCGATAACCACGCCCTCGAATGCCTGCAGACGTTTTTTGGAACCTTCAACAACCCATACTTTCACTTCCACGGTATCACCCGGACGGAAGGAAGGTACGTCCTGCTTCATCTGTTCTTGTTCAAGTTGCTTAATAATGTTGCTCATAATTTAATCTCTTATCCTGGGTAAACTGATATTGGGGGCTCACGCCTGCCCATCATGTTTATGCTGCTGTTGCGCGTGTTCAGTTTTGAACTCCGCCAGCAGCTTTGCTTGCTCTTCAGTCAGAGCCAGGTTTTCCAGAAGTTCAGGTCTTCTAAGCCAGGTGCGGCCCAGCGACTGCTTCAGACGCCAGCGACGTATCTCAGCATGGTTTCCCGACAGCAATACTGGCGGTACTTCCATCTCCTCTAACACTTCAGGACGGGTATAGTGGGGGCAATCCAGCAACCCATCAGCAAAGGAATCTTCCGTTGCCGATGCTTCATGGCCCAGTACTCCCGGAATGAACCGGGAAACGGAGTCAATCAGCGTCATTGCCGGTAACTCACCACCGCTGAGAACGTAATCGCCGATTGACCATTCTTCGTCAATTTCGGTTTGGATTACGCGCTCGTCTATCCCTTCGTAGCGACCGCACACCAGAATCAGTTTCTGATTCGTTGCCAGTTCGCTGACGCCCGCTTGATCAAGCTTGCGTCCCTGAGGTGACAGATAAATCACCTTCGCGCCTTCACCTGCCGCGGCTTTTGCTGCATGAATGGCATCCCGTAAGGGTTGCACCATCATTAGCATCCCCGGTCCGCCGCCGTAAGGACGATCGTCCACGGTACGGTGCCGGTCATGCGTGAAGTCGCGAGGACTCCAGCTTTCGATGCTCAGCAGGCCATTTTTTACTGCCCGGCCAGTTACCCCGTAATCGGTAATTGCGCGGAACATTTCAGGAAACAGGCTAATTATGCCAATCCACATAGCGCCGTCTTTTACCGTTTATCCGGAGAATTTAAAAACCAGGATCCCAATCTACTTCGATAGTACGCGTAGTGAGATCGACTTTCTTGATAACCTGCCCATCGAGGAACGGAACCAACCGCTCCTTGATACCAAATGCATCTTTCAGGTTTGCCTTGATGACGAGCACGTCATTCGACCCGGTTTCCATCATATCGATGACTTTACCGAGGCTATAGCCTTCCGTCGTAACTACCTGGCAGCCCATCAGGTCTTTCCAGTAGTAGTCACCCTCTTCCAGCTCCGGCAACTGCGATGAATCCACGATAATTTCGCAATTAGTCAGTAGATTCGCGGCATCACGATCGTCAACGCCTTTCAGCTTGATGATGATGTCCTGATTGTGGTGGCGCCAGCTTTCCAGCTCAACGACCTGCCACTGACCCGCCTTCTGGATTAACCAGGGCTGATAGTCAAAAATGCTTTCGGCGTCTTCGGTGGAGGAAAACACTCTGAGCCAACCACGGATACCGTAGGAAGAACCCATTTTCCCCAATACGATCGGATCAACAGGTGCTTGCGCGGTGTGTTGCTTGCTCATCATGACCACCGTGACAGATTAAGCTGCTTTGTTAGCGGCTTTGATCAGCGCGGCAACGCGATCGGAAACAGTAGCGCCCTGGCCAACCCAGTGAGCGATACGATCCAGATCCAGGCGAGTTTCTTCTTCCGCACCGTTAGCGATCGGGTTGAAGAAACCAACGCGCTCGATGAAGCGACCGTTGCGTGCATTACGGCTGTCGGTGACAACAACCTGGTAGAACGGACGCTTTTTAGCGCCGTGACGTGCTAAACGAATAGTTACCATAACATCCTCTTGTGTGAATAAAACAACCGGGCCCCATCGAGGAACGGAGCCCGGTGTCATATTAAAAGCCCGAAAATTTTACTGATTTCTGGGGAAAATGCAATCAGCAGTTGATAAGTCTGCTGTAAAAGGCCGTCGGCGGTGCAGCCAGTTTAGTACCAGCGTGTGCGCAACCACTGGAACGTACAGGTAGTACGTGAGGATGGCGAGCACACCCCGGCGCTAAAATGGCAAACAAGATAGCCTTATGCCCTTGTTTTTAACGACCCGGGAAGCCTGGCGGCATCATCCCTTTCATCCCGCGCATCATCTTCATCATGCCGCCTTTCGACTTCATCTTCTTCATCATGCGCTGCATGTCGTCGAACTGCTTGAGCAGACGGTTCACATCCTGCACCTGCATGCCGCAGCCGGCGGCGATACGGCGCTTACGCGAACCTTTGATGATTTCCGGCTTAGCGCGCTCTTTCAGTGTCATCGAGTTGATGATCGCTTCCATACGCACCAGCACTTTGTCGTCCATCTGCGCTTTCACGTTGTCCGGGATCTGCCCCATGCCCGGCAGCTTGCCCATCAGGCTGGCCATGCCGCCCATGTTTTTCATCTGGCGCAGCTGCTCAAGGAAGTCGGTGAGGTCGAAACCGTCGCCCTTCTTCAGCTTGGAGGCCAGCTTCTCGGCCTGCGCGCGGTCAACCTTGCTCTCGATATCTTCGATCAGCGACAGCACGTCGCCCATGCCGAGGATACGGGAAGCGACGCGGTCCGGATGGAACGGCTCCAGCGCTTCGGTTTTCTCGCCGACGCCGAGGAATTTAATCGGCTTGCCGGTAATATGGCGAATCGACAGCGCCGCGCCGCCGCGGGCGTCGCCGTCCACTTTGGTCAGCACCACGCCGGTCAGCGGCAGCGCTTCGTTAAAGGCCTTCGCGGTATTCGCCGCATCCTGACCGGTCATCGCATCGACGACGAACAGGGTTTCAACCGGGTTAATGGCGGCGTGGACGTGCTTGATTTCGTCCATCATCGCTTCGTCAACGTGCAGACGACCGGCGGTATCCACCAGCAGCACGTCGTAGAATTTGAGTTTCGCTTCTTTCAGCGCCGCGTTGACGATATCAACCGGCTTCTGCCCGACATCAGACGGGAAGAAATCGACGCCGACCTGCTCGGCCAGGGTTTCCAGCTGTTTGATCGCCGCCGGGCGGTAAACGTCCGCGGAAACGACCAGCACTTTCTTCTTGTGCTTCTCGCGCAGGAATTTCCCCAGCTTACCGACGCTGGTGGTTTTACCAGCACCTTGCAGGCCCGCCATTAGCACCACGGCCGGCGGCTGCGCGGCCAGGTCGAGCGTCTGGTTCTCTTCGCCCATCGCCGCCACCAGCTCGTTGCGGACGATTTTGACGAACTCCTGACCCGGGGTCAGGCTTTTATTGACTTCATGGCCGACCGCGCTCTCTTTGACGCGGCTGATGAAATCACGGACCACCGGAAGCGCAACGTCCGCTTCCAGCAGCGCCATGCGCACTTCGCGCAGGGTGTCTTTAATATTGTCTTCTGTAAGGCGTCCGCGGCCGCTAATGTTGCGCAGCGTACGCGACAAACGATCGGTTAAATTATCAAACATTGTCTCTCGCCTGAGGTGGAAACGGTCGGTCGCCGCAGCGACACACAAAACGAATGTGGCGGAGTATAACACGACATCAATCTGAATGTGCTGCAACGGTTGGAGCAGAGGCCTGCTAACGTTATACTGCTTCTCTTTCTTATTTAGCCAACAGCCGACACCTATGCCTGTTTTTGCTCTACTCGCCCTTGTCGCCTACTCCGTCAGCCTCGCGCTGATTATCCCCGGCTTGCTGCAAAAAAACAGCAGCTGGCGGCGAATGGCGATTTTATCTGCGACTATCGCCTTGATCTGCCATGCTTTTGCGCTGGAAGCACGGATATTCCCCGGCGGCGAGAGCGGGCAAAATCTCAGCTTACTGAACGTCGGGTCGCTGGTCAGCCTGATGATCTGTACGGTGATGACTATCGTGGCCTCGCGCAATCGCGGCTGGCTGCTGCTGCCTATCGTCTATGCCTTCGCGCTGATCAACCTGGCCTTCGCCACTTTCGTGCCTAACGAATATATCACCCACCTGGAAACCACCCCGGGGATGCTGGTGCATATCGGCCTGTCGCTCTTCTCGTACGCCACGCTGATCATTGCCGCGCTGTATGCGCTGCAGCTGGCGTGGATCGACTACCAGCTCAAGAATAAAAAGCTGGCTTTCAGCAGCGAAATGCCGCCGCTGATGAGCATTGAGCGCAAAATGTTCCACATCACCCAGGTCGGCGTGGTGCTGCTGACCCTGACGCTGTGCAGCGGCCTGTTCTACATGCACAATCTGTTCAGCAGCGAAAATATCGATAAAGCGGTGCTGTCGATTATTGCGTGGTTCGTCTATATCGTCCTGCTGTGGGGGCACTATCATGAAGGGTGGCGCGGACGTCGTGTGGTCTGGTTCAGCGTCGCTGGCGCCGGTCTGCTGACGCTGGCCTATTTTGGTAGCCGCGTGCTGCAGCAGTTCGTGAGCTAAGTCTTTTAAGGAATCCTACGTGGAACATATCTCCACCACCACGCTGATCATAACGCTGATCGTCATGGTGATTATCTCTGCCTATTTCTCCGGTTCCGAAACCGGCATGATGACGCTGAACCGCTACCGGTTGCGCCACATGGCGAAACAAGGCAACCGCCCCGCCAAGCGCGTGGAGAAGCTGCTGCGCAAGCCGGACCGCCTGATTAGCCTTGTGCTGATCGGCAATAACCTTGTCAACATTCTCGCCTCGGCGCTGGGCACCATCGTCGGCATGCGCCTGTACGGCGACGCCGGCGTCGCGATCGCCACCGGCGTACTTACCTTTGTGGTGCTGGTATTTGCCGAAGTGCTGCCGAAGACCATCGCCGCCCTCTATCCGGAAAAGGTCGCCTACCCCAGCAGCTTCCTGTTGGCGCCCCTGCAGGTGCTGATGATGCCGCTGGTGTGGCTGCTGAATACCATCACCCGCATACTGATGCGCATGATGGGCATCCGCACCGATACCGTCATCAGCAGCGCCCTGAGCAAAGATGAACTGCGCACGATTGTGAATGAATCCCGTTCACAAATCTCACGACGTAATCAGGATATGCTGCTGTCGGTGCTGGACCTGGAGAAGGTCAGCGTTAACGACATCATGGTGCCGCGCAATGAGATTGTCGGCATCGACATCAATGATGACTGGAAATCTATCGTCCGCCAGCTGACCCACTCCCCGCATGGCCGCATCGTGCTCTACCGCGATTCGCTGGACGATGCCATCAGCATGCTGCGCGTTCGCGAAGCCTACCGTCTGATGACGGAGAAGAAAGAGTTCACAAAAGAGATCATGCTGCGGGCGGCAGATGAGATCTACTTTGTGCCGGAAGGCACGCCGCTCAGCACCCAGCTGGTGAAATTTCAGCGCAATAAAAAGAAAGTCGGTCTGGTGGTCGATGAATACGGCGATATTCAGGGGCTGGTCACCGTCGAAGATATTCTTGAAGAGATTGTCGGCGACTTCACCACCTCCATGTCACCCACCCTGGCGGAGGAAGTGACCCCGCTTAACGACGGCACGGTGATTATCGACGGCAGCGCCAACGTTCGCGAAATCAACAAAGCGTTTAACTGGCACCTGCCGGAAGATGAAGCGCGCACCGTCAACGGTATTATCCTCGAAGCGCTGGAAGAGATCCCGGTCCCAGGCACCCGCGTGCGCATTGAGCAGTACGATATAGATATCCTCGACGTGCAGGACAACATGATCAAACAGGTGAAAGTGATGCCGGTGAAATCATTACGCGAGAGCGTCGCTGAGTAGCGCTAGCGAAGGAATTAACATCACGGTGGGCTGCGGCCCGCCGTTTTTTATCTCGCGCCGGGAGCGATGACACAAAAAACGGCCGCCCGCAGGCAGCCGTTGAGCAAGGCAGCAAGCGTTATTTCGCTTTCGCTACCGTCACCATCGCGGCGCGAATAGTACGGCCGTTCAGGGTATAACCTTTCTGCATCACGGACAGCACGTTGCCCGCCGCCACATCTTCAGACTCGACCATCGCAATGGCCTGGTGGACGTTCGGATCCAGCGGAACGTTGGTGTCGGCGATCACTTCCACGCCGAACTTACGCACTACGTCCAGCATAGATTTCAGGGTCAGTTCGATCCCCTCCACCATCGGCGCCAGCTCCGGGTTAGCCTTGTCAGCCACTTCCAGCGCGCGGTCCAGGCTGTCGATTACCGGCAGCAGTTCATTGACGAATTTTTCCAGCGCGAATTTGTGCGCTTTCTCGATATCCTGCTCGGTACGACGACGCAGGTTATCTTCGTCGGCTTTGGCACGCAGCATCACTTCACGTTCACGTTTCTGCGCTTCAGCCAGCTGGGCTTCCAGATTCGCAATTTTTTCATCGCGCGGATCCACCTGCTCAGCCGAAACTTCAGGCTCTACCGCCTCAACGTCGTCGTGCTGCTCCGTGATAATTTCTTCCGGGGCTTGCCCCTCAGGCGTTTTCTGTTCTTTACTACTCATGAATTTCTCCGCGTTTTTTTCGCATTCATCTCGCTAACTTCGCTTATTATGGGGATCAGTTTCCGGGTTTCAAGGGAAGCGGACAGATTGTCACTATTTCATTTAACGCAAGGACATCCAGATCATGAAGAACCATTTCAAGTGTATCGGCATTGTGGGACATCCTCGTCACCCCACCGCCCTGACCACACATGAAATGCTCTGGCGCTGGCTGTGCAGCAAAGGGTATGAAGTGCTGGTTGAACAGCAGATCGCCCATGAACTTCAGCTCAGCAACGTGAAAACCGGCACGCTGGCGGAGATTGGCCAACAGGCCGACCTCGCGGTGGTGGTGGGCGGCGACGGCAATATGCTCGGCGCGGCGCGGACCCTGGCCCGTTACGACATTAACGTCATCGGCATTAACCGCGGTAACCTCGGCTTTCTCACCGATCTTGACCCGGACAACGCCCTGCAGCAGCTCGCCGACGTGCTGGAAGGTCACTACATCGCCGAGAAACGCTTTCTGCTGGAGGCCCAGGTGTGTCAGCAGGATTGCCAGAAACGTATCAGCACCGCCATCAACGAAGTGGTGCTGCACCCCGGCAAAGTGGCGCATATGATTGAGTTCGAAGTCTATATCGACGAAGTCTTTGCGTTCTCTCAGCGATCCGATGGCCTGATTATCTCCACTCCGACCGGCTCCACCGCCTATTCGCTGTCGGCCGGCGGCCCAATCCTTACGCCGTCGCTGGACGCCATCACCCTGGTGCCGATGTTCCCGCACACCCTTTCAGCGCGACCGCTGGTGATCAACGGCGACAGCACCATCCGCCTACGCTTCTCTCACCGCTGCAGCGATCTGGAGATCAGCTGCGACAGCCAGATTGCCCTGCCGATCCAGGATGGCGAAGATGTCCTCATTCGCCGCTGTGATTATCACCTCAATCTGATTCACCCTAAAGATTACAGCTATTTCAATACATTAAGCACCAAGCTCGGCTGGTCGAAAAAATTGTTCTGATTTTCACGGCTGCCTCTTTACTGGATAAAAAACCAGTCTATACTGTACGAAAACACAGTATTGGTTTTTCATACAGGAAGGCAGCTATGTTGGCGCAACTCACCATCAGTAATTTTGCTATCGTTCGTGAACTGGAAATTGATTTCCACAGCGGCATGACCGCCATCACCGGGGAAACCGGCGCCGGGAAATCCATTGCCATCGACGCGCTGGGGCTGTGCCTCGGCGGCAGAGCGGAAGCCGACATGGTGCGTCGCGGCGCCACCCGTGCCGACCTGTGCGCGCGCTTCGCGCTGAAAGATACCCCTGCCGCCCAGCGCTGGCTGGAAGAGAATCAGCTGGAGAGCGGGCGTGAGTGTTTACTTCGCCGGGTGATCAGCGCCGACGGCCGCTCGCGCGGCTTCATCAACGGCACCGCCGTCCCGCTCTCGCAGCTGCGCGAGCTGGGCCAGCTGCTGATCCAGATCCACGGCCAGCATGCCCACCAGCTGCTGACCAAACCCGAACACCAAAAAAACGACTGCTCGACGGCTATACCGGTGAGTATGCGCTTACTCAGCGTATGGCCGAGCACTATCGCCAGTGGCACCAGAGCTGCCGCGAGTTGGCCCAGCATCAGCAGCAGAGCCAGGAGCGCGCCGCCCGCGCCGATCTGCTGCAGTATCAGCTTAAAGAGCTGAACGAATTTAACCCGCTGCCGGGAGAATTCGAGCAGATTGACGAAGAGTACAAGCGCCTGGCCAACAGCGGCCAGCTGCTCAGCACCTGCCAGCACGCCCTTACGGTACTGGCGGACGGCGAAGAGGCCAATCTGCAGAGCCAGCTTTATACCGCGAAGCAGCTGGTCAGCGAGCTGGTGGGCATGGACAGCAAGCTTTCCGGCGTCCTGGATATGCTGGAAGAGGCGGCCATTCAGCTCAGCGAGGCCAGCGACGAGTTGCGCCACTACCATGACCGTCTGGATCTCGATCCGAACCGTCTGTTTGAACTTGAGCAACGAATTTCCCGACAAATCGCGCTGGCGCGTAAACATCAGGTGATGCCGGAAGAGCTACCGGCGGTTTATCAGGCGATGCTGGAAGAGCAGCGCCTGCTGGACGACAGCGCCGGCTCGCTGGAATCCCTCAGCCAGCAGGTGGTCGAACATCATCAGCTGGCGCTGGAGACCGCGCGCCAGCTGCATGCCCTGCGCCAGGCCAGCGCCGACGAGCTGACCCAGCTTATCACCGAAAGTATGCACTCACTTTCGATGCCGCACGGGGTCTTCGCGATTGAGGTCGCGTTCGATGAACGCCATCTCACCGCCGACGGCGCCGACCATATTGAGTTCCGCGTCACCACTAACCCCGGTCAGCCGCTGCAGCCAATCGCCAAAGTGGCCTCCGGCGGCGAACTGTCGCGCATTGCGCTGGCGATTCAGGTGATCACCGCGCGTAAAATGGAAACCCCGGCGCTCATCTTCGACGAAGTGGACGTCGGCATCAGCGGCCCGACCGCTGCGGTGGTCGGCAAGCTGCTGCGCCAGCTGGGCGAGTCCACGCAGGTGATGTGCGTGACCCACCTGCCGCAGGTCGCAGGCTGCGGCCACCATCATTTCTTTGTCTGCAAAGAGACCGATGGCGAGATGACCGAAACCCATATGCAGCCGCTGGATAAACGTGCTCGCTTGCAGGAGCTGGCCCGTCTGCTGGGCGGCAGCGAAGTCACGCGCAACACCCTGGCGAACGCGAAAGAGTTGCTTGCGGCGTAAACTTTTTGATTTTCACAGGGTCATAGTGAACAGCAAATTGCCTGCTGACCTGCAGCCGGAGGTTTCCAACGGCGCGAAGGTCTATTATTATCGGCATATTACAGATGAGCCACGTACTGCTCGGGCCCAAAAAGGAATCAAATCACTATGCGCTGTAAAACGCTGACTGCTGCCGCAGCGGTTCTTCTTATGTTGACCGCAGGCTGTTCCACTCTGGAACGAGTGGTTTACCGTCCTGACATCAACCAGGGTAACTATCTGGCACCAAACGATGTAGCAAAAATTCGTGTCGGTATGACGCAACAGCAGGTAGCTTATGCTCTGGGGACGCCAATGATGACGGATCCGTTCGGCACCAATACCTGGTTCTATGTCTTCCGTCAGGAGCCGGGCCACCAGAAAGTGACTCAGCAGACCCTAACCCTGACCTTCAACAGCGGCGGTGTGTTGACTAACATTGATAACAAGCCTGCGCTGACCAGTCAGTAAGGCCCGGAAAAGCAAAAAAGCGCTCGGTGAGCGCTTTTTTTATGGCTGATAGCCGGTCTGCTGCTGGTTACTTTGCGGCGCTTTTCTCTGCCCGCTGGCGACGCAGCTCTTTCGGGTCTGCGATCAGCGGTCGATAGATTTCGACCCGGTCGCCGTCGTGAACTTCGTCATGCAGCTTTACCGGACGACTGTAGATACCCAGCTTGTTTTTCGCCAGATCAATGTCATCACGCAGCGCCAGCAGACCGCTGGCGATAATCGCCTGCTCGACCGTCGCCCCCTCGTCCAGGGTGACCCGCTGCAGATACTGCTTTTCAGGCAGCGCGTAGGCCACTTCAACACGAATATTAGCCGGCACTGTAAACCTCTTTGGCGCGCGAAGTGAACGCCTGCACCATGTTAGCGGCCAGCTCTTTGAAGATCCGGCCAAAAGCCATCTCAATCAGTTTATTGGTAAACTCGAAATCGAGATGGAATTCTATTTTGCAGGCCTCGGGGCTCAGCGGAATAAACTTCCAGCCGCCAATCAGCTTCTTGAACGGGCCATCCACCAGGCTCATCAAAATGCTCTGGTTGCTGGTCAGTGTATTGCGTGTGGTGAAGGTCTTACTGATGCCGGCTTTGGACACATCAACCGCCGCCGTCATTTGCGTCGGCCCCAATTCCAGCACGCGGCTACCGGTGCAGCCTGGCAGAAAATCAGGATAGGACTTCACATCGTTTACCAGTTGATACATCTGTTCCGCGCTGAAAGGCACCAGCGCAGTACGGCTAATCTGAGGCATAGCAGGTTCCACATTTAAACACAGTGCAAATAATATCATTTATCTGCTGCTAAAAAAAACGCTGTGCCGCAACTCGTGCTAAGATGCGCAGTACACCTCGCAGGATGCGATCGAGGTAACTGTGTATAAGACGATGACTTCAGGACATTATGACTAAGAAAAAAGCCCACAAACCTGGATCAGCCACCATTGCGCTGAATAAACGCGCCCGTCACGAATACTTTATCGAAGATGAATACGAGGCTGGTCTCGCCCTGCAGGGCTGGGAGGTCAAATCCCTGCGTGCAGGTAAAGCCAACATCGGCGATAGCTATGTCATCCTGAAGGATGGCGAAGCCTTCCTGTTCGGCGCCAACTTTACGCCTATGGCCGTGGCTTCCACCCACTATGTCTGCGACCCGACGCGCACCCGTAAGCTGCTGCTCAACCAGCGCGAACTCGACACGCTGTACGGCCGCATTAACCGCGAAGGTTACACCGTCGTCGCCCTGTCGCTGTACTGGAAGAACGCCTGGTGCAAAGTGAAAATCGGCGTCGCCAAAGGTAAGAAACAGCACGACAAGCGTACCGACCTGAAAGATCGTGAATGGGCGCTGGATAAGGCGCGTATTATGAAGCACGCCGGACGTTAATTTCCCCTCCCCGAGGGCCAGCTCTCGCTGGCCCTTACGCTATATCCTTGTTGATGCTGCTTTTTCGTCCACCCTGCTGAAATAATCCTGCGTGATGGGGCTGGTAACGACATTCACAAATCTGTTATACTTAACCTACACATTGGGGCTGATTCTGGATTCGACGGGATTTGCGAAACCCAAGGTGCATGCCGAGGGGCGGTTGGCCTCGTAAAAAGCCGCAAAAAATAGTCGCAAACGACGAAAACTACGCTTTAGCAGCTTAATAACCTGCTCTGAGCCCTCTCTCCCTAGCTTCCGCTCTTAAGACGGGGATCAAAGAGAGGTCAAACCCAAAAGAGATCGCGTGGATGCCCTGCCTGGGGTTGAAGCGTTAAATCTAATCAGGCTAGTTTGTTAGTGGCGTGTCTGTCCGCAGCTGGCAAGCGAATGTAAAGACTGACTAAGCATGTAGTGCCGAGGATGTAGGAATTTCGGACGCGGGTTCAACTCCCGCCAGCTCCACCACTTTTTAGTTGTTTGAAGTACAATGAAGTCTACTAAGCCCGCATGGAATCAGCCTTGCGGGCTTTTTTACGTCTATTGTCGTCCAGTGAGAATTGCTGAGAACTATCACATATGGCACCCTGAATGGGACCCACTAAGAAGGGTCCAAAAACCGAGGGTCCCAAAATGGCAAAAATCGCTAAGAAGCTCACTGACACTGAAATCAAAAGCACCAAACCAGCCGACAAAGAAATCAACTTGTTTGACGGAGATGGTTTGATACTACGAATCGCTCCCCTCTCGAAAGGAGGAAAGAAGAATTGGTATTTCAGGTATGCAGTGCCAGTGAGTAAAAAAAGAACCAAAATGAGCCTTGGGACCTATCCTCACCTTACACTGGCAAGAGCCAGAGCCTTACGAGATGAATACCTTTCCTTGCTTGCTAATGGCATTGATCCCCAAGTTCATAACAACGATAAAGCTAATGCCTTAAAGAATGCTACTGAACACACTCTCCAAGCCGTGGCAAGGAAATGGTTGGATGAGAAGGTAAAGACCTCTGGTATCTCACAAGACCATGCAGAAGACATCTGGCGAAGCTTGGAGAGAAATATATTTCCCGGCTTGGGTAAGGTTCCTATCAATGAGATCCGACCCAAACTCTTAAAGCAACATCTCGACCCTATTGAGCAACGAGGAGTCCTCGAAACCTTACGGCGAATCATTTCCCGATTAAATGAAATATTTCGCTGGGCCGCGACTGAAGAACTTATCGAGTTCAATCCGGCTGACAACCTTGGGCAACGGTTCAGTAAGCCTAAAAAACAGAATATGCCAGCATTACCCCCTTCCGAGTTACCCCGCTTCCTAATGGTGTTAAACAATGCCTCAGTTCGTATGGAGACAAGATTGCTGATTGAATGGCAATTGCTGACCTGGGTTCGTCCAGGGGAAGCCGTTCGTGCGAGATGGGCCGATATAGATACTGAAAAATCGATGTGGAACATCCCGGCTGAGTTTATGAAAATGAAGAAGCCTCACAAAGTTCCACTAAGCAAAGAAGCTTTGCGAGTCTTGGATTCAATGAAAGCCATCAGTGGGCACAGAGAGTGGGTTTTCCCCAGTATCAAAGCTCCACTCAATCATATGCATGAACAAACAGCGAATGCGGCCATAATCCGTATGGGCTTTGGTGGAGAGCTTGTAGCCCATGGAATGAGATCTATTGCACGAACGGCCTCAGAGGAGTCGGGTAAGTTCAGGACAGATGTCTTAGAAGCGGCCCTTGCTCACTCGAAGAAAGATGAAATAATTGCCGCATATAATCGCGCAGATTATCTTGCAGAACGAGTGGTTCTCATGCAGTGGTGGAGTGATTATGTGCAAGCTCAAAGGCTAAAAGCCATTGCAGCTTAATAATTAAAAAACACATAATAAACAAAGGTAATTACTAGGATTGCATCTCTATTTTCAACGAACAACTTAGAACCATACACCCAGCATTAACCAATTAAAGCCCTGTTTTAGCTTCTGAGATTAAGCAATAGCTGGTCAAATAATTTCAGAAGCTTTTTTTTTGATCCAAACCAAACAACACTACTTAACTCATTGTATATATTGTTTTTTTATGTTAGCAATAAATACAATGTACAGCATACATGCATATGTTGGGGCGGTAGCATTTAAATGTACAATTCTCATCCGTAAAGTTCACACAGCATTTATGAATAAGGTTGGTCTATGAGTGAAAATAAACTGTTTGATAATTATGAGATTATAGAAAGAAATCTACTAAAAACAGAATCAAATAGAAATATTCCTGAAGTAATTCTTACCCTTAAAGATGGAGAGAGTTACATTATCAAACATTGGCCAAGAAATACCTCAAGTGATGAACAAGTTCTTGAAAGTATTTGGCAACATGAATTACGACAACTACAAAGGTTAAAGGGATATCCTGGAGTAGGAGATTATATAGTAAATCCTGTTGAATCAAAAAAAACAAATGAAGGGTACTATCTTGTTTTAAATTCTGATGGTAGAGTACCTACTTCTTACTTATTGAATAAAAGAACATTATCTCTCCCAAGAAAAAGCCACTGGCTCACCCGTTTAAAAGATCCGGCAGTTAGAATCAGATTCTGGAAAAATATCTGTAGAATTACAAATGCTATTGGTTTGCTTCATGCGCAAGGGTTGTTACATCGACATTTAGATGAAAATTCAATTCTAACATATGATTATGAATCAGATGATTATAACGATTTTCAATTGACCGGCTTCGAGTGGTCAATCCGAATGCCTACACTTACCAGAGCTAAAATTGAGCCTGTTGGTGAACACGGTAAAATATCAACTTTTGCTACAGATTGGATCGATTTAGGAATTTTAATAGCAAACTTTTTAAAAATAGATATAAATGAAATTAAATCTCTGCAGTTCCCAGCAGAATACTTCATTTCTAAGTACGATCTGACAATTAGTGAAGTAGCTATAATTCGTAGTCTATTAGGAATCCAACCTATTCAGCAAAATGCTATAAAAGAACTTCTTGGTGAAAAAGATATTCTACAGTTTTTAGATGGTATAATTGATGAGCTTACTGAATTCTATAAAAAACGAAAACTATTCATGGGTTAGCAATAAACACTAAGTATGAACAATCTGATAATACCAAAGATAAAAAAGAGCTATTTCACTGCATACAAAAAATAATCTTTGAGAAAAGTGAATTCACAATATCCAGAGATGACTCTGATATAATAAAGAGTTTCGTAAGCGAAGATTTATCAGATTCACCAGTATTATTTGTTAATACCTCAGAACACAATCGATATGATGTAGTATTGAAAGGGAAAGAACTTTTTTATGTACTAACACCATTTCAACCTGACCATCGAACGAGTGACAAAACATGGGATTTAGGTTATTCACAATATGCATATTTAGAGTTGCCAAATAGATTCTTTGGTAAAGATAATTACATTGAACTAAATAGTAATAATATATCATGTTATACTCATTACGAAGCCAGGAAATTTTTGAATAGTAATGATAACTCATTAAGCCTACTGTCTTGGGAAATGATTTTCAAAGATATAGGTAAAACTAAAAACAAAAGAAATGAAGAACATCTTCGATTATTGGAGGGCCTAACTGCCGTTCATATTACAAATATCGCATATGCAAAAGCAGAAATTTTCCCTGTAGAAAACATCAGTGAAGAAAGCGAACCAGATAATATTAGCTCATGGATCTTTAAATTCATTCCCAAATTTGACGAAACAACGGAGGAACTGTCTAAGTCGCTAAGTATCGACTCACCATCTGTCAGGCTTGAAAAGATTATAAATAGTAGTGAAAACAACGATAAGGTATCCTGGAGTTTAGTAGACAATAATGATTTCAGTAGAGTTGACGAAGAGATTCTTTTAGAGTTTTATGGCTATGAAACAGATCAAGACAATCAAGAAATATATAGCTTCATCTCTAAAAAACCTCTTCCAGAATGGAGGAATTTTTATATTGTTCCCGACTCGATTGAAGGAACTCTGCGCCAAATAACAAGACATGCAAATACATTGGATATGCTTGAAAATCATATCGAATTGATGAATGTAATTACTTCCCCTAATTCAAATCTCACAGTAAGCAATGAAGATATAATTGCAAAAGATATAATGGACTCATTGGATGAATCTAAACAAAGAGTTTTTACAAAAGTATTATCAACATTGCCAATGAACCTTGTACAAGGTCCACCGGGAGTAGGTAAAACTCACTTAGTCAAAGCAATTTCTAAATTTATCTTTAAAGAAGAACCTAATAGCAGGATACTCTTTACCGCACAGAGTCATGCAACCGTTCAACATCTATATCACGAAGTTGTCAAAGATTTACTTACTGAAAACAAACATACAAATGATCCCATAATTATTAGATGCAACAAAATATCTGGCGAAGATAATATAATATTAAACAGTGCCGATGAAACTGGATTAGAATATTTGCGGAAGTTCGTAGAAAGCCCTTTATACAAAAACTCTTCCAATCAAAGTTTAAAAAGTAATATTTCCAGTTTGCTTAAAGCTCCTCCAGTAAAGAGATACCCACTAATTAATCAACTAATTAAATCAGCAAGCTTAATATTTGCTACAACTAATTCAGATTATGTAGAGAGAATGATAAAAGAAAGAGCACAATTTGATTGGTCGATCATGGAAGAAAGTGGAAAGGTTACAGGTATAGAATTAATAAGCCCACTTTTATTATCCTACCGACGATTAATGATCGGTGATCACAATCAATTGCCACCGTATCGTTCAATTGAGTTAAGAAACATTTTAACCAATAATACAAAACTTAAAAACACCTTTGAAGAAGTTGACAGCATAAGTAATTTTAAATTAAAAAATGAACTAATGCGTAATAGTCACTTTTCATCAATAACCGATGATCAAGCAAGAGAAATAGGATTACGGGCAGCCAAATATGTAAATCTATTTGAATCTCTTATTATTGATGATGAAAGACAAGACGTAATGTATGAAAAAATAAAGGGAAAAGATTATAAAAGAAACAATAAATTATCCTCAATGCTGTCAGTCCAGCACCGTATGCATCCTCATATTGCAGAAGTGATTTCAAATGTTTTTTATAACAACAAATTAGTTACCGATAAAGATAAAGAAAGGAAGTATCTTACAGAAGATTTTCAATCAGTACTTAACTTAAAAGAGGAATCTCACCTCACAAATACACCAGCACTGGTATGGATTAGTCAACCAGATGTACAAAAAACTAAAGGTAACAGAGCAGGAGAGCATACACCAATCTGGTCAAACGAAAGTGAATGTAAGGCAATCATAGATATTCTCAAAGATTTGGACAAGAACTCCAACCCAACAAAAAAAATAAAGTTGGCAATTCTTTCTCCATACTCAAATCAAGTTAAATTAATTTCAAAGCATATTGAAATTGAAAAGAAAAAAAATCAATTCAAAACACTTTTAAATAATTACATTCCACCAGATGATAATGATGGTTATTGCCTTACTGTTGATTCGTTCCAAGGTGGCGAAGCTGATATTGTCTTAATTTCATTAGTACGAAACAATGGTAAAAGCACAATTAAGAGTGCATTAGGATTTTTATCAGATCAACGCCGTATAAATGTTTTACTTAGTAGAGCAAAGTACAAATTGATCATAGTCGGTTCATATGAACTCCTCAAGGCTTGGTCTAATCGTATATCCAGAGAGAACTCAAAAGAATATGATTTTATTCCAAGACTAACTGATAAACTGGATTTGTCTTTAAATGAGAGAAAGCTTTCATTAATTACATCAAACTTTATAACAAACAAAGGAAATAAAAATGAAAAATAAAAACATATATGTTAAAATTCCTTTTCATTATGGAGTTCATAAATTCAAAATATTTAAAGGCCATAGATGGGGAGCTTTAGATCATTTTTTACTTCAAGAGATTAGCCTCCAACCCTATCCTATAGAAGAGCTATCATTAAAATCTAATCTTCCACAACGGCTCATAATTGAAATAATATTGCCATTTATGAAATTGGGTTGGGTTGAATTAGTTGAATTGAATTCTAAATACAACTTCAGGATTACCAGCAAAGGAAGGAGTGTTGCTAATCGTGAGGAACTCCCTTATGAAAGAGAGCCACTGGAATCTACTCGGAAGTTTTTAATAGATCCAATCACAGCAAAATGTTATCGAGTAAATGCAAGAAATCAAAACTATCAGATATATCCTACATCAAGAGCAAATGAATTACTTAAGAATAAACACTCGATATCAACAGAACTCAAAATTAAAAACCCCAAACATTCACCGTTCACATCAGACATTCTAAATTGTGTTGAAGATACTGACGAAGAGGTTATAGGGTATGAGGAAAGAGCTAATGATAGACCTTATTATCAAAATAGAACTTTTGCTATAGCACAAGTTGATGAAGCAGATAACATAACGGGTGTTCCATCTGATATCTCAAAAGAATTAGCCGCAGATATTATCGCTGCAGCTAATATGAAGCGAAGTGAAATAAATACTAATATAGACTCTCTTAGCAAGAACTCAAAAATAAGCACTTATAATACCGAGTCTTTTGAAAATAGATTTGAAGAACACTATATTAATGAAACTGAATTCCGAATAATATCAGGTTCAGACAGCCATCGAGATCATCTTATCGCGATGATCGATAAATCTGTTAGTAGAATCATTATCCATTCAACTTTTATACACTTAAAAAACTTTGAATCAATCTTTCAGAAATTAACTGATGCTGCTAAACGCGGAGTTCAAGTTGATATCTTATGGGGCCAAGAAGAACCCGATGATGAGAGAAGTATCGGAAGTTATAACCAATTTCTTGAGGGCCTTAAGTCTTATAGAGAAGAAATTATAAAGCTTGGATTAACCTCCCTTTTTACAATACATTCAGATCCAACAGGTTCTCATGCAAAGGTTATAGTATGCGATACAATGGAATTCGGATATTGTTCAACCATCGGTTCATGTAACTGGTTAGCAAGTGGATTTAATAGGTATGAATGCTCTGTTTTCGTAACAAATGATACCTTGACGACTGAAGTATTAGATATTTTGAGCATAATTTCTAAAGGAAAATCTAGAGTATCTAACAACTTAAGCAAATCTATTTCAGCCATTTCATACGAATTGAAAAAAGCTTGTGAGCATTTATCATCAGAAGATTCTGCGAACAAAAATGTAAGAATTAAAATCATCACAAAAAATGAGCATCATGATTTTGTTTTAGATGCAAGAGACAAAGCAACAAAATCAATATTTATTGCGAGTCATAGAATTAGTAATAATGCAGAAAGACCTATTTTAACTCCCTTGATAACATCAATGACAGCCAATAGCAGTCTTAATATTAACATGTATTACTCATCTCTTAGCGGAGGTATCAATTCACAGCAACTTGATGACATGAGTAACTCTTTAAGAAAAAATGGAATTACTTTAGAGAAGAAGAAAGATCCTATTTCTCATGCAAAAATATTATCATGGGATAATGACAACATTTTGATCACGAGTCTTAATTGGCTTTCAGCCTCAGCTTACGGAAACCCATATGATGAGCTTGGCATCTTTATAGAAAGAAAAGATATATTTTCTTTAATTTCGCCTAATTACTGAAACAAGCTATGGGATATCTTGTAGAAAGATATCCTATTGTACTTATGTTATTTGCAAGGTAACTATATGACTGAAGAAATTAGCAATAGCAATAGCAATAGCAACTATCCCAATAAAGAAAAAAAATGGAAAATAATCATCAAAAATATTTTTTTCTTTATTGCATGTTTAATTGCTCTTTCAATTAGCATATTTTATCTAATCAAGAACGTAAAACATTATCTAAAACCTCTAAGCACCGATATAATCCCTGATTACATTAGCATCCTCCCTATTATTGCAGGCGGTCTTTTTATAGCACTATGGTATATTTACCGAGGTAAATCCGTTAAATCATTAAATGATGCAATATTATTTGCATCAGCAAGCTATGCTTTATATTTATTTTTATTCGATTATGAATTTTATAAAAGTTTTACAGATTTGCAGTACATTGCAGAACACCTCTATCAAATTGGTATAAAAGTTTTAATACTTATTTCAACTGTTGGTAAAACTTTAATAACAATAGTCGAATTTATAAATGACAGACATAAAGAAAACCAGGTAATAAAGCAAAAGAAATTGAATGCTGAACCCAAAAATGATGGACCTTCGGCTTCTGTTATGAATAATACACCATCAAATACTGCAATACCAGACTTAATAACTCACAATAACTTTTATTACAAATTAGTTCTATTTGTAGCGATTGGAATGACAAGTGCACCTTGGGTTTTTATTTATTTACGCGACTATATTTAACTTGATAAAGAACCCATCCTAATGAAAAAATCACTATGTAAAAATCCATCATGCCTAACCAACCAGAGTACTTCGGAAAAAAACCATACATTTAAATTGATTGAAGCAACAAGTGCAAGGAAAAAAGCTATCTTCATATACCCTCCTCATTATTAATAAATACAGTTATAGCAATTTCAATCTCAAAGTCAACAATCCCTCTAAATATAAGCAAGAGCTAATTTATAGAAGCGGTTGCACCGTTCTATAAAGCTCTTGCTTTTCTTGCTTCCTTTCAGTCAGACAATAAAAGAAATCAAAACAATCCATCCTATAGATTGACAAAAAACTCATTCGTTATATAAGTGATATATAAAGCATATGGATTATGCTAACTAATTAATATCATACAAAATGGAGTTTATATGCATAAGATAAATTATAGCGATGATATAGATCTATCCAAAACTTCCCGCCGTGGTAGTTTTAATAAAAGTAAAATTCCTTCAGAAGCAGTAAGAAGCTATTGTGTCAGTGTCCGATTGAATGTTGAAGAACTGCAACTCCTTAATATAAAGCGAGGCTCTTATAAAAAAGGCGAGTGGCTTCGCATGGCTTCCCTTCAAAAGTTGCCTCCTGTTATACCAACGATTAATACCAAAGCCTGGAAAGCTTTAACTGATATATCGCAAAAGCTAAATCGAATTGCGACCCATATAGATTGTAAAAGCAAGGACAGTCAGCTTACCCATACTGAATTGTTCGCTGTGAAGCGACAACTGGAAGAGCTTCGCACGAATCTTTTAAGTGACAGTATATGGAGCCTCCCGAATGAAGGGTATGCGGAAGATTCGCAGGGGTAAGAACTTTGCTGGTGTGGTCCAATACGCATTGAAACCGGGAGCACATCATAAATGCGATCCAGTCGTAATCGGGGGCAATATGCTGGGTGACACCGCCCATGAAATGATTGCAGAGTTCGATAGCACCAAGCATCTTCGCCAGGATGTCGCAAAACCAGTTTGGCACAACTCGCTTCGCTTACCTGATGGTGAATCATTATCGAATGACCAATGGGCAAGGATAGCTGACGACTACATGAAGAGAATGGGATTCAGTGATACTCATGTTCGTTGCTATGTGCTTCATGACGATCCGGCTGGTCAGCACATACACATTATCGCAAGTCGCATAGACCTCAATGGAGGGAAGCTCTACTTGGGTAGGAATGAAAACCTTATCAGCACACGGATCATTAGTGAACTCGAAATCGCTCACGGTCTGACAGTGACCAAGCCAGCCCCTTCCATTACACCAAAGCAACAGAAGCGAAGAAAAGTTTCCCGTAATGAACAGATGCTTGCAGAACGGACTGGCCTTCCCTCCCCTAAAGAAGCTCTACAACAGATACTTGATAAAAGTTTGGCAGATACACCTGATCTTTTAACTTTTATAAAACGACTGGAAGAAGCTGAAGTCGGCTGGACGGCTAACATTGCTTCTACCGGTAAGATGAACGGCTTCTCATTCGAATACCGCGATATCGCTTTCAAGGCATCCAAACTTGGAAAGGCATACTCTTGGGTAAATCTTGGCTTTGTTGAATAAATCGAACTTTTGCTGAGTTGAAGGATCAGATCACGCATCTTCCCGACAACGCAGACCGTTCCGTGGCAAAGCAAAAGTTCAAAATCACCAACTGGCCCACCTACAATAAAGCCCTCATCAACCGTGGCTCCATAACTTTCTGGCTGGATGATGAAGCTATTCAGGCCTGGTATGAGTCAGCAACACCTTCTTCACGAGGCAGACCTCAGCGCTATTCTGACCTTGCCATCACGACTGTGCTGGTCATTAAACGCGTATTCAGGCTGACCCTGCGCGCTGCGCAGGGCTTTTATTG